>CAYTMQ010000003.1:155750-321184 GCA_964438995.1 uncultured Chitinophaga sp.
GAAAACGATGCAAAAATTGCTAAAAAACAATCTGATAGCTTAAGTCAAGTACTTGCAGGTAAAATTATTGAACTTGAAAATTGCAAAAAGAGCAGTACTTCTAACGATGCAGATGTTCAAAAATTGAAAACTTGCGAGGACAACAATGCTTTGTTAAAAGCTGAAATGGCTGAGATGACTAAAACCATCAGTAGATTGAACAACAAAAGCTATGTATTAAGCAATAGAGTTGACAGCTTAATCAACGAATTGAAAAATTGTTGTAAAAATTGCAGCACTTCTGGCAGCAGCAACGACGATGAATTATTGAAAAAATGCCAAGCTAGTAATGTTGAATTGAACGCTGAGATAAACAAATTAAAATCTGTTATTACAGCTAAAGACAAATCAATTGACAGTTTAGAAACAGTTTCATCGAATTTAAACAAAAAACAAGTTGAATTGAATGCAACCATATCCAAATTGAATTCTGATATTGAAGATTTAAAATCAAAAGGCAGCAATTGTGATGAATTACAAAAACAACTAGATGCCAAAACCGCTGAAGTTACCAAGTTAAAATCTGACAATGCATCGCTTCAAAACCAAGTAAATGTATTGACTGCTCAAATGAATGAGTATAAAACAGAATACTTGTTTATGGTTAAACAAAACCAAAAATGCAATGCACAATTGGACAGCTGTAAAAAAGGACTATACAACAACCCTGAAAATGGAACTGGTGGCAGCGGTGGACCAAACCCTCCTGATTTAAATCAAGGTAGTACAAACGATCCTGGTGCTGCCGACGACAATGCTGTATCTTCAACAAATGAAGAATCACACAGTACAAAAAAAGCACCTAGAGAATACGTTGGCTTAAAAATAGCAGGTGGAATTTTAGATATCCTATTGTCTGGATCTGGAAGCACAACAACTACAACTACAGAAACCAAAAAAGAAACCAGTTCGGGTAGAGGCGGTAACACTACAGTAAAGTCGCCTGGCAAAACTTCTACTGGTTCGGGTAATGGCACAGTTAAAACCTCTGGCAGTTCAACAAGTAATGGTGGGGTTACAGTTACATCACCTACTCCTAATCAAACTGTATCAACTCCAAGTTCTTCAACTACACCACAAAGTGGAACTGTTAACAAAGGAACTACTGTTAGCAAACCTAGTTCTAGCAATACAAGCGGAGCTGGAAATACTTCAGGAAGTACCGCTTCAGGTGCAGGTGTAGGAACAGCAAAGGGCGGTAACTCTACAGGAGCAACTGTTGAAAGAAGATAATTTTGTAAATTTATAAATCGGGTGTATATTTGCACCCGTATTTACTAAAAAGTTAGTTGAGGGGCCCTAAAAGCCCCTCACTTGTTATATATGAATGTTCAAAATCAATTAGAGGCAATAGTAGCAAAGGTGTTAGAAGAGCACCCTCACGTATTTTTAGTGGAGTCTATCCATGGCAAACAATCACATGAGTTTATTCTAGATGGCGACCAAGCGCTTGGCATTTATGATATTTCAGAGATTGGAAGAGCCATTAATCATATTGCTGATGAAACTATGCCAGAAGAAAACTACACATTAGATGTAGGATCACCTGGAGCTGATAGCGACATTAAATTGCTGAGACAATATCCCAAACACATCGGAAGAGAGTTTAATATTGTTTTATCGGATGACACCAAATACAAAGGCAAACTTGTCGCTGTTAATGGCGACACCCTTACCATTGAGCATTTTGTAAGCGAGAAGCCTAAGAAAAGCGAAAAACCAGTGCAAACTGATATCGATTATAACCAAATTAAAAAAGCAAACATCATTTTATCATTCAAATGACAACACCACAAATATTAACCGTTAGGGGATTGGTTGATTCCTTCTCGGAATTTAAGGAATTCAAAAACATCGACAGAGCAACCTTAATGCGCGTACTTGAAGAAGTATTTCGCAACATGCTTAAGAAAAGATATGGCGATGATGCCAACTTTGATATCATCATCAACACCGACCAAGGTGATTTAGAAATTTATAGAAACCGTTTGATCGTTGATGATGGTGAAGTAGAAGATGAAAACACTCAAATCAGCGTTACTGATGCTAGAAAAATTGAACCTGATTACGAAATTGGTGAAGAAGCTATCGACCAAGTACCTATGGATTTCTTTGGAAGAAGAAACATACTTGCTGCTCGCCAAACTTTGATGACCAAAGTACTTGAATTAGAAAAAGACGAATTATTTAGAAAATATTCCGATAGAATCGGTGAAATCGTTTCTGGTGAAGTTTACCAAATTTGGAAAAAAGAAATCATGGTATTAGATGATGAAGGCAATGAATTATTGTTGCCAAAATCTGAAATGATTCCTGCAGATTTCTATAAGAAAGGTGAGACTTTGAAAGCCATTGTTCACGAAGTTAGCATGCACAACGGTTCGCCGAAAATCTTCCTATCTAGAACATCTCCAGTATTCCTTGAGAAATTAATGGAATTAGAAGTTCCGGAAATTTTAGATGGTTTGATCACCATTAAGAAAATTGTTAGAGAACCAGGTGAAAGAGCTAAAATCGCAGTTGAAAGCTACGATGATAGAATTGACCCTGTTGGTGCTTGTGTAGGTATGAAAGGTAGTCGTATCCACGGTATCGTTCGTGAATTGAGAAACGAAAACATTGACGTTATCAATTTCACTACAAATATCTCATTGTTCATACAAAGAGCGCTTAACCCTGCTAAAATCTCTTCTATTAGCTTAGATGAAAACACCAAGAAAGCCAACGTTTTCTTAAGTCCTGACCAGGTAAGTTTAGCCATTGGTAAAGGTGGTTACAACATCCGTCTAGCTAGCAGATTGGTAGGTTATGACATCGAAGTATACAGAGAAGATGTAGAGTTTGATGATTCTGATATTGACTTAGAAGAATTTGCAGACGAAATCGATGGCTGGATCATAGACGAATTAAAGAAAATTGGTTTAGACACTGCTAAAGCTGTTTTAGATATTCCAAACGAAGAATTGGTTAGCAGAACAGAGTTAGAAGAAGAAACAGTAATTGAAATCAAAAAGATTCTACAATCTGAATTCGAATAACAACATTCAATCATTCATAAAAAAACCCGAAATTAAATTTCGGGTTTTTTTATTTATTGCAATCCAAAAGGATACAATGGAAGTTTGTTTTCTAAGAGTTTCCAATACTTCTCAGATAAAGATTTTTCATTGAAATGACCAGCTAGTGAGAACATATAACCATATACTATGTATTTGTGTATAGAAGGAATTCTAAACATTGAACCATTAGAATCTAATTCTTTGAAATACGCTAAAAGTTCTGCTTCATATTCGGAATATTCCATTTCAGGTTTGAAATAATTCATTTCAAAGGATAGTCCATCATGGTACAGTTTCAGTTTAATAATTCTTTGAATCAACTCATTGTCGGGTAATGATTGATAAAACTCAACTATGTTATATTCTCCTCCCCATTTTGGTTGAATCATTTCAGCATAATGTATGTAAGCCCATAGTTTATTACTATCTGCATTAATACTCTTTTTATAGTTTTCTGTCGCAGCAACAAAATCCTCCAATCCCATATTCACCCTTATCAATCTCGAATTTGCTTCAGCTCCAAATTGATTGTGATTGTTAACTAGATTCAAATGCTCTTTTGCTTTGACTAACAAATCTGTAAACTGTCTTTCTTGCTCGTTACTTACAGTTCCTGATAATCCTCTTCCCCTAACTCTCCAAGCTTCATGACTATAATAAACACCAAGAACCAGATTCGAAAACGACTGTTCTGATGACTTGCTATGGTAGTTAAGTAAATCTTTTTCTGTTAAACTTAAAGCAACACAATCGCATAACTGCGTCAAATCATCAGAATTTTGCTGTTTAACCAAATCATCTACTTGAGAATGATTGCCAGCCTTCACCCATTTGGTGATATTTTTGAAATCACTCTTTCCAAAAGAATAATCAATGGCGGGAATTTTGTGTACGAAAAAAAATCTGTACAAAGCCCAAACTATTAGGGCTAAAGCAATAACTAGTATTAAATTAAACATAGGTTAAAGAAGTTTTAAAGCAACCCTTTTACGATATCATCAACGCTGATACCTTCGGCTTCAGCTTTGTAGTTTTTTACCAATCTGTGGCGTAGTACATTTAATGCAACAGCCTGCACATCTTCAATATCTGGAGATAATTTACCATTCAACAAAGCATGACATTTAGCACCTAATACAAGGAATTGTCCAGCTCTTGGACCAGCACCATAACTGATCAATTCATTTACCTTATCGGTGGCTCTTGCCGTTCCTGGGCGTGTTTTACTTACTAAGTTGACTGCATATTCAACAACATTGTCTGCAATTGGCGCTTTGCGCACCAATGATTGGAATTCTATGATTTCTGCAGCATTTAAAATTTTCTTTGGATTGCCACTTGTGTTTGATGTTGTATTTTTTACAATTTGTAGTTCATCTTCAAATGTTGGATAATCCAACACCAAATTGAACATGAAACGGTCTAATTGTGCTTCTGGCAAAGGATAGGTTCCTTCTTGTTCAATAGGATTCTGGGTGGCCAATACAAAGAAGGGGGCATCCAATGGAAAAGACTTTCCACTAACAGTAACGTTTCTTTCCTGCATAGCCTCTAACAATGCAGCCTGTGTTTTAGGAGGTGTTCTATTGATTTCATCAGCCAAAACAATGTTGGCAAACAGTGGTCCTTTTATGAATTTAAACGAACGGGTTTCATCTAAAATTTCGTTACCAGTGATATCACCAGGCATCAAATCAGGAGTAAACTGGATTCTATTAAATTTCAGATCCAGAACTTCAGAAATGGTTTTAATTAACAGTGTTTTTGCCAAACCAGGCACACCTACCAATAAGGCATGGCTATTACAAAAAAGGGAAATAAGTACACCATTTACGGCATCATTTTGACCAACAATTACAGTTGCTATTTCTTTTTGTATGTCTTTATATTTCTGGTTAAATTTTTCAGCGGTTATTACGTCACTCATGTTTTAATTCTTTTTAGTGTTCCAATCTTTAAAATAATCACAATTTAAGTAGCTAGAAGAGATATAAATATAGGTTACTTTTTTCTTTTGTTCGGCCCACTTATCAATCTCGCCTTCCTTTTTCGATTCGAGTGCCATATTCTGTATTCTTTGCCAATCCTGATCCAGATTTGCTACGTGGGCTTCATTTTGAACTTTTAGAAAGAAAATTCTATAAAATGGTGTGCCATCTGGACCATAACCAATACTTGGTTCACTGTATTGACCTGGAGAAAGCTTTTCAATTGCCATCGCTATATCTTTTTCTAAATAACTGTATGGAATTCTTTGAGAACCAATGTTTGGGTCGGTAAAGTAACCGCAATTCGGCTTAGTTTCTTCATCTTCAGAATATTCTTTCACTGCATTACAAAAATTGATGCTACCCTTGCGCAATTGCATTAACACTGTATCTAGTTTGTTTTTTGCGATGACCATATCGTCTTCTATCAATTTTGGTCTAATTAAAATATGTCTTACAATTACTTTTTCACCTCTTTTATCGATGAGTTTAATGATGTGATAACCATATTTCGTTTCTATGATATCAGAGATACTATCTTTCTTGAGCATGAATGCAGCCCTTTCAAACTCTGGAACCATTTCGCCCCTTCCAAACTCAGGCAATAAACCACCATTGGTTTTACTACCAGGATCATCTGAATAAATGCTAGCTAGTTTAGCAAAACTCTCAGAAAAAAGTACAATTCGCTTTCTTAATTCTATTAATTGTTCTTGAGCAATTTCTTTTGCTTCAATTGAATAGGTTGGTTTGATGACAATTTGACCAACTTCTACTTCTAAATCCATTCGTGGCAAACTATCTACCGGAATTTTATTGTAATAGTCTCTAACTTCCTTAGGTGTTATTTTGATTTCACTTTGAACCTTCTGTTGCATTCTATCCCTCAGCATTTGAGCCCTCACCTTAGGATAAATTTGTTTTTTGTATTCGGCAACAGACATGCCAAGATATTTCTCAATATTGGCTCTGTTATTCATTTGACGTTCAAAGAATCTGATGTTATTGTCAATTCTATCATTGACTTCATCTTCTGACACAGCAATACTATCAATCTCTGCCTGATGTATTAGCAATTTGTCAATTACAAGTTTTTTAAGCAAATCGCATCTTATTTCTTCTGTAATAGTGATTTCAGGATCAACCTGTGACACTAAAACATCCAATTCAGATCTTAGAATTGGTGTGTTACCAACAACAGCAATCACTTCATCAATTACCTTAGTTTGTGCTTTGGCACTTAAAGTAGCCATCAAGCAAATTATTACAAATAGGTATCGTCTTTTTAAAAACATTATTTTTGGTTATGGTATTTTACATCTCCCGATTTTACAGCTTCTTGAAAGAGTTTAGTTTGATTGTCTTTCAAAAAATTTAATCGGCGTTTGTATAAAATTATTTCTTTTATCTTCTCCTTTTCAAATTCCAAAGGAGAGATGGCATTCTTAATTCTGAAGTCTATAATGTATAAAAGATACAAAATATTGTTCTCTTCGAGTTGTATGAACTTATTATTACTTAAGAACCTTTGTTGATTGTAATTCTCATCTATTGGAATTTCTTTTGTAATATCATCCAAATACAGCCAATTTGAATCCAGATAGAAGTTATCTGCATTTGATTCTGCAAATGACTTAAGTGACAAATCATTCTCTACACTTGAATTCTGCATCAATTTTTTGATCTTGTTGATATCAGCTTTTTGCTTTTGGACCTTGACATATTTAATTTTGACAATGTTCTTTCTAAGCAAGAAAGTTGAACTGTTTTCATTGTAGAACGCAGAAACCTCAGCATCGGTTACAGTCGTATCAACATTTTCTTTCATCAATTTTTGCTGATACTCATAAATCAGCAATGAATTCCGATAGTCTTCTATTAACTTTTCTTTGTTTTTCTCTTCATCAGAAAGCTTCTCTTCAGCAACAGCAACCAATACTTGGTTTTCGACCCATTTGTCAATAAATGATTTTAACAAACCAGTGCTATCGCCTTGTTTGAATTTGTTCCAAATGTCCTCTGGAATATCTTTCCTATACAAGAATTTACCTTTATACTCCGCCAATACTTCATCAGAATTTGCAGTAGTTTTCTTATCACAAGAAACTGCAAAGACTGCAATAAGGGCAATATATAAAACAGTGTATTTTATAGAATTATTTTTTTGAAACCAATTTTGCTTTAACAGCATTATAGGCGTTGGTATCAACTACAATAGGATATTTCTTGTTCAACTCGTCCAACCAAAGTTTTTCGAGATAAACTTGATAATCACTCATAATCGAACCTCTAGCTTCATTTAATGTTTTCTTACCAGCTGGCATAAAATTATGTACTTGAATAACTGCAAATCCTCCTGGTATCTTTGGATCTTCAACCAACATGTACTTCATGTTTTGTTTGCCATAAGTAAATAGGAAATTAGCATACTCATTAGCGCCATTTTCATATTTTCCAGCAAGTGGTGTCATAACATTTAAAGGGTTCAACTTGTTGTATTTTCTTGTAATCGAATCCAACGTCACACCCATTTCTAAGTCCTTCTTAACACTTTCAGCAATTGTTCTATCCGCACATCTGATGATGGTAGCATCATATCTGTCTTTGTAAACGTATTTTTCAGCGTTTTGCTCGTAAAAATTCTTCAAACCTACTGTATCCTCCACACTTTTGCTCCAAACCTTTTTATCGGTTAAAGTAAACAGTAAAATACCTTCTTTGTATTCTTTGTACAGAGCAGCAAATTTCTCACTTGTATGATCTAAATCTTGCTCGTAGTAATCCATTACCATTTGCATTCTGTATGCTTCATAATAATTAGAAACAATACCACTTAAAGCCTTTGATGATGAAGGTTTCTGAACCTTTTGTAACCACCTTGCAAAACTATCTAGGGTAAACACTTTTTTTGCTTTAGTTAGAGCAAACAATTGGGTATTGGCCATTTTTGAACCCTTCTTCATTTTAGCGCTATCTTTACTAAACTCCCCATAAATCAAAGAGCTATCAATATAGTTTTTTAACAAAGCACTGTATTTTTTATTCTCTTTGAATTTATACATTTTTTTAGCTCTGTCATAAACTGCTACAGTATTTCTGTACTGTCTGCTATCTCTACTAATTTTATTGATGATGGTACCTTTAATTTTTGACAATGAGTCTAAAGGTTTCAATCTTACACGTTGAAGAATATGAAAACCCGTTGCAGTTTGAATAGGTTCAGAAAAGCTTTCATCTTGAGTCAAGCTAAAAGCAGTATTTTTAAAATTCTCAGGGTATCTTGGACTGGTCATTGAGAATGGTGGTAATTCACCATTTTTCAATACCGTTGAAGCATCCTCTGAGTACTGTTGAACTAGTATATTGAATTTTTCTCCAGCTAGTAATTTTTTGTAAACTTCGTTGATTTTAGCTTCTGCTTCGGCAATCTCGCCTGCATTAGGACTAGGATTCAACTCTATCTTAATTTGTTTGATGGTAATTTCACCACTGTTTTTTCTGATATCATTGATTTTAACGATGTGGTATCCAAACTCAGTTCTAAACACTTTAGACACCTCCCCTTTCTTTGTGTTGTAAGCGTAGTTTTCGAATTCGTAAATCATTTGGAATGCTGTAAACCATCCCAAGTTACCGCTGTTATCACCAGCAGATGGGTCTTCGCTATATTTAAGAGCAGCGTTTTCGAAAGTGATAGAATCCTTTACAATCTTATCTCTGATGTCCAATAACTTTTTGTATGCTTTCAGAGTATCTTCAGGAGCGGCATCTGGTCTCGAAAAAATAAGGATATGGCTAGCTTTCAACTCATATTTCATGCGGTTGTAGGCTTCAATAACCAATTTTTCATTGACAGCAGTGTCCATTAAAAACTGTTTAGCTATCTGTTTTCTGTAAGATGCCAATTCAGTTTTAAATTCTTCCGTAGTATCCAAGCCCAAATCGTAGGCATCCTGAACTTTCAATCTAAATTTTTTGTACAATTCTAGATACTCATCTACTTCAGAAGGACGGGTAGCCGAATCTTTGTGTTTATTTTTAGAAAAACCTCTGGAGAACTCCTTGGTAGTTACTTTTTTATTTCCATAGGTAAACAAAGTAGTGTCTTTAGGCGTTTTTCCTGCTTGAGCAGATAACACCAGACCTATCAAGAAAGTAAGCAAAACAAAACGTTTCATATATAGTCGTAAAATTTTATAAGCTTACAAAAATAGGATTTTTTTGTATTACTTTTGCAATCTTTAATTCGCCATGACACCACTGAAAATATACGACACTTACAAAAGAGAAACATTGGTTTTCGAACCCATTAATCATCCCTTTGTTGGTATCTATGTTTGCGGACCTACAGTGTATGGCCATCCTCATTTAGGGCATGCCCGTGGACCAATTGTATTCGATGTTTTACACCGATTTTTATTACACAAAGGTTACAAAGTGAGGTTCGTTAGAAACATTACCGATGTTGGACATTTGGTAAACGATGCTGACGAAGGTGAAGATAAAATTACAAAAAAGGCTAAGATTGAACAGCTTGAGCCAATGGAGATTGCTCAATATTATACCGATAGTTACAACAGCATGCTTTTGGCCTTGAACATCAAACCTGCATCAATTGTTCCAAGAGCTAGTGGGCATATCATCGAGCAAATCGAAATGATTAAAACCATTATTGACAATGGCTTTGCTTACGAATCTAACGGTTCGGTGTATTTTGATGTATTGAGTTACAGCAAGACCCACGATTATGGTAAACTATCTGGCAGAATTTTAGAGGATTTAATAGCCGGCGCGGGCAATGAAGCAAGAGAACTTGAAGGTCAAGACGAAAAACGCAATCCCAATGATTTTGCATTATGGAAAAAAGCTGGACCTGAGCACATCATGCAATGGCCAAGTCCATGGAGCAATGGTTTCCCAGGCTGGCACATTGAATGTTCAGCCATGAGTAAGAAGTATTTAGGAGAAACTTTTGACATTCATGGCGGTGGTATGGATTTATTATTCCCTCACCATGAATCTGAAATAGCACAATCTGTTGCATGCTCTGGTCACCAACCTGCAAAATTCTGGATGCACCACAACATGATCACTGTCAATGGTCAGAAAATGGCGAAATCTCTGAACAATGGCATTTCAATTGAAGAATTCTTTAGCGGAAACAACCCATTGTTAGAAAAAGCCTATACGCCAATGACCTTGAGATTCTTTATTCTTCAAGCGCAATATAGAGGTACATTAGACTTTAGTAATGCTGCTTTACAAGCTTCAGAAAAAGGCTTAAACAGATTGTTAATTGCAGATGATACACTTAAAGGATTAAAAGCCAATGGTGAAACCAATTTCTCTATTGATGCTATAGAAAGCGAATTGGAAAGTGCTTTAAACGAAGATTTGAATACACCGATTTTAATAGCTGGTCTATTTGATTTGGTATCAAAAATAAACCTTTTAGCTGTTGGTCAGTTAAACATCAGTGAAGTCGACTTACAAAGATTAAAGTCGCTCTACCAAACGTATGTTTTCGACATATTAGGTTTGCAAAAAGAAGCAGAAGCCAGCTCAGAAAAAATTGATGGGGTGATGAGTGTACTAATAGATTTACGCAATCAAGCTAAAGCCGATAAGAATTATGCCTTATCAGACGCCATTAGAAAAAAACTATCTGATGTTGGCATAGAACTAAAAGACGGCAAAGAAGGTACTACTTATAGCTTTAACTAAATTACTTTTTAACCAAAGCTTTAAATTCATTCTTTAGTCCACTGTAAGAAGTAATATCTACTTTTACAGAACCTACCATAATTTTTGCTTTAACACGCACAGGAATTTTGTTGTCGTCGTCGCTTACCCAAACTGTCATATCATCTTGGTCTTTAAACACTCTATCTACGACAAGAATTGGGATAAACTTGATACATTTTACTTTTCCGATGTCAGTAGTGATGGTTTCTTTACCTGCATATTTGAAACCCAAATTATAAATTTTATTGTCAAGGTATACGTCAATTGGGTATTTATCACCAACTTTAGCTTTGCTAAAATCCAAGTTTCTAACATAATACAAAGCTGAAATGATATCATGGGTATAGACAGGCATATCTAAAACACCTTTAACTCCATACAATTTCTTTTTGTTGTGTCTAAAATTCACCAAATCGTGATCGGTGTATTTGTCTTCTTGAACACTTTTGGTATAGTTTAGTGGAGCTATTGCTTCGTTGTCGACAAAGGTTTCAAATTTATCTCTCACTTTATAAGCCCAGTCGAACGACTTTAAGGTTTTACCATCCGCTTTGATATTGAAACATTTTCTTTCGTTCTTGTCAACCAATGCAGCTCCTACTACTAAGTCAACAGTAGCAGCGTTGATTACGCCGTAGTGCACACGGTAAGCCAATTTCTCATTGAAAGTAAATGCATTGTTGGTCATTTTTCTGTACTTGAATTCCTCTTCAGCTGGTTTAACAACCTGATCGGCTTGAGGCTCATAGTCTTGTTGATTTACGAAGGTAAATGCACAAAAACACAGAGGCACAGCGACTAGAGTCAAGTAAGTTGATTTGCGTTTAGAAAAAAATTTAAGCATGATATCCATTTTTTAAGATTGAAAAATCAATAATCGTTCCAAAATATTACATTTGAACAGTCAAAATGCATTATAAACGATTTTTTAAAACAACGCTAACAACGATCATTTTATTGAGTGGCTTAGAATTAAAGGCTCAGCTTGAGAACAAGATATTCGAACAAAAGGATTCTGTCTATGTAAACGATACACAAACGGTTCGATTAAACATTGAAATGCTCAATTATTTGAGAAACACAGAATATTTTGATTTAATAGAAAAAGGTCAAACCCTATTTGGCGCGATGTTGCAGGCACAAGCAATTTATCAACCTTATAAAAACGTGATGATTAAAGCGGGGTTTCAAACACGTCAGGATTTTGGCAGCACAAAGTATGTTGAAGTTCAGCCAGTGGTAACGATTTCGTTTTTTAAACACCGCTGGAGGTACAATTTTGGCGCCATGCAGGGCACAACCAACTATGGTTTTATAGAGCCAATGTACAATATCGACCGTGCAATAATAAACAGAATTGAGAATGGTATTCAAGGCATTTACAAAAGTGATAATTTCTATTTCAATAATTTTCTTGTATGGAACGAACCTACATACAGAACTACGACCAATCAGGAAAGATTTACAACTGGATTTGTTGCCGACCGAAAATTGATTCACACCAATTCAGTAGATGTGAGTTTCCCATTACAAGGCACATTGGCCCATAGAGGTGGTCAATTAAACAACAATCCAAACCCTATTTTCACAAGAATCAATGCTTGTACTGGATTAAAATTTGTTTACTCGGGCAACAATGGCTTTAAAATTAAAACCAGTCATTATTGGCTAGCAGCGGGAGATTTCTCACCAACTATTACACAACCATATAAAAATGGATTTGCTTCATGGCATACACTTTCATTTGTTAAAAACGGATTTGAGTTGATGTTCAATTACTGGGCAGGAAGAGAGTGGCAATCTCCTGTAGGCACTCAGATATATAACAATTACAATGTTTATACGATTAGTGATTTCAGACAAGTAAGACATATGGCAATGTCAAGATTGTTATATGCTCAAGACATCAATAAAATGATGCAATTGGATTTGAGATTAGAACCATTTTATGATTTTGAATATGGTAGATTTCAATACAGTTATTCGGTATATTTAAAATTAAAATTGGATAAAACTTTAGGTAAAATTTAAAATGAAAACTTTGAAATTAATATTCTTGCTTTTATTTCTTTCTTCCATAAATATAAAAGCACAATCTTCCGCACATTATATTGTATCTGACTACAATATTTTGGTTGGAGATTCAGCCAAAATAGTTCCTATTGTTCATAATATAAGGCCTAATTCAAAAACAATTCTAATATTAAATAGTATTGAAGGAGAAACTTATAGAAATAATTTAAAGCCATTTTATTTTTCAAATAACTTTCCTGGAAATTTCACTTTAACACTTCATCTCAAATTAATAGAGAATGGTAAAATCTATTTTGAAGATACGCAATACCTCGATTTTCACATGTATAAAATGTGTGGAGATATCTATATGCCAAACGACACAATTACAACTTATCTGGGATTTGAATACCCTATTAAAATAAATGTCAATTTGTTTTCATCAACTGACATTATTATAAATGCTCGTGGTATTAATATTAGAAAAGCAAAAGATGACTTTCAATATGTATTAACCAATACACAATTGGGAATTGCTCAAATAACTATTTTGGGACGAAAAAATGATGGATCTACTGTCATGATAAACAAAATACCAATTAAAACTGTGGCACTTCCTGCTCCTGCTGTAGTTGCAAATATTCTACCTGAAGATTCAACCATTGAAATAAAATCCATATTAAATGATCAATTTATGTTTAAATGCACAAGTGGTGTTGATTCATTTACTGTTTCTTTTGAAAAATCCGGTAAAAAAATTAGTAAAAAAATTATTGGATCAAGAATAGACACTTTAACATATTTAGAATTAATGTCATTGCCTCCAAAAACATGGATTTATTTCGAAGATATCTACCATTGGATCAACTTTCCTGGAGGTGAAAATAAAAAATCAAATATTGCCATTACTATTCCCTAATTACTGTGTATCTTGAATATACTGCTTCAATTCAGTCAACATTTTATATATGCTTTTAAAGAATTGATTTCTCTGTTTTTCAGATACACTGCTTATCAAAGTGCTTCTTGAAATCAGGTTGTTCATCCAGAATTCGTTTTGCATATTGAAATCAAGATTGTTTGTGCTCATAAAGTTAAAGGTGCTATAGCTGATATACGAAGACATAAAGTTATCGGCTTTAACAAGAATACTGTTGGTTCCTATCATCACATCGCTAACAAATAGTCGATACTTGCTTGAAGTCATAGTACCATCGTAAAACATAAAGCCCGTTTCAGCTTGTTTTTGTATATTTCTAATACAGTTTTCTAATGCGGTTGCTACATCTATTGCGTCTTCAATTCTTTCAAAAAATCCGGCATCCCAATAAAATCTGATTTGTTTAATGGTGCTTAAAACTGTCTCGGCAGTCCATATTTCAGTTGAATTGATTTTTGTAAAGTGTTTGAATATAGATTTAGCTGTATCTATAATGTTTTCTGGCAATTGAATTTTTTCATAAGAAATATTTTGATATTCTGGCAACAATAGAAGAGACTTCAACCAATAGATAATTTTAAATTTCATTAAAGTTTCGTTGCTATAATGATAGAAGACAGGAATATCTTCAGCTCCAAAAAACAGCTCTGGGGTTTCGAAACCTGCAAGTCTTTTAACATTGGCAAGCATGTTTTCAAGATATTCCTTATAAGAATCTATTTCATTGTTGAGTCTATTGGTTCTAAAACTCACTATAGAATGTCTCTCATTATTCAGGGCTTCTAAAGGTAAATTAAAATGATTGGCAATTATGGCCGCTTCATTTAATGTATAATCGGTTTCATTGCGCAATCTTCTATAAGCGCTATCCAGACTAATATCAAGCAATTCGCTTATTTCACGCGCCAAAGAGATGTTATTTGGGGTATGGATGTTAAGAATTTCATTCCATTTTGCTTGAAAAAGATTTGCATTTTTTGCTGAATTCATAAAATTCTATTATTATTTATTACAAATATAGCATTTAGTTCAATTAAATTTTAATTATTTATACAATATTTTATATCACTTACAGGTCATCTTTATATTTTTTACCAGTTTCACAATATTACTTGCATTATTACTTAACTAATCGGTTTTTTTTGAGTGCTACTTTGCATCAACAAATTTTAATACAACCATGAAAAAAACAATTTTAATGACAGTAATGATGATAGGTTTATCAATTTATAATCTATCCGCTCAAACGACTTCAAAATCTAAACTAGCTTTAGTAGAAATCGACACAAGAGGCCTAAACGATGATGCACATTTTAATGCGCATGATATGCCAGTTACAGCAATTACTCGTTTAGAACTAGAAAAAATTGGCATCTATTCTATGATAGACAACTACGACTTAGAATACCTAGCGAAAAGAGACTCTATCAAATTGGATAAATGTTTCAGTACCTATTGTATCTCTGAAATTGCCAACAAACTAAAATGCGATAAAATGTTTACCGGAAGTATCTCTAAAGTAGCTGATAGAATCGTCATCAGCTTTAAAATCTACGATACCCAGAAACAAGACTTCGAGAAAGTGTTGGTCAAAGAATTCCTAGATTTACCTCAATCTATTCCTTCAATGATTAGAATTACATTGAACGAAATGTTTGCTTTACCTAACAACCAAGATGAAGTAAATACGTTGACTAGAAATTTCATTTTTGACGAGGCGCGTAACAATCCATTTACCAATAGATTAAGAGCAGACGGACCAAGAATGGGTTTGACTTACTTTACAGGTACTGCTGCAGAATTACTTTCAAAACCTAGAAAAGATGGTGGTTTCAACGCTCAACCTTTGATGTTCCAATTCGGATATCAGTTCGAAAAACAGTATTTGAACCAAGGTAATTTCCAAGCTTTGTTTGAAGTAGTTCCAATGTTAACTGGATTGGATCAAGGCTTATTTATCCCAAGTTTAACACTTATGAATGGTATGAGAAACAACCAAAATGGATGGGAGTTTGCTTTCGGACCATCCATTTCATTGACCCAAAAATCTAAAGGATTTTACGATGATTTCAATCAATGGAGATTGGCTAGCGACACAGCCGGCTTAACGAACAAACCATTTATGGAATATAGAATCGACAGCAGAGGTGAATGGGCATTGCACCCATCATTCATATTCGTTGTTGGAAAAACATTCAAATCTGGTAAGTTAAATATCCCTGTAAATGCCTACTTCGTTCCAAGTAGCGAAGGTTACAGATTTGGTGTATCATTCGGATTCAATAGCAGAGCCAGATATGAAACTGCAACCATTAAAAACTAAAACTATGAAAACACTTTCAATGGTGTTTGTATTAATAGGTCTTTGCACTTTCGAGTGCAAGGCCTATTCTTACAACTCAAAAATCAAAAAAGACTATGAACCTTATAATATGTTTGGAATAGAATTTTCTAAACCATTTAACATCAAAGGTTCAAAATTGGGATTGAATTACAATCGATATTTAATTGATAGAAACTACGAATATCTTACATGCAAAGGCTATTCATATGGCATCACAATCTCACATCATTTTAATGGCAATTCCATATACAAACACAACAGTCAATCGATAGAATTTAATTATACGCCCTATCAACTTGATATATGGAGCTATTCTCCTAAAATAACCACAATAAGTTTCGCCTGTCAAATTAGACATTACGATTTTAAATCAATAACAGTATCTCCTAAAATTAAGGTACTTCCTCCTATGTGCAATGTGTACTTTCAATATAACATGCCAATTTTCAATAAAGGTTTAGCACCAAATATTCCCTTCGAGCTTGGAATTGAATTAAACACCAATTTACCATTGATGATTCTTGGTTGGGGCTTTGGAGATATTTCTAAAGGATTTTTTTAGTGCAAAATAATTTTATATTTAATCTATTTTTGCTCTAAGTCATCTAAAAAAGTATATCCTTATCATAATAATCGAATATAAATATTGAAAGTTATAATTCTTACATTGACTCTGGTGAAATTACTACTGTGTAATTCAATCTCAGCCCAATCACAGCATCTAAAAGATACCTTTAAAATTGAAAAACACAATTCCTACTACCCTTCTGTATCAATTGGTAGAAGTTTTCAGACCAAAGAGATTAAAACTGGCATCAATTTGATCATATCAAACGATATTACCAAGTTCAAAAAAAATCATGACACCTTCAATCCCGCTTACCATTTTCCTAAAGAATTTAAAATGGAGCATAAGAGACAAGAATGGACCTATCATAACAGTTATGAATTTCTTTCTGTCATCACTTTGAATCATCATTTTGTAAAAGACAATAACCAATTCATCAATAGCCAATCCATTGAATATGCTATTTATTGCGACAACATCTTAAATACTATGATTGGTGTCGGATTGCAAGTAAAGCATTACAATTTCCAAGCGTTTAGCATGTCTCCGCAAATAAAAATTCTACCCCCTTTTATCAATTTTTATGCTCAAAGAAACTTCCATCAAGACAGTCATTTCAACATACCAAAGTACGAAATAGGCCTCGAGTTTAATCCACGATTGTTGTATGAAATTGGAAAATTCATAAAAGAAAAATAAGGTGCTTCAAACCGATTCACTAATCAACCAAGCCTCGCTCCATGCCGCTTGAAAATTGAATCCTCCAGTAAGCGCATCGATATTCAAAACTTCGCCCGCAAAAAACACACCCGGAACAAGCTTACTTTCCATAGTTTTGAAATCTACTTCTTTCAAATCAACTCCACCAGCTGTTACAAACTCCTCTTTAAATGTGCTTTTACCATTTACTTCCATGGTATAATTACTGAGAATGTCTGCCAACTTCTGCATTTCCTTTTTTGATACATCTGCCCATACAATTGTAGGATTTTCAAATGTAAGCTGATGAATTCTTTGCCACAGTCTTGATGGGATTTCAAACAATGGTGTATTGACCACCTGTTTCTTTGAATTAACCCCTTTAAAGTCTGTTAATTGATTTAAAACCGAATCGGTTGCTTGATTGATTAAATTGACTTTAATATTAAACCTATAATTGAGTTGATGTAACAATCTGCTACCTATGGATGATAGTTTCAATATAGCAGGACCGCTGAGTCCCCAATGGGTGATAAGCATCGGTCCGCTTTGCGACAAATTCACCTCTTTCAATTTATGTGATTTAATAAGGTCTTTATTTGCAACCAAAGTGACCATTGCATTTGGCATGCTAATGCCTTGTAAGTCGTTGAGCAATTTGTCTTTGATATTAAATGTAAACAACGAAGGCACAGGTTCTACAATACTATGACCTATAGTCTTCAAGACATTCCAAAAAGCCTCGCTGCTACCGCTGCTTACAACAATTTGTCTTGCTTGAATAGAATCTGACTCAGTAGACAATTTGAAGTTGCCTTTTTCTCCCGAAATTGATTTTACACCTACACGGGTGTGAATTTCAATGTCTAGAGATCGACAAAGTTGTGAGAAACAATTAACGATGGTTTGAGAATCGTTGGTAATAGGAAACATTCTACCATCAGCTTCAGGTACAATTTTTACACCGTTTTGTGCAAACCAATCAATGGTATTTTTCGGACCGAATCGATTGAATACTGAGATGAGTTCCTTCTCCCCTCTTGGATAATATTTAGAGAGAGCAATTGGATCGAAACACTGATGTGTGACATTGCATCTTCCGCCTCCGCTAATCTTTACTTTACCGAGACAGGTAGGGCTCTTTTCAAAGATTTGAACTTTGTAATGAGGGTGTTTAAGCTTGATGTTAATGGCCGCAAAAAATCCTGCTGCCCCGCCTCCTATAACGGCAACATCAAGCATTACAGAAGAATTAGTTAGATTTTATTTTGATGGTATAGCTTTCCATCACCAAGTTTGCCAATAGTTTTTTGCTGGCATCTTCGGCTTGGGCATATGCATCAGCTTCTGTAGCTGCTTCAGTTTCATAAGTAATGCATTTACCAACTCTCACATTGTCAATGGATGTAAAACCAATGTTGTGTAAACCATTTGTTACTGCTTTACCTTGAGGATCTAGCAACTCTTTACGAGGCATTACTTCTATTTCTACTGAAAACTTCATTTTCTATTTTTTTGGTGCAAAATTAATTAGAATTGATGACAAAACATACACTGCATAAAATATCGGTATACACAACCATCCAAAAAATGGCAGAGCAGCTAGTCCAACAACCAATAAAAATATATGATGATAGTAATTTGAAACTGGCCCCTTTTTAAGTTTAAGACTAGGCATTTTAATTTCAGAAACAAGCAATAAAGAGACTATCACACAATAAACAATGAATACCCAGCTGTTATCAAATATAAAATCTTTAGTTTTTCCGTCTATCAAACCCCACGACATACAGGTAAGACCAGTAATTGGCGTTGGCACTCCAATAAAAGAAGTTGATTGTCGAGTATCAATATTGAATTTCGCCAATCTGTATCCAGAAAAAACGGCTAAAAGTACGAAGGCAAATCGGGCATATCCTTCAACAAATGGCGAACAGGCATACAACATAAATGCAGGTGCAACACCAAAAGTTACCATATCCGCCATAGAATCTAATTCGCGACCCAAATCGCCACTTACTTTTAATAATCGGGCCAAAAATCCATCAAAAAAATCCAAAATTGACGCCACAATCACCAAATACACCGCAATGTCCAGATGATTCTGAAAGATGTTGTAAATCGCCAAAACACCGCAACTCAAGTTACCTAAAGTAAACAGATTGGGTATTTGTTGTTTTATTTTTAAAAACATGGTGCAAATTAAAGGATTAATAATATCTAATTAATAAACTAATTCCTGCGCTGAATCCATAATTAAACAGAGATGTTTTTGGCGATACTTCATCAATTGGATTGATGCCAGAAGATTTCATTCTCCATTTCTTATCGGACACATCGGCTAATACAAACCCTTTAAAGTTGACTCCAAACCAATTTGTAAAATTTATTTTCATACTTGCTCCGCCACCAAGTGTAAAAGCAGGATTAATGAATTTTTGACGATCAACACCAGAAAAACCACTGCTAAAAATTTGTTTTAAAGAATCGTTTTGGGCCACATAATTTAATCTTGAATAACCAAATAACGCATACGGCAATACATTGAATGATTTACCGATATGTGGGTCGTAACCATAACCCAAATGGAAAGCACTTCCTCCGAGCGTATACTTGAAGTTACCTTGCTTAATGGTTTGAGGTATATACATCGAAAATTCACCCGTCTGTACAAAATGTCCAGTACTAACCATATATGAAAGATTCAACATCTTCATTTCCGAATTGAACCTATTACTTGTTGATCCAAATACTGCCTGATTGAAGTTATTTAAATTATACATGGCTTGACCAGCATTGATATCGAAACTAAAGAAATCATAAGACCCATCATAGTTAGTGTAGTAATCATTCATATCAGAATTAACAAGAATGATGGCATTAAAATGCTTATTTAGCAAAGTGTCGTTTTTGCCAAGAGGATACAAGTAATGCTTATCAACTTTTAAAGAATCAAAAAGATGGTTGATATAATCGGTTACATCATAATCCATGAATTGATTTTCATATTCGTATTTATTAGTCTTGTAGAATAGACCAATAGAGTATACTTGATTCTTGTATTTTGTGTCATTTAGGCGACTGGCCATAGGAGAATTCTCCCACCATTGACATTCGTTCTCAAACTGTTTCAGGCCAATATGACATCTTCCAAATTGTCCGTAGTACCTTGAAGTTGTATCTCTGTCTAAGAGCATTTGCATTTGCTTCTTTAAATAACGCTCTCTGTAGAGATACTGCTGTGGCATTAAGTTATACGATTGGTACACTTGAAAATCTATCAAAGACTGAATGGTTTTTTCAAAAACTATTGAATCACCAGCCAAGTATTGATTGATTTCATTTTTCTGTCTATTGTATTGTGCAATAAGAGTATCAACAATCTTAGTTTCAGTTTCTGAATTGATATTTTCTTCGGTGTAATAATAATCTTTGAATGTATATTCAGGAACAGAATTATATGCTCTTACAGATTCTACGAAAAACTCAATGTTTTCGGGTACTTTAACCGAGTCTTTTTTATGCAACAAATAGTGTAAAAGCATGTTGCCATCTTGAGAAAAACGTTCAACATCTACCCCATAGACATGCAATCTATCGGTATCAGGCAGCGATTGATTAAATTCTCTAAGGGATCTATAAAATTCAAGATACTGATATGACGTTTGGTAACTAATAATATCAATAGCACTAGAGTCTTCATTGATGAACTTATCTAACATATAGCCTCTAGCATAACCTAGTTCGATTACGAGATTTCTGACACCTTTTTTATTGTACATATATTTCAATAATTGAATTTCTACTTCATTGTTGTAATACACATAGGTGTGATTTTCACCAGACAAAAACACTCGAATATTAGAATCAAGCGAATCAAGAAAGTTAAGATGGCCGATGTCTTGGGTGTCATTTGTTTCAACAAGAGCAGAAAGCGGAGGATAAACTGTTTGAGCCTTAGTATTAAAAGAAAAGAAGAGGACAAAAAGGAGTCCCATTGTTTTGGTAAGATTCATTGAACAAATTTATAGATTATTATTGATAGAGCAATTTTAGTTAATCAAGGATACGATTACAAAATTCCAATATTAAGGACAACAACATCGACAAATCTGACCTTATTCTACCACTTAAAGATTTATTAATTAAGTGTTTGAAAATTAGAAATATTTGTATTTATTTTGAACGCATGAACAAAAAACTATTGTTTCTATTGATGATTGGCCTGTTTTCTGTGAATGTTATGGGCCAAAAAACTAAAAACAAAGACGAACCTGATAAAAATATTGATAAGTATCTCGACGATGGGATGAAAGGTAATGTGAGCAATTTATTGAGATTGAGATTAGCCCCAACTGTTGGGGGTTATCTAGGTGCTAGTTTAGAAAGAAAAGTCTCCAATAGGTTTGGAATTGAAGGCGGATTATACATTAAACCTGGAGGGAAAGGTCTATTAGAGCAAATTAGAAGTTTGACATTTGATGCATATTTACCAGATATCACTAAAAACAATGGTGGAGTAGGATTTTCAATATTCCCAAAAATTTATTATACCCGAAATAAATACATTAATAATGGCTATTATATTGGATTAAAATTGAATCATCAAATTTATAAAGCGACACTCAGTACTAGCTTATATTCTCCCATGTCAAGTCAAAAAGTTTCTGCTATTCATTCAAATCTTGGTTATTACATTGGCATGCACAAACAAATTTCAGGAAATATCACATTAGGAACCGAAATAGGATTGATGGTTTTTAGAGACAAATATAAAAATGTGAGTAATACTTTTTTAGACCATCTTGGTAATTTGACTACAAATGTGCAAGATGAGAAGTTCTATGGAGCCTATTACTTTGGAGATGTTTCAGTTGGATTTCTATTTTAAACTATCTATGAAAAAAATCTTATTTTTAACTTTAGCATTTTTTGCTTTATATCCTGTCTTTTCTCAAAAGAAAAGCAAAGTAAAGGAGGTACCAGGGGCTTTATACAAGCCAAAAAAATCAGATAGATCATATACATTTAATAACGCCATAAAATACGGTGACTATTATTATGCTATTGGCAAAAAATATGATTACGAGTATCACAATTATATTTTTTGGTACTTTTCATCATTAAAGAACTCTGATTTCTTGATTTACAAATTGGATGCAAAGATGAACGTAAAGGCAGTAATACCTTTACCAGCAGAGTTCAATAACAAGTTTGTAAATTCTATTACAATAAACCGTTTTGGTGACAATTTATGTGCGTTTTTTTATTTCAATAACAAAAAACAGTTGAAGCAGTATTTATTTGCTCAAATGATAGATATTAGAACTTTAAAACCTATTGGAAAACCATACAAAGTTGCTGAAACTGCGATAACGAAAAAAGAAAAGAAAATTGGATTAATTTTTAGATATAGCATCACCTCAGATTATCAGAAATTGATGATCAATGCAGACAAGAGCAATGTGTGGAGAAGCAGGAGAGAACGCAAAGCAGCTGCTAAACAAAAAAACCACACACTTACATACTGGCTTATTGACAAAGATTTTAAATTGATCAATTCTGGCAAAAATGTAAAGCTAGGTAAAGGCAATACCGTTATACTTGGTCACGCTTTTGATACTGCAGGAAACATGTGTTTTCTAGGATTTGAAGAAGGTTCTGGTACAAAAAAAGGCAAAAAATTATTTGGAGATGTAGACAGCGATGGAGATGATAACACCTCAAAAATGGTGATGAAAATTATCAAAAGAGATGGGAGTTCTACGGATATGTCTTTTGCTGAAGGAGAATATTTTTATTCGGCCAAATTGAAAGTAAATCCAAACACTGGAAATGTTGCAGTTATTGGTTTACTAGGCAGTAAAAGATACGGCGCTAAAGGTATATTCTCACAACAAGTCAACCTAAGTACCGCTGAAGTACTATCAGAAAACAAAGAACTTTTTGGGACTGAATTGGTTAAAAAACTTGAAAGTCTATCGCCACCACCAAAAGAGAAAGCAGGATCTAGAAATGTCAAAACAAAAGAAAAACCCAATAAAAAGACAGATACAAAAAAAACAACTAAAAAGGACGTAAAAGACTATATCTATCAATTGGTAAATCTTGGAGATATCCATTATAACGACAGCAATGAATTGGTAGCTGTAACTCAGAAATTTTACATTTATACTGTTACTTACACTACTACAGATGGAAAAGGAAATAGAACTACTCATACAGAAACACATTATGTTTATGGAGACATTATTGGATTTAAACTTTCTCCAGAAGGCAAAATTGAAAATTTTGGTTACTTATTTCATAAGTTAGACTGGGTATTCCCAATAGAGCGTGATTATAAGTCTATATATACCAATGATAAGCTTTTTATCATTAACAGAAATGGATGGTGTCAAATGAAATTGGATAACTCAGTGAGCAAGATGACACCAATTAAAACCCCTGAATTTAGAGGCAGAAGGTATGTGATGTCTGAGTATATAGATGTAGATGATACAGAGATGATTTATGTTAGATTACATAAGCGCAAAGTAATTTTCACCCTTGTTAGCATCAAATTAGAATAAGGTTCATTCTTTAATTAATTTTTTATTTTGGTTTAAAAATGTTAACTTTGCACCGCAAATAACCAATCTATTATTTGCATGGCTAAGTCCAAAAAAACCACCATCGACTTTAAGAATAAAATTGCAGGAGACAGTCTGACTTTCGACGATGTTCTTGTATTACCGCGCTTTAGTGAAATTTTACCTAGAGATGTTGATACTAAGACCAAGTTAACCCGCAACATCACCATCAATATCCCTATCATCTCTGCTGCTATGGATACCGTTACCGGTAGCAATATGGCCATTGCTATGGCTAGAGAAGGTGGAATTGGCATCATACACAAAAACATGACCATTGCCCAACAAGCAAAAGAAGTTGTGAAAGTAAAAAGAAGCGAAAGTGGTATGATTCAAAACCCTATTACTCTTACAGGTGAAGCTACTTTGAAGGATGCCTTAAGGTTGATGAAAGAAAACCATATTGGTGGTATTCCCATCGTTGATTCTAAAGGCAACTTAACTGGTATCATTACCAACCGCGATTTGCGTTTTGAAAAAAACACCACTAAGAAAATCAAAGAAGTGATGACAAAGAGTGCTTTGGTAACTAGTCAGATTGGTACTGATTTAATTAGAGCAGAAGCAATACTTCAAAAACACAAAATAGAAAAATTGCCTATCGTCGACAAAAAAGGTCGCCTGATGGGATTGATCACCTATAAAGACATTCAAAAAGTAAAAAGTCACCCAAAAGCTTGTAAAGACCGTTTTGGTAGACTATTAGTAGGAGCAGCCGTTGGTATCACCTCAGACACTTTAGACCGTGTAAAAGCATTAGTAGACGCCGAAGTTGATGTCATTACTTTAGATACAGCTCATGGTCACTCTGCTGGTGTTGTTAACGAATTAAAAAAGATTAAGAAAGCTTTCCCAAAACTTGATGTGATTGTAGGTAATGTTGCAACAGGAGCTGCTGCTAAAGCTTTGGTTGATGCTGGTGCTGATGCTGTTAAAGTAGGTGTTGGCCCTGGAAGTATTTGCACCACCCGTATCATCGCTGGTATTGGTGTACCTCAATTATCTGCTATTATGGAAGCAGCAGAAGCCATTCAAGGTTCAGGTGTTCCTATTATTGCAGATGGAGGTATCAGATACAGTGGAGATTTGGTTAAAGCTATAGTAGCTGGTGCAAGTACGATTATGGCTGGTAGTTTGTTCGCAGGCACAGAAGAAAGTCCAGGTGAAACTTCTATTTACGAAGGTAGAATGGTAAAATCTTACCGTGGAATGGGCAGTATAGAGGCCATGAAAGAAGGCTCAAAAGACAGGTATTTCCAAGATGCTGAAGAAGAAATCTCTAAATTGGTTCCAGAAGGTATTGTTGGAACAGTGCCATTTAAAGGTAAAGTTGGAGAAGTATTGTATCAATATGTAGGTGGATTGAGAGCAGGTATGGGATATTGCGGAGCAGCAAGGATAGAAGATTTACAGACTGCACAATTCGTTAGAATTAGCAACGCAGGTATCAAAGAAAGTCACCCACACGATATTAAAATCACCAAAGAGGCTCCAAATTATAGCAGATAATGCAGCATTAGTTTGAATACTATTGTCTAAATTGCCTGAATACTTGTATGAATAAAAAAACCATCTACCTTGTTGTCGCCATTCTTGTCGTTCTGGTTGCATTTTTTGTTTTGAAAAGAAACAACACCAAAACTCTTACTGGCAGTGATAGAGATTTTGAATTTAAATCGACAGATAGAATTGATAAAATTTTTATTGCGCACAAGAAAACTGGAAAATTCGTCATTCTTAAAAAAGTTGATAGCTTAAATTGGATATTAAACGACACATTCAAGGTAAACATCCATCAAATTAACACCCTATTTGAAGGTTTTAGAAAAATGCAAATCAAACGTCCGGTTTCTAAAACTGAGATGGAAAATGTTAAAAGGGTATTGGCTACAGAAGGCACTAAAGTGGAAATTTACGAAAAAGGCGAACTGTCTAAAGTTTATTATGTTGGTGGCAATACAACAGATGAGATGGGCACATTTTTCTTGATGGAAAATGCTGAAGAACCTTATGTTTGTCATATTCCTGGATTCAATGGTTATCTTGGTGGCAGATACCACTATCTTGCCGAAGCATGGAGAAGTAAGAACATATTTAGCGTCAAAGACAATGAAATCAAGAGCATACAGGTTGAATGGACTGGGCAAGCCCAAAACTCTTTTGTCATAAACAACGAAGGCTCTGAACCTACCATTACGAGCAATAACGTAACTTTAGAAAACAACAAAGTTGCCAATCTCAACAATATCAGAACCTATCTTAAATTATGGGAGAATTTGTCTTTTGAAGGATTTCCAATTGATTTAAACGCCCAAAAAATTGATTCTATCTCTAAAACTACTCCCTTTTTAATCTTAACCGTTACAGATAAAAAAGGCAATGTAACCAGTTTAAGGATCCACAGAAAAGGATTGAAAAAGGATAGCAGCATTCAATTCGACAAAGAAGGAAACCCCTTGCAATTTGATATTGAAACGTTTTACGCTTTCATCAACAACAACAGCAAAGAAGTGGTGCAGATTCAGGATTTTATCTTTGGTAAAGTCATGAAAACCACATCTGATTTTCTAATCAATTGATATGTCTAAGACTTGGTGTTTTATTATAGTAGTGGTTTTGTTGAATGCCTGTTCAAATAAGAACAACACTACAAGTAAATTCAAAGTTCTAAAAGACAAAACCAAATCTTACAAATATGAATTGGCCTATGAAGATAGCAGTGATTACAAAAAAGAGATAGATAGTATCATTCAAGTATATCATGATGTTTTTGATGCTTATAACAGCAAATCATTGGTATATAAATTCAACAACAACATCTCTTTAAATCAGCAAGAGAGTCAGACATATCAAAATTATAAAAGCACATTCGTTGAATTAGATAGTATTTCGCAATTGGTAAAAAAAGTCACTAATGGCGCATTCAATGCAGGATTAGGAGGATTATTCCAATATTGGCACACATTTACAACTTCTGAAAATGCCCAAAGCATTGATACAACTCAGATTGCGAAATTATTGCGTCAAGATTATGGCAGCTTAATTGAATTTGATGCTTCTAAACCTAAAAAAGCAAACATTCTTCAGAATGTTAACTTTAACGCACTAATTGGATGTTTAACCATAAATGCCATTTCTAAATGGTTGGATTCTGCTAAAAACATCAAAAATTATTACATCAATTTTAATGGAGACATCAAAGTTAAAGGCAACAATGGAAAAGAATCTTATTGGCCAATCATTGTAGAAAAGCCTTACCTAAACTCTTTAAAAGTTGAAGAATACTGTAAAATTCCAGTTAAAAATTTCTGTATAGGTGCAGAGAATAGTTATAAAAACTTCTTTTTAAACAATGGCGTAAGATATAGCCATACAATCAATCCTTTAACTGGTCAGCCAACCAAAACAGATGTTTTGAGTGTGTATGTCCTATCAAACAATTTCATTTATGCAAAAGCCATGTCATTGGCTTGTTTGGTAAATGGGAGTGCTGCATCAATCAACATATTATCATCTAAATTTGATAGTAAAGGATTCATATTATTTGAAAAATCCGAAAAACTTCAACATTGGAACAGCTTGAATTTGCCAGTAGAAATTCCATCCCAAGGTAAAAAATAGCTTTTTCTTTCATTTTTCTGACACATTTTACAATTTACATACGTCTAACTAAATAAGATTAGTTAAAATAAACTAATTTTATACATCAAACTATGAATTCACGCACTTGTAAAATCTTGATTATGAAAAAATTTATTGTATTTACCCTACTACTATTATTGTTTACTCGCCTAAATGCTGGCATTATTTCAACTAGTCCTGATGTATGTATTGGCAATCTTGCCTATTTTAAAGTTCAAGGTGTTAGCGGCTTTAACAGCATCACATGGGAATTTGGAGATGGTTACACATCTAACAGCAACTCCCCTTTTCACTTATATAAAATAACAGGTACTTTTAAAATCAAAGTAACTATTAATTTAAGCTCTGGAGGCACTCAAAGCGATTCAATGACACTTACTGTACATGAATTGCCAAAAGCCATTCTAACAACTATGATAGGATATGATTCATGTTTGTTTACAAACGAGTTCAAATTCAAAGATGAATCAACCATGTCGAGTTCAAACAATACAATAACAAAGCGTTTGATGGTGTGGGGTGATGGAGATTTTGACAACAACAATAACCGCCAATTTGGGGATGTTGTCAGTCACCATTATAAAATGAAAGATGTCTACAAAATTAAAATGGAGATTACCGACAACAAAGGTTGTAAGGCATCTACACTTGCTAAAGTTAGAATCATTGATGGTTCTTTAGCAAAAATCAAATACGAAGTAAAGTTTCCTAAATGTGGGGAAGCCGAAGTTTGTTTTGAAAACGATTCGAAAATACCTAATGGCGCTCAACCAAACTATATATGGACCTTTGATGGGGGCAATCCTCAATCTTTGTCGTACAATTCTAAAAAATGTTTTAACACTACAACCAATAAAACATATAAAGCCAAATTAGAAATCGTCAATCCAAATAACACCTGTTATACAAAAGACACTATTGATGTGTTTTTAAACACTGCTGGCATTAGCAATAATTTAAGTTTGAATGACACTGTTTTTTGTTATGGTTCAAGCGGCATTATCACGATTTCAAATACTCAAATTGAAAAAGACATCAGTTATGCCTGGTCACTTAATGGAACACCATTAAAAGCAACTTCATCAGCTATTTCACTTACCCCAAAAAATGTTGGATTAAGCAATCCTTTACATACCATTACTTGCACTGTTTCAAAAGGGGCTTGTGTACAAAGCTTTAGTCGCACCTTTAAAATTATAGGACCGATAGCTAGACTGAAGGTTTTCAACAAAGACCAATGTGGTATTGAGAAAAGAGTCTTTTTCATTGATACTTCATTAAACATTTCCAAGAAAAACGCTTCTTACAGATGGGATGTAGTAGATCCTGAAGGTGATAATTGTGTCATTAACAGAGATGCCAACATCAATAAATACAAAAATTGTAATACGACTATAGGATGGTTTGGCAAACACGATTATACTGTTCCTAGAGGTGTTAATAAAATTCGATTAACCATCACCGATAATTCCAATGGTTGTGCAGATACAGCCTATGAAAACGTCAATCATTTTAAATGCAAACTGTGTAAAAGAGGTGGTTTTATTACCATATGCCAAGGAGATACTTTTATACCTCTAAACAAAGATGAAATTGGTCCAATTGCGTTTACATTAGACACCGGAAAAACTTGGATGAAATTCCCATCTCAAGTTAACAAACCATATAAAGGATGGTATGGTGTAGGTTTCATTTTTGAAAACAAAGAACCTGAATTTGCAGAGGATTTTGGCGATGATTCTATCATTGTTTACAGAAATGATAGCACTTGGTTTGATACCTTATTTGTTGACAATTTCTTATATGTAAAAGAAACTTTAGACACCAATTTGACATTGAAAATAACCAGTGCATGTAAGCCATTTACGGCTGAAGTTGGATTTGTACATCCAAATTTTAAAAAGGGAGATGTTGTGTTTATCGATTGGAAGGATGGCAACACAACAACACTTACTTTTACCAAAGATTCTATTGTCAATTCTGTCAAACACATATACACCTTAAGTGGTCTCGATACACTCTTGGATTTCCAGTTTATATCACATGAGGGGTGTGCTAGAAGTAGAAAACTCAAAATTCAATTTGGCAAACACATTAAATATAGAGTAAAAGGCAAACCATGTTTGAATGAAACCTTGTGTTTCGACCCAGTTATAGATAACTTTTTTAATCTAAGTATATACAACAACTTAGTATCCATCAAATGGATAGACTCTGATAAGAAAACCCATACCAGCAATCAATTCTGTAAACAATTTAAGCGTTACGGACGAGACAGCATTTACATGATAACAGAAGATTCTTTATCGTGCATAGATACCTTGAAAATACCTATTGGTATCAGACAACTAAAAGCTGGCATTGTTGGTGATGCAAGAATCTCATTTTGTAGTGAATTGAAACAAATGTTCGACTCTTCTTATTATGTTTACAAAGAACCAAAAGACGTCATAACCAAATACATTTGGGATTTTGGATCTGGCAACTACACCACATTAGAGAAAAATCCATTTAGATCTTTCGATTTAAAAGACAGTATCATAAAGGTGATGCATATAGTAGAAGATACAAATGCTTGTAGAGATACCATCAATTTTAACATTGAGGTTAAAGGTTCAGTTCCAGAATTTTCAATGAAGGATACTATAGGATGTTCACCACTAAAGGTATCGTTTAAAAACCTATCTAGAAAATGTTCTAGTTACATTTGGGAATTTGATGATTACAGCAACTCAACATTAGAAGATGTTTCTAAAAAAGACCAAACTTATCTGTATTTAAAGGCCGGCAAGTTTTACCCTAAATTAATTGGCATAGATACATTTTACAACCCATATACAGGAGCCGTCTATTATTGTCATGAGACATACGACCCAAAAATTGGGGTAACTGTTTTCGAAACCAAATTTACAGAGTTAACATCTATAGACACAATTTGTCTAGGTCAAACCATCAACTTCAATTGTAAATCTAACGCTTCAAATGTGTATTGGGATTTTGGTGACAACACCAAATTCAAAGATTTTTTCAAATCAACTGTTACATATAAATATGGTAATGCTGGCACGTATAAAGTAACTTACAGTCCGCGTTACAACTTTGGAACAGGCAATCCAATTTGTACCGATTCGATGACAAAAACCATTGTAGTATTAGGTGTAACTGCCGACTTCGAAATCGCTGATAACAGTGAAGCTCCAATATTTAGATTTAAAAATTTTTCAAATCCTATAAGTGCTGATTTTTTATGGAATTATGGTGACCCAGGTTCAGGTTCTGACAATAGTTCAACCAATGTAAATGGTCAACACAATTACGGCACAAACAATGGAAAGTTCGTGGTTTGTTTAACTGCCAGTGTTTTCAACAAATGTAAAGATTCTGTATGTAAACCAATAGAAAACGATTATGTGCAAGACATTGTCATGTTCAATGTATTCACACCAAGTGTTAGTTCTGGATACAACGACGAATACGATGTCACCATAGTTGGTGAAGACAAATACCATTTGAAAATATACGACAGATGGGGTGTCTTAGTATACGAAAGCTTTGAGGATGGTGTACTAGGTGATGGCATCAACTGGAATGGTAAAGTAAACAACCAAGGAGCCAATTGCCCTTCAGGAACATACTATTACATATTTGACTACAGTTTCAAAATAGATCCTGAAAAGATGCTAAACACCAATGGCACTATAACTCTGATTAGACAGTAGTATTAATCGACAGGGAGTACTTTGCACTTCCTTACATTAAAAAAAATGTGTAGGTTTGCCAGTAATTACTGAATGGATTTATCGGTCATTATTGTCAATTACAATGTAAAAGCATTACTCGAGCAAACTTTGTTATCGGTTTATAAAGCTGTGCAAAGTCTGAATGTTGAAGTAATTGTAGTTGACAACAATTCAGCTGATGACTCTTGTGAAATGGTAAGTGAGAAGTTTCCGCAAGCCATTTTAATTGCAAACAAAGACAACGTTGGATTCAGCAAAGCCAATAACCAAGGCATACTTATCTCTAAAGGAAGAAATGTCCTTTTACTAAATCCTGACACTGTCATCAGTGAAGATACTTTAACCAAAACGGTTCAATTTTTAGACAACAACCCAAAAGCTGGAGCTCTTGGTGTGCGTATGATAGATGGGCGAGGTGAATTCTTACCAGAATCGAAAAGAGGTTTGCCTACACCTGCTGTTGCTTTCTATAAAATGAGTGGTTTGGCAAAACTATTCCCTAAATCTAAAACTTTCGGAGCCTACCATTTAGGCTACTTAAGTGAATTCGAAACCAACAAAGTTGACATCTTAAGTGGTGCATTCATGCTCATTAAAAAGAAGGTACTTGATGAAGTTGGCCTGTTAGATGAAAATTTCTTCATGTATGGAGAGGACATCGATTTAAGTTACAGAATTGTCAAAGCTGGGTATGATAACTACTATTTTGCAGATACCACCATTATACATTACAAAGGTGAAAGCACAAAAAAACACAGCGTTAACTACGTAAAGATATTTTATCAAGCCATGGCAAAGTTTGCCAAGAAACACTTTACCAAACAACAAGGTTGGTGGTTTTCGGCCTGTATCAATGCGGCTATTTTTGGCAGAGCAACCATTGCCATCTTAATAAGATTGTTCAACGCGCTTAAGTTATTCTTTTTCGACTTCCTGCTCATTTTTGCTGGATATTATGGATTAATGCGGTATTGGGAAATATACAACAAATATGTTGTTGGAGGATTTTACCCTATTGAATACATCCAAATGCATGTTCCTATGTATATTTTGTTTTGGCTTGGGGGCGTGTATGTAAGCGGTGGATATTCTGACCCTTTTAAAATTAATAAAACAGCCAGAGGCATCATTTTTGGCAGTTTTTTACTGTTATCTGTGTATGCACTATTGCCAGAAAGTATGAGGTTCTCTAGAGCACTCATTCTATTAGGAGCAGTTTGGGCTTTACTCATAACAGTCTCCATTAGAATTGTATTCCATTTTTTAAAATTCAAACATTTCGATACCACTGCCTCTCAACAATCTCAGGTATTGATTGTAGGTAGTTTAAACGAATGCAATAGAGTCAAACAGATTCTCATCAATTATCCTTCGAGATTTAAGCTATTAGGATTTATCAAACCAAACCATTCTGTAGAGCATGGCGACTGGATTGGAAGTATTGAAAATTTGCCTTTGTTAATCGAATTATACAAAGCAAATGAAATCATTTTTTGCGCTGCAGATGTGAGTAGTACTGAAATTATGAGCATTATGGGCAATGCTGATAAGACAAGAGCAAAATACAAAATCATGCCTGAAAAAGGCGCTTATATCATTGGTAGCAATTCAAAAAATACTACTGGAGAATTTTACAGCGTTGACATCACTTTTGCATTAAGTAATCCAGAGATAAGACAAAAGAAGCGATGGATAGACATCATCACATGTTTGGCGATTATAATGATTCTACCATTTTTGGTCTTTAAACCAAAGTTTCTTTCTCAAGTATTACAGCACTGGGTAAGTTGTTTGATGGGAAAACAAACTTGGGTAGGCTATAACAAACAAGTTGACATTAGCAATTTACCAGAATTACAGCCATCGGTTTTTTGTGTTGGTCAGTCTGTATCTAATTCAGTATCAGATCCTCAATTGCTCCAAAATCTAAATTTCATGTATGCTTCTTCTTATCGTTGGCAGAATGATGTAGATATTCTTGCAAAAGCATTTTTTTCTAATAACTTCGCAACATTAAATAGATAATATGGTAGTAAAAGATCCAGAATTTGGTTCATTACACGAATTCCTATTAAACAGTGCGTATAAGATTCATCAACCTTCTTATACATTCTTGTTAGAGAAATCTGGTAATACATATAAAGAAATTAGTTATGCTGAGACCCTTGATAATATAGACAAATGGGCTTCATACCTACATTCTATTGGCATCAGAAAAGGAGACAAATTATCTATTGTATTAGAAAACTGTCCAGAGTTTATCTATTTTGATCAAGCTTTACAAAAACTAGGAGCAGTAAATGTTTCTATTTATCCAACATTAACACCAGATGAAACTGCTTTCATCTTAAATGACAGTCAGAGTAAAGCGGTATTGGTTGGCAATCCATTTTTACTAAAAAAGTTTCAAAAAGTTGAAGACAAATGTCCTCAAGTTGAAAAGGTATTTTTGGCATTCGACTACAACAACGAAAACGAGAAGTTTGTTAATGTTAGTACCTTAAAATCGATTGGTGCAAAGGCATTAGCTGCTCAAAAAGATGAGATAGATGCGATACTTCCAACCATACAAAAAGATGATTTAGCAGCACTCATTTACACCAGTGGTACAACAGGTGTTCCAAAAGGAACCATGTTGAGTCACTATAACTTTATGAGCAACTGTTATGATGCAAAAGACTTGTGCTGGAGCATCAATAAAGACGATAGATTTTTATCCTTTTTACCATTGAGTCACGTGTATGAAAGAATGGCTGGTTATTACCTCCCAACTTTTATAGGTGCTCAAATAGCCTATGCTGAAAGCATAGAAAAAATTGCTCAAAACTTCATGGAGGCAACGCCAACAATTATGACTTGCGTTCCTAGATTATTAGAGCGTTTAGAAGGCCGCATCAGAGGTAATGCAGAAGCAAAAGGAGGCATAAGTGCTAAAATATTTTTCTGGAGTTTAAAGGTCGGCGAAAAACACCGCATCAAACTTGAGAACAAAAAAAGTATTGGACCGCTATTAGCGATTCAACATGCAATTGCCGAAAAACTGGTATTCAGTAAAATCAAGAGTAAATTAGGAGGTAAATTAAAACTATTGGTTTCAGGTGGAGGTGCATTACCACAGCACATTGGCGAATTTTTTGGCAACATAGGCATCAGATGTCAGCAAGGATATGGCTTAACCGAAACCTCACCTTTTATTTCCGTTAACGAATACGAAAGACAAATTCATGGAACCAGTGGTAGAGTAGCGCCACGTCAGCAAGTAGCAATTCAAAATATCGAAACCAAAGAACTGATTACTGTACAAACTTATAATAGTTTTAATCCAGATTTTGAGTCGGAAGAAGGTGAAATTATTTGCAAAGGGCCAAACATCATGAAAGGATATTACAACAATCCTACTGAAACAGCTATGGTAATGGACGCAGATGGTTGGTTTCATACTGGTGATATTGGCAAATTTGAAAAGGGTTATCTAAAGATCACTGACAGATATAAAAACATGTTAAAAACCAGTTTGGGTAAGAACATCTATCCTACCCCAATTGAAAACACCTATCTGCAAAGTGACAAGATTGAACAAATCTTTATTATTGGAGATAAAAAAGAATATGTTACGGCCATTATCATTCCGAAAGAAGACCATTTAAAAGATTTTTTTGGCTTAAATAACAGTTATTTCAATGATGAAGAAGACATAATAGTTGACGAAAAAATCAAGCATTGGATAGAAGAAGACGTCAAAAAACTGTCCCAATCGTTGGCAAATTATGCACGAATCAGAGATTTTATCGTCAAAAGAAAACCTTTTTCTATAGAAACAGGAGAATTGACTGTAACTTTGAAGCAGAAAAGAAAAATCATAGAAGAAAGATATAATTTCTGGATAGAAAAATTGTATCAAAAGGAAAATGCTTAAGTTTTATTATTATTTAATAGCTCCTGTTTGTTTCATCATTTACACATTGATGTACATCAGAATTGCCCATTTTTATAAAATTTATGACCATCCTGTTGGCAGAAGCTCACATCAAAACAGAACAATAACTGGATTTGGTGTTTTTGTATTATTTGGGCTTTTATTATACAGCATAGCGTTCCCTTATTCACTCAAATCATTTTTTATCATTGCACTGTTGATGGTTTCTACCATAAGTTATATTGATGACTTAGTATTTGTCAAACATTTCATTCGGCTAATTTTTCAAATTTTTGCACTAGCACTAATGGCTCTTGCATTGCCGTTCGACTATATGATGGATTTTGAAAAGTGGCCACTTATTATAGCGATTATTATATTAGGTATTGGCGTACTTAATGCTTTCAATTTTATGGATGGCATCAATGGTATGTTAGGACTTAACACTTTAGTTATTTTATTGAGTTTCCTTTGGTTAAACTCTCATTCTGTAGATGTAAAAGGCAATGAAGTAACGTTTATAAAGAATGAGTTTTTATATACCTACATCATAGGCGTTTCTATTTTTCTAGGCTTGAATCTTAGGCGGAAAGCCATTGTATTTGCAGGAGATACAGGCAGTATCGCACTGGCATTTATCATCTTGTATTTGATGTTGAATCTCATTTTTAAAACTGGCAATTACGCTTACTTTTTATTGTTTGCCGTTTTTGGTGTTGATGCAGGTTTAACAGTCATTTTTAAACTGTTGTTAAGAGAAAACATCTTTGTGCCACATAGAGATTTCTTATTTAAGAAATTGGTGCATGTTGGCAAATACAAGCATGTCAATATTTCCATTATTTATGCTGGCTTACAAGCTTTAGTTAACGTTATCATAATAGCGTTACCTTTACAAGGGCGACTATCAGCACAGTTGAGTATACTCTTCATCTTTACAATAACTTTGTGTTCGGTGTACATCTTTATAAGAAACAAATACACCAAAAAGAGGGTCATCAGACTTAAAGAAGTCGATGAGATAGAGCAATAGCACAATTTAATATTCAAAAAAATCACTATCGCAAAATCAAGTAAATCATTGATAAAATTTCTTTGCATATGTTTAACTTTCATTTCTATTGTTGAAATTAATGGAAATAATAGAAATGATACTTTAAAATGGTCTATAACAGTTGAAAAAATACTTCCAAAATTTTTCTTTTTTAAACAAGATTATGAAAAAGAACTAATTATAGATAAAAAATTACAAAATCATTCTTGGGGTATTTCTATTGGCAGTACTTTAAATAAAAACTATGAAATTACAATAGGTTTGCAAAAGTTAAATAGAAATTATTATCTCCAATATGAACCTAAATTAAATTCTGATATTAAAAAAATAACTCATAATTCAACAGTTTCATACCTACCCTTTGACATCAATTTTAATGTAATTAATAAACAAAATATCAAATTTAAATTACAAACTGGAATTGGTTTAACAAAAATAAACGATCAAATAATAAAAGAATATTTAGACCCAACAATACGTTCAAATCCAATTTATGGTTACACAATATTTTGGTCTGGGTTATTAGGGTTAAAATTAGAAAAAAATCTACTTAATGATAGACTATTTTTCTCATTTCAAACTAATTACATACATGAAATAACCAAACATAATCCTTTTTACAATTCAACTAATAGATTAGCATACAATTTTGGACTTAAATACAAATTTGCTGTTTGTAAAAGTTAACTAACTCATTCAATTTGCGAATAATTTAAAAAATGTAAAACTCACCTTAGCAACTTATTTTTGAAAAGGTAATTTTAAATAGTTATTAGTAATTAATTACCTTAATTAAAATTCTGGATACTGAGCTGGATTGTAATCATGCATCATGTTGTAGATGGCAATGAAAATGTCTTCAGCATTCGGTTTAGAGAAATAATCACCATCAGTTCCATAAGCAGGACGATGCGGTTTTGCAGATATGGTCAATGGTTTAGCATCTAAATGCATATAACCATTTTGCACTTCTAAAACTTGCTGCATCATATACGATGTTGCACCACCTGGCACATCCTCATCTATAAACACAACCTTATTCGTTTTCTTTAAAGATTCAACTATGCTGTGATTGGTATCGAAAGGCAATAGCGTTTGTACATCTATTAACTCACACGAAATACCAATTGCAGCCAATTTCTTCATCGCATCTTGAATGATTCTTAATGTACTGCCATAACTTACAATGGTAACATCATAACCTTCTTGCAAAATTTCTGGTCGACCTAATGGAACTGTAAACTCACCAATATTGCTTGGCAATTTTTCTTTCAATCGATATCCATTTAAGCATTCTACAACAAGAGCTGGTTCGTCTGCTTTAAGCAACAAATTGTACATACCAGCAGCTTGGGTCATATTTCTAGGAACACAAACATGCATACCTCTAACAGCATGTATGATCATACCCATTGGCGATCCACTGTGCCAGATACCTTCTAATCTATGTCCTCTAGTTCTGATGATGATTGGGGCTTTTTGACCACCTTTGGTTCTGTATTGCATTGTAGCAATATCATCGCTCATAATTTGAAGAGCATACAATAGATAATCCAAATATTGAATTTCAGCTATTGGACGCAATCCTCTCATGGATGCTCCGATACCCTGACCAATGATGCTTAATTCGCGGATACCTGTATCTGTAACACGCAACTCACCGTACTTTTCTTGCATTCCTGCAAAACCTTGGTTAACATCTCCAATGGTTCCAACATCTTCACCAAATGCAAACACTCTAGGATCTCTTCCAAGAGCAGCATCAAAAAATGCCAATACCACTTCCCTACCATCGACAATTTTATCGTCGTTGTATTCTGCTTTAACTTCAGGTATAGAGTGGATATTGCTAGACGAGTTACTAAACAAATCTGATGAATATCTTTCGAAGTTTTTATTTAAAAAATCTTGGTAATAAGCCTTTAATTGCCTTCTATTTTCTGAATCCTCACCTAGAGCAGCAATTAAAACTTTATTGATGGCTACACCAATATCTTTTCTGATTGGATCCTTTACAGATTTCAATTCTGAAATGGCTTCTTGAGCAGATGGATGAGGGAATGATTCTAGCAGAGAAATCACCTCGGCTACATCATTTTTAATAGGTGCTAAATAAGCTTCCCAAGCTTTCTTTTTACTCTCATTTACAAATTGTATAGCATCTGTTTCAAGAGCGTCTAATTCAGCAGCAGTAGCAAGTTTATTTTCCTCAATCCACTCACGCATTTTTTTGATACAATCGAAATCCGATTCCCATTGCAATCTTTCTTTGCTTTTGTATCTTTCGTGAGAACCCGAGGTACTGTGACCTTGAGGTTGAGTTACTTCATTGATATGAATCAACACAGGGCGGTGATTGGTTCTGCAATGCTCAACAGCCTCTTGATACACTCTGCAAAGCTCAGGATAGTCCCAACCTTTTGCATTGTAAATATCCACACCTACACCATTTTCATCAGAGTTAAAGCCTTTGAGGATGGTACTAATATTTTCTTTTGTTGTTTGATATTTAGCAGGAACAGAAATACCGTAGCCATCATCCCAAACACTCATGGCCATTGGCACTTGTAAGACACCAGCGGCATTGATGACTTCCCAAAAACCACCTTCGCTTGTTGAGGCATTTCCAATTGTACCAAAAGCTACTTCGTTGCCTTTATTAGAAAAATCTGTAAACTGATGTAGTTCAGGATTGTTTCTATACAATTTAGAAGCAAGAGCCAATCCAAGTAATCTAGGCATTTGACCAGCAGTAGGAGAAATATCAGAAGACGAATTGTATCTATCCGTTTGAGGTATCCAATTGCCATTGCTGTCTAACATTCTTGAACCAAAGTGACCGTTCATACTTCTGCCACCGCTATTTGGTTCAGCATCAACATCGGTATGTGCGTATAACTGCGCAAAGAATTGCTGTATGGTGTTCATACCTGTCGCAAACATAAACGTTTGATCGCGGTAGTAACCACTTCTAGTATCGCCATGCTTGAAGGCTTTGGCCATAGCAATCTGAGCCACTTCTTTCCCGTCTCCGAAAATTCCAAACTTTGCCTTTCCAGTTAAAACCTCTTTTCTACCTAAGAGACTGGCTTGACGGCTTTCAAAAGCTATTTTGTAATCTTCTAAAACCTCTGCTTTAAATGTCTCAAAATCCATACTCTTAAGTTCTTTTGCCGATGATAATGACATACTGCAAAAGTACGCAAAATCGCTAATTTGACAAAGTCCAATTTAAGCAAGTTGAAGTAGGCTGAAATTCTTTAATTTATTAGTACTTTTGCACCGTGTCAATAGCATTCGACGAAATAGACAGCCCCTTAAAATTGAAGCTTTTATCAGAATCTCAACTCCAAGAGTACGCTCATTGGTTGAGACAATATCTTATCGGTAAAATAGCTGAAAATGGCGGTCACTTTGCTGCGAATCTGGGGGTTATAGAACTAACTGTTGCATTGCACTTTCACTATAATACGCCAAACGACATTTTAATTTGGGATGTTGGTCATCAAGCATACGCCCATAAAATTCTAACAGAGCGCAAATCTAATTTTGACTCTTTAAGACAATTAAACGGTGTTAGTGGTTTTCCAAAAATGTCTGAAAGTGTCTTCGATGCATTTGGTACAGCGCATTCTTCAACTTCAATTTCTGCAGCACTTGGATATGCCCATGCGGCAAAATTAAGTGGAATACAACGTCAACATATTGCAGTTATTGGTGATGGCGCCATGAGTGCTGGTCAGGCTTTCGAAGCCATTAACAATGCTGGTATCAGCAAGACCAATATCACCATCATCATCAACGACAATCACATCGGTATTGATCCAAGTCAGGGAGCCCTTGGAGAATACCTAGAACAAATCAACAATAAGAAAGACAATTGGTTCACCGATTTTGGTTTTCAATACTTCGGACCCATAGATGGGCATAATGTAGATGAACTTTTAAAAGTTTTAAAGTCGGATTCTCAGATAGATGCCCCAAAAATCATCCATATAAAAACAACCAAAGGCAAAGGATATGCACCGGCCGAGGCCGAACAAACAAAGTGGCATAGCACCTCCAAATTCGATAAATTATCTGGTAAAAACACTGTCGAATCAGACAATAACGTCAAATATCAAGATATTTTTGGAAGAACATTACTAGAATTAGCCGAACAAAACAACAAAATTGTAGCAGTAACTCCAGCCATGATTTCTGGTAGTTCTTTGCATTTTATGCAGGAAAAATTTCCAGAAAGAGTGTTTGATGTAGGCATCGCAGAGCAACATGCTATAACATTTTCTGCTGGATTAGCAGCCTCAGGAATGAAACCAATTTGTTGTATCTACTCTACTTTTTTGCAGAGAGGATACGACCAATTAATACATGATGTGGCTTTGCAAAACTTGAATGTAGTTTTTGCAGTAGATAGAGCTGGACTAGTTGGAGAAGACGGACCAACACATCACGGAGTCTTTGATTTGGCCTTTCTTCAAACCATTCCAAACATCAAAATTGTAGCACCTTCAAATCAAGAAGACTTAAGAAATGCGCTAAATTCTGCTGTACTTTTGGAAGATGGACCAATAGTCATCCGATATCCTAGAGGAAAAGCTAAAAGTGAATTTAAGGCAACTAAGTTGACCAATATTGACTTGTCAAAAGGCAAACAAATTGTCCATAAAAATGCGAAAATTGCCTTGTGCTTTGTGGGCACTATTGGCAATGAATGCATTGATGCATCACAAGATCTAGATGTTGATGTATTTGATTTGTTTTCAGCAAAACCATTGGATAAAGATTTGTTAAACACCATATTCAACACTTATTCTTCTATCCTTTTTGTTGAAGAATCGCAACTATTAGGTGGCATTGGAAGTACAATTGCCTCTTTAGCTTTTGAAGCAGGATATTCAGGAAAATTAACAACTTTGGGTATTCCAGATACCTTTATCAACCATGCTTCTATAAAGGAACAATTCAATATCTGTCATATTTCCAGCAAGGCAATTAGAGAGGAACTCCTCAAACACTTATAATTTTTTATTTGTATTCAGGTACAATCGCCTAATTTTGCATAAAATTCAGACAATATGTACTCATTTTTATTAAGCACACATTCGCATACAAGATGGTTGGTATTGCTTGCCGCAGTAATAGCTATTGTAATTCCTTATCTAAACAAATCAGTTGATGGAAAGACTAAAATTCCCGGACTTGCCTTCATGATCATCTGCGACATTCAATTATTGATTGGCTTAACCCTGTATTTTGTTTACAGTCCATATGGTGTTAAAGCATTTGAACAAGGCATGGGTTTCGTAATGAAAACTGCTGATTATAGAAAGATTGCAGTTGAACATTTTATTTTAATGCTTTTAGCGATTGCATTGACCCATATTGGTTACGCTAAAATCAAAAAATTATCTGAAATCAATGCCGTTAGAAAAACCAGTTTAATTTTCTTCGGATTGGCTTTGGTACTAGTATTAGCTGGTATTCCTTGGGCTAGATTATAAAAAACTTTATCTCATAAAAAAAGCCCCAATGTTTGGGGCTTTTTTTATGGTTTAATATCCAAATATTTCTTCTAAAGTTAGAATCTTTAATTCTCCGTATTTCTTTAAGTCCTCTTCTTTTATTTTCTCTCTTGAACCTAAGACTGATATTGCCCATTTCTTTCCTTTGATATTTTGAGCTTGGAAAGCCTTTACATCATCGAAAGTGATCTTTTTAATGGCTTCGTATTCCATTTTTCTGTAATCATAGTCAATACCCATATCAATGGCATCCAAATAAGAGAAGAATACATCAGCATCGTTGATGCGTTCTGATTCTAATCCACTCAATATCGATTGTTTTGCCTGATTGAAGCTTTCTTCGTTTAATGGCATGTTGTTCAACAACTCTGACATTGCAGTGATTGCATCGTTCATCTTATCGGCTTGTGTACCAACATAAGCAACCAAAATATCTTGCTTGCCTTTTTCCATGGCTTGGTTGTATACTGCATAAGTAGAATATGCAAGTGCTCTTGATTCTCTAATTTCTTGGAATACCACACTGCTCATACCCCCACCAAAATACTCATTGAATGCTCTAATATTTGCTGTTTTATTGATATCAAACATTGGTGCCCCTGTTCTCCAGTTAATTTCTGCTTGAACCATATCATGGTGAGCAAAAAACACTGTATTGGTCGTATATGTAATAGGTTTGAATTCGAATGCTGCTGGAGTTGGCAAGAATGCTTCTGGCATTTTATGCTTAGCTGTCAGTACTTTTTCGATGTTTTCTTTGGTCTCCGGACCATAATACATGATTCTGTGTTTGTATTGATGTAATCCTTTAATCATTCCAACAAGTTCGGTAGCAGTTAAAGCTTGTAACTCGGTGTTGTTTAATGTATATGTTCTAGGATTGACTTTGCCATACAAAGCATAGGTGCTCAAGGCTGATGAAATCGAACGTTTGCTTAACTTAGCATCTGTTCTGGTTTTTAAAATTCTACCTACATAGTCTTTCAAAACGGCATTATCAGGTTTTGCATTTGCCAACAACTCTTCGAACAAGGCAAGAGCGGCCTCAAAGTTTTGTTGTGGACCGTTCAAGTATACATAACTTTGTTTGTCTCCAACTGATATTCCAAAGTTACAAGCCATCTTATAAAACTTCATGCTCAACTCAGAAGCAGAATATTTATCTGTGCCGATGTATTGAAGATACTCTAAAGCAAATGGTAATTTTTTGTTGTTCAATTTTCCCATATCAACAACATAGTAAAGAGAGAACAATTGGTTCTTTGAGTTCTTTTTAAACAACAATTCAGCTTTACCACATTTACCTCTTTCAATGTCTTTGGTATAATCAATGTATACTGGTTTGATACTATCAGTTTCTTCTGACAACAAGTCGATGACAAATTGAGATGACTTATCTCTATTCAAAGACACTTCAGTAATTTGAGGTTTTTCAATTTTATCTTGCTTGGTATCTTCACCAGTTCTTTTGTATACTATAGAATAACCTTTTGTATAATACTCATTCGCAAAGTCGATAATGTCTTTTTTAGTTATTTTACTCAATTCATAATTGATGTTGAGCACATCTTTCCATCTTCTGTCAGTTACAAAAGCATCCAAAAGAGAATATGCCAATCCATTATAACTATCAAAGTTTTTAATTTCATCTACCATATTGTTGGCAATGATGCCTTTTAAGAGTTCTTCATCAAACTCACCTTTTTTAATTTTTTCTATTTGAGCTAGTAACAAATCTCTAACTTCTTCAAGAGTCTGACCTTCTTTTGGCTTACCTTGTAACATATGTACACTGTAATCTTTCATAAAGTCGGGAGATGATGAAGCAGAAAGTACTTTTTGCTCTTTCACCAAATTCAAGTCGATTAAGCCAGCTTTGCTGTTACTCAAAATCAAATCTATTATTCTAACCATCAGTGCATCTTTTGAAGATACACCATCAAATCTCCAAGCCATCATTAAGCTTGCAGCATCTGGACCAACAACATTGATACTATCAGGAAGACCTCTAGGATATTCGATTGGGAAAGTAAATGGTGGCAATGGTTTGCTGGTCATATAACCAAAATGTTTGTCAATCATTTCTATGGCTTCATCTGGATTAAAATCTCCAACCATTATTACCGCCATATTATTTGGCACATAATACGTATTAAAGTAGTTTCTGATTTTTACTAAAGATGGATTTTTCAGATGTTCTACTGTTCCAATGGTTGTTTGAGTACCATAAGGGTGGGCTCTAAACAAACTTGCATACAATTTTTCATACATTTCGCTGACATCATTGTCAAGTGAAATATTTTTCTCTTCGTATACCGCCTCTAATTCAGTATGAAACAAACGCAATACAGGGTTTCTGTATCTCTCAGATTCTATTTCAATCCATTGATGTAGTCTGTTAGAAGGAATATCGTTGACATAAACTGTTTGTTCAACACTTGTAAATGCATTTGTACCTTGCGCACCAATACCTTGACACATTTTATCAAACTCATTGGCTATGCTATATTTTGAAGCAATACCACTGATGCTGTCAATTTCTCTATAAATAGATTTTCTCTTGGCTTCATCCGTTGTTTTATTGTATTTTTCATAAAGTGCGTCAATTTGGTCAAGGTATACTTTTTCTTTTGCATAATCTTGAGTACCAAACTTATCGGTTCCTTTAAACAGCATGTGTTCTAGGTAATGGGCTAAACCAGTATTATCTGAAGGGTCATTTTTACTACCCGCCTTTGTAGCTACCAAAGTTTGAATTCTTGGTTGGTTTTTGTTAACAGATAGAATGACGGTTAATCCATTTGGTAAAGTATACCATCTTGTTTGGGTTGGATCGCCTGATACTTTTGTATAAGTATAGTTTCCGTTTTTAACTGTACCATGAGTGGCATAGTTGACTTGTGCACCGAGAGTGCCAATAAAAGACACACACAGTAAGGCATATAGAATTTTCTTCATCATTTGATCAATAAAAAAGTAGGCTAAATTAAAGTAAAAAAAGAAAAAAAATGTCTAAAATTCTACGAAATGATAGATTTTATATTTATTTATTCAATCAACAAGTACAAATTTTTTACCTGCTCATGCCGCAGGTTTGGCAGATACTTTTTTTTACGGCAACTTAGCGAAGCGTTCTCATGAGTGAAACGAATAAAAAAAAGTATCCAAAAAAAGGCCGCCACGAACCAAAATTTCAATCATGTCTTGCCGCTACATATCAACGCCACCGGAGCATCCATGATTAAAATTCTACGCGTTCGTGGACTCAACCCGCACATTCCGTTAAACTATATTCACTTTCAATTGATTAGAGTACAAATTTTTTTGAAGTAAAATTAAATTACTTTCAAAAAATTGCTTGTTATTTTTCATGTATTTGTAATTTTCTAATTTAGAAATAGAATTAAAACAAGGTAATTCCAAATCTGAACCCGGCTCTAGCAGTAAAATATGGTCCCGACCAATTAGATTGCACCCATCTTTTGTCATTAAATTTGGTAGCATCTGGGTCACTTAATTTCTCTTGAGAAAAAGTATAATTGCCATAGGTTAAAGTTCTTAAACCGGCTCCAAAACCATAGTAGGCAGTAAATGCCAAATGGTTACTCCAAGACATGGTTGTTATATTAAAGGTAAACAGTCCCTCATATCTTTTTATTTCAGGACGGAGTATCAAATTTGTATTAATATTATCAATGGTTGCCGTAACTGTTTCATCATCCGTTTTAAAGTTGCCATAAAGCAAAGTGATACCGCCACCAGTAGATGTCACAGTCTTTTTATATGAACTAACATCACTTTTTCCAAATAATATGGCATAACTAACATCGTATCCTTTTATATTTTTCCAACCTGAATTTAAAGAAACATCCGATTCGGTAATTTTACCTGCTATAAATCTGTTTTTCGCATCGAACCCGAAAAAAGGATTGTACCTAACTTCGTGCAAAACGGATTTGGTTCTTAATGTAGCCGACATTGGCAAGTATTTAAAAAATCCACCATTTCCACTGATGTTCAAACCAGCAAATGGGTTAGCCATTAAAGCAAAATTGACTTTTCTTGAACTGCTACTATAGCTTGAAGAACTGGATTTAGATTTGTTTTCCTTCTTCTCCTTTTTAGCTTTCTTCTCATATAGAGATTCAGCTTTATTACAATCGTACTCTGGTGACATTGCTCTACAATATTTAATGTAATCAGTTAATTGACTTGAGGTCATTGACTCTAGCTTATCTTTTAACATATTCATAGCAATCCTAAGATGCTCTTTATTCACCTCATCTCCGTATGCTGCAGATGCATAAGCAAATGCAAAATTCATACTCATACCAATACTTTTCTTGTAACCATTATCTGCAATTTTAACCGCATTGTTAAAATCATTTAAATTGATTGCGCCTTTAATTGCTCTAATCAAATCTTCTTCAGAACCTGGTTTCAAAGTCGACAAGTTCTTCATCACTGTGCGCATATATTCAATATTGATGTCCTTATCTGCAGAAGATAAGTCTTTATAATTTTCCATTGATGTAACCAGATATTTATATTGGTTTGCTACATCTCCAGACAAACTATAATAAATGGCAACATAAGAATTCAGCAAGCACTTATCTTTATTTGAGAGCGTAGAACTATTTTTGTCAATACAATAAATTCTAGGAGCATAGAGGAATTTAATATAAGAATCTTCAAAATCACTTTCAGAAATGATTATTTTGAGATACATCAATTCGGTTTCCCAATATTGATAATAGAAATTATCATTCACATTGGTAACATAAGAACTGAGATTACTTTTAGATATAAAATCTGGATATGGTCGTATGAGATAATATGTATTAAACCAATCAATAACATCTTGATAGTAATAATTAAATGTGTTATTAACCCTCATTGAATAGTACATTTTATCAAATGTAGATTGAAGATACACACACATAATGTATCTATAAGCGTTAATCATTTCGGGGTTCTTCATCACCATATGTTGAAACAAACCTTGTAATGAATCTAACCTAGCCATTGTTATTTTTCTATCTTTATTGCCATACAGCATAAACGAATCAGAGGTAGTTAATTTGGTTATACCTCTTATAATACTCCAGGCATAAGAACGTCTTTCAGTTTCAGTTTTTGCATCAATAAATGAATTGGAAAACAAGTTATAATCTCTAAAACTTGCGATATACAGGTATCCTTTAAAATCAAAAGCAACCAAACCAAAATACTTAACATAGTATTCTCTTTTGGTTGACCCATTTTCTTTGCGTTCGACTAAAAGGGCTTTGCGATCTGTGCCTCCAAAAGTAATGGTTTTGTAAGAAGCAGTTGCCGACACTTCCATTCCTGTCTCTGGATTTTTATAGGTCCAATCTGTAGTTTGATAACTTTCAGCCGGTACTTTAAGAAACGTAAATGGGGTATAATCAGTATATGTTTCATTAACAACATACGTAGAAATGAATCCATCCTTTTTAACATATTTACTATGACCATACAGACTGGCTGTCGACCCATTAAAATTTAAAAAATAAGCATAATCTTCATCAGGGGATAGATAATCATCTTCGTAAGCAATGAATTTATACCCAACTGTGCCATCAGATTTATAGACCGAATTAACACTCTTTGATACACCTAAATAAGACGTTTCCATAGTCGTTATATCACCATTTATATAAGAACTATTTGCTTGGTTATAGTACCTATTTGATTGAGTGATAGGCACCATATAATCGAAAGCATTTTCTTGAGAAAAAACATCCAATACCAAAAACAAGCTTAGGGTAGTAATCAGAAATTTCATGGGTGAAATTTAATAGGAATTTTTATAATAAATAATACTGCAAATGCAGTACTTTTGATTATAAGTGCTTTAGCATTTTGAAATGGGGAATTCCAACTTCCAGAAACTCATCACCTTCGATATGATAACCCAATTTTTCATAGAAAGGTGTGACGTTTTTTCTGGCGTGTAAATCTATCAAGTTGTAATTATTTTCTTTGGCCCATTGTTCAGAAAACACCACCATTTCTTTTCCAATACCAGTACCTTGTAACTCTGGCAGAACAGCCACTTGACGCATTTTTAAGATACCATCACCTAAATCCTTCATCGCTTTGAGAATAAGAATACCAACAAGTTTATCATCTTTAAAAGCACCTATGTGAAACTGGTCTTTTTCATTGTCTAAATCGGTTTGATTAAAATCCAAACCCAATGGTTTTCTTAAAACTTCTCTTCTTAATTCTATACTTGTAAGATGATCTTTTGAACCAAATTCTAAAAGTTTTGATTGTATACTCATATGTTAAATTTTGAAGTCTATTGATTTTTTTGCACTTTTGAAGCTTCAAAAATACCATAAAATGAAATACATACTACTAGTTTTGAGTATTACAGTTTCAAATTTTGTATCAGCGCAAGATACTTTGAGAAACAAAAAAAACGGCGGCTACTTGTTTAAAGTACTTGCAAACAATGAAGCTACCATCGTTCAAAACCAAAGCAGAACAAGCACTTGCTGGAGCTTTTCTAGTCTTTCTTTTTTCGAAAGTGAATTGATAAGAATGGGTAAAGGGCAACACAATTTAAGTGAAATGTTTGTTGTAAGAAATGCCTATTTAGGCAAAGCCGATATGTATGTGCGAATGAATGGTTTTCATAATTTCGGTCCAGGTGGTGCCTTTCACGATGTGCCTTGGGTGATTAGAAAATATGGTATCATGCCTGAATCAGCATACAAAGGATTAAACTATGGAACGGACAAACACAACCATGCTGAGATGGATGCTGTATTAAAAGGTGTAGTAGATGCCGTAAAAGCCAATCCACAAGGCAAACTAACTACTTCATGGAAGGATGCATTTGCGGGCGCTGTTGATGCATACTTAGGTGTTGTTCCAAAAACATTTACATACGAAAACAAAGAATATACTCCTGTATCATTTGCAAAATATTTAGGTTTAAATATGGACGAATATGTCTCTTTAACTTCGTTTACACATCACCCTTACTATTCACAATTTGCACTTGAAGTACCAGACAATTGGGCAATGATGCAAAGCTATAACATACCGTTAGATGAATTAGAAAGTGTTGCTATTAATTCAGTAATGAAAGGATATACTTTTGCATGGGCTGCAGATGTTAGTGAAAAAGGATTTTCATTTAAGAATGGAGTAGCAATTGTACCAGTGCATGATTCTTTAATTACTCAAGTTGGAAAAGATAACAAGGCATTCAATGATGCCGGTGCAAAAAGAACAGGATCTGCTTTTGACAAACCAATGGATGAATTGGTAATCACAGATAGTATAAGACAAATTGCTTTTGACAATTATCAAACTACAGACGACCATGGCATGCATGCAACAGGTATTGTAATGGATCAAAATGGCAAGAAGTATTTTAAGATAAAAAACAGCTGGGGTACAGACAACGATTGCGGAGGATACTTGTATTGTTCACCATCATATTTTAGATATAAAACACTTAATATTTATATTCATAAGAGTGCGCTACCAAAAGATTTAGCTAAGAAATTAAACATCAATCAGAATTAAAATTCTACATGTTAATAGAAGCTAAAGAGAGCGATCTTTCAATCATAGCCGACTTAGCCAGAAGCATCTGGCACGATCATTACATCAACATTATAGGAGTAGAACAAGTTGAATACATGTTAAAGAAAATGTATGCACTTGACGCATTGAAAAAACAAATTTCAGAAGGACAACAATTTTACTTATTTAAAGTTGCAGAACATTCTGACAATTTAGGATTTATTTCTATCAGTCAAACGCAAGAAAGCCAATGGTTTATTAATAAGTTCTATGTCTTAACAAGTGAGCAAAACAAGGGCTTAGGAGCCATTATCTTACAAGAAATTTTGTCAACTATGTTGAGTAAAGACAGCAGTAAAAATTTGGAGATAAGATTAACTGTTAACAGAAAAAATTATACGTCTATCAACTTTTATTTTAAGCATGGATTTAAGATAGAAAGGGTAGCAGATTTTGACATTGGAGACGGTTATTTTATGAATGATTTTGTGATGATAAAAAGAGTAGAGAATTGAAGAAATGCATAAAAATAAGGCTTAAACAACTAGTATCATGTTGATATCTGAATCTAAAAAGTTAAAAACGGAAAGAGGAAATAAAAAATTTAGTCAACTAATTTGACTGATTATAAAATTACACTTTGATAAGTTGTTAATACATTTTACCTAATAATACCAATAGTTTACAAAAGAAACATATATTTGAAACCAGACTTAAGATGAGTAAAGAAGAGAAATTAATTAAAAACGATTATTTATTTGTATCCAATGCAGGACACAAAGGACGAGGTGTGTTTACATCTAAACTTTTAAAGAAAGGAGAACTTATAGAAATTTGTCCAGTGATTGAGGTGAGTTATAAAGACCACCAAGGTTTAGTTGGAAACATTTTAGAGAACTATACATTTGTATGGAATACTAAAAAAAAGAGTGCAGCTATACTTTTAGGTTTTGGATCATTATACAATCACACGACGAAACCGAATGCGGATTACGTAAAGAAATTGAAAGAAGGTGTGATGGTTTTCAAAGCGGCAAAAACCATTAAGAAAGGAGAAGAGATTACAATTGACTACGGCGAAATGCATTCAGATTTAAATTGAAACCCAATTTTAATACATATAAATATGGCAACAACAAAAAAACCAGCTGCTAAAGCAAAAGCTACTAAAGCAGCTCCAAAAGCAAAAGCGAAAGCTAAAGCAAAAGCAAAAGCTGCTCCTAAAGCAAAAGCGAAAGCTAAAGCTGCTCCTAAAGCAAAAGCTAAAGCTAAAGCTGCTCCAAAAGCAAAAGCAAAAGCAAAAAAATCTGGTAAAAAGTAATCAAAAACTTTTAACCCCTCTTAAACGAACCCGTGTCAAACTGATACGGGTTTTGTTTTAAACAAAGAAAAATCAACTACCTCTCCTTAAAAGTCCGATTGATTCAGTCGGGCTTTTTTTTATGGCTGCTCTCCAATACCCGTTTTACCTGTTAAACTGGCTTTATTAATAATAGATACAGGATACAACTGATTCAAATTGATCTTGAATCCAATTGTATTTATAAATGTACTGTTGAGTTGGTTGAATGCCTTAAATTGACTTGACATCACAATAGGCACAAAAATTTCTAAAGTGCGCTTTAACATCTTTATACTAACCCCTCCAGTGAAAACTAAATCGCTTTTTAACCCAACATTGAAATTGTTAACTCTATGTATATACTGATAATATCCTACATCAAAATACAATGCTGCTGGAATTATGCCAGGGAAATCAAAATCGTTTGACAATGTCATCATATACCTGTTACTTGGTTCTAAATCGGTTAAGTTTCTTAATCCCCCTTGTTGAATTACTTGCTTACCAATTAATAGATTACTGTATCGGTTTTCTCCTCTACCAATCAATGCATCAGAATAAGTATAATCTCTATTTCCCGAATTAGAACTAATAAAAAATTTCTGATTGTCTATATCACCCTTGCTGTATAAAAACACCCCTACAAATGCCTCTGATCTTATGTACTTCTTCTTTTTATACTGATGCTTAAATACTGCATTCACCCATGTCTTTACATAACTGTTAGAACCAGGATTGTTCTTGTTGTTAACCCCTGATTCTATATGCATTTTTAAAGCCATCCTATTGATGATATTCCCATTATCATACGTATATGTTGCCCTTAAATAATTGAAAAAATATCTGTTCGGATAAAATGTTTCTCTTGTATTACCAAACGTATCAATTGTTGCAATATATGTTTGGTTGAACAACCCTGTATGATAGCCATTCAACTCGATAGACTGTGTATTTGACTTTTTTAATTGCTCCCCAAAATTGATTTTAACAAACGGATGTACTCTATAATATCTATTGTAATTTGATAAGGTATTGATACCAAATACTTGAGATTGAACACCCATTGTAAACCTTTGAATTTTTCCTTTTAAATTTGTCGAATATGCCAATTTACCATAACCAGTTAAGGATTGCTCCTTGATAGAGTAAGCCGGCATTATCATGTATTCTATTTTTCGTTGATTGTAAATCGAATTGTGAATGGCCACCAATGGATACAATCCATCGTATACATTATAACCAATAAATGGCGTTAAAGTTATATCAGCAATTTTGTTGTAAGTAGGAAATCCAAAAGGTATTCTAAGTTTAATCAATGAACGCTTCTGATGGTTGTTGTAATAACTTTTCTCAACTAAAAATCCATAAGGATTTGGTTGGGTTGTATGGTCAATTACCTTATCCAATTGCTCACTACCCTTTATATAAAATCCATGTTTGTTATGCTTAACATCTATATCAAAATTGTCTTTTAAAACATCCTCAAAAAACCATTTTAAATTTTTACCACTCGTTGCTTCAAAACTTTTTTGAATATCACCTGGCAAAGGATGTTTGTATTGCCATTGCTTAAAATAGTTTTTAAAACACATTAAAAACAATGAATCTCCAAGATACTGATTCAAAAATGTAAAAGCCAATGGTCCCTTGCCATATATTGAAACACCATAGTTATAAAAAGCATACTCTTCAGAACTTAAGTTAATGGCCTGACCGAGTCCTTGATTTTGTGCAAGTTTACTGGCAAACATCGACATATACTTTCTGGTCCAGTCTTTTGTTTTTAAGGTGCCATAAAATCCTTTATGAGGCATCACTTCAGAATCTCTAGCTGTATCATATAAAGCTGTTATTCGTTTATCAAAATATGAATTGATGCTTTCATCCATCCAAGGATATTGTCTTTCGTTGGATGCTAAAATACCATAGAACCAGTTGTGACCAACTTCGTGTATGATGACTTCGCTTTGATCAGAATTACAAATCGTGATGGTAGGATATTCCATACCATCTCCTGCCCTTATGCCTCCTAACACCAGTTTACAGGTTTTGTAAGGATAATCCCCAACCATCTCGCTGTATTTTCTGATGGCAATTTCCATTTTATTAAGTGCAGAATATTTTGGTGCAGCATCTGCATTGAATACTTCTAACTTAACAGTATCGTTATTGTCTAACACAATTTTTCTATTGATAGAAATAAAATGAGGAGAAGCAAACCATGCAAAATCATGTACATTGTTTTCTTCAAACTGATATCTGTTCTTGCCATCTTTGATTTCTTGATGAATGATATTTCCTGTAGCGGCAACCTTCATAGAATCAGGCACCACTATTTCAACATTGAATTTTCCAAACTCACTGTAAAACTCACCCTGATCTAAATATGACATAGGATGCCATCCATTCACATCATAGACAGCTGGTTTAGGATACCATTGTGTAACAGAAAAGAAATTGTTCTTTTCATATCCTCCCCTAGAAAACAAGTAAGGCAACTTGACAAAAAATGGCGTTTCTATAACCACAGAATTGCCAGAAAGTAAAGGTTGATTTAAGACAACTTTTACCACATCATTTTGATTTGGCAATGAGTCAAAATTGAGGGCAATGCCATTTGAAGTAAATTTTAATTGATTGATATACCCCTTGTACGAGGCATCAGAAAAGTGAAAATTGGTTTTGCCATTTAATAACAGCTGTTTGGCAAATGGAGTTTCAGTATTGCTATACGCATTTGGCCAAAGATGTATGTAAATACAATCAAGTTGGGATGGTGAATTGTTGTGATAGGTTATTTTAATCTTACCAAACAATGTTTTATCAATTGGATTCAATTCAACTTGAATGTTATAATCCACTTTTTGCTGCCAAGTTGCTTGATTTAAGAAGGTTTGAGCATTTAACTTAACTATTGAAAGCCAAAGAATAAGTATGTTAAAAAATAATTTCACTAATGCAAAAATAAGTTTTCTTTCTTTTATATTTGTGCAAACAATAGGTCGGAGATACAGCAATAATTAACTAATTGTCGACTTTTTAAAAATATGTTTGACGAATTTGACGATAACGATCCAGCGGGAGATGACTTTTACAACAATGTCGACATAGATGAAACACTCATCAAATTTGAAAAGTTAAGCGATGACCATTCGGTGTTTTTTACCGAAGAAGAAATTGAAGCCCTATCCTATCATTTTTTCATCAATAACCAACAAGACAATCACATGAAGATTGTTGAACACGGTTTGTATTTATTTCCCAACAAGGTTGACTTTTTGGTTGAAAAGGCTTCTATTCATTCTATGAAAAATGAATTCGATAAAGCCTTAGAAATCATCCATGTTGCTAAAGCTCTTGAACCATATAACTCTATAGTGCACAAGATGGAAGGCGAAATTCTGGTGGATTTGGATAGACCTGATGATGCTGAGGAATCGTTTATCTTATCACTTGAATTTTCTGAATTCGAAGACGATGATTTTATAGTTGATATTTATGTAAACTACGCTCAGTTGTTAAGTCAGAACAACCGACTTGACAAAGCAAACAGATTGATAGAGAAGGCCATAAAGAAATATCCCAACAACGAGCAATTGTACAATCAGTTGGCAATGAATTTTATTTCCAACAGCAATTATGAGTTGGCAATTTCGTATTTCAAATCACAAATAGACAGCGATCCTTATGCCTATTTGAGTTGGTACCATCTTGGAAGATTTTATGAATTAACGAGTCAACAAGATTTAGCGGTTAGTGCATACGAATATTCTGGATTAGCAAGTAGCGATTCTAAAAATGCATTCTTTAATATTGGAGGTATATACGAGAGTCGAGGCGAATACGAGAAAGCCATTGAGAATTACAATGCTTGTGTAAAAAATTCAGGTGATTTGTACCCATTCATCTGTATTGCCAGATGTTATTTATCTCTTGACAATGGCGAAATGGCAAGGATGTACTTGGGGAAAGCTAAAAATCTTGAAGACGTGTTACCTGAATACCATTACTTAATTGGCTATTCATTTTTAACAGATAAGCAACCATTAAAGGCACTTCCATATTTTAAGAAGGTTTTCAAAGAAGATTTAGAAGACTTCACAGCTTTAAAAGGCATATTTACTTGCTTTTCAGAATTGGAAAATGACATTGAATTTGAAAAATTATTCAATGAACAGATGGATTCCAATTACGATTTGTTGATGATCAACTGGAAAGAAATGGCCAGTTTATTGTATCACAATGAATCTGATGATGCCTTAGACAGGTTTCTTTTGGAGGTAAAATCCAACAAAAGGATGGATGAAGAACTAAAAGGTGTACTGATTTGTATCAAGTATGACCAAGAGCCTTCCGAATCTAATAAGGAAGTTATAATTTCGCGCCTAGTACAACAATTTGACGATACCTTAGAAAGTGTTAAGTTATTTAGTACAGAATTGTATGATAACGAAGAATTTAAAAGGTTAGTCTCTATATATCAAACAGACAATGAATAGTGAAATTTTTAATTTATCGCAATTACCAGAAAGGTCGAAACAGCCTAGAGAAAGCGGTTTGACAATGGTAATGGACAAAGGGTTGAGCATTAGAGAATCTCTTGACCTAATTGAGCATGGTAGTCATTTAATAGATTTGCTTAAACTCGGATTTGGAACTGCTTATGTTACCCCAAAACTGAAGGAAAAAATAGGTCATTACAAAAAAGCTGGATTTAAAGTATACTTCGGTGGTACTTTGTTTGAAGCTTACGCCATCAGAAATCAATTCGATGATTATAGAAGGGTTTTGGATTATTATGGCATCGAGCATGTCGAAGTAAGTGATGGATCTATGGAAATAGAGCATGATAAAAAATGCGAGTACATCAGAACCTTAGCCAAAGATTTTACAGTGATATCTGAAGTTGGTTCTAAAGATGCTGAAAAAATTATTCCACCATACGAATGGATAGAAATGATGGAAAAAGAATTAGAAGCTGGTGTTTGGAAAGTGATAGCTGAAGCGAGAGAAAGCGGAACAGTTGGTGTGTTTAGAGGTACCGGTGAAGTGCGTTCTGGTTTAGTAGCAGAAATCATCCGTAAAATTCCTTTAGACAAAATCATTTGGGAAGCTCCTTTAAAAGCACAACAGGTTTGGTTCATCAAACTATACGGAGCAAATGTCAATCTTGGCAATATCGCACCTAGCGAATTGATCGCTCTTGAAACCTTAAGATTGGGATTGAGAGGTGATAGTTTTGATTTTTTCCTTAACAAAGAAACCCCTTCAAAATAATATGTTGGTAGAGCAAATAAACAAAGACCTAATCGAGGCAATGAAAGCCAAAGATGAAGTTAAACTGAGAGCCATAAGAGCCATAAAATCAGCATTTTTGTTAGCTGGCACTGAAACAGGAGTAAAAGAAATTTCTGATGAAATAGCAATGAAAGCCATGCAAAAAATGGCCAAACAAAGAAAAGATAGCATAGAAATTTTCCTAAAAGAAAATCGCCAAGATTTAGCAAGCAAGGAACAAGAAGAATTACAGGTAATTGAGTCATATTTACCTGCGGCAATGAGCAAAGAAGAAATTTTAACTACCTTAAAACCAATTGTTGAACAATCTGGAGCTCAATCAATGAAAGAAATAGGTAAAGTTATGCCATTAGCAATGAAAGCTTTAGCAGGCAAGGCAGATGGAAAGTCAATCAATGAAGCTTTGAGAGAATTGCTTCCAGCATAAAAGAAGTGAACTTCAAATAGTTAATATTTATTTTTTATTTATATTTGCACATTAAATAATTCAATTTATATGAAAAACACACTTAACACATTACTGGTTTTAGCAATTTCTTCATTTGTTTTCATGGGAGGATGTTTGTCAAAATACACCTCTGTAAAATTTGATTACATAACTGAAGCTACAATTCAAACCAATGCTATCACCACATCTGGAGCTCAAACTTTAGGTGAAACAGTTCTTACTTCAGGATTAAAAGCTGAATTAGAAAAAAACAACACCTCTTTAGATTTACTAGATGAGTTAACGCTTAAATCTGCTTCAGTTAGTATAGAAAACGATTCTACAGCTAACTTTAACAACATAGAAATGGTGGAACTGTATTTATCATCTGATGGCATACCAGAAGTTTTAATTGCTTCTAAAAACCCAGTTGCTGATGGTTTGAATACCATCAATCTTGATGTTAATTCTACAGAAAACCTAGCTAATTATATCAAAGCAAACTCGTTTACTTATAAAGTAAAAGGTACTAGTTCTGGACCAATTCCTGCAATGACTTTAAAAGCCAATGTAATTTGGAATATCAAAGCTAGCGCAAAATAATAAGACATTCAATGATTCAAAAGCCCGACTCAGTTCGGGCTTTTTTTATGGATTTAAGTGAACTTTGTGCATCAACCAGGCACTGCCCAATCCAACCAAATATCCTGTAATTACATCCGTTGGAAAGTGCTTGCCAGCCTTCACCCTTAACAAACCTTCAATAGCTGGCACAACAAATGCCGAACCTAAAATATATGGATTGGCTTTGCTGTTCGGAAAATATGCTTTGTGTGCAAATGCAAAGCTGAAACACGCAGAAGCTACCGTTGTGGTATGAGCAGAGAAAAAAGACATCCTACTATCAGATTTTAATTTTTCAGACAGTTCAACATTCGGATTGTATAGAAATGGTCGATTGCGCTTACTTAACTTTAGAACATTGGCCAATGCTTGTGCAGTCATGAAGCTTTGCAAAGAAACATTGACTATTTTAAAGCTCTCTTTTCTAGTAGTTGTATTGAGTATGAAATAAGCAGGCAACAATACAGATGCAGCAGCCAGAATATCACTGCTGGTTTTAATTTTAGTATTCCATTGGGAGCAAGCATAACGGTCGAATCGATTGATATCAGAAGCATTCAATTGATTTATTTCGCCAATGCTTAAAGGTTTTACGCGACTTTGTAAATACAAACTTGTGCCAAATACGGCTGTAGAGCCTATTAAAACGGGGTACTCACGCTTAGGTTTAAAATTGTACTGAGCGTTTACTGACAAAAAAGACAGGCATAAAAAAAAGTTGAGAACGATGCTCAACTTTTTAAGTATTGTTTGTTTCAAAATTGAAATCATCATGCAATTATACGGCAAAACTTTCGCCGCAACCACATGTGCGTTTTGCATTTGGATTGATAAAGTTGAAACCTTTACCATTTAATCCATCGGTGAAATCGAGTTCGGTACCGGCAAGATACAAGTAGCTTTTCAAATCGCACACGATTTTTACTTCTTCAGATACAAATTCTTGATCTGCCTCTTTCATTTCATTATCAAAATCCAAATCATAGCTCAAGCCACTGCATCCGCCACCTTTCACTGATACTCTTACAAAGTAATCAGGACCCATGTTTTCTTCGCTCATCAATTGATGAACTTTTACTTTTGCTCTGTCTGTAATTGTGATTCCTGCTGACATATTAGTAATGCTTTTTGTTGTCCTCTATTGGTTCTAAACCATTTTTAGTTCTATAATCATTGATAGCAGACTTAATAGCGTCTTCTGCCAATACACTACAGTGGATTTTAACTGGAGGTAAAGCCAATTCTTCTACAATGTCCATATTATCAATTTTAAGTGCTTCATCAACACTTTTACCTTTCAACCATTCTGTTGCCAAACTCGAAGAAGCGATTGCACTTCCGCAACCAAATGTCTTGAATTTAGCATCTTTAATGATACCTGTTACTTCGTCTACTTCAATTTGTAAACGCATTACGTCGCCACACTCTGGTGCGCCAACCAAACCAGTACCAACTTGTTTGCTACTTTTATCCAATGTACCGATGTTTCTCGGATTGGTATAATGGTCTATTACTTTCTCTGAATATGCCATGATTTTTGTTTTATTAATGTTCTTGCCAAACGATTGTTTTTAAGTCTATGCCATCTTTGAACATTTCCCAAAGAGGACTCATTTCTCTCAACTTGGTTACTGCTTCTCTAACGTGAGCGATAGCGTAATCAATTTCTTCTTCTGTTGTAAATCTACTCAATCCAAAACGCAGTGAAGAGTGGGCTAACTCATCGTCTAAACCCAAGGCTTTTAACACATAGCTAGGTTCTAAACTAGCGCTGGTACAAGCCGATCCAGATGATACCGCAATGTCTTTAACACCCATAATCAAACCCTCACCTTCAACATATTTGAACGACATATTGCTTACATGAGGCAATCTGTGTTCTCTGTTACCATTCACATAAGATTCTTCTAATGTCAACAGCTCACTTTCTAATTTGTCTCTCATTTTAGAAATTCTTGCTGTATCAGATGCCATTTCTAAACGACACAATTCGCAAGCTTTTCCTAAACCCACAATTCCAGGAACATTTAAAGTACCACTTCTCATACCTCTCTCATGTCCGCCACCATCCATCTGAGCTGTTACTTTTACCCTTGGGTTTTTTCTTCTAACATATAAAGCACCTACGCCTTTCGGACCGTACATTTTGTGAGCTGAGAAACTCATCAAATCAATGCCATCCGCTATCACGTCAACATGTACCTTTCCTACTGCTTGTGTAGCATCAGTATGGAACAATACACCTTTACTTTTACAAAGAGATGCGATGTCTTTTATTGGTTGAATAACCCCTATTTCGTTGTTGGCATACATCACACTCACCAAAACCGTATTAGGTTTAATGGCTTCAGCAACCTGTTCTACAGTTATCAAACCATCTTCGGCAGCTTTCAAATAGGTGATTTCAGCACCCATTTTTTCAATGTGCTTGCACGTATCCAAAACTGCTTTGTGTTCTGTTTCTACAGTAATGAAGTGATTGCCCTTAGCGGCATACATTTCAAAAATTCCTTTTATTGCAAGGTTGTTTGATTCTGTAGCACCACTAGTAAAAATGATTTCTTTTGAATCAGCATTAATAAGTGCGGCGATTTGCTCTCTGGCGTAATCAACAGCTTCTTCTGCATGCCATCCAAAAGAGTGGTTTCTGCTAGCTGCATTACCAAATTTATCGGTAAAATAAGGCAACATCGCTTCAAGAACTCTCGGATCCATGGGAGTCGTTGAATTATTATCCAGATATATAGGGAGTTTTACCATAATTCTTATTTAGACTAATTCCACGCAAAATTAATACATAATCACTAAATATCCACTATGAATTTAATAAATTATGATATTCAAAATCTCTATGAGTATTGAAATTATCTATTTTGTGCTCATGGAATACATTTTAAACAGATATAACATTCAATTGTTCATTTTGATTTGTTGGCGAAAAAAATGTTCTTTGCATGGATGAATAAAATTGAACACATCGGCATTGCGGTTAAAGATTTAGAAGCATCAAATCTTTTGTTTAGCAAGTTGTTAAATACTCAGCCTTATAAAACTGAAGCAGTAGAAAGCGAAGGTGTAATTACCAGTTTTTTTATGGTTGGCGAAACCAAAATCGAATTGTTACAAGCCACCAAACCCGATAGTGCAATTGCAAAATTCATAGAAAAAAAGGGAGAAGGCATTCACCACATTGCTTTTGGTGTAGACGATGCAAACCTAGAAATTCAAAGATTACTCGGCGAAGGTTTTGAGATGTTACATCAAATTGCGAAAGACGGAGCTGACAACAAAAAAATTGCCTTTGCTCACCCTAAAAGCACTAATGGTGTGCTCACCGAAGTTTGTTCAGAAAAATCTTAGGCATCTTATTTGTTTGTTTTATTGTCTATTACTCAACATGCGTATAAGCCATCTAATTCTTTTTGTTCTTTTTTCTATCCAATCTGTTGCAGCGCAATACATTCCGTTTAGAGTAAATTCTAAATGGGGGTATAGCTCACCAAAAGGCGATATCATTATACCAGCTGAATACGACTTTACAGATTTCTTTCAAGACAGTTTGAGCTTCGTTAAAAAGGATTCTTTTTATTTTGCCATCAACACCAAAGGCCAATTAGTTACTGAAGCACTTAAACATTACGGACAATTTAACAACGGACTTTGTCCCATTCAATTCAAGAACTGCTCGTGTGCCTACATCAACAATGCCGGCGAAATTAAAATAGACAAAGGTTTTACTGCTGCTGAAAATTTTAGCGAAGGATTGGCAGTTGTTTCTATCAACAAAAAACTTGGCATCATCAATACCAGCGGTCAGTGGATTAGACAACCTGATTTTGACACATCTTCTGCTTTCTACAAATCTAGTTTTTTAATGGCCATTTCTAAAGGCAAATACTTCTATATCGACAAGAATGGTCAAACCCTTCAGTTGCCTGATACCATTATTCCAGGTGGTGTTTTTAGCGAAGGTTTGGCACCAGTGTATGTCATGAAACCCTTTAATAGCGATGGTGAAAAAATGCAAACTGCCTATTTAGAATTCATTGATTCTACCGGTAAAGTGGTATTAAATCACTTTGTAAACGATGGCATTGATTATTCTGAATACATACGACTTGAAAAAGAATTTAGAGATGGTAAGTGCATTGTTAAAGCGAGAAATGAGTTGGGTTGGGACTACTATTTTTTGGATAAAAAAGGTAGATTTTCACCGTTATATGCCAGTGCAAGACACCTCGGAGACTCTTTGTTTATAGGTGCCATAGGTTACTACATGTCTGATATCCGAATTATTGATTCAAACTATTATGTGGCAGGGCAATTTCAAAGCAAACCTACTCAAGTGGGTGAATTTGGTGACGGCTTACTCCCTTTTAGAGATAAAGAAGGCAATTGGGGTTATGTAGATTCAAACTGCAAATTAATTATTCAAGCAAAGTATACTGCTGCATTTCCTTTTAAAAATGGCTATGCTTTTGTGATAAAAAATGGTCATCAAGGTGTTATCAATACTAAAGGAATTGAATTTTTTACAGATAAATAATCCCAATAATTTATTGAAAATAAAAAAATTGTTTATGTTTGTTGGCATAAACTGTTTCAAATGTTTCTAAACTTACTAAAACTATCTTGCTTAATTGTATTACTCAAGTGTGGTTCAATCATCGCTCAAAACAATAAGATTCAATTAGAGCCTTTAAGATGTAAAGGTCAGATTCCAGAAGATTTTACAAAGGCCTTCAAATCGAAATTTAATGAAAAAAAAATAGAAATTGCGCAAAGCGATGCTTCTCGAAAAGAGAAAAAAACCAATACAAACAATACTCTAAATTCTTTATACGCCTCTGAAAAAATTCTTTTAAGCGGAAAAGTATTATACGGAGATGTATTATCACAATATGTCAACTTGGTTGCTGAAAAAGCTTTATCAGGCAATAAATCTCTACAAAAAAGCATCAGGATTTATGTTATAAAATCAGAAACTGTAGAGACCTATTCAACCGATGATGGAATTTTATTTATTACAGTTGGCTTATTGAGTCAGATGGAGAGCGAGGCACAGCTAGCTTTTCTTATCTGTCACGAAGCCATGCACATAGATAAAAAGCACAAAAAAGAATACACGACTTCAGGAGAAGGAGAAAGTTATAAATTAGATGACATTCTTAATTTCTGGCACAATTACAGCAAAGACGATGAATTAGAAGCCGATAAATTGGCATTCGAATTATACTCTAAATCTGGTTATGCCAAAGAAGAAGCAAAATCAGCTATTGAGTTATTAAAATATGGATACCTGCCTTATGATGAAATAGACTGGAAAAAAGAAGTGCTTCAAGATAGTTTTTTCAAATTGCCTGCTTCGTATACTCCGAAAATCAAAAAAGAAGAAGATGAAGAAAAAGCAAGTGATGATGAAGAAACGAACGAAAAACTCTTGGATTCAAGATACAATGCTTTGGAATCTTTAGTGAGTAAAAGTGATGATGAAGATGGTACCCTATTTCTAAACTCAACTGAAGCCTTTAAAATTGCTCAACAACAGGCAAGAATTGAATTGTTCCATATCTTGTTGACTGATGCCAATTACAGCAGAGCTTATTATCTAAGCTTCCTTTATAACAACATTTACAAAGATTCTGTCTTTAGTAGTAAAATTGCGGCTTATGCCTTTTACGGTGCTTCTAAAAATCCCACTTATACTTTTGACTGGGAAGCTTTCTTTAAAAACAACAAATCATTGTACAATTTTGATTTTGGTGACTTAATGAGCATTAAAGATGCTACAAACGAAATCAAAATTGAAGGTGCTATTACTTATGTAGATTATGTGTTTTCAAAATTAGATAAAAACGATGTTTCAATTTTGAGTGTTAGGCACGCATGGAAAGCCTACCAATCAGACACCAATGACATCACTAGCAAAAACTTGTTTGAGAACAGTCTAATTCACTTGTTTCAAAACACCACTTACACATTTTCATCGTTTGTCAAACTATCTGATAGTATAAAGAAAATGGATACAGTAAACATTGCTAAACTGTCCAATTCTAACTTATCAAAAGTTGAAAAATTAAAGTTGTTAAAGAAAAAGCAAGTTTCTGAAGTCAAAGAAGAAACAGAAGTTTCAGCCTCCAATCACAACAGATTTGGATTCTACTTTTTATTAGAAGACAAAAAATTCTCAAGGTATTTATCCGATTTTTCTGCCAAATACAAGTTTACATCTTCAGATAAAAAAGACGAATTCGACTATACCAACTATAAGAAAAGAAGAAAGTTTAGACGCAAATATGGTCAAAATGCTGGAATAGATTCACTCACTCTTATAAGTCCACAAGTGATACTTTCTTCTAGCAAAAGAGATGTAATGACTTACGATTTGTTAGGCAATGTATCTGAAGGCAAAGAAATAGCGCAAAAATACCAAGAATATGCGGCTGCTAACGATGTAACTTTAAACTACCTCGATATCAATAACACTGAAGACTTAACTACCGAAAAGTTGAACGAGTATTCCATCATGATGGATTGGCTTTTAGAGAGAATTAACAACCCATCAGCAAATGTTGAATTGTACAACCACAGATTTATTAAAAGTAAATTGGATAAAGGAGAAAACTATCTGGGCATTTCCAGTTTGAGTTATTTTGTCTTGAAATCGGATGCTGAATTTAAATACATCCTTGGTTTTATCATATATCCTCTAGCACCATATGCTCTCGAATATTATTTACACAGAGAACATCATTTGCAATTTACTACTGTAATTTACGATTTAAGGACAGGTAATCCAAAATTTTTAGACGTTTCAAAAGGCAGGGCCCGATACAAAAAAGATTACCTAAATGCCCAGATTTATGCCCTATTCAATCAAATTAAAACTAAACCTTATGAACAATAAGCTTATACTATTTTCACTCATAACACTGCTTGCTTTTAAAGTAAAAGGTGACAATATTCCTAAAAGTGTACCTGGCTATTTGGGTAAAAAAAATCTCATTAGTTTAATTGTTAAACCTACCATAGATTTAGGAGGAGAAGAACAACTTTATTACTTAAAGAAACCATTGATAGGTTGCGAATTTGAAAGGGTTTTAGATAGAAGAGGTAGCTTTAATTTTAACCTGTATTATGGCAAGTGGGATGCAACAGATGGCTTTGAAAGAAACAATGGTTATGATGATGTTCGTTTAACGATAAATAATTTCCCAATTAGTTCTATGGTTGGAAATATTACTTATTCGTCTCTTCAAACCATAATTGCAAAATCATACTATTTTAAAGGAAGACATGGCATTGCTCCTTTAGGTAAATACTTCAAAATGGGATTAAATTTAAACTTTCTAAAAGTAAATGATAACCAGATGAAGTACAATGTTGCTTATAATTCTGCCAATGAAAAAAATGGCTTTAAAATCAGTCCGAGATTCCATTTAGAATTAGGTTCAAAACGTTTCTTCGATAAAAATCTATTTTTCCAACACGGACTGGAAGTTGCCTTGCCATTTAATTTGTATCACCTTAAAAAGACAACATATAACAGTCCCGAAGAATACAATTATGCCTTATTACCTAAATATGCCAATAGTAGACAAACATTATCTTACAAATTTGCTTTAGGTATCGCCTTTTAACACTTCAACATTCACTTACTACAACAAATCAATTTTATGAAACTGAAAGTACTACACCTATTTATTTTACTTTTCGTTGGATTTTCTGCCTTAGCGCAAAACAAGGTTATCTACGAACCATTGAAAAGTCAAGGCAAAATGCCCGAATTCTTCAAAAAAACATTTCTGCAGAAATACGAAGCCGAAAAACTTCGCATTATGAGCAGCAATGAAAAAGACAAAAGCAAAGAAATAAAATATGCGGAGAGATATGAGTATTTCTTTGATAACTTAATCATCAAAGGCGATATCCTGTATGGCGATCCTCTTAGTAACTATGTTAGCAAAGTTACAGAGCACATCTTAAAGAGCAACAAAGACCTCAACCAAAACATCAAAACGTTTATTTTAAAACATGGTGGTGTAAAAATCCTTTCGGATAATAAAAACAATATTTACATTTCACTATCTGTTTTATCTGACGTTGAAAACGAAGCTCAATTGGCTTATATGATATGTCAAGAGATTGCACACGTTAATTTAAACCACAAATACCAACATTTCTATAAAGATTTTAGTGCTTTTAGCATCAGCAGTGGCAAATTGGAAAATAAAAATGGCTATTTACTTTATCAAGACGAAGACCAATATGAATCTGATAAGCTAGCATTAGACTACCTTAAAAAGACCGATTACGCTGTTTCTGAAGCCCTTTCTACCTTCGCAATATACAACGACCAAAATGCTTACCTCGACCATACGTCATGGAACAATAAATGCTTCGAAGATACTTTTTTCAAATTAGCAGATAAATACCATACCAATGCATTGAAAAACGAAGACTATAAGGATGAAGACAGTAAAAGTTCAGAAGAGTTCTTTGAAAAAAGAACCGCAAAAGTTGAAACACTTTTGAGTAAAATGGAAGACAAGGATGGTAAACTCTTCATTCAACCTGAAGATCTTTTCGATTACATTCAACAGCAAACTAGGGTTGAGCTAATGTTTTATTACAACAAAAGTGGTTACTACTCTACCACCTATATGAGTGCTTACCAATATCAAAAGTTGTATAACGAATACAATTTTACCAGTAAGTTAATGGCTTATAGTATGTTTCAAAAGGCCCTTGGCAGTTACATTTCTCATAAAAATGATGTTAAAGAAGATAGTGATGGTGACAGATATGAAAAGGCAAGAAAAGACCTTTCTTCTGATGGCGAAGTATACAGACTTCAACATCTTTTGGTGAGTTTAACCGATAAAGAAGCAGGCATATTATCGGTAAGAGAAGCTTGGAGAAATTACCAAGTAAACAAAGGCGATTCGTTTTCGTTGCGATTGGTAAGAGAGAGTATACGTGAAATGTTTGAAAATGTTGAGACGTTTGAATACTCTGATTTCTTACACATGAATAAAATTCCAAAATTAAGCGATTCATTGAATAAGAAATCGAAAGATTCTACTTTAACAAAATCCAGCAAATTAAAAATCAGAAGTCAGATGTCTAACATCAACTACAAGACTTTGAATTATGAAAAAACTTGTTTTGCAGAATTTTTAAATGATACCTTATTTGAGAGACTATTAAAAGAAGAAGAAAATCAAGCAAAACTCAGAGTTAGAGTAGTAGAAAACATTGAAGACATTGAGAGCATATCAAAATATGGCATCGATTCGGTGTGTTTGATAAGTCCGACTCTAGGCTCACTAAAAATGCAGGGAATAACTACAAGTTACAACATTTTAGAAACCGAAAAATACAACCAACAGCTTGCAACCGAAATGGACAATTCTCTTAATTTAGTTAAGATGAATATTTTATACATCAACCTAAATGACAGATCCAATTTCACCACAGAAACGTTCAACATTTTATCTGGCTATAACTGGTTTATGGACGACCGTTCTAACAACTACAGTTCTCAGATATATTTCACATCTCAATACACCAGAGACCTTACCAAGCAATACAATTTTATTGGCAAGGTAGATTGTATCAATTTAAGATTGAACAGTTTAAAGCTTTCTAATTACTTTTTCAATATTTACAACCTAGAAAACGGTAAGTTAGAAGTAAACAAAAGCAATTTCAATGACAGCAAATACAAGCAGAAAAAAGCCATTGGTTTTATAAGAGGGTGGATGAAATAAAACAGAAATTATAAGCCCATTAATTCTTTTTACTACTTAAGAATTAATGGGCTTTTTCAATAGAACTAAAAGTAAAAGATACAATGAGATTACATTTACTTACCCTAATTTTTATCACCTTTCTATTTTCAAGTAAAGCTCAAAATACCATTCAATATGACCCTTTAAAATGTCAAGGTGAAATGCCGGCATTTTTCAGGCAAACTTTCATAGAAAAATACGAACTGCATAAATCTGAGATACGAAAAAGTAAGGTAAAAAATAAAAAACTAGAATTCAAATATGCGGCCAATCAAGAGTACTTTTTTGACAATTTAATAACCCACGGCTTGATTCTTTATGGTGACCCAATTAGCGATTATTTAAACACCATTACAAAGTACATTCTCGATCAGAATAAACAAATCACCAATGATTTTAAAGTTTATACTTTGAAAAATAGCTATCCAACTTGTTTTACTGACCATAAAAACAACATCTATTTTTCAACTGCATTATTATCGAATGTCGATAATGAAGCACAATTAGCCTTTCTTATTTGCCAACAGATTGCACATTCAACTTTAAAACATCGATATTTAAACTTTTATAGTGATTTAGAAACATTTTCAATCAATAATTTTGAAATTGTAAACAACATTAATTTATTATATTATAACTATGATGCATATTTTGAATCAGACTTGTTTGCTGTAGACCTACTAAGTCATACAGAATATGACCCCAAACAAGCTATAGATGCTGTAAATATTCCAACAAGAGAGAATATTTTATTGGAATTTTCTTCTATTAGTAGTTCCATTTGGAACGATGAATATTTATATCTTCCAAGTAAGTATTTTACAAAAGAACTTAAGGACAAAAACAACAAAACAGATGAATCTCAAATCACTGAATATTTTGAGAAAAGAAGCTCAAAAATTGAAAATAAAATAAGAGATTTTGAATCATTAGGGAAAAAACTATATGTGCAACCTGAAACACTTTTTGATGATATTCAAGAGCAAACCAGAGTAGAACTTATTTTAAACTACCTCAATGACGGCTATTTCATTATGGCTTATCTAGCAGCATATCAATATCAAAAATTATACGAAGAAACTATATTTACAAGCAAAGTGATGGCGTATTGCATGTATCAAAAATCAATGTATGAACAAGAGTACCACAACAATACAGATACTTCAATAAAACGTATTATTAATCTCGGGGTTCTGAATTTCGACCCTTCTTCTACTGCATTATTATCAAGTGGAGAATTGTATAAAATGCAATATTGTTTTTCAAAATTAGACTACAAAAAATCGGCCATTTTAGCCTTAAAAGAAGCATGGAAAAGTGTCCAAAACAATCCACATGATTCATTCTCAAATAGACTTGCATATCATACATTGTTAAATCTGTTCAATCATAAAATCATCATTAAACAATATACATTTTTTGATCGATTTCAATATGAAATTCAAGACTCAATTTTGTTAAATAAACTTCAATATAGGGACGAAAATACAAATAAAATAAATCATACTGATATAACTATACAAGATACATTTTTTGATCAAGCTCAATATGAAATACAAGATTCAAATACTTTTAAAAAAAATTCAAAAAACATAAATGAAAATTCTAATGAATTGAATCCATTTAAAAGGACTAGGCAACATACATTTTTTGATCAATCTCAATATGAAATTCAAAACTCAAATAGGATTCACAATTCTTCGAATTATAGGACTAAAAGTCTTAACAATTTCAGCTCTTTTGAAATAAATAGACAACATTCTTTAATTGACTTTATATTTGGATTTGGCTTTTATGATTCATTTAAAAACCAATTCTATTATACTTTAGATTATATAGATTCAACAGGATTTGAAGATCTTTTTAATGACAGTATATTCAATAACACATTCTACAAGATAAAATCTAAATATTATGAGAAAAATAATTATAGAAGGCCATTATATGGTAATGATAGTTATAAAAATACAATAACTAAAGATGTTACAGAAAGTACCTTAATCTCTGAATTCGATAAGTATTCAGATACAAAATTTAATATTATAGCTGCACATTTAGATTCGATTTGTATTATTAGCCCAGCCTACAACGCAATGAAGCTAACCGAACATAATGCAGTATTTAATCTAAACAAAAACGAGAGTTACAACAAGGATTCGTCAGATGAATTATCCATTGCTTTACCTAATGACAGAGTTAAAATAGTCTATATCAATAACTCAGACAGATCAAATTTTAATACCGTTAATTATAATTTACTAATGAGCATGAACAATTTAAAAGCTGAAAGAATTAATAATTATGCAAGGCACTTAACTTTTAATTCACAATTCATGACCTCTCTCCCTCAATTTAAATATGTGTCATTTTTGGCCTTTTACAACATAAAATTAAACAATCAATTTGTATCTCAATACTCTATTAATTTTATTGAATTGAATAAAGGCACATCTCATATTAATGTTGACAGATATGAAGAATCCAAATACCAACATGGTTATGCTATTTCATATTTGAGAAAATGGTTTGAATAAAATCATTCCACTTTCATCTTCATACCCGCGCTATTGGCTATGAACTCTGGTGCATACATGCATTGTATCTGGGCTATGCCCGAACTGTATTCTCCAGCTTGTTGGATGCTGATTTTGTAACTCAACTGGTATTTGCCTTTGTTTAAATAATCTATAAAGAAGTTGGTTGATGCGTCTTTGGTCACCATGTAATAACCTAGTCCGTTTTGATACTTGTATTCGCTTAAAACGTCTAATGGCTCTGTACCACTAGCTCGCATGTCTTTTACATGTACGAACTCTAAATTACGGTCGGAAGCTATGTTTAAAACAACCGTAATGATATCTCCAACTTTAAACTTATAGTCGGATGCTACCGGACTAGTTGACTCAATACCATTGGTGTATGTTGTGATGTACAAGGTTTTGGTGATGCTCAAACCTGAAGTATTGCTCGATACCTTATCCATGTCTTCAAAATATTGCCAATGTACTGCTCCATAAGAGAAATCGCTGGTTTTGGCAGTAACCGTCACTTTTCCCATTTGTGTGGTAATGCTCTCTTTTGGAACATCCGTTCTGGCATATCCAGTGCCTGCTTGGGCGTTTTTAAACTCAACATCGGTACTGCCCAATTTTACTTGTAAAGCTTGCTGACTGTTCAACAAATTGTTGTATTTTAATAAAACATAGATGGCATCAGCAGTGCTTTTTGTACTTGCCCACGAATGGGTTTGCTTCTGCCTCAATAACCACACTTGAAGTTCTTTCACACTGCTCATATCATTACCCACTTTTGCGTAAGCTTCTATAATAGCTGCTTGTGTCTCTTCTGGTGCTTCATACCAATACCAACCTCTTTTGTTGTTCGACCAATACATACCCATTTCTTCTGATTTTTTAGCCGTTTCAGAAAACGATTTTAAAATCAATGCTGGCACTGCTGATTCTGGTTTCAAAGCTTTTAATGCCACCGCTAAATTGGCCTTATTGATCATGCCATAACGCATCCAATGCGATTCAATATCATCGATATTCTTTTTCAATACCTTATCAGAAGTTGATATACCAATGCTTGGAAAATAACTTTTTGCATACAAATAATTGACATCGCTTGGATAAACATTCCATGTGGTATCTTTTCTTTTCATCCACTCGTTATATCGCTCTATGGCCTTGTTGTCAATATACTGAACTGCTTTACTGATCATACTTTTGTATTTACTGATATCAACGCCTAAACCACTTAATTTTCCAAAACCAATGACGATGGTTTGTGTGATATACTCATTTTCATACATACCAGAGAACCATGAAAAACCACCATTGTATTTTTGCATTTTTTCGAGTTTGGCCATAGATCTTTCTATTTCTCTATTCAATGTATTTTCTTTGAACAAAGCTGCCATTTTAGCCATACTTTCCTTTTCAGCACTAGCGTCACTTAACCAAGGCGTTTCACTGAGTACAGTTAATTTCAAATCTTGATTGGCCTCAAGTTTATTGTTGAATCCACCACTGGTTTTGGCTTGTAGTTGCCATTTAGCGTAAACTTCCTTTATTTTCGGATTGTTTTTTATCAAATGTAAACTGATGCTATTGGCATAGATTCTCGAAAACAATTGTTCTGCACATTCATTGGGATATTCCATCAAATACGGCATGGCCATTACGGCATTCCATGCTGGGTTGTTGCATATTTCAACGCTTAGTTTTTGGTGTACAAGAGTGGTACTTTGCGATTTTAGCAGAGCATTGAAATCAAATTGGTTCACACCTGCTTTTCTAATGGTAAAAGGCATAGCAGTTTGCACCAAAGTTCTATTGCTTAAAACTGCCAAAGTTTTTAATTCTCCATCACCTAATGTAGGTGTTTCTGCACTAATGCTTATACTTACAACACCAGTAAAATCTGGCACTTTAACATTAAATTGTACCGTTGATACCTCACCTGGCTTTAAACTAAAACCATTGCCACTCGAAGCAACTACCCAATTTAATACCTCACCATTCATCTCATTTTTAAGAACAATTTTAGCTTTCCCATCTAAAGTTTTTTTGCCGTTGTTGATGATTTTAGCACTCAACACTATTTGGTCGCGCTCTCTTAAAAACCTCGGTAAATTAGGTTGAACCATCAATTGTTTTGAAGTAGTAACATACTCAGTTGCTGAGCCGGATTGAAGGGTAGTACTATGACCAAGCAACATCAATTTCCATTTGGTTAAGGCCTCTGGCATTGTAAATTCTATACTTACTTCCCCTTTAGCATCTACATACAATTGAGGAAAAAAGAAGGCTGTTTCATTAAAGTTCTTTCTAATGGCTGTGTTTGAAGATTCTGACTTTTCAACTTTCCAATCTTGCACTTCTTTTGCATCCTTTTCATTTTCCCAAGAGTTAGTGATAGCAGAATCGGTTGCGATGGCATAATTTGCTTCTGCAACAGCAGGCACGGCATCTCCAAACTCGTATCTGCCTTTACTTTTAAATCTATATTCACCTTTTTCTGCTCCATCATAACCAAGAAAGTAATTATATCTTAAATAACCATTTCTAGAAAAATGTTGATAGATATGTAAACTTGGATAATAAAGCATTTTATACTCCAAACTTTTAGAATAATTTGAAATCAACTGACAATAATAGCAGTATGAATTCAAATTCAATTTACTGCTAAAATCGTTGTTGTTATAAAATGTTTCAGTTGCATTAAATTGCCATCCAAAGTTATCAACTATTTCATCAAGCGCTGCGTCGTACATTACTGCAGCCAGCTCCATTGCTGCTTTCTCAGAAGCAGGACCAGTCATGCTCAATACCCATTTTTCTCTACTACCTGGTTCTAAATCCGACCTAAACGACTTGACTTTAACCTGCAGTTGTTTGTTAGAAAAAGGCACTAAAATATTTAGACTTCTCTGATAATCTCTATAGCCATTTACAGTGGATACAAATACTTCGATATTACCTCTATCTTTGACCAATACAGGTAAATCAATGATTTGCAATTCGCGGTTCAATTGCACAATTTTATTCATGATGACACCGCGTTTGCTCATGATGCGTATCTTAACTGCTTGCTGAGCAAAACCACTAGCAATCGCAATTTTAGCAGTCTCACCAGGCTCAAACATTTTACCATTTAAGTGGTACAATTCTATCACTTTTTCTAAAGGAAAATTGCCAGCATCAGTAGGCAATATTGAAATGTTTTGTTCTGCAATTAATGCTCTACCTTCTTTGTCTTTCGCTACAATTTTAGCGATGTAATCACCAGGACTCTGAATGGTTTGCTTATCAATTGTAATCGTATAATTGGTGTCGTTTTTAAGGTCTATAGTTTTAACCAGATTGAGGTTCCTTTTTGGAAATTTAGGCAATACATCGGAAAATAGAGACGCATACTCTTGTTCTGTTAACAAGGTTGTATCATATTGCCAAAAACGCGGTTTTTTTGCTTCTGAAATATCTTCAATTTTATACAATTGAATGCTTGCAGTAACAGGTTGTTGCTTGCCAAATGTGTTAGACATAGAATACAATAGTTTCAAATCTTTGTTGGTCAATTGTTGTTGAGGACCGCTGATACTGACCACCAAACTGCTTTGATTGATGAACAATTCTTTGTTAAAAGTTTTAACTTCTCCATTTATATCGGTAACAGAGCCATCAATTGTAAAGGTAAATCCGCTGGAATTTTGACGCTCATCAGTACTTGATAATGCTTTAAATTCAAGTACAAATTCTCCATTGTTATCGGTTAAACCATCGGCTTTAGTGATCAAAACAGGTTCAGAAACATTGTAAGGTTTAGACCAATATGAATAATACGGATACACTTTGACACTTCTTTTGATGGTATAAGTGTATTTTGCACCAGAAATGGCGTATCCTGCCAAAGCTTTAGCATTGCCTTTTATTTTGACAACATCATCCAGTTTATAAGCCGAATCAGGGTTCTTAAGTTCTACAGCAAATTTTGGTAATTTGTATTCTTCCACTCTAATACTCGCGTTCCCACTTCCAACACTAGAGCCAGTTACGGTAATATAAACTTCGCCACTTAATGTACCAGATTCAGGAATTTTGAATTTACCAACCGCACTTCCGTAGGCGTTTGTAGTGACATCCATCTTTCCTTTGTTCTCTCCATTGTTAAAAAAGTTAACCGTAAATTTGATTTTCGGCACTGTTTTCATGGATTTTTGCTTATAGGCAATACACTTAAACTGTACTGTTTGCCCCGGTCTGTATAGTCCTCTGTCGGTTAGAATTTTGACGTATGTATAATCTTTTTCAGTGTATTTTTCTTCTTTGTAAAGAGTGGTTTTATAAAAGTAGTTTTTGTCTGAAGTGGTGATAAAAAAATCGTTGTACCAATTGCTTCCGCTCAACGCAATAGGCAATGTACCATCGTCTTCTGTTGTTCCTTTTGAATGAAAAACATATTTTTCATTGCCTCCAGAGTATTTGTAAACAATATAATTTTCGCCTTTAATGGCTTGACCATTTTCTGCAGATACCATCCTCAATTTGGAGTTTTCTGCCACTATGGTTTGTTTATTGACAACCAATGGTATCAAATGAAAATCCATTTGAGCATCGTTGTAATCCAATTTATTGTGAACAGCAATAAGGTATACTCCCGCTTGCAAAGCAGGTAATTTTACTTCTATATTTTTGGTCTTATAATCCCCATAATCTATCAAAGTAAAGTTTCCTTTGGTAGCTGGATTTCCAAGTGATTCAATAAAATCATTTACAACACCTTTTTCATGTCTTTTATAATACAAATTGTTCCATTTATTTTCATACGCTACTGGATCAATTTTATAACACTCATAATATACTGTCTCAACATTCTTATAGTTAATCAACATTAAAGATGGTTTATCAGGTGCTACTTGATTTGGAATACTGACATTCAAATCTGGGAATGTGATATTTGCTTTTGAATTAAGAAGCTGATTGTTCAGTTTAAAATTGGGATGTCTTGCTAAGGCTTCATCAACAAATTTCAGAGCTTCTTTTGGTCTATTGTTCTCTAATAGACTTACAAGTTTGATGACATAACAGTTAGAATATTGGTCGATTTGATGTTGACTGATGGCCGCCTTTAAAGCCTTTTCGTAAAGATTGGATTTAACAAAGGTGTTGTTGACATATTTCAAACGTTCTGCATCAAAATAACATTTGTTTTCTTTAAACAATTCTTGGTACAAACTTAAAATCTTACCTACTAAATTATTTGAATTGTGCGTTTCGAATGGATACTTTATAAATTCATTATAACCAGCGTAGGCAACTACAGAATCGACCAATTGTTTATCTTCTGATTTGAAATTACTTAATATGGCTATTGATTCATTAATGATCATGGCATAAAAAGATATGGTAAAATCATATTGCTGAACTTCTCTATCCAACACTTTACAATCTGCACTATATGGTCTGCCATAAGACAAAATGATCGCTTCATTGACCAATTTGAACACTACTTGATAAATTTTTCCATTCGACCATTCATCATAGCTTTCTGATGAGTCGTTTGAAACATCATCGCCACTTGAATATCTATCGTAATAATTTGAAATCAAAGAGGCTTTTTCAAGCAATAACAGTGCTTTATAGTCGCCTGTGCTTTTATTAATTTCATCATCTAACAATACTCTATTGGCTATCTCAGGTTCCTCTAAAAGTTCAGAATTGTTTTCTAGAAGATAGTTTAAAGCAATGGTTTTATATCCTGTATGCGAATACTTTTCGGCTTCAGATTTAAATTTAACGATCAACTTTTTAGCAGATTCAGGTTGACCCAAACCTATCAGCGAATCGATGGATTTTATTTGATTTTCGAAATAGTTTTTAGCAATATCTATCGGCTTTTGCGCACTTAACGAAAAGCATGTTATAAATAGTAAATTAAAAATAAAAAAGGTGTTGGTCAATACGCGGGTGATTTTCATACTTTATCCAATAATTGGTAGATACAAATTTAGTCCAAAAAGTAAATGCTCTTTGAAATATTTGTGTACTTTTGTCGAAGTGAATTTTTCGTCGAAAACCATAGAAAATGCAGTGAATGCTTTATCAGGATTTCCTGGTGTTGGCAGCAGAAGTGCATTGCGTATGGTCATGCATCTTCTAAAGCGCCCAAAAGAAGAAGCCGAAAACCTTTCATTGGTCATCAATAAACTCAAAACAGAATTGACCCAATGCACCATTTGTTGCAACATCAGCGATTCAAGCGTTTGTTCTATTTGCAACAGTGTCAACAGAAACAAAAAACTGATTTGCATTGTTGAAGACATGATGGATGTAATGGCCATTGAAAACACTGGTCAATTTAACGGTCTATACCACGTTTTGGGAGGCTTAATTTCACCTATTGATGGCGTTGGTCCAGAAGAACTCAACATAAGAGAATTAATGGCCAGATTAGAGCATGATATACCGGAAGAAATCATCATTGCTTTGAATGCCAATATCGAAGGCGATACCACTGCCTTTTACTTGGCTCGAAAAATTCAATCTTACAATGTAAAAATAACTACCATTAGCAAAGGCATCTCTGTAGGCAGCGAATTGGAATACACCGATGAAATTACCTTAGGTAGATCTCTATCAGCCCGCGTACCGTATAGCATATAGAGTTTCTTGAAGCCTTCAAGTCTGCGACGAAAGGGTTTCTGTGACGAACAGGTACATCAATCAAAGATTGCTGACATCAGTGGATGTTCGGTTACATTAGCTTTACGACTTTCCTATATCCAGAAGATTCTATTAGCATAACACATAGACCATCACTCAAACCTTCAGTAGATATGCAATTCTCGCCTTCTTTTAATTGACCATCATAAAGCAACTGACCATTGATAGCATACAGTTGAATATGTGCCTCCATTGGCGAAAATATAGAAATTAATTGTTGCGATTGAATTCTATGAATGCGAATTTGGTTGAGCAATTCATTAGGTGAAACAATGCTGTTGTCTTTAGGCAATACAATGCGCGTCATTTCACAAATAGTATCATTACATCCCATACTATCTTTAGAATACACACATATCTGCATTAACCCTGAATCTTTATAGGTGTAATTCACACTGGCTGGACCAAATCCAGAATTTCCGTCGCCATACTGCCACCAATAATACATTGGTGTTTTGCTGCTAGACACATTGAGTTGCTTCATATTGCTTCTTGCCAAACTGATGATATCCAATTTGGTTAAAAACCTTTCACAAATGATTTCGTCACAAAGCACATCAACGGTCCATTTAGCTGTATCTGCACAATTGATAGAATCTTTGATGATCAATGTAACATTGTACTGACCTTTCTTTTTAAACGTATGTATGATGTATTTGTCTGATGAAGAATCGCCATCGCCAAAATCCCATTTCAAATGTTTGGTATTCGAACTTACTATGGCATTAAATTCCATGTCGTTGCAATCGTAACTTAGTGTATCTGCCGAGTATATACCAATCTCACTTAAATCGCAAGGATTGCTGCAATTGACATTGACTGTTATGCATAGTGAATCTCTACAACCATTGGCATCTTGAATTTTACCGCACAATTGAAACGTGCCATTCTTGTTGTACCTATTCTTAGGATGTAAGCATGTGCATGAATTTCCATCACCATACTCCCAAAAGAATGAAGCAGCAGTACCACCACTTATTTTATACTTAAAAAATTTGTTATTGCAATCGCTGGCAGCCGTATCCAAATACACTTCATCCAATTGGATGGTGCATTGCGATTGCGCAGAAAATATTGAAACAAATACAATTATCGATAGTATGGCTATTCTCATTTTAAATAAGACATTAATTTTACAATTTGTGTTGCTTATGGATACATTTTTCTCCTTTCAATTGTAGCCACTCCATCTTTCCAACGAATGGCATACAAATAATAATTGTGGATGCAGAAATAAGTACTCCGTGTATCGATTTTGAATGATCTGTATGTAAAAACACCTTTCATGGATTCATAAATAACATCCACTCGTGAACTATCATTATCAGTTGTCACCATAAAAATTGAATCATTGAAACTGTTGGTGGCCAATACAACTTTCTTTTCCCTACTAATTTCCATATCAAACAAAATGTTTTCGCCATTCTTAAAATACACTGGACCATTTTTGCCTTCTTGAGGACTTAATTTATGTCTTGTATTATAAGGATCATTGGATAACTCGCCATTCATATAAAACATGACAGGATGAGGATGAATGATATACCTACTGAAACGGTTGTTTTGAAACGAGTATATCATTGGAGACAATACGATGTTTTTATTGGCCATAATATTGATCTCTTTATAGTTGTAAAATTTTCTTTGTACGATTCGAGACCTCATTGCTATTGATTGCTCATAATTCAATGTATATTCACTCAATTGAATTCTACCTGAATCCATTTCTGGCACTAACAAAGTATTACCCTTAAACTCGGATGGAAAGTATGGATTGATGTTAAAAATTCCAGATGCACTTCTGTAGAAACAAAAGCCTTGAAATTGCATTTGGGCATTGTACTTAATAACCCCATATTGCAGTCGAGATTTGCTGCTATACTGCTTAAAAAATTTAAAATTCACCATCAAGTCAGTCCCATTAAAAGTTAGGTTGACGATGGTAAAATCTTCAATGGCTCTTTTTAGTTCTGATACTGTTGTATTTGGATCACTTTGAAAAGATGAAAGAGCTTTTCTGAATATCAATCCAGTAATTGTGGTATCGGCAGCTGGACTAAATTCTGAAAGGGTTTTTTCAGTTTTCAAAGAAATCAACCGAATGTTCTTCTTAAATGCAATGGCAATGGTGTCTGACTTTGCTGCCAATCCCAACAACAAATCGGCCTTTACTTGCATAGAAAAGGTGGCCAATATGACAAATAGTATTAGTTTTTTCATGTTTGTATACCTCAAAAATAAGGTAATTATCACAAATTTCTAATTTCATGTATGAATCTAGAAACTGGAAATCCCATAACGTTGTAATAACATCCATCAATTTTTCTGATGCCTACATATCCAATAAATTCTTGTATGCCATAAGCTCCAGCTTTGTCGAGGGGTTTGTGGTTATCTAGATAATACTGAATCATCTCGTCGCTCAGTGGGTTAAAAAACACATCTGAAGCTTCATAAAACACAATTTCTTCTTTAGTCGATCTCACGCAAACCCCAGTGTATACTGTATGTTTATGAGAAGACAATTGTTTCAACATTTGAAATGCCTCATCCAAATCGGCTGGTTTATTCAAAACTTTATTGTTTAACCATACCACTGTATCAGCAGTTACAAGTAATTCATTCTCAGCTATAGATTTGTCATATGCATCCGCCTTTTTCTTTGCAAGAAACATTGGTATCTCTTCAGCTTGCAAATGCTCTGGAAAATTTTCTTCTACATCCAATTTAACCAAATCAAATTCGAATCCGCTGTCACCAATCAATTGTCTTCTTCGCGGACTCTGAGAAGCTAGTAGTATCTTGTGTTTAAAAAACGCTTTCATTAACTAAATGGTATGTTTAGGACCCCAACAAACATGATGTATTTTAAAAACTGACTGGAAGCTCTAAACTCTTCTTTTGTCTTTGATTTAGATAAGAAATTCAGAAAATAAATCAATGCAGCCGTAATGATTCCCATAATGATAGAGCTAACATAATAATGCAAACCCCAAGCTAGAAAACTATAAATACCACAAAAAATTATTTCGACTCCACACAATACATACACCAAAATTTTAGCACCCTTAATACCCATTAATATAGGATATGTTTTAAAACTAGCTGCTTTATCTCCTTCTATGTCTTGCATATCCTTTACCAATTCGCGAATAAGGGAAATAAAAAATGAAAACACAATATAACCTGTAAAGTTCAATAATGCAATATCCACTTCTGGTCTTGCTAACAATATGCTACATGCTAAAACCGCCGAACTGCATAGTGCAACGACTAAATTTCCTATCAATGGTGTACCTTTTAATTGGTAGGAATACAAATACAAAATGGCTATGATGCACAAATTGATGATCAAATATTGCTGGCTAAAACCAAAAGAAATAAGTACAGATATCAGATTGATGATGGCATATAACATCCATGCCTTCTTTTTAGAAATACCTCCTTTAACATAGTTGGTTTCAGTTGCCGAATCGTCAATAACAATCAATCTATTTGGTCGATTGACCGCATCGGTTTTTATATCAAATATATCGTTTACAATATACCCTGCAGCAGCTGTTAATACTGCTGGCAAGATTAAAAATACAGCTTTAATCCAATAATCTTCTATAGTCTCATCTCTGTATTTTGCCAGTAAAACAATCATTGTAGCGGCTACAATTAACAAATTATATGGGCGCACAATGTGAATCCTGTTTTTCATTGATTCAATATTGAGGAATAAATTTTAAATTGCCAATTATTAATTCTCACAGATGTCCAAATCAAAATACCTTGTTCCAGCCTTTTACTGTTTATTGATGGTGATTGTGTTTGGTATGCAATACAAATACAAAAACCTAGACCTGAATTTTGCAGTGGTGCCGCGCGATCTAGGCCATCTCAAAGGCATTGTTACAATGGTATTTGTTCATGGAAATCCCGAGCATTTAAGTTCAAATTTTTTGCCTTTTGCAGTTTGTGCTTTCGGACTATTTTACTTCTATGAACAAGTGGCTTTGAAAGTTATTTTACTTGCACACCTATTAACTGGCATTTTAATATGGCTATTTGCAAGAGATGCAGCTCACATTGGTGCCAGTGGTTTGGTGTATGCTTTGGTTCTATTCACTTTAACAGGAGCACTTCTTAAACGCAACAAACGACTAATGGTATTTGCTTGTATAGTACTCTCCTTTCAAAGTGGTTTAATTTACGGTTTAATGCCACAAGACACTGGTATAAGTTGGGAAGGCCATCTTTATGGCGCAATATCGGGTATCGTATTGGCCATATTTTTTAGAAAAGAACTTCCTAAACCTGAAGTGGTGCACTATTCATTTGAAGATGAAGAGGCAGATGATAAAGATGAGTATTCTAACTTGAAATTGTGAAATTGGGGCTCAATGAGCAGATGAAAAATCTTTACTTGAAACTCATCTATTTACTGAATTTTCTTGAAAAAACACCTTTTTCAGTCTTTATAGAGACTGTATAGATGCCGCTGCTCAAAGCAGAGATATCAATAGATTCATCAACAATACCTCCATTAACAATTTTACCATAAACATCGCAGATGGTATATTCTGAGCCTTCTACATCAAAGTTGCTTGAACTCAACTGAATGGCATTCGTAGCTGGATTTGGATACACGTCAAATGCCTGTCCTTCGAATACATTTGTCAATGAGGAGTAATTCACCAGAGGAAATTCTACAGATGAAGCTTGATTCAAATTGGTGTATACAATATTTGTCGCCACCACTGGATTGAGCAAACTATCCAAACTATTTCCAGGATACATGTTATTGCCATTGTTCATGTTTCTATTATACTTTGGATAATTAGAAGAACTAACATCTATGCGAATTTTATGTCCAGCTAAGAAAGTTATACAAGTAGTTGGCATTTCTATCACGCAATCGTATACTTGTCCTGGGCTCATCATTTGAACATTAGATAAAGTAAATCCATTTCTGAAACGCATCCTAAAAATTTGGTCGTTCAATAACATTGATTTTCCATCTGGATACACATCGGTTAATCGAATACTAAAATCAGTATCCAATTTATCTGAACCAACTTTCAATTTCACTTTTACTTTCCCTTTTAATACCACATTTTTAGACAATGTTGGTGTAGAAAACACCAGTATGTCTCCTCTATTTTCAACCTTGGTTGTTTGGTCGTAAGGACCCTGATCTAAATCGTTTCTAAGCGTACATCCGCCTATAGTAGGAGAAGGGTTGTTAGGGTCGTAAACAAAGGTCAAGCTATCATTGGTGTTTTTGGGTTGGGTAGTATTGAGAGTGCGATCAGGATGCATATAAAATGTGACATTACCAACGCCTGTTGGTGGCCAGGTTTGGGTTGATGTCCATACATTCTCACCCATTTGGTAATAGGTATAAACAGGTTTAGATTCCCACGCATTGGCAATGCCTCTTAGATAAAAATCAAAAAATCTCAATGAAAAAGAGTCGTTCATATTCATGGCATTTGGATAACTCAATTCACCAATATTTGAACTACCAACTTTGGCTGTACCATGCCCGCCGTGCACCCATGGTCCCATTATGATTTTGTGTTTGTCTTTCACATTTGATGGTGAAGAAATGGTGATGGCTTTAAAGAAATCCATCATCAATTCGACATTGTGGTCGTACCAACCACCTATCATAAAACATGGCACCCTAATACTATCGGGATAGTTATTCAGTGTTTCAGAAAAGTTCCAATAAGTATCTTTATAAGGATGTTGCATCAAACCAGTTGATAAGCCATATCCCAAATTGTCTAATTGTTCTACATATTCTGTTCTTATAACACCACCAGGATAATATTCAGAATAATTGAATTGAGGAGCACCAACCAATGGATTGATACAAGTAAGATGAGGCGGATTTGTTTTAGCAGTTTGGTATTGCACTTTACCCAAAGCTGATGAACCCCATGTACCAACTTTTCCATTGCTCCAAGTTTGAGATGCTATCCATTCGACAGTGCTGTAACCATCTTTTCCTCTATCTGGACTTCCGATATAAGCGGCATTTTTAGAGCCATAGAAGCCTCTCCAATCTACGAAGACAAATATATAATTAGAGCTGTTAACATTGAGTCCAATACCCAAAGGTAAACCAGCAAAACGGTACAGTTGTCGATTGTAGGGTGTTTGAACTAAAATAACTGGACCACTAGTCATGCCATTAGGAATGTAGATATCGGCGGCCAATTTTCTGCCATCTGACATTGGTATTGAATCGACTATTGGCGTCAAAGCATTCAGCGACAATGAAGTTAAAAACAGTAAACCTAGTAGAGATTTTCTAATCATAAATTGAATTGTTTTACAAAAGTATTCGATAATTGTTTCTATAGACGGCTAACTAATACACAGGTTGCATGAAAGTGTATGAAATGCGTACAATTTATTAAATTATAAAAGCATAACAGATGATTTTATGGATTCAAGATCTTGCAAATGCTATCAATTTATCCAATTCACCTTGATCCGCACGTTTCATTGCCATTAAATATTGTGCTCTCACTTCAGAATTGCTTATTGTAAGATTTGCTCCCCACGAAAAAACCTGTTGTTTAAATAAATGCTCAATAATTATATCAGCCAATAATCTACTGTGCCTTCCATTTCCATTAGGAAAACAATGTATACTCACCAATCTGTGTTTAAAACGAATAGCAAACTCATCAGGTGCATATACCGAATGCTCGAACCAAAATTTAGCATCATCCATTAATACACCCAATTCATTAGCAACTTTATACCATTCACAACCGATATTTTTATTGGATTTTCGAAATTCTCCAGCCCATTTCCAAACATTTAAAAACATTTTTTTATGGAGTTTTTTTATAAAATCTATACTTAATACCATTTGAGGCTTAAAAGTATTTGATATCGACCACTGAATTGCTTCTTCAATATTCTGTTGTTCAAATTCGTCGAGTTCTCCTCTAGTTGTTATGGACAAAATATTCAGTCCTTCCCGCTCTTCATCATCTAGTAAAGTCTGACCATATTCAAAATTAAAATCTAATCCCATAAGATTTTTGGCATCTCTTTCTTCAACTCTTCCGTTTTCTCTTGAATTGCTTTTTTAATCCTTTTCTCAGAAATTGCTTGGTCTTCAAGCTTCATGGTTTGTGTGGTTCTCATGACAATTTTAGTAGCAATTTCTTTTGCTTTTTTTTCAATTAGCAATTCCAAAGAACCATCGTTTGGAACAATGGCGTAAACAAAATGCATGTCCATAGCCTTGGCTACCTCTTTCATTGTATTTATTGTAATATTGCCATTTTGCTCTCTTTTCTCAATATCTAATACAGCTTGCTTGGATATAGAAAGTTTATTCCCAAGTTGTTGCAATGACATACCAAGGGATGTTCTGTACATTTTTATCCAACCAATAGATGGTGAAATAACTTTATCAAATGTACTAATCAATCTAATTTTAAGATTAAGTTGCTGTATTTGAAGTTTATTGTTTTTCATAACGTAAAGTTATAATATAACTATTATTATGCAAATGTAAATATATAAATTGACAAAAACAACATCATTATCAATTTAAAAGTTGACAATTATAAACTTCTAAATACATCATCAATACCCAATTAGGATAGTCTAACAGGTTCCAAAAAAAAAATTATCGTATTGATTATCATCTATTTGCAAATTAGTTTGTTGTTTTTATACAACCATTTCGAAACTATCAAGACTAACTTATCAAATACAATTTAATATCATGAAAAAACAACTTATTTACACAGGTATCGCAATCATTGCATTCTTTGCAGTAGCTATTACTGGTTGCAAAAAGGAAACTACAACCACAGACACTAGTGCTCAATATGACGCATTGGTAATGGTAGATGCAGCAGACAATTCTTACAATGCTGTTAATGTTAACGAAGGTTCAGAAACTACTGAATTTTATGCAGAAAACGAAGGTATGCCAGAGGTATACACTTTAACAGAAACTGACATGGATGATGCTGGTTTTAAAAGAGGTTTAGAAAAAAGATTCTTTACATGTCTTAAAAAACTAGATTTAACAGATACTCAAGCCAAACAAATCAGAAAAGCACTAAGAGGTTTCGAAGAGTGTAAAGCTGGCGACATCAAAGCTCACCGTGAAGCTTATGCCAAATTGTTATTAAGAATTGAGAATTTAAGAAAAGAATACTTAGCTCAATTGAAAAATGGCAAAATTACTAAAGCCCAATTTGCAGCTAAAATGAAAGACTTAAGAGCTGATTTCGAATCTAACTTGAAAAAAATCAAAGAAATGTATGCTAAATCATTAAGAGTTTGTCATGAGAAATTCATGAGAGCGCTTAAAGAAATTTTAACAGACAGACAATGGAAAGCATTCGTTGATTGCTACAAATAAGCCTCATACTCCTACATAAAATAATAAAAAAGCACTGTTGCATGACAGTGCTTTTTTATTTAAGAGATCTAACTCAATAGCTGAGTCCCATCAAAGTCTAATTGGATACAAGTCTATAAAATTCTTAGCCTTCTTTTTGCTTTATAATAAATTGTAAAAACGAATTATTCCATATAGCAAGGTGTTTTATCAATCTTTAATATTGATTTAATAACTCGATAAATCGCGTGACTACTAAATATACGAAACAAAAAGGGAGCATATTTCTATGCTCCCTTAATTCGGTTATATCATCAAAATTGCATTAGCTACATCCGCTGGTAGTACCACAAGTTAGACAGGTATAACATGTGCCTGAACGAACTGTAATATTACCGCAACTTTTACAAGCTGGAGCATCGCCCATGCTTGGAGGTAAATTAGCTGGTTTCTTAACTGCTTTTGGAGCACCTATAGAACTTGGCTCAGTTACCAAAGTTGGTTGTTGAATCTCATTTTGTGCCATATTGAACTCAGTGTCTACTGGAGTAACTTCATCCGCAATTTTTGGCTTGATGTGCAATTGCTCCTGACGGTTCAAATATTCAAATCCTAACAATCTAAAGATAAAGTCTACAACAGAAGTTGAAGATTTGATGTTAGCATGGCCTTCTACCATACCGCTTGGTTCGAATCTACTGAATGTAAATTTATCGTAGTACTCCTCTAATGGAACACCGTATTGTAATCCGATAGATACAGCAATAGCGAAACAGTTCATCAATGAACGGAAGCTAGCACCCTCTTTGTGCATATCAACAAAGATTTCACCTAAAGTACCATCTTCGTACTCACCTGTTCTAACAAAGATGGTGTTGCCATCAATTTTAGATTTTTGGGTGAATCCTTTACGTTTATTTGGAAGTACTTTTCTAGTAGCGATGTTAGACAATTGTTGCTTGAATGCCGCATTGTTACTGCTATTGATAATCAATCTTGCAGCTTCTAATACTATCTCTGGAGTTAAATCTTCAACTCTAGTAGATGCATTAACTCCAACTGCTTTTTCAACCATTTCTACAGTATCACTAACTGTTTCTTCTGTTTCAACTTTCTTATCAGATTTGTTAGAAAGTGGTTGTGACAATTTGCAACCATCTCTGTAAAGTGCATTTGCTTTCAATCCCAATTTCCAGCTCATTTCGTAGCAAGATTTGATATCATCAACTGATGCTTCGTTTGGAAGGTTGATGGTTTTAGAAATCGCACCTGAGATGAAAGGTTGAGCAGACGCCATCATTCTGATATGTGAATGTGCATGTAAGAATCTTGTACCTTTATTACCACATTTGTTTGCAGTATCGAATACTGGGTAATGCTCTTCTTTTAAGAATGGAGCACCTTCAATTGTCATTGTACCAGTTACATGTTCGTTAGCTGCTTCAACTTCAGAAGCTTTAAATCCTAAAGCTCTTAACAAGTTAAAGTTGGTATCGTTGTATTGAGCTTCAGTGAAACCTAAACGTTTGATGGTTTCTTCACCCAAAGTGAACACATTGAATACGAAATCAATATCAAACGCACGCTCTAATTGAGATTCGATTAACTCAAGGTCTTTTGCATTAAATCCTTTAGCTGCTAATGTTTCATGGTTGATGAATGGAGCGTTAACCAAGGTAGCATGACCTTTAGCATAGTTGATGATTGCCTCTGACTCTTGTTCAGTATAACCTAAAGTTTTTAAAGCTGCAGGAACTGCTTGGTTGATGATTTTGAAGTATCCACCACCACTTAATTTTTTGAATTTTACCAAAGCAAAGTCAGGTTCGATACCAGTGGTATCACAATCCATTACTAGACCGATAGTTCCTGTAGGAGCGATAACTGTTGATTGAGCATTTCTGTAACCGAATTTCTCACCCAACATTAAAGCCTTATCCCAAGCATTGCAAGCTGATCTCAACAAATCTTCTGGACAGTATTGAGGATCGATACCTACAGCTGGAACACTTAATCCCTCGTAAGCCAATGGCGTGTTGTAAGCAGCATATCTGTGGTTACGCATAACCCTCATCATGTGCTTTTTGTTTTTCTCGTACATTTTAAATGGACCTTTAACGGCAGCCATTTCAGCACTTGTAGCATAAGATTGTCCAGTTAAGATAGATGTCAAAGCACCACAAATTGCAGTAGCTTTCGGACTATCATAAGGAATACCAGATACCATTAATAATGCACCTAAGTTAGCATAACCCAAACCTAGTGTACGGTATTCGTAACTCAATTGAGCTACTTCTTTACTTGGGAATTGAGCCATCAATACTGAGATTTCAAGTACTGCAGTCCACAATCTGATTGCATATTCGTAAGAAACGATGTCGAATTCTAATTTCTCAACATCAAAGAACTTCATTAAGTTTAGAGACGCTAAGTTACATGCTGTATTATCTAAGAACATGTATTCAGAGCATGGGTTAGAAGCATTGATTCTTCCACCTTCTGGACAAGTGTGCCATTCGTTGATGGTATCGTCGAACTGCACTCCAGGATCAGCACAAGCCCAAGCAGCTTCTCCGATGGCATCCCATACTTCGTTAGCTGGGATAGACTTCATCACTTTACCATTGCTTCTTGCTACTAAATCCCAGTTGCCATTTTGTTTTAAAGCTTCAAAGAATTTATTAGGAATACGAACAGAGTTATTAGAATTCTGACCAGAAACTGTAGCATAAGCTTCACCTTCGTAATCGCTTGGGTAACCAGCATCGATTAATGCTGCTACTTTTCTTTCTTCATTCTTTTTCCAATTGATGAAATCCATGATTTCTGGGTGATCCATGTCCAAGCAAACCATTTTAGCTGCTCTTCTAGTAGTACCACCAGATTTGATTGCACCTGCTGCTCTATCGCCTATTTTTAAGAATGACATTAGTCCAGATGATGAACCACCGCCACTTAATTTTTCGCCATTACCTCTAATTTTAGAGAAGTTAGTACCAACGCCACTACCATATTTGAAGATACGAGCTTCGCGAACCCATAAATCCATGATACCACCTTCGTTTACTAAATCATCATCTACTGATAAAATGAAACAAGCATGTGGTTGTGGTCTTTCGTATGCAGAAGTTGAACGAGTTAATTTTTCAGTTTCTGGATCAACGTAATAGTGACCTTGTGGTTTGCCACTGATGCCGTATGCTGAGAACAAACCTGTGTTGAACCATTGTGGTGAATTTGGTGCAGATTGTTGCGCAATGATAGAGAACACCAATTCTTCATAGAAAACTTGAGCGTCTTCAGTTGAAGCAAAATAACCATATTTTTCTCCCCACTGTCTCCAACAATCAGCAAGTCTATGTGCAACTTGTTTTACACTAGTTTCGCTTCCAAGAGTTCCGTCAGATTGAGGAACACCTGCTTTTCTAAAATATTTTTGAGCTAAAATATCTGTAGCAACCTGACTCCATGAAGCAGGTACTTCTACATTCTTCATTTCGAAAACGATATCCCCATTCGGATTTTTAATCACCGATGTGCGATATTCGTACTGGAACATGTCAAAAGGAGTAACTCCCTCCTTGGTGTTCTGCCTTGTAAAGGAAAGGCCTTTTTTTAATTGGTCTAGGTTTGGCTGCATATTATTCTGGCGTTTTTGGTATTGTTGTTTTTCTATAAAATAAAAATGACTTCAGTGCATTTTTAGCAAAGAAGTCCTTCAAAACTACTTCTACTATTTGCACAATACGAAATGGACTTTTCCACAGAAATCGCAAAACCCTTGGGGCGTACTAATCTAGCCTTGTTGAAAACAAAAAACGACTTTATTTTACTTGCTATTCAAATTTTTCTCCCTAACTTTACCCCTTACAAATAAAGCGTTTCACAAATTTCAATGTCTCAATTACTCCATCAAATATACAAAATAAAAAACGATAATAAAAAGGGCTTAGCAGTACTAATAGACCCTGATCAGCCACATGACAGTGTATTAAATATTGTACAGCACTGTCAGGATAATTTTGTCGATTGTATTTTAGTTGGCGGTAGTCTCGTTACAGCTGGAATTTTCTCTCAAACCATTCAACTCATTAAGGCTCATTTTGATGGACCGATTTATATTTTCCCTGGCAATGAATTCATGATTGACGAAAATGCTACTGGCATTCTTTTTCTCTCTTTGCTTAGCGGAAGAAATCCGGAATATTTGATTGGCAAACAAGTAGTAGCTGCTCCAGCATTAATTCAATCTACGCTGGATGTTGTGCCGACAGCATACTTGCTTATCAATGGTGGTAAAGAAACCAGTGTTAGCTATATTTCTAATACCAAACCTATTCCTTCTGACAAACCTGATATCGCTGTCGCTACGGCAATGGCTGGTAAATTGATGGGAATGCAATGTGTTTATATGGATGCTGGAAGTGGAGCCGATCAACCAATTTCTCAAAAAATGATCAATCGAGTTGCCAGTCAAGTTAAACTCCCTCTCATCATTGGTGGTGGCATTAAAACTCCTGATGCAGCAAATAATGCTTACAAAGCTGGAGCCGATTTTATTGTTATTGGTAATGGCGCCGAAGACGATAGAAGCATTATTGGAAATATCGCAAAAGTTAGAGATGCTTTTGGCATACAAGTAGAATCATAATTCGCTTGAACAAACTAAAAATCCATATTCCTCATCTGCTTTTGGGTGTGCTGTATTGTATACTACCCACACAAAATGCCAATATCGATTCTTGGTTTTATGCAGCCTGTGTCAAAAATTCTTCTCACTTAATCAATAGTCACCATCTCTTATACAATGTATTTGGTTCTATTTGGACCAGCCTAATAAGTGTATTAAACCCAAATATATCGGTATTATCAGCGCTAAATTTGATGAATGCTTGCGCTGCCACATGTGCCATCATTTGCTTTTATTATATACTATTGCAACTGCATCAAAGTCACAGAACTTCCATGTATCTGAGCCTTCTAACTGGACTGTGTTTTGGTTTTGTCAGATTTGCTACCGATGCAGAAACATATATCTTGCCTTTACTTTTTTCACTTCTTGCAACATATTTCTATTTCAAACCTTTCAGATACTTAAACTTAATTCTATCTGCAATGTTTTCTATGTTGGCAGTGTGCACCCATCAAATTCATTTTTGGTGGTCGCTTACATTATTTATTGCAGTACTTTATAATTATAATTATAGCAAGAATGCTAAAATCATTTATTCAGTTTTACTTTTTTCAGGTTTACCCATCTATTATTTAGGCTATATTTTTGAAGGGAACAGTAATTCATTTTTAAACTTCATATTGGGTGAATATCAAAAAGGCAATGCTTCTATTCAAATCGGCTTTCAATCTTTGATACTTACTGGCATCAATTTCTTTAGAACCATATTTCAAGTTCATGGCTTAATGTTCCATTTTACGATCAAGCATATTGTAATGACTTTAATTGTATTGTCCATCGAGTTGATCATATTAATGTTCATCATTAAGCACTTCAAAAGCACTTTTATTGGCACAAAAAAATCCAAACTTCAACTGCGACAACGCCTCTTTTTAGCTGCCTTTATTTTACAATTATTTTTTGCCTTTGTTTCATCTGGCAATGCTGAATTTATGGTGATGTTGCCATTCTTAGCCATTGCGTATTTAGCATCTACATACAACCTTCAAATTCACAAAACATTTATTCTGATATTGTTATTTGTAGGCACGTGGAATGTATACTTTGGATTAGTACCTTACCATTTTGAAAACATCTCACAGACGACCAAACAAGTTGAGTTTACTGAAATTAAAAAGGATGCCTATTTTCTATGGAGCAATAAACCGCTAATTGAAAATCAATTGAATTACAAACATGGTTTTTACCAAACGTATCCTTTTGTCACACAAAAAGAATTGGATAATTTACTGGCCAATGGACATAGCATTTATACTGACTTTGGCAATACCACGACAGAATTTAGCAGAGCAACCATTACTTTTGATAAGACTCAGCAAAGTCTTAAAAATGGGTATGATTTTACTAAAGTTGACTCATTCGAAAACATCTATGGCAAGAACTATATATATTTATTAGATAAGAAAAAATGAAAACTTTATTTTTGCGCCATAATTTATGTTGCCTTCTAAAAAAACAATAGGAATCATTGGCGGCGGTCAGCTCGGTAAAATGTTGATTGAAGCCGGAAAACCTTGGAACATCAAATACCATATTTTAGACGTTGAAGATGCGCCATCATCTGGATTGGCCGACAAACACATAGTGGGTAGTTTGATGGACGAACAAAAAATTTACGAATTGGCAGCCAATGTGGATATATTAACTTACGAAATTGAACACATCCATTTGGGCGCTTTGCAAAAACTAGAATCAGAAGGTAAAACCATCATTCCTTCTCCTAAAATATTAGAGATCATTCAGGATAAAGGTCTTCAAAAACTATTTTTCAAGCACCACAACATCCCAACAACCGATTTTGAATTGGCCGAAAATCCAACTCAATGGTCAGAAAAACTGTTGCTAATCAAAGGTGATAAAGTAGCTGCTAAATTGAGAAAAGGCGGATATGATGGAAAAGGCGTTGAATTGGTTGACAAAAAAACCATGTTGGAAAGGTACAATGAAATTCCATTCTCTGACGCTGTGGTTTTAGAAGAATTTGTGGAGAATGCTATTGAGCTATCTGTGATTGTATCTCGAACTAAGGATGCAAAAATCAATACCTTTCCAACTGTTGAAATGGAATTTGACCCAAAAGCCAATTTGGTAGAATTTCTGTTTGCTCCTGCTGATATCACTTCTGATATTGAAGACAAAGCTAAGCGTGTAGCAATGGACTGTATCAACAAACTACAAGGAATTGGATTATTTGCTGTAGAGATGTTTTTGGACAAACAAGGCAATATCTATGTCAACGAAATTGCGCCTCGTCCACATAACAGCGGACATCACACCATAGAAGCTTGTTATACCAGTCAATACGAACAACTCAACAGAATTTTGTTGGATATGCCATTGGGAAATACAGATTTATTGAAACCTGCTGCCATGATCAATTTGTTAGGAGCAGAAAATGTCAATGGATTATATGAAATAACTGGATTGGATAAAATCCTTGATTTAAAAGGAGTTTACATCCATTTGTACAATAAAACACACACCAAACCAAAGAGAAAAATGGGTCATATTACCATTTTAGGTGATACTATGGAAGAAGTGAGAGAAAAAGCCAATTTGGTGAAAAAGCATATTGGCATGAAACAACTTTAAGTAATTATCTTTGTAGACTAATAGTATAAAAATGAAAGATGTTCTAATCATAATGGGTTCTGATAGCGACTTGCCAACGATGAAAGAGGCGGCGGTTGTTTTGGATAATATGGAAATCAGTTATACAATAACAATTGTTAGCGCTCACAGAACACCAACGAGGATGTATGAAGCCGCACAATCTGCGAGAAGTAAAGGATATAAATGCATTATAGCAGGTGCAGGTGGAGCAGCCCATTTACCAGGCATGACAGCCAGTTTAACAGAACTACCTGTAATTGGTGTTCCTATTAAATCTTCTAATATGTCAGGAATAGATTCGTTGTACAGTATCGTTCAAATGCCTCCTGGCATACCTGTTGGCACTATGGCAATCGAAGGCGCTAAAAATGCTGGTATTTATGCAGCTAAAATTGTAGCACAATCTAAACCAGAAGTTTGGAATCAAATTGCAAAATTTATGAAGGCAATGGAAGACATGGTGCTTGAAAAAGCTGGAGAATTAGAAAGCAAAGGTTTCCAAAAATACTTGAACCAACAATGATTATAGAGCACGGCGAAACCTTATTATCTGATGAGTTGTTTGCAAAGAAATTTGTATGCGATTTAGACAAGTGTAAAGGTGCTTGCTGTGTTGAAGGCGATAGAGGTGCTCCTCTAATTGCAGAAGATATTACTGATATCAAAAGAAATCTTGAACTTATCAAACCTTATATGACCAGAAAAGGCCTTGAATTACTTCAATTTGAAGGCTTTTACGAAGGGTTTGATGAAGACGATATCGCCACTACTTGTTTACCAACAGGTGAGTGTGTTTTCGCCTATAGAGAAAAAGGCATTTTAAGTTGTGCCATCGAAAAATCATATAAAGACGGAAAAAGCGATTATTACAAACCCATCAGTTGTCATCTTTATCCTATTAGAGTTGGCAAAATAGGCGATATGGAGTCTCTAAATTACCATCAATGGAATATATGCAAAGCAGCTTGCGCACTTGGCTCTAAATTGAATGTGCCTGTTTTTGAATTTTTAAAAGAACCATTGATTAGAAAGTATGGTTCAGAATGGTTTGCAGAATTGGAATTGATTTATCAAGAATATTCCAAACAAATGCTTTCAGAGGATTAATTTTTCTTACCCAATTGACCAGAGCAGAATTAACTGAGAAAATCAAACGATTCGTTCCAGAAGGTACCGAAGACTATGTGGTTGAACTATTGATCAAATATAAAGTTCAATTAAAGCTTAACCGACCAAGAAGCAGTAAATTCGGCGATTACCGCTCTCCAGGATATGGTAACAAATACCATAGAATTACGGTTAACAAAGATTTAAATCCATACAATTTCTTAATTACATTCCTTCATGAAGTTGCTCATCTAACCGCATTTGAGAAGTATAGAAATAGCATTGATCCTCATGGAAAAGAATGGAAAAACGAATTTAAAGTCATACTAGAACCTGTAGTTCAACACCACATTTTACCTGAAGATATTTTAAGAGCAGTTAGAGGTTATATGTCTGATCCGTCGGCAAGCAGTTGCAGTGATGCACATTTGATGAAGGTATTGTCAAAATACGACAAGGACCAGAAATTGCTTCTCGAACAAGTCCCACATGGCTCATATTTCAAATTAGACACCGGTAGAATTTTCAAAAAAGGTAAAAAATTAAGAAGCTGGTACCAATGTTTTGAGCACCCTAGCAATAGAGAATTTAGAGTAAGCGGAATTAGTAAAGTAGATATTGTAGAGATACATTAAAGATCCCACACTGCTGTGCGTTTTTCTCTAGCATAGCGTCTCATGTTCATCCAGAAAGCCAAAATCATGTAAACGATAACCGGAGAACCTAAGGTTAAGAATGTGGTATACACAAAAAACAAGCGTATTCTGCGCGTACTAATGCCTATTTTCTCACCGATTGTGGTGCAGACCCCATAGGCTGTTTTTTCAATCAGAGACTTAAATAATTGCATAATGAGATTCAAATTTAATCTATTTCAATTAAGTTTTCAATTTTTTCTTTTTCGCACTTGGAAATAGAATGTTGTTTAATATCAATCTGTAACCAGGACTGTTAGGGAACAATGCCAGATTGGTTGGTGGTTCATCAATCATGTGCTGATAATCTTCTGGGTCGTGACCGCTATAAAAAGTCCAAGTGCCTTTACCCATACTTCCATGAATGTATCTCGCTTCTTGGAGTGCTTTGTTTTCTCCCATCACCAACACTTCACTTTTAATATATTGTTTTCTAAATGCGGTTGTTTGTCCCATGAATCCTTTGATGGTTTGGGTATGATTTTGACAAAGCATGGTCGGCACTATATCCCATTTTGCACTGAAGTCGAACAAGGTAAACACGTCTGTGTTTTCTTGAACAAATTGATGAGACATGGTATTGTCTATTGAAGCGTGCTCGTAAGCATATGGACTTTTTTCAATCAGAAAATCTTTGAATGCGAAACAATTGTTGTAATTCAATTTTTCTTGTGCGTCTGGATCCATACCATCGTAATCAAACATGCTCTCGCAAATATCCGTTCCATCTGCCGCCAATGCGATATCATAGGTATCTGTGGCACTGCACATAGCAAACAAGAAGCCTCCACCCAATACAAAATCTCTAATTTTTTTTGTCACGGCCAACTTCATTTGAGACACCTTTGCATATCCATGTTTGGCTGCACTGGCTTCACTTTCTTTAACCTCCTCTATATACCAAGGAGCATTTCTATGACTGTACCAAAACTTTCCATACTGACCAGTGAAATCTTCGTGGTGCAAATGCAACCAATCGTACAATAGCAACTTATCTTCTAGAACTTCATCGTCAAAAACTTTGTCATACGGTATCTCTGCATATTCTAATACCATAGTCACTGCATCGTCCCAAGGTTGTTTATTTTTCGGAGTGTATACAGCAATTTTTGGAGCCTTTAGTAGTTTAACACTTTCCATATTGGCCTCAGGATTTGCTATTTCAGTTAGTATAGAATTTGCCTTACTTTCTGTAATGACTTCGTATCCAACGCCTCTTATTTTTAGCTCATTTTCGTATGTAACATCAAAATTAAAGAGAAAACTTCCGCCTTCATAATTCAATAACCATTCAACTTCGCCACCTTTATTGAGAACCCAATAGGCAATACCATAAGCTTTCAGATGGTTCTTCTGAGTTTCATTCATGGTAATTATAATTTGCAAAGCTGATGCTTGTTTTGCGAGCACCAACAATACAAAAAGTAGTAATCCATGTAATTTCTTTGTTTTCATTTTATAAGTAAATAAGCCAAAACACATAATCCAATTCCTATCACATTGCTTAATCCCACATAAGTAAACGCTATTCCTTGATGATTATTTTTCATCAATTGAAAAAACTCTAGTGAAAAGGATGAGAAGGTTGTAAATCCCCCTAAAAATCCTGTAAACACAAGCAATACCAGAGTTTCCGACCAGCGATATTTAACCGATAAAGCTGCCAATAATCCTATCAAAAGACATCCCAAACAATTCACTAAAAAAGTTGACATAGGAAAACTTTGCCCATCGCTTTTTCCGATACCTTCTTGAATAAGGAATCTACTTAAAGCGCCCAAACCTCCTCCTATTGCAACAAGTAAATAGTTCATCTATATTGTTCTAATTGTTGTTTCACCAAAGCAAGACCTTCTTCAAAACTGTGAGGCTCATATCCAAAATCTTTTCTTGCTTTATCAATTACAAAACCAGTGATTGGCGGACGTTTAGCTGGTTGATTCAATACGTCTGAAGAAGTTGTGCTGACACAAGCCTTATCATAGCCAAAAAAATCAGCCACTTTAAACACCAATTCATCAATTCTAAAAAAGTCTTTTCCCGATATGTTGTAAATACCATTGGCAGTCTTAGATTCAGCCAAATAGCAACCCATAGCTAAATCTTCGGCTAGAGTAGGAGTTCTAAATTGATCATTTACGACTTTCATAGGTTGTTGCTTTTCCAATGCCCCTTTTGCCCATAAAACGATGTTACTTCTGCTCATGTCTGCAACAACACCATATACTAATACTGTTCTAAGAATTGCATAGCTATTGCTTTTAGATGTCACTGCTAATTCACCTTTATACTTCGACCAACCATAATAACTCAATGGTTTAGGTTCTTCAAGTTCTGTTAACGGACCATGGGTACCATCAAAAATAAAATCTGTAGAAATATGAATCAAATGGGAATTGTGTTTATTACAAGCATCAACTAAATAACTGACAGCATGAACATTCAATTTATCGCACCCTTCTTTATCTGTTTCACAAGCGTCTACATTGGTCATAGCCGCTGTGTTGATGACTGCATCTGGTTTAACAACATCAAAAACTTCATGCACTTGAGCTTCATTTGTGATGTCTAATTCGTGGTATTCGAATAATCCTTTTTGTGGATGTCTGCATGCACCAACGCCTGTGCCTATAACAATTCTATCCGTTTTTGTTAAATATAAATCTATAAGTTTCTGTCCTAATAATCCGTTTGCACCTGTAATAAGTATTTTCTTCATTTATGACTTTTTATCTATTTGGTTTTCTTTTTTTTCTTTGATTTTTTACCGCCCTTTGTAGCTTCTTGTTGTTTTTGATATTCATCTAATTCCTTCTTAAATGCGCCATTGACAACTTTTACTTTAAATCTTGCATACCTTTCAGGACCAGTATTAATGATGATGACTTCTTTTACCAATGATTCTCCGCCAAAGCCTTTGCTGTGAAACACAACATGCACTTTACCTCTTTCACCTGGAGCTATTTTACCTTTGGTATATGTCGGATAAGTGCACCCGCAAGCAGGGTATGCCTGATTGATTTTAACTGAATCCTTTCCAACATTTGTAAACCAAAAATCAAATTGGACTGAATCTCCATCTAAAACTTTACCAAAATCAGCAGTATCAAGGTCAAACTTGATTTCACCCTGAGCAGATACTTGATTAAAAGTACAAGTAGAAATAAGAATTAAAAGCAGAAAAAATATTCGTTTGTCGAACATAAGTTACGAAATTACTGAAAAATTATTATTCTTGCCACCATGAAACGACTAATTACCAGATTTTTTGTATTAGCCTCTCCTATTGTTTTTCTAGGCAGTTGCTCAAACAATGCAAAGTCAAATGACAAATCAAATTCTAAAGACAGTATGGCAAAAGTAATACCAGCTTTCGATACCAGTTCTATCGATTCAAGGTATCGCCCTCAAGACGACTTCGACAGTTTTGCAAATGGTGGGTGGAAACTAAAGAACCCTATCCCTTCAACTGAAGGTACTTGGGGTGCATTCGGTATTCTTGATAAAGAGAATAGTGAAGTAAAATTAAAAGGCATTATCGAAGCCGCAACTAAAAACAAAGAAAATGCAGCAGGAAGCGATGAGCAAAAAATCGCTGATATGTACAAATCTTTTATGGATACGGTTACCATAGAAAAGCTTGGTTTAGCACCGTTGAAACCATACATTGATCAAATTGAATCAATAACTGATTTAAACCAATGGACTGCAACAAGTGGCGAACTCCAAAAGATTGGCGTGTCTTCTGTTGTAGGCATTTACGTTGATGCCGATGATAGAAACAGCAAAATGAATGCAGTAAAATGGACTCAGTCAGGTTTGAGTTTAGGTGAAAAAAGCTACTACTCTGGCAAAGACGAACGCATGAAAATGATTCGCGATGAGTTTGTTAAACACGTTGACAACATGATGTCATTGAGTGGTAAAAATTTTCCTAATGCAGGTAAAACTCTTTTGAATTTTGAAACGGCTTTAGCTGCAATTCAATTAAGCAATGTTGAATTAAGAGACCCAATTAAAACTTACAATAAAATTCCTAGCGAAGAATTGAAAAAATTGTCAAAAAATGTGGACTGGAATCTATTTGCTTCTAAACAAGGTATTGTAACAAATGAAGTAATTGTACAAAATACTAAGTACTTTACTTCCTTAAACAATTTGTTGAGCAAAACACCTATAGAAACCTTAAAATTATATACTTACTACAAATTAATTTCAGGATTCTCAACCTATTTACCAAAAGCCATTAAAGATGAAAAATTCAATTTCTATGGCACAATTAAAAGCGGTATCAAAGAACAAAAGAAAAGAGATATTCAAGCTATTGATATTACTGAAGGTTTAGGCGAAGGCAACATCTTGGGTAGATTGTATGTAAAACAATATTTCCCAGAATCTTCAAAGAAAAAAGTTGCTGAAATGATTGAAAATGTAAGAGCAGTATACGGCGAACGCATTGATAAACTGACTTGGATGAGCGACAGCACAAAAATGATGGCGAAGAAAAAACTATCGACTTTCACTTATAAAATTGGATATCCTGACAAATGGGACGATTATTCATCGATCACCGTTAAATCAAATGCTCTTCTAGAAAATGTGATCAGTAACACATTATGGAGTCATAACAAAATGTTAAAAGATGTTGGCGCACCAGTAGATAAATCAAGATGGTATATGGCACCACAAATGGTAAATGCATATTACAATCCATTGAACAACGAAGTGGTATTCCCAGCTGGTATTTTACAAGCGCCATTTTTCAATCCAAATGCTGATGATGCCATCAATTATGGCGGAATCATCGCTGTAATTGGTCACGAATTTACCCACGGCTTTGACGACCAAGGAGCTCAATACGACGAAATTGGCAATTTGAAAAATTGGTGGACCAAGCAAGATGCTGAAAACTTCAGTGCATTAAGTAAAAAATATATTGCTTACTTTGATGCATTCGAAGCTTTACCTGGTGTGCATGTTAACGGCAGTTTAACCATTGGTGAAAACATTGCAGATTTAGGTGGTTTGACATTGGCTTATTACGCTTTAGAACGTTCGTTAAAAGGCAAACCAGAACCAGCTAAAATTGATGGTTACACTTGGCAACAACGCTTCTTCTTAAGTTGGGCTCAAGTATGGCACAACAACATCAAAGACGAAGAATTGAGAAACAGATTGCAAACCGACCCTCACTCACCTGCAAGATATAGAATCAACGGTCCTTTAAAACACTTACAAGAATTCTACAATGCTTGGGGTGTTAAAGAAGGCGACAAAATGTGGATTCCTGCAGAGATGAGAGTTAGTATTTGGTAATACATGACATTATTAAACGAAAAAGCCCACTTAATTTGGTGGGCTTTTTTTATGTCCAATTGCATTCTGATAGCTTAAAAACTTATTCACGCATGATGGAAATTCAATGAGTTTAATGCACCTTTGTGCGTCAATAGATGTCAAAGGCGGTCGTAAAATATTTTTGTAAAAACTGTGGGCACTCAGCCTCTAAATGGCTTGGCAAATGCCCTTCTTGTGATGCTTGGAACAGTTTTACAGAAGAGGTAGTACACAAAACTACAGGGGCAAAAAAAATTTGGGGCAAAGGTCAGCAACAACACACTGAGCCCATTAAAATTATTGATATAGTTGAAGGCAATGAACAACGATTTCTGTTAACTGACAACGAGCTCAATAGGGTTTTAGGTGGCGGATTGGTTACTGGCTCAATTACATTGATTGGTGGTGAACCTGGTATTGGTAAATCAACTCTTTTGTTACAACTTGCATTAAATCTACAAAAAAAAGTACTTTACATCAGCGGAGAAGAAAGTGAATCACAGCTTAAAATGAGAGCTGAACGTATTGGCATCAAAAACGACAATTGCTATGTGCTTTGTGAAACATCCCTTGATAGTTTATTAAAATATTTAGAAAAAGATGTCCCTGAGGTTTTAATTGTTGACTCGGTTCAAACTTTGTCTAGTGAAAGCATAGATTCTCCTCCAGGTAGTATCAGTCAAATTAAAGAATGTACTGCAGAATTGTTGCGTTTTGCAAAAACCACTAATGTGCCAGTGTTCTTAATTGGTCACATCAACAAAGATGGCAATATTGCTGGTCCAAAAGTGTTAGAGCATATGGTTGATACGGTGCTTCAATTTGAAGGCGATAGACATTACAATTATAGAATTCTTAGAACACTTAAAAACCGTTTTGGCTCTGCTTCAGAAATTGGTATTTATGAAATGAAAGGCAACGGTTTGAGAGAAATTGAAAACCCTTCAGAAATACTTATCAGTGAAAGAGAAGACCATCTAAGTGGCAGTAGTATCAGTTGTGCTGTAGAAGGCATACGACCAATTTTACTTGAGACACAGGCATTGGTAAGCTCTGCAGTTTATGGTACTCCTCAACGGACCAGCAATGGTTTTGATTTGAGAAGATTGAGCATGTTATTGGCTGTATTAGAAAAAAGATGTGGTTTTCAACTGGGTGTAAAAGACGTGTTCATCAACATTGCTGGAGGAATGAAATTAGAAGACCCTGGATTGGATTTGGGCATCGTTGCATCCATCTTATCATCCTACCAAAATATCGCCATCAGTAAAGACATTGCATTTGCTGGAGAAATAGGATTGAGTGGAGAAGTTAGAGCAGTATCAAGAATTGAACAACGCATCTCAGAAGCAGAAAAACTAGGCTTTAAAGAGATGATGGTTTCAAAATACAACAAAGGAATAGAACAACACGCTTCTAAAATTAAGCTGGTAAAAATCGGCAAAGTAGAAGAAGCTTTTGAATGGTTATTTGGATAATAATTGATGAAAAACAAATTAGCATATTGGATTTTAGGCGGACTGGTGTTAGGCATACTAGCGGGACATCTAGCGCATACATTTTTTGAAAGCGACAAAGAAGCATTGGATACGTTTATCAAGTACACATCTCTTGGTAACTATATCTTTTTGAAATTGATTAAATTGATCATTTCTCCACTTGTACTTAGTACGCTTGTGGTTGGAGTTGCTGGAATTGGCGATGCTAAAACCATTGGTAGAATGGGTGCTAAAACCATCGGTTGGTTTGTGTTTGCAAGTTTAATGTCGTTAACATTAGGTTTGATTTTGGTGAACATTCTTCAACCTGGATTAGCCTTTGTAGATCAAGTAGGTAATTTACCAGATACTGGTTTAAAGAGCGATGATTTTACCCTTTTGCACTTTATTGATCAATTGTTCCCTGAGAACATTATTCTGGCTTTATCAAGTCATAAAACTGTACTACAAATTGTCATTTTCTCTATCTTTTTCGGATTAGCATTGGCTGGTATTGGAGAAAAAGGTGAGCCAATGATCAAACTAATGGATTCATTGGCGCATGCCATGTTAAAACTTACAAACATGATTATGTGGTTGGCACCATTAGCTGTATTTAGTTCCATTTCAGTGGTTATTGCTAAACAAGGATTGCATGTACTAGCAGATTACAGCAAATTGATTTTGATGTTTTATGGTGGTTTATTGATATTATGGGTCATCTTATTAGGATTTGGATTTGCATTTATAAGAAAAAAAATCTGGTCCCTATTAAGTCATATTAAAGAACCTTTGATGTTAGCATTTGCAACAGCAAGCAGCGAGTCGGCATATCCTAAATTATTGAATCAATTAGAACGATTTGGCATCAAAGAAAAAGTAACAAGCTTTGTACTTCCACTAGGCTATTCGTTCAACTTAGATGGTAGTATGATGTATATGACCTTTGGATCATTATTGCTAGCACAAGCCTATGGCATTCATTTAGAATTAAGTCAACAAATTACCATGTTATTGGTGTTGATGATAACTAGTAAAGGAATTGCAGGAGTACCGAGAGCATCTTTGGTTGTAATAGCTGCAACGGTTGCAGGCTTTGGAATTCCAGAAGCTGGATTGGCGTTATTACTACCTATAGACCAATTCTTAGACATGGGTAGAACAGCCACAAATGTTGTTGGAAATGCAGTTGCTACAGTAGCAGTAAGTAAGATGGAAGGTGAAGAGATCCATCATTAGATGAAATAGACAATTCACAATTAATGGTGATAAATTGCTATTTATTGATTGAAAACACAAAAATTAAATCATACTTTTGCAACACATTTTATAAAACATGCCTTATTTATTTACATCAGAGTCCGTATCAGAAGGACATCCGGACAAAGTTGCTGACCAAATCAGTGACGCTTTGATAGATAATTTCTTAGCATTCGATCCACAAAGTAAAGTGGCTTGCGAAACTTTGGTAACCACAGGTCAGGTAGTATTAGCTGGTGAAGTAAAATCATCTGCATACCTTGATGTGCAAACCATTGCTAGAGATGTTATCAAAAAAATCGGTTACACAAAAAGCGAATACATGTTCGAAGCCAATTCTTGCGGTGTATTCTCTGCAATCCACGAACAAAGTTCTGATATCAACCAAGGTGTTGACAAGAAAAAGAAAGAAGAACAAGGTGCTGGTGACCAAGGCATGATGTTCGGTTATGCAACAATTGAAACTGAAAACTACATGCCACTAGCGCTTGATTTATCTCATAAAATCTTAATCGAGCTTGCTGCTTTAAGAAGAGAAAACAAAGCCATCAAATACTTAAGACCAGATGCTAAAAGTCAGGTGACACTTGAGTACAATGATAAAAATGAGCCAGTAAGAATTGATACCATTGTTGTATCAACACAGCACGACGACTTCGATTCAGAAGCTAAGATGTTGGCTAAAATCAAGAAAGACATCATCGACATTTTGATTCCAAGAGTTAAAGCCAAATATCCTAAATACAAAAAATTATTCAACGATAAAATCACTTACCACATCAATCCAACTGGTAAATTCGTAATTGGTGGTCCACATGGTGATACTGGTTTAACAGGTAGAAAAATCATCGTAGATACTTACGGTGGTAAAGGTGCACATGGTGGTGGAGCTTTCAGTGGTAAAGATCCAAGTAAAGTTGACAGAAGTGCCGCTTATGCAACCAGACACATTGCTAAAAACTTAGTAGCTGCTGGCTTATGTAAAGAAGCGCTAGTACAAGTATCGTACGCTATTGGTGTTGCAAAACCTACCAGTATCAACGTTAACACATACGGTACTGCTAAAGTTAAAATGACAGATGGTGAAATCTCTAAAATAGTAGAGCAAATCTTCGATATGCGTCCTTACTTCATCGAACAAAGATTCAAATTGAGATCTCCTATCTATAGCGAAACCGCAGCATACGGTCACATGGGTAGAGAAAACCAAGTAGTATCAAAAACTTTCACAACGCCAGATGGCAAGAAAAAAACCATGAAAGTTGAATTGTTTACCTGGGAAAAATTAGACTACGTTGAAAAAGTCAAAAAAGCATTCAAACTTAAATAATATAAGGGGCCTCGAGCCCCTTTTTTAATATAGTAGATGACCAATCAAAATGTCATAAATAAACTCACAACAACAATAGGAACATGGCAACTGTTCTTGGTTTGTGCTTTATTTATTACAGGATTATGGCTGCCAAGAAACTGGGATTTTTATGGTAGTGGCGATTGGGATTTAACCTACACAACCTTTGAAGTAGCCAGAAAATCAATTGTCGAGTTCCATCAATGGCCTCACTACAATCCATTTTTAGCATTTGGAAGCGATTTAGACGCCAATCCTCAAGGCAACTGGATGAGTGTGTTTTTTATTCCTGTTCTTTTGTTTGGGAGCTTCTATGGCTACAAAATCTCCATACTTATGGCCATTTTAATTGGTCTATTTGGCATGAAGAAATTGCTTATGTCTATAGGCAATGATGCTTTTCAATCTACCCAACTTTCTATCTTCTTTTGCACCGCATCTTTTTTCTCAAGCCACATTATAGATGCTGGTCATAGCAACTTTTTATACTTCTACTTCTTTCCATATCTCTTGTATTTTCTGAACAAATTCAGACTTCAACACAACAAGCACTTGCTGATTTGGCCACTCATCATTCTGTTTCAAATGTTGAGTGGAGGTGCACCATTTGTTTTTATTGTAGCTTGTGTAATGGTATTCGCTTGGCTAATTGGATTGTTGATACACAAACAAATTTCAATCAAAAACACTCTGCTAATTTTGAGTCCAATAGTTTTTGCGATTGGTTTGAGTTTATGGAAAATATTACCAGCCATACAGTCGTGGAAGGAATTTCCAAGATTGGTAACAGATGATAGTCAAATCAATATTTTGGTATGGTTGCATGCATTAAATGACAGTAAAACAGATACAAGCACACCACACGAATGGCATGAAATTACCATAGGAGTTGGACTAATTCTTCCAATTTTAATTTTAGCATACCGACAACACATAACACATTTTAAAACATGGTTCATTATAAGTTGTGTCATCATTTGGATGAGTTTAGGTAATCAACCTAATATCATTAATCCGTGGTACATCGTTCACCATTTCTTGCCCATTTTTGATGGTTTAAGAGCGCCGTTTAGATTTGGATTTATAACGTTGTTTATTGTGGTTCTTGGAAGTGGAATTATTCTTAAAAATTTAAATGATAACAAATTGGTTTTTTGGATTTTGATTGGTATTTCATTAAGTAATACTTTATCATTTAATAGCGTCTCTAGGAATATGGTATTTTCTAAAAGACTACATGATATACATTTAGAAAACACTAAAGCGTTTGCGATTGTAAATAAAGGCATTCATTATCAAAACCATTATGAAAGTGTCAAGCACAATCAATTTCTAATTTCCGCTTATGAACCACAACATATATCAGAGGTAAAAGACACATTAAGTGATTTTGTAAAAGGAGCAACGATGGTGAATTTTTCTCCAAACAAACTGACATTAAAAGCCAAGGATTCAATGGTGACAGTTGCTCTGAGGTATTCCAAATATTGGACAATCAATGAAAATGCTTCTATTATCAATTCAAATGGGTTGATACATTTTAAATCAAAAGATGGAAAGGTTTACGAGTTGGAATATTCAAATCCGAATTTCGAAACTGGTCTAAAACTTTCTTTATTGGTACTGATTTTAAGTTTACTATTATTACTACCTATTAATAAGCTATTCCTTAAAAAGACTATTGCCCTATAGCAAAGATGCAAGGCACTTTCCCCAGAATCATTGGGTTCTTGCGCCACCAAGCAATAGTTTTACTAACAATCAATTCATCAGCACCAGTAATATCTTTTGCTACCATCAAACGGGTATGCGCGTTTAGAGTTTTAATTAAATCGTCCAACATTTTCTCATTTCTATAAGGCGCTTCAATAAACAACTGCGTAACTTCTTTGCAAGATTTTTCTAGGTGTTGAATGGCCTTTTTTCTTTCTTCTGGCTTACTAGAGAGATAACCATTGAATTTAAAATTCTGTCCATTCATGCCACTTGCAATTAATGCTAGCACTATAGAAGACGGACCGGTAAGGGGTTTAACAGTGATATCAAATTCATGAGCAGCTTTTACAACTAAATTTCCTGGATCTGCAATACAAGGCAATCCTGCTTCAGACATCAAACCCACGGTAGAATTGTGTCTCAAAAAATCTTTAATTTCCCCAATTTGTGTTGATATTGCATGTTTATCCAACTCCAAAATCTCTATTGTTGACCAATCTATTTGGGGATTTACAGCTTTCAAAAAATGCCTTGCGGTCTTTGCATTTTCAACTATAAATTTTTGAATTTTAGCGATTTCATTCAAAACATTTAAAGGAATACTCCAGTTTAATTCCATTTCAGAAATTGGCACCGGAATCAAATACAGTACAGCTTTGGCTTGATTTTGCATAATTTTTGTGGAGAATTTGTAGCAAAAATGCATATATTTGTAGAATATACACTATTACACATGAGAAAATTCCTATTGTTCTTCTCTTTTTTATTTATTGTTTCTCTTAATGCTCAAAATTACGGTAATGAATGGATTAAGAGCGACCAAAAGTATTTTAAAATAAAAATTGGCAGAAATGGCATTTACAGGATTGATTACACCTCTCTAATTCCAGCTGCTACTGACATGAAATTGGATTTATCGACAGTAAATCCAAAAAAATGGCAAATGTTTTACAAAGGAAAAGAGATTCCAATCTATGTAGCCGGCGAGAACGACAACATTTTCAACAGCAATGATTTCATTGAATTCTATGCTCAAATCAATGATGGTGAGCTAGACAAAGAACTGTATAAAAATCCTAACTTTCTTCCAAATGACAAATTCAGTGTTATAACTGATACTTCAAATTACTATTTGACTTTCTTACCAAGTTCTTCTTCTACTATACCTAGGCATATGAAGAACTATTCGAACACCAATTATTCATCATATACAGAAGTTCCATACTTCATGCACAATGCTTTCACGCAATTTGTAGATAGATACAATTTTGGTAAAGCCGAAGATGTTGGCGGTTCATCTTCAAGCAATCCTGAATATACCGAAACCGAAGGGTATGGCAGTGTTCCATTTGGAAGTGGTACTGGTTATAACAGCTATCTTGCTTCGGTAGAAACAAGATTTATGAACAGTAGCGGACCAAATCCTATTTTTAGCTATGTTACTTCAGGCGCTAACGATTTCTTGTCTAAAACTGTTCCACAAGACCATAGATTTTTACTCAATGTAAGTAAAGACAATAACACATTTACTCAATTAGTTGACACATCATTTGATGGTTACAAGGTTATAAGAGGCTCAATGTCTTTAAATCAATCGCTAATTGGAGCAAATGCCACCTATTTTAGATTTGACCCTCAGTTTATTCCAGGTGTAGCGTATCAAGCTCACATGCTTAACAGTGTTAGTGTTTTATTTCCTCGTAATTTTGACTTAGATGGCAATTCTTCTTTCAAATACTCGATTCAAGGCGATAACAATCCCAAACTAGTTGTTTGGCAAAACTATGCTGCAACCAAGAATGAACCAATATTTTACGACTTAACGAATGATTACAGAATCAGAGGTCAGAAGAACACCGGAACTTCTGCAAGAGCAATAATGCCAGGTTCTTCTAAATTGAGTGAGTATTATCTTCACGATAGTTTACAAACTAATTTCTTAGTAGCAAATGATATTGCAGCGGCTATTAGTTTCGAGACCGTTTCAAGTGAAATAGATTTCATCAAATTCGACCCAACCAAAGAAATCAATAAGAATAGATTGGTTCTGCTAACTGCTCCAAGATTCATGGGCGATTATGCATCAGATTATTTATTGCTTAGACAATCAACAACTGCCACAAGTCCGAATTCGATGGTGAGCATTAATCAGCTGTATGAACATTTTTCTTATGGTATCCCTCATCCAATTGCTATTAGAAGATATTTAAGATATCTGAAAGACAATGGCGACACTTCACTTAAATTTTTATTCTTAGTTGGTAGAGGTTATCAAACCAACATGGTTAGGAGCAATTACAATGGCAATATTTTACCATCCATTGGTGTGCCTGCATCAGATAACATGTTTGGTACAGAGATAGCAGGTTCGGGCTTGGCTCCTTGTGTTGCAATAGGAAGATTAACCATCGACAGAGCTGCTGATTTCGGCACTTATTTAAACAAGTTGCTAGAATATGAGGCCTCAACCAATGAGTTCTGGAGAAAAAACATCTTGCATCTAGCAGGAGGTGATAATGGCAATCAAGCTGCTTACATCAAATACAAATTAGAAGTAGCAGGGGAATTTGTTAAAGGTTGTCCATTTGGAGGAACAACAAGTTCTTACACAAAATCATCTGTTGGTATATCAGAGCCATTTATCAAGCAAAAAGCCATAGAAAATGTGAACAATGGCATTCAAATGATAACCTTTTTAGGTCATGGTAGTGCCGCCGTTACCGACATTGACATCGGAGACACGTTCGAATACAACAACAGAGGAAAATACCCAATATTTTATTTCAATGGATGTAGTATTGGTAATCCATGTTTAGGGCCGCCAGATAAGAACATTAAATTATCTGGAGAGAACTTCATGAAGGCCAGAAACAAAGGCGCTATAGCATTTTTAGCTCAATCATCATTATCGGAATTAGGTCACGTAGATGCCCAAATTCAAGAGTTTTACAAGCTAGCATTTAAAGATAATTTTACTGGTAATTTAAGTATTGGAGAAACGGTGCAACAAATGCTTAAAAATATTGGAAATTTCGCTGATACTTTGAACATCATTCAATCTAGAATATTGTTTTTACAAGGCGATCCTTCATTGCAATGGTTTCAACCTCAGTTACCAGATTATCAGATTGACGAAAAAACACTTTTCACATATCCGAATAATATTTCAGCAGTTAGCGATTCTTTTGCAATTGCGGTGCCTATTGAAAACAGAGGAAGTTGTTCGAACAACGATTCTATCAATATCAGTGTTGAAAGAATTTACCCTAACAATTTCTTAGTCAACAAATACAACTTTAGAGTTCCTGGAATTTCTTATAAAGATACGGTTTATTTGTACATCAAATCAAAAGATGCGGCAACAGCAGGTATCAATAAAATTACAGTTGATGTCAATTATGACCACATTCCAACAGAAGTAACCTATTCAAACAACATTGCAACATTCTATCCAGATTTGGCGGGCAATGGAGTCAATCTTGTGTCTCCAAAACGATATGACATTGTTTCAAGATTGAACAACGACACTGTTGAACTGGTTGCGCAATCTTTAAATTTGTTTAGTACAACCAATCAGTTTGTATTTGAAATTGATACTTCATATAAATTTGATAGTCCGTGGAAACAGAGAGATAGCTCGTCATCGATTACTGGACAGTTAAGAAAATGGAAAGTTAAGTTACTAGGCAATAAAGATAGTATAGTATACTACTGGAGAGCTAAAGTTAATTTGGGTATGACAGAAGGTGGTAAATTCGTTGACCGCAGTTTCATCCATATTTTAGACAATGAACCAGGTTGGTCTCAATCACATTTTCCTCAATTCTATCCAAGTAGTGTTTTAAGTGGCATCGAATTGGATAAAAATGCTAGACAATTTAAGTTTACAAGCACAGCAGAAAAAGTATTCATCAATTGCTGGTTACCTAAAAAAGCCAATTTTGGTATCAAAAAGGGCGGTTATGGTGCATTATCTCTCAACCCTGGTACATCTGATGGTATTATTGCAATTCTATTCGATAAAAACAGCTTAGAACAAATAAAACTTCCTGGCATATTCAAGCCAGATAAATTTTATGGTCCAAGTTATTACGAAGATGCTTTAAAAGCATACAACTTTGCCATTGTACCAGCATGGGAAAATCAATTTTTAAGATGGGTAGATTCAATTCCAGATAGCACTTATGTGGCCATCTGTAATGTAGGTATCATGAACAGAACCAGTGTTTCGCCAGCTGTAATTGATGCTTTTGAGCGTTTAGGTTCGAAAATGTTTAGAGAAATTAAAACAGACTTAACATCCTTTGCAATGATTGGTAAAAAAGGTACCGCTCCGGGTTGGGCAGCCGAAGATACTGGTCACTATTACGACGGTACTGATGGTTATATTGAAATTGAAAAAGAGATGATTGGAAGTCGTTCTGATGGCAGTGTTAAAACAGAGCTTATCGGACCAACTACACATTGGGATAGATTATACTTCTATAACAAGTCATTAGATAGCAAAACTGGAGATAACTTCTTCATCAACATACACGGTATTACCAATACAGGAAAAGACTCAATGGTGTATCAATATGTGACCCAAAATGATGTAGATTTATCATTTATTGATGCTAAGAGGTTCCCGAATTTGTATATGGAAGGATTCTTTAGTGATGTTGACAATTATACAGCACCACAGTTGAAACACTGGAGAATAACCAATGGACCAGTTCCAGAAGGCACCTTGAATCCAAATATCACCAATACACTTTGGAGAGATACTTTAAGACAAGGTGAAGATTTCAATTTTGAAATTGCATTCCAAAATATTTCTAAACTGGCGTTTGCTAAGCGCTTAAAGTACCAAGTACAAATCTTTAATTTGGACACAAAAGACACCGTTCTCAATGAAGTTTTGAACCATCCAGATAGTTTGCGACCAGACAAATATTTCTTGATCAAAACCATACTATCGACTAAAAAATTAAGAGGTAGGTATGCTTATTCTGTGCGTGTAAACTTTGATGAGAACAATAAATCTCTTATTCCAGAGTTAGCTTTAATTAACAACTCTGCTTTGCGTTATTTCTTTGTTGATGAAGACAAAATTAACCCATTGCTAGACGTTACGTTTGATGGTAAACACATCAACAACGGTGAAATAGTTTCATCGAATCCAACCATTGTAATTTCAAGTAAAGACGAAAACAAATTGAACTGGCAAACGGATACAAATGGCATCAAAATATGGTGGAAGAAACCAAATTCTACCGTATTTGAAAGAATCAATTTTGACTCTTTGGGTGTGAAATTTTATCCAGCTACTTCATCATACAACCTTGCTAAAGCTGAATTCTCACCAAAGAATTTGCCTGATGGTTTGTATTCATTAAAGGTTCAGTCGTATGATGCAAATGGCACACAAGCTGGTTCTACTGAATACACCATCAATTTTGTGGTCATCAACGAAGCTTCAACTACCAATTTCTATCCATATCCAAATCCTTTCACCACCTCTATGAGGTTTGTATTTACATTGACAGGCAATAAAGTACCTGATTACATCAATGTGAAAATTATGACCATTCAAGGTAAAGTTGTTAAGGAGATTAACAAAGAAGATTTGGGCGATATTCACATAGGTAATAACATCACCGACGTTGTTTGGGATGGCACTGATGAATATGGAGATAGATTGGCCAATGGCGTTTATTTGTACACAGTAACCATTAAATCTGATGGTGAAGAAGTAACTCAAATTAAAAACGACAGCATCAGCAACGATTTGAATGCTGACAAAGCTAACAATGATTTATTTAAACGTTCTGTTGGAAAAATTGTCTTATTGAGGTAATGAAAAAAATGAAATGGCTTTCTATATTGATTGTTTGTCTGACAGCAATGGCTTTTGTTGAACCTGAGCCAAAGATTGCTGAAACAAATAATACAGCTTCTGCTAAGGAGATTCACGATCTTGGACTTGCACAAATTCCACAAGTGGTATTTTGGAGAAAAATCATGAATCTGCACAAGGACAGTTGTTTGGTGAATGTGCATGTCAACAGAACCATTCTTGCTACATGGCATGGTCAAACTTGGTATGGATACGACCAAGCTGTTAAAGGTAAAATACTTGATTCATTTAAAAAGATCAACAACATTGCTGACTCACCAAGAATTGTGGGCACAATGGGAAAGAGTTTCTTTTATGATTTTGAAAATATTGCTCCGAAAATACCACTGGGCATGAAAGCTTTCGAAGACAATGGTGTTGATGGATGGTATGCAAAAGCGATACTTTTGATTGAAAGTCCTAACCAATTGCAAAAATCTACAGCAGGAGCATACGGACCATTTCAGTTGATGAAAGGTGTTGCAAGAAATTACGGCCTTTTAATCAATAAAAAAGTAGATGAGAGAGCCAATTTCGACCGTTCTGCTTATGCTGCTAGTCAGTTAATTAAGACCATTTGTATTCCATATACCAAGCAAATGTTAGATGCTAAAGGCATCACATATAACGAAAAAGATTTGTGGTTTAGATTGCTTGTTATGCATGTGTATAATGCTGGAGCAGGAAATGTAAAACCAGCTTTAGATGCGATTCCTAATCCAACTCCAGGCATAGGATTGATTCAACAGTTATGGATTACTTCTGTTGGCAGATTCCAAACAGCTTCTCAAAATTACTCTCAATTGATACTTGCCGCATTCTTAGAATACGAGCAAAGGATTGAAAAGAAAACGAAAGGGTAAATTACTCTTTTATCAAACCTTTTTTCTTAAAATAGAAATACAATGGCAACCCTAAACTTAATAGGATGAGTCCTACTATTGCATTTCCAGGCGATGAAGAGATAGAATAATACACCAAAAATGCGCTAAAAAGCGTAAACACAATTGGAATTACTGGATACAAAGGCACTTTAAATGGTCGAGGTGCATCTGGCATCTTCTTTCTCAATACTATCACACCGAAAGCGCCACAGCCGTAAAAAATAAAGGCCACGAATACCAGCATTTCGGTTAACATATCGAAACTACCGCTGATGATCAAACAGGCACACCAAAACATTTGATAAATAATAGAACGATGTGGTGTTAAATATTTAGGATGAGTCTTTCCGGCACTTTTAACAAACAAACCATCGTTGGCCATGGTGTAATAAATTCTAGGCGCTGTCATCAAAGAATTATTGGTGCTGTTAAACGTGCTAACCAATATCAATATCAAGATGAATAAGCCTCCTTGCGACCAGGCATTTTTCATGGCTTCAACTGCTGCTATGGTATTTTCTTTCTCGACTAATTCTTCAAAAAAAGTGACATTTCCCAATTGTAAAAATGCGGCATTCGACAGCAAATACAAGCTCATTACTATGAAGGTTCCAAGACTTAATGCAATGGGAATATTGCGTTTAGGATTCTTGATTTCACCTCCTAAAAACCCAACATTGTTCCATCCTTCGAATGCCCAAAATGCTGCCATCATAGCTGCGAAAAAAGATGCCACGTTAAAATCAACACTTCCAGCACTTACAGGTGCTTCGACAGGAGTAGTTGGTCCCTTTACAAAAGCAATTATAATGATGGTTACTATTCCAATAACTACTGCACCACCCAATATATTACCTATCCTTTCGCCGTAATCGATACCAAAATAATTGATGGTAGATAGCAATACCACCAAAGCTATTGCCAAACCCTTTACACCAAAATTATGAAAAGGTTGAAAATGAAAATCAGAAATACTGAATAGGGTAAAATTTGATAGGCTTTCTGAAAATTGAGGTAAAGGCCAAAGGTTGTTAACCGACTCGGCAAAAACGTATGCAACAGAAGCCGCTGTAGCAGTTTGTATGACAGAAAAAGAAGCCCAACCAAATAGAAATGCAAACAGTTTGCCGTACATATTTTGAAAATACACATACTGTCCTCCTGGTTTAGCAATTAAACCAGCCACTTCTGCATTGCTTATAGAACCCATTAGGGTGATCAAACCTGCGGCTGCCCATGCTAGTAAAACATAAGTACCGCTGTGCAATTCGGCACTCATGACCGATATTTTTTTAAACACTCCACTACCAATCATGGCACTAATAACCACCATGATGGCTGAGAACATTCCCAGTTTTTCTTTCAGTTGATTAGACATAGAAGCAAGCGAACCTAAACAAAAATCTTGAGAAGACATCAATTACTAATAAAAAACTTTATAAGTTTGCAGTAGAATTGTATACCCTAAAAGATATATCACAAGCGATACGTGCTGAACTTCATGGCAATGGTTTATTAAGCGATAATTGGCGTCTTTTGATTGACAGTAGAACGCTCACCCATCCTGAAACAAGCATCTTTTTCGCCATACATTCCAAATTCAATGATGGTCATAATTACATCGACGAACTGATTACGAAGGGTGTAAAAACTTTTGTTGTAGAGCATTCGTATGCTATAAAACACTCTGATGTTAACTTTCTAAAAGTTGATAATGTGATTATGGCACTACAAGAACTGGCTAAATTTCACAGAAATCAGTTTGATATTCCTGTAATAGGGATTACAGGCAGCAATGGTAAAACCATTGTTAAAGAATGGCTAAATTACTTAATGGGTGAAGACGAAACCATTTGTGCTAGTCCAAAGAGTTTTAACAGTCAGATTGGTGTGCCTCTTAGTGTTTGGCAATTACAACCCGAACACACTTTGGCCATTTTTGAAGCTGGTATCTCTGCAAAAGGCGAGATGCAAAACTTAGCCGAAATCATTCAGCCGAGGTATGGCATAATTACACATCTCGGACCAGCGCACAACCAAGGATTCGATACACCTGAAGAAAAAATTAGAGAAAAATTGCTATTGTTTGAACATTCTGAACTGGTGTTTACCCAATATCAGCCTGCAGTTACAGACAAATTAACTCAGAAAGTCATCTGTTTTGGATACAATCAACCAAAAGCAGATTTAAACATTATAACGAGGAAGATAGTCAACAAAGTTACCCAAATTACAGGCATTTACAATGAACAGAACATAGCGTTTAGTATCCCATTTACTGACGAAGCTTCAATAGAGAACTCATGCCTATGTGCATTGGTATGCCTACATTTCGGGCACTTTAATGCTGACAAAATGATGCATTTAAGTCCGGTTGGTATGCGATTGGAATTGAAAAAAGGCATCAACAATTGTTTGTTGATCAACGATAGTTACAGCAACGACCTACATGCATTAGGAACAGCTTTATCATTTTTAGAGCAACAGGCCATACACTCAAAAACAACCGTTATAATATCTGATATTGAAGAAAGCGGATTACCCGCAGAGATACTGTATGTAAGGGTAAAACAGATGTTGAACGAGAAAAAAGTAAACCGACTAATAGCGATTGGACCAGAATTCAAAAGGAGCTTTAAAGATGCCAATGCTGAGACAGAATTTTACGATTCTACAGAAGACTTTTTGAAACAATTCAGCGTTACAAATTTTAGGGATGAGAGTATTTTAGTGAAAGGAGCTCGTAAATTCAAATTTGAATTGATTGCCAAAAAGCTAGAACAAACTTCGCATGGCACCATATTAGAAATCAATCTGAATGCGGCTTTACACAATTTAAACGCCATCAAATCACATCTAGGCAAAGACATGAAAATAATGGCCATGGTAAAAGCATTTGCGTATGGAAGCGGGACTTATGAGATGGCCAAATTGATTAGAAACAAAGTAGATTATTTAGCTGTTGCATATGCAGATGAGGGTGTAGCTTTAAGAAACAATGGCATTCAAACACCAATTATGGTAATGAATCCAGAGTTTGAGACCTTCGATTTCATCGTCAATTATCAGTTGGAACCAGTAGTTTTTAGCTTGCATCAACTCAACGAGTTAATAGTATTTCTAAAAAGCAAAGACTTGCAATTACCGGTACATATTGAATTGGATACAGGTATGCACAGGTTGGGCTTTGCCGAGTCTGACATAGAAGAATTGAAACAGATAGTTACCAAATGCAAAGAAATTACAATAGCATCAGTGTTTTCGCATTTGTCGGCAAGCGATGAGCAACAATACGATGAATTTACAAAGCAGCAATTTCAGTTGTTTCACAGCCTTTCAAAACAAATAGAATCGGCGCTTGACTATCCAATTTTAAAACACATCAGCAATACTGCTGCAGCATTGCGATTTTCGCAATCAGGACTCGATATGGTGCGTTTGGGCATTGGTTTGTATGGCATAGACCCAACTGGCGAATTTAAAAGCTTATTAGAGCCTGTTTTCACACTTAAAACAGTTATATCACAAATCAAAACCATATCAGCCAATGAGAGTGTAGGATATTCTCGCAAATCTATTTCTAATCACAGCAGACGCATTGCTGTTATGGCCTTAGGTTATGCCGATGGATTGAACAGAGCTCTTAGCAATGGAGTTGGCGGACTATTAATTCGCGGTAAATGGGCACCAATAGCGGGCAATATCTGTATGGACATGTGTATGGTTGATGTAACAGACATTGAGTGCGAGGAAGGTGACGAGGCGATTGTTTTTGGCCGAGAATTGTCTATTGAACAATTGGCTGAAAAACTCAACACCATACCTTACGAAATTTTAACATCGATTTCTCAAAGGGTAAAGAGGGTGTATGTGAGTGAGTGAGATTGAAAATTACACTTTTATCAAATCAAAACATTTTAATTTATCACTTTAGATTTTACATTTAGAAATCCTGTCGATTTTTTTTTAGATTTGATAATGTAAAAGCTAATTTGCCTTTAATTTTAAAACATTACTAACCCAAATGGGCAATTATCGAAAATACTTTATTCAATTCATAAAAGATGATTATCCCAATGATTTTGATCAAATCATTAAGAGAACTGACCATCATTACGCTCAAATTTCGCTTGATACTGCCTTTTCAAAAACGTCAAAAAATCCAGTTGACAGAAGGCTTGATTTTAGTGCGTACTTTTTAGCTTTAATTGTAACATTGGATGAGAGGGCTGAAACATTTGAAAACATTCGGAATATTTGTCTTAAAATCACAATTCAATATGTACAGCCCAAAAATGCAATTCACCAATATTTCAAAAGACTTTTACCAAGAATGATTGACACATGGTTAGGGAAAATCCTCGTTAAGTCATTTCATAAAAGAGTGAGTGTGAATACACATCCAGATGGGTTTATTGCCAACATAATAACAGATAAAAAAGAAACGTATGGATTAGGATATGGTGTAGACATAATAGAATGTGGGATTTGCAAACTGTTTAAAAAATACAATTACTTAAAATATGCGTCTATACTTTGTGAAGTTGACGAAATAACCTCAGGTATTGCTGGACTGAAGCTAATAAGAAGTGGCACTATAGCCAATGGCGCCAAAAAGTGCGACTTTAGATTTAAGCTAGAAGAATTGAATTGACTAAAGTAACCAATCCAACCGAGGTTTGTTTTGATAATATTACAATCGGAAACGATATGGAACAGCAAATTGGCATAAGGGCTATTTGGAATAACGAAGCATGTTTTCCAGTTGACTCTCCATTATTTGTTTATGCGTTACAACAAGAAAATATGGAATCAAGTCCTTCTTATGATGGAAGTGATGTTATTTATATGTTTCCTGCTTTTGGACCAGCATGTGAAAATTTAGAAATGAGCAGTTCAAATAAAGATTATACTTATAAAAAGTCAATGGATGTTGAACCTGAAATTAGTGATAATAGAAGAAGCAACAACATTAAATCAACCAATGTCACTTCTGAAATTAATTCTAATATAATTATTTATCCGAATCCTGCTAAAAATCAAACTATTATAACAGTTGACAATATTTCCTCTAATTCAAATATCCAATTAGAAATATTTGATATGACAGGCAAAAAAATACATGTAGAATTTTCATACTTAGAGTCAAATGGAATAGCTTCATATAAAATAAATACCAGTAATTTAATAGAAGGCATTTATTCAATTAAAATTTCTCAAAACACAAAAACTTCCGTCCACAAACTAATTATTCAAAAATAATGTATCTTTGAAGTACCGTGTTCAAATTGAACACGGTACTTTTTATAAAACTATGAAAAGGTATACTTTTCTGCTTCTCTTAACTTTTCTTTTTCTTAGGGCCAATGCTCAGCCTAAAGAATTGATATTTAATGGTGGGTTTGAAGATGTAAGAAAACCTTTGATTGGAAATACTCTTTACAGACTTCGCTATGATTCATTTAATAATCGTGTTGCAAACTGGGTGACACCCAACACTGGCACTCCAGATATCTATAGCTTAAATTACAACGATAACAAAGGAGCATTTAAGCTTCCATATATCAATTTATTAAATGCCTTTTTTGATGTAAATGTTTGTTCATTAGATGGCATTGAATATTTAGATACAATTTATCCATTTAAAGGAAACAATATTGTTGCAATGGGCGTTGACACCTATAATCAACTTCCAAATTCACATTACTTTAAAGAGTATCTTCAAACAAAACTTATTTCTGGAATTAAACCTGGAAAAAAATACAAAATTTCTTTTTATTATAAATACTATAAGTACAATGAAAGTAAAATTGATTTTTTAGAATTTTACTTTTCAAAAGATGCAATCAACTACTATGCGACTTTTCATTGGGACCCCTATATTAACCAACTAGATAAAAAATACTCAGCACAATTGACAATTAATGGGTTGAGTAAAGATTCATTAGTCTGGCGAAAAAAAGAGGCAATATTTAAATTGAAAGATACTTTTGACTATTTAACCATAGGTATATTTAAGGATGTATATTTCAATTTAATTAAAGATAAAGACAAAAAATACAAGTGTTTTTCAAATGGCTTTTACATATTTCTTGATGAAATTTCTTTACTAGAAATGCCTTGTATTACTGGTCCGGATAGTGTTTGCTACAATAGCACTGTTACACTAAATTCTAATTTAGGAATGCCCTATCAGTGGAGCTTAACTAGAAATGGTATAGATACTTTAAGCAAGGACAGTATTTTTCATTTTAAAGCTGTAAAAAGTCAGTGGATATATGGTTTTGGAAAATATGGCATGGATAGTATATTTGTTTATGTAACTCCTCCAATTAAAAATGAATTTGAAGCCGATTCTTTGATTGTTTGTGCACCAAAGATAATGGAGTTGAATGCAGAACCAAATTCTACTTATGAATATTTATGGAATACGGGTTCAACAGCAAATTCAATAAAGTTACAAGCTACTGGCAATTATTATGTTAAAGTATCAAATAGCTTTGGATGTAAAGATAGTTTTAGCATTTATATCAATATTGTTCCTTTGCCTAAATTTTATTTAGATTCGAAGTTCTACAATTGTTTTTATACCAATTCTACTATAACCATTAAACAATCAGAGGGGTATTATTGTAAGTGGATTCCTAGTATGACTAATAGTTGTGAATTAACTTTAGATACACCGCAGAAAGTACAACTTCAAATAAAAGATATAAACTTTAACTGTTATAACACTCTGGATATAGAAATAATAGATAGGTGTGATCCAATAGTATTTATACCAAGTGCATTCAATCCAAAATCTACAATAGATAAAAATAGTGTTTTTTCTCCGAGAGTATCTTACTCAAATAATTATGAAATTACCATCTATAATAGCTGGGGTGAAATAGTTTATAAGGGAGACAATGAAACTGCAGAATGGGATGGTACTTATAAAAATGAATTATGCCCACAAGGAATATATTTGTGTATAATAAATTTAAAAAGTGCAACTGATAATACTTCAAAACAATACAAACAGTTGGTGCATTTACTTAGATAAATTTCAATCAATTTACCACTTCAAAATTCACACTTTGAGATACCCCATTCTCGTCCATCACCAACAGAATGTGTTTACCAATTCTTGGACTTATCTTCAATTGATGGATGCCTGTTGTGATGCCAATAAAATCGTTGTCTATATGCCAAAATAATTTCATGTTTTGAGTGCGGTGTGCTACTTCAAAAACAGCACTCCCCTTTTCTCCATTGATTTCAATTGGTATATTGATTTTAGTGTTTTGGCGTGGGTACAAAACGTTTAACGACCTATCTTGAACCTTTTCCATGCAATCTTTTCTCACAGGTGGTAATGCTACATATTCTGGATGTGCCACTGAATAGTACTTCTCGATACCTGGTGGAATAACAAACCAATTGACTTTTTGAATTTCAAAAGCCGATTCACAATCACAATTTACTCTTTGTTTACCAGTCTTGTCAGTAAAAATTGGTTTGTGAAAATGACAGGATACTACATCTAAACACGATGAAGGCACTAGTCTTTCAAGCCTAACTGTACAATTAACAGAAGCCCTCAAACCACTTGTTTGACATATCTCAATTTTGGCCATATCTGATAAGGGTTTGGTGAACCAGGGACTTTTTTCAGGCAACTGTCTGAAGACATCAAACATAATAGGCGCAGCTGCTTTTACTCCAGTTAAACCTGGTCTGCCTTCGCCATCGGCATTGCCTACCCAAACGCTAACCACATAATCTGCTGTAATACCTATAGCCCACGCATCTCTAAAACCAAAACTAGTCCCAGTTTTCCATGCTATTTTCTTTTTTTCATCAAACAACTGCCAATTGCCATTTTCATCTGGTCTGTTCAAATTGGTCATGGCTTCAAAAGTTGAATACAAACAGGCTTTGCTAAATTGTTGCTGATGCTTTTTACTTGATGTTTGCTCATCCAAACAAATAAACTTATCGTTAATTCCCAACAATTCTTGTCCCATAGTTGTGTAAGCCTTATTTAAATCCCATAGCTTAGCTTCAGCGCCACCAAGTATCAAAGACAGTCCGTAATGTGAAGCTGTTTGATTCAAATCACTTAAACCTAACCTTTTTAAATCATTGTAAAATTTTACATTGCCATAATCGCTCAACAATCTTACAAATGGAATGTTAAGACTTCTTGATAATGCTTCATCAGCATGGACCAAACCATCATACTGATAATTGAAATTCTTTGGTGCGAATCCATTGAAATACGAAGGCACATCATACAACAAAGCACTTGGTGTAATGATACCGTTCTCTAACGCTTTAGCATATAAAATAGGTTTTAAAATACTACCTGTACTTCTAGGGGCCATAATACAATCTACTTTTTCTGCATGGCCAGCATCCTTGTCAAGTGTTGCGTTTCCAATGTATGCGATAACTTTTCCAGTTTTGGTTTCGGTAATCATCAATGCAGAATTATAAATTTTGTTATCGGCCAGCCAACGCATTCTGTTGCTCAAAATGTCATCCATTTTTAATTGCAAATCTGCTTTGATAGTACTTTTAATTGTTTGTCCTCTTCTACCTTCTACAATCAATCTCTCTAGAAGATGAGGGGTTATGTTTGGCAGTTTTAAAGGTTTCCCTGGGATTTCTTCTAACAGTGCTAGCTTGTATGTTGATTGATCGAGAATGTGTCTTTGATATAGTCTCTTTAACAATCTATTTCTTTTAGATAACAAAGCATTAGGGTTTTTTCCAGGATAAATCAAACCTGGTGCATTAGGAAGCACCGCCAAAGTTGCAGATTCTGCCCAACTTAATTGGTGTGATGGTCGACCGAAATACCGCCAAGATGCCGCTTCTAAGCCAACCACATTATTTCCAAATGGTGCATTCGAAACATACATAATGAGTATTTCCTTTTTGCTGAACTTAAGCTCCATTCGCAATGCCATATTAATTTCGATGAACTTATTAAAGACATTTCTAGAACGATTGCCTCTCATCAATCTAGCAACCTGCATGGTAATGGTGCTACCACCACTTACTACTCTCTTGTTGATTACATTTTGTTTGATGGCTCTGCCAATGCCTCTAGGACTTACACCAAAATGACCATAAAATGATTTGTCTTCAAACTCTAACAAACATTGTTCGAATCTAAATGGAATACTGTCTGGCGAAGAAAAACGCCATTGTCCATCATTTGCAATTCTTGCTCCAAGCAGTTGGCCATCTTGACTTAATAAAACTGTTGAAGTGCTATTGATGAATGGTTTTTTAGGCAAACAATTCCAAAACCAAATGAACCACACAAGCCCAGTAATAGCTATGATTTGTTTTGTGCGTTTTTTGATTAAAGACTTATTCATTCTGATTTTCCAAATCAAAAATTCAACTTTTATATGGATAATCACTCGGACTTTATTATTCGCCGAATTTTTATTCATATTTGCATTGTATATTTGATCATTCGAAAAACATTGAAAGCACTATACCGTCTCATATCAGTGATGTTAATTTTGGATTGTCATTGGGCAATGGCTCAACAATTCAATTTTAGAAACTTCTCTGTAAAAGAGGGTATCGCACAATCTCAGGTTTATAGTGTTTTACAAGATTCAAGGGGATATTTATGGATGGGTACAAGAGGCGGTGGTATTACACGCTTCGATGGTTTCAAATTTGTTTCATTTACCAAAAAAGACCAATTAAGCAGTAATTATATTTATGTCATAAAAGAAGGAAAAGACGGCAAACTTCTGATTGGAACAAACAATGGATTCTGCACATACAATGGCTTAAAGATTGAGTCTTACGGCGTCAGAACGGGCGATACAAGTCAGTTTTCGGTTTTAGACATAGCAGTTGGCAACAATCATGATATTTGGTTAGCCACCAATCAAGGTGTATACAAATTTGAAGACAAAAAATTAACCAATATTTCAAATTTAATTGGTGAAAAACCAATTATGGTAAATACTATTTTGGTAGACAAGTTTGGCCGAATTTTATATGGCACTGTCAACGGTTTGAATGTCTTGGATTATGCCAATAACGCCTATAAAGTAAAACGATTTTATAAGCAACCACATTTTCAAACTGGGTCTATCAACACCCTTAAATCAGATAAAAATGGCAACATTTGGATAGGTACTTATAAAAATGGTTTGTTTAGTTTGGGTAAAGATTCGGCGATTCAAATTCGTCAGAATGCATTACCTACACAATCAATTTTTGATATTTATTTTGATGATGAAGACAATGTATGGCTTGCCACATTAAACAATGGAGTTTGTATCTATAATGTGGTTTCAAAATCGGTGAAATGGATTAGTGAATATGAAGGTTTAAGCAACAACCATGTTAGAAGTATTTGCCGTGATAAAAATGGCAACTATTGGTTTGGCACATCAGGTGGTGGTATTTGCAACTATTTCGGTAACCAATTTACAACCTTTGACAAAAGTTCAGGCTTGCCAGGGAATTTCATTTATAGCGTGTTTAAAGACTCTAGAAACCGTTTGTTTATAGGCAATTCAGACAAAGGATTTACGATACTTGACAGCGGAAAATTCAACTCTTTTAACAGTAAAAACAGATTTGGTGATTATAAAATAAAAGCCATTTGTGAAGATGATTTTGGCAGGATTTATTTAGGCACAGAAGCCAATGGCGTATTTATTTACACTCAAGACACCATTCTATCAGTTCCTGGACTTGAAAAAAAGTACATAAAATCTATCGTTAAAGATTTAGAAGGTAACATGGTGATTGGCACTTCCGGAACTGGTATTTTTATTTATACAAAAGAGAGTCAGTATCAGAATTTCGTTCAATTACAAACCTCAAATGGGTTGACGGGTAATAGAATTTCTTGTTTACTTGTAGATAAGGCAGGGAAAATTTGGTATGGAACAGAAAACAATGGTATTTCATGGATCAATCATTCATTGCCCTCAAAATCTGGGTTCACTATTAGCGATGGATTACCCTCCAATTCTATACGTTGTTTAACTGAAGACAATAAAGGCAATTTATGGATAGGCAGTGCTGGAAGTGGTATTTCAAAAATGTCTATTTATAAAGGTCAAACAAATATCATCAATTATGATTATAAAGATGGCTTAAGTTCGTCTAACATTTATCTATTAATGTTTGATGACAAACAAAGATTATTTGCCGGCAGTGAAACTGGTCTCGACTTATTAGAATTCGATCAGAATTTAAAAATCACTCAAGTCAAACATTACAGCAAAGGCGAAGGATTTACAGGGATTGAGACTTGTCAAAACTCGGTTGCAAAAGAGGCCAATGGCACTATTTGGTTTGGGACCATCAATGGGTTAATACGATATATTTCTTCACAAAATTATAAAAATTTAAGTGCTCCTGTTTTAAGCATCACCAATGTAAAATTGTTTTATGAACCATTATTTTCTACACCTTATAAATCGTTCATAGGCGAGTGGAATATTGTTAAAAAAATTGAGTTACCGCACAATAAAAACCATTTGACATTCGACTTTATGGGCATCAATTTTAACAACCCTGAAGCAGTTGTTTACAAATGGAAACTAGAAGGATTTGATCAAGATTGGTCGCCACCCTCCAAACAAAACACAGTTACTTATTCTAATTTACCATTTGGTGATTTTACCTTCAAAGTGTTATCCTGCAATGAAGAAGGCGTTTGGAATTCCAAACCTCAAATCATCCATATCAGCATTCAAGCACCTTTCTGGCGTCAAACATGGGTAATAGTTTGTAGTATTATTGTTGTACTAACCTTAATTACATTATTGTTCAGATTGCGCATCAATACAGTTAAGCGCAAGGCTGCTGAAAGAGAAGAAAAACTGAGATTAGAAAAAGAGTTGATAGAATTGGAACAAAAAGCTTTGAGATTACAAATGAATCCGCATTTTATTTTCAATGCACTCAATTCAATTCAATCACAAATAGGCACCAATCAAGACCAATCAGCGAGATATTACCTAGCAAAATTTTCTAGATTGATGAGACAGATACTTGATAATTCAAGAAGTGCCATGATTACTTTAGAAGAAGAAATCAATACACTTGAAAATTATCTACTAATTGAAAAATTTTGCAATGGAGATAGATTTGATTACACTATATCTGTCAGTCAAAATCTAGATAAAGATTTTATTCAGATGCCTCCAATGCTTCTACAACCTTTCATTGAAAATGCCATCAAACATGGGTTAAAAAATTTAAACAACAGAAGAGGTCATATTTCCATAATTATTGGTGAAGAAAATAATTGTTTGTTGTGCGCTGTTGAAGACAATGGAGTTGGTAGAGAAGCTTCAGCGGCCAGCAAAGAGCAAAGCAAGGAAACTTATCACAAGTCGACCGCTCTAAAAGTGACAGAAGAGAGGCTTGAAATTTACAAAGAGCACATCAAAGAACAGCCATTAAAAATCATTGATCTGAAAGACAAAGATGGCCATGCAATGGGTACCAGAATAGAAATTAGAATTCCAATATAAACATGTTGAAAGCTGTAATCATAGACGATATAGAACAAGCTAGAATCACACTAAAGAAAGACATTGAGGTATATGCCCCAGATGTGCAAGTGATAGGTGAAGCCTCGGGCGTAATTGAAGGTGTAAAATTGCTTAGAACCCTTCAACCTGATGTGGTATTTCTTGACATTCAGATGCAAGATGGAAGTGGATTTGATTTATTGGATTTGATGCAAGACATTCAATTTAGAATCATCTTTATCACTGCTTCAGACGCGCATGCTATCAAAGCTTTCAGGTATGCCGCAATTGATTATTTGCTAAAGCCTGTAGATCCTGATGAACTTAAATTGGCCATTGAAAAGTTAAAAGAAAAATCCATCAGCGAAAATGAAAAATACAAGCTTTTAAATGAATCCTTAAAAGCTGGACAAAAACACCAATCTAAGTTGGCTTTGCACACACAAGAAAAAATCCATGTTGTAAATATTTCTGACATTGTGAGATGCGAAAGCAATGTCAACTATACAGAGTTTCATTTTGTAGATGGCAAAAAACTTATTGTTACTAAAACATTGAAAGAATTTGAGGACCTACTGGTAGACCATGGATTTTTTAGAGTACATCAATCACATTTGATTAACACAAAATTTATCAAAGAATTTATCAAAGCGGATGGCGGCTCTATTCGTATGGAAAACAACCATATTGTGCCTGTTTCAACGCGCAAAAGAAACCAAGTTCTTGAGATGATAGAAAAGCTATAAGGGAATTGAAAACGCCATCCAATTCCCTATATAACTCTTGCTATTATAGCTTATTTTAATGTCAAACTAGAATTCTGTGGAACCACTTCAACCCATCTGCCAGCAGCACTGGCATTGATAGATTTATCATACATAGCCTCTGTATACACTGTTGGCAAATAGAATTTCCCTAAATACGTAGCATTCAATTTCGTTTTAATCACTATGGTTGCTCCTGTTTTAAACTCATAATAACTGTTTACTCTGTCATCTCTATAGTCTTTATATCTCGCACCATCATTGCTTTCGCCTAGTAAAAATCTTTCGTTACTAATTTCCCATCCACTAGGAAATATTTGAGTAAGTGCCATTTCACTTAAGTAACCTTTTTTTCCAGAATTCGTGATGCTAACCTGAGCTATAAAATCAGTTCCTTGAGCGATTTTCGAAATATCAATTGATTTTCCATCTAAAGATAGATATGTCACAACCATATTGATATGATTATTAAAATTTACTTTTTCAGTTTCAAGAGGAATGCCTTCTGAAAGAATTTTTACATACAATTGTCCTACACTTTTATTTGTAACTTCAAAGTGGTTTAGGGCTTTCAAATCCTTTTCAGGTATTTCTAAAATATCCATCTTTTGTTTAGATGACAATGTGAATGATTTTTCATTACATCTTACCGAATACGACAATTCTGTTGCATTTGATTTTGTGTTAGTATAACTTGAAATAGCCATCAAACCGTAAGCAGTTTCTTGAGTGCTTAACCATTTTTCTGACCCTAGAGTTGTACTAAGTTGTTCAGCAACTGTTTGTGCTTTGTCGTATTGGCCCATTAAACTCATTGCTTCTACAATTACTGCAACATCTCTGAAATCTGAGCCATAAGTATAAGAGTATTCTCTGTATGCTTTTACATCGGTAGATAAATTCTTCGATATCTTTAAAGCTGTTTCGTGCTGACCAATCAACTCGTATGTGGCTGCTAATCTCCATGCATTGACACCAGTTAGATTTTTCTCTTCCCTTAATCTGTTCATTGCTCCTAACTCTGGACTTCCTGCAAGTGCCAATAGGTATAATCTGTAAGACTGCATGTGAACCACAGATTCGTTGTAATAAGATGCGCCAGAATGTTCATTGAATGTCCATGATTTGGCCAAACTTGATTGGTATTTCAACCATTTATCTTTCATATTTTTTGGCACATTATAACCCATTTTTTCTGCCTCAATTAAAAAATGTCCAGCATAGTTACTTCCCCATTCGCTTGGGTCTGATTCGCCTGGCCAATAAGCAAAACCGCCTGAACTAGTTTGGAATTTTTGTAATCTAATAATTCCTGCTTTGATATTTTTTTCAATACTTGCTTTCTTGTCTTTTTTCAAATCCATTAAATTTTGTACAAATAGTTGAGGAAACACAGAAGATGTAGTTTGTTCGACACAACCATGCGGATAATGGATGATATAATCCAATCTCTTTTCGAGATTGATAGACGGAACTCTAGATACTTCAACAAAAACTTTATTAGTTCCTTTTAAACCTTTTATAGAAACATCATGGGATATTAATTTACCAGATTTAAGCAACAAATCTTTAGATTCAACTATTTTAGGATTTGCAATTCTAACATCCAGTTCAATTTCTTGACTTGCTTTCTCTTTACCTGATTCGGCAATCACTTTCACTTTAGCAATACCAATGGCTTGATTTACTTTTACTGTGAACTGTACTATCTGATCGCCATTTTTTTCAAATTGAATTTTAGAATTTGAAGTCCCTTCTATTTGAAGTAAATCATTGGTTTCAATTCTTACATTAACATGTTTAATATGATTTTCCATTGCAAATACATCTACTGGCAATTTGATGGATTCATTAGGTGATAACACTCTTGGTAAAGTCGCTAATACCATCAATGGCTTTTTAATTTGTACAGTTTTTTCGGCATTTCCATAGGCGCCATTTTGATTGCCTGCAACCACCATAACTCTAACAGATCCAACATAGCTTGGAATATTGATTTTATGCATGGCTACTTTACCTTGAGACACATTAAACGGACCAATAAATCTAACCATGGGTTTAAATCTGTTTGCTTTGGCTCCTTCTGGATTTAGGGCTGAGCCGTCACCACCAATGCTGATGAGATGATCAAGCTTACCGGCATAAGCACCAATAACTTGATCATACATATCCCATGTCTGAACGCCTAAGGCTTCTTTAGCATAGAATACCATCCATGGCTGAGGTGTTTTAAATCTAGTCAAATCAAGCAAACCATCGTCAACAACAGCTAGAGTGTAGGTCATAGGTCGACCATTTGATTCTTTCACATTAATAATTGCAGTGCTTTCTGGACTCCAAATTGAATTACAAGATATGACAGGTTCAAGATGTGTTGCTTTAACATCAACCGTAAATGGCATAACACCATACATTCTAATTGGTAGTTTGTTTTTTGTATGAATATGTGCTTGAACAAAATGAGCATGTATATAGGCATTTGGTGTCATTTGTTCAGTAACTTTCACATCGATTCTTGTTTCTTTTTCGGCCGTTGAATACCATTGCTTAAACAACACTCTTTTGCCATTTTCTATGGTAATAAGTACTTTACCTCCTGAAGTAGAAGGAACAGACACTTTGATATTATCACCAGGATGATACGTTTCTTTATCTATTGCAAAATTCAGCATTTGAGCATTCTCATTGTTTTGATTGTTGTCTCTGTTCCATCCATTCCAGTCAACATTAATAACCATACCAGTTTGATGACCTCCTGACATATCTGATGCTATTACCAAATATCTTCCATACTCTTGATTGGCAAAATATAATTTGTACTGTGATGATTTGCCTTTAACACTCATAACAGTATCTGTAAAAATCAAAGCACTTGATCTAGACACAAAATCTGATAAATCTTCGTCATTGGTTTCGTACCACCATCTCCATTCCAATTTGTAAACTTTAATTTCAACTTGCTTGATTTCAGAAGATTTACCAGTTTCATCTACTGCAACCACATTTAAAGGATACGCTTTACCTGTATTGATCCAACCATTGTTATCATCGATGTGCATACCTAGATATTGCTTATATGGTGAATAGGATACAGAATATCTATCAGTACTAAAATCTCCACCAGATTCAAAGATTCTGGTGATATAAGTAGCTTTTAACATGCCTGGAGCTTGCGTTGATTCACTGTATGTTTTTCTAATATGAGCAATGCCATTATTATCGAGTTTTGAATCAAATACTGTTACTACATTACTTGAATTTTTCTCTCTCAAAGGAGAATCAAAAACAAAATCTTGATAGCCTTTAAACTCTGTTTTAATAGCACTAAAACTCACTTCAACTCTAGCATTTAAATTTGGCGCATCTGCTCCGTGAAGCCATTTAGCAGATAATTTACCAATAGTATCTCCAAACTTTTTATAGGTGATTTTTTGAGGGATGTCCAATTCAATTTTCAACCTATTAGGTTTTATAGTTTCTACCATAATGGTTTTATAAAAACTTTGATTTCCAACTGTAGCACTAGCTGAGTAATTTCCAGTAATGGCGTCGGCACTTGTGAAAGTATGGAAAGAATAAAAACCATTTAAAGGATTTACGTCTACTACTTGCGAAACAGTAGTTCCATTTGGGTCTTTTAATTCAAATTTTACAGGATAATTTGATGGCAGTTTGTGGAATTTATCTTCAAGAATAAAGTTCAAATAGATAGAATCGCCTGGGCGCCAAACGCCTCTTTCGCCATAAAAGAAACCCTTCACACCATTTTGAACAATCTCGCCATCAACGTCAAACTTACTCATCGAATTGGCCATAGCATCAGACAATTTTAAATACCCTTTTTGCTGATCTTTAGATGCTATCATTAAAAAAGGTTTCGATTTTAGTGGGACATCAACCATACCTTGCTGATTGGTCACACCTTTCGCAATTAGATGCTTTGTATAATCATAATATTCAACCGTTGCACCAGCAATAGGTTCTGTAGTTACCAAATTACTGATAAAAGCATGCGACATTTTATCTTCATCTAGTTTATAAATCATTCCAATGTTAGATGCAAGGATGTTTCTACCAACAGCTTTACCATAGTAATAATCATTGCTGCAAGGAGATTCATCATCATAATAGTCGTACCAAGATTCGTATCCATCATCAAAACCCCATGAATTCCAATTATTCTCGCTCCAATTGTTATCCACTTGACTTTCTGATTGGCTGCTTTGATTTTCTTCTTCATCACAATCACAGATAGCATATTCTTTTTTAAACTTGATGGATACTCTATAAATTGCACCTGGTTCAGGGGTCATAATCTTTGATAAATCGAGCACAAACGGATTCCACTTGCCCAAGTCATTTTTTGTTTCCTTTGATAAATCTATGGTTGTTTCAGCAACTTTCTTTGCAACTCTGCTAAGTTCATCTCTTCCATCTAGGTCGTTAACTTGTAGAAATTGGTGAACATTGGTTGAAAGTATCTTCACGACTCTAACATCAACTTTTTTGAGACTGACAGCCTCAAATGGAAAAATCAATCCTTGTGAATTGGGCAATATGCTTCCTTTTCCGAACAATTTAACTTTTGGTTTTGATGGTTGGAACTCCACATTACCAGAATATGATTCATTCATTTTATGACCAGCATAATTTTTAATACCTGTACTTACTCTAATTTCCTTATTGCCTTGAATACGGTTATTAAAATATACCGTAACAACATTCCCTTCTATGCTGAAGCTTGTATTTTCAATACCTTCAACTGTAACAATTCCATTTAAATTCTGTCTAATATTAAGTCTTTCACTGAACCACAATTCAACTTTTTGAATATCGTCTTCTATCAATTTAACATCCTCCACGGTGAAATCACCTAAAGAAGGTACTTCAACCTTTTGTTCACCCCTGCTCATGACATCAATAACATTTCCATTCCATGTAACATCCACATACGACTTGGTTTCACCTTTTCGAATGCTATCAACATAAAAATAAAACTGTCTATTATCGCTATAAAAATTCCATTTGATATCAAGATTCTTACCTTTAAAATTGACTTTAACAACTTGTTTGATTTTGGCAGTATCTTCGTAATCGGCAGTAGTAATCAAACCTGTTAATTGCATCCACTCAGAGCCATAAGAATTATAGGATTTCAAACCAACAAGAGACATGTCAATGGTTTGCGGATAAGACACGATTTGAAACTCGAATGACTCGTAACCTTTCTTTACTTTAGCAACTCTTTCAAGGTCGAATTTCACCTCATAAAATTGATTTGATGGAAGTATTTGGTCGGGTATAAATTCAATTTCCCTTCTATTCAACCATACAGCTTTGCCTTTGATATTTGGCGAAAACTCAAAAATTCCTTCCAAAACTTTATCATCTGGTTTTTCAAAAATAAACTTTGTGGAATCAGCACCACCAGGATTACCGTATTGATCTGCCAATTCTATTTTGATGCTTTTTTGCCTCCCAATGGCGCCAGAAGTATAACCCGTTACATAGCGCGCATATTCTGGGTCAATTTTTTTGATGGCTTGCCTTTGTTTGTGACAAGAGATAAGTGAAATCGCCAAAACAGCTAATAAGCTTGTGAATGATTTTGTTGACATGATTTTCTAAATTTGTACAACAAGATTAGCATCCATTTACACGCTTATTAGTTAACTTTTATCGTTTGTATAGTAAATTTGATTATCTGCATATGAAATGCTATTATTCGTTTTTATTATCTTTGAATATGAAACTAAAGCAATTATTCCCATTCCTCTTTATTTTTTTTGCGTCAAATAGCTATGCTTCACATATACTTAATGGAAGTATGAATGCATCCTTAGTTAAAGTCACAAATGACAGTTTAACTTATACTATTGATTTAAAATTAACTGCTACTTGTGAACAAAATTCCATATCATTACCAAATGAATTGAACTTATGTGCGTATGATATTACTTCTGGTATTTTAATAAAATCTGGAATCCTCATATTTAACAATGAAAAAAAGGAATCAAATTGTGTAGGCATCTGCATTAGACAATATGAATATTCTTCTACAATGAAATTACCTAGAAAATCCATGATTGTATTTAAAACTGACATTTGTTGCAGAAGAGATATAAAAAATTTGAGAAATGATGTCCAAAATATGCCTTATCTTGGCCATACATTTTATTGTAAAATTTCAGGAAATAGTAACGCATCCAAACCATCTATTGATTTTCCATCGCATTTCAACATCAATCCAAACATTTTAGATTCAATTTCATATTCTGTTTCTGATAACTACGCTGACTCAATAAAAATTACACCAATAGTCCCGCTCTCAGGAGCTACTTTGGCAAATAATTACCCTAATTGTAGCAACAATTTATCATTCAATTCTATTGCTCCTGCTGACTTTAATTCTGGTTATTCTGCAAATTTTCCTTTGGGAAATACTTCAACTTGGGTAATAAACAGATTACATTCTAACATTAAACTTCAATGCTCTCAAATTGGTGAGTATGTAACTGCATACAAATTGAGCTTTTATAAAAATGATTCCATTTACTATGAAGTGAACAGAGAATTAGAAGTTTTTGTTTCAAATTATGTGCTCAACAACACCAATCAAAGTACTTTAACAGCAAAAGCATTTCCATCTCCAACAGCTGAATTAAAATGGAGCATTTGCCCACTTCATGTTAAAAATGTCATTCTAGAAAGAAGCGATTCAATTACTACCAATTTCATTTCTATTGGTAAATTTGATGTAGCCCAAAACAGCTATTTAGACAACAATGTCAATTTTAGTAAAATCTATTACTACAGATTAAAAGTTATAAAAACCACCGACTCATTTTACAGCGACACTGTAAAAGTAACCTTTTTCAATAAATCCATTCACGATGTTGTTTTAAATGACTTCAAGATTGCTCCTAACCCTAGTCATCAATTCTTTGATATCAGCTGGCAAATGGCAGATGTCAATTCAATTGAAATACTATCAAGCAGCGGCCAAACCATTCATCAATATGTAACTCAACAAGAAAAATCTTATAGATTGGATGCATCAGAATGGACTTCTGGAGTATATGTGATTAGGTTTACTGACCAGAAAGGAAAAACCTATAACAAGAGAATTTTAAAAATAGATTAGTCTTTCGAGCTCATCATCGTAGTGCGGTGTTTACCACCCCAGTCTGCAATTTCAAACAAAACCTTGTCTAAGGTTCTGCCGTATTCTGTGATTTCATACTCAACCGTAACAGGTTTGGTATCATAAACTGTTCTTACTACCAATTGGTTAATTTCTAAATCTCTTAGCTCTTTAGAAAGCATTTTTGCTGTAATGCCATCCAAATCTCTTTGCAATTCTTTGAAACGCTTCTTGCCAAATCTCAAAGAACCTATGATAGGAATTTTCCATTTGCCATTCAAAATGTCCATGGTATCTCTAACTGACAGCAAGAACTTGCCGCATTCTGGTCCGTGATTTTTTGCTTTTGTTGCCATTATGGTATCTTCTTGTAAACCGATATACTAAAGTAAAGTGATTACAAATATATACCATGTATCTTTAAGTTTGCAACATAATTTTATATATTTATGAGAATAGTTATTTGGATACTACAAATTGCAATTGCTGGCATGTTTATAATGTCAGGATTTATGAAGGTTTCTACCCCAATAGAAGTTATGGCTGAAAAGATGCCATGGGTAAAAGAAATGTCAGGGTTGGTAAGATTTATCGGCATATCTGAGATTCTAGGTGGATTAGGTTTGGTATTGCCTTCATTGTTAAAAATCAAACCTTTCTTGACTACTTGGGCAGGTATTGGCTTAGCCCTAATCATGTTATTTGCTATGGTATTTCACATTGCCAGAAGCGAATATTCATCATTGCCAATCAATATTATTTTGGGTGGTATAGCACTTTATGTTGCGTATGCAAGAGTGAAAACACATCCTGTGCAACAATAAAACGCATTTTCTGATATATTTCAATTTGATTAAAAAGGGTATGATTCATCATATCCTTTTTTTATTTTAATAGGTCCATTATATTTGAATTGGATGAAGACCTTTAAAGACAATCAAACATTTATTGCACTTACTGCTCTTTGGGCTTTAGTAGAATCGGGATTTGGAGGCATGATGCATGCACTACACCTACCCTTTACCGGAATTTTTCTTGGAGGATTTTCTGTCATCATCATCAGTCTAATAGCCCATTTTGAAACTTCTGCTTATAAGAAAATCATTCAAGCAACTTTCATTGTCATGGCCATAAAAGCTTCTGTCAATCCATTGACTTCTCCCTTTGCCTATATAGCTGTTGCTTTTCAAGGTTTTTTAGGTGCCGGTCTGTATGCTCTAGGTAGCAGAAACCTTATAATTAATTTACTATTTGCCATTGTCGCTATGTTAGAATCAGCCATTCAAAAATTGTTGGTTGCTACTATTTGGTATGGCGATTCATGGCACATTGCATTGGACAAATTGATAGGTAGTATTTTAAAATCCATCAACATTTCTACTGAATCAAGATACGCTCTAATTGCTGTCATCATCTATCTTTCATTATATGCAATTTGGGGTATTGTATTGGGGATATGGATACATCGATTACCTCAAAAAATAGAATCTAGAATGAATGCATTTGACGATATCATGCCTGCAATAGAAGATCAGCACATAGAGAAAAAACGCAAAAAAAGATTGCCAATCATCTTATTGAGTATTGCTATGGTGTTATTGATAGGATTCTTAGTGCCTAGCAAAAATCCATGGATAGAATCGTTGACACTTTTGATTAGAACGGCCTCTATTATTCTGATATGGATGTTTGTCATAACACCTTTATGGAGAAAATTTGTTGTAAAACAGTTGGTCAACCGAGATGACGAAAGCACCCAACAAATAAAAGATAGAATTCCTTATTTAACCATGCGTGTTAAACCACTCTACAATAAGGTTTCAAAAGAATATAGAGGCATACATAAATACAATGAATTTGTGCTTGGACTAATCGTAATAAGTTTAAAATTTGACCAAAATCCTAAGCAAGATTAACATATTGAGTGCACCAATTCACAGTGGAAAATCTACTGCTTTAAAACATTTCATTTTACAAAATGGCAATTGTTGTGGTATTCTTTGTCCTGATATCAATAATTTTAGATGCCTCGAGAACATTGAAACTGGGAATATTATGCCATTTCAAAAACTAGTACATGATGGTGACAATGATATCTTAGTTGGTCATTATATCTTTTCACATCACGGATTTGAAACAGCTAAAAACATTCTTAAAAACATACCTATTGATACTCAAAAATGGATTATAATTGATGAAATAGGCAAGCTAGAACTCAATGGTGGCGGACTAGAACCAGCATTTGGCAAACTTCTTAAAGCCATCCAAGAATACCAACTCAATTGTATCATCGTCGTTCGTGATTATCTTCTAGAACAAGCCATCAAACATTACGACATTAAACAATACAAACTACTAACGATAGATGACCTATATGCAAAATGATTTGATAGGAGTTGTTTTAGCTGGCGGTCAGTCTGAAAGAATGACTTGTGATAAAGCCTTTCTAAAATATAGAGACATACCCCAATATCAGTTTTTATTTGAAATGCTCCAAAAGCACTGTCACAAAACAGTTATTTCTGCCAATCAACATCAGAAATTTGAGCAAACATCTATTGTAGATGCAGAGGCTTATCAAGGCTTCGGACCACCAGCTGCTTGGTTGAGTGTTTTTGATTATTGCGCATCAGCAATCATCATATTAGGCGTCGATTACCCCTACTTTGACGAACATGAATTGCAACATTTATTGGCACATAGAGACAAAACATGTGTAGCAAGTGTTTGCTATAACGGGACAACTGGCTTTTACGAACCAATGCTTGGCATCTATGAACTCTCTTTTTTTAAACTACTCAAAGAAGCCAAATCAGATCAGCCAATTTCCATACAAAACATCTTGAGAAACAATCAAACAAAAAAAGTGATACCTTTGAATTCGTCGTCCATTCAAAGTGTTGATACCATGGATGAATATGAAAAAGTAAAATCAATTTTACATGACAAACATTGAGATTCAACAATTGAGTATTTTAAAATACAATGGCTCTGAAAGCACCAAAACAAACGATTCTGTTGCATTAGAAGAGCCTCTTGAAATCTCTATTGTTCAAAATGTATTGAACAATAGACAGGAAAAGCCAATTTCTATCACCATGCGAACTCCTGGTGCTGATAAAGAGTTGGCTGTTGGATTTCTATTTACCGAAGGCATTATTGAACAATACAATCAAATAGACAAAGTAGTACAAATTGAACCCAACAAAATAGCAATAGAAATAGCTGATGGAGTAAGTTTAAATACCGAAAAACTAGACAGACATTTTTATACGAACAGCAGCTGTGGTGTTTGCGGTAAATCAAGCATTGACAACCTCATAAGTGTGAGTGGAAAAAGCAGTATCCCAATACTTGAACACGTCAATACTGAAATTGTATATCTATTAAATGATACTGTGAAATCTGCACAGTCTGTCTTTAAATCGACTGGCGGTTTGCATGCTTCTGCATTGTTTGACACGAATGGTATATTGAAAGGGTTATACGAAGATGTTGGAAGACACAACGCATTAGACAAATTGATAGGAAAAGCTTTGCTTGATGGAAAAACACCATTGCACAATCATCTATTATTTTTAAGCGGTAGAGCTAGTTTCGAGTTGATACAAAAAGCCATTATGGGCAATATACCAATAGTGTGTGCATTAGGAGCACCATCATCTATGGCTATAGAGCTTGCTGGTCAATTCAACATCACTTTAATTGGTTTCTTAAAAAGCAATAGTTTTAATCTTTACACAGCCCCAGAAAGGGTTGTTTAAATCAATAGATTTCATATATTTGTTTTAAAATTTGATATGAAAATCAGGATTAAAGGCAATTCTGTTAGATTTAGATTGACCCGTTCTGAAGTTGAAAAGTTCAGCAGAGAAGGGTATATAGAAGACATAACAGAATTTCCAGGCACTACTTTCAAATATGCTTTAAAAGCCTCTGCGTCTGTAGACACTTTGGACGTTGATATGCTAGACAATACCATCACCATTCTATTTCCAGATGCTGAAAAACTAGATTGGTACAATTCTGATAGAGTGACGTATAAAGAACTTAAAAAACTAGACAATGGAAAAGCCATTGGTATATTGGTTGAAAAAGACTTCGCATGTTTGGACCATGTTGACGAAGACCAATCTGACAACTACCCAAACCCAAATAAAACTTGCTAATGGAAAACAAGTCACATGAGCACTTAGAACATTCAGAAAATCCAGAAAAATTTACTGGATTGAAATTGAAATTACCATCAGAAACTGCGGCTGGTATACCGGGTGTTGTAAATGCAATGAAACATGTATTTGGTGAAATGGGTATAGGAAGAGGGTTGGTAGCATTATCTAAATTAAACCAAAAAGGCGGCACCGATTGTCCATCATGTGCATGGCCTGACCCAGATGACGAAAGAAGCGCCATTGCCGAGTATTGCGAAAACGGCGCCAAAGCAATAGCTGAAGAAGCCACATCTAAAAAACTAACACCAGAATTTTTTAAACAACATTCTGTATACGACCTATCATTACTTAACGATTACGAAATTGGCAGAATGGGTAGAATAGCCCAGCCTATGGTGTTGAGAAAAGGTGATACACATTATTCTGAAATATCGTGGGAACAGGCTTTTGAAACCATAAGTGAAAATCTGAATGCTTTGGCTTCTCCAAATGAAGCTGTATTTTACACTTCAGGAAGAGCGAGTAACGAAGCGGCATTTCTATATCAATTGTTTATTAGAGAATACGGCACCAACAACTTACCAGATTGTTCTAACATGTGTCACGAATCTAGTGGTGTTGCGCTAAGTGAAACATTGGGCATTGGCAAAGGCAGTGTTAAATTAGAAGATTTTTATATTGCTGATGTCATACTGATACTTGGTCAGAACCCCGGCACCAACCACCCTAGAATGCTTTCAGCTTTGCAAAAAGCCAAAGAAAATGGATGTACTATTATATCCATCAATCCTTTGCTCGAAACTGGTTTATTAGGCTTTGCAAATCCTCAAAATTTAAAAGGCATTTTAGGCATTAGAACTTCCTTAAGCGATCATTATTTACAGGTCAAACTAAACGGCGATATGGCTTTGCTTAAAGTCATTATGATTAAATTGTTTGAGAGAGAAGCAGCAGCACCTGGAACAGTGTTAGACCTTGATTTCATTGCAGAAAAAACACATGGTTTTGATGCATTCAAAACAAATTTATTAAAATATTCGGTTGACGAATTGTTGCAAATATGTGGCATTTCAGAAGAACAAGTCAACAAAGTTGTCGATGCGCTTGCAAACAAGAAAAAAATTATTGCTTGTTGGGCAATGGGACTTACACAGCACAAAAATGCTGTAGAAACCATTCAAGATGTTGTCAACTTGTTGTTGATGAAAGGCAGTATTGGCAAGCCTGGAGCAGGTACTTGTCCGGTAAGGGGGCATAGCAATGTTCAAGGCGACAGAACTATGGGTATTTATGAAAAACCTTCTAAAGCCTTTTTAGACAACCTAGAACGCATCTTTAAATTCTCCCCACCACGCGAACATGGTTATGATACTGTCGAGTGTATTCACGCCATGCACGAAAAAAAAGCAAAGGTATTTATTGCTCTTGGAGGTAATTTCTTATCAGCAACTCCAGATACTTTATTCACCGCACAAGCTTTAAGAAATTGTCAATTAACGGTTCACATTTCTACAAAACTCAATAGAAGTCATCTTATTCATGGTGAAACCGCACTGATTTTACCGTGTTTGGGAAGAACCGATAAAGACATTATCAATGGAAAAGAACAGTTTGTATCGACTGAAAACTCAATGGGTGTCATACAATCCAGCAAAGGTAGCGTGCCTCCAATATCTGAATATTTGCTAAGTGAGCCAGTTATAGTTTCGAGAATGGCTAAAGCCACTTTAAAATCTAAATCTGTTGTCAATTGGGATGCATATCTTCAAGACTACGACCATATAAGAGATAGCATCGAAGCTTGTATTCCAGGATTCAATCACTACAACGAGCGTGTAAGAATAAAAGGTGGATTTTATTTGCCAAATGGAGCAAGAGACAATACCTATTACACCACTACAGGTAAAGCCAATTTTACAGTTTCCGATGTTGAAACAATCCCTTTAGCAGAAGATGAACTTTTAATGATGACTATAAGAAGTCATGATCAATTTAATACCACTATCTATGGTATGCACGACAGATACCGAGGCATATTCAATGAAAGAAGAGTGGTTTTAATGAATAGAGATGATATGGAACAATTGGGATTCAAACAAAGCGATGTTGTTGATTTATATAATTACACTGGTGGCGTTGAACGTGTAGCAAGAAAATTTCTAGTTTTAGAATTCAATATTCCTCGACAATGCATTGCAACTTATTTTCCTGAAGCCAATGTGCTTGTACCCATTGATTCAACTGCTAAAAAAAGCAATACCCCTACTTCCAAATCTGTCGTAGTTAAAATACAATTACATCAAGAAACCATCCTCAGCTAATATGAAACAAATTAGATGGATAGGTATATCACTTTTTGCTGTACTAGGTATTTTATCGGTTGTGCTGTACAAAGAAAGGGTCTTATATGTAGACTCAGCTTACTATGCATTTAACCTATTTAACAAAGGATTTCCAAACGCAGAGCACAACCGATTTGCTTTGTATTTGTATCAGTTAATACCTTGGGGAATGTTTGAGTTAAATATGCCAATGTCATTGACTTTAAGGGTGTATTCGCTATGTCATATTTTATTACATGCAATAGCTTTTTTATTGTTGCTAAAATGGAAACAACCAAAAATGGCAGGCCTTTTGGTCATTATGCAAATCATAGGTTATCGCGAATGTTTTTTCTTGGCAGTAAATGAGACAGCATTGGCTATTTCGGCTACTTCTTTATTGGCTGGATATTTAAACTATATACAGATAAAAGCCACACGAAAGCTACATGATATTCTTGTATTTTCAGCCTGTCTAATGATAGGCTTGTTTAGTCATCCTATGGCCATGATTATGATACCATTTGTAATAGGATATCACATCATCGAATTTAAATGGTCTAGAAAAATCAGATCAAATATATATGCCCTGATGGTTATAGCACTTTTAGTTTTCATACTAAAAAAGATGGTCAGCAATGGCAGTGGATATGAAGACGATTTATTTGCGCAATTACATAATACTAAAAACATTTTATACAATCTAAGTGACGTATACAGCTTTAAATTCTTTACAGGAGAATTCAAATTAGAAGCTTATTTCTTCAAGATATATTGGATTCCGTTATTGATTGTGGTTTTTAACCTTTTAATGCTTTACCGTCTAAATAAACCAGTATTATTGACCTATTATATATTGTCAACTGTTTCACTGTGGTTAATCATCATCATATTCTTTAACAGAGGTGATGGAAATATTTTCATGGAGAAGAACTACACGCCATGGATTTTTGTTGCATTGTATCCATTGGTAACGGTTATTCAATTAAAAGGAGAACATTTACAGTTAAAGCACAGCATCGCTCATGTGGGAATATTACTATTCTCACTTTGGGGCATCTATAACATTAAAGATATGTACAGCAAGCGCCTATACTTGATGGACCAATTAATTACGGTGAAAAACCCTGGTAAAAGCAAACTATTGATTAACGATAGCTTGGTGAACCATGAAGAATGGTTGGGTGTTTGGGCTTTGCCTTATGAAACTTTGTTGTTGTCAAAAGTTAAAGGTATTCCAGATGTAACTGCAAAAATTTATAAAGGTGAGCCAAATATTGAAAAAGAAATTTACAGAAAAGATATATTTTTGGGAGCTGATTTTATTCCAGTATTACCAGCCAGCTTTTTGTTAAATCAGGAAGTTTACCATCTAAAAGATGAACCATATTATAAAATAGAGAAATTTAAATAGGTTAGCTTTTAGTCTTAATTCTCGCCCCTAGCAAATTTAATATACTGTACAAACCAAAACAGGTTCTATTGATGTATAAGGCATCTTGTGGACCTCTAGCGCCGTTCACTTTTTTCAATAATGGGTCAGAAGAAAATTGTTCTCCTAGTTCATAAATCTTTCTAAAGTAAGTATCATCACTAAAGTCGAATTCTTTATTGTGAAAGGGTTTGCCTAGCAATCCAAGCATTTCGTTGAAATTCTTTTTTAACAACACTACTGTGCTCGCATCGTCTTCTTTCAATAAGAAATCCAATTGATACAAAGCTTCTGTAAAAGCTTTATCATCGGCAATAAAATCTATATTTAGTAGATTAAAATATGCCTTGTGAAAGGTCTCATCTATCTCTTTGACACAACCAAAATCGATAACACCTAATTTTAAATCTGGGGTTACGATAAAATTACCAGGATGTGGATCAGCATGTACCATTTTCAATTCAAAGATTTGATACATGTAGAAATTCCATATGTACTGACCAATAGTATCTCTTTGTTTCTGACTGGGTTTAGTATTAATAAATTCAGTTAACGCTTGTCCATCGAGCCAATCCATAGTTAGAATTTTACCTGTACTTAACTCTGGATAATAATTCGGGAATACCACACCCTCGATGTTAGAACATGCTTTAGAAATGGAAACAGATCGCTTTAATTCTAGAAAATAATCCGTTTCTTCTAATAGCTTTAATTCAACTTCTTTAAAATATTTGTTGATGTCGGTGCCTTTTAAATTAAGTAATCTGACTGCTAACGGCTTAACCAATTTCAAATCCGAACTAACACTTTCTGCTATTCCAGGATATTGAACTTTAACGGCATACTGCTTTTTTCCTTTGGTTGCTTTATGCACCTGACCAATGCTAGCGGCGTTAATGGCAGAACGACTAAAGCTATCGAACAGATCTGAGGGCACTTTAGACAGTTCTTTTTGAAACGTTTTTAGCACCAATGGATAACTCAAAGGAGGCGCACTATATTGAGCCATTTGGAATTTATTTTGATAAGCAGCAGGAAGTATGTTTTTATCCATACTAAGCATCTGTGCAACCTTTAAAGCCGAACCTTTCAATTTGCTTAACGTATCATAGATATCGTCAGCATTATCTTGATTTAATTCTTCTCTAGATAGGTCAGGATTAACTGCTTTTTTAAGATAATATTTTAGATAATTTCCCCCTATTTTAGCTCCAGTACCGGCAAAACTTGCGGCTCGTTGAATCTTAGAGCTTGGAATTTTTACTTGTTCTTTCATATCTTCCCCTCAGTTCCAGTTCTAGAATGAATGTTTGAGTTTATCTTGAATTAAAAATTTCCATAAATCGATGATGTTGTCGATAGCGCTTTTGCCCATCAATTCCATCAAAAGATTGACTGATTTCTCAATAAGAGCATCGGTCTTTTCGAATCCTTTACTATCGTCTTTCATCCAATACCCAATAATAAATTGGATGTTTAACCACAAAGCATCTGGGTATCTGTCTGTCAATAATTTTCTGTCTTCAATTTCCTTGTCTTGAATACCGCTTTGAATGACTTGTTTTGCAAACTCTTTAATGATTGGCTTTATTACTTCAGAGGCAGACAAAGGCAATTTTGTTTGTTTCAAACTGTATACAAAATAGCTTCGATTTTGGTTTAATACTTCAACGAGTGTGAAGAACAATCCCAACATTTTTTCTTTGGCAGAATAGTTAGCAAACTCTTTAGACTCGATTAAAGTTTGAATGGTTTGATTGGCAGCTTCAGTCCAGATATGTTTCTCAAGTGCTTCAAATCCGCTAAAAAATTGATAAAAATCAGATTCTTTAATATCAAGATTTTTAGCAAATGCATAGACTGAGCTAGGATGTTCATTTTCAGTTAGGACGTAATCGATAAATGCATCAATTAACGATTGTTGATCAATGGATTTTGTCTTTGTAGATTTTGAAGCCATAACCATTAAACAAATTAAAATTCATTTTGTTGGTTGTATCTAAAAATATTTTTTTGTCATGAAAGCATCAGAAAAGCAGTTATTTATCATTAAATTGTAATATTTAGAATGTATAAATTGTATATTAAAAGTAACCTATTAGATTTGAAACATTATGAATAAACTATCTACTTTGAAAAATTTTGCATTCGCTTTAATTTTTATTACATTCAACCAAGTTTTTTCGCAAGTCCCAAGTGCTAAATTTGGTCCTAACAAATTAATTTATGTTGAGCAATACGGATCAACTCAATTATTTGACTCATCCACAAACAACCCTACACAATGGGAATGGTATATTTTTGATTCTATCACATATAAAAGTCAAGGATTTTATCCAAACCTATCATCTGGAGAAATATATTCTGATCCATGGGGAAATGGGAATGATGAATTCTCTAAAAATCCAGAATTTGCATTTGATGTCCCAGGCACCTATTCTGTTAAAATGAGGTGCAAAAACTCAACTGGTTGGTCGAATTGGGTAATTAAAAAAAATTGCATTAAAGTACAACTGCCTACATTATATAATTTAGGATATGGTACTTATGGTGCCAATAATGATAATATTGTTGATTCAGACACAGGAACAATCTCAGATGATGGAGGAATAAATCTAAACTATGGCAACAACCAAGGCATCAACACACGTTCATATCTCTATATTCAACCGTGCAAAGCCAAAAAAATCACTTTAATCATGCAGAAGTTAAAATTTGCAGATAATGGTGATATACTGAATGTTTATGATGGAGATTTCGTTGGTCAAAATAACTTACTTGCCTCTTGGACAAAGAACAACACCTCTAATAAAACCGTTGTTGCAAACAGTGGTAAAATGCTTATAATTTTTACGTCAAACAGCAGTGGCGTAGATTCTGGATTTTATGGTACTTATAGTGTTATAAAGGATACCTCTATTGCATCTGCAAGCTATAATTTTGATGTAGATTCTCCTTATTACAATTCGACACCTGCAAGGTTTTATTCCAAAGTTGTCAATAAAATAGGTTCTCCAACATACGAGTGGACTGTCAATGGCAATCAAGTTAGCAATAATTCAAAATCAAATTTCAATTATACATTCACTTCTGATGGTAAATACAATGTTTGTATGTATGGAAAAGCATGTGATGAAGTTAAGAAAATTTGTAAGGACATATACGTTGTGACTGCAAATTCTAAAACGACTATCAACTTTAAAAGTAAATCGTATGCAAGATATGCATACGATTCTGTTTTTCTTATCCCAGAAACTAGCAATGCCAATCGATTTGAATGGTTCATCACACCCACTTCATATCAATTACTAAATCCTCCCGCTTCACCTTCAAGTGTAAAGTCAGGTGAGATTAAAATTAACGCACTTCCGGGTGATACATTATATGTTCCGAGAATCTCTTTTTTAGATACTGTATGTTATACAATCAAACTGAAAGCATATAACAGTTTAAATCCTAGTACAACTATAGATTCTTTAACAAAATCCAATTATATCTGTGCTACTGATTTTAGGCAGGTTTATGGTATATTTGGAACCGTGTATAATGACATCAATAACAATTGTCAAATTTCAAGTTCAGAACCCTATTTAAACAACGTACCCATTAAACTGTATGACAGCAATAACAAATTAATTGCTTATACACAAACATTTGGAAATGGTATTTATAGATTTGATAAAACAGTTGGAACTTATTCCATTAAAATAGATGTAGCAGGTAGTAATATCTTAACCAAATGTCCAACAGGAGATGATTCTACAATTACCATAAGCAATCAGAATAAATCAAATGGTGTCAATTTTGGCGTGTCTTGCAGTCAATATGAAGATATAGGAGTAGCCTCGATTCGAAGAAGCGGATGGGTGTTTCCTGGTCGTTCTCACGAACTAACTGTTGGAACAGGAGATCTTATTAATAAATTTACTGGCATTAATTGCAGCAACGGAACTGGTCAGAGTGGTACAGTAAAGATAGAACTTGCAGGAAAAGCTAATATTATTAGCGCAAATGTAACTCCAAGTTCTACTAGTAATAAAGTTTATACTTTTAATGTTTCAAATTTCAACAATGTCAACCTATATGAGACTTTTAAATTAACCATTAAAGTAGATACAAATGCAAGTGCTAGTGATTCTCTTACAGTTCAGGTAAAAGTAACCAATAGTGGCTCAGATATTGACACTAATAACAATAAATTCACCTTTAAATACAGGGTAATAAATTCGTACGACCCGAATGAAAAAGATGTAAGTCCAATGAATGTATCGCCATTATTTAATGATTGGTTAACATATACCATTCACTTCCAAAATACTGGTTCAGCACCCGCCTTCAATATTAGATTAGCTGATACCTTAGATCAAAATTTAGACCTTGAAACTTTCACAGTACTAAATGCTAGTCATGAAAAACGTGTAAGTCTTAAAGGGAGAGCACTAAACATCTACTTTGATGACATCATGTTACCTGATAGTTTCACAGACAAAGAAGGCTCTAAAGGATTCTTCCAATACAAAATCAAACCTATTGATGGCTTAGGAAAAGGCATACAAATAAAAAATACTGCATATATTTATTTTGATTACAATGCGCCTGTGGTAACGAATACTACGATTAATGAATATGTCGAAAAAGAAAACTCAATTATAAATATTTATAACAGTGATATAAGTATATATCCTAATCCTAGTGCAGGCATTTTTAAATTTGAAATGTCTAAAGGTGAAATTCAAAAAGTAGAAATTTTCAATTCTGTAGGCACAAAAATTATATCTAATCAAATCGACACAAACAAAGAAGTTAATTTGAGTCAATATCCCGAAGGTATTTATTTGGCTAAGATTTACACCAGCAAAGGTGTTTATTACACAAAATTGATCCGCATATAAATCATTGTTTGGTAATAAGTTTTTCATTTACTTTGAGAAATGAAAAACTTATTACTATTAATCATTACTTTTTTGACCATCAATGTTTATGGTCAAACCAATTATCAAGACGTTATATACCTTAAAAATGGCTCCAAGATAAAAGGTATGATAACAGAATTTGTTCCAAATGTATCATATACTATAACCACAACCGATGGAAGTATTTTTGTTTGTAACATTGGAGATATCATTAAAATTGCAAAAGAGGCTGTTATTAGTCAAAGTGCCACTTCACCAACTGGTAACACTACAAATAAAACAGATTCTAATTCACAACTTTTTAAAAAAGGATATAGAGGTATTGTAGAGTTGGGTTATGGTTTAAAATCTGGCAAATACGGTCTTGATGTTACCAATTTCAACTTTGTAAATGGTTATCAATTAAATGAAAAAATGTTTGTAGGTATTGGAACTGGATTCAAATATTTTACAGAATCAGAATTCACTTTAATCCCTTTATATGCCGACTTTAAATACAGCTTTTTAAATCAAAAAGTAAGTCCAATTTTGGGCTTTAGTGCCGGATTTTCTTTTAACCCTAACGATGGGTTTCAAGGCGAAGGATTTCTTTTCAATCCTTCTATTGGGGCTCAAATTAAAGGCAATGGTAATATGCGATACAATATCTCATTAAACTATCAAACTCAGCAAATGAATTTTATTGTACTTGAACCTGGAGGTGCTTTCTTTACCAATGCCATAAGATTTTCTGAGTCAGCTGGACTAACATTAGGAGTAGTGTTCTAGCATTTTAGTCATTGAACTGTAAATTTTCACACCTTGAATCATATTTCTGCAATGTTTTCAAGACATTTAAACTGTGTGGTCAAAATCCATATTACATTTGAATAAAGATAGAGAAACTATAAGATTTTCTGATTTTGATTAATTGCTGCATAGAAAACCCTAAGTCGAAAGATTTGGGGTTTTCTTATTCATTCCAACCCAAACCTTTTAAGACTTTTTCTTTGCTCTTTTCTATTCTTGAAATTCTTGTTGCACTCTGTTTTGCACCGCTGTAATGCAATACCCAACCCCTTTGTCTACCAGGCGTTAAAGCGTGAAATGCCATATTAAATGAAGTATCCTTTTCTAGCGCCTCTATTAGCTCCTCAGGCATCACAATATCATTAGGTTTTTTGAAATCAACTTTCTTACCATTTAACTCATTGTCTATTGCCTCTTGAATATAGTTGCGAATGTTGTTTTCTTGTTTTTGAATTTCCTTTAGACTTGTAAATTTAAAATATCTTCCAGATTGAGAATTGTCTCCTGGACTGCTCAATAGTTGTTTGGTATCTTTTAATAGCGACCCTTTGAAAAAACTTATGGCGCAAAAGTCTTTAAAAGCCGCAATTATGAAAATATTTTTGCCTTCTACCGTATAACATGGTACACTCCATTTAAGCTCTTCAGTAAGGCCCAAATCATTGGCTATAATCCTTAAGTATTCTAGTTCTTCAATCCAATTGTGCACTTTACACTGTGGAGTTTGATAATATTTACATCTACCACAGCCGTCTTTTAAATATAAATCTACATTTGGATTCATAGTTTAATCATTTAGTCCCTTTCCAGAAAGTATCAATGACTTACTTTTTTCAATTCTATCAATTCTTGTTTTGCTTTGCTTAGCAGATGAAAAATGCAATAGGTAATTGCGTTGTCTGCCAGGTGTTAAGTTGTAAAATGCTGTATTAAGTGCCTTGTCTTGTTTTAAATACTCCTTAAATTCTTCAGGTATTTCAAATTCATCAGTCTTTTTAAATTCTATTTTAGCTCCTGATTTTTCGAGCTCTATGGCGTCAATAATATAAGAGCGAATCATCTCCTCCTGTTCTTCAATCTGCTTTAGACTTGTAAATCTTAGTTGCTTTGTTGCTTGCACATTTTTGGTCTGTTGCACCAATAGATTAAAATGGTCTTTCAACAATGACCCTTTAAAAAACAGAAAAGCACAATAGTCTTTAAAAGTATGGATCAACACAATATTTTTACCATTATCCAAATAACATGGACTACCCCATTTTAACTCTTCAGTAAGTCTACAGTTGAGCACAATATTCCTTAAGACGACAATTTCCTTTTGCCATCTTTTTTCCTTATCGAAATAGAAATTTACTTTAGGGTTCATGGTACAATCTGAATTTTTCTATTGTCTGGACGCAATTTCCAAGATACAATAGTAAGCAATAATAGCAACATACTAGGTAAAATTTCTGTTATATGACTTCCAGAAAAGGCATGGGATATAATAGCACCTGACATAGCGAAGAAAAATCCTGCATAAGCCCATTCTTTAAACAACTTAAAACTTGGTACTAATACTACAATTACACCTAGAATTTTCCATACTCCAATGATGTACAATAGATATTTGGGATAACCTAGATGTTGCATTTTTATCAATTCATCAGGATGTTGCATCAACTGAACGATAGCAGTTGATACCATACCTAGACTTAGCCAAAGGGTTGACACCCAGTATGCGATTTGTATTCTTTTATTCATAATTAATTGTTTGCTTTAAATAGCTTTTCCAATTTTGCATGAGCCATATTGATGCCTTGTAAGAAAGGTAGTTTCATGATATTATCTCTATCTTCAACAGATTTATAAATCACTTGCATTTTAAGTCTGCTATGTTCGCTATCTATGGCTTCAAATTCATAAAACTCAAGTTGCACTGGAAATGGTGTATTCATCATTTGAAAAGTTCTGATGATGCGTTGTTCATGCACAATTTCATGTATGACACCTTGAGTAGTTAAAACAATATGACCATTGGCATCTTTAGTTTCATTTTTCCAAGCGCCTAGAGTATGATTATCGAGTTTCAGAACAGTTGTTCCCATCCATTCTTCGATGCAATCTTTATCAGTATATGCCTTGAACAAAAGTTCAATAGGCAAATCAAAATCTCTATAAATCCTTACAAATTGTTCATTTGGATTGGCTTCTACTTTGGTTTTAAGTTCCATATTATTTTTTCTTGTGCTTTTTCATTACAGATTCTAGTTGATTGAATTTGTCGTCCCACATTTTAGCAAAAGGTTGAATGAAATCAGCCACATCCTTCAAACCATTTGGATTAAGATGGTAGTATATTTCTCTACCTATCTGTTCTTGTTGAAGCAAATCACATTCTGACAATATTTGTAAATGTTTGGATACTGTAGGCCTTGCAGTATTAAAATTAGCAGCTATGGCACCAGCAGTTAGTGCATTTGAAGCCAGAAGCAGGAGTATTCCTCTTCTCGTTGGATCGGCTATGGCTTGAAAAACATCACGTCTTAAATTCATTATGTAGTTATTTGGCTACAAATATATATGTAGTTATTTAGCTACGCAAATTTATTTTATAAGTACTAATTGATTCTATAAAACCTACGCTTCAATGTTTAGATAATTGATTCAAAAAATAATCCATATACTTGGAGGCATCTTTACTTAATAAATGGACTCCATCGCCAGTGTTATAAGTTTCTGTAGGATTGTTGTCAATCATAAAATACGCTTTTTCTTTAGCAAGTTTTGTAAAGAAATTTCTTTGAATTAGTGCTCTGGGCAATTGTTCTAAACTTGAGTCTATAGGCATCTCATATAACACAATTTCACAACCTTCTGACGCTATAAAATCTAATATATCAGCGGTGGTTTTAAGTTCATTTATTATCTTGATAGAATCTTGTGTTTTATTCCATTCTTTTTGTGCCTTGCTTATGAGCTCATCGTATAATTTTTGAGGTGGTCTATTGTCATTGGTTTGTTTACCAGAAGGTGTAATTACTCTATCCACCAAATTATTTAGTGTTTTATTTTTAGACCTTAGAAATGGTAAAAACGTCCTCAATTCATACATAGGAAAACTGAACATTTTATTTAACGCCTGGCTATCAATTCCTCTATCCATATGATTGATCTCAACGAACAGTTTTTTTGGAATTCTTCCGCTTCGTTTTATGACTTCAAGTCCAGTTAAAGCGCCTGTATGAGGCAAATACAAGTTAAAATACTTCACATTAAATAAAACTCTATCTTCAAAAGCTCCACTGAGTGAAGAGCCAACTAATACAATATCTCGAGTCTCGCCATGTAAATACTCTTCAATGCGTTCTTCGTTGGTATAGAAAACCGACTTTTTAAGCGGAAATACAATTAAAAAGATATTGTAGGCAATCAATAAGAAGCCTGTTGTAATCAAAATTTTAGGAATTAACTTCATAGCTTAGAATTGAAAATAAATAAACTCACCTTGTGAACCGCTATTAGTAAATATAAAAAATGCCATTAAACCATACCAGATAAATTCACTTTTATCAAAGTACTTTCGAAAAACCGAATTCTCTTTCATCAAATAGCAGATATGGAAAGTAATGACTGCAATTGAGAACAGAACCAATGTAAGCTCCTTCATACCAAACTTTAAAGGCATACTAAAATTCTGAACTACAGATTGCAAGAAATATATAACATGATTAAAGTCTGTCAATTTAAATAAGAGCCATAAAAGTGTCACAATAAAGAAAACTATGATCATGCCAATATAGCTGCGCTTTTGACTGTTAACATGACTTTTAAATAAGAATCTTTCAGCTAGTAGGAAGAATCCATGAGCCGCCCCCCATACTGCATAACTCCATGCTGCACCATGCCAAAATCCGCCTAGCAACATCACAATAAATAAATTGATATATGTTCTAACTTCTCCCTTTCTATTTCCACCTAGTGGAATATATAAATAATCTCGCAACCATGTTGAAAGTGATATATGCCATCTTCTCCAAAATTCGGAAAACGAAGAAGCTATATATGGGAAATTAAAATTATCAGGTAAATGGTATCCAAATAGTTTTCCAAGTCCTATTGCTATTAATGAATAACCTGCAAAATCAGCGAAAATTTGTATAGAGTATCCAAATAAAAGCAATATTAAATTTTTTCCAGACAACCCCTGAAAGTAAGGAAACATAATACTATTTGTAATATCATTTAAATTATCTGCTACAACCATCTTTAGAAAAAATCCGAGAATTAGTTGCTTTACAGCTTTTGTCCACTGAATATCATTAAAATCTTTATAGCCTATTTGAGGATAAAATTCTCTTGCTTTAAGAATCGGACCAGCTATGAGATGCGGGAAGAATGAAATAAAAAAAGCAGTGTTATAAAAATGTTCTGAAAACTTATTCGATTTATTCTCAATGACAGCTTTACCTTTATACAAATCTAATAATAGACTAATTCCTTCGAATGTATAAAACGAGATACCTATTGGAAGAGGCACTGTAATTAAAAAATCCAAGAAACCATTCTTTAAACTTAACTCATTGCTAAGGGTGGTTGCTATTAGTGGACTGTATTTAAAGAAAGCCAGTATGGCTAGGTTAAAAATCACCCCTATAATTAAAATTCGTTTAGCTTTACTTGTATCAACCTTATAAATGCTATAACTGCAGTATGTATTGATTAATACAGAAAACAGTAATAGTGCCAATAAGATAGGTTTCTGATAAGCATAAAAGAAAAAACTTGCCAGTAAAAGTACTTGTAACTGATTATTTCTAAACCATTTTATCGGTAAATAATAACAAGTAAAAACTAGAAATAAAAAAAGTAAAAATTCGAAACTATTAAAAAGCATATTTTAAATTATCACTGAGGCTATGATTAAATATTGGATGTTAAATTATTTTGGAAATTAAAATAGGACATCTTTTTACTTAAATATATCAAAAGATAATAATCTAAGACTTTTTTAGTGACTGAAGTTGTGTGTACAAAGTTTAGCATTTTTGTATTGTGTATTCAAGTGAAAGGTCATCGAATAGTCAACCTATTTTATCATGTTTCAAAACAAAATAACTTATTAATACTTGATTTACCAAATAATTATCAAAACTACATTAACTATTTTAATTATTATACGCTGATTAACAGGCACATATAAATTTATTTTTACAGTTTTAGAAGTTGCTTTCTTCGATAATTCCTACTTTGATGACTTTAGTAGGACAGTCCGGCCTGAATGACACAGTCGGGCTAGGAACTAAGATTTAATTTATTTTTGTGGTCTCAGAAGGAATCGAACCTTCATTTAGCGTTTAGGAAACGCTCGTTCTATCCCCGCCCGACTGAACGTCGTTCGGGCAGGCATTGAACTACGAGACCATTTTACTTTTTAAAAATCTTCTTCCTGCTGCAGTTTTAAAATATTTTTCTCTTTGTATGGCTTCTATTTCAGTTTCAAAAGTCTCAAAATATACTATCTCATATGGAATATAAGGCTTTAAAGATTTAGTTAAACCACTATTATATTGTCTTAATCTTACAGCCAAATCTTTACAATGACCCTTGTAGTAATAATCTCTTATTACACTTTTTAGCACATAAGCATAGAACATAGTTTTAATTTTTTTTGTAGTCTCGGCGAGAATCGAACTCACATCAAATGTTTAGGAAACATCTATTCTATCCATTGAACTACGAGACCATTTTGCAAATAGTTTTGGTAACATCTATTCTATCCCCGCCCGACTGAACATCGTTCGGGCTGGCATTGAACTACGAGACCAATCAGGCTACAAAATTAATGGTTTTTATACTTCTTCATCAATCAATTTTGTTGCATACCATTTTTTGCAATAAATTGCCCCAATGTTTAGACAACTACTTCTAGCGTTTTCAGTATTCTTGTTTTGTAAATCCTCTTTTGCTCAAACAGGTATAATAACTTCTGCTGATAGCCTTATTTTTAAACAAGTCTTTGAACAATCGCTCACCAATGGCCATGCTTATGCCAGACTTGGAGAACTGTGTAAAAAAATTGGCGCTAGACTTAGTGGTAGTGATGCCGCTGAAAAAGGGGTTAACTGGGCTTATGATATGTTAAAATCTTATGGATTTGACAAGGTGGATACGCAAGGTGTGATGGTGCCTCGCTGGGAACGAGGTAATATCGGGAATGTTCATTTCAACAGCCCATTGTTCATCAAACAATTCGGACAAGAAACAACCAAAAAAACACTTATAAAAAACATCCAAAAATCTGCCTATCCCAACTCACCTGCCCCTGAATTTGAGTGCGAGACATTTTTGAATTCTTTAGTAAAAGCAACTAACAATATTAAAGTACCAGCCATTGCACTTGGTGGCTCTGTAGGTGGAAAAGCTAAAGCGGGTATTGTTTCAATTACCACCAAAAATCAATTGGATAGTTTTGGTAAACTAGGTTTACTAAAAGGAAAAATAGTATTACTAAACCGCCCAATGAACGAATCATTAATAAACACCTTTCATGCTTACGGAGGTTGTGTGAATCAACGTGTTCAAGGTTCTAATTGGTGCTCACCATACGGTGCTTTAGCAGTGCTTGTAAGAAGTGTTTCCAATCGCTGTGATTTGCATCCACATACTGGCGTTACTGGATATGACAAAAACATCCAGCCTATTCCAATGATAGCAGTTGCGACAGCTGCAGCCGATGTGCTGCATTACTTGAGTCTTAATGACCCTCAACTTACTGTTGATATTGAATTTAATTGCCAAATGCTACCTGATAGACAGAGTGCCAATGTAATGGCTCAGACCAATGGTTCTAAATACCCAGAAAAAATCATCGTGTTTGGTGGTCATTTTGATAGTTGGGACCAAGGTGAAGGCGCACACGATGATGGTGCAGGCTGCATGCATGCCTTTGAAGCTTTGAGATTGTTAAAATCAATAGGCTATCAACCAAAACATACCTTGAGATGCATATTCTGGATCAATGAAGAAAATGGCGTTAGAGGGGGAAATGAGTATGCTAAAGTTGCTGCTGCTAAAAATGAAAACCATATTGTAGCGTTAGAAAGTGATAGAGGCGGATTCACTCCACGAGGCTTTGGAGTTGATTCTGTCCTTCTTCAATTGATTCAAAAATATCAACCATTACTTGAAAAGTATGGAGTTGGAGAATTAGAACAAGGTGGAGGAGGTGTTGATATTGCTCCATTGAAAAAACCATTTCCAAATGCACAATTTGTGGCTTTGCATCCGGATTCTCAAAGATACTTTGATGTCCACCATGCCGAAACAGACGTGTTCGAAAATGTCAATAAAAGAGAATTAGAATTGGGCGCAGCTGCTCTTGCTGTGATGATATACATCATCGACCAATCATTAGAATAAACTATCGTATACCTGCACCAGGTGCAGCAAAATCAGAAGGTGATACCAATCGCAAGCTACCATCAGAATGGTCGGCCATTAAAATCATCCCTTTAGATTCAATGCCTTTGATGGCTCTAGGTTCAAGATTTGCTAATACACATACCTGCTTTCCAATCAATGATTCAGGCTCAAAATGTAAAGCTATTCCTGATACGATGGTGCGTGTTTCAAAACCTAAATCAACTTCTAATTTTAATAATTTATCAGCCTTTTTAACTTTTTCTGCTGCTATCACAGTTCCTACTCTGATGTCCATCTTAGTGAAATCATCGAAACTTATAGATGGTTTTTGAGGCTCTGCAACCCACTCAGATGCTTTGGATGCTTCTACCGCTTCTGCCTGTTTTAATTTTGTAGCATTCAATTTTTGAATTTGCTCATCAATGATGGCATCTTCTATATTACTAAACAAATGTACAGCCTCTCCAATTGTATGACCTGGACTCAATTGAGTAAATGCAGACTTTTTGAAATCAGAAGCGTTAATGTTCAATATACCATTTAATTTTGATGCGGTAAAAGGAATGAATGGCTCCATCCACCAAGCAAGTTGTGCCGCTATCTGCAAAGCATGATTCATAACAGTAGCAGTTCTTTCGGCATCCGTTTTTACAGTCTTCCAAGGCTCATTGTCTGCTAAATATTTATTTCCTGCTCTGGCAATGTTCATCACCTCAAACAGAGCTTCTCTGAATTTAAAATTTCTAATACATTCATCAATAGCCAATGAACATCTTTGTGTTTCATTGATCAATTGTTGTTCACTTTCAGTCACTGCTGCAATTTCAGGTACATTTCCATTGTAAAACTTATGAGTCAATACAGCCACTCTGTTAATGAAATTTCCAAGAATTGCAACCAATTCACTGTTGTTTCTTGTTTGAAAATCTTTCCAACTAAAATCAGCATCTTTAGTCTCAGGGGCAATTGCAGTAAGCACATACCTCATCACATCTTCTTTGCCATCAAATGCTTTGAAATAGTCTTCCATTTCTACGCTCCATTGTCGGCTAGTGCTCATTTTATCCCCTTCAAGGTTTAAAAATTCGTTGGCTGGTACATTGTCTGGCAAAATAAAATCACCAGCCGCATGCAACATAGCAGGGAAAATAATACAATGGAAAACGATGTTGTCTTTGCCTATAAAATGAATCAATCTTGTCTCATCATTTTGCCACCATAATTTCCAATCATCTGCATTACCACTGGTTATTTTTGAATTTTCTGGATAAGAAAATTCTCTTTTTCCAGATTCTAATTCTTTAAAAAATGCTTTGGTTGCAGAAATGTAGCCAATAGGCGCATCGAACCAAACGTATAAAACTTTGCCATCAGCACCATTGATTGGCACTTTAACACCCCAATCCAAATCACGTGTCATTGCTCGAGGCGACAATCCACCATCGATCCAACTTTTGCTTTGACCATAGGTATTAGGTTTCCAATCTGCTTTATGACCTTCAAGCAACCATTCTTTTAACCATGGTTCGTAATTTTGCAAAGGCAAATACCAGTGTTTCGTGGTTCTTAATACAGGTGCTTTAGAAGACAATGTAGAAATAGGGTTAATCAATTCGTTCGGACTGAGTGCTTTTCCGCATTTTTCACATTGGTCGCCGTAAGCATTTTCAAAGCTACAATTGGGGCATGTTCCTTTGATGTATCTATCTGCCAGAAAGGTTTGATTTTCCTCATCAAAAAACTGTTCACTTTCCTCTTCAACAAACAAGCCTTTGTGGTACAATTTTAAGAAAAACTCTTGAGCTGTTTCATGGTGTATTTTATCACTTGTGCGGTGATAGATGTCAAACGAAATTCCTAATTTCTCAAAATTTTGTTTGAGTAAAGCGTGATAACGGTCGATGATGGCTTTAGCTGAAGTACTTTCTTTCTGAGCCTGAATAGGGATAGCAGTTCCATGCTCATCACTACCACAAACGTACATAACATCTTCGCCGCAATTTCTTAAATATCTTGTGTAGATATCTGCAGGAATATAGGCACCAGCGAGGTGTCCAATATGTTTCGGACCATTGGCATAAGGTAGGGCGGCAGTTACTAGAGTACGCTTAAACTTCGACATTGAATACTATAAATTTGAGGGCAAAGATACAGTGTAGTAAAAAGGTTTAAATGATTTTTTAAATAATATTTAAGAATTTTTTGGTAAAAAAGAAAACAAAAATTACTTTTGCAGTCCTTTTCAAAGATTGCCCGATCGTCTAATGGCAGGACTAGTGTTTTTGGTGCACTGTATGTTGGTTCGAATCCAGCTCGGGCAACTCTCTTAAAAGTTTTAAATCTCATCGCAGTGTCAATTCTTAACAAAGTAAAGATTTTCAGCGGCTCAGCCTCAAATTCTTTGGCGATGAAAATTGCCGAGTACTATGGTACCAGTTTAGGTGATATGACCTTAAGCAAGTTTAGCGATGGCGAAATGCAGCCAAGCTATAACGAATCTGTAAGAGGTTGTGATTTATTTCTGGTTCAATCTACTACCCCTCCAGGCGACAATTTATTAGAATTATTACTAATGATTGATGCTGCAAAAAGAGCTTCGGCTAACTCTATCACTGTAGTAATTCCTTATTACGGTTATGCGAGACAAGACAGAAAAGACAAACCAAGGGTTTCTATAGGCAGTAAAATGATTGCTGATGTACTTAGTGCCGCAGGTGCTAACAGAGTCATCACAATGGATTTACATGCTCCTCAAATCCAAGGATTCTTCAATATGCCAGTTGATCACTTAGATTCATCTGTAATTTTTATTCCTTACATCAAATCTCTGAATTTAGAGAAATTGGTGATTGCTGCTCCAGATGTGGGAGCAAGTAATAGAAATAGAGAATACGCGAAAGTTCTAGGTGTGCCAATGGTTATTTGTGATAAAGAAAGACGTAAAGCCAACGAAATTGCAAGCATGACCATCATTGGTGATGTTACAGATGCAGATGTTGTATTGGTTGATGACCTTTGTGATACTGCTGGCACACTTTCTAAAGCTGCAAAATTGATTAAAGACAATGGCGCTCGTTCAGTTAGAGCCGTTTGTACCCACCCAGTTTTAAGTGGCAAAGCATACGAAAATATTGAAAATAGTGTTTTAGAAGAATTAATCGTTTGCGATACAATTCCAATGAAACATACTAGCCCTAAAATTAAAGTGCTTTCTGTAGCGCCTTTAATTAGCAAAGCAATTCGAAATATCCACGAACATGGATCTATAAGTTCCTTGTTCAAGCTTGATAATAGTTTCCAACCCAATTTAATTTAATTTCAAAGTAAAATGAAAACAGTAGCATTAACTGGCGAGTTGAGAACCGAATTAGGTTCAAAAAGCTCTAGGACGTTGAGAAACGAAGGTAAAGTACCATGTGTTTTATATGGTGGAAGTGAGTTAGTACACTTCTTCATTTATTCACCTGACTTCAAAAACCTCGTTTACACGCCAAACACGTACAAAGTACAATTGACAATCGAAGGTAAGAAGTATCAGGCAATTCTGCAAGACATGCAGTTCCACCCTGTTAACGAAGCAATCATTCACGCTGACTTCTTGTTGGTTGACGACAACAAACAAGTAACAGTTTCTATCCCTGTAAAAGTTACTGGTAACTCTCCAGGTGTTAGATCAGGTGGTAAGTTGATTCAAAAAATCCAAAGATTGAAAGTAAGAGGTTTAATCACCAATATTCCTGACTTCGCTCAAGTGAATATCGATGCTTTAGATCTTGGTCAATCAATTAAAGTGAAACAGCTTGACATTCCAAACATCGAAATTCTAGATTCTAAAGACAACGCTATCGTGTCTGTTAAAATGACTAGAAACGTTGTAAAAGAAGAAGCTGCTCCAGCTAAAAAATAATCTGATTTTTAATTGTATAAAAGCCAATCTCCTCGAGGTTGGCTTTTTTTATTTATAAAACCACTAAAGTGTGATTTTGAGTAAACCAATATGGCATTTCGTTGATGTGCTCAAATGCTCTAGTGACAATAAATGCAGCAGTTTTACCTACAGTAATACTACCATGGGTTTGCTCTATTCCCAACGCCTTAGCAGCATTTATAGTCAACGCATTAAACCCCTCTTCTGGCAATAAGCCGTTATACAAACATGATAAACTCCATATAAACCATAAATTAGAACACGGACTGCTGCCAGGATTAAAATCTGAAGCAATTGCTAAAGGTAAACCGGCATCTATGATTCTTCTTCCCGGTGTATATGGTATCTTCAAAAAGAACGAACTTCCTGGTAAAGCTACTGGCATCGTGTTGCTGTTCTTAAGACATTCGATCTCTTCCTCTCCTATATGCTCAAGGTGATCAACCGATAAAGACTGATTTGAAACTGCAACCTGAACGCCTCCAGTTAAACCCAATTCATTGCCGTGTATCTTTGGTCGTAACCCAAATTTAGCCGCAGCTTTTAATATTTGATCCGTCTCTTCAACACTATAAAATCCTTCATCACAAAACACATCTATAAAATCTGCCAACCCTTCTGCTGCAATAACTGGCAACATTTCATTAATAATTAAATCTATATATGTCTGGTGGTTTTGCTTATATTCTGTAGGATATGCATGTGCCCCTAAAAAAGTTGATTTAATGGTTATTGGCAAAGCAGATTTTAAACGTTTAATAACCCTCAACATTTTCAATTCTGCATCTACACTCAAACCATAACCACTTTTAATTTCTAGTGCCACAGTACCAGTTTTCATGGCATTTTGAGCATATTGATGTGTTCTATCAAACAACTCATCTTCACTCATATTTTGTAGCTTCTTTGCCGAATTTAAAATCCCTCCTCCTTCTGCAGCTATATCTGCATAAGTCTTGCCTTTGAGTCGCATCACATATTCGTTGTGCCTCGGACCAGCAAACACCATGTGGGTATGAGAATCAATGAATCCTGGCATTAGCCATTGCCCCTTTAAATCAATTTCATTCAAATCTGTTTTAGGGCAATCCGTCATAGAACCAAAACTTTCAATTTTTGAATCTCTAACAACTAGATATGCGTCTTTAATGGTTGATACTTTCGACATTTCTTCACCTTTTAACTGATGTATGTCTTGACTTAGAATTCCAAATAATTCTCCTATGTTTGTAACGATATAACTTTTAGATTGCATGATAACACCTGATGATTTAAAACAAGCTATTGGCAAAGGTAAAGAAGTTTTTATTGCCGACACAGCCAGAGTTTTTGGAAAAGTAAACCTTGGTGATGAAGTTAGCATCTGGTTTGGCGCAGTGCTTAGAGGAGACGGTGATAGTATAACTGTTGGCAATCGAAGTAATATTCAAGACCATGCTGTAATTCATGTTGACCCTGGCTTTCCTACAAGTATTGGAAATGAGTGTATTGTTGGTCATGGCGCAATTGTTCATGGCGCTACTCTTGCAAACAATGTTTTGGTTGGTATGCATGCTACCATATTAAATGGAGCTGAAATTGGAGAGTTTAGCATTATTGGTGCTGGAGCCCTTGTACCTGAAGGCATGAAAGTTCCGGCTTATAGTCTTGTTCTAGGAGTACCTGCTAAAGTAGTAAAAACCATTAGTGATGACCAAAAAATCAAAATTATAAAAAACGCAGAGTCATACGTCAACTTAAGTAAAGTATACCTTCAACTTTAGAAGTTGCCAAAGAAATTGTGCTCGGCATATTTCTTAAATCTTTCCGATTCTTTGAATTTCTTTGTGTTCAGTACGGTGGTAGATTTGTCCTTATCAAACAGATTAAATATGGCAGGTTTTTTCTTGTCTTCATTATGCAATAGTGCCCTAGCATCCAAAATTTGTTTGTATAGGTCTATATCATATGGTAAATATTGGTTGAGAATATGCAATCCATAGTTGCCATCAACATGTTGACCATACTCTTTTAAACCATTCATAAATGCATAGAAAACATACTGTAATGTATCTAAAGATTTCCAATTGTCGGGTTGATAATTGAATTGCTGCATAGGACAAACAGGACCCAAATCAAAATTCAACAAACTAAATAATGGTCTATTCTCTGGTATTTCTAACAGTTTATTTTTGTTCAAATCAACAAGCAATAAAGATACTTCAGCATTTAAGCCTCTAACTCTACCAGGTCTGCCCATTATTTCTGCAGCGTAATGCAAGTTTCCTGTTTCATAAATGGCGTACAACTGTTTAGCAGTATACAATTCCGATTGAAGACTCAGAACGCTGTCTATTCCTGCAATTACAACAATCTTCTTTGCTCTTAGTATCTTTTCATATTCATCAATAGATTGTAATGCTGAATAGAAATTTCCAGTATTTGCAATAATGAACTTTGCTCCAATTACCACCACTTCCGGATCTTCAATACTATCTCCAATATTTATATCGGTTGCATTAACCAAATGTCTTACGGCATTGTGTTTAAAGAATTCAACTTTAGAAAAATTCTTTAGTTGTTTATTAAGCTGTTCTATACTAGATTTAACATCAGGGCACCAATAAACATTGGCATCATTCTTCTTAACATTGGTTTCGTATTCAAACAATAATTTGTCTAAGTTTTCAGCCACTTTCCATCTCGAATAAGTCAATCTCTTTTTGGCTAATTGAATATCTGTAACTTTAGATAAACTATGTTTCAATCTTTCAATATACGCTATATGCTCTGTTACAAAATCCATGATCAAATCACAATATTATCAATTAATCTGACACCTTCAATCCATGCTGCCACTAGAACGACATTTTTACCGCTTCTAAGCCACTTTTTGCTCTCAATTAGAGTATCTGCATTAGCGAGTGAAAAATATTCAACCTCAATGTTGTGTGAGCTTAAAATATGAACTGCAAATTTTAAAGCATCTGTCGGTTCTATATGTTTTTTTAATTCTTCAACGGTTTTAAGTGCCTTATATATGTATGCAGCTGTTATTAAACCATGTTCAGATAAACGTTTATTTCTAGAACTTAGAGCCAATCCATTTTGAGCCCTTGTTGTTGGACAAAGTACAATTTGAATTTTAGGGAATAATTGATCTCTTAAGGTTTTAATAACCATACATTGCTGATAATCTTTAAGACCAAAATAAGCCACTTGTGGTTGTACAATTACAAAAAGTCTATTAACAACTTGAACAACTCCATCAAAATGTCCTGGTCGCAACGGACCCTCAAATACTTGATTTAAAGAACCCATATGAATATTGACAGGTTGATAATCTTTAGGATACACCTCATCAAAACTTGGTAAATACAGAAAATCACAGCCTGCCTTATCTAAAATTGAGGTATCTCCAGATATAGTTATAGGATATTTTTCAAAGTCTTCTTGGTTGTTAAACTGCTTCGGATTCACAAAGATTGAAACAACTGTCACATCATTCTCATTAACTGATTTTTTTACCAAACTGGTATGTCCTTCGTGCAAAGCACCCATAGTTGGAACGAATCCAATTTTTAGCTTGTCTTTTCTAGCTGCCGCTAGTGCTTCATCTAACTCAGTATTGGTCTTAAGAATCCTCAAATCTTTTGCAAAAATAAGTGGATGCTTATTAGATAAAAAAATGAACAGAGCATTTATTAATCTACATAATAATTACAAACAGCTTAACTGAGTACATTTAAGGACATTAATGTAATTTATTGGCTGCTTTAATAAATCTATCAGCTCTTACTTTGAATGATGCACTGGCATTATAATACTCTCTCTCTAACATAAACAATACTTCATCTTTAATTTCTGGCATGTATGGCAAGTGTTTCTCTAAAACTGTTATTGAGAATACTCTGACAGCTAAATCTTGCTTAGCATCGGAAAGCAAATGGATGGCTAAATTGATGACATCTAATCTCAATTGTTCACTAATTGGGATAGCAAATTGCCAAATACGAATAATATTTCTTCGAACACCCCCTTCCTGAGAGGATTGAATTGTATTTAAAAATGCTCGATGATGTTTGTCATTGACAATTGCAGGAGATTTTTCAATTGCATGAGACAAAATCCAAGAGGCATTGTATCGCTCTTTACCATTTCCTTTTATCAAATGATTGATAATTTCTTCCAATGACAAATGATCTTCTATACACTGTAATGCTATAGACTTAATTGTTCTTACATCGCGGATTAGGCTAATCTTTTCAGGCATAAAAAAAGTCCTGCAATTTATAAAAAAGCAGGACTTTTATAAAGATTATGTCTATAGATTAGTGTCTAACAACCAATTTCAAAACTGCATTGGTTTGTGTACCTTTTGCAGTCACTATATATGTGCCTGTCTGAATACCTGCAGTTTCAATATTTACATTTTGTTCTCCTGCACTTAATGCCGAATACACTTTAGTAAATACTGCTTTACCAGTCATATCATAAATAGTAACCGAGATATCTTCTGCTATTTTAGTGTTAAACTTAAGGTTTGTTGATTCGTTAGCAGGGTTAGGATAACTGCTTAGAATTTGTGCACCTTTTGAAGTTCTAACAGAATTGATTGATGTTTTATATTGTTGACATTCGTAGAATCCTCTACCATGTGTTCCAGCATAAATTGAACCTTGATTTCTTCCAGGGAAAATATATTGTCTCAAAGCCAATGTTGCAACTTTAGGGAATTTGTTTGTTGGATTTGTTTGAGAGGTCCAAGTTGTTCCACCATTATCTGATGCATAAACACCTAAGTCAGTTGCAATGAACATCAAATTTGGATTAGAAATAGCGATGAATCCGTCATAAACTGGCATTGCTGGTAAATTGTTTGTGATGTTTGTATAAGTAGGTGTACCTAACATGTTTGTACCTTTATATACATATGCTGTACTACCGTAGTTACCTAAAGTAATTAAAGCTGTATTGTTATCATTTGGATCCAAATTGATAGAAGAAATAGCTCTACCAGAAGCAGGACCAGTGATATTGCTAATGGTTATTCCAGGAGGAATTGACAAAGGATTTGACCATTTGTAATATGTAGCAGTATTCAATCCATCAATTCTATAAATGGTCGTGCTATTTGAGAAAAACACGCTACTTCCGTCAGCAGTTGGTTCAATATCCCAAACTTGTGAATTACCATGTGTATTAGCAATTAGATACCATTCTGGTTCCTTTTGGAAATCTGTTACTCCAATCCCCATCCAAATTTGACCGTTTCTAGATAAAAACAATCTTGATGCAGTACTATCATATGAAGGGTACTCCCAAAGTTTGAATTTAGCATTGAAAGGTGCCCAAGAAGAAGGATGGCTATGATCACAGTACTTAGCAGTATCCGAAAGACCAGTGAAAACTTTTGCTATTCTTCTGTCCCAAATACAACTTTGAGTTTTACCATAATCTCTTGAGCGAGTAACGTTGGCATAATATGTTTCAGAAAAAACGATAGCGTTGTTTTTAACAGATATTTCTGATTGGAAACCATCACCACCTTTGATTTCTACAGCAGCTTTTTTGGTATTACCTTTTTTATTGATATACTGTGTACCATTATCTTGAGAACCACCAACAACGTTGCCTTCATAATCTGCAGCTACAGCATAAAACTGTGTAACATTGAATCCGAAGTTTTTCATTGTAAAGGTTTTCAAATTATCCGAACTAAAAAACAAACCACCATCATTACCACAAATAAACGTTGGAGGTGTTGTAGTCATATCCCATTCCATAACATGCTTATCGGCATGAACATAAGCTGGGTTTGCACCACCAAAGTCGTTAAGTGAAGCGATATACTTAGGGTTTGCACCTTCTTTCCAATCTGCTAAATAAGCACCACCCATGATTAAGTGGTTTTTATCCTTAGGGTCAACAGAACAAACGTTGTTGTAAATCCCTTGAGCACTGATTAAACCAGATACCAACGGATCAAAATACGTAGTTCCAACACCAATTATCATATTCCAAGTATCACCACCATCTGTACTTCTAAAAACACCACTTAGTCTACCATCACCACCTGAAGCCATTACATAAACATAGTTTGGATCTTCTGGTGAAATAGCAATAGACGCTCTAGAAATATCGGAGTTTGCTGGCGTAATAATTTGCCATGAACCACCATTATCTTTACTTCTAATGATTGCTGAACCTGCCTGTGCATACACAACATCATTTTTAGCAACTTTAATTTCTAGTGTATTACCATTTCTTGAGTTGGTCCAAGTTGTACCATTCTCAGTAATTTTGATACCAGTATTAGTAGCAGCATAAATTTTAGAACCATTGTTCTCTGATGCCATTGAATTGATGTTACCATAAGAACTAGTAGAATTTACTCTTGTGAAAGTTCTTCCTCTATTGGTAGATACAAAAATACCAGCACCAGCGAAGCCTGGGGTACCAGTTGTTGTACCAGAAATACCAACGAATGAACCTTCTCCAGTTCCGTACACTATGATTCCATCTTTGTTTTGTGCAATGCAACTAACATTTAAATTTTCTTGGAAATCATTAACGGGCACCCAAGAAGACCCTCTTGATGTTGATTTAAATAAACCACCGCTTACAGCTCCAACATACATTGTAGAAGGAGTGTCTCTGTCTTGTAAAAATGCGCGGGTACGACCCCCAACATTGTCTGGACCCAATTCGTTCCAAACTGAATTAACAACACGTTTTGTAGAAGCATCTAAAGCTAAAGATGCATTAATCGCTGCCATGTACTCTGCTTCGCTAACAGTACCAGTTTGTACGTTAACTCTTAAAGCGCTAAAGTATTCAGATAAACCAGCAGCAATCTTGCCACCTGGAATTTGATACTTGATCACTTCATCGATTTTAGAAGATTGTCTGGGAACGTATGCACCTGACTTAAATGACATTGTGCTCAATGTCACTGCTGAGGCTACTACCGCTAAAACAATAAATAATTTGATTTTCATAAAATGACTATATAAACAATTTTTCAAAGTTAAATTATTTTACAATAAAGTAAAAATTTTTTTAAATGTGCTTTTCTGCATGGTAAGAAGACCTCACCATTGGTCCACTTTCAACAATCTTGAAGCCTTTTTGTTCACCAATTTCTTTGTACATTCTAAATTTTTCTGGTGTAACAAATTCTTTGACCTCCAAATGCATCTTAGTTGGTTGTAAATATTGCCCTAAAGTTAGGACATCACAGCCATGTGCTACCAAATCATCCATGGCTTTAAAAACTTCATCCTCTGTTTCGCCTAATCCTAGCATAATGCCACTTTTCGTACGTCTTCCTCGTTCTTTTGTGCGTTTGATTTGCTCCAAACTGCGCTCATACTTGGCTTGTGGTCTAACTATTCTGTACAACCTTTCTACTGTTTCCATGTTGTGACTTACAACTTCTGGTTGTTCGTCTATCACCATTTCTAGCAAATCCCAGTTAGCTTTAAAATCTGGAATCAAGGTTTCCATAGTTACTCCCGGATTTTGGAGCTTAACTTCTCTTATTGTTGCAGCCCAAACTCCAGCACCCTTGTCTTTTAGCTCGTCACGGTTTACAGAAGTAATTACAGCATGCTTAACCTTCATTAATCGGATTGCCTCTGCAACACGTTTTGGTTCATCAAGGTCGTACTCTGTTGGTCTGCCAGTTGCTACTGCGCAAAAATTACAACTACGTGTGCAAATATTGCCAAGAATCATAAACGTTGCGGTACCTGCACCCCAGCACTCACCCATGTTTGGGCACTTTCCATCTTCACAAATTGTATGTAATTGGTGTGTTTTGACAATATTCTTAACCTCTGCATAGTTTTCTCCGACTGGAATTTGAATCTTTAACCAATCTGGTTTTACTCTTTTACGAGGCTTATCGTTCACTACTTCTGACATCTATACTTAATAATTTTTTCCGAGCGCAAAACTAATATAAAACGAAGAATAAATTGTTTTGTTTTTAATGCCATACATGATTTCTGGTCGGCCCGGAAAATAATCCATCATGACACCAATTTCAATAGACCTATAATCTGAGCTGTAATAGCCCCAATTAAAATCTGCTCCTGCTTTAAATGATAGACCTAATGTTGGCTTAGTCTCCCAAAAACCTTTGTCAAATGATGAATAGCCATTGATCCTATTTGGATTCATTTCCATTGGCTGGTATCTCAAAGATTGGGTGATATAATTGTTTGGGAAATTTGGATCGAATACTTCAATATCTACGTAAACTGGTTTTAACAGCCCGAAAGTTAGTCCGCCAAACAAAAAACCATTTACACCTATACTATTCTTACTTTGTTTCTCCGCCAATGTTTTGGTTAATCCAACCATTGGACGAAGAGCATACATTCTGTTGATTTTCCCATAAACGTATGGTGATGGATTAGGCAATCTCTGGTTCAGAATGGTCTTTTCCTTAATGGTCTTAACCCCGGTAAAACTGATATCGTATGCCTTGCT
>CAYTMQ010000004.1:0-223236 GCA_964438995.1 uncultured Chitinophaga sp.
GACAGTGCAAACCTACGAAAAAACATTTGATTTACATACTATTAATTATATGACAAATGTAATAATGTTATTTAATTGATAATTAGATGGTTAATCAATTGATATTAATCATATGACAATTGTAATAATATTATTTAATTGATATTTAGATGGTTGAATTTACTTGATAATGTTTATCCATTAATTGAAATTCTGCTTTAGATGTTTTGCCTTGTAGCAATTTACCTAATGGTGATTGTATAGAAATACAATTGATTGTTGTGTTTTCAAATTCAATCGGCTTCGATGAAATTGAAATAAAAAAATTACCGTGATTTGTTTCTACATACGATCCAAGTTGAACTGACTTTTGCTCTTTCCAGGGATCTATCAATTCTAAGGTCTTCTTTTGTAATTTTAATTGTTGTAACTGGCCAGCTAGCTTTTCTTGCTCCAATTGCATCATCGATTTTGAAGTATCGTGTTTATCACCCGCAGTACTCTTGGTTTCGTTTGCTGCAGATTCTAAATAGACATTATACTCCGATTGTATTGTTTGGATTTTAGATTGTAACTGTTCTGTAACCAGCTTTAAAATGGTCGACTTGAAATTTCCTTGTCCCATTTATTTTACAAACTGCTTGCTGTATACTTTTTTTCCGTTATTGATGACAACTGTATATACACCAGGTGCCCATTGCGTACCATCTAATAACAGATTTCCGTTAGAAAAATTGTATTTGTTGATGTAAACTGGCTGACCTAAACTATTGTAAATGCTGACTTCGCTAGGCAAAACCACATTCGATTTGAAATCAATATGCAATTCACTGTTCATTGGATTTGGATAAATCAACATTTGAATTGAATTGATGTCCCAAAAACAATTATCTAACTCATCATTTGAACCATTGTTTAAAACTGCTTGCAATCTAACTCCAGTATATAAGTCTGAATTCTGTATTTGATACTCAAAATTTCCATTTGAATTTACTTTAATCGTATTTACACGATGCCAATTTCCTTCAGATGTATAGCACTCAATATGTATAAAATTGTACTTTTCGTAATCAAAGATATTGAAACTGATGTCGACATTTGATCCGTTCTTTTGACATTGTAAATTTGCCCATTCAACTGGTAAACTCGAACAAATAACTGTAACCGAACCAGTATTTCTACTAGCACATCCAGTGGCAGTATCTCTTACTAACAATAGAGTTCCATAGGTGCCAGCAGTTCCATACAAAATTTGCCCTGGATTTATTAAACCAAAACCTAGTGTATCATTTGGATTTCCTCCACTAAAACTCCATTCATATCTGTATCCAATACCATTGTTTGAAGTGCTACTCCATGATACCGTATCATTACAGAAATTACTGGTGCTTGAAATCAATTCTGTTGCGGGTAAAGCTATAGTGGTAATAGTCATAGTATCTCTCTTAATACAACCACTCATTGTGTCTGTTGCTATTAAAATTCTATTGCCACTGCTAGCTAAAATTGTTACGGTATCTCTGGTATAACTACTAGGATTCCATAAATAAGTTGTATGTATATTGTTATTTGCATGAACACCAATCTTCAATGCCTGATTCAAACAAATTGTTGTATCTACACCAGCATTGGCAATTGGAGTTGAAAAGTCGGCTGTTGATACAGTGTCAAAAACTCCTTCACTTAAATTGTAATATGTACCGCTAAAACTGGTTTCTAATTTCAGTCCCCTTAACATGTAAACATTGTTGCCCGTTAAAGGTGAGTTGTCGACATAATATAAGTTACTTGTAGTTCCAATTTGAGTGAATGTACTATCAATGTGTTTGGCTCTAAAAATATAATAAGTATGCACTCCAGTATCAGTAGACGCTGTCCATTTTAGTTTAAACCTATTGTTACAACTATCTTGAACAACTCTGAAATTATCAGCTGGATCAATTGGTTTTAAACGTATAGTTGGGTCACCAAGTAATGACGAATGCACCTGGTACATACTAAATGCTGTTGTCGGATACAATGGATACGAAAAGGCTCCAGATAAAGCAGAATCAAAGTTGTTTTGTGTCCTTAGTGTTGAATATCCTATTGTTTCTCCTAATCCCATATGATGGAAAAACCAATGTGGACGACCACTCCAAAAGGTGTTTAAGACATTGCCTTTTGCCGCTAAGGGAGATCTTAAAAAACTGTTTGCGGTATCCCAATCACCAAAAAACGAACCCATAAATCCAGAAAACACCGACTTAATGGACTGATTTGTGGCTGCCATGTTCCAAGTATTACCAATTCCAGAACAACTGGTGTACGAACCAAATCCAAATCCAAAACTCCACAAATAGTCGTTTGAATTTAATGTAGATCTGTAATCCAATTTAAAGGTAACTGTATCAGAAATCAATGGCGCCATATTTCTATAAGAATTGGTCGGGAAATGCTCATTGAAAAATCCGCCTGTTAAAATATCTGGAAAACCACCAGCATTGTCGATGTCCCACAAACATCTTTCTCTAATTGAAACAACTTTGTGTCTAAAATTGTGATTCTTGGTGAAGTATCGCTTGAGTAACTCGCGCTCAACATTATTCGAATCTGGAACATCGTATTTAAACGCATCCATTTGTGACAAATCTATTCGTCCGACTTGCAACTGAACAATGTTCAACATATCAGTCACGTCAAATTTACCATCGCTAGGTACATTATGGTTAGCAGGCCTTACTCCTAGCGTGTTGTTTACAGACGCATCCGACCATGTGGCATTGAGCATGTCTGCATAGTAAATATCGGTTGGCCAAGCGCCTTCATGACTTGGACCATAGCCTGAAATTGAAACGTGACCATCTGGAGGCCAAGCTCCATATTGAGAATAATCACCTGAATATGGTACCGCTAAATCACCAATCAAAACTACAGATTTGATGTTGGTTGGATCTGAATTGTATGTATTGTAAATATACGATTTTATTTGTGATACTGTTGTGCTTGGAGAGAAATACTTGACGATTGTTTTCCAACCATCCCCTATTAAATCGTTTCTATAAGTTCGTAATTCGTTGCTTAAAAAGTTTTTGTGGGTACTGTCTATAATCAATAAAATTGTCCCTCTATTGGTAACAGCTGGAAACATATGTCCAGAATAGGTATAACCATAAGTAGCCCATCCATCTGGTCCGCCAATCTTTTCAAACATATATTCAAAAGCAGTTCCTGTGGTTATTGTATCACTAAATGTTGAGTCGGTAGCACCAATTACTTTATAAACTGAACCCCAATCATATCTGCCCTTAGTCTTTCTATAGACATTTTGATCAGTAGCCGTTGGCGAGCGGTACTGCCATTTGAAATCCAATATACTTTGAGATGAATTGTATGTCCTTGATTTACATGTGACTTCTAAACTGTATCCTCTCACTGCCTGAGAAAAAACGGATTCATTTAGTCCGAAAACCAATAAAATTAATAAGAAGTATTTTGTCAACTTGTGAAGTTTGATTTGTGCGTCACAAATATATACAAAATAATTGGTCAATTTTTCAGGAGTAAAACAGAGTATTTTTACTCATAGTATTTAATTCTATTTTTACAATATTACTTTATAAATCAAATGTTTAACTAAAATACTTCTTAATTCAAAGTTATTATAACTATTTTCAATTATATTAAATAAACATCATATTTTTATATGAAAGAATGCAGTATTTCACCGTTTAATAAATGTTGAAATTTGAAGGAAATCTGACCGTTTTTAGCCACAAATTGAGTGATAGAAGATGAAGCAGGTTTTACAATTGGGTTGAGATAATTTCCTACTCTATGATCATAATGAAAACTGAAAATATCATCCTCAGTATTTAAGTTCGATTGATAAAATCTATCAGCAATCATCTCTGAATGTTCTTTAGAATACAATGTGGTGGACAATTTTATAAAGCTTACTTTATCAATTGACTTTACATCAAGTTGATTGTTTCCATCGTAAATTATTGATGTCAATTGACCATTCATTGTATCTATACTATTGATTGTAAATGGTTCAATATGTTCTTCAATGGCAAATTTTAAAGTGTTTAAAGAATCTGTTTGAAGAATGCTCAAAAGCAACAAACCTCTACTTTTATCATAAGGCAATTGTCTAACATGTTTAACAGAGCCTCCATTTTGCAAACTGTATATATGATGTCGGTTATACCCTATCCAAGTACCTCCAGCCAATTCATCTTTTGGAGCAAAAACGTTTGTCTCAAGCCAAGTCGGATTAGAAAATGCTCTGTTAGGGTCTTCGTCTCTCGTAAAAGTATATATGAAACCAGTAGATGTTTTAACGTATGAGGCAATACACATAAAATTCAAAACAAAACTAGTGATTAAAAAAAAGAAAATGTCAATAAAGTGTATATTTCTCTCTTAAAAGGAGATTAAGTTGAATAGTATATTTGTGTCTTAATAAATATATAAAATGGAAATCATAGGTAGAATTATTCAGAAGTTGGATCTTCAAAAAGGATCAAGCGCTAGAGGCGAATGGAAAAAACAAGAATTCATCGTAGAAACCAACGATAAATTCCCTAAAAAAGTTTGTATTTCTGCTTGGGCTGAAAAGGTTGATGATTTGGTGAGATTCAATGTAAACGAATCTGTAAAAGTGTCAATCAATATTGAAAGTCGCGAATACAACGGTAAATGGTATACAGACGTTAGAGCTTGGAAAATCGAAAACTCTTCAGAATCGTCAGCTCCAAGACAAGAAGAAAATTACTCTCAAGCTCCAGTAATCGAAGATTTTGGAAATTCTGACACTAGCGACGATCTACCGTTCTAATATCAATGGACAAAAAAAGTAAAAAATTTTTATACGACTATTTAAACAATACGTCGCCTACAGGATTTGAAAGTTCTGGTCAAAGAATTTGGTTGGATTATCTAAAACCATACATCGATGAATATATCTCTGATGCTTATGGTTCAGTCGCCGGAGTTATCAATCCTGGTAAAAAATACAAAGTTGTCATCGAAGCTCATGCTGATGAAATCTCATGGTTTGTTAAATTCATCACTGAGGATGGTTATTTATATGTGACCAGAAATGGTGGATCTGATCATATGATTGCTCCTTCAATGCGTGTCAATATTTTAACAGATAAAGGAATTGTTAAGGGAGTTTTTGGCTGGCCTGCTATCCACGTTAGAACTGGAGAGAAAGAAGTTACTCCAAACACGGACAACATTTTTATTGACATCGGATGCGCAAGCAAAGCCGAAGTTGAAAAACTTGGTGTGCATGTTGGTTGTGTCGCTGTTTTTGAAGATGAACTAACTGAATTAAACAATACTTATCTGACTGGCAGAGCCCTTGATAACAGAATCGGAGGCTATATGATTGCGGAAGTGGCGAGAAGAATTTCAGAAAATGGTATCAAACTACCTTTTAGTTTATATGTAGTTAACGCCGTTCAAGAAGAAATTGGATTGAGAGGTGCCGAGATGATTTCTAGAAAAATAAAACCAGACGTTGCCATCATCACAGATGTTTGCCATGATACTTCTTCTCCTTTATACGATAAAAAGAAGCAAGGCGATCAGAAATGTGGACTTGGACCAGTTTTAACTTATGGACCAGCAGTACAAAACAATCTGTTGAAAATGGTGATTCAAGTTGCCGAGAAACATAAAATCAGTTTTCAAAGAGCGGCGGTAAGTCGTAGTACTGGAACTGATACTGATAGTTTCGCGTATTCTGGTGAAGGTGTTCCATCAGCACTGATTTCTCTTCCTCTAAAATACATGCACACAACTGTTGAAACCGTCAACAAAAAAGACGTTGAACAAGTTATAGAATTGATGTACAGATTTATCGTTCAATTAAAATCTGGCCACGATTTTAGATACATTAAATAAAATGAATGAATCCGATATGGTGATGTCGGATTCTTTTTCAAATAATCGAATTAATACGAAGAAGTGAAGTTAATACTAAATAAAATTGCAATATTCATTTTACTTCTAATCTCTAGATTACCCTTTTTTATTTTATGGGGCATATCTAATTTTCTATATGTTGTATTTTACAAACTGGTTAAATACCGTGTGAAGGTTGTTCAATCTAACCTCAAAAACTCATTTCCTAATGCAACAACTGAAGAACTTTTAATAATAGAAAGAAAGTTTTACAAATACTTAAGTGATTTGGTTATTGAAACTGTAAAGGGATTCACCATCAGTAGAAAAAGCCTAGAATCAAGAATTGAGTTTGAGTGCGGTGATATTTATGACGAATTACATAAAAATCGTAAAAGTGCGATTGTAGTAATGTCACATTGTGGTAACTGGGAATGGGTGTGTCGAGCAGCACCAATTTTTATGAAAAACAAGATTGTGGTAGCATACAAACCTTTAAGCAATCCCTATTTTGAAAAATTAATGTTAAAAGCCAGAACTGAATTTGGAGTGGTACAAATTCCAATGGCTCAAATTGGAAAATTTGTAATACAAGAAAAAGAACCATATTTATTGATTTTAGCAGCAGATCAATCACCAAGTGATAGCAAAAGTAGTTTTTGGTTAAACTTCTTAAATCAGGAAACTGCAGTACTTCCTGGACCAGAAAAGTTGGCAAAAAAGTTCAATTTACCAGTAATTTATCACAATGTAAGATTAATAAAACGAGGAGTTTACAGATGTACTGCTCAATATTTAGTTGAGGAAAGCGCCAAAACCTCTGATGGTGAAATCACAGCTCTTCATACCCAGCATTTGGAGCAAGAAATACTACAACTACCAGAAATTTGGTTGTGGAGCCATAAAAGATGGAAATTAAAGAAGTAAAGTACAACTTATTTCATCCTAAAAATCCAATTAACAACATACTTTTACAAGAGAAATCTATCTGATTGTAAAGATATTAGAGATTAATGCCTAAACTAAACATCAATAAATTAATAAGTTACGGTTATACTTAAAAAGTAGGCATTATACAATTGCACTATTATTTGTTTTATTTTATTTTTTCAATAAAGCGACTTGCACAAATAAAAAACATATTTATATTTGCAGCCCTATGGCAATGAGTAAAAAATCCCTGTTCGAGCCTTCTGAAATAGATTTAAGCGCAGTATGCAAGGCTCTTGGTCACCCAGCAAGAATTAAAATCATCAAAATTTTATTAGCCAAAAACGACCAAACTTGTCAGGAGATAGTAGATAAGTTGCCTCTAAGCCAATCTACAGTTTCACAACATCTAAGTGAATTGAGAAACGCTCAGTTAATAAAAGGTAAAAATCATAAGACCAGTGTCATTTATAGCGTCGATAAAGACTACCTGGCAAAATCTCAGAAGATGTTGAGTGAATTGTTTTACGCTCATATCTTCAATGTAAAGCAAACAACTCTATTTTAACTTAGTCAGTTCTAGACTTATTTTATTTATTTTATCGTTTAACTTCGTTTGAATTTGTTGAATATCTTGAAGTTCGGCTAAGCTTTTGTCTATTGCCGATGCTAATGCTGCTTTATTGTCTTTCTTTATCATGTCACCTTCTCCCAATAGGAGCCATTCAGCACTAATTTCCGGATAATTCTTTAGAATATTAATGATCAATTCTGTTCCAGCTTTGTTTCTGCCAGAGGCAAGGTGTGATAAAACGGCATTGGATATATCCATTTTCTCAGCAAACTCAATTCTACTCAATTGTGAGTATTTAAACACCTCTAAAATTCTGTTTTCTAACATATTATATATTTTGTTGATGTGTGTTTACAAGTGTAAAAGAATCACTTTACAAATGTAAACACACTATTTTACAAAAGTAAATTACATGTTTTACATTTGTAAACAATATATAAATGCTTGATTTTCAATTTGAAAATATTTGACCAGAAAAGACTTACAGGATAGTTCCATCAAAATAGAACCAAAATCTCTTAAAAATAAGACGATATGTTGTAAAATGCTTATATAAATATATAATTTATATATACGCTATATATATTTGATTTACAATACTATATATTTGTTGTTTAAAAGCTAATTTTGGATAATTTTAGACAATCTCCTTCCCTGTCAATAGGTTTTCATCCCCTATTTTTGAAAGCTACATTAAGCAATCTTATTTGTTTTAACTTACGAAGTACTTAGTAAGTAAAAATTCACAAGTTGGTTTTAATTCATCTACAAATAATTTTGATTCTTCGTGATTTTTAAAATCTAATTTGTGTTTGTCAATTAATTCAAAAATGGTTTTGTAGAGGTCTTCTTTAAACGACTTGTAATTAGATCCTGGTGTTAAATTAGAATTTTCTAAGGTATGCAACCTCTCAATATTTACCTCCATGCGCGATTGCAGCTCAGTTCTGATTGCTTCAATATTCATAAGAGTGATGATTTTTTTAACAAGGTTAGTAAAATTTAAATGACTTGCAAAGCATTTTTTTATTTTTCACCTATCTAATAGATAATCATTTCATTAAATTTATTTTTAAGGAATGGTTTTTGAAACTTCAATTTTAAAAAAATTGCCGTTCGTCTATGAAAACAATTTTACTACTCATTTTTATTGGGTCAAATCTAAGTCCTTCAAATTCTTCAACTGATTCTTCAACTATTGAAATAGATTTTAAAATATTAAAAGTCGGTCAACTTGACTCAACTGAATTCAGCTTTACTAACCATCATACGTCTTCGATAAAACTCATTAATAAATCAATAAATAGTTCATTTACAATTAAATATCCAAATAATTTAAAACTGGAGTCCGGACAAACTGTCAAATTAAAGTGCTATATAAAAAGGCATTCAATTGGCGAGTTTATTGATAGTAGTAAGTTTATTTCCTATGTTTTAGGAACATCAACAATAAAGGTAAAATTATTGGTTAGTGCTTTAGTTCCAAAGAAAACTGAATCAAGTTTTAGTTATCAAAATGAATTCAATATTCACGATTCTATTGTTTTTGATTCAATTCAACATGATTTTGGAAAAGTGAAAGAAGGTGATCATCAAGAACATTATTATTATTTTAGAAACTATAGTTCAAAACCAATACTTATTTTATCTGCTCCAACAAACTGTGGTTGTTTGACCTCAGTATTTTCTAAAGAGCCATTAATGCCTGGTGAAATTAGTCGTATTGGTCTTTCATTTAATACAAATGGTAAAATTGGATATAACAATAAAACTGTGACAGTTAAAACAAATTTGGGAGATATTTACATACATTTAAAATGTGAAGTGATTCCCAATCAATAAGACTATCACGCTTTTAACTTGTCCAATTTCATAGATTTAAATAAGACCAGTACTGGAATAAAGGTCACAAATGCGCTAATCAAAAATGAAATTTGAAAATTATCTGGATTGCTTCCATAAATCAATCCTGTGATTGATGACCCTAGGATGATGCCTATTTCTAGAAAGATAAATAATGTTCCAACTGCTTTTCCTTTTAGTCCCGGTAATGATAAGTCGACTGCCCATGCAAACAATGCCGGTGAAATAAGTCCGAAACCAACTCCAAACAAGACAGATGAAACAGTGTACAATACAATATCTGTAGCAAAAGCTAAAGTTATCATGCTTATAACCAAAGATATTGATCCTAAAAATGCGATTAATTTTCTACCGTATTGATCACTCCATCTACCAGCCATAAATCGTATCACCAAAGATGAGAGAATGTAAATGGCCATATACAGTCCTTTGTTGCTAATACCCACATGAGCTGTAAAATCAGCAATTAAAGAAAGGATTGCTCCAGAGGTGAAAGCAGTCAGTAACAGTACCATGCCAGGTAACAATACCCTCCATTCGAACAATTCATTTTTATTTAGATTCAACAATTTGAAACTGAATTTAGACTTATTGTGAACGGTTTCTGGCAGAGTCATAAACATCAACATCGAAATCAAGCCAAGTCCAGAAGCTGAAATAAACATGATTTCTAATCCAAAGGCTGAAGTTACTTTACTACCGATAACCCAACCGATTGCATTGCCTATATTGTTGCATATACCTATTATTCCCATAGCTTCACCGCGTTTTTCCAATGGAACAATATCATCGGCATAAGCAGTAAATCCAGTTGGTGTAAATCCAGCGCACAAGCCGTGAAAGGCTCTATTAATAAAGAATACAGAAATAATGGGAATGAAGAGGTAGAATCCGCAAGCAAACATGGTAACAGCAGAACCAAGTATCATAACAAACACTCTTCCTACAGTATCTGATAATTTTCCGCTGAAGGGTCTTGCAATTAAGGCGATGACCGCAAAGGCTGGTATGATTAGCCACTTATAACTCTTACCGCCAATTTCTTCAAGCATTACAGGCAGGTCAGGTAAAACCATCGTAAAACTACTAAAGAAAATTAGACATGCCAGACAAAGTTTCCAAAACTTTGTCGGGTAAGATTTTAGTGTTTTCAATTAATCATCTAGTTTAAGTACAGCCATAAACGCTGATTGAGGTATTTCAACATTTCCAACTTGTCTCATACGTTTTTTACCTTCTTTTTGTTTTTCTAATAACTTACGTTTTCTGCTGATATCACCGCCATAACATTTAGCAGTTACGTCTTTTCTCAAAGCACTGATGGTTTCTCTTGCTATAATTTTAGCTCCGACACCAGCTTGGATGGCAATTTCGAATTGCTGTCTAGGAATCAGTTCTTTCAATTTTTTGCAAATCTTTTTACCCAAATCGTAAGCTCTGTCTCTATGAATGATGGATGATAATGCATCTACAACATCTTTATTCAGCATGATATCCATTTTAACTAGGTAAGACAATTTGTATCCACTTTGGTGATAATCAAAAGAAGCATACCCTTTACTGATGGATTTTAATCTATCGTAAAAATCAAATACGACTTCTGATAAAGGCATATCAAATGTAAGTTCTACCCTATTGGTTGTCAAATAAACTTGGTTGACAATGGTTCCTCTTTTATCCATACAAAGTGCTATTACTGGTCCAACAAATTCTGAAGCGGTAATTATAGTTGCTTTAATAAAAGGTTCTTCGACATAATCAATGAAGTTAGGATCAGGCAAATCACTTGGGTTGTTTACTTCAATAAATTCACCTTTGTTGGTATATGCTTTATATGATACGTTTGGAACGGTAGTAATTACTGTCATCCCAAATTCTCTTTCAAGACGCTCTTGAATGATTTCCATATGCAGCATTCCAAGGAATCCACATCTAAATCCAAATCCAAGGGCAGCCGAACTTTCAGGTTCGAATACAAGAGAGGCATCATTCAATTGTAGTTTGAACATGCTGTCTCTTAGTTCTTCATAATCTTCAGTATCAACTGGATAAATACCAGCGAAAACCATTGGTTTAACATCTTCGAAACCTTTAATGGCCTCTGGTGTTGGGTTTTCAACAGAAGTAATGGTATCACCAACTTTTACTTCTTTGGCTTGTTTGATACCTGTAATAATATACCCTACGTCACCAGCAAGTACTTGATTTCTTGGTTCCATTTCCAATTTCAGCGCACCAACTTCATCAGCATGGTACACAGAATCGGTATTCATGAATTTAACTTTTTCTCCTTTTGAAATTTTACCATTGATTACTTTATAGTAAGCAATAATGCCTCTAAAAGAATTGAAAACAGAATCAAAGATTAGGGCTTTTAATGGCGCATCAATATTACCTTTTGGTGCAGGCACTCTGTGAACAATAGCCTTTAAAATATCGTGAACTCCCATTCCTGTTTTACCGCTAGCTGGAATGATATCGTCTCTATCACAACCAATTAAATCTACAATTTGGTCTTTAACCTCTTCAGGCATTGCTCCAGGCAAGTCCATTTTGTTAAGAATAGGAATGATTTCCAAATTGTGTTCAATCGCAAGGTATAAGTTACTGATGGTTTGAGCTTGAATACCTTGAGAAGCATCAACAATTAATAATGCACCTTCACAAGCGGCAATACTTCTACTAACTTCGTAACTAAAATCAACGTGACCAGGAGTATCGATTAGATTAAAGACATAAAATTGACCATCCAATTTGTAATTCATTTGGATGGCGTGACTTTTAATGGTGATACCTCTTTCTCTTTCAAGATCCATATCATCGAGAACTTGCGCCATCATATCTCTTTTAGAGATGGTTTCAGTATACTCCAACAAACGGTCGGCTAGTGTACTTTTTCCATGGTCGATGTGTGCGATGATACAAAAATTGCGAATGTGCTGCATAAATTAAGGGTGCAAAAATAGTTCAAATCCCTTAATTAATATAGTGAATAGATGGATATGGGTTTAGAATTGTACACAAAAAATGAAAATTGACTTATTTATGTAAAAAAAATAAGGCGTTTGTCCCCACAAACGCCTTTTACACAAATAACCTGAAATGATTTCAGATTGATCTTTATTTATTATCGCATTTCGCGTATAAATGTCTTAGCTGTAACAACATGACCATTCTTGGTCACCTTGTATAAATAGTATCCTGTACTCAAACCACTTAGGTCTATAGTTACAGAATTGTACTGAATGTCCATTGGTACATCAATAGTTTGACCAACAGCATTAAGTATTTCAACCACACTTCCTTTTAAACCATAACCAGAAAGATTCAATTGATTTCCAACTGGCATTGGGTATGCCAATACATCATTGTTTTCTGAATTAAAGCTTAGAATATTTGAGTATTTATATGTCAAATCATAATCCACCATTTTTAGTCTGTAACTTGTTAGTCCAGTATTGGTTGATTCGTCAATGTAATTGAAATATTGTATAGAATTACTTTCGTAATAATTGATAATGGTGATGGTTTCCCAATTGCCACTACCTGTTTGTCTTTGTAGTTCAAAATGTTTGAAATTTTCTTGGCGACCGACAGCCCAATTCAAATGTGTTTTACCATCGAGAATTTCGCCATCAAAATTCAATAATTCAACTGGAAGAGGTAAACAAATTGGATTCAATAACATTGTATCTCTTCTTGTATCGCAAAGTCTATTTACTACGGTCCAAACAATTGTATAATATTGAGAAGAATCTCCATTAAATACAGTGGTTGGTGAGTTTGGATTGACAAATGACCCGCCTGATCCACTAATTATTGACCAAGTACCAGTTGCATTCAATAATGAATTCCCTCCCATCGTTGCAGACTTACAAAAATCTTGGTTAGGTCCGGCTGATGCAGAAATAGAACCAACTATAGATGTAATTGAAATAGTAGCTGCAGGTGTTCCAGCGCCACCTCTTGTTGCGCCGTTTGGTGGAAATTCTGTTACTGCATTTGAAGTTGTTGTACCATTTAAACCTCCACTAGCAACTCTTGTTGGACTACCACTTGAAATAGCGATATATCCACCACCACCACCGCCGCCTGGGCCTTCAGATTCATCTGTAGTTATCAATTGATTGCCGCCTGTTCCACCGTTAGCATTAAGAGTTAAAGAGTTTGCAATAGTTCCGGCAGCTGCTAATACAATAGTTCCGCCACCACCACCACCACCTGGAGCATCATTATGAGATCCAGTTGTTGAAAGAGCGTTTGCCCCAGTAGCATTGATGGTTCCAGTACCTGAAATGTTGCCATAACAGATGATGAAAACCAATCCGCCACCATTTGCACCGCCAGTAGAAGCACTATTATTACCATCACCAGCTCCACCACCACCGCCAAAAAATAATCTACCTGTTGAATAATCAAGTGGTCTACCACCTAATCCACCATAGTTTCTTCTATTATTTCCACCCCAAGAACCGTTTCCAGGTGCTGTAGATAAAGCATTTCTGTTATCACTACCATAAGTGTAACCGCCTCTTCCACCACCTGATGATGTATTTGAAGAGAAGCTACCACCTTCTAAATTCCATGCAGTTGAATAACTACCTGAATTATTAGGGTTACCATTGCCATTCCATGCAGCAACACTACCAGCATTGGCACCGCCGCCACCGCCACCATTGTGTGAGTTTCCTCCACCACCACCATTGGCTATAGCGCCTCTGCAATATCTATAGTTACCTGCAGCATACTCATTTGCTTCATGACCTGCAATACTTTCACCTTTATTACCACCGTGAACATCAGAACTAGAATAATAGTTGTTAATATTTGAGCTTGGGCCATCAGAATTGTTTTCGAAAGAACCACCTCTGAAACCTCTACCAGATACGTTAATTGTACCATTAATAGTTGCATTTCCAGATACTTCAATAGCTGTTATACCTCCAATGTTTCCGTTCCAAGCAGCTGGTCTAATAGAACCTGCGCCACTAAGAGTTAAGGATGAATATCTAGGAATTCTAACAACTTGAACATGACCTGAAGCTGTATAAGAATAAGTCAAGGCCGATGTTAAATTGATAGTAGTAGAATTGGGAACAGATGCTACACATTTGAACTCGTACAAACCTGCGTTGTTATAGTTAGTAATACTACCGAAACTTGCAGAATTAACGACGTTGATTGAAGCACCTTGCATCTGAATGATTAGAACCAAATCACCTGCTGTTAAACCTGTAGTAAAATTTGACCCAGTCATAGAACTGCTGTTAACAGTAATTGAAGTGGCTCCGCTACTTACATTTGAAGTAAGGTATGTGTAGGTATTAACATCGACATTAGATGTTGTAATATTGCCTACACCTTTAATACCAGGTTGAGCAGATAGGTTAAATCTAAAAGTTGATACGATCAACAACAATAAAATTAAAACTTTTTTCATGGATGGTCTTCTAAAATTATTTGTGTTAGCGTTTAGGATTTAAAAAAGGTAAAACTCTGATAATCCCAACATTTTCTACATTAGCAACCACACACAAATGCTTTAATAGATCGATGTTGTACGAAAAAAATGATTTCATTGAGATAAGTCTTTGATTTGACATAAACTTGGATCTTACTTTTTAGAGATTTTTTGAATTTCTATGCCAGTAGATGTCTGAATCGCGACATTGTATACACCTGAATTCAGGTTTGAAAGATCGATACGAATGGTTGAAGCAGAATTTTGAGAAGATTCAAAAACTACCTGACCCATGGTATTGGTTATTGTAATATTTACTAATTCATCTTCAGCATTGACATCAATGTTGATGATATCAGCACTTGGATTAGGATAAATTCTTGTTGCAGTTACAATGGTATTATAATTCACTGATTTTTTATCGAAATAATTAGATGAACCATTGTAATCATTTTGTTTCAATCTGTAATACTGAATGCCATTCACTGGGTTTTCATCATATAACTCATAGTTGTTTACAGACTCATTTGAACCTTGTGAATTCACTACTGCTAATTCAGTCCAAGTTTTACCATCCAAAGATTTTTCGATGATGAAATTTTTTGAATTTATTTCAGCAGCAGTAGACCAGTTAAGTTGAACTTTTTTATTGATGATGGTTGCATCGAAGTTTAATAAATGAACAGGAAGCGGATTGAAGGTTGAGAAAGAGCCTAGAGTAAAAGGAGAAAATGATGTAATGGCAACTGAATTGACAACTGTACCATTTGAGGTAGAACCAGAAGTACCGCCATTTCCAAAACTTTGCCATTGTGTACCATTCCATTTAGCAACGCGCAAATCTGCAAGACTATTTACAATTCCGCTTCTTCCGGTATGGAAGCTAAGTGTAACATTTACATCAGACCCAGACACTTTATTAAAAATCCAATGTTCAACATCAGATACATGATCTAATCCAGCAGCTAAAGAAGTTGTGTTAACATAAGGATTAGCAAAGTACTGAGCAGTGTAAACTGTTGTAGCACTGGCTGGAGCAGACATTGAGAGTGGAGCAAAGTAGTTAGCGTTTCCAATTGGGAAAGTGAATGCAGAGTTACCTCTTTTATAAACTGGACCATCTATGTAACTATTTCCACTTGCGCCAATTGCAGTACCACCATTATAAAATTGAACTATGTCATTTGAGTTTGTATACAAAATCCCATCAATAAAAGTAAAAGTGCTATTTATTCTGAATTGCACTGTAGCGGGAGCAATGATGGTGAAGTTATTAGGAGCATTTAAAGTAACTGCGCCGTTTGCTATCACTCTAGAAGTAGTAGAACCGCTGGTATTAGTGAAAGCACCACCATTTAAGGTAATCGTAGTAGATACTGTTAGTGTTCTTTGTCTTAAATCGAGCGTAGCTCCATTGTTCATTACTAGACTTCGTATGGTATAACTGGCATTTAATCTAGGATTGTTAGTTCCAGCATTGATAATAACATCATCGCCCGGTTGAGGAACACCTGAAGGAGAAGATGTTGTCCAATTAGCTTTAAGATTCCAATTGACATTTGATCCGCCTACCCAAGTCCAGGTAGCTGCATTAAGATTTTGAGAGAAAATGAAAACGATTGCCGCAGCAAAAGTTAAAATGAATTTTTTCATGGTATCTGTGTATTGTGTGTAATTTGTTTAAAATTGAGTATTTAATCTTTAGTATTAAATATCATTTTGAACGATACAAAGATACCATCGGTTTTAACTTTACCAAAAAAAAGTGTCCAGTATTCTAGTATTTTATACTCAAATCAATTTTTAACTAACTGATTTTCAGGGAGAAAAATTTCACTAAAATTGACCATCCAATGGCAAAAACCAATATTTTTAGCATCAAAATACCACCTTTCGGGGGTAAAAATAGAGTATTGAAAGGCACAAAAACGTCATAAATGTGGATAACCTCACAAAAAAGGCTTCAATTTTCCTCAAATTGACTAAAATTGAAAATTCAAAAAGGTGTCGATTTTAACATTTTTTTGAATTTTTGATTTTTACATTTTATCAAAAGTTTGTGGTTTCAATAAGCAGGCACACACAATTTGAAAATTAGTTTAATGAGGTTTCATTAGATTTGAAAGAAAAGAGTGAACGATCGAAAAGATCGTCCACTCAATTTACACAAATACACAAAATGAGATCATTAAGGTAATTTCCTAGTAAGTTCTGTTAATTCTTTAAAAACTTAGTTCTTGAAACGTTACCTTCAGTAACTATTTCGATGTAGTAAACACCACTGTTAAGGTTTTGAACATCCAAAGTTTGAGTACTGCCGATACCATTAGCAGTCATCACAACTTGGCCCATAGAGTTTAGTACATTAATTGTAACATCAGCACTTGGGTCGTTTGAAAGTTCTATCGATATAGTTGATTTAGCCGGATTTGGATAGATACTAACTGTAGTTGCAACTGATTCAAATTTCACTGCAATTACTTTACTATAAGTATAGTCGCCATTAATATCTGTTTGTTTTAGTCTGTAGTATTGAACACCTTGAATTGGGTTAACATCAAGATGCGCGTAGTTGGTTAATTGTTCAGAGTTGCCTACTGCATCTACAGTAGCAATGGCTGACCAATCAGTACCATTTTGAGATTTCTCAATTGTAAAGAAGTCGTTATTCACTTCTGAAGTTGTAGTCCATGATACATTTACTGCATTTTGAACTGGCAATGCGTTGAAGTTTAATAAAGTTATAGGAAGTGGATTGGTAGTATTTGTAGAACCTAAAGTAAAAGGAGAAAACGAAGTAGGTCTATTGCTAGAAGTGGTGCTACCAGAAGTTGTATTACCTGTACCAGAATTACGACCAAGGTTTTCCCATTGTGAACCAGTCCATCTTACTACAATTAAATTACCAGTATTGGTAACAGAACCTGATCTGTTTGTAGAATTATATGACAAATTAACTCTTGCAGTAGTAGTTGCTGTTCCAGAAGTAGTATATCTATCTAACATCCAATATTCAGCTTGAGAAACATGGTCGATGCCAGAAGCTTTTGAACCACCTGCATTTGGGTGTCTACCATAAAAATATTCAGCGATAAAATAGTCTTGACTTCTTCTGTTTTGATAGCTAGAAATTTCTAGAGGAGCATACACAGAGCCATTACCAATAGGGAAAGTAAAAGTAGGTGTTGTATTTGAGCCACTTATATTTTTTCTTACTGGACCTTTAACGTGAGCAGTTGCAGACATGCCTGAAGCATTGGCGCTATAATCGAAAATTAGTAAGAATGAATTACTTGTCACTAAAATACCATTGTCAAAAGTCACAGATGATATTGCTCTTAAGTTAATTCCAATTGCGTGTTCACCAGTAAAATCCAAGATAATATTGTCAGCAACGATAAAATCACCATTATTAGCGATACTTCCATCAGAATATGTATAATCATCAGCAATTATTAGGTCGTTGAAATTCATATCGATACTACCAGAAAGGAAGAAGAAGTCGTCATCTATTTCAATATCATTGTTACCTGTAATTTCTAATAACGCCCCATCAAGAGTAAAGTTATTACCTAAAACGATTTTATTACCTTGAATTGTAAGGGTACCTCCGTTCAAATCGATATCGTCTGCATCTAATGTACCAGTTCCAGCGTCGAAAGTCCCATCATTTAAGATGTAATTATTAGAAACATTTAAAGTTCTACTGCCAAGATTGAAGGTACCACTATTTTGAGTAAAGTTGTTAGCATTAACATTACCAGGAGCCGTAAAAGTTCCTGTAGCAAATACCATGTTACCATAAATGGTTAAAGTTGTCGTACCAGAACCAGTGTAAGTTCCACCAGATTGAGAGTAAGACGCAGCTGTTACATTTCTATTAGCTGAGAAAGTACCACCATTGATGGTAATTGATGTTGTTACTGATAAAGTGTAACTGTTAGTTGAGAAAGTACCACCATTTAAAGTAATAGATCTTACAGTAGTGTTTCCAGACAACAATGGATAGTTAGTTAAACCAGTTGGGATAACAATGTCGTCACCGTTAACTGGCACAGAACTACCCGACCAGTTTGCACCATTATTCCATGCAGTACTTGAAGAACCATCCCATGTTTTAGTAACAGCAAAAGTAGATGCAATTGTGCAGAGAGTTAGCGCGAATAGCGCCAATAGTTTGTTTGCGTTTTTCATTTTATTTGTGTATAAATTATTTGTGTAAAGGAAAGTAAAATTTAAGTGTTTTTACATTTTGAGTATAAATACTTAATTTTTACATGGCAAAGATAGTAACAATTCTAGAATAACAAAATATTCTATTTGTTTATGTTGAAATTATTGAATTTTTAAAACAACTAGTTCATTGATTATTAATAATTTAAGAAGATAAACGAAATTTCGTTTTTTGTATAAAACTTCTCTAAAATTGAAGTTTATTTCTTTAATTATTAACCATTTGTCACTTTTTTGGACATAAAACTCTTATAATTACCATAAAAAAAGACTAGTATTATACTACTAATATGGCCTTTTAAGAACTATTTTTAACATCTATAGGAATAAAAAAAGAGCAGATACCATTGCTGATATCCGCTCAATTTACACAAATACACAAAATGTGTTTTACAAGAAATAACCTAAGGGCTAATTCTTAATGATTTTAACTTTAGAAACACCTAATTCGGTTTTAACTTCGATGAAGTAGATGCCGTTTTCTAGAGTTGTAATATCTAATTGATGATTGTTTCCTGTGCCAGTTTGGGTTAATATAACCTGACCAACAGTATTGTAAATTGTTAGGTCGAAACTTGAATTTGGATCATTTTCAAAGTTTACATTTACCAAATTATTTGATGGTATTGGATAAACATTTAAATTCAATACAGAACCGAAGCTAACAGGAATAATTTGAGAATATGTAAATTCTCCATTAACATCTGTTTGTTTTAATTTATAATACTGAACGCCTATAACAGTGTTTACATCGTTGAAACTATAATTGGTTAAAATTTCAGAATTACCAGCACCTTTAACAGTACCAATTTCTACCCAATTTTTACCATCTAAAGATTTTTCAATTGTAAAGTAATCGTTGTTGATTTCTGATGTAGTAGTCCAGTTTAATTGTACATTGGTGTTAACTGGTTTGGCATTAAACTCTAACAATTTTACAGGAAGTGGGTTTGCATTAGAGGTTGAGCCTAATGTAAATGGACTGAAAGAAGATATTCTAGAACTTGAGTTAACAATACCAGCTGTATTGTTGTTCGAGCTTCCTCCGCCTCTACCATGGTTTACCCATTGAGAACCATTCCATCTTACAACTGCTAAAGTTGTAGCATTGGTAACATCACCACTTCTGGTAGTTTCATCGTATGACAGTCTTACTTCTGCTTCTGTTGTAGGAGAAGAGCTGTTGTTTGCTCTATCTAAAATCCAATATTCAGCTTGACTGATATGGTCTAATCCTGAACCTAAAGTTCCACCAGCTAGAGGATGTCTTTCGTTCACATAACTTGCAGTAAAGTAATCACCGTTTTGACGGTTAGCAAAATTTGAAATACGAATAGGGGCATAAACAATACTATTTCCTACTGGAAATTCAAAGTTTGGAGTCATACCACCACCACTGGTTATTTCTTTTCTTACAGGTCCGTTAACGTGTCTTGAAGAATTAACACCTGAGACAGTTGCACTTGGTCCGAAACTCAATAATTCAGTAGCAGTACTAAGCACAATACCGCCATTACTAAAGTCCATAGAGTTCAAAACTCTAACATTTGTTGGAAGAGCAATTGTACCAGCGCCATAATCAAGAATGAAATTATCAACGGTAATTAAATTTCCAGGATTTTGTATTGTTCCGCCTTGGTAAGTCCAGTCATCAGCAACAATCATGTTATGATAATCTAGTTCAAGATAACCAGAATACATGAACAAATCGTTATCAACGGTAAAGTCAGTACCAGTAATTGTCAATAAACCTCCGTCTATTGTTAGGTCATTTCCAAGGTTCATTTTGTCACCTTGAATTAACATCCAACCACCGTTCAAATCAAAATTGTTAGCAGTAATTGTTCCAGTACCGCTGAAATAGGTACCATCGTTCATGATGAAGTTGTTGTTAACTGTAAAGTTAAAACTGTTTGTGTTAAAAAAACCTCCATTGATGGTGAAGTTTCTAATAGTAACATTGGCAGTTAATGCAGGATAGTTAGATAAACTCGCTGGAATAATAACATGGTCGTTATTTCCAGGAACTCCATTACTCCAATTAGAAGAGTTAGACCATACAGTACTTGCACTTCCAGTCCAAGTAGTGGTCACAGCAAAAGTCGTTGTAATTGTAGTCAATACAAGGACCAATAAGCTAAAAAGTTTTTTTGTAGTGCTAATTGTCATTTGTGTAGAATTAAATTTTTTGTTGTTTGTGTTATAGGTATAATTACTATTGAGTATTTATACCTACTATTTTCATTTACAAATATATTTACTAATGTCTACTTTAAAAGAATTTTCAACGAAAATTGTAAAAAAATATTTATTATAATTTCAAATCTTTGATAATTAGAATATTACATAAATAAATATTAACATTTTTACATGAATTTAAGATGGTTTTTTAAAGATTTGTTTAATGATAAAACCAAATAAATTAACACTTTTCAGTCAAAAACGACAACTAGATTGTCTGATTTAAAGTTGGATAGGTATATTTTCCTATTGGTTTGCTTAAAAAAGAAAGAGCGAATACCATCGCTGGCACCCGCTCAATTTACACAAATACACAAAAGGTCTTTTAGCTTAAGAAGCTTGATTTTTCAATCACTAACACAAATTTAAACCTTTCAATTAATCGGTTTACTTAACCTTATGAACAGTTACTTTCGATTAGTTTAAAAATATGAACATTTTTATATCGCATAAATCAAATAAAACAAATATTAATAATAGTAATAGGCATGTATTAACAGCTATCTTTAGAATTTAGACTAGAATCATTTTACATTTCCGTAAAATCGTATAAATGCAATTAAATACTAATAATCAATTGAATATTAGAAATTATAAAAAATGAGTACAGTACTAATTCTCAATAATTAGATCACTTATCGACAGATTAAAAAGATTCTCAAATTGAAAAAATGAGTAAAAATTGAAAAAAAAAAGAGCGAACAATCAGAAGACTGTCCGCTCAATTTACACAAATACACAAAATGAGATCAAGTCATAAGTAGTGTATTGATAGCCTAGTTTTTAAGAAGTTTATAGGTAGATACAACACCGTTTTGTTTGATTTGAATGTTGTAAATTCCGTTTGCAAAATTGTTAATGTCTATTTGGATTGTTGATCCGTTAATATCATTTGCATTGTAGACAACTTGACCAATAGCATTGCACACAGTGATACTAGCGTCGTTGCTTTCATTGTCAAAAAGGTTGATGCTGATATTAGAGCTTGCTGGATTAGGATAAATAGAAACAGTTTCTACTTTATCGTTAGCGAATTTAACCGGAATCATTGATGAGTATTTGAATTCACCGTTCAAATCAACTTGTTTCAATCTATAATATTGAATTCCAATTACTGGGTTTACATCAACAAGCAAATAATTGTTTAAGATATTAGAATTCTCTGCACCTTCTACTCTACCAATCGAAGTCCAGTTTTTACCATCTAGAGATTTTTCAACATTGAAGTAATCGTTGTTTATCTCTGAAGTGGTAGTCCAAGACACTTTTACTTCATTATTCACTGGAATAGCATTGAAATTAAGCAATGAAACAGGTAAAGGATTTAAAGTTGAAGATGAACCCAAAGTAAACGGACTAAAGCTAGAAATCGAAGATGAACTTATTACATTACCATCAGAATTTGAGCCAGAAGTACCACCATTGCCATGGTTAACCCATTGACTGCCATCAAATCTAGCTACACGTAAATCTGTTTGTTGATTAACTGTGCCACTTCTACCAGAGTTGTAGTACAATCTTACGTTGACATTTGATGAACCAGAGTTTCTATCAAGTATCCAATATTCCCAGCTACTTACGTGGTCAAGACCAGTTCCAAGAGAAGAAATATTTGAATAAGGATTTTTAAAATATGTAGCTGTAAATTGATCGTTTACATTTGAAGGAGCTGTAATTTCAATTGGTGCGTAGTATGTGCCGTCTCCTGTAGGGAAAGTAAATGCGTCGTTACCAATTTTGATGACTGGTCCGTTAACATGTGAAGTACTTTTAGCTCCAGTGTGAGTAGCATTATCTAAGAATATAACCTCATTATTTAAAGAAGATAAGATGATTCCGCTAGTGAATGAAAGACTTGTTAGAACATGTACTTTAGTGCCGTTTAAATATACAGTTCCAGAAGTATTTACTGTTAATCTACCAAAAATTGGAGGATTTGAAGTAGTACCTATAATGTTTTGGAACGTATTACCGTTGAATACCACTATACCACTTCCTGAACCAAAAGTTACAGGATTAGAAGAATTCAAAACAGACAAGTCGCCCGAAACAAGACTGCTACCGTTGTATGCTGGTTGTAAGTCACCCGAACTGTTTTCTTGAAATTCAATTATACCGCTGTAGTTATCTCCAACATTGTTTGCCAATCTTAAGATTGCAGAGCTAGAGTTGATTAAAGTAACGTTTTGAGTGAAAGTATTTCCACCGTACAAAATATCATTTGAACCTCCAGTTTTTTCAATTGTTAAAGGTCCTTGGAAGAAAGCGCCTTCCATTGTTTCAATATCTGTAACGTTGATAACACCATCGTTTACTAGACCACCTTCAAAGTATGCTTTATTAACCGTCAGCGTGTTTCCACTCATATCTAGAGTACCTGAAGTCATATACAATTCAGAGATGGATTGACTTTGTTGAATGTTCAATTGACCGATTGTGTTGACTCTTACGCGAGTAAATTGAGGACTGCCATAAATAGTAGTGTTATCAAGAATAACGACTTTACCATTACCAGCACCAAACGTTACTGTGTTAGTTGAGAATGATGAAATGTCACCAGTAAAAGAGTTTTCGAAGTTGTAAGCAGGTTCAGTTTGACCAGTTCCATTTTCATCGAAGTGAGCAATCCCGATAAAATCGTCGTTGTCACTAACAGCGAATCTCCATCTACTGTCGTCATTGTTAACAAAGGCTATTGGTCCATAACATGTGTTGCCACCATACATATCATTGTCACCACCACCATTTTTGTACATGATGATTAAACCGATGAATGTAGAGTTTTGCATTTCAAAATCGTTACCGTTGATGTTACCTTCTCTAAGTGTACCACCTGTAAACGAGGCAATACCATTTACAGTTAGAGTGTTCGTACCTAGAAACAGCGTTCCAGCAGATAGATACAAATTGTTAACGGTAGTGTTACCCCCAGCCATTGAAGGTTGGTTGGTTAAAGAAGCATTGTTGATGAAGACATCATCAGAGCTACCAGGGACATTTCCTGTAGACCAGTTTGATCCAGTAAACCAATCGGTACTGGTACCTCCTGTCCATGTGATACTGGCGGCGAAAGACGTAATTGCATTAAGGAATAATACAATTACAAAACAAAATTTGTAATTTTTTGTGTTCATATGTTTGTGCATTTGTTGGCAAAATTTACACTCAAGCTATTTCTTTGAGCTTAAGTAAAAATACTTAGTTTTTAGCTCGACAAAGGTATGCTACTTAAATATACATTTCAAAACAAAAACTTAAAAAATGTGCAAAAACCTAAACACAAAAACTATAAAATCTTAAATATCAGCGATATAAATTTGACAAATATCTCAAAGTTTTAAACACAAAATGTTAATAAAGTTAAAAAATCACATAAAAATTAGAGTTTTTTAAGACTAAATACCTAGAGATAAATTAAATTATTCATTCGAGAATAATTTTAAGATATTTGAGTATAAAACATTTCATTTAACAATTCAGTTGATATTAAAAGCTTTGAATAATAAACCATTAAGATTTTACGCAAATTCAATTATTAAAAAAATATTTTTAAATATTAAAATTAATATTAATTTTGCCCCAGTGTTTTCATAGTTTTAGTTTTTAGAATGGGTTAGGCTTATGCTTAGCCCTTTTCTATTTTAGGATAAAACTAGAATGTACTAAGATTCAATGATCCAAACTTTGTATTCAATTGATTGAGTAGGATTGACAGCTTGAATCATCAATTTATCTCCATTATCACCAATATGTCTCGATAGCAAATTAATCTTCTCTCTTGAGTTTACTGGTCGGCAATGTTCAATTTTCTCTAATTTATTACTCAAGCCCCAAATCGCATTCCCTCCATTTACAGACACTCTAAATTCTCTATCTCTATCGTATTTAATAGAAGTAATAACATGGACATTTCCGTCGTTGAGTACACCTTCAAAGTTTGCTTTAGAATTGAAATCAAACTGTAAAATGGTTCTAGCTAATTGATAATCTGAAAACACTTGAGGCAAAGTAGTTTCTATTGCAGCCATCGCTGGGTCCAATTTCTCAATAAAGAATTGGTTTAAATCTGTATAAGCTTTTAAACTTTGAAGCGAAGCTTGTTTTCTCATTTCAATTGAATGCTTGTTCATAGGGTAATCAAGAGCAAACAAAGTAAGCGAGCTCACAAAAGAATCAATTTTCTTTTGTCTAAGTCCTTGTATTTTTAATCGTGCTTCACAAACCATTAAAAGGTCGTACAAATTTGAGGAGTAATCGAGCATATCCTCTTCATTCATGACACTTAATTCGATAAAGTCAAAATCTATAAAAGCCGACAATTGTTCTATTGGTTTGTACTTCAATGAGTCTCTAAGTTTTATAAGAGCTTCCGTAATCACTAAGATATTAGTTTGTAGATCTTCTCGTTTTCTTGCTCTTTCGATAGAATAACCATTAGAATAAGAAACTGATTTTTCAAATTCCATTTGAAGACGGTCGAACAAAGATGTTAAATTGATGAATAAGTTAGATAAATTTTTAAATTGGTCTATTTCATCTTCATGCAATCTATAAAATTTTTTAACTTTACGGCACATGCATAAAAAATCTTGTTGTGTATTCTTCATTTTTGTGTATTTTGAACCTATCAAAATTACTATTTAATTTAAAGATAGTTAACAGCCAATTTATTATTTATTCACAAACTATAATATTTAATTTAATTATTTTATTAAAATTAAAACGAGGTCTTATAATTGGCAAAAACAAAAATATATTAGTCTAAATATCAATTAAATAATATTAATTTAATTTAAATTATAAAAATAACATTATTATTGTATTTAGTATTTTATACCTGTACATAAATTTGTACACTTTGTTTGTTTTAACTAAATAGAAATTCTTATATTTTTTACTCTTAATAGGTATCAAAACAGTCAAAATACCCGTATCTAAAATTCAATTAAAAATCTATCTACTAATGATTTGCAAGTTACAATTAGGTTAAATATGACAATAAAATAGATATCGAAATTTCATATTTAACTGATTATCTTTTAATTAACAAAAATAAGTTTCATTATTTTAACAATCAATCAATTTATTAATTAATATTTAAATTTTGTACTATTAAAATTTAAATTGAAGTATTTTTTATAATTTGAAGGTGAAATTCACTAGATTTAAGGTCATTTTTAATAATTTTAATCAATGTTACTTAAATTGAATTTAATACATTGTCAACAGTGTTATAATTTTGAAAATCAACTAATTTGGGTAAAATGATACTTGAAATGAACATGGTATATTATCTTTGCAATGTAAAAAATTCAACATTACATAGAGCAATGCCACAAATCAAAGTATTTGAAAATCATCAGTTAAAAATGGAGATCAAAGAAGGTATTTTACATGCGCATTACAAGGCTGGATTGAAATTGAATTTAGAGGAGGCTAAAATACTAGTAGATGAGCGTTTAAAGCTGTGTGAAGGTAAAGAATATCCTTTTGTGATTTATGATGGAGGTGTAGTGAGTATGGATAGAGAAGCCAGGATATTCTTTTCTTCTTATGATGGGACCAAAGGTATTTCGATGGCCGCATTTATCGAAAGTTCGGTTTTTAGTAAAATGCTCATCAATTTCTTTTTAAAGCTGACCAAACCTAATGTTAAAAGTAGAGCTTTTAATAATGTACATGAAGCGATAGATTGGATAAAAAGAAATCAATAAAAAAACCTTTACCCAACATTTGACTGCTGAGTAAAGGTTGCTAAAAATCAACTACCTCACATTATATCTTTAACTGGTCTCTCGACCAATGATTTTTTCTTTCCTAAAGTGTCGTTTTTATAACTGAAAATGCGAAAACACACTTATCAATACAAATTCAATAACGACTAGAACTGTTTTTAAAAACCTGCTTTTTTTATGTCTCATAAGTCTTAAAATTTACTTGTTAATTTTTAAGTACAAATACACAATAAGTATAAAGTCTTATAGGTTACAACTGTCTTATAATCAAATATATAAAATAGTATATTCAAATTCAAGATTATTTAAAGATTAAATAATATATTTTGTAACTAATTAAATATCAGAACTATAATTTTACCCGTTGTGCCCTTTTTAAAGCATTAATTTAAGGTTTTGGCAGTTGTATATGCAAAATCGTGCCAAAATTCTTCTCAAAGAAAATGTAAAATATTGGTGCTACTTTTAGGAATAAGTTATACTTGTATTAAGTCATTAATATATCCCAATTGAGATCCTTTTAATTCTTAATATCAATGATTTATAAATTATAAAGTTAGTAGAAAAGTAATTTAATTTAACAACAAGTAATTAAGTTTAATTAATTAGACCCTGATACTCAATCGGAAAATTACAGGAATTGGTAATGAAACATTTTTTACCAGCAAGTTGGTGTAGGTTATTAGCCTCTTCTTCCCTACCTTTTTCTAAAATCAGAACTTTTGGGTGTAAGATAACTTTAGAGAATTTGCCTCCATTGCCAGGGATTTCGTCCATCCAAGCTTCTGGATGGTCTATATATTCAATTACGGTAATTTTGGCATCTGCACATAAATGAAGAAACCACAACATGTGGCAAGAAGAAATGGCTGATAACAACATGTCTTCGGGATTGATTTTTGAAGCATCGCCTCTGAAAGCTGAATCAGCTGAGCCATATTGGTCGTTTTTGCCCTCTATTTTAATTGTATAATCGCGATTATATGAAGTATAATTTAAAGTGCCCTCGCCCTTATTTCCTGTCCAAACAATTGATTGTGTATAATGATGAATTTTCATATATTTAATTTCCAATATTAATATAAAGAGTCATTATGTGTGCATATAAGTTATTAGATCGAACAAAGTACGCATATCTTAAGTTTATATTTTTTAAGTTACTTGAAGAATTTAACTTTTTTACAGCAAGTGATTTGACTTCAATTCCAAGTTTCAATGTATTAATATTTGATAAATCGTAGTCTGAGCTGTAAAATTCTTCTTGAATTTGATGTTGACCAAAAGGTGCAAAGTATTTTGATGCAGTCTGAGTGTATAATCTAATAAACGGACTGATATTAACTCCAGATTTCAACTTAAATGTGGTTTCATTTTCAAGAGCAAAGCCATTTATTCCAAAATTATCGTTGTATGATTCAAAGGTATTTTTCAAAATTGTACTACCACCTAAAAATACATTCCATTTGAGAATCAGGGTTAGTTTGTGTCTGGTGTTGGGTAAATTCTCAACTCTTTTACTAGAATCGTTAAAAATGACTCGGTGAAAAGGCGTTGAAATCAAACCATTTTGATATACATACAATGGATAAAACCCTACAATATTCCTTTTATTGATGATTTGCGATATTCCAAATTTGAAATTATATGAGTTTCTTTTGTAAATATCGAACCAATTTTGATTGCGCAATTCAACGGGATAAATCAGTTTAACTGGCCGTTTATAATTCGGATTTATTCTACCCCATCTTAAGTCGTCAAAGAACAACTTTGCTTCAAAAGAGACATTTCTCATTTTGTTTTTAGAAGTTCTATTCAATCCTAATGTAAAATTTCTAGACAGATAATCCGATTCAATAGAAAACCCAGTACCTATTTCGAGGTTGATCTTGAGTGGCTTTAGAAGATTGCCATAGTTGATATTAGCGTATGTTCTTGCATCCTGTCTAGAAGCACTGGATTGAACATAATCAATATTATCAGTAGATGCAGACGTAATAATATCCGAACCACCTTTTAGTGACAAAACAGATTGGTTTCTTTTTCTTTTGTAAGCAATCGAAGGAGAATACACTATTAGTTTCTCAGTCCCTATCCCTCCAGTAACAGCTGAGTTATTGCCATCTTGGATGTACTGACTATATACAACTTCTATATCATGTTTGGCCACTTTAATAGAATTCTTAGACGTATCTAATGGGTTAGAGAAAGCTCTTCCCCAAGGTAAGAGGGCTAAAATTGCGGCTAAATATACTCTCTTAATCATTAGTTACAACCACAGCCACCGCTTGCTTTATTACCATCTGATGGATTGTCTCCTTCTCGGATGGTTTCGATATAAATTTCAAAGTTTTTACCGGCGCTTCCACCCATCTGCATTTCTGGGTCGTTTACATAAACCATTTCGTACGACTTAAGTGTCGTACAAGATGAGATTGAAATCAAAATGATGATTATAATAGCTTTAATCTTCATATTCAAATATACTGTTTTTGGAGGTAAAGACTTGATTAAATTCATCCACAATAAAAGCAAAAGTGTTTGGTAATTGGTCGATAAACGAAATGCCTTTTTCCGGCCCCATAGCATACACCGCAGTTGCTAATGCATCAGAAAGTTCGGCTGAAGGAGAAATAATGGAGACACTTTTTAAAGAAGTACATGGATAACCAGTTAGCGGATTGATGTTATGGCTATATTTAACATTGTTATAAATAAAATGCTGCTCATAATCGCCTGAGGTTGCAATAGCCATATTGTTTAAGTTCAAGAAAGCTATGTTTTGTTTTTTATTATTTGGATTGGCAATGCCAACTTTCCAAGCATTCCCATCTTCATTTTTACCCCATGCACATAAGTCGCCCGAGGCACTTATGACCCCATCATTTAACCCATTTTGAATTAACAATTGTTTTGCTTTATCAGCTGCATACCCCTTGCCAATTGCAGCCAAACTAACAGACATTCTATCTTTTAACAATTCTATTGTTTGGTTGTTAAGGCACTTTAAATATTGATAGCCGACAGATGACTTACATCTTTGAATGGCAGATGTTTCAGGAAATTTAAAATCCGAATTTTTAAATTGGTAAATGGATTTATATGGCGCCATAGTGATATCAAAATACCCTTGACTAAGTTTTGAAATAGACAAAGCTCTATAAAGAATTTGGTAGGTTTCTTCATTGATGGATATTAGACCTTTTTTCTGAAAGGCATTGATTCTACTAATATCAGAATCAGGTTTAAATTCAGACAGGAGGTTTTCGAGTCGGTGAATTTCATCTACAGCTATTTTAAAATAGTGATCAGCTTGTTCTTTGGATTGACAGACGAAAACAAATTCGAATGCCGAACCCATTAATTTTTCAGTAAATCTATATTGATTTAATTTTTGCAAGAATTGAGTGCTTCAATAAAATCGCTCACATTTTTTTTGGAAGGGTCGATTTGACAAATTCCTAATTTAGGATTGATGTAATATATACTTGGAAAACTACCATCAAAATGGAGTTTTTCGGCTAATTGACCATTTAATTTCACAATAGAATCTGGCAAGGTATTCCTTTGAGGAAAGTCAATTTTTTCGATTGAGAGATTGTTGCTTTTACAATATTTCTGAAAGATGGTATCTGACAAGATTCGTTGTTCAAGACTTTTACAATTCGGGCACCAATCAGACCCAATAATGATATAAAGAGTGTTAGGTTTTACATCCAAATTATTGGAAACACCTTTATCGAACGAATACAATAGAATAATTATTAATAGTATAAAGTACTTCATTTTAAAACAATTTCTTCGGTGTAATTTACTGGTACTTTAAATAATTGTTTATTGACTTGTATTCTGCAAACACCATTAAAATTGAGCGTAAATTTTCGTTCTTCATTTAAGGCTTTTTCAAGAATACCAGAGAGACCTTGAGTTTCAATCACTTTATTCAAATATATTTTGAAACTAAGAGGTAATTTAAAATCTGAATTTGGGTGAATGTCAGTTATTTTAACCAAATATACAGAACCAACTTTAGTATTTTGAGTCAATATAGAAAGATCGGTGCTTAGTAATTTAGCTTCTACAATATTTGGATTTTTAAGTATCAGATCAGCTTTAACAGATATAACATTATCTTGAGAGATGCTATCAAGTTGAATATTCTCGAATGATTTGAATTCAGGGGATTTAATTTCTGAATTGATAAAAAAATAGACGACTCCAGCTACTACTAAAAGAACAACAAGTATCAGAGTCAGTTTTTTCATTATATCAAATTTGAGAGCAAATCTGTTCCAATAGGCTTTACAGTTCTTAGTCCTTCAGCGTATTTTGAGTTTATATAGCGACCTAGATGAACGCCTCTACTGTTTAAAAAATCGATGAATTCTGGAGAAGAGATTGGTGTATTGGGTTCGTCAGAATTTGGGTCAAAGAATTGAGATTTATAGGCCATTAGAGCTTTCATTCTGGTTTCCCAGACATCAGTAACATCGATAACCAGATGAGGTTGATGAAAATGGTCTTGAATGTAAGAGTATACATTTCTTGGTCTCCATGCCATTAATTCAATCCCGTCAACAACTGTTTTGATTTTAGGTAAACCTGATAAAAAGAGGGCTCTTTTTACTAATTCATGCGCTCTTCCGTGGTCAGGGTGTCTATCTGATTCGGCATTGATCAAGACAATATCGGGTTGGTATTTTCTGATAGCTTCAACAACTTTGATGGCATTCTCTTCATTATTTTCAAAAAAACCATCTTTGAGTCTCAGATTTTCCCTTGCATCAAGTCCCATAATTTTTGAAGCTTCAATAGATTCGAGGTCTCTTAATTCAGCGCTGCCTCTTGTACCTAATTCACCTCTTGTCAAATCAACTATACCAGTAGTTAATCCATTTAATTTGTGCTTGATCATGATACCAGATGCGGATATTTCGACATCATCAGGATGGGCAGCAAAAGCAAGAAGCTGTATTTTTTTAACCATTTTCCTTTTCTATTGACTTAATTATTTCTTCTATTTGATAATCTTGTACTGGGTCGTAAGTTGCTTTCATGTCTGCATTATACGTTTTAGCAATGGCTTGAAAGAACAACGTTTCAAAAGTACCTCCGTAATTGCTCATTATATCCCAAGTTGATTTACCAGTTTCTCTATGTATAAGTTTTAGCAGTATTCTACCCTCTTCTACATACAAGTTTTTGAGGTCGTCCATAAACTGTTCTTTTATGGCTTTCTCACATTCTTTTATGTACTTCTTTTTTTCTTTTTTAGAGGTTAGTAGATTGAGGTTATCCTCCATCATTTGAAGTCTATAAGCTGCTAGTTTGGCATAAGGTAGAGCATTTCTAACCCATCTCACTAAATCGTTATAAGATTTTTGTTCTTCTTTGGTTTTAGTACCAGAAGATTTTAGAATGAACCTATTTAGAAGATACACTGGCAAGGTATCATTACCTTGGATTTCATATCCAATTTTAAACGCCATTTTATTTCTTTTAATAAGGGTATCATTGTCATTCGTTTGGGCAAATGATAATGTTGTTGAACCTAATAAAATCAATATAAATGCAGCTAATTTCAAAATTATCCTAGTGTTTCTTGATGTTTTGGTAGTTTAACTGGAACTTTCTTTTTGTATGCGAATATTATCAATATAACGCCCAATAGCATTAATATTGTTGAAATCAATTCTGCTTGAGTAAATTTAATACCTGCAAATTCTTCGATATTATTGACTCTAATTTTTTCGATAAAGAATCTTTCCATACCATTCAACACCAAATAAATACCAAAAAGCATACCGCCAAATTTGATTTTTTTTCTAATAGACCAAAGTATGAAAAATAGGATTAAAGCCATAATGGTTTCATAAAAAGGTGTAGGGAAAACAGATGGCACCAAATGGTTGCAGTGTTGTTCGCCAATACAACCTGGAATAGGGACACCAATAGAATTGACGTTATTTGGATAGTCATAGCTCCACATCCAATCTGGCAAGAAAGACATCCATGAAGGTTTTGGGTCGGTATTAGCTATGCCCCAGTCGCCATCACCACTTACATGACAGCCGATTCTACCAATACCATAAGCCAGCATCATTGCCGGTCCGCCAACATCTAGCATATGCAAAAAAGGTATACCTCTTTTTTTCGCTAAATAAAGAACAGTTGCACCACCAACTATTAAGCCGCCATAGAAAGTCAAACCACTAAAAGAAACGATTGAACCTATTGGGTCTTGATAGAAATCGTCTAAATTTTCAAGTATATGGAACAATTTAGCCCCTAGAATACCTGCAATAAAAGCGCCTAAAGTAAATTCGCCAATGTAATAAGATGGGTCAATGACTTTGGTTTTTTTTACTGGTTCAGGTAATCTTTGTTTTTTATCGATGTAATAGTTGTAAGCTAAAAAGGCAGCAGCCAGTAAAATTCCGAGTATTGGATTGCCTTTAAGCGATAAAAGATATTCTTGTGGATTTCCTCCTGCTGTTTTGAAATCCAATAAAAGAGGTAGGATTTTATATCCTAGGATGAATCCAGTAATAGCAGATGTAATATAATCACTTGTAGTAAGAGGTACCCCATCCATGTAAGATAGGGTTTTAGCTTCTCCTAATATTCCATCTTTGAATTTTCGTTTTAGCTCTTTTTGCATGAATATACCGGCAAGAAGGAAAGAAACTGCCACAAAAAAGCCGAAAGAATTGATGATTTGAAGAAATGGAATTTCCAGTCCAAACCAATCTTTAAAAATATAATAAAAATTAGGATACATTAGTATGAGCGTGAGATATAGATGAATAGTTGATTTCTGCGGACGCGAAGCCATCAGGGGTTTGATGACCGATGGTTACTTGTGTAATTTCATTGATTAACAATGGGTCGTAGTCGACTTCGACCTTGATATAGTTTTCGGTAAAACCGTACATTTTGCCATCTTTTTCTTCGTTTTCTAATAATACATTAAAAGACTTACCAACAAACTTGTCGTAAAAGGCATGGCGTTTTTTTTCGCTTAATATTCTAAGCATTTCGGTTCTATCGTTTCTTTTGAATTGATGCACTTTTTCTTTTAGCTTAGCAGCTGTTGTATTTTTTCTTTCAGAATAAGGGAAAACGTGTAAATATGACACATCAAGTTCGTTGATGAAATTATAAGTTTCTAAAAATAGTTCTTCAGTTTCGCCTGGGTAACCCACAATAACATCAACACCGATTGAGCAATGAGGCATAAGGTTTTTAATAGTATTAACCTTTTCAGCATACAATTCTCTAAGGTATTTGCGTCTCATCGACTTTAACAGTTCGTTGGATCCACTTTGAAGAGGAATATGAAAGTGCGGCATGAATTTATTAGAATTGGCTACAAATTCAATAATTCTATCTTCTAAAAGATTTGGTTCAATAGATGAAATTCTATATCTATCAATCCCATCAATATTATCAAGTTCAACAATTAGATCATAAAATGATTCATTGTTTTGCGCACCGAAATCCCCCAAATTAACGCCAGTAAGAACAACTTCTTTGATATTGGTTTGTGCTACTTCTTTAGCAACCTTAAGTGTTTCTTCAATGGTATGACTGCGGCTTTTACCTCTAGCTAGTGGAATGGTGCAAAAAGAGCAAAAATAATCACAGCCATCTTGAACTTTCATAAAAGAGCGGGTTCTATCGCCAACAGAAAAACCAGGAATAAAAATATTGGTTTCTTTGATATTGGCATTAAAGATTTTTGCTTTATCTGTTTTAGAATAATTATCTGCTAAATGTTGCACTAAGTTAAACTTTTCGGCAGCCCCTAAAACCAAATCGACACCTGGAATATTGGATATTTCTTCAGGTTTCAACTGAGCGTAGCAACCAATTATAACTACAAAAGCATTTGGGTTGTATTTGAGCGCTTCTTTGACAACCTTTTTACACTTTCTGTCAGCATGGTCAGTAACAGAGCAAGTATTAATAACATACACATCAGCGGCTTCATTAAATTCTCTTTTAGCAAAGCCATGTTGTTCGAGTTGTCTCGAAATGGTACTTGTTTCGGAGAAGTTTAATTTACAACCTAAAGTATAGAATGCTACTGATTTTTGCATTAAGATTGCAAAATTAACGTAAAATACTGATAATTGGTATTAATAAAACAACAATAGACGCTAGGATAATCAGTTTTTTAGACAAATTATCTTTTTGCTTTATCTACTATAAAATTATTCAATTCATGGGTAAAGGAATCTAGCTTCACAGCGGAGTTTTTAATAAAATAAAGTGCTTTAGAAGCATCTTTCGATAAGTTACTATCGTATTCAAGCAATTCAGTAAGTCCGAGTATGTTTGTTACAGGTTGTCTAATTTTGTGAGAAGTGATGAACAACATCTCTTCAAGATTTTTGGTATACATTAACCTCTCATTTTCCAAACGAACTTTATCGGTAATGATCATAGACAAAATAAATAAACCTTCGTTTACAGGATGAATATTAAATTCGAAAACCTCAACGCTACCATCAGGAAATTTAAAATCATAAATTAAAATGTCTTTTTCTCTTCTCAACATGCATTGAGTTAATTTTTTGAACAATTCTGATTCTTCCAATTCTGGATATATTTCATAAACTCTATTGCCTAATAGTTGTTTCTTTGTATAACCAGTTTGTTTTGTTATGGCTTTATTAACGTACAAATATTTCCAATCATAACTGATCAATTGAGCACCTTCTATTAAATTTTCAATGATGTTTGTAAAATATCTTTCTTTTACTGCGTGTGTATCTTTTTCAATAAAGGCAACCAAAAATAGTTGCTAAATGTAATTGAAAAAAAAGCGGCTATTACCACAAGAGCCATGGCTAATATCTGGTTTTCTAATGCCATCCAAATTGTATTTGTCCCAGAATACAAACAGAATTTCAAAGTAATAAGCAAACAAACGATTGTAGAAAATAATGCAATGTATATCTGACTGGTGGCATTTATTAGAAGGATTGGAAACACATAAAGCACTCCAATGGCAACTCCAAGAGGCGTATATAAGTCAACAATACATATAATTACAGTTAATACAATTGCAACTTTTTGATTCCGTGTCAACCTAAGTGTTTTCATTGTATCATTTTCAAAGTTTTATTCAAAATAAAACAAAAATGAAAACAATAGCTAATAAAAAAGAATAAACTTATAAAAAATACTGCCTAATAATCAATATTTTAAACTATTGAAACGTTCAATAAAATTCAAATAAAAATGGAAGTAGCTATATTGAATGCGGCGTTGAAAGCATCCATTTTTAAATTGTGAGAAATGGATTTAGAATTTAAATATTCTATTAAATTTTCGGTTGGTAAATTGCCAGTTAACTTATCCGTAGCGAAAGGGCAACCGCCAAACCCTTTAATTGCAGCATCAAACTTTTGGCAACCTGCGTCGAAAGCAGCTGTAATGTTCTCTAAATAATTGTCTGGTCGGGTATGGAAATGCGCACCAAATTCAATGTGAGACAATTTAGATAAACATAGGTTGAACAGTTGGTTGATATCATGAGGAGTCGCTCTGCCAACAGTATCTGATAGGTTGATGTATTTCACACCAAGGTCGCTAAGTTTTTGGCACCAATCAAAAGCAATATCAACCGACCATTCTTCATTGTATGGATTTCCAAAACCCATGGACAAATAAACCAATAGGTTTTTATCGTTTTGTTGACAGATACTTGAAATACCTTTAAGTGTATTGGTAGCTTGATTGAAATTTTGGTTGGTATTCCTCAATTGAAATGTTTCAGATATACTAAAAGGAAAACCAATGATATCAACATTTCTGAATTCAGAGGCTTGTCTTGCGCCTCTTTCGTTTGCGGTTATAACCAATAATTTGGTATTACCACTGTTGTTAATGGTGTTTAATACAGTAGAAGTATCAGCTAATTGAGGGATTGATTTGGCAGAAACAAAGCTACCACAATCTATAGAATCAAAACCCACCTCAATAAGTGCATTGATATACCTGATTTTATCTTCTGTTGAGATAAAATGGTGAAATCCTTGCATTGCATCGCGGGGGCACTCTACTATTTTGAACGACATATTATTGTACTGAGTCGGGTAATTGACCGTTAAGTTTTTCGTTGATGAATTTATTGATTAAGGCGTCTTCAGACATGCCAACTGTTTCAGACCAGATTTTAACTTCTTCAAATCTTGGATGATTTGGAAATTGTATTAAAAATTGATCGTATAATCTCTTAGCATTTGCAGGATCTTGGAGAGTGGCATATGTGATACCACCATTGATAAGAGCTTGAGGAGCTAAAGAATCAGATTGGTAGTCGTTGGCAACTTTTTCAAACAGCTTAACACCCTTTATAGCTCTATTAGATCCAACGTATACTTGAGCCGCCTTAAACAGGAACATTGGAGCTAATTTGTGGGTTGGATATGTTTCACTAAATCTGATGTAGCTATTGATAAGTGTATCACTTTTAGCAAAAGATGAGTTTTTTTCAAGAGCTTTAATGTCTGCGATGGCTTGTTCTTCCTTATTACCAGAGCAAGCAGCTAAAAACAAAACTGAAAGAGAGAAAAGTATTTTTTTCATATTACAAATGTATAGTAGTTTAAATAATTATTCATGTGATTCTTGATTACCTAAAGCCATTAAATAGCCTTTAATAAAATCGTCTATATCACCATCCATTACAGCTTGCACATTACTGGTTTCTACACCAGTTCTCACGTCTTTAACCAATTTATAAGGATGGAAGACATAATTTCGAATTTGAGAGCCCCATTCAATTTTCATTTTACTTGCTTCAATAGCATCACGGGCTTCATTTTTCTTGCGCAATTCTATTTCGTATAATTGCGATTTAAGCATTTGCATAGCCAATTCTCTGTTTTCATTTTGAGATCTGGCTTTTTGACAAACCACCACAATTCCAGAGGGTTTATGTGTTAATTGAACTTTGGTTTCAACTTTATTTACGTTCTGACCTCCAGCGCCACCGCTTCGACTGGTTTGCAATTCAACATCAGCAGGATTGATATTGATGACAATGTCATCGTCTACCATTGGGTATGCGTATACAGATGCAAAAGAAGTGTGTCTTCTAGCGTTGCTATCAAACGGAGAAATTCTAACCATTCTGTGCACGCCGCTTTCTCCTTTTAAATAGCCATAAGGGAAATTGCCTTCAAATTCTAAAGTGAGTGATTTGATGCCAGCTACGTCGCCATCTTGTCGGTCGATTTCAGTTACTTTATAACCATTTTTCTCACCCCACATGATGTACATTCTAGAGAGCATTTCGGCCCAATCACAGCTTTCTGTGCCACCGGCTCCAGAATTAATTGTAAGAATAGCCCCTAATCGGTCTTCTTCACCGCGGAGCATGTTTTTCAATTCTAAATCTTCAACAAGGAGAAGTGTATTTTGGTAAGAAGTTTCCAATTCATCATCTTTAACCTCTCCCATTTCATTGAATTCTTTCAATACTTCGAGGTCATCGATAGCAGACTGACAAGCTTTATAGGCTTCTGTCCAGAATTTCTTTTCTTTTATTTTTTTAAGATGTTTTTCTGCTTTAGAAGGATTGTCCCAAAAATCAGGAGCAAGTGTTTGCGATTCTTCGTCTTCTATTAGAGCTAATTTTCTAGTGATGTCAAAGATACCTCCCCAAAGCCTCAACGCGGCCTTTTAAATCTTTAAGCTGTTCGCTATTCATGTCGCGAAATTAATGAAAATTAAGGGAAAGAGAAACTGAATCTTATAAATCGTATTTATCAAGCAATTTGAGAAACACTTTAAAGTCTTTTGGGTAATCTGCTACAACACTAACTCTACCTTTAGAAGGACTGTCAAAACTGATGCTATAAGCGTGCAAAGCTACCCGAGTCATCATAGGTTTATTGGTATCGTCTCCGGAGTATTTAACCTTGCGTTTAACCTCACTTAATTGAGGAGATTTTCCTCCATAAAGTTCATCGCTCACTAAAGGTAAATTTTGAGACGCTGCATGCACCCTGATTTGATGCAAACGACCAGTTTGAGGTTCGCATTCAAGCAATGTAAAATGCTTGTATAATTTGATTGAATTGAATATTGTAAGAGAAGGTTTTCCTGTTTTTTTCGAAATTTGCACCCTTCTTTTAGAATCTGTATACAAAGGTAAATCGACAACTAAGTTGTTTAAATTTACTGCTGCACTAACTACAGCGTGATACGTTTTTTTAACAGTTCTTTTTTCAAATTGTATGGTTATATCTCTGTAGGCTTGATTGTTTTTAGCCACTAGCATGACACCAGAAGTTTCTCTATCAAGTCGGTGACATAACATAAACTCAGGATTGTATGCTTTACAAATTTCGATTATGCTTTGAATATTGCTATCAAAACGCTCATGTAAAGAAGCAATATGCGGAGGTTTATTAATGGCCACTACGCTATCGTCTTGGTATAATATTAAATCTTCGAACTTTAGTCCGGACATTAGTTTTTAGAGCTTAATTTTAATTGGGTTAGAATTTTCTTGGTTTGCAGAGGAAAATCGCCATTCATCATCCAATCGTAATAGCCAAAATCGGTTTTAAATACATCCAAAACGCGTTTGCCTCTATGTTTACCAAAATTAAAAACAACTTCTTGTTTATCGTTGTATATCATCCTACCAGCAAGGTCAACCAAGTTGCTTTGACCACTAAATTTATGCAGGTATTCAATATTAGGTTCAAGATTGGGATATTTTTCTAATTGTGATTGAATGATTTCCCAGGTTGCTTCGGTATCAGCTTTCGCGCTATGTGCATTATCAAGTTCTTTGCTGCAATAGAATTTAAAGGCCGCTGCAAGGTTTCTAGGCTCCATGGTATGGAAAATTTTTTGAGCGTCAATGAATTTTCTTTTAGATACTTCGAAATCAACACCTGCTCGGTAAAACTCTTCCACTAACATTGGAAAATCGAACTTATTACTATTAAAACCTGCGAAATCGCAATTGACAAGGAATTGGTTTAATTCGTGGGCTTTGTTTTGAAAGCTAGGTTCGTTAGCCACATCAGCATCAGATATACCATGAATTGCTGTGATTTCAGGTGGAATTGGAATTCCAGGATTGAATCTTTGAAATAGGTCCTGGCGTTTACCATCAGGAAAAATTTTGATCATAAACAATTCGACAATTCTATCTTTAGCGGTATTGATACCAGTGGTTTCAAGGTCGAAAACAACAAGAGGTTTGGTTAGTATAAGTTTCATATTACAATAGATCTGGTCGGCGTAGTTTGGTTCTTAATTCGGCCTGTTCTAAGCGCCATTCTTCAATTTTTTGGGTATGTCCAGATAAGAGAATATCTGGTACTTTTTGACCGCGGAATTCTGCTGGTCGGGTGTATACTGGAGGAGCTAAGAGGCCATCTTGAAAACTATCACTAAGAGCTGATTCTTCATTACCAAGTACACCAGGAATGAGGCGTACAATACTATCAGTGATAACTGCAGCAGCTAATTCGCCACCTGTCAGAACATAGTCTCCGATTGAGATTTCTTTCGTTACGTATATGTTTCTAATGCGTTCGTCAATTCCTTTATAGTGACCGCAAAGAATGATTATATTTCCTTTTAGAGAAAGCGCATTGGCTTGTTTTTGATTCCAAACCTCACCATCGGGACTGGTATAAATTACTTCATCGTATTGTCGTTGAGATTGAAGGTTGTCGATTGCATTGGCTAGAGGTTCGCACATGAGAACCATACCGGCACCACCACCAAATTGATAATCGTCTACTTGCCCATATCTATTGAGTGCGTAGTCTCTAAGATTTGTGATATGAATTTCAGCAAAACCTTTATCAACGGCGCGTTTTACCATAGATTGGGTCAATGGGCCATCAAGTAAAGCAGGTTGTACTGTTATTATATCTATTCTCATACTACAAATCTAGAATACCATCTGGAAAAATGGCTTTAACGGTTTTGGCATTGTCGTCAATTTCAATAACGATATCCTCGTGATAAGGCAAAAGTACATCTTTATATTTTACTCTGAATTCAATAAGAATGTTATTGGGCAGATAAACGACATCAGTAATAGGATAAGCAATACCTGATTGGGTATCAATTAGGTCATAACCTACGATATTAAGGTCTTCTTCAATTGAGTCGTTAGTGAAGTCGACAATTTCGAGATTTACGAGGTGAGCAACAACATCAGAAGAGTTGAAACCTTTAAGTTTCACGATAAGTCCATTTTCATTAAAGTGTTCAATTTCGAAGGGAACGAATTTATCGTTGATAGACAATAAAAGGAATTTTGACGGGGAGTAATCCTCATCAAGATCAATTTTTAGGTGACCGTTAAAACCATGAGTTTTCAAAACAAAACCCACCTTTTGGGTGGGTTTAGAATGAATATTTGTCGCACCGAGATGCATGAATAATCTGGATTAAGCTTCAGTATTTTCTTCTGGAGCTGAAGCTTCTTCGGTAGTATTTTCAACTACTTCATTAGCATTTTCTACTACTTCTTCAGTAGCTGTTTCAGCTTCAGCTTCTTCAACTACAGCATTTTTAGCAGCGATAGCAGCAGCTTTAGCTTCTTTAATTTTAGCTTCAGCTTTTAATTTTTCAGCTTGAACTTCAGCTTTAGTAGCAGCTAATTTGTCGCGTTTGTTTTGAACTTTAGATTCTTTTTCATTCATCCATTTTTCAAACTTAGCGTCTGCTTCTTCAGCGGTGAAAGCACCTTTGTTCACGCCGCCGTGTAAGTGATGCAACATCATTGCACCTTTGTAAGAAAGAATTGCTCTAACGGTATCTGTTGGAACAGCACCGTTATCTAACCATTTCACTGCTTTAGGAAGGTCGAGATTAATTGTTGCGGGGTTGGTGTTAGGGTTGTAATCACCAATTCTTTCAATAAATCTACCATCTCTCGGAGCACGTGAATCTGCAGCCACAATGTAGTAGTAGGCTCTTTGTTTGCGTCCATGACGCTGTAATCTTAATTTAGTTGCCATAAAAATTTTAAACTACCGCAAGGTCTCCTTGTCTTGCGGGGGTGCAAAGGTAATAAATTTATTTAAAAATCAAAAGGCAAAAAAGGATTTAGTGAATAGGATTCGGGATTTAGTGGGCTAACGCTTACCAAAATGCGTTATTTCAGTTTGTTTGCTGTAGGTAAAATTATCTATCTGTGAATGAAATCAATCGGTCTGGAGGATGTTTCAGACTCTAGCGAGGACTTCTGGAATTGTGAAAGGATGAGAGATTAAATTTTGAAACAATAAAAAATTCAAATATAATTTTTATCAACACCACAAAAATGGGACACAAAAATCCCTAATTTTGCACACTTAAGAATCGACCGCATTGGAAAATTTCATCGTATCAGCAAGGAAGTACAGACCCTCCGTTTTTGACGAAGTGGTCGGTCAGAGTCATGTGACTGATACTTTATTGAATGAAATTAACAACAACCATTTAGCTCAGTCTTTCTTATTTACCGGTCCGAGAGGTGTTGGTAAAACCACATGTGCGAGGATTCTTGCTAAAGTCATCAATCAAAGAGACAACGACGATCCTAATCAAGATTATGCTTTTAATATTTTTGAGATGGATGCAGCGAGTAACAACTCAGTTGAGGACATTCGAAATTTAAATGAGCAAGTAAGGATTCCACCTCAGATTGGCAATTACAAAGTATACATCATTGACGAGGTTCATATGTTATCTTCATCTGCATTCAATGCATTTTTGAAGACATTAGAAGAACCTCCTAAATATGCTATTTTCATTTTAGCTACTACCGAAAAGCACAAAATCCTTCCTACTATATTATCAAGATGTCAGATCTTTAATTTCAAAAGAATTCAAGTGAAAGACATGGTAGAACATCTGCAAAAAATTGCGGTAAGAGAAAATATTCAGGCTGAGGAAGAAGCATTGAGGTTGATTGCTGAAAAAGCAGATGGAGGATTAAGAGATTGTTTGTCGATGTTCGACCAGATGGTGAGTTATTGCAATGGCAATATTACTTATCAAAAGGCAGTCGAAAATTTGAACATTCTCGATAGAGACTACTATTTTAAAATCACAGATTCAATCATTGGTCAAAACATTGGAGAAGTACTTAATTATTTTGATGAGATTGTTAACAAGGGTTTTGATGGACAAACATTCTTAAATGGCTTAAGTGAGCATTTTAGAAATTTAATGGTGTGTAAAGATGCTTCTACAGTTAAATTACTAGATGTAGGTGAATCGCACAAAGCAAAATATGAAGTGCAATGCCAGCATACTGATTTATCGTTTTTATTAAATGCATTGAACATTAATAACCACTTTGAAATTGAGTACCGCAACAGTAAAAATCCTCGATTGCATGTCGAATTGGCATTGATGAAGTTGTGTCACATCAAGAGTTTGTTGAACAATGCTATTACATTAGATGAACTAAAAAAAAAAGTGACGACTATATAAAGCGTCGTTCAGAAGAAAAACTCAAGAAAGTTGATCCGGTTCCAGTACACGGCATCAAAGAACCCAGCTTAGCAGACAAGAATTTCAAACTCCCTAAGATACCACAAAAGCATGAGGTAAATGTACCTGCTGTTCAGTTGTCAATAGCTGAAATAATTGAGGAAACCGACCATATTATTCAAGCCAAGCAAGAACAAGAGCAAGAAGAGCAGCCAATCGTATTTGAGATTGATCCTAATACCATTGTTCCAGTTTTAACAGTAGATGAGTTAGCTTTAGCCAATGCTGAATTTGCTTTAAAGCAAAAAGTTTCTATTGCCCCATTAATCAAATTGGTTCAATTTACTTTGGAAGGGAAATTGGTCAACATCAAATTAACCAAACAGCAAGAGGAGTTAATTGGCGAAATAAAAATCAGTTGGCAAGCCCATTTAAGACAATATTTCAAAGACAATGGAATAACTATACAAATTGTAATAGATGACCATACAGAAACCAAACGACAAGCGTATACAGCATCAGAGCAATTCAAAGAGATGATGGATAGTAATGATACTTTTAGAACTTTGGTGAACACGTTCAAGCTTAAGTTAAAACAATAGACATGAAACAGGTCAAAGTTTTTCTATTATTCTTTGCTATAACCTGTATCAGTCATTTACCATTTTTAAATTTACCACCAGTTGGAGCGCATGTGTGGAGGCAATGCAACACATTAGCCATCAGCAGAAATTTTGCAGGAGAAAGCATGGATATTCTTCATCCAAGAATTGACAGACGAAATGAGACTAATGGTGTAACTGGAGCAAATTTTCCATTATTTGAGTGGCAATTGGCTGTTTTTTACAAAGCCTTTGGCGACCATTATTGGGTTTCTAGAATGTATAGTGCATTGGTATTTACTTTTACCATGTTTGCATTTTATTTGTTGTTGTTGTCATTGAGAATTGATAAAAAACTGGCAATTTGGGGAGGGATTGGACTGTTGAGTATACCGCAATTTTATTACGACAGTATCAATGCAATGCCAGATATATATGCCTTGGGATTAAGCGTTTTATCGGCATATTACATTCAAAATTATAGGTTAGACAATCGTTTTATTTGGCTGATTGTTTCTGCAATATTAGCCGCACTTGGCGGTATGATAAAATTCCAATTTCTAATCATACCCCTCTCCTTTTATGCGGTATTCGAATGGTCGAAATGGAATACAAAAAAGTCATTACTAGCACATTTCATTATTTCAGCATGTCCGGTGATTTTATGGTATCTCTATGCCATTGAACTCACTAAAACTAACAATCTTAAAGAATTTGGATTGTGGATTAAACCAATAACAGTGAAAGAAAAACTGCAAACAATTTTCAACAATATTGTTTCAGATATTCCAGAGATGTTGATTGGATATCCATTGTTAGTATTTTTAATTTTCATCATCATAAAATACAAAAATCACATCAGATTTAAGTCTGATTTTAGTTATCTGATTGTGTTGTGGGTGCTAGGATTTGCCTGTTTTTACTATGTGGCGATTGAAAGAATGCAACATCACAGTTATTACTTTATGGTTTTGTTGCCCATATCGATATTAATTGTTGTTAAACTGGCCAATAAAAATCATAATATCAGTAAATGGTTGCCAATGGTTGTCTTATTAAATTTTATGTGGGCTGGAGTAAGGATTATACCATCAAGATGGGTTGAAAACAAGTATCAAGTGCCACAAGAATTTATTGATGATAATCAATTAAGTCAGCTAAGAGGATGCATTCCAAGAGGCAGCAAGAGTTTAGTTGGTCCAGATAAATCGGGTTGCATTTATTTTTACTATTTGCAAACCAAAGGGTATTCATTTGAAGATTACAGAGAAATCAACAGTATGAAGGCTGAAGGGGCCTTTATGGATATCATCAAACGTCATGGCGTTAGGTATATTATCAGCAATCAAGGAGAAGCATTTGAACAATTAATGCGAGTCCATTCAGAGTGGCAAGAAATAAAGGCTGTAGGGGCGTTTAAAATTTGGACACTCAGGTAGTAACTTTTGCAATAATTTACAATTATTGTCGTTAAATTCGCCAACCAATACAGAAGAACAGTGTCAATACGTGTTGAAAATCTAACCAAAACATACAAGAAGCAAAACGCTGTCGATGACATTAGCTTTGATATTAAAAGCGGTGAAATCGTCGGTTTTCTTGGTCCAAATGGTGCTGGTAAAACCACTACCATGAAAATATTAACGTGTTATATTCCTCCTACATCAGGAAAAGCATTTGTCAATGATTTAGATGTAGAGGAGCAATCTATAGAAGTAAGGCAACAAATAGGATATTTACCAGAGCACAATCCATTGTACACGGATATGTATGTTAAGGAGTATTTGCAATTTGCGGCAACAGTTTATCAAGTAAAAAATGTGACTTCTAGAGTCAAAGAGATGATAGAATTGACAGGTTTACAGATAGAACAAAACAAAAAAATTGGTCAGCTTTCAAAAGGATACAGACAAAGGGTTGGATTAGCAAGTGCAATGATTCACAACCCATCGGTATTGATATTAGATGAACCAACCAGTGGTTTAGATCCAAATCAAATAGTTGAAATTAGAAATTTGATCATCAATATTGGAAAAGAGAAAACGGTGTTGTTATCTACACATATAATGCAAGAGGTAGAGGCAATGTGTAACAGGGTGATGATTGTAAACAAAGGTAAAATTGTGGCCAATGGGAAGCCATCAGAATTGAAACAGATATTTAGACAAGGGGTTACATTACAAGTTACATTTAATAAAGTATTAGATGAAACATTGTTAAAAGCATTGACAAGTATTGGAACTGCTGTACTCAATCAAAATACCACTTATACCATTACATCAGAAAAAGAAGAAGAGCAATTGAAATCAGAGGTATTTAATTTTGCTGTTGCTCATCAAATGATATTAACCGAGATGAAAACTATTGAGCATTCATTAGAAGACATCTTTAAAAATGTAACGAAGACCAATGTTTAGTATATTAAGAAAAGAGATAAGAAGTTTTCTAAGTTCGTTGATTGCAATCATTGTAATCGTCGTATTTTTAATTGCCAATGGCCTATTTTTATGGGTATTTAAAGAAACCAATATTTTAGATTCTGGTTATGCCAACATTGATCCTTTGTTTGAGTTAGCGCCCATTATTTTTATTTTTCTAATCTCAGCAATTACAATGAGGTCGTTTAGCGAAGAGAAGAAGAATGGTACTTTTGAGACGTTGACGACAAAGCCTGTAACCGATATTTCAATCATATTGGGCAAATATTTTGCTGGTTTAATCATTGTTATTTTTTCAATACTTCCTACATTAATATACTACTACACCATCAACGAATTATCATATCCCAAAGGCAATATAGATACTGGTGCAATGTGGGGTAGCTATTTGGGGTTAGTGATGTTAAGTGCAGGTTATGTATCAATAGGTTTGTTTTCGAGTGTTATTACAGACAATCAAATCGTTTCTTTCATTGTAAGCATGTTTTTGTGTTTCTTTTTTTATTCAGTATTCGATTATTTAAATTCATTTGAAATGTTCAAAAACACTGAATTTTTCATAGAATGGTTTGGCATCAATTACCATTACAGAAATATTAGTAGAGGTATTGTAGATACAAGAGACATCATCTATTTCTTAAGTCTAATAGTATTATTTATTTGGTTGACTAAAATTATTTTTAACAGTAGAAAATGGTAAAAGCGAAGCAACATAAGAGAGGATATAGACAGCAATCGTTAATAGAATTGACCTTGTTGGTTATTGTAATTGTGATTGCAAATATTTTATCATCTCAATATTACAAGAAGTTTGATTTAACAAAAGAGAAGCGATTTACACTTTCGAGTACAACTGAAGCATTGGTCAAAAGAGTTGACGATAGAATGTTTTTCAGGGTGTATTTAGAAGGAGATAATTTATCGTCAAAATTCAAGAGATTAAGAACAGCTACATTAGACATGTTGATGGAGTTGAGAGAGATGAGTGGCAACAAAATTGATTTTGAATTTGTAGATGTTTTTAAAGATAAAGACGATAAAGAGAAAGCTGAGATCATCAAACAATTGAGTCAGAAAGGTGTCATGTATTACAATGACATGGAATTAGAGACCAATCAGCAAAAGCGCAATTTGATATTACCATCAGCAGAGGTGACATATGGTGCAAACAAAGAGTATGTTGTCAATTTATTGAACACAGAAATGGGTCGAGCTGAGGAAACAGCAATTAATAAATCCATCGAAGATTTAGAATACAACATTGCTAACACTATAAGAAAATGTGTTAACAAGACCCCTAAAAAACTAGCATTTCTCCATGGACATGGCGAACCAGATGCTGCCAGAATGGATGAATTGTTGGCATCGTTAAGTGAAAATTACAGCATAGACAGGGTGTTCTTTAATCTTGGAGATGTGAACTATTTGAGGCAGTTTACGTATTTAGCTGACCAGTATAAGAATTTTGACACTTTGGGTAAAATGATTGTATTGAAGTCGCTGGATATGTTAAAAGCTTATGACGGTGTTGTGATAGTAAAACCTACTGAGCCATTGCAAGATGATGAAGCATTTATATTGGATCAGTACATCATGCATGGAGGCAAGACCATATTTATGGTTGATGCAATAATGGCCGATCATGACAGTATGAGAACAAGAAGCAAAGCGTATTTTCCTGATTACAACAACGAAAATTTAAGGTCGTTGTTATTTAATTATGGCGTGCGATTGAATTCTAATTTGTTACAAGATTTGAGGTGTAACGACATTGTATTAAGTGACCCTACCCGACCAGGTAAAATGGTGCCATTTGCTTGGGTATATTATCCTTTGCATGTTTTTAAAGACAACAAACATCCGATAGTAAAGAACCTTGAGGCTGTATGGATGAGGTATGCTGGTTCATTGAAACCGATAACAAGAAAAGGCCTTAATGTCACAAATTTGTTGATTAGCAGTGATAAAACCAAAACACAAGATGCTCCAGCTTTTGTAGATTTGAGTATTGTAGCCAATAACTTTGATCCTAACTATAGAAGTACATTTAAATCTGGTACACAAGTTACAGGTGTTTTATTAGAGGGCGAGTTCAAGTCATTTTACCGTCGACCAGACAAGGCGTACAATTATCCAGTAAAAGAAGAGATTAAAAACAATAGTATGATTGTTATTTCTGATGGTGACATTGGATTAAACGATGTAAGAAGAAGCACAGGTGAGGTTTTTCCGTTAGGATACGATAGAGAAACAAGACGTAATTTTGCCAATAAAAAATTCTTATTAAACTGTTTTGATTACATGTTTGATGAGAGTGGATTGATTGATATAAGAACCAAGGAAATCGGATTGAGATTATTGGATAAAGCCAGAATCAACACACCAGCTCAAGAAGGTGAATTCATGAATGAAAAAACATATTGGCAGATTATCAATACAGTAGTTCCAGTTTTGGCTGTTATATTGTTCGGTTTGTTCAATATGATGTACAGAAGATGGAAATATACCAAAGCCTAGTACTGTACACTTTATTTATCACATTTTAATGTTTATTGAACAAGTAAATATTTAAGAATTCATCAATTTAAGTTACGTTTGCATTTTATTTTCAAATTTTGACAACACAAGAAGACAAATCGATGATTGCCGACAGGCTAAATCGCATCTCCGAGTCTGAAACCATTGCAATGGCAAAATTAGGCCGAGCATTAAAAGCAGAGGGCAAAGACATTATCAGTCTCAGTTTTGGAGAACCAGACTTTTTTACCCCCGACCATATTAAGCAGGCAGCAATAGAAGCCATCAATACCAATTTTACGTTTTACACGCCTGTAGCTGGTATTCCAGATTTAAAAGAGGCAATCAAAGTAAAATTTGAAAGAGACAATGGTTTGCAATACGATACCGACCAAATAGTAGTGAGTACTGGCGCCAAGAATTCTATTATGAATGCTGTATTGGCTTTAGTGAATCCTGGAGACGAAGTAATCATACCAAAACCATTTTGGGTAAGTTATGCTGATATGGTGCATTTAGCAGAGGGAAAAACCGTGTATCTAGAAACACATGTTGATTCAAACTACAAAATAACTCCTCAGCAATTGGAATCAGCGATAACAGACAAAACCAAATTGTTTATGTTTAGCAGTCCAAATAATCCAAGTGGCATGATATACAGTCACGATGAGTTAAAGGCACTGGCTGAAGTTTTTGAAAGACATCCTCACATTTACATCATAAGTGACGAAATTTACGAGCATATCAATTTTGTAGGAAAGCACACCAGCATAGCAACGTTTGGTACCTTAGCAAACAGAACAGTAACAGTTAATGGTGTTTCAAAAGCATATTCGATGACTGGATGGAGAATTGGCTATATCGGAGCACCAAAAGAAATTGCATATGCATGCGAAAAACTACAAAGTCAGTTTACCAGTGGCACCAATGCTATTGCACAAAAAGCTACAATAGCAGCGTTATTAGGAGATATGAATCCAACGTATCAAATGAGAGATGCATTTGAAAAGAGAAGAGATTTGTGTTATGGTATATTGAAAGAAATACCAAACATGAAATTGGGATTACCAGATGGAGCATTTTATTTGTTCCCAGACATCAGTGCGTATTTTGGTAAATCGTATAATGGCCATACCATTAAGAATTCTCAAGATTTGTGTATGTATTTATTGCATGAAGTTTATGTAGTAACTGTTGCGGGTTCGGCATTTGGTAATGATAATTGTATGAGGTTCTCTTATGCTACAAGCGAAGAGAATTTGACAAAAGCAATGAATAGAATTAAAGAAGCATTAGAAAAATTGCAGTAACATGATTGAGGCGTTTAAGAATAAGAAAGTATTAATTGTTGGTGATGTGATGATAGATGCCTACATCATTGGAAAGACAGATAGACTATCTCCAGAAGCGCCCGTTCCGGTTGTGAACATCGAACGTTATGAAAACAGACTAGGCGGCGCAGCAAATGTGGCTTTAAACGTTACAGCACTAGGAGCTAAACCAATATTGTGTTCTGTTATAGGAGAAGACAAAGAAGGCAAAGATTACATCAAATTGATGGGTCAAAATAAACTTGAAACAACTGGAATTATAGCCTCTAAAGGCAGAAAGACTACAACTAAAACAAGAATATTAGGCAACAACCATCAATTGTTGAGAATGGATAACGAAGTAACGCACGACTTATCCAAATCTGAAAACAAGCAGTTGGTTTCTGTATTTAAAAAATTGGTGAAACAATGTGATGTTGTGATACTAGAAGATTACAACAAGGGGGTTTTAAACCAAGACAATATTCCTCAATTAATTGAGATTGCTAAATCAGCAGGTAAACCTATTACGGTTGATCCAAAGCACAAGAATTTTTTAAGTTATAAAGGTGTTACCTTGTTCAAGCCAAATTTAAAAGAAATTAAAGAAGGGATTAACAGCGACAAAAACTTAAGGTTAAAAGACAATTTGGTTTCAGCGGTTATTGAATTGCATAAGACATTAAACAACGACATGACCATGGTAACCTTAAGTGAAGATGGCGTCATGATAACCGATCACAAAGATTTTGAATTCATTCCGGCACACTTCAGAAACATTTCTGATGTAAGTGGAGCTGGAGATACTGTCATCAGTGTTGCGTCATTGTGTTTAGCATGTGGTTATGACATGACCATTACAGCAGAATTGTCTAATTTAGCAGGTGGATTGGTATGTGAGGAAACTGGAGTAGTGCCAATCAATATAGAAAAACTAAAAAAAGAATCTGAGTACTTAATAAGTGAATAAGTAAAGTGTCTTTAAAAAAGAGGATATCGCTGTTTCTATTTAAGTATGAAGAAAGCATATTAAAGGGACTTGGAATATTATCTCTAATATCATCTTTACTAATTATAGGCATGATGATTTATCGCTATGGCTATAACCATAGTGAAGAAAACATCAATTGGATCATCTTTATTACAAGATTTTTCTATGTGGTATTTATGTTTAACTACATAGTAAAGTATCTACTATCAAAAGACCGCATACACTATTTAACCAGCAATGCATTTGAGGGTATTTTAATTCTATTGGTTGTATACGATGGAATTAGTTATTACTTGTTTGGACATCCGATATTGGAAAAAGTATTAATCAAGTTAGACATTCAGAATTACAGAGCGATTTACCATTTTTTCATTCAGTTTTTCTTGTTGTTATTTGTCGCAATAGAATTTGTAAAATCCATTAATTCAATCTACACAGGAAAGTTAAAACCTACTACCCTATTTATACTTTCGTTTGTAGTTTTGATATTAGGAGGTGGATTTTTATTGACTTTACCAGGATGTAATTATACAGGAAAGTCGCTTAATTTTATTGATGCAGTTTTCACTAGTGCAAGCGCAAGTTGTGTAACGGGATTGGTTGTTGTTAATACGGCTACATTTTTCAATATCAAAGGTCAGTTAATCATATTATTATTGATACAACTAGGAGGTATTGGTATATTAACCTTTGCGTCATTTTTTGCATCCTTTATTAAAAAAGGTATTGGAATAAAGCATCAAATAGCCATGAATGAGTTATTAGATGCAGAGAACATTAGTGGTAGTTATTTTTTAATCAAACGCATATTGGTTATGACCTTTATTATTGAGGCGTTGGGTGCAATAGGTATATATGTGTTGTGGGGAGATTATCAGTTTGGCAGTGAGGGCGAAAAGATATATGCTTCAATTTTCCATAGTATCTCGGCGTTTTGCAATGCTGGATTTAGCACATTAGAATACAATTTTGAAACGCCCATTGTAACAGAGTTATACATGTTACATATCTTTATGGGGGTAATCATATTCATGGGTGGATTGGGATTCCCAGTTATACGAGATGTGTTTTCACCATTGCAATTACGAGATCGGTTAAAGCATCCATGGAAAGAATGGAAACTTAGTACCAAGGTAGCCATTTACACCTCGATATCGTTGATAATATTAGGCATGGTTGCCTTTTATTTTCTGTATGCAGATGACAAATTTGCAGGTAAAAGTCCAATTGCGATTATAGCGATAACTTTTTTCCAATCAGTAAACTTGAGGACCAGTGGTTTTAACAGTATCAATCTCGAACATTTACCGAATGTTTTATTATTGATATGCATATTTCAGATGTTTATTGGAGCATCATCAGCTTCAACTGGTGGTGGTATCAAGACCAGTACATTTATTGTGATGATGGTAGCGGTAATAGGAACAATCCGTGGTAAAAATCAAATGACCTTGAGCAATAGAACCATTGCAATAGAGTTAATTTACAAGGCATTTGCGGTGGTTATTTTCTCAGGATTGTTTGTTTTAATGATCATAACTATTCTTACGTTTTTCGAACCAGGTATAGCACCAATTAGGTTGGCATACGAGGCAGTATCAGCGTTTGCAACCGTTGGTTTAAGTACTGGCATTACAGCAGGTTTATCAGATGCCAGTAAAATATTATTGACTTTTTCGATGTTTGTAGGAAGAATAGGAATCATCACCTTAGCATATTCATTAAGCACTAAGGCTTTATCGGCAGATTACAAATATGCTACAACGCATATGACCATTGGTTAATTTGGTTTATAACCACTAACCTGTAGGATGTTTTCAGCATTTCCATCAAACATTAAATCTTTAACTGAAACGTCTTGGTTTTCTTCCATATATTTCCTTACGGCCATCCAACCAGCAAATTTTCCAATCATAGCTGGAGCATCAGGCGGAACATTAGGTGCTATGGTATGCGGACCTTCAACTATCAGTCGTCTGTAATTGTTGACCTCGGTACTGTATAGGTATTTTTCTTTAACAATATAGGTCCATATATTGGCTTCTTCCTTTTTACACCAATCAAATTCTTCCTTGGTCATACCAATTTTGATGTGATCTGGCACTTTAGGAGTTGTTGCATCTAAGAAATACAACAATTTACCTTGATAAATCATTTCATCAATGAAGTTCTTGTTTCTATGGGTTTTGGCTATCAAATCGTTGATATGGGCTTTCATGTGATTGGTTACAATAGATTCAGGAATTTGAATTTTTCTCCAGTATTGTTCAATATTGGCATAATCATAAAACTTAAAATCAGCACCCATGTGCATATCCAAAGCGATACCGATATACCCTTCACCAACTGGATTGATATAGTAACTAAAATTAGATGTGTATGTAATAATAGAAGGAATGTTTTGATCAGGGAAATGGTATTTAAAATACTTGTAAGCTTGAGTCAATTCATCCTCATAAGGTTTGAAATTTTGGTATTTTGCTTTTACCAAATCATACAGTTTTTTGGCGTTAACATCGGTTTTAAACATCATCAATTGAGGGAAAGCCGCAGTATCAGAATTAAAAGGAAAACCTATGATACCAAGAGTGTAATCGGTTAAGAAATAAGGATATTTTGATTTGAACTCTTGGTAATTGACCAATTTATTTTCGAAGAGATCCGTTTCAAAATGTTTGATATCCAGTTTTACTTCAATGTTAGAAGTGTCTACATCAAGCTTGTTTTTACTACAAGATGTTAAAAACAAAAGTAAAAATACTGCAAATGCTTTAGTCGGGAATTGGAAAAATTTGTTCATTTTTGTGCAAATAAAATACTATTCGAGATGAAATTAACGACAAAGTATTCACTTTTATTAGCTCTATGTGTGATTTTCGGCAAAATCGCAAATGCACAAGACGACAGAGATTTTAGAGTAGGCTTTAAAATCATTCCTGGATTTAATTGGGTAAAAGCAAAAACCAACAATGTTTTAAAAGATGGCACTGGCATCGGTTTTTCATTTGGATTGATGACAGATGTGAAATTAGCCGACAATTATTATTTTGCTGGTGAGTTGATGGTTACTTCTATGTCAAATAAAATTCAATTAAAAGACACCGCTCAAAGAAGTTTACCTGGATTTGGCAAGTATGATAACATCAGTTACAAATACAATTTAAAGTACATTGAAATTCCGTTAACTTTCAAATTTAGAACCAAAGAAAGTGGTGGTATGAGATACTGGGGTCAGTTTGGATTAGCGCCTGGATTTATTATTGGAAGTAATACATCAATTTTGGCTAGTCCGGTTGCGCCTAATACCAAAACATTTCCAACAGATGAGAAGTACATTCCTAATGATGGCGCTAATGATCAGTTTGATTTCACAGACCATACAGACAATATCAATGTATTTAGATGTTCTATGATTTTAGGTGCTGGTATTGAATACAACTTAAGTGGTAATACCAGCTTTTACACAGGCTTAAGATTTAACAACGGTTTTACAGATTGGTTGGATGACAACAAAACCAAAGCCATCAATAACGTTGTTGGACTTGAAATAGGTTTGTTTTTCTAGAAGAAATAAAGGAAGTACAAGCTTCCTAACACAATGAAGATTGCTTTAGCACAACTTAACTACACCATTGCCGATATACAAGGCAATACCAACAAGATTTTACAAGCAATTGAAGAGGCAAAGACAAATGCTGCTGATTTAGTTGTATTTAGTGAATTGGCGATTTGTGGCTATCCTCCTGACGATTTATTAGACTATCCGCATTTCATACACGACTGTTTAAAAGCCGTCAACTTAGTTGCCGAAAATACCCATGGTATTACAGTTATAGTTGGATGTCCAATGGAAAATCCAGAAGAAACAGGTAGACGATTATACAATAGTGCAGTTGTCATTTCAGATGGTAAAATACAACATGTCATCTATAAAACTCTATTGCCTACTTACGATGTATTTAATGAATCAAGGTACTTCGAAGTTAACGATGTTTTTAATTGTGTTGAAATCAAAGGCAAAAAAGTTGCCATTACAATTTGTGAAGATTTGTGGCATGAGATGGACAGATTCGATTATCAAAGCAATCCATTAAAAGAATTGTCGATACAACAACCAGATTTTGCCATTAATATTTCTGCATCACCTTACAATACCGGTAAGTTAGACGAGCGATTAGAGGTATTAAAGAAACAATCAGTTGCATTTTCATTACCTTTGATTTATGTCAATCAAGTGGGAGTTCACACTGATTTGATTTTTGATGGCAACTCAGTAGTTTTAAATGCCAAAGGAGATGTTGTTTTCAAATTAAAGACATTTGAAGAAGCAATAGGCTATTACGAGTTTGAAGATAAAGGAGCCATTGATTTGCATGACAGAAGTGAAATAGCCTATTTGCATGATGCTTTGATTTTTGGAATTCGAGATTATTTTGGTAAAATGGGTTTCAAGAAAGCTGTTTTAGGTTCATCGGGAGGAATAGATTCTGCAGTAGTTCAAGCTTTGTTAACCGAGGCCTTAGGAGCAGATAAAGTTTTGGCTGTGCTTATGCCTTCACAATTCAGTTCAGAAGGCAGTGTAAAAGATGCAGAACAATTATCAATAAATTTAGGGAATAGTTATGAAATCATACCAATCGAAACGGCCTTTAGTGCATTCGAAGGCGGGTTGAGTAAGTTATTTGAAGGAATGAGTTTTAGTTTGGCTGAAGAAAATATTCAGGCTAGAAGTCGCGGCGTTTATTTGATGGCTATCAGCAACAAATTAGGCTATATTTTGATAAACACTAGCAACAAAAGTGAGATGTCGGTTGGATATTCTACATTATATGGCGATATGTGTGGAAGTTTAAGTGTTTTAGGAGATGTTTTCAAAATGGATGTTTACGCATTGGCCAATTACATCAACAGAGACATAGAGAAGATTCCGAATGCAATCATTAACAAAGCACCAAGCGCAGAGTTAAGACCAGATCAGAAAGACAGCGACAGTTTACCTGAGTACCCAATTTTGGATGGTATATTGAAGCTATACATTGAAGAGCAATATTCAATTGAAAAAATAATTGCTCATGGCTACGATGAAGCTGTAGTAAGGAAAGTCATCAAATTGGTGAACGGCAGTGAATACAAGCGATTTCAGTCGCCACCAATATTGAGAGTCAGTCAGAAAGCCTTTGGCAGAGGCCGATTGATGCCTTTGGTCAGTAAATGGTAAAGTTTTTTCTAAAATATTTTTTCCACTGTAAATCTTATAAATTAATTATTAAATTTGCTATACTAAAGCTATTTAATGAGATTTTTTATTTTTATATTTTTTTACCTATTTTTCACTAAAGTATCTGCTCAAAAGGAGTATAATAAGTGGTATTTTGGGAAGCATGCAGGCATTAGCTTTAATAGCAACCCTATATCGGCAATCACAGATAGTAAAATATTTTCTTTTCAATCTTCGAGCAGTATTTGTGATAGTTCTGGTCAAATATTATTTTATTCAGACGGTGATACTATATATAACAGCAAAAATAAAATATTAAAAGGATGGCAACCGTATAAAAATAAATCTATAATTTCAAGTGCATATCAAGGTAGTATTATTCTTCCGATGCCAAATCATCCAAATTTGTATTATATTTTTTTGGGAATTGCTTCTGAAAATTATTCCAAATTTAAGGATACAATGATAATGTATCAGATTTTAGATGCTGATAAAGACAGCGGTTTAGGTGAAGTGATTCAGACTTATACGGAATTTATGCCAGGAGGGATTGAAAATTTAGCAGTTTCTAAACATGAAAACGGTATAGATTATTGGCTATTATCAAGTGATTTTTCAAGGAAGAAAATTTTTTATACATGTACTGAAAATGGTTTGATATCCAGCAATATTAGGCATTTAAACATTAAGGATACAATGTTATATTACAGCGTTAAATTTTCACCAGATTCTAAAACATTATTTAGTCAGAGAACCATTGACAAAATAGGAAGTAGTAAATATTATGCTTTGAATTTATATAAATTTAACAATTCAACAGGAGAATTAAGTCAACATATTAATATTCCTACAAAATTTAATAGTGGTGCAATAAGATATCTTGAATTTTCAGCAGATTCAAGATATGTGTATTTTGATACATATGAATCTGCACAATGTATTTATCAACTTGATTTAAAATATTGGGATTCGACAAAGATTTCTCAATCACTTAAAAAAGTATTCCAATTTCCTTCAGGTGAATCGGTTAGAGGCTTACAACTTGGCCCTGACAAGAAAATATATGTATTTCACGAAAATTGGACAAGTAAAAATACTAGAAAAGTCTCTTATATAAATTATCCAGAAAAGCCTTCATTACAATGTGATTTTATATTTAATGGAATTGATTTAGCAAATGGAGAAATGTATTATGGTGGACCAAATATACCATCCTTTTGGTATAGAACGCGCATTGCTAATTTAAAACAATCGACTATTTATTTTTGCGAAGGAGATACAGTTGATTTGAATTATAAAAAACAACAGGGAGATTCAATTCTTTGGAATACCGGTGAAAATTCTTCCACTATTAAAGTGACCAAACAAGGTAATTATACTTTAAAAATTATTCATTCTGATAGCAGTATTTCATATGATGACTTCTTAGTGTTAAACAAAGTTAAATCAAGGATTTTTTCTGAAAAAGAAATAAAGTTATGTGGAAATTTTAAAGAAATTAGTAGTACAATTAATGGAACATATTTATGGAGTACTAATGAGAAAAAGAAATCTATAAAGGTATATGATACAGGAATATATTGGTTAAAAGTTTATTCAAATTTTTGTACAACAATTGATACAATTAGAATTACCAATTGTCCGAAATTTATAATTAATATTCCAAATGCATTTACCCCTGATAACAATGGAATAAATGATGAATTTAAAGTAAACCTAGGAGATAATTTTTATATAGATTTTAAAATTTACACTAATTGGGGAGAATTAATATATTTTGAACAAGGGAGTACATGCTCTTGGGATGGTAAATATAATTATCAATTTTGTCCAAATGGATTATATTTTTACACATTGGTTATAAAAAATACTTATAGTAAGGAAAGTAAATTCATCAAAGGTTGCATCGAATTAATGCGATAATTAATTACTCTTTCACCTGATACTTAACCGCCGCCATAGTAGCATAGCCTCTTGCGATAAGCACCTCTCCTTTTTCACTTTTACATAGAATATCGGCTTCACAGTAAAACAAAAGGTTTCCGGCTTTAATAACGCGACCTCTAGCGATCACTTTATCGCCAATACCGGGTCTAAGATATGCCACTTTCAAATCAGAAGTTACTGTGCCTTGGCCTTCAGGCACAAGTGTGTATGCAGCAAAACCCATAACCAAATCTGCGATAGTAGAAGTAACACCGCCATGGACAAATCCATTTTGTTGTAAATGGTGTTGTTGAAGATTGATATGACCTTCAATAAAACCTTCTTGAATTTCGGTGGCTTCAAAACCAATAAAATTCATGAAATGGTTAAGTTTCATGCGGTTTAGCACATATTGTTTGTAATTGGGATTTTTTGTAATAAGTTCCATGTATGTTAAAAAGTGAGCTCTTCTAGAGCAGATCTAAGTTCTCCTAATGTTTTTCTTTCGTTGGTTTGTTGCGCTATGAGTATGCCTTCTTCGTATGTTTTGATGGCAGCATCAGAGTCATTATTGGCTTCATAAGCTTTAGCCAATTGGTAGTATAGAGGCAAGTAATCGGCTTGAATGGTCTTTACTTTTTCGAGTTGAGCAATGGTTTTTTGAATATCAGACACTGAAAGGTATTCCATGGCTAGGGCATAATTAAGGAACACATCAGTAGGCGATTGGGCAAGCAGTTGTTCAATCTGGGTGATTCTATCCATTTAATTCAAATTGTTAATTACTTTGCAAAACTCATTTTTTCTTAGGACTTTTTTAACTTAATTTTGCAAAATAATTTAAGAGCATAAATGAAAATTCTAGTGTGCATGAGTGTAGTACCAGATACTACCACAAAAATTACCTTCACAGACAACAACACAAAATTCAACACTCAAGGTGTTCAATTCATTATTAATCCATATGATGAATTGTCTTTAACAAAGGCTTTAGAATTGACTGAAAAAAACGGTGGCACAGTAACTGTTGCGACTGTTGGATTGGCCGATGCTGACGCAGTGATAAGAAAAGCATTGGCAATTGGTGCCAATGATGCCATCAGAATCAATGCAGAGCCTAGAGATGCTCAGTTTGTTGCAGAGCAAATTGCAGCCTTAGTGAAAGCAAATGGTTATGACATGGTTTTAACTGGAAGAGAAAGTATAGATTACAATGGAGGCATGGTATGCAGTTTATTGGGGGCTTTATTAGATTGGCCATCAGTAAACGTTTGTACTAAAATGGATGTTAATGGCACCAATGCTGAATTTGAGAGAGACATTGATGGAGGAAGACAAACCATCAGTTGTTCATTGCCAGTTGTTGCAAGTGCACAAAAAGATTTGTGTGAGCCAAGAATTCCAAACATGAAAGGTATTATGGCAGCAAGAACAAAACCATTAAACGTTGTAGAGCCAACTTCAACAGAAGTAGCAAGCACTTATATTTCATTTGAAACACCTGCTGCTAAGCAAGCTGTGAGAATGATAGACGCGCAAAACGCTGGACAAATTATTGACATTTTAAAGAACGAAGCCAAAGTAATAGCATAATAACATGACTGGGATATACGCAGAAAATTCAGAAGGAATATTTAAAAAAGCAGTATTAGAAGCTGCATCATACGCATCACAAATTAGCAACGGAGGCATAACTGCCGTTTGTGTTGGTAAACCTAACGATGGTGAAGCTGATAAATTGGCTAAATACGGTGTAACAAAATTAGTTTGCATTGAAGGAATCTCATCTTTTGATGCTCAATTGTACGGAATAGAAATAGCAAAAGTATTTGCAGCTCAAAACATTCAACAAGTGGTTGTTGCAAACACATATGAAGCAAAATCAATTGCTCCAAGAATTGCAGTTGCTATGAATGCTTCTATGGCAAGTAATGTTATTGCATTACCTGAGACAGGTTCTGGTTTTAAAGTTAAAAGAGGCGTTTTCTCTGGAAAAGGTTTTGCTTATGTAACATTAGATAGAGCGAACAAGCTAATTGCTATTACTCCAAACAGTACAGAATTAAAAGAGAACGCTGTTTCGATTACAGTTGAATCAGTTTCAGCTGGATCTTCATCTGGTAAAACAACTATAGTATCTACATCTAAAGCTGCTGGAAAAATTCCATTAACAGAAGCTGAAGTTGTTGTTTCTGCAGGTAGAGGAATGAAAGGACCAGAAAACTGGGGTATGGTAGAAGAGTTGGCTGATTTACTTGGAGCAGCAACAGCATGTTCTAAGCCAGTAAGTGATATGGGATGGAGACCACATGGCGAACACGTTGGTCAGACCGGTATTACCATCAAACCAAATTTATACATTGCAATTGGTATCTCAGGTGCTATTCAGCACTTAGCAGGTGTTAGCAGCAGCAAAGTAATCGTTGCTATCAACAAAGATCCAGAAGCACCATTTTTCAAAGCAGCAGATTACGGTATCGTAGGTGATGCATTTGAAATTTTACCACAAATCATTCAAGCAGCAAAAGCATCTAAAAATTAATCAGACACTGATTGAATAAAGTTGAATTAGATATTTATGGCATTGCGCCTTCTCAAATCAAAGGTTCTTACAGCTTAATATTAAGCGAAGTTTCCGGAGATCGTAAATTACCGATAATAGTCGGTCAATTTGAGGCACAAGCTATTGCCATTCCTTTAGAGGGCATTAATACAGACAGGCCATTGACACATGACCTGTTTGTATTGTTTGGCAAAAAATTGAATTTCACTATTACAGAAGTGTTTATCCATTTGTTAAAGGAAGGCGTGTTTTATGCCACTTTACAGTGTGAAAATGCAGAAGAAACCATTAAAATAGATTGCAGAACAAGTGATGCTATAGCAATTGCTGTTAGATACAACTGCCCTATTTTTACTACTGAAGATATTTTAGAGCAAGCAGGTATTGTTCTAGAAGAGAACGAGCTTGAAAAACCAGGTAGAGACAACAACGAACCTCCTGCTGCAAATGAAAAAAGTATTAACAACAAATACAAAGACAAAACCATAGAAGAGCTTGAAGACATGTTGGACGAAGCTCTAAGAAATGAGGATTATTTAAAAGCCGCACAAATTAGAGATGAGATTGACAAACGCAAATAGTCTTGTTGTCATCCTAATGTTGACAGTTTTAAGTGCTTGTACATACAAGCCTGAAGCAGAACTTATCAAAGGGCATTGGAAATATACTTCGGTTTTAAAAGGTGACAGTAAGATGTTTGAAATTGGTGACAATGATAGAATGTCGATAGAATCAGATAGCACATTTACATATCAAATAGAATCTGTTAACAAAACGGCTTTAGGTACTTGGACATACACTGATCATGTATTGCATCTTAAATACAATGTACCAGATACTACTAGGCACTTTAAAGTTAACATTCTTTCAAAATACGATTTACAAATTCAAGAAGGTGAAGTCGTATTCAATTTCAGTCGCATTAAAACCGATTAGTATTTTGTTTTAACGGTTGGAGTATCTTTTCCAAACCATTGATTTTTATTTCATAAATAGTTGAAAGTTGCATACCCAATCTACCTTTGGGGAATCCTTGAGCATACATCCATTCTAAATAATGCACTGGTAAATCGCATAACAACCTATCCTTATATTTACCATATGGCATTTTTTGTGTGACTAAATCTTTGAGTATGGTTGGGTCAGGCAGCATTATCTCATTATCATTATAAAGCCCTTTTTCTCATTCAATTTTCCATTCATATCTTCAAATTCAACCAAATAAATATAGTTGCCATTAGGCACTAAATTTCCTTCATAAGTGCCATCCCATCCTTTATTTGGGTCATCGCTCATAAACATCATTTGTCCCCATCGATTGAATACTTTCATTGAGAAATTTTTCACCTGCACATATCCACTCAACTTAAATTCATCGTTGATAGAATTGCCATTAGGAGTAAATGTATTCGGCAAATAATAGTCGTTTGGAATTACAAAGAATTTTTTAACAGTAGATGTTCCAGAGCATCCATTGGTATCGACAATAGTCAACTTAGCTGTCAATGTAACGGTGTCATTGAAAATTAAAATTTCAGACATATTGGTTCCAGTAGCGCCATTTGAGAATAACCAAGAGCGTGAATTTACTGGTATTCCAGTAGCATCTGCTGCAGTAACTTCTACCCCATCGCCCGTTAAAGTTAATTTGTCCGATAAAGTAATTAATGGAACAGGTAAATCATGAACAGTTACATTCTTTGTAATGGTATCAATACAATTGTAGGCATTTGATGCAATCAATTTAACAGTGAACACTCCAGGGAAATCACATTTGGTTGTAAATGTGCTGCTGTTACCAGTAGTTCCAGGACCAAAATCCCACTTATAGTTGTAGGTTGTAGGTGTTGCATCCAACTCCAAATTCTCATTTTTACACACCCTCAATTGACCATTCAAATTGAATATAGGTTGAGGAGCTATAAAAATTGTTTTTATGATACTATCTGAACACAATTGATCACTTACAACAACCAATTTGATTTGTTTATAACCAGAATCAGAGAATGAATATTGGAAACTTGTGTTGGCATTAGAGATATTCTTTGTGTTGTCGTACCATGATCTGGTATAAGCTTGAGTAGCTAAAGTAGTGTTAGTAAAGGTAATGACGTTGTTTTTAAAACATGCCGTTAAAGAAGAAGGAGAAAAATTAGCTTTAGGAGATTCGAAAACTGTCATATCTCTCGAAAAGGTATCCTTGCAATTGTTGTTACTATTGACGTACAATGTAACATTGAAAATGCCTTTAGATAAGAAGGTATTTGCTGGATTGGTTTGAGTCGATACTTGCGAATTGCCAAAATCCCAGCTAGAAGTATATGATCCAGTGTTGATGATGGTTGTATTTTGGTATATAAATACATTGCCATTTAAACATTGGGTTGAGTCGTTGACGTTAAAGTTAGCTATTGGACTCGGAAGAACAATTATAGATTTACTGATACTGTCTTTGCACGATGGGTGCGAACTCACCAACAATTTCACAGTATAATTTCCATAAGAATTGTAACGATGAGAAGGGCTATTAGCACTAGAACTATTGGCATCACCGAAATTCCAAGATGAATTAACGACATTGGAATTTGATGTTGAGTTATTTGAAAAGACAAAAGCATTGGATTTGTAACATTGACTGCTATCGTTGATAGAGAAAGCAGCAATTGGACTTGAATACAGGTATACTTTACCTATTATAGTATCTTTACAAGACTGATTGGAATTGCTCATTAAAGTTACATAAACAGAGTCTTTAAACGTAGAATAAGATTTAGCTGGTGGATTTGCAATTGTTGAACTTGTTGCATCACCAAAATCCCACTGATAGCTAACAGTTCCAGATTTTATAGATGAAGCATTGGTAAACGAATAGCTATTGCCTTTGAAACATTGAGCTGAAGCATTGATACCGAAAGCAAGTTTAGATTGAGGGTAAATAGCAACAGGTTTAATGATGCTATCGCGACAGTTGTTATTACTGATAACTAAAAGTTTTACTACATAATTACTATCTTTAGGATAAGAATAATTAACTGTGTTAGAATTTGATGTTACACCATTACCTAAACTCCATAAAGGATTAATTGTTCCTTTACCTATTGTAGATGTATTTGTGAAAACAAGGGCATTGGCTTTCAAGCATTGAGTGCTATCGTTGATGGTAAATTTGGCTTTTGGCTGATCGAATACATAGACATTTTTATAAGTAGTATCATTACAAGATTGGTTGCTAGACAATATCAACCTTACGGCATAAGTACCAGGATTACTATAAGTATGAGATGTTGAAGTTGTAGTAGCAGTCGACAAATCACCAAAGCTCCAATTTGAATTATATGTACCACTTAGAATAGAACTTGAATTGGTAAAAATAAAGCTGTTACCTCTATTACACTGGTCGGTATCATTTACATTAAATGATGCCACTGGATTAGGATATAATGTTACTGTTTTCTCGGTACTATCTATACAACCATTGTTGGTTGTGGTGTATAATTTTACTTTGTAAGAATTGTTAAACACCGAATACGTCTTGGAATTTGGAGCATTTAAATTGGACGTTGAAGCATCTCCAAATTTCCAGCTACTAGTATAAGAACCAGTATTTAAAGAAGTCGTATTTGTAAAAGTGAAAGCATTAGATTTATAACATTGAGCAGCACTATTGATGGAGAAATTAGGCACTGAATTTTCGTAGACATAAGCTTTTCTAGTTATGGAATCTATACAGCCATAATTGCTTATAGAACGTAGTTTAACACTGTAAGTACCATAGTTGGTATACGTTTTAGATTTACTATAACCTGTATCAGAGGTATTGTCTCCAAAATACCATTGATTTCTATAAGTTCCTTTGCTTATGCTTGAACTATTTGTGTATGTGAAACTATTTCCAGTTAAGCATTGAGTTGAGTCGTTTAAATAAAAATTAGACAAAGGCAAAACGCGGATGTACACCTTTTTAAAGGCAGTGTCTTTACATTGAGCAGTCGAAGCAACAACAGAATACACACCACTATCAGAAAAAGCAGAAGATGATTTTCTATACACTTGATACGTAGAGTCAACAATGTTGATACCATTCAGTCGCCATTGATAGCTTGGTGAAGATGCATTGGCATCATTTGCACTTAGAGTAAATGGTTTGAAACGGCACACAGAACTATCTCCTTTTGTAAATACTACAGAGATATTTGGAGCTGAGTAAATTTCAACTGCACTGTCTTTTGAGTAAATTTTTGAATCAACAGTTAATACCACTTTTTTATAACCAGGAGAAGTATAGGTTACAGTGTGAGGACCTTTACCTGTTGCGGTAGAAGGCACAGCACCTGCACCAAAATTCCAAGAGTAATTAGCTCCTACGCCTTTAGTTGAATCAGTGAATTTTACTTTTAAATCTTGGCATTTTTTAGTGACATCTGTAACGAACTTCGGAGTTATATCATCTTCAATAAAAATTCCATAATCTTCGGTTTGGCCATAGTTTAAATTAGAACAAGGATTTGTGCCAATTGAAATATAATCACTTCGAACTCTAAGTCGGATAATTTTATTTGTAACTACAGTAGTGGGAATGGTGAACGAGTCAATGTGTGTCAGCAAATTAGCAGCAGGTTGATACACCAGTTCTCCGGCATCAGAAAGTGAGCCATTGTTGTTGTAATCAATAAATGCTTTTACTTGTTCGGTATAAGTTGTTCCAGTTAAAACCTTTAAGGTATACTTTTTACCTTTTTTAAGTTTTACAACTTTGGTGCAACCCATATCAATATAAGCCCCTTCAGGATTTCTACCACTTGAAGATCTGTTTAAAGTACCTAATTCAACATTAAAAATTCCCAATCCAGATACACTATTAGTAGTTGTTGTAGTGCAGGCTCTGGTTATTGAATCTCCAATATTTACAACGCCTTTCAATGTATCAATACCATTGCAGTTTTCAGCCATAAATGTAAAAACGTATTTACCAGATGAACCAAAACTAACAGTAATATCTGATGCAGAATCATTGCCAGAAACAAAGCTAATATTAGATGGGGCAAACGACCATTTAAATCGGCCTGGGGTAAAGCATGATTTGTCTTTAAATGAAACTGTATTCGCTTTACACACAACTGTATCATAATTTTCAAGTAAGGCTACAGGTTTTTTAGTGCCATCGTTGTAGATCGTTGTATACCAATTACCACGATTATAGGTAGAACCGTACAACACATTACAATTGCAACTTTTAGTCGGTTCGTAATACATTTTGAGTTCAGTAACACTAACAGTATTAGGCAAACCTTTGCTGAAGTATTTCCATGTAGAAAGTGTCGTATCAGTGTACCAAACACCACCTCCATAAGTACCAACATAAATACCTTTCTTTTTATTAGATGTGTCCATTAAGATGGTAGCCACATTATTAGAGAAATTGGTATTAACTTGTGTCCACGATGCCCCTTTATTGGTAGAGCGATACACTCTTACACCTATACCAATGTATACAACATTTTGATTTTTAGGGTCGGTTTCAATTGCGTTAACTGTTCCTGAAACAGGCTGTGTTATAGTATTCCAACTTGGAGTTGTTGCATTTACATTATCACTTCTAAAAAAAGTACCATTAGAACGCGAGGCATACAATATATCTGAGTTAGCAATATTACTTTCCAATTCAGTAAAATCAACATTGTTAACACCTCCAAGACTACTGGAGATTTTCTTCCAAGTTACAGTTCCAGCTTTAATATTATTGCTTCGCCAGATGTTTTTATAACCAATAAACATGGTATTACCTGAGCCTTCCCTCAAAGTAAAGGGCGTAACCCAACCTCCACTTTCGTTAATGGTATCACTTCCTGAGGCGATGTATCCATTATTAGCGATGGTAGTTTGGGCATTCACATTAAAGACTCTGAATATTGAACCATAATACAATTCACCGTAACTGTATCGATAATCCGTTTGATCGACGGCGCAATCCATTCCATCTCCTCCATAAGTGGTATACCAGCCACCGTTGTAGTTGCCAGTTCCATTGTCTTGATAGCCATTTATTAAAATGTCTTTTTTAGTTCGAGACGCATCCATTTTATAAATTTGGGCTATTCCCAAACCACTTTTTAATGGTATCCAAGGCGTACCTTTATTTCTTGACATATATAATCCACCATCATTTCCTGCATAAATTCGTTTTGAAATTGGATCGGCAGCTAACTCGTGTTGGTCGGCGTGAATTTGATTCACCCAATAACCAGCAATTGACCAAGTTTTACCTGTATCTACTGATTTGAAAATATTGACGCCACCACAATATAAAATAGCTGCATTTGTAGGGTCTGACACCATATCCATATCGTACCAAGCTTGGCCACCTGAGCCGCTGCCAGTTGTAGAATAATCATGGATATTTGGAGTAGTTGACTGGGTTCTAAAAGTATTACCACTGTCTCTTGACAAGTAAATGCCTTTGTGGACACTACCATTGGCGATCCATACATACACCAATTTAGGGTCAAGTGCACTCACCTCAATTACGGCTCTAGAAACACCTGTTGTAGGCAATCCTGTCGTCATAGCCGACCAAGTTTGTCCATTGTTAAGAGAGCGGTAGAGTAATCCAGCATTTGTAGCGTATACCACATTTGAATTATCTGGTTTAAAAATAATGTCTTTAAAAAATCCACCAGAATAAGTTTGGGTCCATGAAGCACCAGCATTTGTAGAACGGTAGATACCACCATTACATGCAGCTAAAAGAACGCTAGCATTATTTGGGTCGATTATCAATCTACCAACTGTTCTGTTACCCATACCAGAGTTGCTAATTGACCAAGTAGCACCTGCGTTGGTACTTTTAAATACGCCGTAACCAACAGCATCTCCAGCATCTCTATCGCCAGAACCAAAATACATAACGTTAGGATTGGTTTTGGTGATGGCAATTGCTGAAACACCAAGTGTAGGCAAAGAATCTGTATTAACTGTCCAAGTAACACCACTGTTAGTTGTTTTCCATATTCCACCAGCAGCAGAACCAATGTAAATGGTATTAGAATCAGTAGGATGTAAACCAATGGCATTCACCCTGCCCATACCATTCATTTGACCAGTATTATTAACGGGTAAAGTCGTTGGTCCCATTGGTTTCCAATCGCCTTGAGTTTTACAAGGAATTGAACCGACACCTAAGCCAGGCGTTGCAATGTCCCAAGATTTATTGTCTTGATCAATTTTATCTTGATAATCTTGGTATTGCATTTCAAAGTTTGGAAAGTTACCCAAACTATCAACTAAATGACTATTGATCCATTCCCATCGTTTAAAAGCTTTCCAACCACTACCTTTTTGAACCGTTCTATTTTGCCAATAAAGGTTGAATGCTCTTTGAGTTTGAAAGAAATTGACATTTCTATCTTGCATCATATCAATCCAATAAGGATAATTTGATGTATCGTTTGAATTTTGTGCTTGTGTAGGGAGATAATTAAAAACGACAATAGATAAAACTAAAAGTTTTTTTATCATACATTACAAATATAATTTTTTGTCAACTCTAATACAAAAAATCCTATTATATTGCGACCATGTTAATCAGTTTTAATGGGGTACTGACTGACGCTGACGACAAAATATTCAGCTCCAGAAGTCGTATTTATAAATACGGAGACGGCTTCTTTGAGAGTATAAAAGTAATTAATAAAAAACCTCAATTATTTGATTTTCATTATCAAAGAATTCAAAGGGCATCTACATTGTTTCATTTGCCTCTCAACGAAAAATGGACTCAAAAATTCTTTGAAGATCAGATAGAATTGATGTGTTTAAAAAATGGTTGGGTAAATTCAAGATGTAGGATAATATTCTATAGAGAATCAGAAGGGTTTTACTCACCTGAACGCAATAAATGTCAATTTTTAATTGAAATGAGTGAGTCGACAGGCCATTATCCTATTAATGATAAAGGTCTAAAACTCGGAGCGTATGGCTTGATATTGAAGCCTTCCAATTTTTTGAGTTTTTTTAAACCATTGTCAGCCATTCAATATGTTTTGGCTGGAATATATGCTCAGGAAAATAACTTTGATACTGTTTTACTCTTTAACGAACAAGGTGCAATTTCGGAAGTATTCAATGCCAATATATTTGTTATTCAAGGCGATGACATCATAACACCGGGACTGAATCAATATTGTTTGGATGGTGTTATGCGACATTACATCATTGACAAATTGAAAACTTTAGGGTATAATATCCGAGAGCAAGAAGTACTTGAAGAAGATTTGTATATGGCCGATGAAGTATTTATTAGCAATGCTACTAGAGGTATTGCTTGGATAGAGAGTTATGGTGAAAAACACTTTAATTTCAGTATGACGTATAAAATACACACTGAATTATTTGGTGTTTAATTGATTTTCTCAAATATATAAATATCGTATCTATCTGGATCACCTTCAACTTTTTCTTCACCATCAATAAAATGAATTTGCTTGTAGTTGGTATTGTTTTGCAACCATTTTAGAGGCATTCCACCTTCCCTTTTAGCTGAAAATCCATCCCATATTACAATAGTTCCTTTTTTAGTCCAGTCTGCGTTTTTATCGATTGACCAGATCCAATACGAATTGTTGATATTGAATGGGTCTTTATTGAATGTCACATTGAAATATGGCGATTGTTGCACAATGACTCTATTTATTAGCTTTTGTTCTTTGAGCCAATTTCCAGCATTTAAAAAATTGATTTGAGTTTTATCAAATGGTATTGCTACTTTAGAGTACTTTAAAGGATTTGGAAATCCTGTTTCCTTGTATGCAAAACCAATTACCAATAATGTTAAAATTATAGAAGAAAGAATTCTAAATTGATGTTTGACTTTTTCTAAAAAGAAGTCCCAAACAAAATACACCATCATGGCTGTAAATGGTGCAACAACTGCAAAAGGACGAGTTAAACCATGAGAGCCTAATATTCCAAAATAGTATATGGTAGTATGAGCTACAAAATACAACCAAAAGCCCAACAAAGCGAACACCAACAGCTCAGAGTTTTTTATTTTATTAATTCTATTGTACAAAGGCAATAAAGTTGCTAGTGACATTAAAACCAGTAAAGGCAATCCAAACATAAATTTAGATTGTTTAAAGAAATGCAAAATGCTACCACTGCCTGGATCGAAAGTACCATTCATTTCATGTCTCCAATATGGGTTATCTGAGATGATCCAGAAAGGATGACCTGTAATAATGAACCCTACGAAGTTCATCATGATACTTCCTACGAATAACCATAAAAGCAATTTATAATCTCTCGACCAAAGTATTAAATAGACTACAGCACCACCAATTACAAATCCTTCAGTCCTGACGAATGGAAAAAATCCAGCTAAAATGACAGCAGCAATCCTTTTATCAATAAGCCATAAATAGATAAACAGAGCTATCATCAAGATGTTTAAGGGCTCAGTAAGCGCAGAAACTGTATGTAGAAAACTTATTGGTGTAAAGATCATAAGTGGTATTAATAACCACGAGTTTTTGTAACCTTTATAGTTGAAGGCTAAAGCTAAAAGCAATCCAGCCAAAGCAACACACATGATATTAAAAATTACTAGAGCGTTTAATCCCAATTGACAAATTGGGGCTGTTACGATGGTAAAAATGGGTTTATTCCATTGGTCGAGAAACAATTCAGGATATTTGAATGCATACTTTGAGTTTAAAAAGTGCATCCAAGAATCCATTCCACCTTCAATTCCTTTGCTTTGAAAAAAGACAAAGAGAAGTAAAATTAGACAGAATAAAAAACTAAGGAATATGTACTTTAAATGGTTGTAATTTTTCACTTTCAGAAAGCGTAAAATGTATACATTCTATCCAGTCCTTGCTTGTCTTCGCCCAGCCAGACAGTGTGAGTTGTTGTATAGGTAATAATGCGTTTAGAGATGGTACCCCATTGATAAGAATATGAGTCTTGCATATAAATATAAGGAGGCACTATTTCAGATTCATCATCAGGTTTTTTCTCATCAATAAAGGCATAATAATCTTCTTGAAGACATTCGTTATCTATGTCATTGGTTTTAACTTGACCTTTAAAAAATACAGAATTTGGGTAAGCAGGGTCTTTAAAAGGTTTGAAGGTACAAGACTTTAATAAATTTCTTCCTTTAAAAGGATTAACAATTTCTCGAGCAAGACTGTAGTTGTTTTCAAGGATATAAGATTTACCAAAAATATCTATCAAATCAAGAACTCTTGGAATGACCGCATATTCAACATTTTCTTGGTTATGGTAGTAAAGATAATAATATTTTAGAGTATTAGAATCCAACATACTCGATTTGTATTGAAACTTAAGATTTTGAATGAGTATACTTCCAAAGAATTCCCAATTTGCCACTTCAATGAATTTACCATTTTTATCCAAAACCAATTTATAGGTTTCGGTTCTCAAAGGATTGGGTAAACCATTGGTAGGAGTCTCATTGTAAATTTGTCCATTAACAATAGCATCAGCATAGTTGAAATCTACAAGAGTTTGAGAATCGTTTTTATCTGTAACATTGAATACCATGTAGCTGGTATCGAACATCAGATAAAGGAAATGACCACTGGGATTTTGTTTGAATTTGGTTTCTACAAGTTGATAGACCATTCTATCACCTTTTTTGAATGAAGGGATAAAATCTACTTGCGTTTGTTCTTGAGAAAATAAACTAGAATATGCAAATAAGCATGTACTAAATATGCCTTGCCTCAGTGTATCCATTTTCAGTTCAAACATACAATGTTTTTTCCAATATTCAATTCTTTTAAATTTTAAATTCGGAAGTTGTGTGGAATTCAATTTTAGGATTTTGTTGAATAGCGGTGTTCAAAATCCATGCCGTTTCAGCCAAGAATACTAGGTTCTCATCTTTGTCTTTAACAATGTTTTTTTGTCTGAATTTACAAAATTCTGAAATAGCTTCTTTGTCGCCAGTCATCCAACAAGCTTTGAAAAATGAACGAGGTTCAAATCTACATTTGGCATTGTATTCATTTTCGAGACGGTGTTGAATCACTTCAAATTGGAGTTCACCTACAGTACCAATGTACTTTCTATTACCAGGTTCTTGTCTAAACAACTGAGCAACACCTTCGTCGGTTAATTGTTCGATACCTTTTTCAAGTTGTTTAGATTTCATAGGATCGAGGTTGATCAACTCCTTAAAAATTTCTGGAGAAAATGATGGAATACCTTTGAACATAAAGTTTTCACCTTCGGTTAAAGTATCACCAATTTTAAAGTTTCCAGTATCATACAAACCTACAACATCACCTGCAAAAGCATCTTCTAATAAGGCTTTAGAATCTGCCATAAAAGTAAATGGACTGGCAAACTTCATGTCTTTATTGAGACGCACGTGGTGGAAGAATTTGTTTCTTTCAAACTTACCTGAACAAACCCTTAAGAATGCGATTCTATCGCGGTGTTTTGGGTCTAAGTTAGCGTGGATTTTAAAGATGAACCCAGAGAATTTGTTTTCATCAGGTTTAACATTTCTTTCGCTCGAATTGCGGGCTTGAGGGAAAGGAGCAATTTCTAAGAATTTTTCTAAAAGCTCTTTAATACCAAAATTATTCAAAGCAGAACCGAAGAACACTGGAGCAACCTCTCCTTTTAAATAATCATTGACATCAAAATCACCATAGACACCATCTATCAACTCAACATCCGAACGCAATTTGTCAGCATCATTGTCTATTAATTCATCTAACAATGGACTGTTTAAATCGTCTATTTTAATGATGTCTTTAGATATTTTGGTTTTATTGGCTTCAAAAAAATTGATGCTTTTATCGAATAGCTTATAAACACCTTTGAAATCGCGGCCACCATTGATAGGCCAGCTCATAGGTTTTACCTTGATGTTGAGTTTTTGTTCAAGTTCGTCTAACAAGTCAAATGGGTCGCGACCATCTCTATCCACTTTGTTGATAAACACAATAACAGGAGTATTTCTCATTCTACAAACCTCCATCAAACGCTCTGTTTGCTCTTCAACACCTTTTACGCAGTCGATAACCAAGATAACACTATCCACAGCAGTTAGAGTTCTGTAGGTATCTTCGGCGAAGTCTTTGTGACCCGGTGTATCGAGAATGTTAACCAACTTGCCATTGTATTCGAAGGTCATTACAGAAGTAGCGACAGAGATACCTCTTTGCTTTTCTATTTCCATGAAATCGCTGGTAGCAGCTTTTTTAATTTTATTAGATTTAACTGCACCTGCCGTTTGAATAGCTCCACCAAAAAGTAGAAATTTTTCAGTCAAAGTAGTTTTACCTGCGTCAGGGTGACTGATGATTGCAAAGGTTTTTCTCTTATGTATCTCTTCCGATAAATTCACACCGCGAAATTATCTAAATTGTTTGAGCAAACAATAAACATTTATTAGAGTTTCGGGATGAAGAAATAAAACAAAGTTGGGCAATTTATACATAGTATAATGAAGACATTGGTTTATCCCCAAAACAGTGTGCTAAAAAAAGGACTAAAGTCATAAATATTTTTTATAAAAATTGTTTATTTAATTTTAATTTTGCGATTAATTAAATGACCCGTCTATATCTATTGATGCTTTTACCATTTTTGTTCTCTTGCGAAAAGAGCAACAAATCGAGTAATAATGCGAGTTTGGATGGTGTTGATTTGAATGATGTTTTAAACACAGACGATTATTTTAAAACCAAAAAAAGAAAATCTGGTTCAGCGAAAGATAGCATTCAGACTAGAATTGTCGATTTAAATGACATCAACAATGATGGCTTGAGAGATACTGCCTTCATCCGTTACAATACACTAAATTCTATTTACAAAGTAAGTTTCACCTGTTTTCCTGGCATCATCCATCAAGGCAATGTTGCAGAACTTTTGGTAAAAAACATTGGAGATTTAAACAACGATGGCAACAGCGAAATCATGTTTTTCTTACAATCAGAAGAAAGTTGTTGGGATGAAATCAAATTGTATTCATATAGCAACAATAAATGGTCTGAGAAGTACAATGGTTTGACCTATCAATGTACCAATTCTAGTAATACCAATTATCAATTTAGAAAATTAAACGACCATACAGTTCAATTAATCACTTATGGCATTAACAAAGATTCTGTTGATGTGATTAGTGGAGATACATTAGAGAACATTATTCCAAACGCTCAAAATTCTAATTTGATTGTTTGGTAATTTGAACAAACGCATTAGGCAAATGTTCAATTAAATCTGAGGGTAACATAGAAATTTCACCTTTTTCTAAAGCTGCCAAATCGCCAGCTAAACCGTGAACAAACATACCGATAACAGCTGCATCTTTTGGACTGTAAGACTGCGCCAATAAAGACACAATTATTCCAGTCAATACATCCCCTGAACCACCTTTAGCCATTCCAGGATTACCAGTTGAATTGAAATAAGCAGATCCATCTGGGCAAGACAAGCACGAATTTGCGCCTTTCAAAACGATGTATAATTGATATTTTTTTGAACATTCCAACTGTTTTTGGTGTCTTTCAAAAGCATTTTTGCAAGCGCCAAACAAACGTTCAAATTCTTTTACATGAGGTGTAAGTACCGCTTCTTTAGGCAACTGAGATTTTAAAGTAAGATCATAAGCTGCTAATGTTATAGCATCAGCATCAATTACCTTTGGAATCTGATGAGCAAATATCTGTTTAAGTAAGTGTTTTGTTAAATCATTGACACCAATAGCTGGTCCAATTCCAACAGCATTGAATTTTTCTACATTTGGCAATTCAGAACTAAATTCATGCTGTTCATCAACTGACAACATTGCTTCAGGACAGGCAGTATGCAAAGATTCAATACCAGAGCTTGGAATGTGCACAGTTAACAGTCCTAAGCCTGACTTCAATGCAGCTCTAGCTGCGAGAATAGACGCTCCATACTTAGAATATGAGCCGGCAATTAGCAGTGCATGTCCATTATTTCCTTTGTGAGAAAACTTCGATTTGCTGCGAATAGATTCTTTGATACATGTATCTGTGACAAACCATTTATTACAGGCAAGATGTGTGAGATAATCGTTGTGAAGAGCAATGTCAATTACTTGCCAAGTCCCAATAAAATCGGCACAATCCGGCAATAAAAAACACAATTTCAAACATTGAAAAGTCAATGTATGTTTGGCTTTTACAATTGAATTTTGAATTGGAGTTGACTCATCTGTCAACAGTCCTGAGGGAATATCAATTGATACTATAGGAAAATTTAAACTATTTATTGTATCTATACATAATTTAAAAACGCCATCAACAGCTCTGTTTAAACCAGTTCCAAACAATGCATCAATAATTACACCTTCCTTCTTAAAATGCTCATCATTGAGTTGCTCGTTGAAATTGTGAATCATTACATTCAGAGATTTTATTCTGTTGTAATTTTGAATAAAGTCTAAACTTGCATTAAGAACATCTCCGCATACATAAACAATGGTTTCAATATGTTTGGCATTTAGTAACCTAGCGATGGCTAAACCATCTCCCCCATTGTTACCAATACCACAGAAAATATAAAATATTTTAGTATGACCATACAACTTTACGATTTGATCGGAACAAGCTACTGCAGCTCTTTCCATCAATTTTATAGAAGCGATAGGTTCATGTTCAATGGTATACTTATCCCAATCTCTAATTTGTTGAGCGCTTAAAACAGGGATATTATGGATGTTTGATGGCATTGATTCTGGATTGCAATTTAGCAACTTGAGCAGAATTACCGAGTATATTTTCTAAAGAAAGTAAGTTTTGAAGTGCTGTCAAATTATCAGGATTAAAAGAAAGCGATTTGGTAAAAGCTTCTTTGGCTTTTGAAGGTTGATTGTTGTTCATATACACCAAACCAAAATACGCCCATACATCTGAATTTTTAGAATACAATTTGATGTATTGGTTTAACACGGTTTCAGCTTTTCTAAATTGTTTGGTTTTGATCAATAAATTGCCTTTTTGCAATAAGAAATCGAGGTTTAAAGGTTCTTTGTTTACTGCCTTATCAAACCATAATTCTGCATTTGGAGCGTCATTTAATCTCTCATATGCTTTGGCAATTCTATAAAATGTCCAAGCATCATTACCATTATAAAGGTTTGCACTATTTTTAATTTCATCAAATTGAGAATTGATGTAATAGAGATGTATCAATATTTGTAAATGCAATTGGTTGTTTTGATCCAAATCCTTGCTTTTTTGTTTGGCAATATTTAGGAATAGTGGATTGGCTTCAAATTTTTCATAATATGAAACATAGGCTTCTGTAACAGTAGCAATGTCGGGATTTGTATTTGTTATACAATTAAGTCCCTTTAGTTTTCCTTTAACTACAGTAGAAGATGAAGGTTTTCTAATGTAGTGATCGTGTACTGTAACGTGAGGTATATCAGAAGTACCAGTTGAAGGCATGTGGCATTTCACGCAATTATTGTTTTCTTTATTTAATGAAGCAACTGGGGCGCTACATTGTTTTTGATTGGAAGTAGTATGACAAGAGCGGCATTTTGAATTGAATATTTGAGCATTGGTTTGTCTAACTGAAACGTGAGGGTTATGACATGAGATGCAGGTAAATCCAGGTTGAATCTTGTCTGAATTTAAATCGCCTTTTGCCGATGCAATGAAGCATTTACTTCGTTGAAAACGCTCAGCATGTGCTGCCATTACCACATCGTCTTCTCCTTCGTATTCGGGCGAAAATTGGTCGAATACATCTGATAGTTTCATACCTGGTCTAAAATCAATGAAAGATTTGCCAGGCTTTAATACCGCGTTACCTTGAAGATGGCATCTTTGGCAAATATCTATTTGACGGTTCCAACTCAGTTTAGCTGGATTAACTATGGTATAATCTGTTTCTTTTGAAACATCTACCACTATGCCTTTAGATTTCTCAGCAACATGCACTTCACCTGGTCCATGACAACGTTCGCAATTGATACCATGAGGCAAATTTTTGTATTGATTTTCTGAGCCCTTAACAAGATTAGGAATGGCATTGTGACAAGACATGCATTCAAGACCAATTTTTCTCTCGAAACCCGTGTTATTGCCATTTTCAAAACCTGGAGGTAAATCCCACTTACCTTTCTGGGTATAGAATGTGAGAGGAGCCTGAAAGACATATCCATTTTCTTCAATAAAATGCGAATTGGTATGGTGACCAGAGCCAATAATGTATTGTATTTTTTCGGTTCTTGAATAGATGGTATCACCATTTAACAATCTATACTCTTTAAGATAAATGGCGCTGTCTTTAAGAAAAGGCAAATAATATAGATTTCTATATCCATCGTATACAGGCGTTACATGATGGAATTCAGCAGATGTTTTTTTAAGCGATGCCAAATCAAAACTGCTGCCCATGCCAGTTTCAATGAAGGTAGAATATTTATCTAAATGGCATTTTGCGCAAGCATCAATACCAACATATTTAACCGAATCGTTGTGGTTGAGATAAGGCGAGTTGTCGACAGATTTCTCTCCTTGTTTACAATAACTTAGTACGAAAACACAAAGTAAACCGCAGACTATGGCTAGAAGTTTAATTTGCATAGATATCAACTACATAGATTGATAGGCCATCATACCGCCTACAAGATTTCTAACATTTTTAAATCCATTTTGATCTAAGAATGCTTTAGCTGCAGCACTTCTAGCACCACTTCTACAGTGTACAATTACTTCTTCATTCATCCAATCATCAAGGTCATCTATTTTTGATTGTAAATCACCAAGAGGAATATTTAAAGCCCCTATATTGAATTCTTCATACTCATAAGGTTCTCTAACATCTATAATTTTTAATTCTTCGCCTTTAGATAATCTTTCCTTTAATTCGTTTACAGTTATTTCGCTCATGTTAATTTTTTATAAATTTTGAATTTAAAATAGCATTGTTTGCAGATGTACATTTGATAAAATAAACACCTTTGCTCAAAGCAGCAATATCTATACTACCAAGCAATTCACCAGTTTGATTCAATAATAATTTTCCAGTTACATCGTAAATTTCAATTGAAACAATATTTTCTCTAGTATTGATATTTAAAATACTAGAATTTTCAATTGGATTTGGGTATACAGAAAGTGTATTTGTGGTGGTAGTATTGGTCAATCTAGTTGATTGTTTAGGCAATGGTGGTCCAACCAAAGGTCGCATCATTGGGGCACCTGTTATAGTAGAGCTCACATTTTCCCAATAGCCATTTAGATTGTAAAACAAGTTTGGATTTTTACCACCACTATGACCGTATTTGTAGTTGTTATCGTATCCTACATTTAAGATGAAATTGGTGTTTTGTTGCCACCCTATATAGAAATTGCCGGCATTAAGAGCAATTGCAGTATCAAGTACAAAATTCACAAATCCGTTAATGGAGTCGGAATACACAGCAGAAGCGACTTCAATTTGTTTGGCAATGACATCGTTATCATCTGTATTTGCTGGAGGTTCAGACAATTTCTTCCATATAGTAATATAAAAATTCTTGCCAGTAATCTCAGATACAGAGCGGTTGAAAAAAACAGAAATTCCTCTTAGAGTATCACTTTTAGGTAAATTGAATCTGATTGCTGCATATCCTGGTCCAGCTGGCAGAGAACCATAATCTAACCCATATCCACCTTCAGCAGAACCATCGTCGTAAGCAAAGTAATTTTGAAATTTGAAGTGCTTGGTATAATCGTTGTTATTTGAAATGGAATTGTAATCATCAGCTGTTACATCATTTGCTAGAGGTAAGATTCTATACTTTAAACTTAAAGAGGGCAACTTACCTGAAAATGTATCCAATTTCAATCCAAGAAAGGCCTCAGATGTATCAGAGAATTCTTTAACGTTTCTGTTTGTTGCATTGAAAGGATAGTTTAATACCAATTGATTGTATTGGTTTCTAACTTCACAGCCAAACTGTACATTGACAGGAACGTTGTTGTTGTTTCTGATGGTATAAGCATGAGCGGGAATGGTATGAAAATTGGGATTGACTTTAAAATGGTCGTATGGCATTGTTTCGAACCATTGTAAGGGTCCTTCAGGTACAGCATTAATGGCAACTTCTCTGATGGCAGTATCTGTATAAGTTCTGCCACTATTAAGTCTGATATAATCGAGGTGCCATTGGTTCATATTTCCAGTAGTTTTACCGTAATTGATAAATCTGAATTGGAAATTGTTAAATAGATAATTTGACTTTTTGATTGGCACCATTGCTTGGATAAATGGTTTGTAATTTTTCCCGATTGTTTTCCAAACAGTGTTCCATTGACCATCAGCTTGTTTGAACTTAAGCACCAATGAGTCGGTATTGTCTAAAACATCGCCTTTGCCCTGCATCTGGTAAAAGAAACTGAGGTAGATTGAGTCAGACAACAAATAATTTTTCCAAGTTAATCCTGTTTTATAATTGAACAGATTGATAAAGTTTGAAGTTAGAGAATCACAGTGATTGGTTGTAAGACCACTTAAGGTTTGGTATGGTTTGCCTTTGGCGTTAAGGTTATCAAAAGTAGCAACACCATATGAAGGTGGAGAGATAGCAAAGTGGCTATTGACGTATACTTGATTATCGTTCCAATAGAGTTGATTTGGTACCAGTTCTGTAGACGTAAAATCGTCAATGAACGGTAATTTTATGGTGTCTGTTAATTGTCTTTTTGAATTTGTATTTTGACGATTGAGTGCGTGATTGTTTTGAAGAGGCGTTATGATTGGGCCTTGACAAAAAACATTTATTGAGATAAAACAAGTCGTTAAAACCGATAGTACTTTCATGAATTATAGAAACAAATTTAGCTTAAAAATATTGCTGAACATAGTAAATTTTACAATTCCATTATGGTAGCAAACCATCATCTGGAGTTAATGGGTCGATTGTTACGTTGGTAGTGTCTCTATGTGACATTTTTTTAGAGACAACGATGTCGATAACAGAGCCTTTTTCGAGAGGAGTATTGGGTGCTATTTCGCGTCCTTTGTATTTTTGATTTAGGACCAATCCTGAACCAATAGAACTGGAGACAGAATCAACTCTGCCTAGTTTTAAACCAGCATTTTGAAGTAATACTTTTGCAAGATTGGCTCCACCGTTGACTAGTTTAGGCATTTTAACTTTCGGTTTAATACCGGTATTAACAGTGACATAGATTTTTCTGCCAGGTTTAACATTCATTCCAGGCTTAGGGTCTTGTTCAACTATGGTCATAGGTTTTAAATCTTCCTGATACACCGAATCAACAATCATCATTTCCAAATCGCTGTTTTCTAAAATAGAGAATGCATTTTCTGCTGGCATCCCAATTACTTTAGGCACTTGGGTACTTTCACCATGGCGGGTGTAAAAAGAGGTGAAAAACATGGCAATAAACAAATAGACAATAAAAGCTACAGCAGCCAATCCAAGTGTTTTAAGTAGAGTTGAAGTTGAAATACCTTTGAACATCAGTAATGCAAATTTGCTGATATTTTATGGATTTATCAAATATTATTCACCACAACAGATTATGGAATATTCAAATATTTGTGCGTTTGTAAAGAGATTCTCCAATCAGGATTTTCTTTGACAAATTCGACAATCAAAGGCATCATTTCAGAAGACTTTGACCATTCAGGTTGTACGAATTTAATACAGTTTGAATTTAGATTGTTTTTATACGATGAAGCCCATTGAAAATCAGTCTTGTTGAAAATAATAGCTTTGAATTCATGAGCGCGTTCAAGAGATTCTTGAATAGGGAATTTGAATTTTTTGGGAGATAAGCATATCCAATCGGGTTGACCGAGAATTGGGTAGGCTCCGGATGTTTCGATATGAACTCGAATGTTTTTAGACTTTAGTTCATTGATCAGAGGATTAAGGTCGTACATGGCAGGTTCACCACCAGTAATAACGCAGATTGGTGCTTTAGAGGCTGTAACCCAGCTGACCATATCTGACACATGGTACTTTGGATGCACTGAGGCATCCCAACTTTCTTTTACATCGCACCAAACACAACCGACATCGCAACCACCCAATCTAATAAAGTAGGCAGCATATCCAGTGTAATGCCCTTCACCTTGTATTGTATAAAAGTGCTCCATTACAGGATATTGTACCACAGTTGATTCAGACATTATAAAATGTGATTTTTGTATGCTTTAAAAGTATTGCTTAATAAAGCTGCTATGGTCATAAGTCCAACACCACCCGGAACAGGGGTAATATAACTAGCCACATTCTGAACATTTTGGAAGTCGACATCACCTTTAAGGTAGAAACCAGACTTTCTTGAAGCGTCGTCTACCCTTGTAATTCCAACATCTATAACAACTGCATCTGGTTTAACCATATCTTCTTTAATAAAACCCGGAATGCCAATTGCCGCAATTAAAATATCAGCTTGTTTGGTAAACAATTCGATGTTTTTGGTACGAGAATGGCAAACTGTAACGGTAGAATTGCCGTATTGTCTGTTTGAGGACATTAACAAACTCATTGGTCGGCCAACAATATTACTTCTACCTACTACCACACAATGTTTGCCTTGGGTATCAATATTATAGGCTTCAAGAATCATCATGACACCAAGAGGAGTAGCCGATACGAAACCTTCATCATCGCCTTTTGCTAATTTTCCCATGTTGATATCGTGGAATCCATCAACATCTTTGTTTGGAGCAATGGTTTGGGTAATGATTTTTTCATCAATATGTTTTGGTAAAGGCGATTGAACAAGAATACCATCGATGTTTGGATCGAGATTAAATTTTTGAACAATTTTAATTAATTCAGCTTGAGTTGTATGTTCTTCAAGACGCAAAACGGTTGATTCGAAGCCTAAAGCCTTAGCATTTCGTTCTTTACTATCCACATAAGTTCGGCTTGCTCCATCGTTACCAACTAAAACAGCCACGAGGTGTGGTCGTCTAAATCCTTGTGCAATCAAGCCATCCAACTCAGACTTAATCTTATCTTTTACAGATTGAGCAATTAGTTTTCCGTCTAAAATTTGCATACCAAAATAGTGTTGCAATATTACGCTGAATTTGTTGTTTATACTTAAATTTGTAGCAAATAAATATGAAAAATAGTGTTTTAATTGTTTTCACATTAGTTTCTTTGGTGTTTTATGCTTGTAGAAATGATAAAGAAGAATTGGTAGTTAAAGGACAAGAGTATTTTCCGACAAAGATTGGCACCAAACATCTTTACAAGGTTGACACAGTTGTTTACGATTTGTTTCAGAAAAAGATTGATACCTTTTCAAATCAATTTCAAGAAGAAGTTGTGGAACAATATGTGAATTTAAGTGGTGATACTATTTACCGACTTGAGTTAAGTAAATACAGTTTTGACAAAGGTATGTATGTACCATTTATGTCGTTTGAACGAAAAGTTGTAGGCAATTATGCCATTGAAAGTTTAAACAATGGAGTTGAAGTAAAAATGTTGTTTCCAATTTCCACATATAAAACAAAAGGCACTACATACTCATGGAATTTGAATATGTTCAATTCAAGAGAGCCAAAAACAGTTAAATACACTTCAGTATTTACAGGATACAATAACGGACTCAACAACTTTAGCAATTGCGTTAGCATAAAATTAACCAAGCCTTTAACAGGAATTATCAATACTGTAAGAGAGGAGGTATACTCAAAAAACATTGGTTTGGTGTACCGATTTACCGATTCTACAGACTATTTGCAAAACGATACTTTCCCATCGGGTAAAAAGATTTTTGTAAGGTTAATTAATTGATTAAGCACGTTTTTCATATCGTTTTAATGGTATTTGTATTGGCATCTTGTAGGAAAGATGAGTATGAAACCTATGTAAGAAATTCAGAAAAATCATATTACAACGACACCTTAGGTTCATTCTCTATCTTTAAAGTCAATGAAATTACTTTTGATGATTTCACGAATTCGTCAGATACATCAGAATACCAATTGATGGAATACAACGATACTTTCTTTACAGACAACCTCGGTCGCAAAGCTTTAAAAGTCGATAGATACAGACGATTAAGTGATACATCTTTGTGGACGTATATCAATTCATGGTATTCTGTAGCTGACAACAATATGGTTGAAAGAGTGGAAGACAACAAACGCATGATCAAGCTCTCCTTCCCTATTACAATTGATGCTGTTTGGAACTCTAATGCCTATAATTTAGACAATGCTGTTAATGTATATTATGGATTAATCAATAAACCCTATACATTGGATGCATTTAAGTTTAAGAAAGCCTTGAGTGTTGAAAGCACTAATGTCATTAACAGTAAATTTGAAAGAAGTTTTAAGGAAATATATGCTGCAGGTATTGGATTGGTGTATAAAAATCATATCTCACTTGAAAAATCTAATAATGGCGATTTAATAAGAGGATTTAAAATTAATTACAGACTTTTAAGACATGCGCGTTAGTATTCTAATTGTTCATTTAGTGGTTTGTATCATTGCTCAAGCTGCTGATTCTACTTCGCATTATTTCATTCAATTTAAAGACAAAGCTTCAAGTGTCTATTCTATTGAAAGGCCATGGGAGTTTTTATCTGTCGAAGCAATTGATAGAAGAGCAAAGTATGGAATTGCTATAGATGAAAGCGATTTACCAGTGAACAGCAATTATATCGAAGCACTTAAAATATATTCAGGAGTAAAGGTCGTTCAAAGTACAAAATGGTTGAATGGTGTTGAAGTTGTAGTTGAGAAATCTGAGCAGATAAAACAATTAGAATTTGTCAACTTTATCAGTAAAATAACTTACTTAGGTTCTATAGAAAAACGCGAGCAACCTATAAAAAAAGTGATAGATTCTAGGTATTATGATCTCGCTAAAGCTTTGATAGAAAAGAAATCTTTATATAAAGACAGTGGAATTACATTGTCCCTATACGGTAAAAGTATTGAACAAATTAGACAAATTGGTTTACCATTGTTACATCAAAAAAAGTTTAGAGGAGATCAAGTTCATATAGCTGTGTTAGATGCAGGATTTAATGATGCTTACCAAGTAGAAGGCATGGAAGATTTGTTGAACGGATGTATCACCAAAGACTTTGTGGACTACGATAACAGTGTGTGGGAAGACGACAGTCATGGAGCAAGGGTTTTATCTTTAATGAAAACATTCAACCCTGGAAAATATGTTGGCACAGCTCCATTTTCTAGATACACGCTAATTCGCACAGAAATTGGCTCACAAGAATCACTATTAGAAGAATTAAAGTGGGTGTTTGGGGCTGAATTTGCTGATAGCTTGGGAGTAGATTTGATTATTGGTTCGATTGGCTATCATACCTTTGATAATGCCAATTTTAACCATAAGTATTCAGATTTGGATGGCAAAACGACTATTGCTGCAAAGGGAGCAAATTTTGCACACAGCAAAGGCATAGCAGTTATATGCAGTGCAGGAAATGAAGGAAGAAGCAAATGGAAAAAAATAGGCACACCTGCGGATGCATTAGGAAGTATAGCGATTGGAGCATGTAATGCAAATGGTTTTTACGCAGATTTCAGTTCAACTGGCTTTAATTCAAACAAACCCAATTTCGTCGCATCAGGATTTCAAGTGATGATAGCCTCACCAAGTGGATTTTACAGAGGCAATGGTACATCTTATGCTACACCAATATTTGCTGGAGCTTTTGCTTGTTTAATGGGAGCATTTCCAACCTATTCTGTTGACACATTGAAATTTTTTTTAGATTATTCATCTTCTAACTATGCTCAGAAAGACACTTTTTACGGCAGCGGAGTGCCAGATTTTGGATTGGCTTTTAGTTTTATCAAAAACACGTTTTCTGAAAAAGATATATTGTGGGAACATTCTATCGATAATTTCTATGGTGATTTATTGGTGATATTAAGAAGCAGTCAAGCACAGAAAGTTAAGATTTCTATCACAGCTAAACGTGACAAGAAAGACAAAAAAATAGCCACAAAAGTATTTAAACTAGAACAAAGTGAGTGGCTGAAATATGATGTTGGAAGTGATTTTACGATGATTGAGAAAAAAATCAAGAAGTACAAAGATGTCAAATCATTACAACTCATCATTGAAACAGAAGAAGCTTCTTATTTAAGAACTTTTAAGTTGACGAATTAGTCGTAACTTTGCCCAACCATGATACCAAATATTCCAAATCTCAAACACCAAAATTCGAATAACTTCTTCATTCTTGCTGGTCCGTGTGCTATTGAAGGTGAAGACATAGCTTTTGAAATTGCAGATAAAATACACGACATCAGCAATAGACTTGAAATTCCTTGGGTGTTTAAGGGATCATATAGAAAGGCGAACCGTTCGAGATTGGATTCGTTTACTGGTATAGGAGATATAAAAGCATTAGAAATTTTAAAGAAAGTTGGAGAAAAATACCATGTTCCAACTGTTACAGACATACACGAAGCACAAGAAGCAGCAATGGCCGCTGAATATGTAGATGTATTGCAGATACCAGCCTTTCTATTCAGACAAACAGATTTATTGGTAGCAGCTGCAAAAACAGGAAAGTTTGTCAACATAAAAAAAGGTCAATTTTCTGCTGCAAGTGCGATGGACCATGCTGCGCAAAAGGTGGTTGACTCAGGCAATCACAATATATTACTAACAGACAGAGGTAATATGTTTGGGTATCACGATATGATAGTGGATTTTAGAAACATCACATGGATGAAAAAAACAGGTTATCCTATTATAATGGATATTACCCATAGTTTACAACAACCCAACCAAAGTTCGGGAGTTACAGGCGGTTTACCGGAGATGATTGAGACAATTGCTAAAGCTGCTATTGCAACTGGAGCAGACGGATTGTTTATAGAAACACATCCTCGACCAGATCAAGCATTAAGTGATGGCGCTAACATGTTACAAATAGATTTGTTAGAGCCATTAATGGAAAAGTTGATAAAGATTAGAAAAGCAATATTGTAAACTATTAGCTTTATAATATCACATTTTAAAGCTAATAGTTTTGGATTAAAAGTACTTAAAACACTTTTGTTAAAAATCCATAAAACTTATTTTTGGTTTCATGAAAGTCTTTAGAAGTGATAAGCATTAGGTCAGCTAATTTTGTGTCAGCTTCAAACATTTTCACATTGATGTATTTTGACTGAGATGCTGCATTTGAAGTGATTTCATCGGTCTTAATATTTAAATCGTGCATCAATTCATCAATATGAATCGATAAGATTTTAAATTTGTTTTCGTAATGTTCTACATCGACCATTACTTCATTTGAAGTATTTCTAGCAGCTACCTCATCCAATCTATTTCTCAAAATTTCAATCTCATCCTTGAAAAATTTTAATTCTCTTTTCCAGTCTTCACACATGTGGTGTAACTGAGTCATTGTTTCTTTCATATTATAAACTATTTATGAATCAAAATTGCAACTTTTAGAATGAAATATATGTGACCAGGGTCATTGTCAATATATGAGTAGCATCATATTAAGACGGTCATTCACATAGCTTTAAAACAATAAAAATCACTTTTGAGAACGCACCCAAGTACACAAAGGTAAATCCAATCCAGCGCTTGAAGGCACAATACATTCTCCCCAAGTAGCCTCATTTTTAAGATGTGATTTAAATAAGTTAACACCAATTGTTCCGCTTAGTCCCATACTGTATAGATTGAGTAAGACAAAGTGTTTTTCAGGATCAACAATTTGTGCTGTGTGGTACACCAATTCATTGATTTGGTCTTCTAGCACCCACTTCTCTCCTTCTGGTCCGCGACCATACGCAGGAGGGTCTAAAATGACACCTTGGTAAATTTGTCCTTTCTTGGCTTGTCTTTTAACAAACTTGAGAGCATCTTCAACAAGCCAGCGTATTTCAGGTGATTTAGACAATTGCTTATTTTCATTTGCCCAAGATACCACACTTCTAACAGCATCAAGATGTGTGACATCTGCACCAGCTTGCGCTGCTACTATACTAGAAGCTCCAGTATATGCAAACAAATTAAGCACCTTTGGTCGATTACCAATTCGTCTCACTTCATTGTCAATGTAATGCCAATTGCTTATTTGTTCTACAAAAATGCCGAGATGTCCAAAAGAAGTACAAGACAACTTCAATTTCAATTTAAGTGGCTTATACTCTAGTTCCCAAGAAGCTGGCACGGGCTTATTAAATTGCCAACCGCCGTTTTCGTTGTTTGAATCACGGTGACTTTTTTTGGTGTTATCTCTAACAAATCTTCCATGTGCTCTAGCCGACCATTCTTTAGGATTCAGTTGTTTAGGCCATAGAGCTTGAGGTTCTGGCCGTATTAAAATATACTTACCAAAACGCTCAAGTTTTTCGCCTTCTCCGCTGTCTATAAGCTCGTATTCATTCCAAGGATATGCTTGCTCTAATATCAATTTAAATCTTTTAAAACTTTAACGGCTTCTTGAATATAAATGTCCTTTTCAAATGCTTTGTTCCAATCAGCTTTTACTTTTTTCTTGGTATCGTCAACTGACAATGAAGCATCATCCTTTTTAGTATTGTATATTTTAAGTGCTTGTATTGATTTCATCAATTCATCGTACTTTTTATTGTCCAATTCATTCTGTTTTGTTTCTGCACGATACTCTTCAAGATTTAAAGTAAATCTTGTTCTTTCATCCATCTTCTCAACTTTCTTCGCAAAACTTTCAATTTCTTGGAACAAGCTATTAGATGCAATCCTCTTGTTGCCTTTAGAAGCTGCTTCTTTCACTTTATTTGCCCATTCAGAAACGGTATAAGGTGCTTGAGATATTTTATCTGCTCCCAAAGCATAATCCTGGTCTTTTTCACCAAAATCCAAATATCTGTATCTATCAGGAATGATAACATCTGGTGTAACACCCATTAATTGAGTTGTTGAACCATTTATTCTATAGAATTTTTGGATGGTTACTTTAACCGAACCCAATAGATCTGCTTGAGTCCTTCCAGAACCTTGATCCAAATCTATAAAAGTCTGAACTGTACCTTTACCATAAGTTGGAGTTCCAATAATGGTTGCACGTTTGTAATCTTGCATAGCTGCGGCTAAAATTTCTGAAGCAGAAGCCGAACTTTCGTTCACCATTATGGTAAGCGGACCTTCCCAAAGCGCTCCATTATCTCTATCAGATTTCATTTCTGGCTGTCCTAGTTTGTTTTTCACTAAGCACATTGGTCCCTTATCAATAAACAATCCTCCCATTTTAACCACATCGTCAAGAGAGCCACCACCATTGTTTCTTAAATCAAGTATGATACCTTTTACAGAATCAGCTTTTAGTTTTTTGATTTCATTCGCTACGTCTATAAAGCAAGATCTACCACCATTGTCATTCATATCAATATAAAAACTTGGCAGATTGATGTATCCATACTTAACCCCTTCGTTGTCTATGATCATTGACTTAGCATAAGTATCTTCCATAATTACTACATCTCTAATAATTGGGATGATGACAATAGACTCATCTGGTTTTTTAACCGTCAATCTCACTTCGGTACCTTTTTTACCTCTAATCAACTGTATGGCATCATCCATTTTCATGTTAGAAATATCTACTGGCTCGGCAGCACCTTGAGCCACTTTTAAAATGATGTCACCAGCTTTTAATTGACCTTGTTTATAAGAAGGACTGCCAGGCACAATGGCTGCAACTTTTAAGAACCCATCTTTTTCTTGAAGTGAAGCACCAATTCCTTCTAATTTACCACTCATTCTGATGTCGAAATTTTCTTTATCAGCTGGAGGAAAATAATTGGTATGTAAGTCAAAGATTTCAGTGATACAGTTAACATACATGCTAACCATATCTTTTCTATTGAATTTTCTGATGTTGTTGAACCAAGTTTTATGCGATTTAGCCACTTCTCTTCTAGATTCAGCTTCTAAACTGTCGTATGGTTTAATTTTTACGAAAGTATCTTTTTTAATTTGAGCTTTTTCTTGGATATCCATTTTGTTGGATAAGCGCTCAAGCACTTGGCGTTTTAAATTTTTTCTCCAAAATTCTTTCAATTCAGATTCAGAATTTAAGAAAGAAGGATGTTCTTCATCAAAATCAAGATATTCTTTTGCTGTAAAATCATAAGGTTTGGATAAGTATTCATTCACCCATTTTTCTGACCTTGCAACTCTAATGATGTACATTGCGTTGATTTTATCGAAGAATTCAAATTTACCAGCTTTGGCTTGATCATCTAATTTGTCTTTATAGGTTGATAGAGAATCTATTTCATTTTTTAGGAAAAATCGTTTGTCATTATCCAGACGTTTGATATACAAATCAAATAAATCTTTAGAAAATTTATCATCTATCATTTTTGGTTGATAGTGGTAATATTCTAGTACATCTAAAATGGTTGGAGTAAGAGATTGGTCGTTGTCAAAAACAGGTTGTCTAAAACAAAATGCCAGAGTCAAAAGGACAAAGGCAGGGAGTAACATGAGAGAATATTTAATTTTTTTCATCAGATTTTGATTTATCATCATTATAAAGATATATACGAAAAATTATGCCAATTTATTATGGTTTCTTTGGAGCTGGATTGTTTTCAGGCATCATTGGGTCGATTGGTTTGTTTAAATCTAGCACTTCAATACCTTGTTCAAACACCACATCAACAGGAATGTTTTTACTTGATAATTTATCCAAATCTTTTTGCAATTCAGGACGAATAGTTCCCATATCTGTAATCAATTTTTTAACGCCATCTAAGTCGCCATTGCCTTGCAATTCAAGAATGATAGCGCTTAGACTATTCATTGCTTTTTGCATTTTTTCGAAATCAATTTTATAGAAACCGGTTTTACTGTCTTTAACAAAAGCACCTTGTTCTAAGAAATAATTGAATCTAATCATATTTGCTTGACCATGTGCGCTTGCAGCACCGAATCTAACAGAGCGGAAAATCCCAGCCATAAAGGTTACATAATAATCCATCAATTCGCCTTCAGTAAGCACTTTCTTTTCATACAATTGAGTAATCATATACAATCCTAGAATATCGGCTTTACCTTCTTCTAAAGCGCTGTAATATGGTCCTAAAGCCTGTTGCACTGTTCCTTTGCCATTAACAGTATTTTTAATACCAAGACCATGTGCCACTTCATGAAACATGGTATTAGAGAAAAATGCATTGAATGTTACGTGTTTTCTTTGCTCAGGCGCAATCAATTCGTTGGCAATAGGCATCATGATGTAATCAAATTTGTATTTAATCGTATTTTTGAATTGACTTCTTCTGGTACCTTTTTCGGCTTGTAATTTTTCATCGTTTGGAAGGTTGACTGCAATTGTCTTACTACCACTGTTACAGTCGCCAGCATAATAAATGATATCATAAGCATTCAATTGCGAGCTCGAACCAGTTAAATCCTCTTTGTATTTTTTATCAACTGGCAATCCTTTTTGCAGTTCAGGAAGGTAAGCTGTATATTTTTCAAGCTTCTTGCTCCATTCCATATCTTTAACCAAAACATAAGACTCATAAGCAGTTTTGATACCATATAGCTTGTCTTCATAGGTTTCAATTGGACCAATGATGATATCAAATTGGTTGTTTTTCATATCAAGCCAGATTCTATCACTAGCATCGTAATTGTTAGATAATAATGCTTCTGATCTAGCAACTAGATACAGTTTAAACATAGAATCCTTGAAAAAATTGGAGGCTACTTTCAATGAATTGGAGGCATCCAACAAATATCTTTGGTAAGCTTCAGTATATGGAACAACTTTAAGTGCACCTTCTTCTCTTATGATAATGGTGTAAGGGTCATTTTTCTTTGGGTCATTTAAACTATCAAATTCAGATTTTCTCATATCTGATGGATAGAAATTTGCACCTAGTGGCTTTGGTCCAACACCTTTCACAAATGGTTTGTTATTGTCTAATCTATCCCAAGGTCCATAATTGATTTCCATGAACTTTATGATGTTAGGATTCATGACTGTATCAGCATTGATATTGGTTCCATAAGCTTGAGCTTTAAACGCCATATCAATCATTTCAGCAGCTCTTATCAATAATTTTAATCCTTCTCTTTCTTCTTGATCTACTTTACTTAAATCGGTAGTGAGTTTAACTTTTTTGTAGGAAGCCAATTTTAGAGCAACAGAATCAACTGGCTTTCCAGCATTGGCTAGAACAGCAAATGCAAATGATGCAGATAACAATAAATTCTTCATATTCAAACTTCAAATATAGAATAAATAGTGCTTGAATGAGAGGCTAATCGAGATAATTACATTTTTTACGGTTAAATGACTTTAGTAACGTCGTTAAAACATGTCTTTAATCAAACAATAGCGCTTGCCAGGCAACATTTTTAAGAGTCCTTTGAATTCCATATCCAACAATACAAGAGCCATTCTGTTTAAGGGAATTTCTGATGTATACAACAAATCGTCAATCCCTTTCTCACCATTGAAGAGGATGTTATAAATGCTCTTTTCATCCTCGTTCAAATTCAGCAATTGTAAATTTTGTTGTTGAGGCTTTTGTTTTTTCTTGACATCATAACCGAGACTGTCAATTAATGTTGATATGGAATCAATGATGGCAGCTTGGTTATTGGCGATGAGTTTGTTACAACCTTGACTAAAGACATCTGTTATTTTACCAGGCAATGCGAATACATCTCTGTTGTATTGATTGGCTAAATCAGCCGTTATCATACTACCACCTTTAATGCCACTTTCAACAACGACAATTGTATCGCACATTGCCGCTACTATCCTATTTCTTCTTGGAAAATTCTCTTTATTACCTGGTGTATGGAATCTAAATTCAGATACCAAAGCCCCATTTTTAATGATGTCATTTGACAAGTGTTTATTACCACTTGGGTAGATGGTTGACAAACCGTGACCGAGCACACCAATTGTCGGTATTTTATTAATGACACAAGATTTGTGGGCAATTGAATCAATACCAGCTGCAAGTCCGCTTACAATAGTGACGTTATATGGTTTCAATGCTTCAACACACATTTCAGTGAATTGTTTACCATATTGAGTTGGGGTTCGAGTACCAACAATGGCTAACATTCGAGAAGCATTCAACTCTGCATTACCTTTAGTAAATAAGACTAAAGGACTATCATCAATTTCTTTTAATCTTTTAGGAAATTTTGGATCAAAGTAAGTTAAAAATTGAATGTTGTTTTTTTGAATGAATTGAAGTTCTTCCAATGCTTCATCGAATTGATTAAAATCTTTGATGTTTTTAGCGGTTAGCGCACCAATACCTTGTATTTTCTTAAGATTAAAGGTTTTTTCTTTGAAGATGTTTTTAGCACTACCAAAATGGTTAAACAGGTTTTTAGCCAAGTGATTGCCAATACCATTGACCATTGATAAGGCGATTAGGTAATATAGCTCTTCTTCTTTTTCAGATAATGATTTCACAGATAATAATTGAAAAACAAACTTTCGACGAAATCAAAACTAAAAAAAAAGGGAGACTAGAAGCCTCCCTATTTTATGAATGAGATATTATTTCTTATAAAGCCGCTGTTTTTTTCTTTAGATTTAAAATTGAGAAATCTGTTTCAACTGCTTTAATAGTATTTGTCAGTTTTCCTAAACCAGTAATTTCCATTTCAACTACATCGTTAGGTTGTAACCATTGTACTTTATAATTTTTATCGTTCAATAAACCGGTGCCATTTAACTCAAGGAAACAACCAGTACCAACAGTACCCGAGCCGATAACATCACCAGGAAATACATCAACACCGTAGGCGCATCTTTCTATAATTTCCGCAAATGTCCAATCCATATCACCAGTGCTTCCACTGCTAACAAGTTGACCATTCACCCAACACTTCATGTCTAAAGCAATATTGTTACCTACATGATTTGATTTAGCAGGTTTGTTAAGATGCATTAACTCATCTGAGGTTACCATATAAGGCCCAATAACTGTAGAAAAATCTTTGCCCTTTGCTGGTCCGAGGTTGAGTAGCATCTCTTCCATTTGAAGGGTTCTAGCACTCATATCATTCATGATGCAGTAACCTGCAATGTATTGATCAGCTTGTTCGGCTTTGATATTTCTACCTTTTTTACCCAAAACCACTGCAACTTCTAATTCGAAATCAAGTTTGTTAAAATGGTCTGGCATGCACCAGATTTCGCCTGGACCTTGAACAGCATTATGATTGGTGAAATACATAATTGGGTATTCATCAAATTCAGGAATCATTGCTACACCGCGATTTCTCCTTGCTGCTTCAACGTGTTGTCTAAAAGCATAACCGTCTCTGCAACTGGTAGGATTAGGAATAGGAGCCAATAAGATGTCGTTGTTAAAAGCCAAGCCTTCATCATAGGATTTGCCTTCCATGATTAGGCGTTCTGACTCTCTCATCATATCCATGCCTTTTTCGCCCATATTTAAAAGGGCAAGCATGTTATCAGGTAAACTTGAGTTGTTTAAAGCTGCATCGTGAATTCTATTTCCAACTAGAATACCTAATCTGGATGAATCACCATTGTTTTTATACGATACTAATTTCATTGATTTATTATGCGTGCATTCTCAATAAGAATGATTTAAGTCCGCTAATATTAGGTACAGACATATTATCTGCTCCTTTCACATTTGACAAGAAAATAGAGAACCAATCATTCATGTGAATAGTTCTATAAATTTCATTGATGGTACCACCATTTAAATTCAACTCATAAACAGCGTTACCTTGTTTTTCGAGTAGTTCTTTCAAGTAACCAAAGCGACCGATATTTCTGTTGTTTGTTTGAGAGTTCATAAAAATAAAGTTATTAGGTAATTTTCCATAATACGTCTCAAAAACGTTGTGATTGGCTTCAGGTAATACGTTGATAAATGCTTCAAGTTTTGCATTCTCTTGTATTTGCTGGCAAAATCTTATACCTATAGCTTCAGAAACAGGATCTGCTACAATTACAAATTTATTGTCAAGAGAGTTGTTGAAAAAATTGAGCATTTCTTTAGCTCTAAGTTGTTCAGCTTCAGAGTTTTCATAAACAGCCTTCAAGCCTTCCAATTCAGGTTTAACATTGATACCGAACAACTCACCTAAAATCAACAAATTATAGGTTAAAGAAAAACCAATTGCCATTCTTGGCTGATAGCCTTGTTCAACGATATAATAAGGATTATTATTATTCTGAGCCCAATCCAGCAATGTTCCACCAGAAGTGATGCAGATGATTTGAGCGCCAATTTCAGTGGCTTTTTCGTACATTGCAAGTGTTTCTTCGGTTAAACCACTGTATGAGCATAATATGATTAAACTCTTTTTACTTACATAAGCAGGAAGCGTGTAATCACTGTACACTTCAATTGGTAAACTTGATTTATCTGAGAAATAAGTTTTTGCAATCCTGCCACCTATCCCAGAGCCTCCTAGTCCTCCAATGACAATGTTTGAGAAATTTTCTGCTTTAAAACCATGATTTTTATGGTTGTTTAAAGCGTAAGATACTTGATGGTAAAAGTTACCTAATGCGATTTCGTGTGTTATTTGCGTCATAATTTTGTGCGAAAATACATCATAAGTCTAATTAAATAAAATTAAATTGTATTGTTTGTAATAATATTGCAGAGATTTTGATTGAAGAAGAATTAAACGAAGAACAAGATTTATACGAACATCATCGTATAACAGCAGACAAAGGACAATCTTTGATGCGATTGGATAAATTTGTCACCATGCGGATTGAAAATGCTACCAGAACAAAGGTTCAAAAAGGCATTGAGATTGGCAGTGTACTTGTTAATGGTAAAACAGTTAAAAGCAATTATCAAGTTAAACCACTTGATATTGTTACAGTTGTATTACCAAATCCACCAAGAAATCCCGAACTAATAGCGGAAGACATCCCTATTAATATTGTATACGAAGATGAAGAATTGATAGTCGTTAACAAATCTGCTGGGATGGTTGTACATCCTGGATTCAATAATTACACAGGCACATTGGTTAATGCACTCCTTTTCCATTTCAAACAATTGCCCAAATATTCAGACGAGATGCGCCCTGGACTGGTGCACAGGATAGACAAAGATACTAGTGGATTGATATTAATTGCTAAAACAGAAGATGCTTTGGTACATCTCGCAAAACAGTTCTTCGACCATAGTATCAGTAGAGTATACAATGCCTTAGTTTGGGGCGATGTAAAAGAAGACAATTGCACTGTTACAGGAAATATTGCACGAGATTTAAAAGACAGAAGATTGTCTGCTGTATTTAGCGACCCAAATATTGGAAAACACGCCGTAACACATTACAAAGTGCTTGAAAGGTTTGGTTTTTGCACTTTGGTTGAATGCCAATTAGAAACGGGCAGAACCCATCAAATTCGAGCCCACATGAAACACATTGGACACCCTCTATTTGCAGATGAAGCATATGGGGGCATGAACATATTAAAGACATCCAAGTTGCCTAAATATGAGCAGTTCATTCAAAATTGTTTTTCAATTTTAAGTAGACAAGCATTGCATGCTAAAACTTTGGGATTTATCCATCCTACATCCAAAAAGTTCATCCATTTTGAGAGTGAATGGCCTGAGGATATAGCGCTTGTGGTTGAAAAAATGAGGCAGTATTCAAAAGCCTAATTCATACAACCAATTTAAAGTAAACTCTTAAAATAAAACGCATTAGGAAAATGCTTTTTAATTTTCTTAAGTCTATTATTTGCTTCTTCAGGCGTTTTATATATACCAACCACTATTGCCATTAATTTTTTAGTAGATAACATATAATAGTTGAACAAATATTCAATACTTAAATACTCTTCAGCACTCTTTCTTAGATAATTTATTTTTCCATATTCGTGGGCATCACTATCCTTAGGCAAATTAAATAATACAGTGTTCACATCTATAGGTTCAAATTTTTCATTGTTTTTAGATGCATATAGTGAAGCTTTTTTCTTCAAAATATTATAGTTTAGTGATGTATCTGCCACAACAATATACAACAATTCAAATTCATCAATTAGACTAGTATCCACCAAAGAAGTATCGCCATACAGTATGGTGTAAGAACTATCTTTGATTGCTTTTGTATTGGTTGATTTTACAGTAGCATTAGGACTTTGATGACAAGAAAACAGAAGGAAAAAGACAATAGGCAAAAATCTCATAGTACAAATATCAGAAAGACATTCAATATTTCACAATTTGATAATTTTTTTCTCAAAATAAGAATTTTTTAGTGGTGTATCAATTGTCATATAACTGATTTTCTGACTTTTAACATTTTTGCATGAAATTTTCTATTCATTTAGTACTTAAGATCTTTAGGTGCGTAGTTTGTGTAATAAGAAAAGCCCGTTTTATAAAACTGGGCTTTTCTTTTTTAGTGGTTTTTGGATACTATTATCTTATTAAGATTCAGCAATTTAAATTTTGAAATGTAAAAATAATTGATAATTTTGTAGAAGCTAAAAATGGAAACTATTATGAAACGTGTTGAAACAAAACTATCATCTAATAGTAAGGCACTAAAGTATCTTGACGATCTGAAAGTTGCTTTAAACAATTCTGCAATTATTACTATTACAAACATTCATGGAGAAATTTTATTCGTCAATGAGAATTTTTGTACCATTTCTAAATACAATGAAGAAGAATTGATTGGACGGGACATCAACATTTTATATTCGGGTTTTCATGAGCAGTCATTTTTTGATGATATGTGGAAGACCTTAGCATCTGGCAAGACTTGGAAAAACGAAATTAAGAACAAGGCAAAAGATGGGTCATTATTTTGGTTGTCTTCTACTGTAACACCTTTAGAAGATAGCAATGGTAATATTGAAAGTTGTATCGCTATTCAGTTTGATATTACAAAATACAAACAACATGAAATTGAGCTTGAAACAAGATTAAAAGAGAAAAGAGAGACTTTAAAATTGTTAGCTGTACAATACAAGCAGTTAGAAGATTTTTGTCATATCATATCACATAATTTAAGAGCTCCATTGCACAATATGACAATGCTTTCAGAATTGCTACAAGGAGAAACAAATGAACAAGAGGTACAAGAAATATCTGGAAAAATTAAGCAAGTAAGCGATTATTTGCATGAAACTTTTGATGAATTGGTATCCATTATTCAGGTCAGAAATTCGAATAATGAGGAATTTAAAGTGTTGCAATTAGAGGAATGTCTGACCAAAATACTATCGGTTTTAGATGCACAAATTAAAGAGTCAAATGCTATCGTTACTATCGATATTGATAACAATTTAAAATTCAAATACAATAGAAAATACTTAGATAGTATTTTACTCAATTTGATTAGTAACGCAATCAAATATCAGAGTCCGAAAAGAACATTACACATTCAGATTCGTTCGTTTATAGAGCAAGACATGATATGTTTAGAAATTTCAGATAATGGTCTGGGATTGGACTTAAACAAGTATGGCAAGCAACTTTTCAATTTGAGACAAACATTCCATAACCATCCAGACGGTAAAGGTTTCGGCTTGTTTATAATAAAATCTCAAATAGAAGGATTAGGAGGTAAAATAGTAATTGATTCACAAGAAGATAATGGATTTAAAGTAACAGTGAAGCTGACTAAGTTGTAATCTTCTCATAACTAAAATAAAACAAACGTAATTAAATGTATAATCCATTAAATTTCTTAATATTGTAAAGGTAAAAATAGACGTGTATGACGATTTCGGCGAATAATGAACATATAGAAGAGCATATCAATGCAGGTTCGCATTTAAACTATATTGTTATTAATTCTGATGAAAACTATATTTTGGTTGACAAAGATTACAAGGTCATTACATTTAGTCCACAATTTAAAATTCAATATTTAAAGTTTTTCGGAACAGAAGTTACTTCTGGTATGTTATTACTTGATTTAACTCGTAAAGAACGGGTAGAGTATTTAAAAGGAGTTCTCGATAAAGCCATATTGGGAGAAGAACAAATTACAGAGATAGAAATTGAATACATGAACGATGTAGTCATTATTCAAAACAAATTTAAGCCAGCTATAGATGATTTAGGGAACAAGATTGGGTTGTTTATTACATCAACAGATATTACACCATTAAGAAAAGCTGAAGCAGAAAAAATGGAATTGGAGAGACAATCTGAATTTGAAAAACAAAATATTTTAGCTGTCATTAACAATTCTAAATCTTTGATATGGAGTTTTGATAAAGAATTTAAATTGTTAATTTTCAATGAAGCATTTACCAATTCAGTACAAAAATCTATTGGAGTAAGACCCAAAATTGGGGATTATTTTTTGAATTATGATGTCATACATGACAAGACTGAGAGGTTTAAGCTTTATGCTGCTAGAGCATTTAATGGTGAATCATATACTGTTGTAGAGCACATATTCGATCCACAGGATTTATGGCTAGAGATTTCATTTAATCCAATTAAAGATAAAAAAACGGTTACAGGTATTGCTTGTACAGTATCAGATATAACTGAGAGGAAAATATTTGAGAAATCGCTCATACAGAGTAAAAACAAATTAAAACAAGCTCAAGAAATTGCGCATGTTGGTCACTGGGAACTTGATTTTAAAACCAAAGCCGCCAAGTGGTCGGATGAATCTTATAAAATTTATGGAATAGATCCTCGAAATTTCGATCATAGCTTTGAATCGTGGATGAAATTCATACATCCAGATGATTTAGAGCATGTAGAATCAATAATTAAAAAAGGGTATGAAACTCTAAAGGATTACTCTGTTTACCATAGAATTATTAGGCCGGATGGTGAAATAAGGTATATATATGGTGAAACGAGATTTGAATTTGATTCAAAAGGTAAACCTAAGGGACTGAAAGGGATATCACAGGATATTACAGAAAGGAAGAACAATGAAATCCAACTTCAACAATCTTTAATTAGCAGTAACAAGTTAAATAAGTGGCTAAACAATTTTACCCATATAGTTTCTCACAATTTAAAAGCACACAATTCCAACATTAATGGTATTGTTAGTTTAATGAATGGTGTTGAGGATAAAGATGAATTAAGTACTTTATACAATTTGCTAAAGGATAGTACAAACAAGTTAGATGAGACCATTACAAATTTGTCTAATTATATTTCTTTGCAAAACAACATTGAGCAATTGTATGAGAAGGTTAATCTTAGCAAAGAAATTGACAAAACTTGCACTGTTATCAATCAAAAAATTTCAGAAACCAAAGCGACCATTGATAATAGAGTTGACAAAGGAGTTGAGATTGATGTAATACCATCGTATTTGGAGAGTATTTTATTGAACATCATCAATAACGCAATTAAATACCGTTCAAATGACAGAACACCAGTAATACAAATTAGCAACTTTAAAGAAAAGAATTTTCAATGTTTAAAGATTGAAGACAACGGAAGAGGTATCGATTTAGATAAATATGGCAAACAAGTGTTTGGCATGTTTCAAACTTTTCATGGAAATCAAGATGCAGTTGGCTTTGGTTTGTTTATTACTAAAAATCAAATAGAAGCAATGGATGGCAAAATAGAAATTGAAAGCCATCCAGATAAAGGCACTACTTTTACGATATATTTTAATGAAAAAGGTTAATTTAGCATATATAATTGACGACGACGAAATCATCATTTATTTAACCAATAAATTGATTATGAATGCAGATTTCTGCAATCAATTAGAAACGTTTACAGAAGCCAACAAAGCTTTAGAAAGATTGAAATTGGCACTACAAACTGGCGAGAATATTCCAGATGTTATATTGTTTGATTTAAACATGCCAGAGATGAATGGGTGGGACTTTATCGACGAATTTAAGAAATTAGATTTTGGAAAAGAGATTCCAACGTTTATATTTACATCATCAATTGATCCTAACGACAAACAAAGGTCTTATCAATATGAAGAGATAAAGGACTTTATAACAAAGCCACTAACGCTTCAAAAATTGGATAAAATCCTCAGATTGATTGATTAATTTTAAAAACACAAAACACAAATATGCGAAGTAAAAATTCTATTCCACAAACTACCTTACCAACTGAAAGTCAACTACAACTGAATCTCTGTTCATTTTTTTAGACTAAGTGTACTATATGTTGATAATTTGAAATTTGATTTATCAAATTGAGAAAAAATACTTATAGACACAAAGCTAAAATCCCTGAATTACAACACATTAAATAAACGGTGAAACATTTGTAAATTATTTGGTATGAATAAAATTGACTTGACCTACATTGTTGACGATGATGAAATCATTCTTTACTTAGCTGAAAAGCTCATAAAGAAGAACGACTTCTGCAATCGATTAGAAAAATTTAGCAGCGGTCAGAAAGCTTTAGAGCGATTAAAATTTGCTTTAAAACTTGGTGAAAATGTTCCTAATTTGATCTTATTTGATTTAAACATGCCTGAGATGAATGGGTGGAATTTCATCGAGGAGTTAAATCTAATTACGAAGGATCACAACATCCCTACTTTTATTTTTACTTCTTCGATTGATCCAGTTGACATTGAAAAATCCTACAATTACGAGAATGTATTGGGCTACATTCCAAAACCATTAACTACGATTAAGCTCGACAAGATGTTGCGATTGATGGACAGCGATGAGTTGATTAATAATGGTAGACTGAAATACTATAACCAGTCGTTTAGAGATTTGAGAGCTACAGGTATCATTTAATAAGGATCCACATCTGCATGAAGTTGCAATCCTTTGATGTTGTCTTGTAAAACAACAAAATCATATGTCTTAAAGATAAAATCTTTGATAGATTTCTGATGGTCTTTTTCAGCATCCATTTTAATGAGAATATTCTTGATATATAAATTTTTAATTTTAGTGATAAATGGTGTTTCTGGTCCTAATACTCTCGCGCCTAATTGCTTCTTAAGCAGAAAAGCAAATGAGGATGCAGCGGTTTGCAAGGTTTCTTGAGATTTGTGTTTAACGGTCAATTTTATCATCTTACTGAATGGCGCATAAGCAAATTGTTTTCTTTCTTCAATTTGCATATCATAAAAACCCTGATAATCGTGTTGGGCAACGAGTTGCAATACAGGATGTTCTACCTGTCTAGTTTGAATGATCATTTTACCTTTTTTATCGTGCCGCCCTGCCCTACCGGCTAATTGATAAAGCAATTGAAAGGTTCTTTCATACGATCTAAAATCAGGAAAATTCAACAATTGATCTGCGTTTACTACAGCGCACAACTGCACATTTTTAAAATCCAATCCTTTAACGGCAATTTGGGTACCTACCATCATATCGGCTTGAGCCGTTTCAAAGTCGTGAATCAATTTTTTATAAGCATTTTTTTGTCTAGTGCTATCTTGATCAAATCTAATGATTCTCAATTCGGGCATTAGCAATTGCAACTCTTCAGTGATTCTCTCAGTACCATATCCTTGAATAGACATTGAATTATTGCCACAAGCTTGACATTTGGTGATGTTGTTTTGGGTATAGCCACAATAATGACACCTTAAATTGTTAGAGTATTTATAATAGGTCAATGCAATATCACAATTGACACATTTGCTCACCCATCCACAAACATTACACTCAAGCATTGGCACATATCCTTTTCGATTTTGAAACAAAATACCTTGACCATTTTCAAGTTTCATTTTTGTGATGTTATTAAGCAATTCAGAAGTAAACATACCAGTCATTTTTTTGGTTCTAGTTTCTTCTTTGATATCACCAAAAACAATTTCAGTTTTGGTAGCATTGCCATACAATTCTTTGATGGTTACGAGATGGTATTTACCTGATTTCGCATTGTAAAAAGATTCAATACTTGGAGTAGCCGAGCCTAATAACACATTTGATTTATTTAATGTCGCCAATACCATTGCAGTATCCCTAGCATGATATCGCGGAGCTTTTTCGTGTTGTTTAAATGCGGGTTCATGCTCTTCGTCAACTATTACCAAACCAAGATTTTGTAATGGAGTAAAAACAGCAGAACGCGGTCCCAATAACAATTTTATTTCACCACTGCTAGCTTTATTCCAAATTTCAACTTTCTCATTCATACTGAATCGAGAATGTGCCACCATCATGTATGAACCGAAGTACTTTTGCAAACGGTTAATAAGTTGCTCGGTTAATGCCAATTCTGGCACCAAGTATAAAACCGATTTACCTTCAGCAATGGCTTGTTTGATTAACTCTATATAGATAAAAGTTTTTCCGGACGATGTTTCTCCATGCAATAAAACCGTCTTTCTTAGTTCAAATCCTTTTTTAATATTGTGTAAGGCATTAATTTGAGCTTGAGTCAATTCGTATTGTTCTTCAATACTGTCTTTGTTTACAAACCTATCTGTTTCTATTTCGAAAATTTGAACTAATTGTTTTTCTGCAAGTGATTTTAGAGCTTCATTGGCTATATCGTATTTTTTCGAAAATTCTGATTTTATGGCTTCATGATTGGGTTCACCAAGTAAACCAAGCAATGCTCTGAACTGAGATTTTGCTTTTTTCTCTAACCCATTTAAAGCCATTTCAAGCATTTCTTCGGATGCTTCGGGATGGATTTTTATTTTAGCAATTTTTTTGGGTTTGTACTTCTCTGAGATGTCTTCAAACATGACGATTAGATTTCTATCGTACAAACTTTTTACTATTTTTAAGAAAGAGGTTTTAGATTTAAGCAACACTTCCAATTCAGAAACCCTAACTTTTTCTTTGCCTTTCAGGGCATCCAATATTCTAATTTCTCTATCATCAAGTTTGTCTTCATCGTATTCTGCATCATCTTGAAGAGCGATATAACTTTCGCTGGCCAATTTTAAACCAGCTGGCAAAGCAGCAGCCATCACTTCGCCAAGACCACACATATAATAATCAGCAATCCATTGCCAAAATCTTAATTGTTCTAGACCAATAAATGGCACATCATCCAAAATGGAGATGATGTTTAAAGCTTCATATTTATCTGGTTTATTATTGGTAACATTGACGATTATTCCAGTGTAAATTTTTCTATTTCCAAAAGGCACAAACACCCTTTTTCCTGGCATAGCCAATTCGTAAAACTCGCTTGGAAGTCTGTAAGTAAACAATCGTTGAAGTGGCAATGGCAAAACGACCTCAACATACAGGACAGAGTAATCTTGTGATATTTCAGGATCGTTGTTCAAAGATGTTTGGGTCTAACTGAATGGACTAATTTTCCTATATATGGTTCTATTGTATTTTCAAATTCTAAAATGTGAATTCCAGAGGTTGGCATTTCTTCAGCACCGGTATTACTCAATAAATTTGCTAAAATGCTAATTCCAAAATTATGACCAATTACCATAATGGATGAATATTGGTTGTAATTGTTCAATACGTCTAAAATTTCAGAAGCAGAAGCATGGTACAATTTTTCGGTTTCAACAACTTCTGTTTTCACATCAAGTGTCTTTAATAAAAGTTCAAGAGTTTGCTTGGTTCGGTTGGCTGAGCTGCACAAAATAACATCTGGTTTAATATTTAATTGCGATAACTTAAGGGCAACTTTGACTATATCTGATTTGCCTTTATCAATTAAATTTCTATCGAAGTCGGGTTTAAAAAAAGACTGAGGTTCGGTCTTTGCGTGCCTCACTAAAATCAGCGTTTTCATTGTTTATTAGATTTTAAAATACCAAAACCTAATATTAGCCAAGAGGCTATCATCAATACACCACCAATTGGCGCAATAGCTCCAGCATATTTCAAATTACCCATTCCATTAAGTTCAGAGAATGCTGCGAGGTATACAGAAATGCTAAATATCCAAGTACCAGCCAATAAAGTATAAATTGCTAAGTCAATAATTCGAAATTTATCAGTAATTTTGAGCAGCAAAACAAGGATAAGTCCAAGATTTTGAATGAGTAAATATTTACATGCGGTTTTGAATGTATCCAACTTTTGTTCTGAGAGCACTTTTTTCAATCCATGAGCACCAAAGGCATCAAGCGCGATTGCCAAGGCGATACTAAAGGTACAAATGGAAAGTAACAAAGTTGTTTTTCTCTGATTTAACATAACACAAATTAAATACAAATGAATTTTAAAAACACCATCTTTTCAATCGTTTTCCTCACATTTTTTCAGAGTGCAGAGTTGTATTGTCAAACTTTGGTTGGATTGCAACAAAGCAATTTTGGCGGTATTCATCAAGCAGGATTTAATCCCGCGAATATTGCAAATTCAAGGCACAGATTGTATGTGAATGGACTGACCGCAAGTGTAGGGTTTAACAATGATTATCTAAAATTGAATTTTCCATTTCCAATCATGAATCTGGTGACAGGCAATGTTCCTAGCCAATACACCAACAACGGTCAATTGCTTTTTGACGATAATTGGTTGAAAGAGGATGTTAATGGCAAACCTAAAAATGCCAATTTTTATCTACAAACACGCGGACCAGGTATCATGTATAGTTTGCCACTTGGATTTGCAGTTGGTATACAATATAAAAATACAGTTAGTTTTCAAATCAATGATGTTGCAGAACCATTAGCAAGATTGGCTAGGTATGGCATTGACAGCTCAAGTGGGTCATTTACATATAGCGGTCCAAACAAGTTTCAAATTGGCAGCACATTTGGTGACAATGCTTTTACCATTAATTTAAATGCGTATGGAGAGATTGGTGCTACAGTTGCAAAAACCATCATCAAAAAAGACAACTTTGTTTTTAAAGCTGGAGTAACGCCAAAATATTTGATGGGTTATGGCACAGGATACATTAAGAATAGAGGATTAATTGTAAAAGCACCTGGTCAAGATACCATTGTCTTCGGTCAGACCGACGTTGAATATGGTTACACAGACATTAAGCAGTTCACAGAATTAAATTCCATTAACTATGCATCATTTAACAATTCTATTAATGGCAAAGGATTTGGCTACGATGCAGGAGTGAGTTTTGAATACAATCCCAAAGGACTGGAATCAGTTACAAATGGGAAGAATGCTTATTTGTTTAGAGGTGGAGTAAGTTTATTAGATGCGGGAAGTATTACGTATGATAAACGTTTAAAAAACACAAGAATCACCAATAACAGTGGCGATAAAACCTTGGTATTAACACCAGAATTTGCTTCAGCATGGGCAGCGAGTGAAGAGAGAGGATTGGCTTATACAGACAGTGTGATGCGCACATTGTTCAACATAGACACATCTGCAACCTCTGTTGTTTCTAAACTTCCTACAACTTTGAATTTTCAATTTGATTACAATTTGTTTAAAATCTTTTATGTAGGTGCGAATTGGTCGCAAGATTTAAGAGGGAAAAAATCCATTGGTATAAGGAAGCCATCCTATTTTATGGTGATTCCAAGAATTGAAAGTAAGATATTTGAGGTTGCCTTGCCAATCGGCATTATGAACGATTACAGAACAGGAAGAATAGGATTGTATTTGAGAGTAGGTCCAGTTTTTGTTGGTTCAGACAATTTAATAGGACAGATAAAATCCAACAACATTTACGGAGCTGATTTTTATTTTGGTATAAGCACTGGCATTACCAAAAGCAAAAAATCGGACGATAGCAGTAAAACTACCAATTAATTTTTATCAACAAATCTTAACCCATAATCCTTGAAAACACAAGGAAAATGAGGGTATGGAAATATTCAATATCCACATCGCAAAGTTCAATATTTGCAATAATTAATTATTGATTTATTTTGCAGCATGAATCAAGAAGTTGAAAATGTAGAGTGTTTGATCATTGGCAGTGGCCCTGCTGGATTTACAGCAGCTATTTACGCAGCAAGAGCAGATATGAAACCGGTATTGTATGAAGGCATACAACCAGGTGGACAATTAACCATTACAACAGAAGTAGAAAATTATCCTGGATATCCTCATGGTATTAAAGGACCAGAAATGATGGATAATTTTAAAGAGCAAGCTGTGCGTTTGGGTGCAGATATCAGATACGGAATGGTCACAAAAGTTGACTTTAGTCAGAGACCATTTACATGCATAGTAGACGAAACAAAAACCATTAAAGCCCAAGCCGTTATTATTGCAACTGGAGCTAGTGCAAAATGGTTGGGTATACCGAGTGAGCAAAGATTAAACGGCAGTGGAGTAAGTGCTTGTGCAGTGTGCGATGGATTCTTTTACAGAAATCAAGAAGTAGCAATAGTTGGAGCTGGTGATACAGCATGTGAAGAGGCTAGTTATTTGGCTAAACTTTGTACAAAAGTCCATATGATAGTAAGACGTGATACGTTCAGAGCTTCTAAAGCAATGCAACATAGAGTTGAGAATACTCCAAATATTGAAATCCATTTCAACAGTGTAACAGATGAAATCTTAGGCGACCAAGTTGTTAATGGTGTAAGAATTAAAAACACAGTTGATGGTAGCACAAAAGAAATTCCTATTACTGGATTCTTTGTGGCCATTGGTCATACCCCTAACACAGACATATTTAAGGGTTATCTTGACATGGACGAACAAGGGTATTTGATTACAAAACCAGGTTCTAGTTATACCAACATCGAAGGTGTATTTGCTTGTGGAGACGCCCAAGATAAAATATACAGACAGGCTGTAACGGCAGCAGGAAGTGGATGTATGGCGGCATTAGATGCTGAAAGATGGTTGGCTGCACAACATTCTTTAACTGCATAATACTCATTGTATGACGCTTGAAGAAGCCCAAAATCAAGTTGACAATTGGATTAAGACCATAGGAGTAAAATACTTCAGTGAGTTGACCAATACAGCCATTTTGATGGAGGAGGTTGGCGAACTTGCTAGAGTGATGGCAAGAGAATACGGCGAACAATCGTATAAAGAAGGAGATAAAAACCGAGACTTAGCAGATGAAATGGCTGATGTCCTATGGGTTTTAATGTGTTTAGCCAATCAAACGGGAGTTAATTTAACCGAAGCCTTTGAAAAAAATATGGCAAAGAAGACTCAAAGAGACTCAGAACGCCATAAGAACAACGAAAAATTACAATAGTTACAGCAAATAATGTTGTAACAATCCTTTAATTTTGCATGCCTTAATATGACATACGAAGCCATTATCGGTTTAGAGATACACGTTCAGCTTTTAACAAAGAGTAAAGCCTATTGCAGCGACAATGCTGAATATGGAGGTATGCCAAATACCCAAGTTAGTCCGATTACCATTGCACATCCTGGAACATTGCCAAAGCACAATACCAGTGTTGTTGAGCAAGCTATAAAAATGGGACTTGCATTGAATTGTCAAATTACAAGAGAAAACCGTTTCGATAGAAAAAACTACTTCTATGCCGATTTGCCAAAAGGCTATCAAATCACGCAAGACAAAACCCCAATTTGTACTGGAGGATTTGTTAAAATTAAAACCAAAGATGGCGAAAAAAGCATCCGACTTACTCGTATTCACATGGAAGAAGACAGTGGTAAAAGTATGCACGACCAAGATTTGCATGATACTTTAGTGGATTATAACAGAGCTGGAGTGCCATTGATAGAGATAGTTGGAGAACCAGACATTAGAAGCGGTGAAGAAGCCTATCAATATGTGAGTGAAATTAGAAAACTGGTGAGATATTTAGGGATATGTGATGGCAATATGGAAGAAGGCTCACTTAGATGCGATGCCAATATTTCAATCAGACCAGTTGGATCAACTACCTATGGCACTAAAGTAGAGGTTAAAAACATGAACTCAATTTCTAATGTTAAACGCGCTATTGAAAGTGAAATAGAAAGACAAACTGAAATGGTTCTAAGAGGTGAAACTATAGTTTCAGAAACTAGAGGATTTAATGCACTAAAAGGTACTACATTCAGCATGCGTTCTAAAGAAGCGGCAAACGATTATCGATATTTTCCAGAACCTGATTTACCTCCTTTTATAGTTAGTGACGAGTATTTAAATTCTATAAAAGTAGCATTGCCTGCATTACCAGAGCAGTTGTATAACAAATTAAAACTTGAGATGGGATTGTCAGAATATGACACCACTACCATTACAGAAGACAAGGAAACTGCTTTTTTCTATCTGTCAATTTGCGAGCATACTAAAAACTATAAAGCGGCAGCGAATTGGGTATTAGGACCGATAAAATCTTACTTAAACGAAACCGCAACAGACATATCAGATTTTAAACTTTCAAGTTCATCTATTGCTGAATTGATTCAATTAATCGATAATGGACAATTAAGTAATACCTCTGCATCACAAACAGTATTTCCAGCGATGATTGCGCAACCAGAAAAGAGTGCCTTACAAGTAGCAGAAGCATTGAATGTGATTCAAACCAGTGACAGTAATTTCATTTCTGAGATTGTTAAGGAAGTGGTTGCAAAATATCCAGAGAAAGTTGCTGAATACAAATCTGGCAAAAAGGGACTTTTAGGTTTATTTGTTGGCGAAGCTATGAAGCTTAGCAAGGGCAAAGCAGATCCAAAGGTAGTGAATGCCGAGGTTCTGAAAGCTTTAGACTAGTCAGTAATTTCTGATGCTTTCACAGTATCGTACTTTTTGTACATCAAGAAAGCCATGATACAGTTGAGGACTACCAAACTACTTAGTTTTAATGTGAAAAGCAATTCTGTATTGGTAAACTCTTCCATAGACATAAATCTACCAAAGAATTTTACCACTACTCCTATTGATGCTAGAATTGTAATTGCAGCTAGTATTTTTCCTAATACGGTATCGTTCAGAAACAGTTGAATGTGAAAAACAACGATTAGAATTACAGCAGGAAAATTAACAATGCTTTGGACATTAGGGTCTTGATTTTGCACAGAGATATGAAACCAAACCAATGAAACCAGTATAAAGTAGAACTCTGGAATCCATTTTAAATTTGAAACAAAATTTTTCATAAGGGTATAAGTTTTTAACGGTTTTTTACAATTCAGGTGTGTTTTCGAATTGAAGTTTTCAACATATCCTCTTGGCAATAATACCGAAATGTAATTAAAAACCAAATCTGACCAAGAATATTTTAGCATTTTTCAATGTCAAATAAGGTCAAAAATTCGTTAAAACAAACAACAAAATCCTGAAAATAAATACTTTAAAAGATGTAAATAATTTTTTAAAGAAATTTTAAACCAATAAGATTAAGAGAAGAAAAAGAGTGTTTTTACCTGTCCAAAAAAAAGAACAAGAAGGTTTATAGTCCAGCTCTAGCCGATTCAACCCAAGCTTTTCCCCATTCATTTAGTTCAGATTCTGACCATAATTGAGGGTAAAAAATGCGTTTTTGGAAGCGAGGCGGTAGATATTTTTGCCAATTTGTGCCACCAGTTGCAGCAATCGTTTCGGTTTCACTTTGCAAATACCTAACTGCCGTTTTATAGTGAGCTAAAGGCCAATTTACATTGACATTTAAATCAAAGTTTCTAAGTTGTTTGATGATGTTATCATTGTTAGAGAACAACTTAGAGAAGATATCCCCTATTGTTTTGCCTTTTAAATTTTCGGCTTTAGCCATAAGTATTGGGTCGTATTGCTCTTCAAACTGTTGCAAAGTATAGGTTTTCTTACCTGTTTCTGACTCAGTTGCTCCAAACTTCCAATAGATGTTTTGATACATATCCGAAATGCTATCATTTGCTTTTACATCTTGGCGTCTTGAGTGATGCACCAAGTTTTTGAATTCAGTAGCAAAAAGTTCTATGGTTCTATATTGAGCACTTTGAAAACCACTTGCTGGCAACAAAGCCATTCTAAATGTCAAGAATTGCTTTTGCTCCATGCCATCGGTCATCACCGAAAAAGAATCTGTTAGACAGGCAAAATATCTGTTGATTCTATTGAGACGCATTTCAAACTCATTCGCTTTATCAGAAGAGTTTACATTAGAAATGATTTGTTCGCATTCGTCTAATATCAATCTAAAATACAATTCAGTAATTTGATGATACATGATAAATATGCGTTCATCGGGTATTTTAGTTTTAGGTTTTTGCAAGGTAAGCAAAGTATCCAATTGAATATAGTCCCAATAAGGAACGTAATCACTTATCAATAGACCTTCGAGATATGATTTCACATCTTGACCAGTTCTATGGTACTTTTCTGTCAATTTAGACACTAAGTCTTCTATATGTTTTTCCATTGTTAGAGAGGTTTAAAAAGGTGAAATAAACAAACTGAAAGGTTGGAATTTTTTATCTTTCTCTGATAAAATTGGTTGTTCAACCATCCATTCAATATTTAAGTCTCTATCGTTCCAAGGCAATCCACTCTCAACTTCTGGATGATAGGTATCTGTGCATTTGTATGAAAAAATGGTATTGTCTCTTAAGGTTGCAAAACCGTGAGCAAAACCAGTTGGAATGTATAACATTAAAAAATTCTCTTCAGTAAGTTCAATTGAAAAATGTTTGCCATAAGTTGGTGAGTTTTTTCTGATATCAACAGCCACATCTTGAACAGCACCTTTAATTACTCTAACCAATTTGCCTTGAGCATGTGGAGGTGATTGAAAATGCAAGCCCCTTACGATTCCTTTACCAGATAAAGATTGGTTATCTTGTATAAACAATTCTTTGATACCGGCATTGTGAAATGTTTGCTGATTGTAACTTTCAAAGAAATATCCTCTGTCGTCTTTGAAAACTTTTGGTTTTAAAACAATTAAATCTTTAATGCCTGTTTCTATCACTTCCATTCGGCAAAAATACATCATAGAAATGACATTAGAATCCACAGATTTTATTCAATCTCATGAAACATTTCATCAAAAATAATTACTTTTGAATACCGTATGTCTAGTACCATTAAGAAAATTAAAGCTGTTATATTAACCCTTATTGTTTTAGCTATTGCTGGGTTTGCAACTGCAATGTATTTCTATCAATCAAAAGCAGTAAACATCGATAAAGACACATATGTAATGGTTACTTCAGAAGACAACCCCAATACCTTAAGTCAGTTATTGGTTACACAAATTGGTTTGAAGCATCCCAAAGTTTTTCTTTACATAGCTGATAAAATGCATTTGTCTAGATGGATGAAAAAAGGTCGTTATACTGTAACTCCAGACATGACATTGATAGATTTGGTAAAATTGTTTAGAGAAGGTAAAATGAAAACGGTAGATGTTGTAATTGCACCAGCTATAAGCTTAGAGAGTTTTGCTAATAGATGCGGCAGTAAATTGGAATCTGACACTTTAGATTTTTATACCATTTTAAAAGATTCAAGTTTTTTAAGTACCATAGGATGTAATCCTCAAACAGTATATGCATTGATAATGCCAGACAAGTACAACTTGTATTACCATACAACTGCAGATGAATTGATGTTGAAGATGAAAAAAGAGTATGACAAATTCTGGAATGATGAGAGAACATCAAAACTTGAAAGAACTGGATTGAGTGCATTAGAAGTAAGCATACTTGCAAGCATTGTTTCAAAAGAAACCAATAAAACAGATGAAATGCCAATGGTAGCTGGCATGTATATCAATCGTTTAAAAATTGGAATGCCATTGCAGGCCGACCCAACTATAAAGTTTGCATTAAACGAACCTGGTCTGACCAGAATCTATGAAACACATCTCCAAGTTGAATCACCTTATAACACTTATAAGAACAAAGGCCTACCACCTGGACCGATTTGTATTCCCGGTAAAAAAGCCATTGATGCCGTTCTAAATTTCACTGAACATGCTTACATATTTATGTGTGCAAAATCAGATTTTTCTGGCTATCACGATTTTGCTGAGAATTATCAAAAGCACTTAAAGTATGCAGCTGCATATAGAAAAGCACTTGACGAGAGAAACATCCATTAAGATTATTTCTTTTTGTATTTGGCTTTTAATGCACTGTCAAATTTAACTGGGTCTACCTCAGTTCTTGGTTGATCAAATCTCATTTTAGGCTTTCCATGTATGAAATTGAAATACATAAACAATGCTGAGCCAACAAACAAGGTAACAAAGGTTAATAATATCAATATTTTTGTCTTCTTACTTTTCATGATTTAAAAACTTCTTCCAATGCCAACAACCCATCTAGTTTGAATAAAATCTTTATCGTTATAAGGTTTTGTATTCAATATAAAAGGCATATCAAATCTAAGTGTTAATGGTTGAATCAGATTTCTTTTACCCCATCTATAAATGGAAATAGCAGAACCGATTCCAGCATCCATTCTCAAAGGAGATACGATGTTTTCGGTTGATAAGTTTGAATTGTACAATATACCAGCATCACCAAATGCATAGACATCCATTTTCAAAAAATTGCGTAGCACTTTAGGTTTGAATTTCACCAATCTATCAAAATCTATTTCAACACTTGCAGACATTCCTCCATTTCCTCTGTACATATTGTATTGCAAGTTATCTTGAACCACAGGTGCTAAATATCCAGCATATCCTCTCAGATTTAAACCGCCACCCATATGAAAATGATTGGTGGTTGCACCATAACCTAACCATTGCTCAGGGATAAAGCCTCTTGAACGGGTAAACTTACTTTCTAATAAATCTTCCATATTGGCTCCAGCTAGATTTAGCATGACTTCTTCAGGAATGTTAGAGCCTTCGATATGTTGCATAAACCATCTGGTTTTGATGTCGAATTTTCCCAATCTATTGTTGTTTATAACCTCAACTTTGAATGAACCATAAGAATAATCTTTGCTTAATCCATTGCCTCTTAACGATGAATTAATAACACCATTTCCTTTTTTGTATTTATAAGTTCTTTGGTAATCTATATTCAAACTTGAATTGGCTTTGTTTTCTCTTGAAGTTGAGTTAAGATATGGCCAATAAACTCCTTGTTTATCTATTAGACTTATGGACTTGTATCTGAAGGTAAATTTGTTCTGACCAAAAGATTTTTCAAAGCCTAAATTGTCGTAGAATATTCCATCTAAAATTCTAGTATCCCAGAATATATAAGCATCTCTTCCTACCAAATTTCTATACAATAGTTTATAAGACAAAGGCAATCTTTGTTCAGAATTATAAGGTTTTTCGGCACCCAAACCGCTGTTATACCACATTGAAAAATCAAGCACATGTTTCACTTTGGCATATTCAAAATGCACGTTTGCTCCTATTTTTACACCGTCAACAGCATTGAACCACACATCAGGACGAGCAGAAAAATTTCTAAAATTGAAACTTGGTGTTTGTGCAATACCTTTATTCCATTTAAACTTCATTGGCAACACATAGCTACCACCCTTTTTCATGACGTTATCAATACGGTAAATATCTGCAAGTCTTTGAGAGGTATCGATACAAATCAGTTGCAATTTGTTGTCTAAAGTTACGGTATCTGTATAAGTTGTATTTAACAAGCCCCAACCTTTCCAAACTTTTAACACTTGCCTTCCTTCATTTTTAGCGAAGTATGTATTAGGAATTAAGTATTCGTATTTTTTACCATTTACATCAGTAATTGTGATATCTAATGGCATTTGCATCTCTCCTTTTCTTTCAAATTTGATGGCATATTTATACTTGCCATCTGATTGATTTTTTAGTATGCGTTTGGCACTTACTATTTCATAGTCGATTGATTTTGTAGTTTCCATCCATTGGTCGAAGAACCAGTTCAAATCCACTTTACTGTATTCGATGATGGCTTGTCTGAAATCATCTGGATAAGGATGGGCAAATTTCCATTTGTTGAAGTAATGTTGCATGGATTTGATGAACAGTTCATCACCTAGAACATACTGTAAATTGTACAACATGGTAGCCGTTTTATAGTACACATGACGGTAACCTCCGCCATGACCTAAAGCTGAGCTGAAATCATCGCTATGGGTATTCAGCGTTGCATCGTTTTTATTCAATGCGTCGTTAAGGTAACCATTGTAGACAGACTGTTCATCATAAGCACTGGCTTTAATAGGCATTTTATTGAAACGTTTGATGCTCCATGATGTTAAGAATTGAGTAAATCCTTCATCAAGCATGGCTCTATAAGTTTCGTTGTTGCCAATCATTCCGAAAAACCAATTGTGACCGACTTCGTGAGCAATGACATATTGATGACCAGGCCAATTGCCGCCATTAAGAGTAATCATTGGATATTCCATACCGTCACGAGCATCAGCTGCAACAATTTTAGGATAACCATACATTCCAAAATCAGTTGAATATATTTCAACTACTTTTGCAACGAAAGCAGAAGTTGGATACCATTCAGCTGCATTTTGTTCTTGAGCTAGAGCGATACATTTTATTCCGTTCCATTCAGTCTCAGCAATTCTATATGTAGGATCGGCTGTAAAAGCAAAGTCATGTACATTTTCAGCATGGTATTTCCAGGTTTTGTTGCCATTTCTTTCAATGGTATAGGTATAACCTGTTGGCACTCTACCTCCCACTGGTTTTAGAGAGGTTTTTTCGTTGGGATTATAAGGTTTTGAATAATTTGCAATGTCTATTTTACTTCTTAAATCTGCAGGCATTGCCTCTGATGCATTGGTAAGTAAGCCAGTAGCTTCAACAACATAATTAGATGGAAAAGTAAGACTCACATCGTACACACCATAATCGCCATAGAATTCTTTACCTAGGTGTTGGTCGGTCTCCCATCCAAATTTTCTATCGTATACACAAATACGAGGATACCAATGCACTCCATCATAATGTTTGTTTTTGCCATCAGGAGTAAACAATTTGAAACGACGTCTCATAGAACCATTGTCCCAGTATGTTTTAAATTTGATATTGAATTTTACTGAAGCTCCAGAAGCGATTGGCTTTGGCAACTCAGCTATCAAGATGGTGTTATCAATTCTAAACTTAATTGGACTGCCTTCAAATTTAAACTCTTCAATTAAGGTACCCATATTTTTGGCTTCATACTGACCGAATTTGGTGTCTTCAGCATTCACTTCGTTTAATGCATGAGCATAAGAATTGGGTTGAAAGGCGTTTTGATATAAGTGGAAATAGACAGTTGTCAACTCATCTGGAGAATTATTGAAATACTCTAAAGTTTCCTCACCAGAAATTTCATCTTTAGTATCGTCAATAACCGCATTGATGGTATAATGCACATCCTGTTGCCAATAAGCGGCATTGGGTTTTCTATTTTTCCAATAATCTTTGTAATTGAACACTTGAGCTGAGCAAAACAGAGGCAACAGCAATCCTATTGACAGAAAATATCTCATATAAAAACGTAGTAACTGCGAAGGTATTGAAAAAAATTGTCTATGCAATTATTTCAAGGCCAGAAGTCGGTGCAATTCCAATCTAACATTTTCTTCGTTAAATTGTCCGCAGTATTCAGCGGTGGTGGTATGACTGCTATTGTCTTTAATACCGCGACTTGCGACACAAAGGTGTTTGGCATTAATGATTACTGCCACGTTATCTGTGCCAAGAATGTGTTTTAGTTCGTTAGCAATTTGCATGGTCATGCGCTCTTGAACTTGAGGGCGTTTTGCAAAATACTCAACGATTCTGTTCAATTTAGACAGACCAATCACTTTACCATTCGGAATGTATGCTACGTGAGCAGTTCCAAAAAATGGCACAAAATGGTGTTCGCAATTGGTGTAGAAATGGATGTCTTTCTCTACCAACATTTCATTGTATCTGAATTTATTTTTGAAATGAGATACTTTAGGTTTGTTGTCAGGGTTTAAGCCCCAAAAAGTTTCTTTAACATACATTTTCGCAACTCTATGAGGCGTACCTTTCAAGCTATCATCTTCTAAATCCAAGCCTAATGCTTCCATTATTCCACGGAAATGTTCTTCTATCTTTTGAATTTTTTCATCATCAGACAAAACAAATGCATCAGCTCTTAAAGGCGTATTTGTATGAGTAAAATCGAAGTCGTGATCGTGGTCGTGATCTTCTTCGTGGTGATTATTTTCCATTAAATTCAACAAAATTATTTTCGGTTTCGTAAAGTCTTAAGCTCAATTCTAATTCAGGCTTAAGCTGTTTTCTTATCAATTCCCAAATGACGATGGCAATGTTTTCTGCAGTAGGATTTAAGTGTTTAAATTCTTCTGTATCGATGTTCAAATTTCTGTGGTCAAATTTGTCATGCACTTCTTTTTGTATGATGTCCTTCAGGATTTTTGTATCAATCACGTATCCTGTTTTAGGATCGATTTCTCCCGTGACTTTAACTTCTAAGGCGTAATTGTGGCCATGATAATTTGGGTTATTACACAAACCGAATAGAGCTTTGTTTTCTTGATCACTAAGTTCTGGATTGTGCAATCTGTGTGCTGCATTAAAATGTGCTTTTCTAAATACTGAAACAACCATGTTGTAGACTATATAACTAATAAAACTTGAAATAGTTTTAAAGGATACAATATTAGCCAAATTTCTTGAGATAAGATTGAACAGAAAACAATGTTTGACACCTTATCATTTTAACTTATAGGATAAAGAATCACTGCTTTATGTTTAACTTTTATTAAACATAAATGGTGCTACATAAATATGTTAAAATACTCATATATTGCAATTTAAATATTTTAATATTTCATCATAAATAGTTAATTAATAGATAATATATTGAAGTATTTATAATGCCTATTGAATCTATATGATTGATTATCAAATACATTATTTAATTTTTTCATTATTAACCAAACCTAAAATGCATTTAGTTCAAGAAATGTTAAACAAAATTGATTTATAAACAATAACGTTGAAGAAATTTTTATAATGTCTTAAACAAAAAACAAGGGTACTAATTTCTAATAAGATGAATTTTGTATCATAAAATCAATAATAAAAGATATGCAAAACAATTTTGAAGACTTAATCAAGTCAGAAGCTGGTTCACTTAAGGCTCTAGCGATGCAGCTAAGTCGCAATCAAGATGATGCAAAAGACTTAGTGCAAGACACCATGTTAAAGGCATTAAGATACAAAGAAAAATTCTCAGAAGGTTCAAACATCAAGGCATGGTTGTATACCATTTTGAAGAATAGTTTCATCAATCAATACAGAAGAAATGTTAAGAGAAATACATTTATAGATACAACAGATAACATGTATTTCTTAGACAGCCATACAAGTAGAGTTGACAACAAAGCTGAGTTAACCTTCATACGTAGAGATTTGCAAACAGCAATACAATCTTTGCCTATCGATTTAAAGGTAACATTTATGTTGAATCTAGAAGGATTCAAATACCATGAAATTGCTGAAGAGCTACAAATTCCAATAGGAACTGTTAAAACACGTATATTTGTAGCTAGAAGAATTCTTCGTAATAAGTTAAAAGCTTATGCTGAAGATTTCAAAATCAGCAAATCTGCCAATGAATAATCTGTATCTCTGGATCAATATAGGAACATTAGTATTTCCTCTCCTTTTATCCTTTGACAAGAAGGTGGCATTTTATAAAAAATGGCCATCTTTATTCCCAGCTATTATCATAACAGGCATTGTATTTCTTTTGTGGGATGAGTGGTTTGCCACCATGAACGTTTGGGGTTTCAATGCTATATATTTAAGCGGTTACTATATTGGTTCATTGCCCATTGAGGAAGTCATGTTTTTTCTTACAGTGCCATACGCATGTGTGTTCATTTATGAATGTCTCAGAGCATATGTCAAACAAAGTGAAACATTTGAAGAATTATACCGATGGTTTACTTTGCTGTTTTTTGGTATTTCCCTCACCTTATTGTATTGGTATAGTGACAAGCTTTACACGGCTATAACTAGCATCATATTATCATTTCTTCTCGGAACACATTTAACCGTAATAAGAAGAAGATACATGAGCTGGTTTTATTTTGCTTTTCTAGTGTCAATCATTCCAATGCTAATTGTAAATGGTATCTTGACCTATAAACCTGTAGTATTTTATAACGATTTACAAAATACAGGTATCAGATTGGGCACTATACCTATAGAAGATTTTTTGTATAACATGACCATGTTCGTCATGTGTATTGGGATTTATGAGTGGATCAATCGACTTCGTCTTCGACGCCAGTTACGCCCCCAGAAACAATCATCTTAAAGATGGCTGTTGGATTAGCGTTTAAAGGTTTTATTTTCTCGTTCTTCACAAAGTACAAATCACCAACAAAACCATAAGACTTTGGAAAGTAGACAGCCGAAAAGCCTTCTAATCCAATACTTTTAAGTTCTTTCCTGGTGATAAACCCTACTTTATAAATACCATCAGCGCCCAATTCAACAATTACTGGCTCAGAAAACTTTTTCTTTTCACCTACAAAGGCTTCCATGATATCTTTTACAGAGGTATATAAAAACTTTACGCCTGGTGTTTTTTCCAACCACTCGTCGAACCAATTTAAAATGGGTTGAACTATATAGCTAGAACCAATCCAACCAATAACCAGGATAATCAATAGAATAATTAAAATTCCTAAGCCTGGAAAATGGTCTTTACCCAAAATCCCATCTATGGTTTCGAATAACCAAACAATAATGGCTATAGTAGCTGCAACCGGAATACTTATAAGCAAACCCTTCAGAAAGTAATTGAGCAGTTTGCTAATAATGCGTTTTCTTCTGTAACTATTTTTGAAATTATTCATTGTAATATTTTAATAAATCTTGACCGATGTCTTTTCTGTAATAAGCTTTTTCAAAATGTATTTTTTCTACATTTTCCATTGCGGTAGACAATGCTTCCTTCATTGTAGAACCAAATGCCGATACGGCCATAACTCTGCCTCCGTTGGTCAACACTTTGCCATTGTCTAATTTGGTACCAGCATGGTATACAGTTGCAGATTTCACATGTTCATGACCAGTAATTTCGAATCCTTTTTCAAACGACTCAGGGTAACCTCCAGAAACCATAAACACAGTTACTGCGTGATTAGGATTAACTTGTAAAGTTTGTGTATGCAATTGACCAGTGCAAGCTGCTTTGTATAATTCTACATGGTCGTTTTGGATTCTATGCAAAACCACTTCAGTTTCTGGGTCGCCCATTCTACAATTGTATTCAATAACTTTAGGTGTACCATCCACATTCATCAAACCAATAAAAATAAATCCAACGTATTCAATATTATCGTGTTTTAACCCAGCAATTGTAGGATCAACAATAGTCGATTTAACTTTGTTAATAAATACTTCATCGGCAAATGGCACTGGAGAAATAGCGCCCATTCCACCAGTATTCAAACCAGTATCACCTTCTCCAATTCTTTTATAGTCTTTGGCTTCAGGCAATAGCTTATAAGATGTTCCATCGGTTAAAACAAAACAGCTCATTTCTATACCGTGTAAATATTCTTCAATGACAACAGTATTCCCTGCAGAACCAAACTTTCCATTCAACATCTCAGAAAGAGCATTTTTAGCTACAGTCAAATCTGTTTCAATTAAAACACCTTTTCCAGCTGCCAAACCATCAGCTTTAAGCACATAAGGCGCTTCAAGAGTTTCTAAGAAAGTATAACCATCGTGAATAGAGTCTTTTGTTACACTTAGATATTTAGCAGTAGGAATATTGTACTTCATCATAAAAGCTTTTGAGAAGTCTTTACTTCCTTCAAGCATTGCACCCGCTTTCGATGGTCCGAGTATTAGGACGTGTTTCAGTTTTGGGTTGGATTTCACAAAATCCACAATACCTGCCACTAAAGGATCTTCATTACCCGGAATGATCAATTCAATTTGGTGTTCGATACAAGCTGCTTCTACTGCGTTAAAGTCAAGAGGAGAAATATTTAAGTTGGTACCGCAGTTGGCAGTACCAGCATTTCCTGGAGCTATAAAAAGATTATCACAATGTTTACTTTCACTGATTTTAGTGGCAAATACATGTTCTCTTCCGCCACTTCCTAGAATAAGGATATTCATAGGGCGAAATTAGATTAAAAAGATAAAAGTTGAAAATTAATGTTGTATTGGTTATTTGTTATTGGTTATTGGTTATTTGTTATTGGTTATTCGTTATTCGTTATTGGTCATTCGTTATTGGTCATTCGGAACAGTTTTCTGTAGCGCTGCATGGACATATATATACAACGGTTAATTCACGATTTTTATATTCCAATCGGCTCGGTAGCCCGCAGGCAGCGACTAGGGAAATCATTAATTTGAACTATCGGTAACCCCCGCCTGAATGACTCACTCGGTTAGAAGCAGTTGAAATCAGTGATTCGTGAACAATCCTTAATGGTTGATAGCTTTTGAGAAAATTCTTGCTAAAAAAACATTTGCAAAATATTTTTAAAATCTTACCTTTGCACTCCTTCTAAAAAAGGAAATGCCCAGGTGGCGGAATTGGTAGACGCGCTGGTCTCAAACACCTGTGGGTTCACCCCCGTACCGGTTCGACTCCGGTCCTGGGCACAAAAAGAGAGCGAGAATGAAAGCAAAAGCGACATTTGAGCTCTCTTTTTTTTTATCTGCAGCGTACATGCAGACTTGCCGAAATGTCTGCAGAGTAGCATACAGACTTATCGAAATAACTGCAGAGTGGCATACAGACTTGCTGAAATGTCTGCAGAGTACATGCAGACTTACCGAAATGTCTGCAGCATACATGCAGACTTACCGAAAGCATAAGATAAAGTTTTGGGTTCAAAATTATTTTAAAATCAAAAGTCACGTTTCTGTCATTTCTTTCGTCTACTTAGATATGAAACAGACTATGATAATGCTTTCATTGATGTTCTATCAGTTGGGCCATTCGCAAGAAACAAAATTTGGTATTGGGGTCATTGCAAAAGCAGGTATGAATCAATACAGAACCACAAATGGTAGCGAAAACACATTTGCTACATATAGGAGTGATTATATCCAAACTGGATTAGGATTTCACAGTTATTATCATTTGTATAAAAATTGGATGGTTGATGGGTCTCTCCTATTTTCAAGAGCGAAATATCAACCAGATTTGATACAAGGTATAGCTACATTTCGTTCTGCAGATATTAGGTTTACAGAATTCAATGTCAACCTCAATTATTTTCTGAATTCGGATGACAAGAAAACGAGGTGGTTTGTTTATACAGGCGCACAATTATTGTTCAGACGGTGGGGTATAGAGCGTTATGTCAACAAGGTGATACCTCAATCGTATTGGCCAGACTTTAGATGGCAATATCAAACTGGTTTTGGATGTAAAATACATTTGAACAACCACAAATATTTGATGCCTTTTATGGGTATCAGACTTTCGGATACTAAAACATTAATTTACGATACAAGAATGAATCAAATCTTTATTGGCGCCGCACTAGGCCTAAATTTTAAAGGTGGCAATAAAGACCGATATAAAAAATGTCCTTCAGAATTTTAATCAAATAACTTATGAAAATTAAACATCAATTGTTAATAGCAATAGTTGCTATTACTGCAATCGCTTTGCAAAGTTGCAAAAAAGACCGAACAATTATTGAGATCGAAAAAACTCCCAATAAAATTAGAAAAAGTGTGTTACGCGTTCTAGACAAAGCCGCTCCAACGAAACAATCATTTACATTCAATGCTTCTGTTGGTGGATTTATTTATGGGGCTGGTGGAAGTCAAATTTATTTTCCAGCAAATGCATTATTGCACCAAAACAACACACCTGTTACTGGTAATGTCAACATCGAATTTATAGAGTATCTTAACAAAGCAGATATGATATTCTCTAATGTTACTGTGACCTCTGGTACAGATTTATTAGAATCAGGTGGGATGTTCTATTTAATGGCTAAACAAAATGGAGAAGAATTAAAAGTCGACCCAACCGCTACCATACAGTTGCTAATTCCAAAATCAGACATCGGCAACAATAATATGGATTTTTGGCAAGGCGCTCTCAAAGACAATGATAGTCTTAATAAAGTAGATTGGATAAAAAGAGATTCCGTTCCGATTAAGCAAGTACAAGATTCTAGTAATCGACCTTTTAAATTTTCTCTTCAACTTAATTACTTCAAATTCGGTTATTGCAACATAGATCGAGAAGCATTTAAGTTTTTAAACAAAGTAACTAAATTCAGAATTAAGTTACCAAGTGATTGCAACGACACCAACAGTAGCTCACTTTTATTGTTCAAAAATTACAATTGTTGTGCTTGGTGTTATTGGTTTCCTTCTGAAAATTTAATGTCTACAGGATATACATTGCCTAAAGGTGAAACAATTAAAGTTCTTATTTATAAACGAACTGGTTCAGGAGATAATGATTTAGCCTACGCTGTATTAGAAGTCAACTTAATTGACGATACTCTTGTTGACTTCACAAATGTAACAATGAGTGCATGCACTACCGACCAATTAGAAGGTGTTATAAAAGCGCTATAGACTCATAATGTAGTATTTTCTTATAATTTTAAAAGATGCATCAACCAAAAGGTGCATCTTTTTTTATTGTAAATTATTTGAAGAAGATGGGGAATTATAATACTTCAAAGCCACTAATACCGCCATAAATCCCCAAAGTGGAGCGGCAATTTTATCAAAATCACTGAAATTATTTAAGAATGCATGCACGTAATAGGTTATCAAACCAAGCAACACCGCTTTAGCTAACGACTTTTTCCATGGCATCATATTGTCGTCGTACACGATTTGCATACCTGTATACACCGAACTTAAGAATACACCCAGCCATGTTAAAAAGCCAATAAATCCCATTTCAGAAAGCGAATTGAAATACTCTGAGTGGGTGTTACCCAAATCACCACTGTTTGTAGATATCAAGGTCAAATCTTCTGGTCGTTGAAATGGTGCATACTGAAACGTGTAAGTGCCCGGTCCCCATCCAAATACTGGTCGCTCTTTAAACATCAATATGGCACAATGCCATCTGTTTACGCGTTCAAGATTAGATGGGTCGGTGGTGATATTTGAAACTGACTGGGCATGTGATTCTAAATCGTCAGCACTACCCTGCTTGTTACTCTCTAAACTGTACAATATTTGGTCTTGTTTGATGAATCCTATCAAAGCTACAAGAACAAGTGCACCCATTATGTGTTTGAACTTAACATTCAATTTAAACAATTGATAGAAAGCGAAGGCTGCTATCAAACTTATCCATGAAGCTCTGGTATATGAGAAGATGATACCAACTATTAGCACTAGTGCTATAGCCAGAAAAACCAATCGATGCCACATTGTAAATTTGAACCAATTGCCTCTAGCTGCAAATACAATAGCTATTGGCACGAAGAATGAAATATACGCCGAGTAAATGGTATGGTCTCCAAAGAAAGGCTTCATAATGGCATACCCCCAACCTCTTGAAAATCCTTCGCCAGCGTGTTTAATAAGTGTAAAACCAACTACTAATGCAGTTCCGTAGAGCATGTAAGAAAAGTACTTTCTAATGTAATTTGGGTTCTTGAAAATCTGAAGAAGGAAAAAGAAAAATACACCAACAAACCAGAATCTGGCCAAAAGGTATTTTAAAGACACAAAAAACATTGAACTGGTACAAGTAGAAACGACCATCCAAAGTAAATTGGCGATGATAAAAGCCATTAAAGGCATTTTCATTAAATTGGTATCGAATTTACCGCTGATAATGGTTTTGTAAACGTACATCAAAAACAGCAACCAAATCATAGGTTCTGTAGGTATTGATAAACCAAATCCACCACCCACATCGTCGATGAATATAGATAGTGGCACCATGAAACAAATCAGCAGGGCATAAAAAGCAGGTTTGTAATAGCACAAAAACACTGCACCTATAGCAATAGGTAGTAGAATGAGTTCATATACTTCTAGGATGCTGCCAATCAATCCCAAAGCGAGACCGATGACACCTACTCCATAGATGTACTTTAAAGACTTTTTTTCCAGTATGACCGGTTCAAAAATCAAGCTTTAGATTGTTTGAATTTTTCGTAGATGGCAAAGAAAATCGCTGACGCGAGAATGGTACATATCAATGAAGCCAATACAATAAGTTTTCTTACTGGATAAGCTCTTTGTTCAGCAACATCGGCAGCAGAAACGGTAAATTTATTTTTAAGAGTTTCTTTAACATCCACTTCAGCTCTTTCAAATTTTGCTTTCAAATCTGATAATTTATCCAATTCAAGCTGTAAAGTTTCTGTTAAAGCTGTAAACTGACCACCAAATTGCACCAATGTTTTTTGTTGTTCCATCAAGTCGTCTACCCTTTTCATATCACCTTTTGCTCTGGCTTTGTACATTTCTTCAGCTAAAGCACGAGATTGTTCCTCGTAGTTGGTAACACCTTCGGTACCCAATTTGTACAATTCGTTTTTAATGTTGTTTACTTCGTTTTCTTTGGCTTGCATCTGACGTCTTACAATTTCTAGAGCAGGCACAGCTACTTCCAATTGAATTTCGTTTTTAATTGAATCGTATAATTCTAAAATCCCATTGGCCATTTTTGCAGCCATTTGAGCATCTTCGTCTAATACATCAACACGAATGGATAAATATCTTGTACGACTGAAGCTAAAATTAGAACCAATTTTATTGGCAAGCTTCATTTTTTTCATGCTGCTTTTTGGGTCTATTTTATAATGCTCCATCAAATTGTAATTCCTTACCAAACGCTCGGTCAACTTACTTGACTGAAGAATTTGAAGCGCTTTTTCAGCTTCTTCTTCTTCACCAAATTCTAGAGGGTCTTTTTGCCTTTGATTTAAATCAGTTAACAAAGCATTACTAATAGAGTTATTTGTTGTTGGGTAAAAAATAACTGTAGACTGGTACTTTGGTGTAATCATAAAAGATACAGCCGAAGACACAATTACAGATAAAATACCAAGAATGATCAACTGTTTTCTCCATCTAGAGAACAACGCGATGACATCTTTAAACGTGATTAAACCATTTCCTATTTCTTCGAAAGAATTCTGCATTGATTCGTATTTTTTTAATATAAGGTGCAAAAATAGTGTTTTTAAACACTTTTGCGTCTAACAAAAATGTATATTTTTTATTGTTTCGCCCCTTTAAAAATGTTTAATATCTGACTGATTTCTATGATTTTCAGTAAAAATATTAGGGCAATAGCCGACAATCCGAACAACAGCAATGAAAGTTCAAATGAAGGGATACCACTGATTAGAAAATGCACTCCAAACAATAAGACAATATAACCGACAAACTTCATTGCTTCTTTTATCGGAAATTTAAAATCAAATAATATATAACAGCGACCAATACATAAAATAGCGAAAACAGATTGAGTAATCAATGAACTGATTGATGCTCCATACGACTGATGGTTAGGAATTAATAGAAGATTAAGAATCAGATTGGTAGCTAGAGCAATTAAGGCAAAAACGTTCAAATACAGCAAGTCTCTTTTGGAAGTTAGCAAGGTACTAAACACAAAAATAAGACTCATTGGTACGAAGGTCGTTAATATGTTTTTAAACACGTTTACTGACAATCTAAGTGTCTCGCCTTCAACTGCATAAAGCCAGTTAATGATATCTTCTCCGTAAAAAATGGCTACAAGAGCTGTAGGTATAGAAATCAACAACAGTACAGTTGAGGCCAAATTCGTCAATGGTTTTACGTCTTCATGATTTTGAATCATTTTAGCAAACATGGGCAACAAGAGTCCAGAAAACAGCATTGCAAACATTGCTGCGGCATCAAGCAATCTGAAGCTCATAGCATAAATGCCACAGTGGAATTTGGCATCAGGTAAAAGCCAGTTCATCATCAAAACATCCAATCTGGTATATAAACCCATCAAAGCAAAGAGTAAAGCGAATGGAATACTTTTAACAAAGAGTTCTTTCAAATTAAACGCTTTGATAGAATTGGTTAAAGGAATTTGATTGTAATACTTTAGATTCAAACTCAAAGCTATGATAAAACTGATGCCTGTTGCTATAAGTTGAGCTAAAGCAAATCCTATAATATGAATTTGATTGGCATAATACAATACAATACACAGCAAAATACCAAAAAACTTATCGCTGACGGAAAGAACACTATCTAAGGCATAATGATGTAGTCCGTTGATATTGGTTCTAAAATACAAAACGAAAGAAGTTAATATTTGGTTGAGTGAAATGATTAGCAACAGTTGAAAACCCATGTTGTTTGAATTCAATCCAACACCCATAACAGCGGTAAAGTATAGGACTGCTAAAATGGTTTTTGCTAAAATGATTTGTTTAAAATTGACTTTAAAAAACTGGTTGTCTGCTGCGACACCCGTATTACTAAAGCTTTGAATGCCTATATCAAGAATGATATTGAGTATTACAGCTAGATTAAAAATGATGTAATATCCAGAATAATCTTGACCAAGTAAAATCTGGGCTTTTCTGTCAATAATCAATAACCAAGCAGGCTTAATGATTAGATTAAGCCCCTGAAGAAGTATCAGATTTTTGACGAAGACTTTTCTCATTCAGAAAGGTTGCAAAGTACGATTAAATGATGGATATGGCAAAGGGATGACCATTAAAGTTATCACAAGGTGGATTAAAGACGTTTGGTAAATATCAAAATTCTTATAGCTTTGCGATAAATATCATTATTATGGGAAAAGGAGATAAAAAATCGAAAAAGGGTAAAATAGCTATTGGAAGCTATGGTGTACGCCGTCCGAGACCTAGTGTAGTGGCAAAAGCGAAGGCAGCATCGACAGAAGCGAAACCGAAAAAGGCAAAAGCAGCAACTGCAAAAGCCAGCAAACCGGCAGCCGCAAAAAAGACCACCAAGAAAAAAGCTGAAGAGTAAACTTCAACTTTGTTGGATAAAAAAAAGTCAGTACCAATTGAGGCACTGACTTTTTTCATTTATAAACTAAACAACAATTATTTCTTTGGTTCAATCAATTTAAAGAACTGATCGAGTTGAGGTAATATAACAATTCTGGTTCTTCTATTAATTGCTCTATTTTCTTCAGTATCGTTAGTTGTGACAGGCATGTATTCTCCTCTACCAGCAGCAATCATTCTTTTTGGGTCAATACCGAAGTCAACCTGCAATGCTCTAACTACCGAACTTGATCTTAAAACACTTAAGTCCCAATTGTCTTTGATGGTTTTAGTATTGATTGGTTTATCATCGGTATGACCTTCAACCATGAATTGCATATCAGATTGGGCTTTTAAAATTAGAGCAACTTTACCAAGAACTTCTTTGGCTCTTGGGGTTATATCGTAACTTCCAGATTTAAATAACAATTTATCAGAAACTGAAATAAACACTGCACTTCCATCAACTTTAATTTGAACATCAGAATCATTTACATCTTTAAGAGCGCCTTTTAAGCTAAGCACTAAAGCCATGTTTAGAGAATCTTTTTTTGCCAATGCACTTTGTAAATTTTGAATATAGGCATCTTTTGAATTGATATTTTCTAAAGATTTTTTAATGCTTTCTGCTTGGGCTTTGGTAATAACAGATAAATCAGACATTTGATTAAGCATAGCATTGCTAGAGGCTTTTAGTTGAGCAATTTCTGATTCAAGAAGTTCAATTTTCTTTGAATTAATAGATTTATCAGCAAGACATTGGTCAAGCTGATGTATGATTTTTTCAGTTGAATCTTGTAATTTTTCGTACTTAGTAATTTGGGTTTGGTACTTTTTTTTGCTTACGCATCCAAATAAAAACACAGAAAGTGCAGATGCCAGGATAATTGATTTTTTCATAACAGGTTCTAAATAAAAATTAATAATTAGCTAAAGAGGTAGTAGTCAAAACTTATTCCAAACTATCTTTTTTGTTTCTATAGAATATCCAGAATACAATTGGGAAAACCAATAACGTTAGAATGGTTGCAGTAATCAATCCTCCAATAATCACAATTGCCAATGGTTTCTGAGACTCTGAGCCAATTCCGGTAGAAATTGCAGCAGGTAACAATCCGATAGATGCCATTAAAGCGGTCATCACAACTGGACGGGTTCTAGCCATTACACCTTTCACTATAGAATCTTCTAACGTAAAATTCATTTTAAAATTGTTATGAAATTCAGTTATTAAAATCACACCATTTTGTATGCAAATGCCAAACAAAGCAATAAATCCAACACCTGCAGAAATTCCAAAATTGATACCTGTGATATGCAAAGCTAAAATTCCACCTATGATAGCAAATGGCACATTAGTTAGGACAAGAATAGAATCTTTAACATTTCCAAACATAATGAAGAGCAGTATAAAAATTCCGAGCAAACTAAGTGGGACTACTTGTTGCAAACGTTTACCCGCTCTTACTTGATTTTCAAATTCGCCAGTCCAGCCAATGCTATATCCTTCGGGTAATTCAACGCTATTTTTAACTACAGCTTGTGCATCGGCAATGGTGCTTCCTAGGTCTCGTTCTCTGACAGAAAACTTGACCCCTATAAATCTTTTGGTATTATCTCTATAAATAAAAGCTGGTCCTGTTTGCTTCACAATAGTGGCAATTTCTTTTAGTGGAATTTTAACGCTACTAAGAGTTGGCACTTTTAATTCAGAAATATCTTTTTCATCTTTTCTATAATCTTTAGAATACCTCACTCTAACATCAAACTTTTTCTCACCTTCGTATTTTTGAGTAGCACTTTTACCTCCGAAAGCCATTTCTAATACAGCTTGAGCATCCGATAAAGTTACACCATAAGCTGCCATTTTTTCTCTATCAAGTATAACACTTATTTCAGGCTGACCGATATTTCTAAGGATACCAACATCTTTAACTCCATCAACTTTTTCAATTTTTTCGATTATCTGATTAGCTATATCATTGAGTTTATCTAGGTCGTCGCCATAAATTTTTACGGCATTAGACGCATTGATTCCAGCAACACTTTCGGCGACATTATCAATAATTGGCTGGGAGTAATTATAGATAATTCCGTGATATTGTCTAAGACGATGATCCATTTCTTCAATTAAATCGTCGACTGAGATTTTTCTTTCCCAATTGTCTTTGTTTTTGAGGTTCACTTGCATTTGAACGTAATAGAATCCGCTTGGATCTGTGCCATCGTTACTTCTACCTGTTTGAGAGAGCACGCTAATTACCTCTGGTGATTTAGAAATTTCTTTTCTTAGAACAGATACCATTTTTACAGTTTCAGATAGACTAGTGCTCATGGGTAATTTTGCTTCAACCCACAAGGCACCTTCATTGAGTTGGGGTAAGAATTCTGAACCTAACAACATCGATGACACAAGGGTTATTATAATTGCTGAGATAGAAAATAGCAATGTTTTCACCCTATGTTTAAAACACCAATTAAAACTCTTGCCCACAACTCTGTTTATGAAGGCGACAAACGGATTGTTTGCTTCTTTCACATTTTTGTTGAGCATGATGTGTGAAAGCACTGGCACCAAAGTCAATGTAAATATCAGTGCTCCCAATAAAGCAAACCCTAATGTATAAGCAAGAGGAGAAAACATTTTTCCCTCTACTTTTTGGAATGAGAAAATTGGCAGAAGGGCAGTAATTATTATTAATTTTGAAAAGAAAATGGCTTTACCCATATCAGTTCCAGTCTTTTTAATAAACTTACCCTTTGCCATTACGTTAAACTTAACCATTCCCCTCTTAAGCGCGATATGATCGAGTGCCACAAACAATCCTTCTACCATGACTACTGCACCGTCTATAATTATCCCAAAATCAACAGCACCTAATGACAACAAATTAGCGCTCATCCCTTTTAACTTTAAGCACAGAAAAGCAAAAAGTAAAGACAACGGAATAATTATAGAGACGATTAATGTTGTTCTCCAATCTGCCATAAATAACAATACAACAAGAGTTACCAGTACTATACCTTCAACTAAATTGTGCATAACGGTTGTTGTTGTATAGTTCATTAAATTGTCTCTATCATAAAATGCTTCCATTTTAACATCTTTAGGAAGCACATTTGAGTTCAGTTCTTGAATTTTGGATTTGACTCTACTCAAAACTTCTTTAGGATTCTCTCCTTTTCTCATTACCACAATACCTTCAACCACATCGTCATTATTATCTAGTCCGACTTGACCTACTCTTGGCAAAGAACTTTCTTTAACATTTGACAAGTTTTTTACCAATACTGGATTACCTGCTGCATCCTCAACAATGATATTTTCTATATCTTTAATTGAAGTAATCAATCCAACACCTCTTACAACGTAAGCTTGACCGTTTTTTTCTATCACATCACCACCTACATTGAGGTTGCTTTTGTTTACAGCTTGGTATACTTCTAAGGGAGTTATGTTGTATTTTGCCAATAGATTTGGGTCTACACTAACTTCATAAACTTTTTCTTGACCTCCAAAAGCTACCAAATCTGCAACACCAGGAATAGATCTTATTTGTCTATCGATGACCCAATTTTGAATTGTTAACAAATCACGTGTATCCCTTGAATTGCTCTTAAGAACATATCTATAAATTTCACCTGTTGGTCCGTATGGTGGTTGAACATCTGGTTCAACATTTTCAGGCAAAGAGACATTTCTGAGTTGATTGTTAACTTGCTGTCTTGCAAAAGCATCATCAACATCATCATCAAAAATAATTTTGATAACAGATAATCCAAACATAGTGATACTTCGCACACTTGTTTTCTTCTGAACAGAATTCATTGAAATTTCGATAGGCGAAGTAACAAAGCGTTCAATTTCTTCAGCACTTTTTCCATTCCACTCGGTTACAATAATGATTTGGGTATTTGTTACATCAGGAAATGCTTCGATAGGCATATTCATGAAACTGAAAACCCCAGCAATAACAAGCACGCTCACCCAAAAAAAAGTAAAGACTTTATTTTTAAGAGAAAAAGCAATTAAACCTCTAATAAACTTATTCATACTATTAGTCGTTTAAAGCATCGTAAATGAGTAATTGATTTTTTGAAATCACGGACTCATTTACTTTGATACCAGATTTCACATAAGTAACATCATTGAGTTGTCTATATATTTCAATTTGACGGGTTTCAATTTTTGTTCTGTCTTTAAAAACCATAACAAACGATTTACTTTTATCAAAAATGACAGCCTTTGTAGGAATAGCGATCATAGAATCGTTTTCATGATACGACAAATCTATAGATGCTCTCATTTCCGGTTTCAATAAATAATCGGGGTTTTGAAGAATGATTCTAACTTTCATCGCTTTGGTTTCAGGATCGATGATATTAAATATTTTGTCAACTTTGCCATTGAAAATTTTATCCGGATAGCTTAAGGTAGTGATGCTTGCATCGTATCCAAGCTTTACTTGATTGATATCACTTTCGTTAACATTCGCAATGGCCCACACTTCGTCAATTTGAGCAATATCAAAAATATTGTCAGTTCTATCGCTTCTCAACAACATATCTTGATTGATGTTTTTTTGAATGACAAAACCACTAATAGGAGAATGCACTTCGTAAGTTGAGCCATTTTTTAAACTGTATATTCTATAAATTTCTTGAATCTTATTTAATTTGGCTTGCGATTTATCCAATTGAGCAGTGGCTTCGATGACGTCCCTTTCTGTATTTAGTTTTCCTTGAAACAATTCTTGAGCTACTTTGAGGTTGTTTTTAGAAGTTATCAAATCTGCTTTAGCATCAAGTAATTCTTGTTCATATCCAGCAACTTCAGTACTTCTTATAGTAGCTAATAATTGTCCTTTTTGTACATAATCGCCGAGCTCAACATTTACACTTATAACGTTGCCTCCAACTATAGGATAGACCTCAATCATTTTGTTAAAATCTGCTGATATTTTACCGTATAAACTCAATTCATTTTTTAACTGTACTACCTTAACAGTATCCAGATTAATTGAATGCAACATAGTGTCACTTATGACAAAAGCTTTCAATATCTCTTCCTTTGGTTGTACTTTAAAGCAACTACTTAAAAACAAAATAGTAATTACTCCTATCGCTATAATTTTTTTCATTTTAATATATCTTGACCTACTATTGAATTAATCTTTTGACATGCAACAACGTATTGCAACCTTATTTCATTAAATTGTGAAATGGTTTGATTAAAGCTTTCCATAAAGTCTATGAACTCCAATAAACTGATATTTCTTTTTTGAAAATTGAGCACATACCCATTGTACACTTGTAAGAAGTTATTAAGATTGAAATTGTCTAAAACTTTGAGGTTCTCAATAGCCATTTGGTAATTTTTAAAAGCTTGTTCAACTTCAGCTTGTAGCTGCAAGTTTTTGAAATCTATTACTGTCGATTTTTGTTTTAGCAAATAATCGGCTTGCATCATCATACCTTTATTAGGGTTCCAAAAATTTAATGGAATGCCAATCGTTAATCCAACTTGATTATTAAAAGCTCCTCCTCTTTGGTCATAAGCCGCACCTATTCTGATATCTGGGATAGAGAGTGATTTTTGCCAAAGCAAATTCCACTTATCAGCCTCAAAAGACTTCAATACAGAAAGGTAATCTGGTCGATACATTTTTGCCTGGTTTAAAAGAGAGTCTTCACGTAATATTTTTTGAGTATTAAAATAATAAGCACTTTCAAGATTTGGTGATAATGCAATGATATTTGTATCTGATTGGCAAAGCATTTTCATATTTGATTGCAATACAATTTGTTCACTAAGTATAGTTCGATAACTGTTGTTAAGGTTGAGATAAAGTGACTGTAATCTTAAAAGATCTTTTGTTGCAATGTTCTTTTTTTCTACTTGATCTTTGTATTGATAAATTAAAGTATCCAATTGCTTTATTTGGTCTTTAATTTGTTCAATTTTTTTAACGTTAAAATACAATGAATAATAAGTATTTCTTAATTCTAGTTTTAGATTTCGCAATAAATCTTTAAATTGAAGTTCAGCTATTTCAGCATTGGTTTTGGCCAATTCGATTTCATATTTCTTTTTATTTCCTAAGTAAATTATTTGATCTATTTGTAAAGATTTCTGACCAGATTTACCGATATCAAAATATGTTTTTGTATTTGGGTTAATGGCATTTATCTCCGCAGAAAGCTGAGGCAATTCCCAAATTGAGGCTTGGATAACAAGAGCTTTAGAGGCATCAATATTATATTGTTCTGCCAACAATATTAAATTGTGTTTTAAAAAATTCTGCTCACAGATTTCTAAAGTTTGAGCATTAGCTGTTAAGCTAAATAGACATATAAAGGGTATCAGTTTATGGAATTTCAACCCACAAATATTCAGTTCTGCGTATTAAAATAGGCTTAAAGAATTACTTAAAAATTGCTTAAAAATGTAATTTTATTTCAAATACATTCCAATAATTGTCTTTGACGAAATAGCTCACTTCTCCTTTATGCACTTTAACAATTGATGAGACTATGGCCAATCCTAAACCACTACCAGGCTTTAATACAGAATTGTTGCCCCTTGTAAACGACCTAAATATTTTATCTCTCTCAGATTCATCGGGTAGTGGACCGTTGTTTAAAAAGCGAATGATACAATAGTCTTTATTGTTAATGTCTAGTTCAACTTTTACTTTATGGTCTTCAGAATATAAGTAAGCGTTTTTCAAAAGATTTAGAATAGCAATTTTTAAAATTGATTCATGGCATTTGATCTCAATTTGTTCGTCTTCATTGCCTTCATCATCTATCAACAAAAAGCTTGGCTGTAATTCTGGGTATACTTTTCTTACTTCATCAATTGCATCGAAGATAATCTCATCCACTCTAACAGATTCCATTTTTAAATTGGAATCTAAATTGTCTATTCTAGATAATAACAATAATGAATTTACTTTTTCTACAAGGTTAGACGCATCATTAGAAATGTTTTCCAAATAATTAATTACAGCTTGGCCGAGTCCTGGTATTTCTTTTAGATTCTCTAATTGTGCAATGATTCTGGCTATAGGGGTTCTTAATTCATGAGAGGCACTAGATGTAAACTCCTTTTGTCTGTCATACCCCGCCTCTATCCTCTTCATCATTTGATTAAAAGCCTTTGCCATTAAATTTATTTCATCATTCTTATTCGTCTCCACTAATCTGATTGTTAATTGGTCTTCAGAAACTCTAGTAATGTTCTTTTGAAACACATCAAGAGGTCGAATTAGATTGCTGATTAAAAGAAATACCAAAAACCAGACGATAACAATACTAATACTGCAAACAGTAAGGAGCAAGTATTTCAAATATTCCAATTTTCTATTGCCAAACTTATCTTCATCAGAAACGAGAATATAATAATCCTGATTGTTCTTTTTGTAATGAGCGCCATAGACATCATAAATGCCTTGAGATTTAAAAGTTGGTGAAAGTTTTTTTAGAGCTTTTAATTCATTTAAATCCCATTTAATTACAGCATCATCTACACTGCTATATATAAGATTAAAAGCACTATCAAATATGATGGTTTTTTCGTTGTAAAGATTGTGAATGGTGTGTTGATCAATCAATTTCAAGAGCTGCATATCCACCTCTTGTACTTCTACGATTAACTTAAGTGTGGTAATGGCTTTTTCTTCTAGTCTATCAAAAGATTCTTCTTTTCTAAAATCAGCAAAATTGACATAAACGATCACTGAAATCAATCCAAAAAACAGAGAGAAAAACAAACTGATGACAAATGCTATTCTGTATTTTAATTTCATTCTTCTTTCAGATAATACCCGTAGCCTGGTTTGGTATGAATCAATTTTACATCAGCGCCTTTGTCTATTTTACGTCTTAAGAAATTGATGTATACTTCTATGGTGTTATTGGTGTTTTCGATGTTATAATCCCATATCTGATCGGCAATTGCATTTTTAGACATGACTCTACCTTTCGCTTTAGCCAAAATTAAAAGCAGTTTGTACTCTTTTGGTGACAAATTTACTTCTTGACCATTTCTAGTGACAACCGAATTGGAAACATTAATAACCAAATCGTTTACAACTATTTCATCGTCAACTTCTACGGGAGTTTGGTCCATTCTTTTAGTGAGCGCCTTGATTCTAACCAGCAATTCAACTAAGTGAAATGGTTTAACCAAATAATCATCTGCACCAGAATTATAGGCAGCTACTTTATCTTCAATTTCACCAAATGCCGTCAGCATGATGATTGGTAAATTTCTATCTGTTTCACGAATTTGTTTACAAACTTCAATACCATTTAGTCCAGGTACATTGATGTCTAGTACTACTACATCATACGATTTTAGATTAAGTTGCTTAAAGAACAAAGAACCATCGTATACCGTGTCGCATTCAAATCCTTTAGAGTCAAGAAACTGTTTAACTTCCTTAGAAAGTACAAAGTCGTCTTCGAGCAAAAGTATATTCATCTAAGAGTACAAAAATAGGGATACAATTAAGAAAAGGGCAAAAAAAAGCCTCAATTGCTTGAGGCTTTTAAATATTTTAGTTCAAATTAGTTTTGAACGTAGTGGAATTCGTAGTAGTCATTTTCTGAACCAGCATCGTCCATTACATCATCGATAGCGATTAAGAAGTAATATGTAGCACTATTTCTAGTTGTTTTAGCGATGATCAATTTGTTGATGTCTACATTGTTGATAGTAGTGCTCTTACCTGAAGTAGCATTCCATGCAGCAACGATATCAGCTTCTGATTGGAATTGAGAGAACACTTTGTTGTTCAATTTTCCATCAGCACCAGAGATAACGAACTCAGTACCGTTTTGAGATTTCCAAGTTTTGCTTAAAGCAGTGTTAACTGAACCGTCAACAATATCTCTTAAACCAAGATTGGTTGTACCAGATGCAGTAATTGCTTCACCAGCTAATAAATCGAATGCGCTGAAATTATCAACAGCTTTCAAGCTATACACTCTGTGGCCAGTACCTCTGTCAGACAATGGGCCAAAAGCTTGAATGGTGATTTTAGCAGTTGAAGTTGTAGCATTTTTATCAGTAGCATAGATGGTGAATACATAAGTACCTTTATCTGCAGGTAATTTGAATAAGTATTCTCTATAGCAATTTGTTACACTACCGCTCATTGTAGAATCTGTACCTACTAATTGTTCAGCCTGATTGTTGTATTTAACAGTCATTTTTGTGCTTTTCAAGTTAGCTTCAGTAGAAGTGATTTTAGAACCAATTTTAATTTCAGTTCCAATTAGAATACTACCATCAGCAAAAGTGAATCCACTAAATGTACCTGTGTTTGTTTGAAATTCGATTGATGGACCTTTTGGACCAGTATTGGTTCCACCACCACCACCACCAGTACCATCATCACAACCAACCATTACTGCAGCAGCAGCGAAAGCAAATAAGCTTGAATAAATTAATTTTTTCATAAATTACTAAAATTTTAACGATTTTATATATGCAAACATACATTTTATCGACCACATAAAAAATAAATTTTTTCGAATTAAAATCACTTTATTTGTCCATATGAATCAAACACAAAAAATCAATTCTACCTTTTTTGTTATTGTAACTGTTTTCTTTTTTTGGGGGTTTGTTGCCGCAAGTAACGGTATATTAATCCCTTTGTTTAAGGCAAAGTTCAACCTCACTCAGTTCCAATCGCAATGGGTCGACTCAGCTTTTTACCTCGCTTATGCCGTTGGTTCTATCATCTATTTTATTTATTCTACTAAAAAAGGTGACCCGTTAAACAAAATAGGATATAAAAAAGGCTTGGTGCTTGGTTTGGTCATCTCTTCAATTGGTGCATTGTTGTTCATTCCGGCAGCGGACAACAATTCATATGCCCTCCTACTTTTGGCATTATTTACTATTGGATTAGGGTTTGCACTTCAACAAATAGTAGCCAATCCTTTTGTAGCGAATTTTGGCGATAAAGCAACAGGAGCCCACAGATTAAGCTTGGCAGGCGGCATCAACTCTTTTGGAACAACCATCGGTCCCGTTCTTCTTTCAATTGCTCTGTTTGGTTCAATTGAAAAACCAAAACCAGAGGAGATGGGCATAGATTCTGTTAAATTGCCAGCGATGATTTTATTCGGACTCTTTATTTTGTGTGCCATCATCATTCAAATTAGCAAATTACCTCAAGTTTCTAGCAATGATACACATACCGATGATTTTAAGTTAAGCGAACATCCTAATTTGATTTTAGGTATGATTGGTATCTTTTTATATGTTGGAGTAGAAGTAAGCATACAAAGTAATATGGGTGCTTTATTAGAAATGTCTGAAATAAAAGGCATTGATCACACCAAAATTGCGCCTTATATCTCTTTGTATTGGGGAAGTTTGATGATTGGCAGATGGACTGGTGCAATTACTGTATTCAATCTCAATAAGACCAAAAAACTATTGGCAACAGTGATTGTGCCTTTGATAGCATTCGCGGTAGTTTACGTCATCAATTTACAACATGGATATGATGTATCTGATTTTATCACTTATTTGCCTTTTGTATTTTTAGCCATATTCTTATTTATCATTTCTGGTGACAATGCTTCAAAAACCTTGTTGTATTTGGCTAGCGCTGCCACCATATTAATGATCATTGGATTGATGAGCAGTGGAACAATGGCATTGTTGTCTTTTACCAGTGGAGGATTGTTTTGTTCAGTAATGTGGCCATGTATATTCTCATTGTCAATTGGCAATTTGGGTAAATACACCAATCAGGGTTCATCGTTGTTGATTATGATGATACTTGGAGGTGCTGTTATTCCTCCATTGCAAGGATGGATAGCCGACCAAAGCAATGCGCATACTTCGTATATCGTTACTGTTTTCTGTTTTGCTTATTTGGCTTGGTTTGCATTTAAAATTGGGCAATCAAAAACTGGCGACCCTAATATTGTCGATTCAGATGAAGTGATTACCCATTAACTTTCTTAAAGCGTTTAACAATTTCGCCGTCTACAGTGATGTCTTCTAAAAACATTTTTAGAGGTCTAACCCATAATCCGAATTCACCATATTGTTGCTTATAAACCACTAGTTCTTCTAGAGTCTCAGAATGTTTGGCTATGCCTATCACTTCATAAAATTGACCTTTATAATGTTGATATCTGCCTAATTCAATATTTGTCATTTACTTTTTTTCTTGCAAATGTATGAAGCATTTTAAAGATTCTAATTGTCTAAAAAAATATGAGAGTTCTATTATTACTATTTAGCCTTGTTATTTGTTTCGAAATGGATGCCCAAATGACATCTTTTGAAGGACGTGTTTCTAACTCAAATGCCAACAACAAATTTGACTTCAAGTTGGTATTCATTCAAAATCAAAAACGCATAGACAGCACTGTAACTGGCGTTGCTGGATTTTACAAAAAGAATTTACCTTCTGGTATATACTCCATCGAAATCAGTCAAGCTGGTTTTTTACCCACAGTAATCAAAGACATTGACATCAAAAACACCTTGAGTTTGATGAATGTGAATCTCAAACTTCAGTATGTTCCAATCACACGCCCTAACACTTACCAAAGAACTGGCGATAGGGTTTATAGGACACGCGATACTGTAAAAAGAGTAGAATATGTAGACTCATTGGGAAGACCAATTAAATATTTTGCTGGCGTTTCGATTGTTGGAAAAGAAACCACATCTAAACTTTCAAAAAGTTCTACTAGCACATATAGTTCAAGTATGTCAAAATCTTCCAAATCCAAACGCAGTAAAAAACACAGAGCCAAATACAAGGCTAAAAAAGTCAGAAAATTGAAGGGTACAAAAGCTTTCGCTTCTGCTGAAAAGTCAGATGCTGTAACTACAACACCCAAAACAAAAGAGGTTTCTAAAATTGTGATGATACCTAGTATATCAACTGATGAATCGGTGATATACAAAGATGTTAGTGATGTGGCAACAGCTCCTGTAAACGCTGGACTCGTAACTGCTGGTCACTGGCGCGACTTAGACCATTGGAAAGATTGGGATAAAACCAACAAAGACCCGAACATTTTGATGCATCAAAACACTTGGCAAATGTATCCAAACGATATATTGGAATTGAAATTCAAAGCCAAGGATGAAAAACCATTGTCATTTACAAAAGTAGAATTGTATAACAAAAGAGATTCTTTGGTTTGGGAAACCTATACAGATGTAGAAGGAAGAGCCTATTTATGGCCTTATGTATTTGAAAAAAGAGTTATTGAAAAAGATTGTTACATCAAAGTAGGAGAAGGTAAAACGATGCAAAAATTCAAACAATTAGATAAATACTACAACTCATTTTCAAGCATATCAACAGAACTGACTTCTCCCAAACAAGAGCGATTGGAGTTAGGTTTTATGGTAGATGCAACTGGTAGTATGGGAGACGAAATACGTTTTCTTCAAAATGAACTGATTGATGTTATTAGTAGAGTTAAAAAAGACCGTCCATGCATTGACATTTATACTGGCTCTGTTTTTTACAAAGACCATGGAGACGATTATATCACATCGGTTCTCCCACTTGGTTCAAATCCTGCTAATACAATTAATTTTATTAGCACAAAATCTGCAGGTGGTGGAGGAGATTTTCCAGAAGCGGTTGACATCGGATTACAAGCCTCTATAAAAGAATTGGGATGGTCGAGTTCTCCATGTACTAAGATACTGTTTGTTTTGTTGGATGCACCTCCTCATCAAAGTGTAGAGAATATTAAAATGATGCAACAATACACCAAAGAAGCAGCGAAATTGGGTATCAGAATAGTTCCAATAGCCGCGAGTGGTATTGATAAAAAGACAGAATTTTTATTGAAGTATATGTCCATCATTACCAATGGTGAATATTTGTACATCACAGATGACAGCAAAATTGGTCACGCTCATCTATTGCCAACTGGTGGAAGAAGTGAGGTAGACAAATTGAATGATATTATGGTGAATCTTATCAAATCATATTCAAAATCTGACTGTGATCCTCAACAAGAACAACATCTTAAAATCACCATTAAAGATAGTATGTCTAATGTTAAACAATTGGACAGCATCGCTCAACAACAACAAAAAGAGCTGGTTGTTGGCAACAATTGGGATTTCAAATACTACCCAAATCCGGCCAACAACTATGTGTTTATAAAGTGGACTGGGGATGTTATTGATTTAACCATTACCAATGCCAACGGTCAGACTGTAATGAGTCATGATGTTAAAAACGCAAGAGAATTAACACTTGATTTGAGTTCTTTTAGCAGTGGTATTTATTTTATAACCATGAGAAATCAAACTGAAACTGCCAGTGGCAGATTGGTTGTGATACATTGATTACATGCGCTCAGGACAGTTGATGCCCAACATAGACAACAAATGTTTGATGGTATCTGATGTTAACATTGACAAACGCAAGCGGAATCTTCTTTTGTTGACATCACTTTCTCTGAGAATAGACACATCGTTGTAAACTTTATTGAAGGCCTTGGCCAATGACAAAGCGTATGCTATGATAATCGCTGGACTATAAGCAGAGGCAGCTTTAAGCACCTCTGTTTCATAGTCGACTAAAGTTTTAATAAGATTGATTTCAGACTCGTGAGCATCTGTAATATCAAAAGAAGCATTGATATCTTCTTCATTCGCTGCTCTTAATACACTTCTAATTCGGGCGTAAGTATATTGTACAAAAGGACCGGTATCGCCTTGTAAATCGATTGATTCTTCAGGATTAAAGAGCATTCTTTTTTGAGGGTCTACCTTCAACAAGAAAAATTTTAATGCACCTAAACCAAGGGTTTTATACAACTCATTTTTTTCTTCATTGCTTAAACCATCTGATTTACCAAGCTCTTCTGTTTTTTCTTTTGCAGCCGCAATCATATCTGACATCAAATCGTCAGCATCTACTACAGTGCCTTCTCTGCTTTTCATTTTTCCAGATGGCAAATCCACCATGCCATAACTCAGATGAAACAAGCCATCGGCCCATTTTTTACCCAGTTTTTTAAGAATCAAAAACAAGACCTTGAAGTGGTAATCTTGTTCGTTACCTACCACATAAATGGACTTTTCGCAACTGTATTCATCGTACTTTAATTGAGCAGTACCAATATCTTGAGTGATGTATACTGAAGTGCCATCGCCTCTTAACACCAACTTTTCATCTAAGCCTTCATCGGTTAAATTGATCCAAACACTGTTGTCAGGTTTTTTGTAAAAAACACCTTTGGCCAAACCTTCATCAATAATGTCTTTACCAAGCACATAGGTATTGCTTTCGTAGTACATTTTATCAAAGGCAACACCTAAGTTTTTATACGTCACATCAAATCCTGCATATACCCACGAATTCATGGTTTTCCATAAATCCATGACTTCTGTATCTCCCGCCTCCCATTGTCTCAACATCTCTTGGGCTTCTATCATCAATGGTGCTTCTTTTTCAGCTTTTTCTTTGTCTACACCTTGAGCAACCAAATCATTTATTTGCTCCTTATAGTGTTTATCAAATTCTACATAGTACTTCCCTACTAAATGATCTCCTTTTAAACCACTTGATTCTGGAGTTTCACCATGACCAAATTTTTTCCAAGCCAACATACTTTTGCAGATGTGAATACCTCTATCATTGATCAAGTTTGCTTTGATAACATTGTAGCCAGAGGTTTCTAAAATCTGAGACACACTATAGCCTAAAAGATTGTTTCTAACGTGACCGAGGTGCAATGGTTTATTGGTATTAGGCGATGAATATTCTACCATCACCTTACCTTTGTTTTTTTGGTGAATTTGCAATTGATGAGCTGCAAATCTTTCTATCCAGTAAGATTGACTAATTTCAAGATTTAAAAACCCTTTTACGACATTAAAACCATCAATTTGTTCTATGTCGTTTTTGAGAAACTCACCAATTTCTGCAGCAGTTTCTTCAGGTTTCTTTTTTGAGAACCTGACAACTGGAAAACACACATACGTGAAATCTCCTTTAAAATCGGCGTTTGTGACTTCTAATTTAATAGCGTCAACACCCATTTTTTCACCATAAAGAGAGTTGATTGCTTTGACAATACCTTCTTTAATATACGTCTCCAGTTGCATGGCGCAAAGATATTTAATTGCTGCAATTGAAAAAATCTAAATTAATTAGCGAATCAATCGAACAACACCATTGATGATTGGCTCGTTTTTATCTTTGCCTTTGTATCTGTAATCTAAAATATAATAGTAAGTGCCATCAGGACACATATAACCGGTATTCATGACTCTTCCATTCCAATCGTATTTGTCGTTATCGCTTTCAAATACTTTAACACCCCATCTGTCATAAATCAACAAATGGTAATAGACCACATTTTTGGTATAAATATTAAACACCTCGTTGCCTGGAAGTCCCTCTTTGTCTAGTCCCGTAAAACCATCGGCATTTGGGGTAAAGACATTTGGAGGTAGAATCGCCATTTCGTAGTCGTTGTCGATTTTTTTGCAGACAGTATCCATGCAACCAAGTTCGTTGATAGCTTCGAGGCATACCCAATTGATGCCAAAATGATCGATGAAGTTTCTGCAAATGATTGAATCAGGTGGAAACTGTTCGGCATCTTGTTTGAATTCTAGTTTTCGATGTGTGATATCCGTATCGTGGAAGAAACCCCATCTGTATTTAACAGCCCATTTAGAACGATTTGTAAAACAAAATTCCGGAGCATCTTTTTTAGAAATGATGAAGTCGGCCATGACACTATCGGCAAACACAACTATTGAATCGAAATCAGGGCATACCCCATCGTTGATGCCTATGGTATCTGCCATCCAAGTAACCAAGAATTTACCTTTGCGTTTAGGGACAGCTTTTAAGGTTAAATCGTTGGTTGAAATATTGCTATTGCCAAAGGTCCAATTGTATTTAACATAAGAAGCTTGTGTTTTAAGATTTGCTTTTACTGCGATGGTATCCCCGACACAAACGATGATTGGATTGACAAAAAGTTTGACCGTATCATAAGGTAAAACTGTTACAGTAATTCTCTTCATACCTTTTGAAGTGTCTGGATAAATCGCAGGACAGTATTTTCCAGAATTAGCAATAGAATCGAATTGATTTAAATACACATCAAACTTACCTATTCTAGTATACTGATGGGTAATGTATCCTGTATCGTATTGTGGGCTATAGAAACCATCTCCAAAATTCCATAGCCATTGAGCAGATTTAGAATAATTAGGCGTGTAATTTTTAAACGTCACCGAATCATTCACACAGATAAAGATATTGGTAGTAGGTACAAACCTCGGATCTGGTCCGGGTATAAACACAATCCTTGATACCGAATCCTTACAACCTAAAACACTTTCCACCCAAAGTGTAATTTTATAATAGCCATTTTGAAGGTAATCGTGACCAATTTGTTTAGGCAATTCTTTGACATAGTTAATTGAAGTACCATCTCCCCAATCTATGGTCCAGCTGTTGATGAAATCACATGGAGGCAGTCCACTTGCAGCACAAGGGTCTAACATGTAAGAGGTATCAAACAACTCTAAAATGGTTTTGCAATTAGGAGTGGCAATATCCGTATAGAATGCAGCCTTTGGTCCGGTGACATAAAACTTTTGAGTAAAAGTATCTGGACAGTAATTGCTATCTGTACTCATTACCCTCATGGTGTAAATGCCTGGAGTCTTATAGTAGATAGCACCAGGCTCGTTTCCAATTAGGAAACCAGGTTGACCATATCCTCTTTTGGCGTAAGGGAAAGTCCCAAAAATGGTATTTGGATTAGAGAGATTGTCGTCTTCTTTGCTTAAATCCCAAATCGTTATACCTTCTCTATCGGCACCTCCAGCTTGGTTTTGACGGATATACCAATAATCCAATGAATCTAAACCATAGAGCATAGGTTCGCTGATGTCGTAATAAAAGAAACGCGGTGTTACTTCAATTAATCTACCTCTGCAAATGATGGAATCGGAGATTTCAACTTGAGCATCAAAACCAACAGCCAATGCAATGGCACTGTTCTTAGGGCACCAAGTTGGGAATAAACTTTCTACCGATCTAAATATCGTGTAAGAGCCATTTGTTGGTGTTTTAAATGCATACACTTTTTTATAATTACTGCCAAATTGAAACGAATCAATTGGTAACAAACTGCTGTCCTTGTAATGTAAAATTGTAGAAGATGTAACTCGGTAATACCAATCCAATTCATGGCCATAGCCACTGGTATCCACACAACCTTTACTACCAGTCGATGGAATGCCTATAGTGCCCACTCCGTTCCAAATAACATCTAATATCACACTATCAGGAAAATCCTGAATATCTAAACCCAAACTTTTGATGGCTTGCCTCAAACTGTTATAACCAACACCAGGCAAAGCTACAGCTTTATACTGATGCACAATTGCCGTGAATATTGTATCGGTTTTATACGGTTGAAGTTGCCTAGCGCTATTGATTTTAGAGCGTGTAATGACAGTATAATTGACTTTCTTACCAGGGTATTTTGGATGATCAACCACTTTAAAATACTGTTCATCTATTCTCTCTAAAGTATCAGAAGTTTTATTGTTAATGATGTACCATGCCGAATTTGTTGCTAGAAAATTGGCATCAGGAGCATAACCTGGAACAGTTACAAATGCTTTATCACCTGCACATATGCCATTTTTCTTAAGGTTGTTTTCGGCAAAAACGAGTTCTGAACTTAATCTAGGGAAGCTTGCAAAATTTTTATAATAGAAGGTATCAAAACACTCAGTAGGGTCAACCCCATTCCCAATAATTAAAGCCACATTTATGTCTTGAACATTCTTTTTATTTAACGCAGTATCGTTGTATATCCAGTAGAATTCTCCAATGTTCGGACCTTCATTTTGGTATCCTGAATATGGCGGTTTGCTTAGCAATGCCATTTGCCTCTTAATTTCACCAGAGTACAAATCATTTAACAACAACCAGTTGTTTGGTTTGTTGACATAATCTGGATTGAACCAAACTGTAGATGCTATACATCCAGGTTTAGTTTCATCTAGTGCAAATTCAACAACTTTAAAATCATACCCATAACAAAAATGGTCATTAATAGCCAAATTTTTAGCAGATGGAGGCATCATAGCAACATTGGACGTTGCTTCTGACATGCATCTAAATGGATGTACAGTGTCTCTTAATGTTAATCTAATTTTATAACAATGCGGGAAATATTGATAGAAAATTTTTCTATGTAAATTGGGGTTGATACTGTCGCCAACTGTATAACCAGGAGTAGATACCCTATTGATGATTTTATGGTACCATCTAATATCTGTTTTGTATAGAGTGTCTTTAAACACCCTGATGGCATACAAGAAATAACAGGTATCATCTTGACCAGTGGTAATTCTATAATTAGAATTGACAGTGTAATATTGTGGTCCGTTGATATACGTAATAGGACTTCCATTTTTTTGATCCAAACCAATGATGTTTCCTGCAGGAACATATACTTTAAGATCGTAAGGATAATCGTAAGCACCACTACCAAACAAACCACTGCTAATTTTATTGATGTGTTTGATGTGCTTGAAAGCTGCACTATCTTTACTACTTATACCCAAAGGATTATCGCCATAGTACAAAACTGAATCTATTACAGCATACATAGAATCGGCATACCAAATTTTTGTTTTACCACAGACCTTATTTATTTTATCGAAATAGGCCACACTTAGAGGTTTTCTTTTATGCTGATAATTGTATACCGAATCCCAATTGTTATAGAAATGCACTTCAATTGAATCTGTAGAATATCTACAATTCATGCCTACATTTTGGTTTTTGTTTCTATCAGTAGTACAAGACAAACAGAACTCATCTCCAAAGTCCCATATTCTCATAACATTGTCTTTGTCTCTGTCATAATTGTATGGTTTGAATGGCTCAGTTCTTCCAGTTTGTGGATTGAACCTAAAAACATATTTCAATTTTCCAGCCGATTTACTATATAAACTATCATCATCTAGATAGTTAGAATCGTTGTGGTAATAAAACGACCTATCAACCACATGTACAGAGTCTTTAGAGACACATTGATAACGTTCGTTGGCTTTGATATAATCGGGTTCAATTTTGGCTTGTGGACCTATAACATTAATGGTATCTACTACAACATAAGGGCCACATACATGTGATAAATTAACCGATATAATGTGTGGACCAAGATGAGAGAACATATTGGTTATATTGTACCCATAGTTAACACCGGGGTCAAAATTCCATCTCACCATATCTGGTTTGATATAATTCTTTAATTCTGCAGGCTGTACTTCAAAATCTATATTATCATAAATACATATAGAGTCTTTGTTTTTTATGATTCTAGGTTTGAAATTATAAATGATAACATCATCCAGATTGAAGACTCTTTTGCAACCTAGACCAGTAATAATAATTAGTTTCGGAGAATATATGGCGGTTAGTTTGGTACCGCTGGAGTAAACGTGATTGACACTGTCCCATGATGTAGAATCAATGGCACCATCACCAAAGTCCCAATAGAATTTTGAAACATCTTGTTTTTTGATTTGAGATTGGTTGATAAAAGTGACTTTGGCAGTTCCTTTACACCTATCAGAAATCAGAGTTGAAGATGCAAAGATAGATGGCAACAATTGCACTTTCATGGTAAAAGGCAAGGTCTGTTTTACGATACAACCATTGCAGTCTTCAATTTCTACGGTTAATGTGTAAGTTCCACCTTGAGGGTCTAAATACGATTTACAAATGACAGCTGGTAACTGAACAGGATTGTTTTTACTACCGTATTTGGTGATCAATTCCCCATCGCTAAACAAATACTTTATAGACTTGATGCAACCATTGTTATCACCAGACAAACTTGAATCTCTAATACAGAACTGATTGTTTTCGTAACATTGAACAGGATTACTCAACAAACGCATTCTGACTTTAGGGGTATCTTTAATGGTCACCTGAACTGTAGAATTACAAGTTTGACCATTGGCTAATTTGCATGTTAAAGAGATGTTTTTTACTCCAACAGTTCCAAAAGTAAATTTGGGTGTGTTGGTAGTATTATTAAATCCTTCGTTATTAAAGTTCCAAGAGTGATTGGTTGAGCCCGGAGCTTGAGCCTCAAATTCAATAGGATTACCAACGCAAGGCACACCTTTAACATTGATGACACATTGAGCATAAGATTCCCAAGTGAAACATAAGAATATCGCCGATATTAGTAGTTTTAAGTTGATGTTCAAATATAATCGAATTATACTTAAAGACAATATTTATAGGCTTTTCGTTTCCTTATTAACAAAAAAATAGCAAAAACATTACATTTCTGCTATTACTTAAATACATCTGTTATGAGAGTATATACGGCTGATATACGCTAAATGGTAGAGATACTTCTAAATTAATTTAGAAGATATAAGATATTCGGCAATTTGAACAGCATTGGTAGCCGCTCCTTTTCTTAGATTATCTGCAACAATCCAACAATTTAAAGTTTTAGCTTGGGTTTCGTCTCTTCTAATTCTACCAACAAAAACCTCATCTTTTTCATGAGCAAAAAGTGGCATTGGGTATTCTTTATTTTTTACATCGTCTTGTACGATTATGCCTTTGCTTTTTTTCAAAAGTTCCACAAGCTCATTCAAATCAAATTCGTTTTCAAATTCTATATTGCAACTCTCGCTATGACCACCCATCACTGGCACTCTTACTGCTGTAGCAGTTACTTTAATAGAATCATCGCCCATAATTTTCTTGGTTTCATTCACCATTTTCATTTCTTCTTTGGTGTAACCATTGTCCATGAATACGTCGATATGAGGCAATAAATTCAAATCAATTTTGTAAGGATATGCCATTTCGCCTTCAATGCCGTTGCGTTCATTCATCAATTGATCTACTGCTTTAACACCAGTTCCAGTAACACTTTGATAAGTGCTAACCACTACCCTTTTGATTTTATAGGCATCATGCAATGGTTTTAAAACAACCAACATTTGAATGGTGCTACAATTTGGATTGGCAATGATCATATCTTCCTTAGCCAATGCGTTTGCGTTCACTTCAGGTACAATCAACTTTTTACTAGGGTCCATTCTCCAAGCGGAAGAGTTATCAATTACTTTTGTACCAACTTTTGCAAATTCAGGAGCCCATTGGGTACTTGTACTACCTCCAGCAGAAAACAGAGCAATGTCTGGACGCATATCAATAGCAGTTTGCATAGATACAACAGCATATTCCTTCCCCTTAAACTGAATCTTCTTACCAACAGATTTCTCTGAAGCTACTGGAATCAATTCTGTTACAGGGAAATTTCTCTCTGTTAATACTTCTAACATTTTTGTGCCAACCAAACCTGTGGCACCTACAACTGCAATTTTCATGGTGCAAAATTAAAGATTTAAAAACAAAGACCATAACCACTTATCACTAAAAATCAGTTATTTAAAAAGTTGTGGATAATTGAAATCAATTTGTTAAATAAGTATGAGTTCTATAAAATAAATTTGTTATAATCAACAAAAAAAAGGCTAAAAATCAATCATCGCACGAAATTGCTGTAGGCAATTAGTGGTTAATTCGCTGGTCGGTAGTAAATTGCCGACCAGTTTAATGTATTATGAAAAACATCTTTATCATTGCCCTTGTATTAATATCATGCAACAATTCTGAAAAGAAAGAGCTTGCAACTGTTCAAAAGAAATCATTCTCATCCAATTGGATCATTGGAAAATGGTTGGCTAAAGATTCGAGCGCGTCTTTAACAGAAACTTGGTCGATGTTAAACGATAGCACCCTAGAATCTAATGTTTGGAAATATAGTGGGACAGATTCTGTATTATCTGAAATTTTACAGATATCGTTTGATGCATCTGGCACGTATTTTAAACCTATCATGATTGATAACAATAGAGACATCAACGTTGTATTTAATTTAAACAGTGCGGACACAAACGAGTTGGTATTTGAAAATTTTAGCAATAATTTTCCTCAAATCATTTCATACAAGAAAATCCATCAAGACTCAATTGTTGCGACAATTAGAAATGCAGATACAAGTTCTAATAAGATGAAAGTGAGTTGGGGATATAAAAGGGTTAAGTAGTGTCAGTCATAAAAAAACTGGTCATTTTCTTTATAGAGTCCAATTTATACATTGCACTAGTAGCTACTTTTTTTACCTTAGAAACTCAAATTCTTTTGGGATTAGAGTTGCAATTCCACCCTTATCTTTTCATCATTTTCTTTGCAACATTTTTTGATTACAATCTACATCGACTTTATACGCTGAAGTATTCAGAAACTGCATTAAAAAGTGATAAATACTCGTGGTTAAATCAACATCAAAAGTTATTTTATACATTAATGATTTTAGCCTCTTTGGGTTTTATAGCTTGTATGTTTGTAGCAGACAGAAGGGTAATTTTATCTTTATTGCCTTTTGCTGTTTCAACCATCATGTATTCGATTCCTTTGATTCCATATCATGGCAGGTTTATCAGACTGAGAGATGTGCCATATTTGAAAGCGTTTATCATCTCATTGAATTGGACATTCATCACATTTCTTCTCCCCTATGTCAAAAGTGAAACTAGCATTCCTATTATTGATTTCATCATCTTAAATGGCATCAGATTTTTGTGGATTTTTGCTTTATGCTTGCCTTTTGACATCAGAGATATAGAAAGTGATTTATCGTATGGATTAAAAACTATCCCCAATCAATTGGGCGCCAAAAGAAGTTTGGTGTTGGCTTCGATTTGTAACATAGCTAGTGGAGTAATTGCCATGCTGTATTTTGGATGGATGCATCAGTACCATTTTGTATTTGCCTTTGGGTTAATTTCTATTTTTACCCATGTTGTACTGAACAATACAAAACTTAAATCATACAAATATTACCATTGGGGTATTGTTGATGGTTGCTTATTGTTGCATTTCTTGATTGTTTATCTAGTATCATAAATCATAGATTTACGATGAATAATTCATCATACAAATTGAGATTAAATTTAAATCAAATTGTTTAAAACCATACCAATCAACTTAAGATTTTATTAGATAAGACTTTCTTTTCAAGCTTTGATCCATTAAAGCACCAAAGAAATGAATCGCATTAAAAATATGACACCAATTGCTATAAGAAGCAATCCAAAATATTTGTTGATGCTAAAAAAGATTCTTGCGTTTAGTTTTTTACCGATTAAATGAGATAAGAATACTTTAAGCACATCCATTGAAAACAGCACTATAAGTATGCTGATTAGGTTAACTCCTAGCAACATTTTATAATTTGGTTCTCCAATATATTCTTTACTGATAGACGCCATCACATTGATCCATAAAATGAAAGTAAAAGGATTTATAAGATTAAGCCAAAATCCTTTGAAAATACTTTTACTAGCAGGCACCCTTGCAGAATATGACTGAAGAAATGCTTTGTACTGGTGTCTAAAGTATTTGAGTCCGAGAAGAAATAAAGCTACAGATGCAAATAAGCTATAGAGTTTTTGAAAGTTAGCGGATTGCATAAAATCTGCAACACCAACTATACACAAAACTGCCACTAGTAGGTCGCTTAGAAACACCCCAGAAGCCAGCATTACACCCTTTTTGAACCCTTCTTGAATACTGGTATGCACCAATTTAAAAAATGCTGGTCCAAACAGCAAAATACTGATTAGAAATCCCTGCCAAAACCCATTTAAAATTGGAGCTAAATACATGTTATTTTATTGAATCAATTAGTTTGATGAGTTCTTTGTCCAGACCTTTTGCAAATCCATAATATATCTTTACAATAATACCATTCTTAATGACAAATAATCTAGGATATCCTGTAACGCCATAATCATACACTGTTTGTTTAACAGTCTTAACGATGGGATAGTTAACGGTTCGGTCGTTTATAAAATTTGGAATATTCTCCCAATCTGTATCAAATGGATTTACACCAATTACCATAACACCTTTTCCTTTATAATTGTTGTAAACATTGTTTAGTTCAGGTATTGCTGCAATGCATGGAACACAAGTGGTATAGAAGAAATCCAATACCACTATAGAATCTTTAAAATTGTTAAAACTAAAAGTTGAACCACTGTTTAATGTACCTAAGAAATTAGAAACTGTATCACCAATTTTGATTTTTTTATACAAATCTTTTTTACTGGATTTAAGGGAGTCGCCATTGGTATACTGTTTTATTACCAATAGAAATGAATCAGCTTGCTTAAGTATATCTGCATAGCGATTCGCATTCAGAAGATTGTAATTTATTAGTTCATAAGATGCATATTGAGTCTTGCCATTTCTAACCGATTTTACAACTTCTTTTACTGGTAAATAGTCTTTTTTAGAAATTGTTAATGTGGTGTAAGTAATAAGCGTTACTCTATTTTTTTGATCTTTGGTTGTATCAATTTTATCCAAAAGTACTTTATTGTCGTCTTCTAGAGAAAATTTGAACTGATTCAATTCATCTTTCGAATACAACAAAGGTTGATACAAATAAGAATTCAAATTATTGACAAACTTACTTGGGTTGTCTTTGTATGTTTGAACATAAAAATATTTGTCTTTGTAATTGAGTCGAGCGACTTCAGTGTTGTTAGATGCGGCTAAACTTTTAGCTTGACCAGATTTTTGATAACTAATTTGATGATAGCCAACATACATGTCCAATTCTGTTCTACTTATGAGAGAATGGTATGCTTCCTTTACTGTATCCGCTTCGTTGGGATATTTGAAATGACGAGAGTAATCAATGGAATACGTTTCGAAATTAGCAGTAGCTTTGAGGATTTTTTTTAGTATATCTTTCGGAATATCGGCTTTAATTGGAGCGGTAATTAAGACAAATAAACTAAACAGGACAATGGGCTTAAATATGTTCATCAATACATCTACAAGTATACCTATTTTCGATTAATTTTGCAACATGTATCAAAACATCATTTGCAATCAAGAAGGCGGAATTTTAACCATCACTATCAATCGTGAATCTAAACTAAACGCCCTAAATATTGACACTTTAAGAGAAATTAAAGAGGCTGTTATTGCTGCTAATTCTGATAAAGAAGTGACAGGAATCATCATTACTGGCTCAGGTGCAAAAGCATTTGCAGCAGGTGCAGATATTTCTGAATTTGTTAATTTCAATGTTGAACAAGCAACTAAAATGTCTGCAGATGGTCATTCTACCATGAACACCATTGAACAATCTGGGAAACCAGTCATTGCAGCTGTTAATGGATTTGCTTTAGGTGGAGGTTGTGAATTGGCAATGTCATGTCATATGAGAATTGCTTCTGAAAACGCAAAATTCGGTCAGCCTGAAGTTAATCTTGGCGTTCCTCCAGGTTATGGTGGTACACAAAGATTGATTCAATTAATAGGCAAAGGCAAAGCTGTTGAATTGTTATTAACTGCAGATGCGATTGGCGCAAACGAAGCGATGGAATACGGATTAGTGAACGATGTTGTTCCAATTGAAGATTTGCTTCCACGTTGTACCGAGATACTTAATAAAATTGCCAGCAAATCTCCAAAAGCTGTTGCTACTGTAATACAATGTATCAATGCGCATTTTGAAGATGGTAAAGATGGATTTAAAACTGAGATTGAAGAGTTTGGCAAAGCTTTTGGAACTAATGATTTTAAAGAAGGTACTGATGCTTTCTTAAACAAACGCAAAGCTAATTTTGAAAGATAAAATTCAACAAAAAAAACACGTTTTAACACTACTTTTATCAGTAGCTTGTACTTTTTTTCAATTTACATTAAAAGCACAAGATGCTCAATTTTGGTATGAAGACCAATTAAAAAAAATGAGCCTGGACGAGAAAATCGGACAGTTGTTCATGGTTGCAGCATATACCAACAAAGACGATAAACACATTGCTGAAATAGAAAATCTCATCAACAACTACCATGTTGGAGGATTGATTTTTTTCCAAAACGACCCTGTTAAACAAGCTTGGCAAACCAACTATTATCAATCTATTTCTAAATACCCTTTGATGATTGGTATTGATGGTGAATGGGGTTTGGCAATGCGACTTAATAACACGCAAAGATTTCCATATGCATTGACATTGGGTGCTCTTAAAAACGACTCTTTGGTGTTTGAAGTTGGCGCAGCAATTGGCAGACAATGTCAAAGACTTGGCATACATGTTAACTTTGCTCCAGATGTAGACATTAACGTTAATCAAGACAACCCCATTATCGGATTCAGAGCCTTTGGAGACAATAAATACAATGTTGCAAGAAAAGGATTGGCCTATAGTAATGGCATGATGAGTGTTAATGTTTTATCATGTGCCAAACATTTTCCTGGTCATGGTGATGTCAATACCGACTCACATTTCGGATTACCAGTCATTGACAAATCACTTGCTCAATTGGATAGTTTTGAACTGTATCCTTTTAGTGAACTGATGAAAAATGGCGCTGCTTCCATCATGGTTGCACACTTGCATTTACCTCAAATTGACAGACGTCCAAATCGCTCTGCTTCCCTATCCAAATCGGTAGTTGATACTTTGATTAGACAAAAAATGGGTTACGAAGGCTTGGTGTTTACAGATGCTATGAACATGAAAGGTGTTGCTAATTTCTATGCTCCAGGTTATGCCGATTTAGAAGCCATCATGGCTGGAAATGATATTCTTTTGTTTAGTGAGAATGTTCCAGTATCATTTGATTTGATTAAAGCTTCAGTCTTAAATGGCACCATCAGCGAATCTGAAATAGACAAACATGTTTTACGCATTTTAAAATGGAAACAGTTTGCGGGTCTCGACCATTACACGCCGATTAATACCAATCATTTATTGGAAGATTTGAGCGGACAAGAGAACTTGCCTCTATTAAAAACCGTTGCAGAACAATCTGTCACCATCATTAAAAATAGTCAAAATTGTTTACCATTAAAATCTAAAGAGAAAATTCTTTATTTAGCTTTAGGAGATGCCGACCATAGTGAATGGAAAAAGTTGTGTGTTGGTCATACCAACTCTGCGTACAGACAAGTAGCTAAAAACCCAAGTGCAGATAAAATAAAATCACTCGTAACGTTATCTAAAAATTACGATAAAGTAATTATTAGCTTTCACCAACCAAAGGTATGGGCTCAGAGTAATGGTGGTTATACTGGCGCTGATTTTAGATTGATCAATAGCATTGCAAGGGTTAAGAAAACTGTTTTTGTAGGTTTTTGTAATCCATATATTTTAAATAAAATTTACCATACATCAGCTGTTGTCTCCGCGTTCGAAGATCAACCCAACTTTCAACAAGCTGCTTATAAATTGATTCACGGTTCTATAAAAGACCTTGCACAAATGCCGGTTAAATTAAGAATAGAACAAGACACACTCGGCGCTAGCAGAAACAATCAAATTAACATGGATGCTTTAGATGATATTGATGATGTGGTGACTCAATTGATTGCCAAGAAAGGTGCTCCTGGTTGTAGAATATATGTATTAAAAGAAGGCAAAGAAATATTCAATAAGTCGTATGGATATTTGAATTACGATAAACAAAAGAAAGTCAATGACAGCACTGTTTACGATATTGCTTCTATCACCAAAATTGCAAGTACAACGCTTGCGGTAATGAAGTTATTCGATGAAGGCAAATTGGATATCGAACAAACTTTAGGATATTATTTACCAAGAGCTAAAGGCACCAACAAATCAGACTTGGTAATAAAAGACATTTTACAACATAGAGCTGGACTTACAGCATGGATTCCATTTTACAAAGAAACATTACCATATATTGACAGCGTTTTTTGTGCAAAAAGTGATTCAGCATTTTGTGTTAAAGTAGCTGATAAACTGTTCATGTTAAAAGCGAATAAAGACACCATTTACAAAAGAATATTTGACTCTCCTCTTGAACCAAAGGTATACAGATACAGTGATTTAAGTATGATATTGATGCAATTGGTTGTAGAACAATTAAGTGGTGTGCCATTAGACGAGTATGTGAATCAAAATTTCTATCAACCTATGGGACTAAAACATATTGGTTACAATCCTTGGAAAAAAGGCAATGTAGACAATATTGCTCCAACTCAAATGGACAGATTGTTTCGCAAGCAAGAATTGTGTGGATATGTGCACGACCCAGCTGCTGCTATGTTAGGCGGTGTCAGCGGTCATGCTGGTATTTTTTCTACTGTACAAGATTTGGCCATACTGATGAATATGTTAAACGAAGGTGGAAGTTATGAGGGTCAACAATACCTAAAACCTGAAACCATTCAAAAATTTACATCTTATCAAAGAACCGATTCAAGAAGAGGTTTAGGTTTTGACAAGCCTGATTTTAGCGGTAAAACAAGTCCAGCAAGCAACAAAGGTAGTACCCTAATGTTTGGTCATACAGGTTTTACTGGCACTTGTGTATGGGTAGATCCGAAATACGATTTGGTATTTGTATTTTTGAGCAATAGAATCTGTCCAGACGAAGAAAACAAAGAACTCATCAACGGCAATTATAGAATTAAAATACACGACATCATTTATAAATCAATTGGGGTAAATTAATGTTAAGACCATTTACAATAGACGACGCAAAACACTTAACATCTTGGGTTAGAAATGCAGAAGAATTATTTCAGTTTTCTGGTCCAACTTGGTCGTTCCCATTAGAACAAAAAGTTCTTGAAGATTATCTAAACAAACACAACACAAGGTATCTATTTATATTTGAACATGATTCTATTCCTTATGGATTTGGAGAGTTGATAACCAATGAAGACAATAGTCCGCGATTATCAAGGTTAATTATTTCTCCTGAATATAGAGGTAAAGGATTGGGCGCACAAATGATTGCAGAGATTGAGGAAAAATGCATTCAATTAACCCATTCAAACGATATCAGTTTATTTGTGTTATCCAATAACGACCATGCAATAAAATGCTATAAAAATTGCGGATTTGATTTTGTTGAATACCAAACTTTTTCTTTGACTTTCGAAGGTATAGAATACCCTGTTTTAAAAATGGCAAAACCACTTAGAAAAAGAGTACCAACTTTAGAAACAGAGAGATTGATTTTAAGGGAACCAAGAGAGTCTGATGTGGAGATGTTGTATCAGATGCGATCCAATCCTGAGACCATGAAATACATTCCTAGACCATTAAGCACTCAGCATGCAGATGCTTTAAAATTGATACATGCACAAATCAATGGGTTTAAAAATGGAGAGAGTATCAGTTGGGGTATTACCAAAAAAGGAGAAGATATCTTAATTGGCACTATTGGATTTGTAAGAATGAAATTGGAGCACAACCGTGCTGAATTAGGTTACATGTTACACGAAGATTATCACCGCCAAGGAATTATGAGCGAAGCAGCTACTGCTGTTATCAATTATGGTTTTAACAACATGAAACTTCATACAATAGAAGCCATCATTGATGCACAAAATACAGCTTCTGGCAATTTATTGATCACTTTGGGATTTGAGCAAGAAGCGTATTTCAAAGAAGATTTTTTGTTCAATGGCGTGTATAGAGATTCTATTCACTATACCATTTTCGAACCAACTACTTATCCGTCAAGATAAGGTATTCGTAGATGTCTAAAATTTCTGATTCTTTTAAGCTCTCTTCAAAAGCCGGCATTTCTATACCTTGAAATTCTTTGTATACGTCAATGGCGTGTTTATCCCCAGATTCTCTTAATTTTTTATTGTTTTTAACGTATTTAAGGAAATAATCTTTTTGAGGTTCTGGTAATTTCAAAGTAACACTATTGAGTATTGGGCCAATCATTTTCATCGTTTTATGATGACAACTTGAGCAATACATGTTGAACAACACCTTTCCATTGTGTTCCTTAACAGGCTTCTCAGAATTTGTCACTACTGGTTGTTGTTTCTGTCCATTTGAACAAGAAGTCAAATAAGTTGACGATAACACCAAGGCTATGCAGCCAATTCTATTGAGGCATTTGAATATTGACATTGTGAGAAATATTTGTATTACCTGTAACCAAACCACCAAAGTTTTTGTTTTCGTGGTGGACGTAGTGTCTTAATTCTTTATTGGCTTCATCGCTTAGCAGTCCTAATTGCTCTACAATGGCTTGAGCGATGTTGTATTGTGGTCCCATTTTACCATCGTCAACTTTTACGGTAATACCCAAATCTTTACCTCTTACACCAATTGAATACACCCCGTCAGCTCCTGTTTTTCCAATGAGTTTGCCATCAGATAAACGCATCAAATCAGAACAATAGCGTTTTTTACCTGCTATCATTTCAGGATATTTTACGATTGCATCAACCATCAAGTTACAGGCATTTTGCACTGCTTGATCAAATTGATATGGAGCTACAAGATTTTTGTATGCTACTGCTTGGTTGTATACTGGAAAAGAAAATATAGGAGCGGAACAACCATCAATACCTTGCTTGATTTTTTCTTTAGGATATCTATGAAAATCGCTTATTACATCAAGAATTTCATTGTGTAAAGGGTGATTCGGTTGAATATAATCGTCGACTGACCAATTTTTAAATACACAGTAGGCAAGAAAACCAGCGTGTTTACCACTGCAATTGTTGTGTATTTTTAATGCTGGTAAATCGTGTTTGATAAGATAATTTTGGTCCTCTCTTAGAGTTGGCATTTGCGGTCCGCATTGCAAATATGATTCATCTAAACCAATTTTTTTGAAAATGCCTCTCACAGTTTCAACATGTGTATTTTCACCATTGTGAGAGCCACAGAACAAAGCTATTTCTTGTTCGTTGAATCCAAAATGTTCGACTGCCCCTGAAGTCAATAATGGAATTTGCTGAAAAAACTTTAGGGCAGAGCGGGGATAACAAACTTGTTGAGTATCGCCTTGACTGTAAAGTATTTTATCATCTTTGTCTACTATACAGATAACTCCTCTATGAAAACTTTCTAGGACATCGCCTCTATTAACTTCAACTAATATTGGATTGCTCATTGGTTACGATTCTTTGTGATTTGCGAGTAAGAACATACAGGCCATTCTGATGGCGACACCATTTTCTACTTGATCGAGTATAATGCTGTAGTCGCTATCAGCCACTTCGCTGGTTATTTCAACACCGCGATTAATTGGTCCAGGGTGCATTATGGTGATATCTCTACCAACACTGTTTAACATATCTAAAGTCAAACCGTATTGCATGCTATATTCTCTTAAGGTTGGGAAGTATTTAATATCTTGACGTTCTAATTGAATGCGCAACATGTTGGCCACATCACACCATTCAAGGGCATTTCTAAGATTGTGTTCCACTTTAACACCAAGCTGTTCTATATGTCTAGGGATTAAAGTGCTTGGTCCGCATACCATTACCTCAGCGCCTAATTTTTGCAAACAGTATATGTTTGAGAGAGCCACACGACTGTGAAGGATATCGCCAATGATGGCTATTTTTTTACCAGTTACATCACCCAAAGATTCTCTTATAGAATAGGCATCTAAAAGCGCTTGAGTTGGATGTTCGTGTGTTCCATCACCTGCATTTAGGATGGTTGCGTCGATATGTCTGGAGAGGAATACTGGGGCACCTGGACTAGGATGACGCATGACAATCATATCCACTTTCATGCTAAGGATATTTTTGACAGTGTCAATAAGTGTTTCGCCTTTTGATACAGAAGAAGATGATGATGAGAAATTGATGACATCAGCACTTAATCTTTTTTGAGCCAATTCAAAAGAAATTCTGGTCCTAGTTGAATTTTCAAAAAACAAATTGGCAACAGTGATATCCCTTAACGATGGAACTTTTTTAATCGGACGGTTGATAATGGCTTTAAAATTATCTGCTGTTTCGAATATTGATCTAATATCGTCTTCTTTGAGATCCTTAATACCTAGTAGGTGTTTTACAGATAATTGTGTCATGCGTTTATCAACCAAACTTTATAATTATTTTCTTCCCAATCCACTTTAACTTTTTGAGAGTGACCGCGGGTATCAATGATTTTTCCAACATAATCAGGAGCAATTGGATTTTCTCTATTGAATTTGCGGTCGACCAACACACATAGCTCTATTTTGGCTGGGCGACCAAAACCAAGCAATGCGTCCATAGCGCTTCTAATACTGCGACCAGTATAGAGCACATCGTCGATTAAAATGATATTTAAATTTTCTGTGCTGAAAGGAATGTGAATTGGACTTGCTTGCAATTGTTTCACATTCGTTCTATAATCGTCTCTAAAAAAAGTAATGTCTAATTCGCCATACTTAATTTTAGATTGAATGATTTCTTCAATTTTTTGTCTAATAATTCTAGCAGGGAAAATGCCTCTAGGTTGGAGACCAATAATGGCAGTATTCTGAAAATTATCGTGATTTTCTAGAAGCTCATACGCCAATCTGTTTAGAGTGGCATTAAGTTTTTGATGGTCGTATAACAGTTTTTCTTCCATTATTTGGTTTCTGATAACTCTAATATGGCATCGAATTCTATATTGGTAAGTTTCATTACACTTAATCTACCCTGCTTAATCAAACCGATATTGGCCAAACGTTTATCACTTTTAATTTGCTCTAGCGTAACCGATTTTTTAAGGGCTTTGAAAGGTGCAATTTCCACAACAACCCAATTGGTATCTTCTGTTGTAGGATCTTGGTAAAACTCTTTGACTACTTTAGCGATTCCAACAACCTCTTTACCTTCGTTACTGTGGTAATAGAGACATAGGTCGCCTTTTTTCATTTCTTTTAAATTGTTGCGTGCTTGATAGTTTCTAACACCATCCCACACAGTCTTTTTATCTTTCTGTAATTGATCAAACGAATACTTGACAGGTTCAGATTTTAAAAGCCAATGATTCATAATTGGCAAAGGAAAACAAAAAAAATGTATCAACCAAAATAGTGATAAAAAGGATATTAACGAGTTATTCGTTGCTTGCTCTGTATAGAGTTGAATATTCTAGACTTTCTGACATCGCTGATGAGCGGTTTCATCAATCTATGATCGCCTACGTCGCGGACGCTTGGTTACATTAAAGTTCTTCGCGGAAGAACTTTTTGTGTACCTTTGCGACACTGATGCCGCAATCTGTAAAGTCAATTCTGGATTATTACCATGATAAATTCAATCGTCCAGGGTTTATCGAACATGATCCGATTATGATACCTCATCAGTTTTCAAAGAAAGAAGACATCGAAATCATTGGTTTTTTAATTGCGTTGATTGCTTGGGGTCAGAGAATTTCAATCATCAATAGTGGTAACAGATTGATAGAATTGTTTCATGGTGAACCACACGACTTTATTTTGAATCACACTGAAAAAGACTTGAAAAAATGTCTCAAATTTGTTCATAGAACTTTTAATGGTGATGACTTAATATCATTGATTGGTTATTTACAATACATATATAAAAACAAAGGCGGACTAGAACATGCATTTTCATATAACATGTCTTCTAAAGACTCTAATGTAGAAAACGGACTAATTGGTTTTAGAACCATTTATGAGCAATCAGAATTTTGTTTACATCGCACCTTGAAACATATTGCCAGTCCAGAAAAAGGAAGTGCATGCAAACGACTTAACATGTTCTTAAGATGGATGGTAAGAAAAGACAATAAAGGTGTAGATTTTGGTATTTGGACTAAGATTAAAATGTCTCAACTCATCTGTCCTTTAGATGTCCATGTCTTGAATCAAGCTGTTGAATTGGGATTGATTAAAGAAGGCAAAGGCGACTGGAAAACTGCAGTAGACCTGACAAAAAAGTTAAAACAATTCGACAAAAACGATCCAGTGAAATACGATTTTGCATTATTTGGCAAAGGTGTTAACAAGGAGTAAATGATGTAAAATTGCGGTATTTTTTGTTCACGAAAAGTTTGACAAGACTCAATAACTACGGCATTTGAACGTATTTGTCCTTTGTTTTATACATTCTCAATAAATTAAGCAATTACTTCTCGATTTTTTTAGTATTTTTGAAAACTAATTAGAGAGCAAATGAACTTGAGTTTCGAACAACTGACTGAAAATTTATTAAATAGATTTGAGTGCGTGATACTTCCAGATTTTGGAGGATTTATTGTTCGTGACAGTCCATGCAATTTCAATGTTTCAAAGGATAAAATTAAACCTTCTACAAAACAGATTTTTTTCAATCCACATCTTACTGCAAACGATGGTTTGTTGTACAATGAAATTCAAACTTTAAATGCATGTACATACAGTGAAGCTGTTGATTGGTATCAATCAACAATCTCTGATTACAAACAGTTGATAGAAAACACTGGATCTAAAAAGTTTGGTAACCTTGGAACTTTCTATAAAGGGAACGAAAACAATTACTGGTTCTCTCCTACTTCTGACCTAAACCTCTCTTTGGACACATTCGGATTAACAGCTGTTGATGTTGTTAAAGTTGTTCATCAGAATCAAGAACAAGAAATTCAAGAAACCAAAGTTGTGAAGCCTGCTAAAGTAATTGAGTTAGCAGACAACAAACCAATCAGTACAACTGAGCCTTTCAAATTGAATTACAAAGCATGGATTGCAGCTGCAACCATAGCATTATTGGTTCACTTTGTTTACTTAAATGTAGAGAAGACAGATACTACAACCAATCAAGCATCTGTTTTACCAACGTTTCAAGAAACTACAAAGAATGCAATTGATACATTAATGTCTACTCCAAATGATGCTATAACGGATACAGTTTCACAAGAGACATTTGTTACAGAGACTCCAGTTACCCCTCAAGTTGAAGAAGTGCAACCAACCCCAGAAGTTGTTGAGCCAAAAGTTACTGAAACACCTAAGGAAATTGAAGTAGAACAAGCCGAAATAAATTCAACAGAAACAACTCCTGTTACTCCAGAAAAACAATACGAGAGAGTAGCAAGATATAAAATTGAAGACAACGCCTTAGCCCATAAAAAAGATTTGGAGAAAAAAGGTAAGATCTGCAAAGTTGAATACATTAACAATATGTTTGAGGTACTTATTGAACAATAATATCGCTTATACTATCGTTAATATACAATAACCTAAATCAACACCTATACTATAACCATGCTTACGACAGAACAAGAAAAAGAAAAAAAGAACAGACTGATATCAGGTACTGGTACTTCGATATTTTTTGTATTGTTAACACTATTTCTTTGGTCAATAAAATTTGCTCAACCTGAAGAGGAAGAGTTACCAGATGAGAATGAAGTTGAAGTTACTTTAGATGGTGGCGTCTCTGGAGGTGGTGGCACACCTGGTAGTGGCGGAGCTCCTGGAGAAGACGTGCCAGCCGATGCTTCAGCGCCTCAAGTACCTCAAATGGCTTTGCCTAGTCAATCTACTGAGCAAACCAATGATGAATCTGCAACAGCCGTAAAAAAAACAAGTACCATTCCTAATAATACTCAAAAGACTGATGGTACGCCTCAAATGACCGAAGATGAGAAATTTGCTAAAGAGATGGCAGACCGTTTAAAAAACAGAAATAAAACAGGCGGCGGAACTGGCTCTGGTCCTGATTTTGGAGACGGAGGAACTGGTGGCGGTACTGGCGGTGGCAACGGTCCAGGTTCTGGTCCTGGAAATGGCGCTGGTCCTGGTGGCTTAGGCACAGGCGGTGTAACACACAACCTTGGCAACAGAAGTTTGGTTGGCTATAAAAAAGTTAAGAACGATTGCAATGCAGCTGGAACTGTAAAACTAGAAGTAGTGGTACAACCAGATGGTAAAATTACCAGTATAGATGAAGTACCTGGTTATGATGATAACCTTTGTTTGGTTAATAAAGCAAAACAAATCTTAAGAGGTGCTTATTTCGAGGCTATTACTGGCTCTAAAGTAGCAACTGGACAAATTACAATCAGCTTTAAGTTGCAATAAGGCATTGGATGAATTTTCAAGAAACAGTAGAATTTCTCTATTCTAAACTCCCCTATTTTACTAGAGACGGAAAAGCAGCAATTAAAAAAGACTTGGGTAATACCATTGCTCTTTGTGAAATTTTAGGCAATCCTCAAAACAATTTTAAATGCATACACATCGCTGGCACCAATGGTAAAGGTAGTACTAGCAATATGTTGGCTGCCATATTTCAACAACATGGTTTTAAAACTGGATTGTATACCTCTCCCCATTTAAAAGATTTTCGAGAACGCATTCGCATCAATGGTGAAATGGTGAGTGAACAGTTTGTTATCGATTTCACTGAAAAAATTATCCCGCATCTAGACACCATTCAACCTTCATTTTTTGAAATTACTGTGGCCATGTGCTTCCAGTACTTTTCAGAACAACAAGTGGATTACGCCATCATTGAAACTGGATTGGGCGGTAGACTGGATAGCACCAATATCATTACTCCCATATTATCTATTATTACCAATATTGGATTTGATCATGCGGATATGCTTGGAGACACACTTCCAAAAATAGCTTATGAAAAGGCAGGGATTATAAAACCTAGAATTCCTGTTGTAATAGGTGAATCTCATCCTGAAACTGACCCAGTATTCAAACAAAAAGCTCAAGAGACTGGTTCTGACATCTATTTTGCCGACACTAATATTTGCTATTATAATACAGAAATTGATACCGATCTTTTAGGTCATTACCAGCAAAAAAATGCTGTTACAGTTATGCAAGCAACTGATGTTTTAAAATCACTTGGCATAGCTTTAGACACCTATACAATTGCCACTGCATTGATGAATGTTCAAGCATTGACAAAATTTAGAGGTCGTTGGGAAGTCTTATCCAAACAACCAAAAATTGTTGCAGATACTGGTCATAACGAACACGGTCTAAAGCTTGTAATGGCACAATTGAAACAAGAAAAATACGAGCAATTACACATTGTTTTCGGTATGGTAAGTGATAAAGATAGAAGCAAAGTTCTAGACTTACTCCCGAAAAACGCCAAATATTACTTCACCAAAGCAAACTTACCAAGGTCGCTAGCTCCAGAGGTACTCAGAGACGAATGTGCTAAATTCGGATTAAGTGGTGATGTATATCAATCTGTAGCTGAAGCATTATCAGCGGCAAAAAATAATGCAAACAAAAACGATTTTATCTTTATTGGAGGCAGTACCTTTGTTGTGGCTGAAGCAATTTAATGAGCGAAAAAAGACTGATAATTTATACAGATGGAGCAGCACTAGGCAATCCCGGTAAAGGCGGGTATGGTATAGTAATGCTTTGGGGCAGTGCGAGAAAAGAAATTGCACAAGGTTACGATTTTACAACCAATAACCGCATGGAATTATTGGCGGTGATTGTGGCTTTAGAAAGCATCAAAAAACCAGACATTAAAATTCACATTTATACAGATAGCAAATATGTTTGCGATGCGATTGAAAAGAAGTGGGTATTTGGTTGGCAAAAGAAAGGCTGGAAGGACAAAAAAAATGTCGATTTGTGGAAGCGTTTTCTTTTGGTATATAAAAACCATGATGTCCAATTTCATTGGGTAAAAGGTCATGCAGGTATCAAAGAAAACGAGGTGTGTGACGAACTCGCCACAACTTCTGCTGCTAAGGGTCCGTGGTTAAAAGACCATGGGTATCTTGAGGGTTTGGAGAGGATTTAAAAATTTGAATTGATGTATAAAGCTTCACAGATTTTTATAGATTATCATCAAACAAAAAATAGAGAATTGTATGGTAAATTTCAAGCTATGAGCAGCAATCAAAAGAGCATACAAATTATCTATTATGTCGTTGTTGCCTATTGGTTTATAGCCTGTTTTTTTGACATTTTTCCTTGTCATTTCCTAAATAAATTTTTACAGTTACATCTTCCTATTGATATGATAACTATTAAACTTATATCTTGGTTGGCATGTGTTTTTCCAACGGTATTAATTTTTAGTTTGTTCAATAAAGACCTTATAAAATGATTCATATTGACATCCTACAATACAACGATAGTTTATCTACTATAGAACAAGAAATTGGTATTAAGCTAAGCCTTTTAATTGATGGAGAATTGAATGAAGCCACAAATACAATATGGCATGCCCATCCAGTTTGGTTTATAGATGGCAACCCAATTATTGGATATAGTAAGATAAAAGCTGGGATAAGGTTGATGTTTTGGAGTGGTGCCGATTTTGAAGAAAGTATTTTGAAACCAGGCACTGGCAAATTTAAAGATGCCTCAATTGTATTCACCTCTGGCGATCAAATCAATGAAATCGATATCATCAGATGTCTTCAAAAATCAAAAGACATCCAATGGGATTATAAAAATATTGTGAAACGAAAAGGTAAACTCGAACGCCTAAAATAGATAACAAGAATGGTGGCTATATCAATAATATTATTTGCTGTTCTTTTCATATTAATAAGCATATTTTTATTGATTTTCTCAGATGATTTCAAATCACATTTTCTGTACAATTGTATCATATTTATAGCCATTTTCTTAATTGGTAAATTGGTTTACCGTTTGAATTCAAAAGTTGTATTACATGCAAATGATTTGAGAGGAGATTACGTCATCGACAGAGACTTCTTTGAAGGTCCGAATGCCGACTGGCAATACAATACTTTTAGATTTACTATTACAGAAAAAGATTCATTGTATTTTTACGTTACATCAAAGCACAACAAAGTACTTAAAACCTATACAGGAAAAGTTAAAATGCATACAGAATATGTTTCAAATAGAATGGAATTTATTGTTGGCGATTCAACACATCCCATTTTAAAAGAACAACCTTGTTTTTATAGAAGTACCTGGGATTTTTATGTGGTATTACGCTCGCCAATTTATGGCAATATGTTTTTCATAAAAGACTAAAGGATGTTTTGAAATAATAATCACAATCATTGAATTGAAACTTTCGTTTTTGCATTATCCTAATTAAATTTGCCCTATGTCAAGAGAGCAATGGTTGCTGGTAATTAGTCTACCTGTTTACATCGTATTTATTACTTCAGAAATTTACATTGGCAGAAAGCGCAACATCAACAACTACAATTTCAAAGACAGTTTGATAAGTATTTGGTTAGGCCTAGTTGGAGCTGGATTAGATTATGCTATGAAATATGTGACTCTTGGCGTATTGGATTGGTGCAATGCCCATGCTTTTACTAAGCCATTTCTTTTAGAACACTACCCTATTGCTGCTTGGTTATTGGTGTTTATTGGTCAAGATTTTTGTTTTTATTGGCTACATCGTTCAGAGCATTACAGCAGAATGTTATGGGCGGTACATAGCAATCATCATAGCAGTGAAAAATACAATTTTACTGTAGCGTTAAGATCTTCAACATTGCAACCATTTTATAGATTTCTATTTTATATACCTGTAGCCTTTTTAGGGTTTGATGGATTGACCATCATGTTTATGTACGCAGTCAATCAATTTTACCAATTCTTTCTGCATACCGAAGTGATTGGTAGATTGCCAAAATGGTATGAAGCCGTTTTTGTTACACCTTCTCATCACAGAGTGCACCATGCTAGCAATGTGAAATATCTTGACAAGAACATGGGTCAAGTTTTGATTATATGGGATAAGTTATTTGGTACATTTCAAGAAGAACAAGAAGCACCGAAATACGGCTTAACGAGCAATCTAGGAACATACAATCCAATAAAAGTTATCTTTAATGAATGGGTTAAAATTGGCAAGGACTTGAAAAAACCTGGTCCATTGACACAAAAATTGAAGTATTTATACAAAGCGCCGGGATGGAGTCATGATGGAAGCACAAAGACCAGCGAAGAATTAAGACGAGAGCTTAAAGACTAAAAAAAAAGCCCGAATCAGTTTGAATTGATCCGGACTTTTTCATCAAATTAAATTCGTTTATTGCTCTCTTTGCAGAGCCAGTACTACTTTAGCACCTTTTTTATTAGCGATACTAACCATTTCCATTACCTTTTCGTAAACTACAGTTTTATCTGCGTGAATACTTACTGGAACAGAGCCGTTCTTTGCAATTTCAGTTTCTAATACGCCAGGTACTTGATCAATTGTTAGTCCTCTAATATCGTTGATGGCGTATTCACCTTGAGCATTCAACATCAATCTGATTGGTTTAGTAGGTAACTTTTGTTCTTCAACACCTTTAGGTAATACAATTTTTAAAATTGGTTCGGAAGACACTGTAGAAGTTAGGATAAAAAATATCAGCAACATGAAGATAATATCTGTCATGGCTGACAATCCAACTTCAGAGTGAAACCTTTGTTTTTTCCTTATAGCCATAATGATGGAATTAAGCAGGTTGTTGTAAAATATCTAAGAATTCGAGTTTGTTAGCCTCCATTTTGTTGGCTACTCTATCAATTTTTAGCATCAATAAGTGATAACTAGCAAAGGCGATGATACCAAGTAAAAGACCAGCAGCAGATGAAATCATTTTAACATATAGACCACCAGAGATGGTTCCAATTTCAATGGCTTTCGTTTCTGCAATTTTCTGGAACATTTGAATAACCCCGATGATGGTACCTAAGAATCCAAACATTGGTGCTAAACCAGCTATCGTTGATAGGAAACCTAAGTTCTTTTCAAGTTTGTACACTTCCATTACTCCAACGTTTTCAATAGCAGATTCAATGTCAGTAATAGGCTTACCAATTCTTGATACACCTTTTTCAATCATTCTAGCGATTGGAGAATCTGTTCTTTTACAAAGAGAATCGGCACCCATGATGTTATCATTTAAAACCATGTCTTTGATATTCATCATAAATGTAGGGTCGATTTTGGTGGCATTCTGAATGGTTAACCATCTTTCAATAGCTAGATACACCGTAACGATAAGCATGATACCAATTGGAATCATTACCAATAAAGCGCTTCCGCTAAATGCCAATGATAAAAAGCTTTCTGGTTCTTTTGCTGAATCTCCAGCATTTTTTGCTAAACTGTCAGCAGCCGAAGTTGCTTGTAATAAAATAGATAATAACATTTTAAAATTGCGATTAATGTCTTAAGATGCAAAAATATCAATTAATAGACTGTTTTGGCATTCATTTGTCACGACACTTTCCACAACTTATCTGAACAACTTTTTGAAATATAAGAATATGATGGTCGTTACAAACTTTCCCAAGTACATACTATGATTTTTTGAACTTAATTAGTACAATACTATCAATATTTACAATAGGTTTGACAAGACTTACATTAACCGAGAGTTTCCATTTTTCCTTTGTTGAATTTCTGTATTTTTTAATGTACACACCCCTGAATTTCAAGAAATGTATAGCATACAAAGGTTAAATGGTCTAAATTAAAATATCTAACGATAATGCCTTGATTTTATTTTGAGAGACTGCGAAGTTTTGCGTATTTTCGCGCACAAATCATGTGGAATGCTATTTCAACGTTTTGTATTAGGAACCGATTTCTCCTTTTAGTTCTCTTAGGGCTTATGACTGTGGTGTTTGGATACTATGCCACCAAAGTTAAAATGACCTATGACAACGCCAAAATAATCCCTCACGACGATCCCGACCACTTAGATTATCTTAAATTTAAAGAAGTATTTGGGGAAGATGGCAATGTATTGGTAATAGGTGTTCAGAATAATCAATTATTTGACCTTAATTTTTTCAATGATTGGTACAAATTAAGTGATGATATTGAAAAAACAGAAGGTGTTGAAAAAGTCATTTCAATCGGAAAGGTCTACAATCTAATAAGAAATGATTCGTTACATCAATTAGAATTCAAACCTATTATAGATAAACCTGTAGCCAATCAGACAGAACTAGATTCTATACACGAGGTTATAAATTCACTAAAATTTTACCACGGTATTCTTTACAATCCAGATAGCAATGTGACACTTATTGCTGTTACATTGAAAAGAAAAGAATTGGATAGCAAAGCTAGAATTCCACTCGTTAAAGGCATTGAAAGCAAGGCAAGAGCTTTTGGCGATAAATACAAAACAGACATCCATATTTCAGGATTGCCTTATGTAAGAACCATTATGAGTTCTAAGGTGGCTGATGAGATTCAAATATTCACGTATTTGTCTATGCTCATTACCATCATTTTTATTTTTATATTCTTCAGGTTTATCAGTGCGGTAATTCTTTCGCTAATAGTTGTAATAATTGGCGTTATTGCGACCCTTGGTTGCTTGGCCATGTTGGATTATAAGATTACTTTATTGACTGGTATATTACCGCCATTAATGGTTATAATTGGCATTCAGAATTGTATATACTTGCTGAATGTTTACCACCAAGAATACACCAAACACAAGAATAAGATTAAAGCCATTACCAGATTGATTTCTAAAAATGGATTGCCTTTGTTCTTAACCAATGTTACAACAGCGGTTGGATTTATGGTATTCAGTTTTTCAGGATCTGCAATGTTAGATCAGTTTTCAGTAGTATCTGGTATCATCATTATGTTGGTATATGTTGTGTCATTGGTATTCATTCCAATTGTATATAGCTACTTACCACCTCCTAAACCTCAGCACACCAAACACCTTGAAGGCAAGCGCTTGAATAAGGTAATGGAAATTTGCAACAACCTTGTATACAATAGACGTAAACTTATTTATGGCATAACTGCTGTTTTGGTTATTTTGTCTTTATATGGTTCAACCAAGGTACAAAATTTAGGATATGTTGTAGATGATTTGCCAGCAGATGACCCAGTAAATGTCGATTTAAAATTCTTTGAAAGAACATTGAAAGGTACTTTACCATTTGAGATTGTTATTGACACAAAAGAGAATGGTGGAGTAAAAGACTATATGACCCTTCAAAAGTTGAACAAACTGGAAAGAGAGTTATATAAATTCCCAGAGTTTTCTAAACCTCTATCAATTGCCGATGTATTGAAGTTTGCCAATCAAGGTATGAACGATGGAGATGAGTCTTATTTTAGAGTACCCAATGTTGTTGACATTTCTAATATTGCTGATTACTTACCAAAACAGGACTATAAGAAAAGCATTGTAAAATCTATGGTTGACAGTTCTTATAGGTTGGCAAGAGTGAGCGTTCAAATGGCAGATATTGGGTCGCAAAAGATGAAAGACCTTACGGCAAGAGTTCAAAACAAATTGGATTCAATTTTCCCTAAAGAGCAATACAATGTCAAGATTACAGGTACAAGTGCAATCTTCTTAAAGGGCAATGATTACTTGATAGACAACTTAATTCAAAGTATGGTGTCAGCACTTATCATCATTTCGGTGATGATGGCATTTTTGTTTTTAAGTTGGAGAATGGTTTTGATATCATTGGTTCCAAACATCATTCCATTGATAATGACATTTGGAATCATGGGATTCTTTGGCATAAGATTAAAGCCATCAACCATTATCATTTTCAGTATTGCTTATGGCATAGTTGTCGATTTTACGATTCACTATTTAGCAAAATATAGGCATTCATTAAAACGTCATAATTGGGATATGAGTAAAGCCATTCCAGAAAGTTTGATGGAAGCTGGTCCAAGTATCATCTACACTGCCATTGCCTTATTTGGAGGATTTATCATATTTTCAGCATCCAATTTCGGAGGCACCATCGTATTAGGTGTCTTAACCTCTGTTGCCCTAATCTTTGGTATGTTTATGAACTTAATCTTATTACCAAGTATTTTATTATCCCTTGAAAAGAGCATCAATGCCAAAGAAGAACTCGGTGCAACTCTAATCGAAATCGATCCAGAAGATATCGAGGAAGAGGAAGAAGAAAAGGAAAAAGAATAAGAGACGCTTTTCATTATTGGCTTGCTCTGTATCAAGTCGAGTCTTAGAGACTTTGATATAGAGTTATTGGTTATTGGTTATTTGAAATTGTAAGCAACAGCGTTGCACTTTCATATAATTGCAGAATCAAATTCCCTATATAATTTATAATCGGGTCGGTAGCCTGCAGGCAGCGCCCAGGGTATTCATATTTCCTTATCAAATCTTTAATTTATAATCGGTTCGGTAGACCCCGCCTGAGGCGGACATGCTTCGTCAGCGTCTAGGATTATCGTCTATATATTCTTAAAGCCCAATTTTTAAATATTTTCTCCAATCATTTCGGTAGCCTCTCTTATAAGGCAGATGGACAAGCTTCTTGAATTAAAAATGCGAACAACCTTCTTAATCAGCTAAAACAACACTATAAAAAAAGGCGCTTACATAGCGCCTTTTAAATATACTAAGTTGAAGTTATTTCAAATGTTCATTACCTGGATGTAATTTGCTATGTGATCTGCTATATGCAAAGTACACAATGACACCTAATGTACCCCAAGCTAAAAATGCATACCAAGTACCTATTCTAACTTGAGACATTAAGATAAGGTTAGAAACTATACCTAAAAAAGCAACCACTGGTAAGTATGGTGTTTTATAAGGACGCTCCAAATTAGGTTCTCTAACCCTTAAAATCCATACTGCCGCACATACCATAGTAAAGGCCAACAAAGTGCCCATTGAACACATTTCTGATACTTTATCGATAGGGGTTAATGCACCAACAATGGATACGATTAATCCTACAAGCAATGTACTTCTATATGGCGTCTTAAATGAAGGGTGCAACTTCCCAAACAATTTATGAGGAAGTAATCCATCTTTTGACATACCAAGGAAAATACGGGTTTGACCTAACATCATCACCATCATTACAGAAGTCAAACCAGCTACAGCTGCTATAGTAATAAAATAGACCGCCCAAGGGTGCCCAATGTTTGAAAATGCAGAAGCAACTGGAGCTTTGGTATCCAATTGATCGTATCTTACCATACCTGTCAAAACCAATGACACCAAGATGTACAAAAATGTACAAATCAACAAAGATGCGACAATTGCAAATGGAACATCCTTTTTAGGATTGATGGCCTCACCTGCTTGAGTTGAAACAGCATCAAATCCAATATATGCAAAGAATACAATTGAAGCAGCTGTTCCAATACCATTCCAACCAAAGTGACCGATGCCTTTGCTATCTATGAAACGCTCTGGAATAAATGGCATCCAATTATCGGTGTTGATATAGAATGCACCCATTACGATAACAAAGATGACAACTGCCACTTTTAAAATCACTATTAAATTATTGGTTTTAGCGGCCTCTTTGATACCTCTCACCAAAATAGAAGTTACCAACCAAGTAATTAAAAATGCTGGCAAATTGAATGCGAAAGATGGAGCGGGCAAACCCATTTCTGCAGCTTTTTCTGCCGCGGTTATGGGGTCGTTTGTCAACCACAAAGGTATATTAATGCCCATCATGTGCATTAGCTTATCGAAATACCCCGACCAGCTAACAGCAACAGTAGTAGCACCCATCATGTATTCTAAAACCAAATTCCAGCCAATGAACCAAGCAAACAACTCTCCTACTGTTCCATAAGAATAGGCATAAGCAGAACCTTCTACTGGAAGAATTGATGAAAATTCGGCATAACACAAAGCGGCAAAAGTACAAGCGATACCAGCAAGCACAAACGAAATAGCTAAAGCTGGTCCAGCGTGATCATGAGCTGCAATACCTGTTAATGTAAAAATACCTCCGCCGATGATGGCACCAATTCCCAATGAAGTTAATCCCCACTTAGAAAGTACTCTGTTTAGTTCGCTTTTCTTTGCATCTGCATGAAAAGCTTCAATTGGTTTTCTTCTCCAAACTGACATTTGTTATTTGATTTATCGTTCAAAAATATAGAATTTGATTAAAGATGCCTAACGAATATCACATTTACTTTATAAGTTTAAATCACACAAGTGAATGGCAATCAATTATAAAAAAAAAGCCCGCATTTTGCGGGCTTAATTATGAAGTTAATTTTAATTATTTAATAACCGAAGTATCTTTCTTGAACAAGTCAAGTACAATTGGAGAAGCGATAAAGATGGTAGAATAAGAACCCATCACAACACCAATTAACAAGGCTAAAGAGAATCCTTTTAATGCCATACCACCGAACAATAACAATACCAATACAACAATAAATACTGTTACTGATGTCATAATGGTTCTACTTAAAGTTTGGTTGATAGCAATATTGATTAATTTACCTTTATCATGCTCACTTCTTAATTCAGTGAAGTTTTCTCTGATCCTGTCGAAGATAACCACCGTATCATTGATTGAGTAACCAATGATGGTTAATATAGCTCCTATAAAGTTTTGATCTATTTCTAAAGCAAAAGGCACAACACCATCTAAAAGAGCAAAGATTGCGAATACCATTAACACGTCATGTATCAAAGCGATAATCGCACCAACTGAGAATCCAAAGTTTTTGAAACGAATGAAGATGTAGATAAAGATAGCAATGATAGAGAATATGATAACCCACATTGACTTAGTTCTAATTTCGTTCGCAATAGTAGGACCAACTTCAGTACTACTTAAAATGCTCTTTTTTGTTACTTTATATGGTGCTAAAGCTTTAATCACATCATCTTCAATGCTATCAGCACTCATGTTAGCTTCATTGATTCTGTATGTAGTAACAATTTTATAACGACCTTCAGTACCAATGGTTTTAACCTCATTGCTACTTCCTGGCAATCCTTTGTCTAATGTAGCTTTAATAGCTTCAGCAGTTAAACCTTTATCCAATTGCATTTGGTAACCATAACCACCTTTGAAATCGATACCAGAACTTAATCCACCTCTGCTAATCAATACAGAGAAACCAATTACAATGATGCTTAAAGATAACAAGTAATAACGCTTACGTTTAGAGATGAAATCATATTTAGCGTTAATTAACAATTTTTCAGAGAAGCTATTAGAGAAAGAGATGTCTTTACCTTTGTTCATTCTTCTTTCAATCAATATACGTGTGATAAAGATTGAGGTGAACAATGATGTTAAGATACCAATGATTAAAGTGATAGCGAAACCATATACTGGTCCAGCTCCTACGAAGGTCATGATGATTGCAGCAATCAAAGTGGTTAAGTTACCATCAATGATAGATGACATAGCCGCAGTATAACCTCTTTGAACAGCAATTTTTAAAATGTTTCCGTTTCTTAATTCTTCTTTGATACGTTCGTAAATCAACACGTTAGCGTCAACCGCCATACCAATTGTTAACACGATACCAGCGATACCAGGTAAGGTTAAAGCTGCACCCCAAGATGCTAAGAAACCAATTAAGAAGAATAAGTTAGCAAATACTGCGATAGTAGCATAAATACCACCTCTGCTGTAGTACAACAACATCAACACAAGTACTACTAAGAAACCAACGATCATTGAGTTCATACCCATTCTGATTGACTCTTGACCTAAAGTTGGTCCGACAACGTCTTCAGCGATAATATTAGCTGGAGCTGGTAATTTACCTGCTTTTAAAACGTTTGCTAAATCTTGACCTTCAGCAACTGAGCTAAATCCACCAGAGATAGAAGAGTTACCATTTGGAATTTCTTCGTTAACTCTTGGAGCTGAGAATACTTTATTATCAAGAACAATGGCGATAAAATCTTTATTGATAGCTGCTTTCTTGGTTAAGTTTTTCCAGTCTCTAGCAGCAGCTTGAGTCATGTCCATCACAACTTCAATCTGACCAGAGTTTTGGTTACTTGTAGCCAAAGCGTCAGCTATTAAGTTTTCTTCGCCAGAACCCATTGCAGGTTTTCCGTCGTTAGAATATCTCAATGCATATAAGTAGTAAATAGGATTGGTTTCAGATTCAGGTTGAGCGCTCCAGCAGAATTTGATGTCTCTTGGCATTGCGTTCAAAACCGCTTCATCTTCCAACATTTTGTTGATTTTATTAACTGAACTTCTGTCAGCCATACCTAATACTGCACTTTCAGGAATTTGACCTTTTTGGTCTTGAAGAGGAATTAAACCTGCAAGAGCAAACGGCATTTGTAAAGAGTCTTTAGAAGCAATGGCTTTATCGAAAGCTTTTCTAGCACTGTCTCTCTTAGTTGAGTCAGTCATAGCCAAAATAGTTTTCAATTTAGCTGAGTCTTCAGTAGCCAAGCCTTTTCTCAATTTTTGTTTTTGAGCGTAAGCTTTGTTCATACCCAAATACAATCTGTTGTATGCTTCAAACTGATTGGCTTTGTTGTTTCCGTATACTTCCCAGAATTCCAATCTAGCACTTTGCTCTAATAGAGTTCTGATACGTTTAGGATTATCAACACCAGGCAATTCAACAGATATTCTTCCATCTTCCAATTCTTGGATGGTTGGTTGAGATACGTTACCAGCATTCAAACGCGCTTCGATAACTTGTCTTGTATTTTTAGACTTATCGCTTAACTCAGTTTTCAAGTAAGAAATCACATCGTTTTCAGTAGAACTAGAAGTGATTCTTCTATTGTCTTTATTAACGAACAAAGAGACGATAGAACCGTTAGGGTCTAATTGTTTGTAGTTTTTTACGAATAAGTCGATGAAATCACCACCGTTCTTTTGATAATCAGCCTGAGCAAGCTCTACTGCCTTTGCTAAATTTGGATTTTTCGCGTTTGGACCAGCAAGCGTTCTAACCACTTCACCCTTGTTTACTTCCAACACAACGTTCATACCGCCTTGTAGGTCAAGACCTAACTTAAGCTCGGCATCTTTGCATTCGAAATAATTCTTTTTAGCGATGAAAATGTCTAACAACGGCTTTCTGCCCATTGAGTCGATGTACGTTCTGTATTTCTCAGCATCATAAACACCATTCTTAGTAGCATAAGCTTTCGCTTTAGCTTCAAACTTCTTGGTCATCCAAGTAAAAGACAACTGATAAATGCAAGTAAGTACAAGTACAACTGCGAAGAAAATTACTAACCCTTTATTTTTCATTTTGTTACGTTAATTCAATGAATTTATAAGGGTGCAAAAATAACAATTAAATGCAAAAAACCATACGATAAAACCCAATAGTACAAAAGATTTCCACTTTATTACAGCAATTTAAAGATAATTGACAATTTAGTTGATTTAACTTTTGATGTTTTATGACAATAATTTGACTTTCAAATTAGGTAACTATCGCAATTCCATTGGGCACAAGCTCATTTAATATATTGCAACATATTAAATAAAAAAGGCCATTCAGTGAGAATGGCCTTTTGAAATATATTATTAAAATTTATTTAATTTTTGATAATTGGGCTTTTACAGCTTTGTCTTCTGGATCCAATTCTAAAGCTTTTGTGAAATACATCTTAGCATTTACATTGTCTTTGTTTTGCAAGGCCATGAAACCTAAGTATGAATATGCATTCACCAATTTGTATCTATATCTTCCCAAATCTGAGCCACCTAATTCAATGAACTTAGTGTAGTAAGGCGAAGCCAAACCTTTTGGAGCTTTAGGGTCATCTAATTGAACCAAAGAACTTGCTTTCCAGTAGTATCCATCAGGTGATTTTGGTTGCATACGCAAGAAATCACCGAAACTAGTATCTGAATTCACATAGTCTTTACAGTTGTAATATGAGTTACCGATGTAAAAATAATCCAATGATTTAGGTTTGCCAAGTACCAAGCGTTTCTTAAGAACATTCACTGCATCAGCGTAACGTTTGTAATTGAATAATAGTGCACCATATTCGCTATATACATCAGCATTGGTTGAATCTATTTCTAGAGCCTTCTTAAAATAGCTGATAACATTAGCTGTATCATTGTTAGCTGCAGCTATTTTTGCGGCATAGGTATAATCCAAACCATTCAAACTAGTAGGATTAGATAATGTCATTACTTTGTTCATGTAATTTCTAGCTTCTGCATTTTTCTTTAACTCATAACTGCTAAAAGCCAAGAATCTATAGTATTTGTAGTTGGTAGAATCAGATTTTGCAAATTCTGATACTTCATTAAGTACTTTTTGGTGTTCTTTAAGCGAGAAAATGAATGAACAATATTTCAATTTGATTTCGGTATCGTTATCATTTGCTGCTATATATTTTTTGAATTCTTCGGTTGATTTAGCGTAGTTTTTGGTTAAATAATATAACTCACCTAAATCTTTGTGTATACTGCTGTAATTAGGGTCTGCAGCATTTGCTTTTTCTAAATGCTCTATTGCTAACTCGTAGTTTTTAGCTGCGTACCACAATCTACCAATTTTAATATTAGCAAGTGCATTGTTAGGATCAACACTTGTAACTGCTTCATAGGTATTCATTGCATCACCGCCTTTATTCAAGTCGTTGAACATATCACCTAAAATTAGAGCATAGTATGTTTTAGAAGGTTCACGTTCTTTAGCATCTTTCACATATTGCATATAAAATTCAATATTGGTAGGTGCTGGTCTATAAGCCAATCTACCTGCTTGGAACATGACTTCAGCATCTTTTCTTTTGGTCATAGAAATGGCTTTTTCTATCAACACTTTCGCGGCTTCATCACTACCACCATTCATCAAACCCAATCTTGCTTGAGCAATGAAAGATAATGCATTGGTACCTGCACTAGCATACGTGTAGTACATTTTAGCAGAATCATTATCACCTAAAAACAAATATGCATTGCCCAAATAAAAAGCAGCATCAGAATTTTTGGTGTTGTTGTACACTTGTTTCAATTCTTTTTTAGCCTTGATGTAGTTTTCCTTTTGTAATTGGTCAATTCCATTTTCAAGGGTTTGAGCTTTAAGGGCTCCGCAAACAAATAATCCGATAGCGATTACAAATAATTTTTTCATTTCTACGTTCTTAATTATTGATTAAAATTTCTCTTCCGGGAAATATTGCTGGAACGAGTCCACATTTCAATATCAACCTTTGAGCTTTCTGTTTAAATATAAAGTTTACAAAATTAGTGCCTGATTTTTCATTTATGTTACAATTGAGCAATACCAAGGGAGAAATCAATGGATATTCTTTTGTTGTGATGGTTTCTTGAGAAGGAGCGGCCGACCTAATGACACCATTTCTGTCGGTATAAGACACAGGTAACACTTTTAGTCCCTTAATCAAGTTAGCAATTGAGTCGGATTCAACATCAGAAATATAAGAAAAAGGTATTATAGCGATAACATTAGGAGATTGTTTTGTTTTTTGAATCAAGTCAAACAAAGACTTTGCTGCAAATAACTTGCTCAATTGTTGATTGTTTAAATTGAATTGTGATTTGAGGTAAGTCTTAGCCTGTGCATTGCTGTTTTCGATACTCAGTGAAAAAACCTGCTTATCTGAATTAAAGTATGATTGAACATCTGATAAAGAAAGACTTTTGCGGTTTGGGTCAGAACTCAAAAACACATAGGCATCATAGGCAAATTCGTATTGTTTTGGTGTAAAAGATTCCTTTTTCCTTAAATACTCAATTTCTTTTTCGGTTAATTTTCTATGCAGGATAGCAAAAGAAACAGCATTTTCCAATAACCCTTTAACAATATTGTCTTCATTGTAAGATGAAATTTTAAGTCTGGGAAAATTGTATACATTTTCAAAGGATTTTCTTTCTTCGTTAGCGATTGTGTAAACACTAGAATCGACCCATAGGTCGATTGTATCTATTGAATTCGTATTGGTTTGACTATTAGTCTTGGAGGTATTTGAATTAGAATTACAAGCAGCTATTGCCATCAATAGTGCTAATGTATGAATCAAATGTTTAGTCGTTTTCACTTTTTAAGGCTTGCTTAAAATCTTGATAAGTTCTTATGAGTCTATAGGCTCCGTACAAGAACATAGCCGAACTGAACATAGTCTTTAAAGATTTGTCTTGAATGTATTTATCTCCGATGAAGAACATCATAAAGGCAAATACGATGAAGACTATGTACAGAGCGAACTTAAATATGAATTCAGGGTTTTGAACCAAAGATTGAACCAGATTCGACTCCTTTTTATTCATCAATTTCGAAGGTAATTGGAATAGAGCAAGGTGCTTTTACAGCTTTACCATTCAATTTAGCAGGATTGAATCTGCCGCTACATTTTCTGATTACTCTTATTGCTTCATTGTCTAAGTCGGTATTACCAGATGTTCTGCTAATACTTACATCAGATATCTTACCATCAACACTTACAATAAAGTAAACTTGTGCGACACCGCCTATACCATAAACTTTTGCAGCTTCAGGATACACAAGGTTGTCTTCTAGAAACTGTCTAAATGCGTCTTCTCCGCCTTTAAACATTGCTTCTTGATCGACATCTTTATGCAAAATATCATCTTCATTTACAACAGATCCGCCAAGATTTTCATCAATAATTATCGGTTTTGCATTTTCGTCACCTTTTTTAGTTTCAGAACCAGCATCAGTTTCATCAAGTTGATCTTGTGTTGGGGGAGCAACAACGTCCGCTAAGTCTTTTTTTACGGCCAACATTTCTAAAAACGCAATTGTTGGAGGTGTTATTTCTAAAGTTGGTGGTGGTGGTGGTGGTGGTGGCAAATCTTCATCAGGTGCTTTTAAATCTTCGATGGTAACTTCAGTAGTATCTGTAGTTTCCTCGATATCATCATCAGCGAATAGACCCAAGCTATTTGCCATTTTAGGAGAATACAAACCAAAAACAAAGATGAAAACACTAATTCCGAGAGCCATCAACATGTTTTTTTGGTAAATGCTTCTTAAATCGTAAGCGCCATAGCCTTTGTTTCTGTTGTCAAAAACAATGTCGTCCATGGATTGTGAATAGAAATTTTTGTTACTGTCCATTTTCTTTAATTTTCTTGTTAATACACGTTAGTTTGAAAAGGTAAACATTTTACACATTTATTGTTTTGTTGGCACTTTAACAGTGTTTGCATCACCACCATTTTTGATTGCTTGAATTTCTAAAGGCTGAATATCTTGGATAGCATAACGCTTTACGCCAGTGATATCCATTTCATCTAGAGCACTAACAACACCTTCATATTCCGCATCATCGGTATATTTAATAATACAAATCATTGTATCTATACTTCCATATGTCTTTTTAAGAATTTGTTGTTTTGCATAAATGATATCTCTGATGCCTTTTTCTTTAGCGAAAGTGGTTTTTTTCAAACCAGCAGCAGTACTACCTTCATAATACCATACAGATTTTTCTTTATCCAATATTAAATTGAGTAATAGGTCCTCATTAATTTTCACCTTTTCTTTGGTTTCATCCTTAATAGGCATGGTTAACAACATTGCATTTGGCTTATTCAATGTTGTGGTTAACATAAAAAATGTAATCAAAAGGAATGCAAGGTCAACCATTGGTGTTAAGTCGACTTTGGTCGATATTTTCTTCGACCTTTTCTTACCATGTTTCTTTTTACTGCCTCCTTCGGAGGTATTTATTTCTGCCATTTTTGATTATTCTTTAATTGTTTTCTTCCGTTGTTACAGTTTCTCTTTGTGAGCTTCCAGATAAAGTTGTTATCAAACTAAATCTGTTTTTAAGTGCTTTTTCCGTTAGAGCGGTTACAACTTCTTTAAAGGCTTTTATATTGGTAGTTTTGTCTCCTTTGATTGAAATATTGATATCTGGATTAATCATTCTCATTCTAAGAACCCATTCACCAAGTTCACAATTAGCAGAATCTTTAGGAATACCATTTTGCTTATAGCGTTTGAATTGCTCTGGATTAAGGTTAAGAACAGCAGGCATTTCAGCAAGTGAAAAACCAAACATATCTAAACCACGGAATGCCGCTTTTTGGTTGTTACTCAATTTGATTTCAGGATGTTTATCCAACATCTTCTCCAAAAGAGCTTGTCTATCTGACATCGTTGTAAGACCTATGAAAGCTTTACCATCTTTACCTATAGAAATCGTCAAAGCATTTTCAATTTTAGCTTGAGATTTTGAAGAAGGCAAGTCAATTGGCACCGCCTCAGGTGGTCTGAATTTCGAAGTCAACATGAAGAACGTCAACAACAAGAAGGACACGTCACACATGGCCGTCATGTCGATTGAGGTACTTTTACGTGGAACTTTTACTTTAGGCATAAATTCAGAAATTAACCGAGGTTAAATATTACTTGTTTTTTGAAGCGAAAGTTTGAGAAATGCTAAAGCCAATCTCGTCAATACCATAAGTCAACTTATCAATCATATTGGTGAAGACGTTATAGAAAATGATGGCGATAGCTGAAGTACCGATACCAATAGCGGTGTTAATCAACGCTTCAGAGATACCAGCAGATAGAGCAGCTGGGTCAGGTGTACCTGCAGTAGCCAAAGCAGCGAACGCCTTGATCATACCAATTACAGTACCTAATAGACCAATCAAAGTAGCAACTGATGCAATGGTAGCAAGAATTGATAAATTCTTTTCTAACATTGGCAATTCTAATGAAGTAGCTTCTTCTTGCTCTTTTTGAATTGACAATACCTTTTGCTCGGTTGCCATTTCAGTGTTTTTCTCCATTTCAACATATTTTGTCAAAGAAGCTTTAACAACGTTAGCAACAGAACCTTTTTGTTTGTCGCACTCTGCCATAGCTGCATTAACATCACCTTTACTTAAGTGGGTTTTTACTTTTTGTAAGAACGTTTCTAAGGTACCTTTACCTTTAGCCCTTAGAATGGTAAGCATACGTTCAGTAACAACTGTCAATACTGTTAAAAACAAAGTCATCAAAACAGGAACTATGACACCACCCTCGTGGATGATAGCAAAGAAATTACCCTCTTTTGGTGAGTGGTCAGCATTAAAATTGTCAGCAGCTCCGAATACGTAAACGTAAACTAAGATAGAAACTAATAATGCTAGGGGAATAGTTAAAATACTAACCCAGTTCGTAGATTTTTTTGATTGTACTTGGCTCATTTAAATTGATGAAATTAGTTAAGGTTGCAAAAGTATATATTATTTTATATCAAACGAAATTTTTTCGATTAATTCTGTATGAACCCAAAATGAACTGAATGTTAAGCAAACATTTCGTATTGATAGAAAAACAACTGGCATGCTACAACGTTTTTCACCAAATTTAAAAATTAAACAAACGTGATCAAATCACTTTGGATCCCTGAGGATTATCTGAAAAAATTACAAGTTTTGATGATTAAACGAGACTTATTATAGATTGTTACATGTTTCTGCTGTTTATGACAGAAATATTACAATTCATTGATTATGAGTATTGTTTTACAAAACCTCAGTGACATAAAAAAAGGCAGTCAAGCTGCCTTTTCTCTTTATTACGGGAATTTAGGAAATTTCTTGAAATCTGGTTTTCGTTTTTCCATAAAGGCATTTCTACCTTCTTGGGCCTCATCGGTAAAATAATACAACAAAGTTGCACTACCCGCCAATTCTTGAATACCTGCTTGACCGTCTAATTCAGCATTCAAACCGTATTTGATCATCCTTAAAGCAATCGGACTCATTAACATCATTTCGTGACACCATTTTACTACCTCATCCTCCAATTGTTCTTGAGGTACTACAGCGTTCACTAATCCCATATCTAAGGCTTCTTGTGCACTGTATTGGCGACATAAAAACCATATTTCTCTCGCTTTCTTCTGCCCTACTATTCTTGCAAGATACGAACTTCCAAATCCGCCATCAAAGCTTCCAACTCTCGGACCGGTTTGACCAAATCTGGCGTTGTCACTGGCTATACTCAAATCACATACCACGTGTAGAACATGACCTCCTCCAATAGCAAAGCCATTAACCATTGCTACAACTGGCTTAGGTAGTGAACGTATGCGCTTTTGTAAATCTAAAACGTTTAATCTTGGTACCCCGTTTTCGTCTTTATACCCTCCTATCGTTTTAATGTTTTGGTCGCCTCCACTGCAAAATGCATCTGGACCAGCTCCTGTTAATACCACTACTTGAATATCTGGATGCTCTCTTGCATAATCCATAGCATCTATCATCTCCATATTGGTTTTTGGTGTAAATGCATTTCTGTAACGTGGACGGTTGATGGTAATTTTGGCAATGCCTTCGAAATACTCGAATAGTATTTCATCATACGATTTAATCGTTTGCCACTCTCTTTTGCTCATATTTGATTTGATTTATATAATTTAAAAATTGATGTGTTAATTTCTGAATCCGTCATAATATCTACAATGCCACTTCTAAATTCTGAATTTGTAAATGCTTGTAATTCATTATAATTATTTACCTGCAAATAATCAATTGAATGTATATCTGCGATTAACTTTAAATCAATATTATGAGGGGTAAAAACATATGGATTTAGTTCTTTCATTTCAGACGGACCATCCAATAGTTTAAATATACCTCCTCCTCTATTGTTCATGACAATTATTCTAAGGTTGTCAGGAAATGTTTGATTTAATAAGGCATTCACATCGTATAAAAATGCAATGTCTCCAGTAATCAATGTGTGTTGTTCTTGTCTATTGCCCATTGCCAACCCAAGTGCTGTTGATGTGCAACCATCAATTCCACTTACGCCTCTGTTTGAATACACTTTAATTGAATGATTTAGAAACTGCGCGTTGTATGCCGCATTTCTAATCGTCATGCTGTTAGACAAATGCAAGACATGATGTTCGCTAAGTGATTGTAAAACTCTTGACATCACTGCAAATTCATTGAATGACTTGTCATCAAAAGTTATGTTTGATTGTTTAGCTGACGCTAAGTTCCATGTAACTAAATAATCTGAATCAATGGTACTTGAATGATTCATCCATTGAGCAAATGTTTCAAAATCCGATTGTACAACAATTGGATGTGTATCGAATGTATCTGCCACAAACCCTGATGGGTCGATGTGATAATGGCATTTGATTGTCGCATTTCTCAAGGCCTGTTTGAGGTTTTTGTTAAGAACCATTTTACCAAAAGTAACCAGAACTTGAGGCAATAAGTGTTCTACATTTTTTGATTGAAGTAAAACAGACTCCCAGTTGTTAATTGAACCATGTTTCAATTTATTGGATATAATATCCGATAAACAAACGGTATTTGAATGAGGATTCAATACTTCAAATTCATCTTTAACATAGTCAGCTCCAAACAACAGCATCACCTTTTGGCTGCTTTCAATAGCTTGTTTTAAGTCATTTGGCAATTCTGCCTTGTTCCATTTTGGCAGAGTCTTAGGTTCTACATTAGGATAAACAAATGTCTCTTTTACTGCTGCATAAAGTGGCTCATTTAAAGGTACATTAATGTGTACAGGACCTTTAATTCCTGTTGCAGATTGCTGAACTGCTTTTTCGGCAATATCTACCATGGTTTGTTCTGAAATTGCGTCTTCAGGTGTAACAAATGAAGATTTGATATGTTTGCCAAAAAAGTTTTCCTGGTGGATGGTTTGTCCGTCCCACTTATCTATCATCGCTGCTGGTCGGTCGGCACTTATAACTATCATAGGCACCTGCATATAAAAGGCTTCTAATACTGAAGGATAGATGTTTGCTAAAGCAGAACCGCTAGTGCAGATGACGGCAGCAGGAAAATCGTTGCTAATAGATAGGCCCAAAGCAATAAAGCCAGCAGAGCGTTCATCGATAACAGAGTGGCATTGAATTTTTCCGAATCTAGCAAAAGCCATAATCAATGGAGCGTTTCTACTACCGGGACTAATGACAGCATGTCTTACACCATTTGCATAGAGCGCTGCTGGAATAGCATTGATATAGTATTGCGATTGATTCAAAATTCAGCATGCAAAAGTAATCTTTTAGACCAAAAAAAATAGGCCAGAAAAAGGTTATCAATTTTAATTATCAACTTTTACAATTTTGCTTTGTAGTTAGTTTATTGTAAGTTGAGTGTCAAATTTTTAGAAATCTTACCATAACATTACAAAATATAGTAAATTTGGTCCGCATGCAATTTGGGAGACAAATACTTATTTCTTTACTATTATTATCTTTCACAAAAGGTTATTCACAAGGCAAGATTAACGCCCCGGCGATAGAATGTTTGGGCAACATAACAGGCTTTACATATACCCCACCTTCAGGCAAAACAGTTAGTTCCATCAATTGGGATTTTGGCGATGGATTTAACTCAACCAATACAAGTACTACCCATTCGTATGCAAACATTGGCAAATACACTGTAAAAGCGAATGTTAGTTTTACCAATAGTACTACGACCATTGATAGTATGTTGCTTGAGGTTGTTGGCATACCAAAAGCACACTTTTACTATGTCAAATCTAGTGACACCTGTTTTTTAAGTAATATCGTTTGTTTTAGAGATACCAGTTCGCCTGCTAAAGTTGGACAGTCTATAGTATCAAGATTGATGGTATGGGGAGATGGCTCATTCAATACCTTTACCAATCCAGTAAAATTTGATACGGTTTGTCACACCTATTCAGTTCCCGACAAATACACTGTAAAAATAGAAGTAACCGACAAATATGGTTGTAAGAACAGTGCCAACTTAATCACCAATGTAGTTGAAAATATCCGTCCTAATTTTTCTGTAACTCAAAAATTTGTTGATTGCAACACCTTAAACATTTGTGTAAAAAACGCCTCAACTCAAGCAACTCCAGCCAATTCGCATTACAAATGGTATGTCGATACTTTTAGAGTAGATACTGGATTTTATTTTACCAATACAAAGTGTTTTCAATTTAAAAAATCTAAAAACATCAACATACGATTAATAGCTAATGCCAATAACTACTGTATTGATACATTAGATAAAAGTTACTTCGTTAACATAGATTCATTGCCAACTTTCATGACTTTAATGGATACTGTTAGATGCTTTGGGGATTATTCTCAAAACCAGGCCATATTAAGAAATATCAATAGAGATGACATTAAATGGTATTTAGACAATGCGTGGTTTCCATTAGTTACTGTAAATGAATTTTATTTCAATACAAAACAATTGCCAGGTTGGCATCAAGTTAAAGTTGAGGTTATAAGAGGAAGTTGCACTCACACTGTTACAAAAAATTATAGAGTCATTGGTCCATTAGCTAGAATGCAGGTGTACGACAATTACCAATGCTTTAGTGATAGAGAAGTCTTTATGTATGAATCATCACTTGGTATAAATAGAAATAAATGTACATTCAAATGGGTTATTGACGACCCTAATGGAGACAACTGCATCAATTGGAGAACAAAAGAGGTCAACAAAAATAAGAACTGTAATTTTTCTGCTGATTGGTGGACTAGGCACAAATTCGCCAAAAACTCAGTTGAAAATGTGGAAGCATTTGTTGTTATCACTGATACTGTGACAGGTTGTTTTGACACTGCAAGAACCATGATCAACATGAAATTTTGCAGTAAAATTCTAAAACCAGACACTATTGTTGTTTGTCAAGGAGATTTGTTTCTAGATCAAATACCAACTCCTTACCCATATAAATTTACAATAGACAGTGGTAAATTATGGAGAAAATTTCCAGAAGTATTAGACGCTCCATTGAAAGGATTTTACGATGTAGGCTATGTGTTTGAGTCGGTATTACCTAAATGGACAGAGAAATTTGGAGACGATTCATTTAGACTTAGAACGGATACACTATTTGTTTATGATACCATCTATAGAAAACAATTGGTATATGTTGTTCCGCCAATAGAAGACACCATAACAGTTACAGCTTACAGTACTTGTAGACCGTTTCATGTCAGTCTGCATTTTAAGCATGGCAATTTCAAAAAGGGAGAAAAATTAGAGATATTCTGGGCAGACAGTGGTAACATTGATACCACTTTTAGGGCCAATGTACACATCGATTCTATTGTACATATATACAACAAATCGGGGTTTGATGCGCCCATTATGATAAAGATGACCAATATTCATGGATGCAGTGTCATAAAACGTCTTGAAGTGACAAAAGGCTTTGTGATGTCGTATTACATCCCAAAAGTATTGAATTGTAAGAGTGATTCAGTGTGTTTTTATCCTGGTGTATACAATTTCAAAACAGCCACATTTTGGTCGGGTAACACGCCCAACAATCGAGTCAAATGGGACATACCAGACGCTGGAGGCTCTATAAACAAGTTCAATCCATGCGTTAGATTCAACAAAGGCGGTTTATTGCCATTTAGAATGGTAGTAACCGATTCTTTTGGTTGTAAAGACACCATGCAAGATTCCATTTTTGTACAAGATGTTAGGGCCAATGTTAAAACCAATTCAAAAATTGTCTACTGTTCAGAATTGAAACAGTTTTTTGATTCGTCTAGCTTTTATAGAAATCCAAAATGGCGACCATTTTTACCGGCATTCTTTGTAGATACCATTAAAAAACATTCATGGCAATTTGGTGATGGTACTTTTTCTTCCTTGCAAAAAAATCCACTTCAAACTTTGAACACGTCATTGGACAGTATCATCGCATCACACGCCGTCGAGACGGTCAATGGGTGCAAGGATACATTTAAGTTTGTCATCAAAGTAATAGGGCCCAAACCTTATTTTAATATCAAAGATACAATAGGTTGTAATTCACTAAATGCTGAGTTTGTGAATCTCTCAAGAAATTGCAAAAATTACATTTGGTCGTTTGGCGATTCTTTAAACTCGACTTTGCAAAAGAATGACAAGAACAATGTTACCTTTAATTACACCAAACCTGGTCGTTATTACATCAGTTTGGTTGGCATTGATACAATATTTAATCCATTCACCAATAAATATCAGTCGTGTTTCAATACATTCCCTGACAAACTGTTCCAAAAAGACACACATAGAACCGTTTTGGTTTTGCCTTTAAAATCGACAGGAATAACTAGCAGAGACACAGTGTGTATTGGTGAAACAGTTGTGTTTAATTCAAAAAGTGATACATCCTATTTAGCTGATATTTGGGATTTTGGTGATACTGCTACTATTGATACCAGTTTTACAAATAGTTCGTCACATAGGTATAAAAAAGCAGGTATTTATCAAGTGAAATTGAATCCAAGATATTTAGATGCCATCAAAGATCAATGTTTGGATAGTGCAAGTAAATCGGTATTGGTACTTGGTGTTAAGTCATCATTTACAATAGACCCTAACTCCAAACCACCATTGTTCCAATTCCACAATACATCGCAACCAAATTTTGCCTCTTTAAAATGGGATTTTGGTCAAGTTGGTTCACCAAATTCATCTGACAACGACCCTAGTTATAATTATGGAATAGATACTGGCAGATTTTGGGTTTGCCTTATTGCTACCATACCTTTTGGTTGTGCTGATACATCTTGTCAATTGGTTATAAGTGATTACATCTCAGATTTTAAAATGTTCAATGTCATAACGCCAGGATTAGAAGATGGCAAGAACGACCAATTTGATGTGGTTATTGAAGGAGAGTCTTTATACGACTTACAGATATACAACAGATGGGGAATATTGGTGTATCAATCAAATGAAGATGCAGATAATTCCCAAAATAAAAATTGGAATGGCAAAGTATTAAATACTGGAGCAGATTGTCCATCAGGCACCTATTACTATCTATTCAATTATGCATTAAAAACCAACCCACAAGACATCAAAACTGTTCAAGGTGTGATTACCCTAATTCGTTAAAAAAATATTTCAGCTTCTACTGTTTATTTTTCTACATTTGTCTAATCAAATTGTAAGAATATGAACAGAAAAGACATTGACAACATTTTAAGAGGTGAGAAAAGTAACATTGAAAAACTTCATAAAATAGTAGAGAAAACAATCAAAGAAGAAGAGTTAATTGTTCAATCATTGTTGAATCCACCTAATGAAAATCTGACCAAGGCACAAATCATTTCAGATAAAGTTGCCAAATTTGGTGGAAGCTGGAAGTTTATCATCAGTTTTGGTGTCGTATTGGTTTTATGGATTGTCTTTAACGTTGTTTCATTATCTGTCTACCATTTCGACCCTTACCCCTTCATACTTCTAAATTTGATATTGTCATGCATAGCCGCATTGCAAGCCCCAATCATTATGATGAGTCAGAATAGACAAGAAGAAAAAGACCGTCAAAGAAGTGAAAACGATTATTTGATCAACTTAAAAGCTGAAATTCAAATCAGAAGTTTACATCAAAAAATGGATTTGTTATTAGAAGAACAAATCAAATCGTTGTTTGAAACACAAGCAAAACAATTTGAGTTGTTGAGGAACATTGAGAAGAAGATGAATCAAATAAAATGATCAATCTTTAAAAAATTCTACTGTATTTTCTACCAACTCTTCCAACATTGGTGTCACATCTGTATCAGCATCGAAGGGATGCTTTGCTTCAAATGTATGATTGCCATTTTCTACTTTAATAAAAATAGAATGTTGAACGATGTTGTAGAGAAACTCAGCATGGCTAATGTTGACTGTTTCATCTTTGTCGCCGTGTATAATTAACATAGGCACTTCAATCATTCTTGCAGCTTTTCTAATATCTAAATTAGCCTTATTTTCAATATAGTTATCGTACAACTGTTTCTTAAGAGGTAATTGCTGACCAGTTCTTTTATTTTCGGCGTATACTACCCCATTTTGCTGCCATTCCTTAATGGTTTCTGGCCAAAAGAAAGAATCAAATTCTGATAAAGAAGCCCATAATGCCAACTTCTTAACCCTTTTGTCCATTGCAGTTTTTAACAAAGCGATGCCACCACCACGACTATGACCCAACAAGTATATTTCACTTGGAAGAATGTTGTAAGAATCAGCTTGTTCTATTGCATGGTCTATCACTTTACCTAAGTCGTCTAATTCTATGGTGTAATTGTTATTAGAAAAGGCTTCCAAATCAGATAGCTCTGTAAAATTAGGGGCTTTAATGCCATTGTGAGAGAAATTAAATTTCAAGAAAGCCAAACCTTCTTGAGCAGCCGAATCAGCAACCCAATTAAAATGTCCCCAATCTTTAAAACCTTTAAACCCATGACACAGTATAACAACTGGCACTGGCACTTTACTCATTGGTACAGTAATATCAAGCGTTATTGGATGATTGTTAAACCCATTGATGGATATTTCATGCTTTTCTGTTGGCTTCACTTTGCAAAAGTAAAAAATAAAATTCATTCAACTAATGCCTAGAATAAGATGTTTAAACTTAATCATATTCAATAAAATCAAGTAATTTGCTATTGAATTCTAGAGAATATGAATAATGAAAAGATATTTAAGATGCCCTTTGCCAGTGTGTATCCTCACTATGTCAACAAAGTTGAAAAAAAAGGTCGAACAATAGAAGAGTTGCACACAGTTATAACTTGGCTTACGGGCTATAACGATGAACAATTGAAAACAATTATTGAGACAAAGGTGAACTTTGAAGATTTTTTTGCTCAAGTTCCGCAGTTACATCCTAATGCACATCTCATAACTGGAGTAATATGTGGCTATAGAATAGAGAACATAGAAGACCCATTGATGCAAAAGATTCGTTATATGGATAAGTTGGTTGACGAATTGGCCAAGGGAAGGAAAATGGAGAAGATATTAAGGGTGTGATTATAATTTTTCTCTCTAATATTCAATTAATTAAGTACAATTATTAATCATATGATTAAATCATTTGCATAAATCAAAAATTAGTATTGATTTGCAGAGTAAAAATGTCAAAAAAGAAACCAATATTGATAGATGACCAAAGCACTGAACTTAAAATCAAATCGGCTGCTAGAAAAATATTCTATCAGAAAGGTTATTCAGCTACTAGAACAAGAGACATTGCTGAAGAGTCAGGCATTAATTTGGCATTACTAAATTACTATTTTAGAAGCAAGGAGAAACTTTTTGAAATAGTAATGATGGAAACTATGACAACATTTATGCATGGTTTAATAAGTGTCATCAATTCTAAGGATACAAGCTTAGAAGAAAAGATTACTTTGATTTGTGAAAGTTATATCAATATGATTCAACAAGAGCCCAATCTTCCAATGTTTGTTTTAAATGAAATAAAGAACAACGCTGAAGCCTTTGCTGAAAAAATGCCTATAGTTAGTGTTTTATTTCAATCAGAATTTATCAAACAATATCAAGAGGCTGTAGAATCAGGAAAAATTACAGAACCAAATCCATTGCATTTTCTTATAAACCTTTTAGGTATGGTAGTTTTTCCGTTTATTTTTAATCCTGTATTAAAAATCATTGGTAAAATTGATCAAATAACTTTTGACAAAATGATGGAAGAGAGAAAAACACTTATACCAATCTGGATAAAAACAGCTATGATGAAGACTTGATTTTTTTTGTCCCTTTATTAAACAAATGATTAAAACAATATATTAAATGATATGATTAATAGATTATTATTACTAAAGACCAGTGTTTTGCTGATGTTGATTTCAATGATTCAATCTGTCAAAGCACAAGAAATGCTACTAGATTCTTGTCAAAAGAAAGCTTATCAAAACCACTATCTTATTAAGCAATTTAAACTTTTAGAACTTTCTAGAGACTTCAGTATAGAAAACGTCAATAAACTTTATTTGCCACAATTATCTGTTATTGGTCAAGCAAGTTATCAATCTGATGTTACAAAAGTTCCGATTCAACTACCAAACATAAACATCACTCCATTAAGTAAGGATCAGTATCGAATGTATTTAGAACTTAATCAACCAATAACTGATCTACTTTTTATTGGTCAGCAGAGAGAGTTGGTTACTACAAACAATGAAATTGAATTACAAAAAACTGAAGTAGAATTATATAAGCTAAAAGAAAAAATCAATCATTTATTTTTTGGCATACTATTATTTGATGAACAAATAGATCAAATAAACTTATTAAAAAAAGACATTTCTACAGGCATTGATAAATTAAATGTTGCAATAGCAAATGGAATTGCCATCAAAAGTCAGTTAGATTTATTAAAAGTAGAATCAATTAAAGCTGATCAAAGATTAATTGAGATTAGAAACAATAGAACTGCATTTATCAATATGCTATCACTATTTATTCACGAACCAATTGGAGATAGTGCGATATTCATAAAGCCGGTAAGATGCGCCATTCATCAAAACATTAATCGTCCAGAGTTACAACTTTTTGAATTACAAAAAAAATCGATACTCATTCAAAGTCAGCTAATTAACAATAAAACGTATCCAAAATTAAGTTTTTTTGTTCAAACTGGTATCGGTAGACCTGCATTAAATGGATTAAGCAATGATTTGAATGGCTATTATATTGGAGGACTGAGATTGCAATGGAATATTGCTTCTTATTACACAATTCAAAAAGAAAAAAAATTGCTATTACTCAATCAGAAGGGAATAGATGTTCAAAAAGATATATTTCTATTTACCACTAAAATAAATTTAGAACAACAAAATGTTGAAATGATAAAATATAGAGAATTGATTCAATCTGATCAAGAGATTTTAATTTTAAGAGAAGACATCAAAAACACCTCTAAATTGCAGTTAGAGAATGGCAGCATTAGTGTAAACGACTTTATCTTATCTATCAATCAATTTGACCAAGCAAATCAAACTTATCTATTACATCAAACACAATTTTTGATGTCAGAATATAACTTTAACAATATTTCTGGTAATTAAACAACAATTAAAATGAAAATAATACAAATTAAATCGCTAACATTAATTGCTATAACTTTCCTAGTTTCGTGTAACAAATCTGATTCAGATTTTGATGCATCTGGTTCATTCGAAGCTGTTGAAACCATAATTTCTTCCGAAGCAAATGGAAAGATAGAAGAATTAAATATTGAAGAAGGCCAAACAATCTTAGCTGGAACTGAAATTGGAGTAATAGATAGTACACAATTGCACCTCAAACGAAAACAATTGCTTGCGCAAATCAATGCCATTGACAGCAAAAAACCCAATATATCAATACAAATAGCAGCTTTAAAATCTCAATTAAAAACTGCCGAAAAAGAACAAACTAGAATCACTAATTTAGTAAATGGCGGTGCAGCAACTAATAAACAATTAGATGATATAAACGCTAATATTGAGCTTATTAAAAAGCAAATAGTTGCGTTAAATTCTAGTTTATCAATTTCTGTGAATAGTATTGACAAAGAAGTGATACCATTAAATGTTCAGCTTGAGCAAATAAACGACCAGATTGGTAAATGTAAAATCATCAATCCATTTACTGGAACAGTTTTAAACAAATATGCAGAAAAGAATGAGTTCACTTCAACTGGAAAAGCACTCTATAAAATGGCGGATTTAAAGACCATAATTTTGAGGGTCTATATAACTGGCGACCAACTACCAAATATTAAATTGAACCAATCTGTAAGAATATTTACAGATGATGGCAAAGGTAATTATTTGGAAAGTAAAGGTGTTATTTCTTGGATAAGTGATAAAGCTGAATTTACGCCAAAAACTATTCAAACGAAAGATGAAAGAGCTAATTTGGTTTATGCGACTAAAATTAGGGTTGCCAATGATGGTCGTTTTAAAATAGGAATGTATGGTGAAGTGAAATTTTAGATATATGTCAGAATTAATTTTAAATCATCTAAAAAAATCATATGACAAGGGTAAAACTTTGGCAGTAAATGATGTGTCTTTAAATATTAAAAAAGGTGAACTATTTGGTTTAATTGGTCCGGATGGAGCTGGAAAATCAAGTATATTCAGAATTCTTACTACACTTATATTACCAGATTCTGGCACTGCAATAGTTAGTGGTTATGATGTAGTGAATTCTTATAAAAATATTAGAAAGCAAGTTGGATACATGCCGGGTAAATTTTCATTATACCAAGACTTAACGGTTGAAGAAAACTTACATTTCTTTGCTACAGTTTTTAATACAACTATAGAAGAAAACTACAATTTAATTAAAGACATTTACATTCAGATTGAACCTTTTAAAGACAGAAGAGCAGGGAAACTTTCGGGTGGAATGAAACAAAAGCTAGCTTTATGTTGTGCATTAATTCACAGGCCAAAAGTTTTATTTTTAGATGAACCCACAACTGGGGTAGACACTGTTTCAAGGAAAGAATTTTGGGATATGTTACAACGACTTAAAACACAAGGTATAACAATTGTGGTATCAACGCCATATATGGATGAAGCAATGCTTTGTGAGCGCGTTGCATTAATTGATAAAGGTAAAATCATTTCTGTAGATACACCTGAAAACATCATCAATAATTATCCTAAACCATTGTATGCAATTAGATCTGATGAAATGAGTAGACTTTTGAAAGATTTAAGGAAAATCCCATTTATAGAAAGTTGTTTTTCATTTGGTGAATTTCACCACATCACTTGCAAAAGCTCTCATCTTGATATCAATGAAATGGAAAAAACGGCTAATGAATTACAACATAAAAACCTTGAATTGAAACAAATCAAACCAAGTATAGAAGATTGTTTCATTCGTTTAATGCAGTAAATATGAAAAAAGACATAGTAATTAAAACTGAAAATTTAAGTAAGCAATTTGGTCAATTTATAGCAACCAATGCAATTACTTTTGAGGTATATGCTGGCGAAATATTTGGGTTTCTTGGCGCTAATGGTGCAGGAAAAACAACTGCTATAAAAATGTTGTGTGGATTATCAAAACCTACTTCAGGCAAAGCATCGATAGCAGGTTATGACATCTATACTGAAACAGAAAAAATAAAGAAAAACATCGGATATATGAGTCAGAAATTTTCTTTATATGAAGATCTAACTGTTGAAGAAAACATACAGTTTTTTGGGGGAATCTATGGTTTAAGTAACCAACAATTAAAAGAAAAAAAAGCTCACTTGCTAAAACAGCTCAATTTAGAAAATGAAGCTAATGTTTTAGTTGGTTCTTTACCTCTCGGTTGGAAGCAAAAATTGTCTTTTTCAGTTGCAATTTTACACAATCCTAAAATTGTTTTTCTTGATGAACCAACAGGTGGAGTTGACCCTGTCGTTAGACGTCAGTTTTGGGATTTAATATATGAAGCTTCAGATAATGGAATAACCATTTTTGTCACAACGCACTATATGGATGAAGCAGAGTATTGCGATAGAATTACAATGATGGTTGATGGTGTAATTAAAGCATTAGACACTCCAAAAAATCTAAAAAAACAGTTTAATGCTAATTCGATGGACGAAGTATTTTTTGAATTAGCAAGAGGCGCAAAAAGAAAAGCAGATTAAGAAATGAAACAATTTTTTATATTTATAAAAAAAGAATTTTATCATGTTTTTAGAGACCCTAAGACATTGTTATTACTATTTGGAATGCCAATAGTCCAAATTATCCTGTTTGGTTTTGCATTAACCAATGAGATTAAAAATTCTGATATTATTGTTTGTGATTATTCTAATGACATCGCCTCAAAACGTCTTATTGAAAAATTTGAAATCAGTAAAAACTTTGAAATTAAAAAACAACTATTCAATCATCTTGACATAGAAAATTCATTTAAAAAAGGACAAATAAAACTTGCTATAATTATTCCATCTAATTTTAACAATGAACTGATGCACAGCAATCATTGTCAAATTCAAATTATTTCAGATGCTTCTGATCCAAACACTGCAAATACTTTAAGTTCATATGCTTCCAATATCATTCTAGATTTTCAAAAAGAAATTCAACGCAACAAACAATTTCCTTATCAAATCAACACACAAGTTAGAATGATTTACAATCCAGAATTAAAAGGAGTTTTCAATTTTGTTCCAGGCGTTATGGCTTTGGTGCTTATGTTAATATGCGTTCTTATGACATCTGTGTCTATTGTGAGAGAAAAAGAAATGGGCACAATGGAAATTCTTTTAGTATCTCCCTTTAATCCCATTTTAGTAGTACTGAGTAAAGCTGTGCCATATTTTATATTATCAATCATTAATCTTACAGTTATTTTAATCCTAAGTACTACAATATTAGGTATGCCTCAAAATGGCAATATATTTCTTCTGTACTTTGAAAGTTCTTTGCTCATTTTGTGTGCATTGTCATTAGGCTTGTTGATATCTAACTCAACCAATAGCCAACAAGCAGCAATGCTTATTTCATTAATGGTGATGCTATTGCCAACTATGATGTTTACTGGATTTATGTTTCCAATAGAAAACATGCCCAAACCCTTACAAATAATAACAAATTTATTTCCTTCAAAATGGTATTATATCATCATCAAATCTATTATGATAAAAGGTTTGGGAATTGCTGCAATTTGGAAAGAGACATTGATTTTAATAGGTTCAACTTTACTACTCATATTTATAAGCATAAAAAAATTCAAAATTAGACTTCAATGAGAACATTAAAATTTCTACTTCAAAAAGAATTCAAGCAGATTTTTAGGAATAAAATGATTTTAAGGATGATATTGGCTCTTCCTATCATTCAGTTAATTATTCTTCCACTAGCAGCAGATTATGAAATAAAAAATATAAACGTATCTATTGTCGATCATGATCATACAAGCTTTTCCAAACATTTAGTGGATAAAATCATAGCTTCTGGTTATTTCAGACTAAACGATTTTAGTAGCACTTACAAATTATCATTTAAAGAATTTCAATCTGACAATTCTGATTTAATATTAGAAATTCCAAAAAATTTCGAAAACGAATTGATAAAAAATAACAAAGGAAATTTATTGTTAGCTGTAAATTCAATTAATGGGACAAAAGCATCAGTTGGTAGTTCGTATTTAAGTAAAATCATTTCATCTTATAATGCTGAAATCCGAATTGACTTACAAAATCCTTTTAAAATCAATCCATACCCAATCATAGAAATTTCTAGTATCAATTGGTTTAACCCTAATATGAATTACCCTTTTTTTATGGTTCCAGGTATACTTGTGGTATTGGTTACAATGGTTGGAGCTTATATGTGTTCATTGAATATTGTTAAAGAAAAAGAAGTTGGAACAATAGAACAAATCAATGTAACGCCTATTAAAAAACATATTTTTATTCTTGGAAAATTAATTCCGTTTTGGATAATTGGGATCATAATTTTTAGCATTGGGTTATTTGGTGTAGCCAGATTAGTTTATAATATCGTTCCTTTAGGCTCTACCCTACTTCTATATGCTTTTTTATCCATTTATATGATTGCTTTATTAGGCATAGGCTTACTTATCTCAACCTATTCTTCCAATCAACAGCAAGCAATGAGTCTTGCCTTTTTTTGTATGATGATATTTTTATTAATGAGTGGTCTTTTTACATCTGTTGACAGCATGCCCGATTGGGCAAAATGGATAGCTAAATGTAACCCAGTAACATATTTTATTGATGTAGTCAGAATGGTTGTTCTAAAGGGAAGTACCTTTAATGATATTTCACATCACTTCTTAATTGTATTCATTATGGCCATATTTTTTAATACATGGGCAATTGTAAATTATCAAAAAAGAGTCTAACACAATTACCCTAACAACTGTTTCAAATGGTGCTCCATGTGACCAATGTAATCGTATACAATTTCTTGAATTGGCATGACGGTTAAAACATCTACTCTGCAATTTCTGGTCATGGCTTCGTCTGGTATGTGACGCAATACATGCAGTATTCTAGTATTCAATGATTCCCACAATACAATTAACTCTGTATGTTTTGCCACATCATAGTGATTGATGTCGTTCCACATATTTTGGTCGTAATAGACAAATGGTTCGTGCTCGTATTGGGCTCTTATAAATCTGTGAAGATTAACTCCAGCACTATCGATTAGATGGCCAAGTATTTGTTGCTTCGACCATTTTGTACTTCCTGGTGCGCTACTTGCAAAATAGGCTTCATCTTTTTGTTTTAATTCTTTTGGAACTTCGCTTAAAATTTGCTCAAGTTTAGAGATAGAAGAATGTATCATTCATCAAAGATAAAAAAAGCCCAATACATTTCTATTGGGCTTTGATTAAATATACAATAATAAATTATGGCATAATGTGAATGTGCACTGTATCAGAGCCAACATTTGAGCCATGGTCTTCTGCACTAATAATTATAGATGCATTGGTATGGTCTGTTACTGCACTTTTCCAATTTTCGTTTATAGAATAGCTGGTTAAATCGTGTACAGTTGGGGTAGACCTAAACAGTTCAGAACCATCAGAATCTTTGACAATTCTTATCAATAGTTCGTGCAAACTATTGTCAGTTACTGTACCTCTAATCTTAACAGTATCGCCATTGTTATACATTGCCATATTGCTTGGCGAATTAATTGTTATAACAGGTTTTGTTGTATCTGTGGTAGTGTCGTGATCGTGATCATCGTCCTCTTTTTTGCAAGCAGTTGCGAATACAGATAATAATAGAATTGAATAAATGAGTTTCATATGTTTGATTGATTGTTTAGAATGGTTTAATTGCATGATTGTTTTTTGTTAAAGTTGTAAATTAAATTGATTTGAATTCTTGATTGTTCTTTCACCAAACCAGCATTGATATATTGATGAATTGGTAAGTAACAATTGCCAGTAATGGCTAAATTTTTAAAATAGATGTCTATTCCAACACCAGACATGGTAAGTTGAGAACCAGTTTTTGCTTGACGAATTGAACGCCAAATATCGTATTTGCCTTTTTCATAAAAGACACCTATGCTAGGAAGTATGGAAGTTCTCCCAAGTTTTTTCCAGTAAAACAACTTTGTTGACCAATTGAACTTATTTCCAAATTTGTAGTAGTCTGGATTTGTGCCAGTTATTCGATATTGCAGTTCATTTAATACACCAGCATTACCATATCTAGCAGTATGTGATGTATACAATTGTAAGTCATTGGTGCCCGACCCAAGTTGAAAGCCTGGGCTCTCTCCTATTTGGTACTTCCCAGTATTAAGCTTAATACCAGAACCAGCCATCCAAACTTGCCTAAACGATTTAGAAGTTGTATCGGGTGTTTGAATGATCAGATAATTGATCAACAGTGACACATCTCCTAACCCATTTAATTGAGTGGTAGAATTAGATTCAGTTTTTGTAAATTGGTTAAATGGTACAAAACCAAACACTTGTATGCGTTTGTGAGGATACCATCTTCCCCAAATTTCTGTACTGAGGTACTGTTCTTTGCTTTTTTGTTCTACCGGAGTTAAAAGCGAAACCGGATGTGTAGCTTCAACATATCTGATGGATTGCCTAATGCCTATAAAGTGACTTTGAAATTTTGGTAAAATTCCCGGAGTACCACTCATAGCTGAGCATCCACAAATGTTGCAAGCGTACATGTTTATTGTGTATACCATTAAGACACACAAGGTGATTATTCGTTGCATAAATTTATATTAATTTGATTAAAATTACCCAAATAAGGGCGCGAAAATTCAATCAAATCAAGTCTGGTGGCTGGAATGCCTGATGTTTAAAACCATCAGAAACTATGTTAAGAATTTGGTATTCATTGGCCATTTGAATAGCTGTTGAAAAGAAGTAAGAATCGTTTTTAGGCAAAACAAAGAAAGGTATGTCTCTTTCTTCTACTAGTTTAGTGCTTGGAATGTCTTGTTGATTGCCTTCAAGTTGTTTGGAAATGTAACATTTACCCTTACAACACATATCAGGTTGATCTTTGTTGACACAGAATTTTGCCTCGATGTAATCGACATTTAAGCTGTAATAGGTCAATATGCCCAATTGCATCAAAGATTGAAACATTAGGGAAAACAGTAAAAATATTGAAAACAGCTTTTTCAAACGGTTGCAAAATTAAGAATAAATTACATTCGATTGTAACAATTATTGATCAATTTTTAAGCTTTCCAATGCATCTCAACAGCAACAGATTTTAAATGTAATTGAGCAAAATCAGGATTAACTTTTTTTATTTTAATTGAAATGACGCAAGAAAATGGCCATTGTATACGAATGGCATTGATGCAATTTTGAGCGATTGTTTCCAAAAGATGGATGTCTTTTTGCATTTCAATTTTTAGAATAGACGCTAATACTGAGTAATCTAAATACTCTTCTTTATTAATTTCATTTATATTATACGATACATTTGCACTAATTGAAAATTGGTTTTCAGTTAGCTTTTCAGAATCGTATAATCCTTTTTTAATAGACAGTCTCAATTCTTCTACCGAGATTGTGCCTATAATATTTTGTTCCATTTGGTTCAAATTTTAGCCTGCAATCAAAGTAAAATATTTATTTTTGCAAAAAAATAATATAGACATGTCGAGCATTAATTACGAAGCATTAAAAGAACACAACCAAGGTAAAGACAGATACACACAACCTGATTTTTATCAAATCGACGATCTTTTAACAGAAGAGCATATCTTAATTAGAAACTCAGTTCGCGACTGGGTAAAGCGTGAATTATCTCCAATAATCGAGGAATATGCTCAAAAAGCTGAGTTTCCACACCACATCATCAGAGGTCTTGGCGAAATCGGAGCTTTCGGTCCGCAATTACCTGCAGAATACGGTTGTGGTGGTATGGATTATATTACCTACGGTTTGATCATGCAAGAATTAGAAAGATGCGACAGCGGTATCCGCTCAACAGCATCAGTTCAAGGTTCTTTGGTGATGTATCCTATTTACAAATTTGGTTCAGAAGAACAAAAAAGAAAATATCTTCCTAAATTAGCTAAAGGAGAATTAATGGGTTGCTTTGGTTTAACAGAGCCTGACCACGGTTCTAATCCTGGAGGCATGACCACCAATTTCAAAGATATGGGCGACCACTATCTATTGAATGGTGCTAAAATGTGGATCAGTAATGCTCCATTTGCAGACATTGCTGTTGTTTGGGCTAAAAATGAAGAAGGTAAAGTTAGAGGATTAATAGTTGAGAGAGGATACGAAGGGTTCTCAACTCCAGAAACACATAACAAATGGAGCTTAAGAGCTAGTGCTACCGGCGAATTGGTATTCGATAACGTGAAAGTTCCTAAAGAAAACTTACTACCTGGTGTAGAAGGTTTAAAAGGTCCGTTGACTTGCTTAAATTCTGCTCGTTATGGTATTAGCTGGGGCGCGGTAGGTGCTGCAATGGATTGTTATGATTCTGCAGTGAGATATGCCAAACAAAGAACCCAATTTGGTAAACCAATTGCAGGTTTTCAATTGCAACAAAAGAAATTGGCTGAGATGTTAACCGAAATCACCAAAGCTCAATTGGTGTGCTGGAGATTAGGTACATTGATGAATGATGGAAAAGCTACACCAGCTCAAATCAGTTTGGCAAAAAGAAACAATGTACAAATTGCTATTGAAACAGCTAGAGAAGCTAGACAAATTCACGGCGCAATGGGTATAACCGGAGAATATTCAATAATGAGACACAGTATGAATCTAGAAAGTGTCATCACTTATGAAGGAACTCATGATGTGCACTTACTAATATTAGGTATGGAAATTACAGGTGAGAACGCGTTTGTATAAACGATTCTTACATATCGCCATTATCCTGCTATCATCTACCAGTGTTTTTGCTGGTAAAATCAGAACCTATACCGAGGTTCCTGCCTTGATACACCTTGTTAAAAGCGAACAAGAAGATACCAACGGTTTTAATTTAGTTGAGTATTTACCTCAGCTGATATATCAAAAAATCAATGAAGGTAAAGTGACCTTATGGGATTCTCCCAAAAAACAATTATCAATTGCTTCTAGTGCTTTAAAGAATATTGAAAACAATAACAATGTATCTTTTGCAAGGACACAACATTTGTTCATCAACGAATTATGGACCAGCAGCAGAAGAAGAACAGAATTTGTTATCGTTGGATTTTCATTTTTATCGGAATCTTCAAAAGGGAAAATATCTTTTGGATATGTCGATATTCAAGATGTGTTGGGTTTGTTGAGCACAGAGTTGATACCTTGTAATGTCAACGGTCCGGCGCAACTTTCCTATATTAATGCATTGTACAGCAGACGCTATTCATTTAATTTATTGCAATTTGGTTCAAATGATTTCACTGTTAAACCAACAGAATCCATCTTAATTAAACGAGATGCGTTTTATTCAAAGAAAAAAGTTCAGGGATTGTACAAGTTTCCTCAAACCAAAATGGTTACTTATGTGATAGAGAAAAATGCGTCAGAAATAAATGATCCAGGCACTGACATCATCAATAGCATTGAGAAGTATTTGAATTTGAACAAAGAAGTTTTATTCAATATAGGAGGTGATAAGTATTTTGATTATCACAACAAGTTGATAGAGGTTACCATCACCAGAATTGAATTTACAGAGATTTGGGAAAAGCGCGGCAATCAATTCTATTACAAACCATATCAAGTAAGGATATTTGCAAACAACAAACCCCTTAACACTTTAAGTTTTGAAGAGCTTGCGAATTGGGGTTTATTGATCAATTTTAAAACCATAGAAGATGTTCTCAAAGAGAAATCATTCCAATACAGTATATACAAAATCAATAGAGATTTGATTGCTTATACTGAATCAGGATTGTATTTAAAAGCTCTAAGAGATTTCAAATGGACACAAGTAAGTTACTACGTTAAACATTCAAGAGACTAAATGTATACTATTAAATTCGGAACAGACGGATGGCGTGAAATTATCGCCGACAACTACACAGTAGAAAATGTTCAAAGAGTAGCACATGCTACTGCGGAATGGCTTAAAAAAGCCAGCGACAACCATTCATGTACAGTTGGTTACGACTGTAGATTTGGAGGTAAAATGTTTGCAGAAAACACAGCAAGAGTTTTGGCATCACATGGCATCAAGGTGTATTTATCAGAAGGATTTTGCAGTACACCTATGATATCTTTGGCCAACACCAAATTAAACACCTTTGCGGGTGTCATTATCACTGCATCACACAATCCACCAAGCTACAATGGCTACAAAATCAAAGCCCATTATGGTGGCCCAGTAATTCCTTCAGAGATTGAAAAAGTTGAAACCATGATTCAATATTCTGAATTGCCTTCTTTGGCATCGTTAGACAGTTTTATCCAATCTGGAAAAATTGAATATGCCAACTTTGAAGACATTTACATGGACCATATTGAATCAAAATTTGATGTAGCGTCTTTAAAGGCTTATGCACCTCAATTTTCATACGATGCAATGTTTGGAGCTGGTCAAAATGTTATTAAACGTTTATTGCCTGGAGCTGCATTGATGCATTGTGAATACAATCCTGGGTTTAACAATACTGCACCAGAACCAATTTTAAAGAATTTAGAAGACTTCTCTAAAATGATTGCTTCTAATACCAATATCGCTTGCGGTTTGGCAACTGATGGTGATGCCGATAGAATTGGGTTCTTTGACAGTAAAGGTAGATTTGTTGATTCACACCATTTGATATTGTTGTTGATGCAATATCTTTATAACGACAAAGGATTGAGTGGCAAAATTGTTAAGAGTTTCTCGGTTTCATCTAAAATTGACAAACTTGCTAAACACTTAAATTTAGAAACCATTACCACAAAGATTGGATTCAAATACATCTGCGAGTATATGATTACTGATGATGTTTTGATAGGTGCTGAAGAGAGTGGAGGTATTGCTGTTAAAGGACATATCCCAGAAAGAGATGGTATTTGGATGGGTTTACTTGTTCTTGAATACATGGCAAAATCTGGAAAATCAATTGAACAATTGATAGATGATACTTATGCTATTGTCGGTCCGTTTGCTGTAGAGCGTTACGATTTACACATTGAAGAATCGCAAAAGCAAGCAATCATTGCTGCTTGTAAGAATAATGAGTACACTAAGTTTGGCGATTATACCATTGAAAGAGTTGAAAACATGGATGGATTCAAATTCCATTTGGGCAACGAAGAATGGGTAATGATTAGACCAAGTGGCACCGAACCTGTATTAAGGGTATATGCTGAAAGTAAAGATTCTGCTTCAGCATATAAAATACTTGATGCTTGTAAAGCAACCATTCTTTAATATGACTATAAAGCCTTTTCTTGTTGTTGTCATTGCTTTAGCATTGCCTCTACCAGAGAAGGCTTTTTCTTTGGCACAAAGTGATAGCATCAACTTTAAGAAGCGCCAAAAGTCCTGCTATATTGTAGGTTTAGGTGGTACAGCTTTGGTGCATGCCGGTTTATATCAATTGTGGTATAAAGATTATCCTGGTAGTAAATTTCATTTTTTCAACGACAACCGCGAATGGTTGCAAATGGACAAACTAGGTCATGCCTTTTCTTCTTATTATCTTGGATTAACGGGTATAGAAGCTGCAAAATGGGCAGGTGTTTCAGAGAACAAAAGATGGAAATGGGCTTTGTTTGGAAGTATTTTCCAAGACCCTATCGAAATATGGGATGGTTTTTCTTCGGGTTGGGGCGCCAGCGTTGGCGACTTAGCGGCCAATAGCTTTGGCACATTGCTTAGTGCCGGTCAGGAAGCCCTTTGGCACGAGCAGAAAATCCGCATGAAGTTCTCATTTACACCTTCTGAATATGCAAGCATTAGACCAAATATTCTAGGCAGTAACTTTTCGGAAAACCTATTAAAAGACTATAATGCACAGACGTATTGGCTAACCTACTCACCATTCAAAAAAAGTAAACTAAGTGGACTAAGTATCGCATTGGGTTATGGAGCAGATGGCATGGTAGGTGGTCACGACAATGTATGGGTTGATTCAAAGAACATTTTTCACAACCGCTCAGACATCAAGCGTTACCGCCAATATTACTTGAGTTTAGACTATGACTTAACCAAAATCCAAACCAAGCACGAGCATTTAAAAACCCTTTTATTTGTATTGAATTGTGTTAAAATCCCATTCCCAGCATTGGAATTATCCAATGGAAAAATAAAAGGCCATTGGGTAAAATTTTAGGGTAATGTTATTTGTTATTGGTTATTGGTTATTCGTTATTGGAACTGTATGCAGCAGCGCTGCACTAACATTAATTTGAAGAAGGAACAACGAAATCATTAATTGCTACTATTCGGCAGCCTGAAGTCAGCGACGAAGGAAAATCATTAAGTGTAGAAATAACGAAAACTCTAATTACTACTATTCGGTAGTCTCACGCCTGAGTCGGACAGGCTTCGTCAGCGACGAAGGAAAATCATTAAGTGTAGGAATAACGAAAACTTTAGTTACTACTATTCGGTAGCCCCGCATGCAGAGCTGCGGGGGAAACTAATTGAATAGAGCCAGCAGCAGCGCTGCTCTATAATTAAGGTTTAACTTTCAATAATTCTTTTATTGTTGTAAACAATTCAATAGGGTCAAATGGCTTACGGATATAACCATTAACGCCCTTGTCAAAAGCAGCTTCTACTTCTTTGCGTTCGACACTTGCCGTTAGAAATACAAAAGGTATATTGGATGTTTCAGGATGAGCTTTAAGTGTATCCAATACATGATAGCCATCTGCTTCAGGCATCATGATATCACATAAAATGATATCAGGCAAATGTTTCAAAGCCAGCTCCACTCCTACTAATCCATTTTTAGCTGATAAGGTTGAATACCCTTCTAATTCTAGAATCTCAGTTGTATTGTCAAGAATTTCTAGATTGTCTTCAATTACCAGTATTGTTGCCATAATTAAACTCTGTGGGGATAAGAAACTATAAATTCAGTACCGTTATTTTGATCGCTGGTAAATCTAATACTTCCGTCGATGATTTCCATATATCGTTTTACAATATTCAAGCCTAATCCAGTGCCTTGATGGTTTGTCGCATTTTTAGCTCTGTAAAACTTACCAAATAAATTCTTTTGCTCATCTGCAGGTATTCCAATGCCATTGTCCTTTACTTTTAATTCAACAGAATAGGTATTGGCATAACTATTTAAGTACATTTTCTGATGTTCACTTGAATATTTGATGGCGTTGGTTAAAAGGTTTAACAGCACATTTCTCAAGATTTTTTTGTCTTGAAATGTAGTTAATTCACCTTGGTGTTGATAGATACATTCTTGACCAGGTTTCAGCAATCCCTTAACTTCTTCAATGATGTCATGACAGAATTCGCTGATGTTAAATTGCTCTTTATTGATTTCTACTTTGCCTTGTTCAAGTTTATCAAGCGATAGAAAATTATTTAAAATATCTGTTAAGTTTTTAACGGAAGATTTTATGCGTTCAATATGTTTTCGGCGCTTGTCTACATCTTCAAGTTTGGTGTAACTGTCGACTAATGAAATACTAGAAAGTATAGCACTCAAAGGTGTTCTAAACTCATGTGAAGCCATGGATACAAATCGCGATTTTATTTCATTGAGTTCTTTTTCTCTTTCTAACATATTGGTGAGTTCTAAAGTTCTTTCTTTGACTTTAGTCTCCAATTCTTCGTTGTATTTTTTACGTTCAGTAATATCTGTTATAAATGCTACAGCCAACCTTTCGTCATCCAACATGTAATGCCCTAAACTGATTTCAACTGGAAACTCCTCGCCAGATTTTTTTATAGCATACAAGTCGAGTCCATACCCCATTGGACGAGCTTTTGGTTTACCAAAGTAACTCTCTCTATAAGCAGTATGCATTTTTTTGAAGGTTTCTGGAATCAAGATTTCGAGTTCTTTACCGATGAGTTCGTTTTTGTGGTAGCCAAACATCTTCTCGACACATGGATTGGCCAATTCAATTTTCCCAGTGTGACTGATTACCAGTATTCCAACTGTTGCGTATTCGAACAAGGCCTTAAAACCAGCTTCACTTTCTAGAGTTAAAGGAGCTTGATGTAACATAGAGAGAGTTTATTTTTTAACAAATGTAATACAACATGTCTAATTTCCAAACATTTAAGTGATTAAACTTGGGTCGCGGACCTCAAGTTACTTCATACTTCATATGCTTGGGTCGCGGACCCTTCATATCCCTCACTTATCTTTTAGTTAAACCTATACAAAGCATTAAAGCCTATTATCTCGCCATAGGTGGGTTCTCCTTGAAGACTTGAGCCCGGGAATGGCGTGGTGTAATCTATAAAAGTTACTTTTTTGTTTGGCTTTAGAACACCAAATCGAGTCATCCAAATCAGTTGGAAACCCTCTATTTTTAGTAAAATAACATTTGCCTGTGCTTCGATTCCAACAAAAGCATATTTGTCATTTCCTGAAACTTGATATGGGACTAATAATGGGCCTGTAGCATTTAATCGATATTTAAAATCCAATGCTCCAGCTAGAATATTAAATCCAAAGGAGTTCCTCTCATTTTCATAATCTCTTTTGAATTTGCTTCGGTGAAACCAATGCGGTTTATAAAATTGATAATGCACCCCTATTCTATTGAAATAACCATTAAAGTTTCTATACTGTTCTAATGGTTTACCTTGTGATTTCTCATTGTAAAATGCCAGTCCAGCACTCTCATGAATGTAAAATCTATCGTTTAAATAATGTCTATAGATTAACTCTATGCCATCTTGATCCGCCCGCACAGACGACCAAAGTGTGTATCCTAAATCAATTCCAAGAGCATACTTCTTTGTTGGTTTTTCAAAAGCCCCAACTGAATTGACATTGCTACAAATAACCAAAATTAAAATTAGATATCTCATTACTCAGTCAATATAAACAGTTAAAAAAGGTCTTTCGAAGGTATAATATTCTTGAACCACAATTTTAGATTTCTTAATGGTCCTAGAATGAAATTTGAAATCAGAAAACGACACCTCTTCCTCATCAACATGCATAGTATATGACATCATAAATGTGTCTAATTTAGAATTGTTGTTGATGACATATTTTGAAGTATCTGAATATGGATTAAATACCAAAACTGACCCCAAGTTTTTTTGGATAGGTTCTAATGAACTAATAGTAAAGCTAGTTAAAATTGTTGAATCCGAACTTCTCACTTCAACAACATAACCGTCATTTGGTTCCCACCAATAGTCGCAACCTATCAACAATACAGACAAAATACATATCAAAGTTTTAATGTTCATTTCTAATTGTAAAAATAGTAAATAATTATGGGGTTAAAAATACCTTTAAAAATGGACTTGTACTAGTGTAATTATCAGCTTTAAAAAATTGGTGTTTTTTAATGGTATTTGAGTGAAACTTAAAATCACTAAAAACCACTTCATCTTCAACTATCGACATTTTATGTATCACAAAAAAAGTATCTTTTCTAGTAAAATCTCTGGTGATAACAAATTTAGATGTATCTGAATACGGATTAAACAACAATCCTCCGTTCATGGTTTTTTCAACGGGGCCATATGCTACAACTGAGTTGAATGCCAATGGATTTGAATCGATATCCAATATACTTAATTCGTATGACACTCCAGATGAGCCGCTGCTACATCCATATAGTAAGGATGTAAGCACAAAAATAAATAGTCCTAGTTTCATTTACAATATCTCCAGCACATGTCTTTCATAGTGCATAAATCCTTCAAAGTCTCTAATTTCCAAATCTATGATGTATGTGCCTTTTATTAGTTTATCACCTCTTGGGTCGCGACCATTAAAACCTTTATGTTCGCTATCTCCATCATATACCTTTTCACCCCAGCGGTTGTATACTTTAAGTTTGTAATACAAGATGCCTTTACCTTTTACCACAAAACTGTCATTGATGTTATCATCGTTAACAGAAATAGCATTCGGAATATAAAAACGGTAAACATCTTTTACTCTAACCAATTTTTCTGCAGTGTCTTTACATCCTAAATAATTGCTTACAATCAATCTGGTTTTATAATAACCAGTATCACCATAGGTATGGGTAGGACTGCCATTGATGACGTCTTTGGTGTTGTCGCCAAAGTCCCATTCGAAAGCATCAAAGTCGCTTGATTGATTGCTAAATGTAGCATCAGGATTTAGATAATCTGGCATTTCTGGATTAACTAAATACGCTGCTTTAGGATTTTCAATGATCTTAATATAGCTTGTCTTCTTTAATGTATTTTCACAACCAAATGCAGAATTGGCTTTAAGAGTCACATCATATATACCCGCGAGCTTATAAATATACAGTGGGTTAAATGCATCGCTCTTGTCTCCATTAGAAAAATCCCATTCGTAAGTGCTAGCCCCTGTTGTGAGATTGTTGAATATAGCTCTTGCAGGAATACACATTTCTGTATCAGGTAAATTAAATGCAACAACTGGCAGAGGCATTACTTCAAGATTCAAGTTCTTTGTGTCGTCATTAGAACAATAATCCTTTAAGTTGACTGTATATAATGTCGTATTGTTTGGATACAATTTGATGTTGTTTGATGTTTGCTGAACACCATTTAAAAACCATTCGTATTGTGCCACTTTTCCACCTGAAAAATTCAGATTCAAAATACTTGTATCTCCTATACATATTGAATCTTTGCTGATAGTAGCCGTTAATTGCAGAGGATCTAATACTGTCACTTTTACAATAGCAGAATCATATGGCAAAGTACAAAAGTCGGTAGCTACCAACTTATAGGTTGTAGTAGTTAAAGGATTTAATATTTGAGTTGCCGTTTTCCCCAAACCATTGTCCCATGTTAAATCGTATTGAGACACTTTGCCGCCACTAAGTGTAGGTTTCAAGTTAGCGGTACCGCCGTAACAAATGGTTGTATCTTTAAGTCCGCTTAATTTCAATGGTTTCAAAACATCGACTGTCATTGAATCAGAAGCATCATCAGAGCAATTATCACTTAATGTTACCTTGTATTTCGTTTTAACATTTGGTTGAACAAAATGATTTGAACTTGAAGACAAACCATTCGACCAAGTATAGGTATAATTGTTTGGGTCACCTCCAGTACTTATAGTACCAAGAAAAGCACTTGTGCCATAGCATATAGTAGAATCGCTACTCAAGTTCAATTTCAATTCTGGTCGAACTTCTATCCAGATAGAATCTACACCTGGATTTACTGTACATGCATCTGTAAGAGACAATTTAAGCCACTGACTAGATGTAAACGTTTTATTGAAAGAGGTAGAAGTACCCTCGCCATTGTTCCATGAATATTGATAATTAGCAGGTATTCCTCCATTAGAAGTTAATGCATAAGCACCACTTCTATTGTAACACAACAAAGTGTCTGTGCTAACAATTTTAGCAGATAACGGACTTCTAACAAAAACGGTAACAATACCAGTGTCACCTAGAACAGTACATCCATCGTTGACAATCACTCTGTAAATATTGGTTCCAGTTGGAGCAACAGTTTGATTTTGATTGCTACCAAGACCTAGATTCCAATTGAATGTATAGTTTGAAGCAATTCCACCATTTACTACAGGATTTAATGGCACTTGTTCACCTACACAAATTAGAGTGTCTTTCAAACCAGAAACAACTATCTGTCCGTAAACATCTACCACAACTGAGTCTGAAACAGGACTAGAACAATTATCGTTCAAAGTCAGTTTATAAACCTTTTTAACCTTCGGTGTAACCCTATATTTTGAAGTATCTGGAATACCTTCGTTCCATACATAAGTATAATCTTTTATTCTTCCACCAGTAGCTACTGCATTTAAGATAGAACTTCTTCCATTACACAAAGTAGTATCATTGTTTAGAGAAAGTTTCAATTGTGGTTGAACAACAATTAAAATTGAATCAACAGCATTTTTACTTGAACAAAAATCTTTTAATGTCACTTTCAGTTTGGTGGTGGTAGACAAGTTAACCATCTTCATATCCCCAATACCTACACCATTGTCCCAGCTGTATTCGTATCTCATGCTATCTCCACCTGTCCCAATAGCTTGCAAGTTCGACGTTTTGTTATAGCATATATTGGTATCATTGGTTTTGATTTTCACTTTAAGTGGATTCAATACTTTTACATTTACAAAAGCCGTATCATTTTTTATGGTACAAGCATCAGAAAGAATTACTCTGTAAGTTGTATTAGAAGTTGGTGAAACTGTTTTATTAGCACCTGTTCCCAAGCCATTATCCCAAGTAAATGAATAAGAAGAATTTCTACCTCCAGTTGCGTTTGCTAATAGATTCAAACTGGTTCCACTGCAAATTGTAGTATCGTTATTTGCTTTAACATCTAAAGGTTCTTTTATCGTAACTGTCAGTTCAGCTGAATCTTTTATTTTAGTACAAACATCTGTAAGATACACCATATACTTTGTGATAGTATCTGGTTTAACTGTTATTGAATCGTTGTATGCTATATTTTTCCAATTGAAATGGTAGTCGCCCGCATAGCCTCCAAAACCTTTAGCAGTTAACAACACAGAAGTACCTTTACAAATTGAGGTATCTGAATAGGCTTTAACGTCCAAAGGCTTTCTAAATGCTTGATAATACAATTTAAATCCGCGACCAACAACATACGGATCAGACACATGTCTTAAAGTAACGATACTACCAGCAACTACAATATTATTACCAGCATTAGGTAAATTAGAACCCGTATATCCGCCAACTTTAGTACCAGTTCCAGGGTATTTGCCTTTATAAATATACAAGCTATCGTAATTCAATTCATAGTCGAAATCTGAGAATTTAATTCTAATGGAATCTGCACCAGGAACACTGATTCTAAGATATGAAATCCTACTTTGTATGTAAATATCCTCACCTCCATCATCGTAAATATAAGAAGCACACTTGTGGGTCGAATCAGTTCCAATAGGCATTAAAACAGCATTACAGATATTGAAATTAGAATCAATTTTTACGAAATTTGTTTTGGTAATTGAGTCTTTATTGTTCTTGAAACAACTTGTCGCAACTAGTTTTATCGTATAATTGCCGTAACTTGAATATGTTTTATTGGGATTGTAAACTGTTGACGTTGAATTGTCTCCAAAATACCATTTAACAGAGACTGCATTAGAGCTCAGGTTGGTAAAATTAACCGTTTTACTTGTGTTACAAATTACTGTATCAGCAGTAAAATCTGCTTTAACATATCCACTGTCATATTTGGGTCCAACGTTACAAGCATACCAAGCATTGGTAACAGAAATCACTTCTTTACTGCAATTGCCATACAAATCAACAGCAGCTCTGATAGAATAAAATCTTGCATCTGCGTATTGAGAAGATGGTGTTAGGTATACAGTTAAATTTCTATAGGCAATTTTTTCAGCTTTTAAGATACCAAGACTATCAACTTTATAAGCGTTAGAGACATCGTTAGTGCCACTACCACCTTCGCTAATTAAAAAGAACCACCAATTCTGAACACCACTATTTAAGTGAACACCACCGTTATCTCCAGTTCCAAAATACCAATTGGTACTTTTATAGCATCTAGGGTGACCTTTAAGTTTTGGATTCAGCATATTGCGTAAACCAGTTCCATCGTTTGTAATTTCTTCACCGATTATCCAACTATAACCAGCAGGCTTTCCATAGCGTTCGATGGCGTTACCGAAAATATCTGAAAATGATTCGTTGAGTTGACCAGATTCATAACTGTAAATTAGATTGGCAGAATTAGACGTTACAGCGTGTGTAATTTCATGCCCACAAACATCTAAAGAGGTTAAAGGTTTAAACGAATTGCCATCACCATAAGTCATTCTAACACCATCCCAAAATGCGTTATCATAATTGTTTGCATAATGCACATAACTGTTGATACGGGCATTTGCATTGTTGTAACTGTTTCTATTATGAACGTTTTTGTAGTAATCGAAGGTTGTTTCGGCTCCCCAATGACAATCTGTTGCTACTTCATCTTTATTGGCATTGACATTGTTCCAAATATTATTAGAATCTAAGAAATCAACAGCAGCACCATAGCTGGTCCCTTTTTTCATGTTAAACGTATAGACACCATTGCCTCTGGTATTTTCTCTCAAACGGTAATTAAAAGGCGCCGTACTATCTGTTATGATGTTTTTCTGTCCGCTGTATTTTGTAATGGCTTTACCAGGAACGTCTACATTGTGCAACATATTTTCTCTAGCCACAACTCTCCCATCTTGCGTTGAGATGTAAATATTCTCAGCTGATCTAGGAGAAAATGCATGAATGTTATATTTGTATGTTAATACAAACTTAGGTTGGTTGTAATTGAGATTTTCGGGTACATAAAACAACTCACCTTTAGGATACCATGTTGCAGTAGAATCTTCTTTGATGAACTTGATAGCCATTTCTTCTTCTTCAATTTGCCACATGTAAGAATCAGCGTGAATGGTATCCATAGCAATTCTCAATCCTTCTTTCTCAAGTAAATTCTGAACTTGATTTGTATATTCTATATCAAAAAATTCGCCATTAAAAGAAGCCAATCGGTTGTCTTTACAATGCAAAATGATAACACCTCCTAAAACATCTGTGCCTTTAAAAGTTTCTTGGTATCTATAATGCGTATATCCAATTTCATCTTGTTCTTTTCTTATCAATCTGAAATCGTAGGAAGGATTTGAACTGTATACTTTTTTTACATATTGTATGGCATTTGTCTCTTTAATGATATAGCCAGTTCTAAATTCTGCATATTGGATTTGATGTGTTACTTCGCTGATACGTAATAGACTTGTACCTTTTAATTTCACATCTGCGTCGGCACCATCTAAAATCTGAGCTTGAGCGGTGAAACTCCCACAACAAAATAAAGCAAATAAAACTGCGTAAGATTTAAACGAGTTAGTAAAAAAAAGCATTTGGTAATTCCCCTTAAATGGCGAATATAATCAAAAAATCTCTTTTAATCAAGAGTAATGCGCATGCAACTATAAATCAGTAAGTTAATGGGAGTTGGAATGGGAAATTTATGTTGAAAATCAGGCGTTTATTTCTTCAATCTCTAACTGATTGAACGAATAAACCTGTACGTAATTTCGGTTCCATAAAGGTCGATTTTGGAGGCATGATCATATTGTTATCTGCTATTTCGAACACCTCTTCAACTGTGCAAGGATAAACAGTAAACACGAAATCAAAACGACCATTCGCAACGTCTTCTTCTACTTTATTTAAAGGTACGTTGCCTTTTAGAAATTCCAGTCTTTTATCAGTTTTAGAATCTTTAATGTGCAAAATATTTTTGAAAACTCTTTCTTCTAATAAAGAAACATCTAATTTATCTACAGCATTTAAATCACTACAATCGTGTTTGTAATCTAGGCAATACCAATTGTTGTTGAGCAGTAATCCAAATTCATGTTCTCTTTTAGGTTGAAAAGCTCCTTCCACTTTTGAGATATCAAAATCAGAACTCAAAGCCTTTAAAAAACCATCGACATCAAATGTGGAATCTGATTTAAAAGCCCTGTGAAAACTATCGATTCTTAGATACTCTGGCGGTACTATATAAGTTAAGTACTTTCCATTTTGTATGTTATTTCTCTTAAAAAAACCGGCAGAAGCAGCAGAGCGATGGTGACCATCAGCAATGTATAAATCACCTGCTTGGATATACAACTCTTCAATTTTTTCTATAAGCTCTGTCTTAGTAACCCTATAAGAAAAGTGTTTAACATTAGCTTCATCGGTAAATTCAGATACAAGTTCACAATCTTGAACGCCATGTTCTAAAACATCGTTTATAGCTAAATAACTTGGATGGGTTAAAAGAACAGGCTCACCAATCACACCAGAAAATTCAATATGTTTGATCAATTGGTCTTCTTTTTCAGTGATGGTTTTTTCGTGAATTTTAATATGGCCAGAGAAATAATCTTCAACATCTACAACGCATACCAATCCTAGAAAAGTCTTGTTGGTATCCAGCTGAATTTGTTTGTAAATGAAGAAGGCTTCTTCTTCAGATTTAATGAGTGTTTTATTGTTGACCAATTCATCCAATGCAGCTTTTGCATAAGGAAAATGTACATCTGGATTTTTATCCTCGCCTAACTTAAGATGTGGTTTAACCACATTAAGGTAAGTGAGAGGATTTCCATTGACAATTTCTTTTTGACGTTCTGGTCCGTCGACATGAATATTAGCCGACACCAGAGATTCAAGGCCTTTAGCAGGCATTAAAGCTTTAAAAGGATAAATATGTGCCAATCTTAATTAGTTAAAGAAATTTATGATTTGTTCGGCCATTTCATCACCAATTCGTTTTTGAGCTTCTAAAGTACTCGCTCCGATATGTGGTGTAAGAGAAACATTGTCTAACTTTAAAATGCCATCGTATACAGGTGGTTCCTTTTCGAACACATCTACACCGGCATAAGCAATGGTTTTATTGTTAAGTGCGTTAACAAGATCAATTTCATTAACAACCCCACCCCTAGCGCAGTTGATTAGTCCAGCGCCTTTTTTCATCATATTCAATTCAGCTTCAGCAATGACATAACCTTGACCGCCAGGAATATGCAAACTCACAAAATCAGCTTGTTTTAAAACATCTTCTTTTGATATGGTTTTTACCATTTTTTTGATTGAAGGAATGCCAGCTTCAGGATGGAAGGTAATTTCTACTTCAGCTTCAGTAATCATTGGGTCGAATGCAATGACATTCATACCTAGACCAAAAGCCATTCTTGCTGCTTCTCTTCCTATTCTACCAAAACCTATTAAGCCTAATGTTTTGCCTTTAAGTTCAACGCCAGCTGAACTAACTTTTTTCAATTGATTGAATTGTGCTACGCCATTTTCAGGCATTTGGCGGTTAGTGTATTGCAACATTCTACAAATAGAGAACATGTGGGCAAACACTAATTCTGCTACACTTGTACTACTAGCTGCTGGTGTATTTACAACAGTAACGCCTTTTTCTTTAGCGTATGCAGTGTCAATATTGTCTAATCCTACACCTGCTCTACCAACTAATTTTAAGTTAGAACCAGCGTCTAAGATGTCTTTGTTTACTTTAGTTGCACTTCTAACCAATAACACATCGTAATCGTTGATTCTACTAGCCAATTCAGCTTGAGGAATATTATTGGTGTCAATGGTAAATCCTTTAGCTTCTAGAGCTACTTTTGCCGATTGATCAATGCCGTCGTTTGCTAAAATCTTCATGTAATTAGTTGTTAAAAGTTCTCATTACATTTACCAATACTTCAACACTTTCTAAAGGCAAAGCATTGTACAAACTAGCGCGGTAACCACCTGCAGAGCGGTGACCTTTGATGCCAGAGATACCAGCAGCTTTCCAAGCAGCATTGAATTTTTCTTCCAAAGACTCGTCGTTCAATACAAAACAAACGTTCATTTGAGAACGGTCTTCAACAGCAACATTTCCTTTGAATAATGGATTGCTATCAATTTCTGCATACAACATATTCGCTCTAGCAGCTGCTCTTCTTTGCATTTCATCAACACCACCACATTTTTTCACCCATTTTAAGTTTTGTAACATAGCATAAATTGGGAATACAGGAGGTGTATTGAACATGGTTTCTTTATCAATGTGAACTTGATAATTCATCATACTTGGAATTTGACGAGTCACTTTTCCTAAAATATCTTTTCTAACTATTACAACAGTTACGCCAGCAGGACCCATGTTTTTCTGAGCACCAGCGTAAATCAATCCGAATTTAGACACATCAACTTTACGACTTAAAATGTCTGAACTCATATCGCAAACCAAGGTTACTGGAGAATCAGGGAATGATTGCATTTGTGAACCATAAATGGTGTTGTTACTAGTGCAATGGAAATAATCAGCATCAGATGGAATGGTATAACCTTTAGGAATGTAAGAGTAATTTTTATCTTCAGAAGACGCAACAACTTCAACATTTCCTAAGTATTTAGCTTCTTTTACCGCATTTGCCGCCCAAACACCAGTTTTAAGGTAGGCGCCTTTCTTTTCTAGTAAGTTATAAGCCACCATTAAGAACTGTAGACTTGCACCACCACCTAAAAACAAAATTTCATAACCTTCAGGCACACCCATTAATTCTTTAATCATAGCTTGAGTTTCCTCAACAACTGCAACAAATTCTTTACCTCTGTGAGAAACCTCTAGTACAGACAAACCTGTACCGGCAAAATTGCGAATACCTTCAACGCTGGCTTCAATGACCTCTGGCGCTAATATTGATGGTCCAGCTGAAAAATTATGAATTTTATACATATTAAAAATAGTTTTTTATGTCGCGAAATTAAAGTAATATTGAAACAATATACAATGAAATTGAAAAACATTTTATTTTTATGTATGATTTTGTGCACATCGCTTGGTCTTAAAGCACAAGATTCTGCAAATGTTGATAATAGCGGTGATGTTTCTAATTTAAGTTTCAGAGAGCGGTTAACCTACAATATAGGTGGTGGACTAATGTTTGGAACTTATACCAATATCAATGTCTTTCCTCAAATTGGCTACAGGGTTACCAACAATTTAACCGCTGGTATTGGTGGCACTTTTCAATACTTTAAAATCGCTAATTCTATTGATGATCCATCTTTGATATATGGTGGCAATAGTTTTTTAAGATTGCGACTAACCGAGAATTTGTTTGCTCAAGGCGAATATCAATTGCTCAAATACAACGGATTTTGGGGAGATTATGCCCTAGTAGGTGGAGGTTACATCTCTCCCAATAATTTTTATATTTCTGGCTATTATATCTTAAAATATCCAACTGGCAATAACAACGCCTATGGTGTGCCTTATGTTTTAAGAGTAGGTTATATGTTTTAACATGAAAAGATTAAAAGACAACTCACATTTAAAGGTTGAAGATGGAAAAGGATTTAAATTGTCCAATTTTTCAACGAACCAAAAACTCAATTATAAAAACGAAGATGCTCTCAAAGCTGAATTAAGTACCTATAAGGAGCGCATTTCTAGATTACAAGAAAAGCTGTATGCGGCTAACAAACACTCTGTACTTATTGTGCTACAAGCCATTGATGCAGCTGGTAAAGACTCATGTATCAAACATGTATTAAGTGGCGTAAATCCGCAAGGTTGTGCTGTTACTAGCTTTAAACAACCTAGCAAAGAAGAATTGAATCACGATTTTTTGTGGCGAACATATAAAGCGTTACCAGAACGCGGTAAAATCGGCGTCTTCAATCGTTCTTATTATGAAGAGGTTTTGGTGTGCAAGGTTCACCCTGAATTTATATTGGCTCAGAATATTCCAGGTATCGATGATGTTGAAGACATTACAGATAAATTCTGGAAAAACAGATACAGAGCCATCAATGAAATGGAAAGACATTTGGTTAAAAATGGTACTGTCATCATCAAAATATTCTTAAATCTTGGCAAGAATGAACAAAAAAACAGATTCATTGAAAGAATCGATGAGCCAAGCAAGCAATGGAAATTCAGTTTAGCTGATGTTAAAGAAAGAAGCTTTTGGAACAACTACCAAATGGCCTACAATGATATGATTAAAAACACGGCTTCAAAATATGCTCCATGGTACATTGTTCCGGCCGATGACCAGTGGATTAGCAGAGCTGTGGTAGGTCAGATTTTATTGGAACATCTTGAAGATTTGAATCCTGAATTCCCTGAAACGAGTAAAGAAGACAAAGCTTTGATTGTGAAAGCAAGAACTGAGTTGATCAAAGAGAAATAGTTTGAATCCCAAAAAAATTCTTGTTGTAGTTGGTCCAACTGCTGTTGGCAAAACCGATGAAGCCATTCGATTGGCATTGCAACACCACTGTCCTATTATAAGTTGCGATTCTAGACAATTGTACTCTGAGCTAAATATAGGTGTGGCTAAACCAGATGCTGAGCAATTGCAAACCATTCAACATTATTTCATTGGTAATATCAGCATTCACGAACATTATACGGCAGGCAAATATGCCAATGATGCCAGGCAATTGATCAATTCCCTATTTGAAACTTATGATACTTTAGTAGTATGTGGCGGCACTGGATTATACGTCAATGCCCTCTTCAACGGATTGGATCAATTACCAGAGCGCGATGAGGAGTTGAGAAATGAACTCAATCAATTGCTTAATGATGAAGGCATAGAAACACTTCAAAGAAGATTGAAATCCGAAGATGTAGATGCATACAATAAGGTTGACATTCACAATCCTCAGAGATTGATGAGGGCCATTGAAATAGCAGAAAGTAAAAAAATCACCATTGAAAAAGCGATAGAATTTCAACACAAATTTACAACCGACTATATTGTCATGGAAATGGATAGAGAAAAACTATACGACAGAATCAATACAAGAGTAGATAAAATGATAGAGCAAGGATTGGAAGAAGAAGCTAAAAGTTTGTATCCAATGCGACATTTAAATGCGTTACAAACTGTAGGCTATTCTGAATGGTGGCCGTATTTTGAAGGCGAAGTAGACAAAGCATTTGTGATTGAAAAAATCAAACAACACACTCGCAATTACGCCAAAAGACAAATGACTTTGTTTAGAAATAAAGGAATAATGTAAGCTCGTCCGCCTATGGCGGATTGGATAAAAATCCCAATGATTCTCGTATTTTTGTTTAAAATATTTCAGTATGTATACCCAGAGACGATTTCCTTTAAAAAGTGTTTTGAAATGGACTAAAAGAGAATTAAGATTCTTCACAGCCATTTCAATATTATTTACAGTAATTTTTGAAGTCCTAGATATTAAATGGTTACAAGTCCCCTTAGCCCCAGTTGGCTTAATAGGTACTGCAGTTGCTTTTATGGTAGGTTTCCAGAACAATGCAGCTTACGATAGAATATGGGAAGCAAGAACCATTTGGGGTGGAATAGTGAATTCATCCAGGTCGTTAATCATCACATTAAAAGACAGTTTTTATATTCACAATTCTGCCATTGCCAAAGATGAAACTGAAACTTTAAAAACAATTACCTATAGACACATAGCTTGGTTAACTGCTTTGAGATACAATTTAAGATCTAAACGTTCTTGGGAATCTTCTTATGAATACATGCATGCTGACGATGGCTTCAAATACAATGTTCCAGAGCATAAGACCACATTAGAAGAAGAGTTGTCAAAACTTTTATCAAAAGAAGAATACGACTATGTGATACACAAAGACAATGTATGCAATGCCATCATGTCTTTACAGTCTAAACACCTTAGACAACTAACCGATGAAAAGAAAATATGGGATTTTACTTTATTGAATTTGCAACAAATATTACAAGATTTAACTGAGCAACAAGGCAGAGCAGAAAGAATAAAAAATTTCCCTTACCCAAAGCAATACGGCAGCATAGGATACCATTTTGTGCATATTTTTATGTGGTTATTGCCATTAGCATTGATACCTTCATTTGAGTCGTTGGGCACTGACCTATCGGCTACCAACCCAATTGCAGGAAGGTTTTTTGTTTGGTTTAACATCCCATTTTCAATCATATTAATGTGGATATTCAACACCATGTTGCGCATAGGTTTGGCTGGCGAAAACCCATTTGAAGGTTCTCCAAATGATGTACCTATTTCTAACATTGCAAGAAGCATTACCAGGGATATCTTACAAATTATTGACGAAGAACCTGACAAAATTCCAGCACCATTTGAAAACATCAATGATGTGCAAATGTGATTGAGGAACCAGGGATTAGAGGAATTAGGATTTAGGAATTAGGATTTAGGATTTAGGATTTAGTGGGCTTTGCTTGCAACATTTCTAATAGTTCGAATGTTTGCGCACCAAATATCTAATGTAAGCTCGTGTTAGCAACACAGGATAAAACTTCGTGTAAACACCATATAATGTAACCTAATGTTCGCAACATAGGATAGAGGAAGTAACCTTGTCAAACTATTGCTGCCTGAGGAGGATGCTAAAATTAATGATGATCGAATTTTAATTTGTCTAGCATCTCATCCGTTACAGATTCTGAGCTTATGCCATAGCCATTGACCAATACACCTTTTATATTGTATTTATCGGATGAAATAGCATATAATATACTTTCATCACTTGGGTCGGTTAAGCCTTCAAATCTAAATACTTGGTCAATTTTGAATTGATCATGAAACAATTGAAACTCACCATTACGACATTCAATACAGTTTTGATTGAGATTAAAGTCCTCTGTGTAACCTTGCGCTTTTAAAGCATTAATGGCTTCAGATAAGGTATCGTAGAACTGAGCATTCATTTTATTGAAAGTGCTTTAGATGGACATTTGGCAACAGCGGCAATAATTTCTTCATCACTAGCTTGATGAATTTTTACCCAAGGTTGTTCGCGGGGTTTAAAAACGTTTGGAAGGTTTTTAACGCAATTGCCAGAGTGCATGCATAAATCTGGTTGCCAAACAACGGTTATACTTCCATTGCTATATTCTTTAGTGTTTTCGTTACTCATAATTTATCTATTAATTGATAATCAAATATACATGTATTATTCAAATTTCAATATGAAAATAATTGGCCATCCTTTCAAAGTATCCTGAAAATAGACGAATGAAAATTCATTGCTTTTAGAACTTTCAAAATCACTTAAAAGTCTGTTCAAAGGTACATTCAAAGTACTTCCTGTTCCCTTGCTAGACACAGATTCTATTATAGAATCATTACTATTCAAAACATTGATAGAATTAATGATAGTTGATGAGTGCCAACATGTATAGTATTGGATTTTTAAAGTATCCGTAACTTTTACTTGACTTAATTTTAATATGACGTCATGATGAGAATATTTATTTTGAGTTATTACATTATATATTTTTAAATAGATCTTCCTTAATAACTAATTTTTGTTCCCGCTCATGCCGCGGGAAATGGCAATTACTTTTTTTTATGGCAAAAAAAAGTAATCAAAAAAAGGCCACCACGGGTCAAAATTTCAACAATGTCTTCCCGCTGCAAATCTATCCTGCTCGAGGCTGCCATTATTGAAATTCTACGCACCCGTGGACTCAACCCGCACATTCTGTTTCAACAAGTGTATTGAACATATGAATTTAAAAATACACATGCCAATAACTGATAGTGTCTGCTTTAGAACTAATCGAAAATAAAAAAAGTATAAAGAATAAGTTTTTCATATGTTGAGTTTTATCAATATTAATTAATAAAAGATTGATATTGTCCTGATTCGGCAACCTCTTTTATCATGTTATTTCTTTGCACTAGAAAATGCTTCATATAACGTTTTAAAAAAATAACATCTGCGAGTTTACCCAATAATCCTAATGGTGACTCGTATTTAAATTCGTCTATCATTTTAACGGAATCCCCAATTTGTTCAAAATAATGGTGATGCTCAATCGACTTGAACACCCCATTCACTTGTTCATCACAAAAATGAAACGGTGGCTCGAAAGCTGTAATTTTTGATGTAAGCCTCTGCCTAATTCCAAAATGTGTGGCTTGCCATGTAACAGTCTCCCCTAATTCAATTAGTCCAGTTGTCCTTCCCCCCACTGCTTTTTCATTAGTGCCAATAGTCGATTGAGTGTGAAACTCTATACTTCTAGACAAGTCGAAACACACTTCAATTGGGGCATCAATTAAAATTTCAAGGTGAATTGTAGGCATAAATTATTACTTTCAATAATAATACAACTATTGAATAGTTCATATCATTTGTAGGCTTTTTGCAAACTAATAAACCCACCATAATGCACATACTTCAATTTGAACATGTCAAATACAACCTTTAACCAAACAAGTACACATGGCAAAGCTTTCAGTGAATAAGGCACAATATAATGTTCTCGTATTGCTGTTGGAAAAACATCTGTCGGCGATAAAATGGTCAGTAAAATGGTGAACCCTAATAAAATATTGTTCAACAAATTTTTATCTGAATGTATGTACCAAATAGCCACACCTATGACTGCAATAATATAGGTAGGCGACTCGGCTTTGTTATTGAAAACTACCAGCCAAATCAGCATAGAAGCCAAATACATCATTCTGTAAGTTGACTGTTTCCAAAGATCCGTTAAACCTAATGGCAGCAACAATACCGCTATTCCAATAGCTGTTAAAATTTTACTTGAAAATTGCAATTGCATGGCGTGCAAGAAACCAGCAAAAGAAATTCCATAAGATGAATTCAAATCAGCAACAATAAAGCTGGCCCAACTTTTATATAGAAATAGCAATTGGTCAACTGATATGACCAATATTGGCAACACAAACAACACCAACATCCAAATGAAACTGTACCCTATTGCTTTCCATCTTTCTGGGTAAAAAAGAACTAAAATAAAAGCAAATACCCCGAAAATTTTAATGTAGACAGTCAGTGCAATTAACAATGTGCCAAGCACAAATTGCTTTTTTTCTATACTTATACAACCTAAAACTATCAATCCTCCAATCAAGGCATTGCTTTGCGAGTTTTGTAACGAAGTTATAAGCTCAATCAACACAATACCTAACATTATAAGTCTATTATTAATGGACACATTGGGCAGTTTCCATAATGCCAACAACAAAATAAAGGCATTTAAAAAATTCCACATCAGCAATCCAAGCCAATCATGACAAAGAGCCATAGGTGCCATAAGCAGCGAGAAAGTTGGACTATATTTAAAGTAATCCCATTGCTCTTCGGGGTAGAGTGCATACAGATCTTTATTATCAATCAAATGATGAAAAGATTGTTTAAAAATAACGTAATTGTTGTAATGCGTGTATTTGGTTGTAACACCCTCTACATTTTTTTCACCTTTGATAAAAGAATGGGCAGTGATAAGAGCAGTTAATAAGAAAACAGACAGAACAAGATACTTAAAATGATTAAAAAAATACATAACTTAAAAGGTTTAATTTGATAATAATACAACGTAGGTTATCGTATCCCCTAAAAAAATATTTTCAATACCATTGGTTAAATGTCGAGGGCATGCCTTCGACCTACAAGAAAAATACTGTATCGCGGATACGAGGTTACATGAATGTTTGCGTTAGCTCACTGTTCTCTAAATCCTCGTATGTTTGAAAATTCATGTTTTAAAACGCCATGAATGTCGAACCTACGTGGAAATTCTTTTATGAATGTTTGAATTTACATATTGTCTTGGGCGTATGATTGTAGAGGTAAAAACGCCATGAATGGCGAACCTACGTGGAAATTCTTTTATGAATGTTTGAATTTACATATTGTTTTGGGC
>CAYTMQ010000004.1:223336-288015 GCA_964438995.1 uncultured Chitinophaga sp.
TGAATGTCGAACCTACGTGGAAATTCTTTTATGAATGTTTGAATTTACATATTGTCTTGTGGTTATTCTTGTCTCGGGCGCAGCCCTTCAAACTACAAGAAAGATAACCTGCATCGCGAATACGAGGTTACATTAATGTTTGCGTTAGCCCACTATTCCCTAAACCCTAGTTCCCGTTCCCTCTTTTGACTTTATACTTTTGACTTTTTACTTTTTAAACTATTATTGCACTGTGCAATCTTCTAACACCTTTAAAAAAGTTTTGCGTCATCCACTTGGTTTTATAGGGGTGTTGATTATTTTCATTTTCATTGTTTTAGCTATTTTAGGTAATTTAATTACACCAGATAAAACAGCCAATGCCAACCATATCAGTTTACCAATTGCATTGTTAAAACCCATGAGTCGGGTAACATTTTTTGAAGTTGAATCGCCAAATCAACCCAGTAGATTTACAGCTTGGTTGATTGGCAAACCTGAGCCAATTGTTTCTTATCCCATCAACTCTTATACCACCACAAAAGATTCCATTTATTTGGATGTTTTTCATACAGATGGATTTAGAAAAACAGAGATTATCCCCAACAATGCCATTAATAAAGCATTTATAATAAAAGAGAAATTGTTTCTCTTGGGCTCAGATGGGTTTGGTAGAGATTTGTTAAGTAGGATAATACTTGGTAGTCGCGTATCTCTCGCAGTTGGCATAGTGGCGGTCATCATTTCACTTCTAATAGGCACAGTTTTAGGATTGCTAGCAGGATATTTCAGAGGCAACACCGACCATGTGATTTCATGGTTTACAAATGTTATTTGGAGTCTACCAACTATGTTGCTTGTTGTTGCAATTAGCTTTGCCATTGGAAAAGGATTTTGGCAAATATTTGTTGCGATTGGATTGAGTTCTTGGGTTGAGGTGACAAGGATAGTAAGAGGTCAAGTGTTTGCATTAAGAGAGAAAGAATTTGTACAAGCTGCAAAAGTTCTAGGTTTTAAACCAATTAGAATAATGTTCAAACACATTCTTCCTAATTTGAGAAGTTCGTTGATAGTGTTAGCGGTTTCAATTTTCGGATCTGCAATTCTATTAGAATCAGGTTTAAGCTTTCTCGGACTTGGTTTGGCGCCACCAGCACCTAGCTGGGGCATGATGATCAAAGAAAATTACCCCTACATTATGTTCGATAGTGCATACCTTGCAATTGTTCCAGGCTTCGTCATTATGGCTTTGGTTATGGCCTTCAATTTTGTTGGCATCGCCTTAAGAGACGCCCTGGATATTCATTTGAAGGAATAAACTTCAAATTACCTTATAATTTTTATTTTCACCAACCCTCCAACCGGTTAGCTGTTCAATAAAGTGAAGCAAACGCTTTTTAAATCCCATTTGTTTGATGCTGATGTCGTGCTCAAATTTCCAATTCTGTGATGCTATGCGCTCTTTCATGACTTCAGGATGCGTGCCCTTATACAATGCTAAACTATCCACTATACTAAAATCGTACATGTCGACATTTGCGTATGTCTTTTCTAAAAACTCATCACTGTGCCATAGCTTCCTTGCTTGTTTCAATTTTTCTAATTGTTGTTTGGGATGCTTTACCCAACCATAGTGAAACATACATGCATCAATAGATTTTACATGTAATTTGCGACCATCAATTCTAAAACCCTGTGCATCTTTATAAGAACGTATTTTTTTATTGTTCTTAATGACCCTAATCTCTTTTCGGTACCAATTTCTGCTGTCTGCTAAATAATCGTAAGATCCATAAAAATGTTTGTAATCCAATAACAACCCTTCTACCCTTTCATCATGGGCATAGTCTATCATTGCTTCTTTTACTACATCGAGATATTGCTCATGCAAACATTCATCAGCTTGAATATAAAAGCACCAATCAGCATTATCAGAAATGGCATCAAAAGCTTTATTGGTTTCAACAGCCAATACTTTGCCACCTTCCCTTAAACTATCGTCCCAAATGGTTTCAATAATTTTTATTTTAGGAGAGTCAAACGATTTCACAAATGCCAATGTATCATCATCACTTTTACCAACAGCAATAACCATTTCATCTACAAGAGGTAAAATCGAATACACGGCTTCCTTTAAAGGATAGTCGGCTTTCACAACATTTCTTGCAATTGTAAAACCAGAGACAAACATGTTGCGAATTTAGGTTAAATAAAATGAGATTATTTGTATTTTTTCTTGACGTATTTAATGAGAATTAACATGTCTTTTTTCCATTTTGCAAAATGGTTAAATGAGTTGTACATGTAGTTGATCATTTCAACATCGTCTTTAGGTGCTCGATTGAATTTCTCTTTGAATTTTGCCTCGTGATTTTCAATATAAATCTTGAAATCAAGCATACATTCAAACCAATTTCTATAAATAGCATAATTGGTATTAGTAGCTCCTATTGCATAAGTTTTTCTTGATTTAGGATAACGCATACCGCACAAATTAAAATGGGTAACAGACAACCAACTATAATGTCCATTGGCACCGCTTTCTTCAATTTTTACGGCTAAAAACAGATATGCCCATTTACCTAAGTACTTTTTAGCCACCTTATACAGAGTATCTACACCGGGTACACGTTTAAGGTCGAGACCTTTAAGTACATTTGCGGTATCGGCTTTCTTAGTCAATGTATCTGTTGGCGTTGCAGCTTTAGATTCAAAGACCAAAAAAAAGAGTATCGATATGAAAATACTGCGGATTATTTTCAAATGTTAAATTCAAAGATACCGCCATATCGACTTAGCTTTTCCACAAGTTATGGTCAACAAACCCAACAATACTGCTATAACCAATATTTATCAATCTGTTTATCAGATTATTAACAGCAATTTAACAAGCATTTGTAACTTTTGTTATTTAATCCCGATACATCCATAAAACAGTATTTTTTTTGCAATACCCAACCATATTGCCAAACTTATCGACTAGTATTTTTAAAAAACCATTATTTACTGTAAATTGCAGAATATTTAAAACGACATCAGAAAATATATGTTCAAACACCCCTTTAAGCTCTGTCTCTTGTTCTTTTTGAGTAGCTTTTTTCATAACACTTTACATGCTCAAAATTTCACCATTTCGGGAATCATTACCGACAAAGAAACAAATGAAGTTTTGATTGGTGCCTACGTGTTTTGTCCACAAACAGGCATGGGTAGCGTCACCAATAATTATGGATACTATTCTTTAAATATCCCATACGGCACCAAAAACATCATGTTCTTAAACGAAGGATATTTCGCAAAAATTGACACAACACTTATCAATTCCAATACCCAGATAGATGTCGGATTGAGAATCATGGAAGATTACGATCTGCAAACCGATCCATTTTACAATGTGCAAATTGTTGAAGAAGCATCAAATGCAAACGATACATCAGATACTCCTAAGAAGGCAACGATAAAAAACAAACCGCAAGTCAACGAGTTAATATCTTATGTTTTGAAAACCAATTTCAAAATTATTGATAGAGTTGACAATGGATTGATAGAAGTGCCTGGATTAAACATCAGTAAAATGCCATCATTAGCTGGAGAAATAGATGCAGGTAGAAGTATCAAATTTTTACCTGGTGTAACGCCTGGTACTGAATTAACCAATGGCATGTATGTTAGAGGTGGCAGTCAGGATCAAAACTTAGTTCTAATAGATGGTGTTCCAATTTATAATTTAAACCACGCTTTTGGTTTTTATTCGATATTTAATTCAGATGCTATTAATAGTATCAACGTTACGAAAAGTGGTTTTTCATCAAAATATGGTGGAAGATTATCTGGCATAACGGATGGTGTGATGAAAGAAGGCAACTCTAAAGGTGTTCACGGTATTTTTCTTAATAGCTTAGTCGCTTTTACTCTTAATCTTGACGGTCCTCTTTCTAATGATGGCAGAACTACTTTTGCAATCTCTGCAAGACGCTCACATTGGGACTTATTTGTATTGCGACCAATTAGCACAGATTCTAGTAAATTCACCTACACATTTTATGATTTAAATGCTAAAGTATGTCACAGAATAGACAACAAAAACAAATTGTTTTTTAGTGTGTATTCTAATAGAGATAGGTTTCATACTTACGATATGTCTACAGAATTTAATAGAGGTACAAAATATACCAGAGAAACAGATTACGATATCAGATGGGGAAATTTTGCTGGGTCTTTTAAATGGAATAGAATGATCAACCAAAAACTGTTTTCCAATGTTACCATTTCTTATAGCCAATACAAAAGTCAAATTGGTTTAAAATTTGGCTTAACCGAAGACAGCAATAACATCACCAATTATTCAGCCATTACATACAAATATTACAATTTTATAAAGGATGTAAATGCAAAAGTAGATTACGACTATCAATACGATCGTAAAAACACACTGAAATACGGAGTATTCTACTCACTTAAGAGCATCATGCCAGGTGCAACAAAAATAGATTTTATAGATAGAGGCGTTACCAACACCGATACTTTTTTTGGTGATTCAAAGCCTTTGATATCTCAAGAATATGCAGCTTATATCGACGATGAAATTGCATTGAGTAGTAACTCAAAATTATCAATTGGAAGTCGATTTGCTTTATACAATTGTCTCGACAATGCTTATGTTTTCGTAGAGCCAAGAGTGTCATACAACACAAAAATCAACAACAAATTTGCAGTAAAAGCTAGCTATACAATGATGCACCAACCTTTGCATTTGTTAGCCGATAATATTAATGCAAATTTAGGTGCAGTGAGTTATGACAGATGGATTCCAGCATTTGGAAGCATTAAACCATCCCAAGCACAACAGATTTCATTGGGCATCACTCAACCTTTTAAAAACAGTGTAGAATTGAGCATCGATGCATATTACAAATGGTACAACAATTTGCTAGAAGTAAAAGAAGGTGAAGACATCACAGGTGGTTTACTAACTTCAAATGAGTTTCAAAACAGCGTATTATTTGGAAAAGGTTGGAATTATGGTATTGAGACTTTTTTGCATAAAAGAAGAGGCGATTTCACTGGCTGGATAGGTTACACATTATCGTGGGCTACTAGAAATACTCCTGGCATAAACAGAGATGAAAATTACTATTATCAATTCGACAGAAGACATTATTTAAACATGGTTGGACAGTTTAGAATCAACGACGAATACACTGGTTCTATCAACATAGTGTATTCTACAGGCAATCTTCAATCGGTTCCAATTGGAAAATACATGGACATCAATGGTAATATTGTGTATGATTACACCGAAAAAAACAATTATAGATTGCCTAGTACCATTAGATTTGATATTGGATTAACCAAAATAAGAGACGAAAGTTGGGGCACCGAAAGTGGTTACAGATTCTCAATATATAACGCATTGGCAAGAATCAATCCTGCCTATGTGTACATAGACAATTCAGGCGCTAAACCACAAGCATATTTGAGAGGATTTTTAGGCTTTATTCCAGGTATTACTTATTACATAAAATTTTAAAATGAAGAACGTAAACATATTGATGGTTTTTGTGATGCTGACATTTGCATCATGCATAAAAAAGATAGATTTAGATTTGCCAAATTATAGCAGCAAATTGGTTGTTAATGGTGAATTAGATTCTAAACAAGACATCACTGTTCAGGTCAGTAGAAGTTTGCCTATTATGCAAGCTTCTGATTCTACAGGATACTTGATTCAGAATGCAACGGTAAAAGTATTTGAAAACAACGTACTAATTGGAAACGCCGTGTATTTTAGCGGTAAATATGTATTGAACAAGCAGCCTAAAAATGGCGCAACATATCGAATTGAAGTTAGTGCTACGAATTACAACACTGCTACAGCCAATTTAAAGATTCCGAACGATGTGCCCATCACCTCTAGTTACATCGATTCTATTGGTTTGGATGCAGATGGTTTCAAAGTTGGTCAGTTAACTGTTAATTTTACCGATGATGCTTCTATTGGCAACTATTACAAATTTTTAATCAATTACTACGAATCAGGTTCGGGCACATGGTATCCATTTAAGTTTAACTCAACTGATATTTTGTTTGTCAACAATGAAAAGCTAAAAGATGGTTCATACTTGTTTAGTGATGGTACTTTTGCTGGTAAAACAAAAACACTGGTTTTCAAAGTGCCTGATGGATTAATTGGTGGCTCTCCTAAGTTTGAAATTTCTTTGAAATCTTTCAACTCTGATTATTACAATTATTTGCAACAAACAGATACTTACAACCAATCTGGCAATGGATTTAGCAACGACCCAATTATCTTAAGAACCAATGTAACCAATGGCTTAGGAATGGTTGGTGGAGTATGCAACGCCAAAGACACCATATTTTAATTGTCAAAAAAAAGATGAATTATGTATACCATACAATAATTCATTTACATTTGCATTAAAGTAGCATCCATGAAACGCTTTTCATTATTAGCATCGCTATCACTTATTCTATCGGGTTCAGTATTTGCACAAATTGGAGGTAAATCAAATTTTGCATTCTTAAACATGAATGCATCATCTCGTCAGGTTGCGCTTGGCACCAATTTCGTTTCTGTATTCGACAATGATATCAGTCAAGCTTGGAACAACCCAGCCATCTTAAACGAACAAATGCACAACCATGCTTTTGCTTCATTTAAAAACTATGTCTCTGATATCAAAGGTGGTTATTTTTCATACGGCAGGCATTTCAAAAAGCTAGGCACATTTTCAGCCAATGTCTTGTATATGGATTATGGAAAGTTTGATGGCTATACAGAAGCAGGAATTGCAACTGGTACTTTCACCGCTCAAGACCAATGTTTTTCTATTTCATATGGCAATTCCTGGAGAGAAAAGTATAGAGTTGGCGCTTCTTTGAAATACATTTACTCCATTTACGAATCGTTTGTAAGCAATGGTTTGAGCACAGATATTTCTGCCATGTATTTAGATACAGCCAAACAATTAAACATCACGGCTTACGCCAGAAATATTGGCTATCAAGTCATACCTTATAGTGGCAGCCCTAGAATGGGATTGCCTTTTGAACTGGCAGTAAGCATTTCAAAACGATTAGAGCATTTACCGTTTAGATACCATTTAATCTTTAACAACTTGCAGCGACCAGATATGCGCTATACGATTACAGAGACCAATCAAAAAGATGAAAATGGTGACAACAAAGTGCAAGTCATGACAATGGGAGACAACATCTTAAGACATTTGGCATTGGGAGGTGAATTGAATTTGTCTAAACATTTCGTATTGCGTTTTGGATACAACCACATGATGAGAAAAGAAATGACCCAAGACCAAAGAAAAGGTATGGCGGGATTCAGTTGGGGTCTAGGATTCAGAATCAAGAAATTCCATCTATCATACGGCAGCGGTTCTTATTTCGCTGGCATCAACAGTAATCAATTTAGTTTACTATTTAATTTAAGCGAATTCTATAAGAAATAGTTTTTGCTATTCGTTATTGGTTATTGGTTATTGGTTATTCGTTATTCGTTATTGGAATAGAATGCAGCAGAGCTGCACTGACATTAATTTAATTAAAATATTCCGAAATCTTTAAATACTACTATTCGGTAGCCTCCGCCTGAGGCGGACAGGTCCAGTCGGTGACGAGGGAAATCCATTCGAATCAAAAAAAAAGGACTGCCTTAGCAATCCTTTTAAATGTATTAGTTTGATCCAGTTTCTGGATCGTAATCTTTTCTCGAAAATTCGTCGTAGTTGTATTCCGGTAACAACTCCGATTTTACATGCTTGATGGTTTCATTCAAAGCTTCAGAAAATTTGTTAAAGTCTTCCTTATACAAGAAAATTTTTGATTTAACATAATTGCCATCCTCAAACTTTTTCGTGCTTTCTGTGATGGTTAAGAAATAATCGTTAGACTTGGTACTTCTCACATCAAAAAAATACGTCCTCTTTCCAGCTTTCACACGTTTAGAAAAAATGCTGTTCTTGTCTCTGAAATCTTCCATTAGGTATAATAAATTTTTTGCTAATTAACACCTTTTTTTCAAATTCAAAAAATTTTTCTTAATTTGGCAATAAAATTGTACAGTTTATTAAACGCATGAAACACGCACTGACATTCACCTTTTTTCTGTTTTTCGTGAATTTTATTCACGCTGGCACGCATGATAGCACTCGCGCAGTAAATGTCGGTGATTCTGTCTTTATCAGTGCATGCCCTTCTCAAGGTTTTAAACACATTCAATACTACCAAAAAACCAGATTCTCAAATCCTAACGCCACATACGACAAAGCAACCGGAGATAACTTCTACGAATATTTCTTTTCTGAAGGCGACTTCGACTCTAAATATTTACCATGTACTTACGGCGGTAAAAAATATAGAATTATAGCTTTTAAAACTTTTGTAGAAAATGCCACAGGTGTTGAGAAAACAGCCATGTTCTTAGACATCGGACTTAATACTGTCGCGTGGGTAGATCTACCTAGTGCAGTCAATGCTCTTGAAGTTTATGTTGAATAATTTCATTTAAAACTTCAAACAAAACTATTCATTATTAAAATTTCTTTCTCTATGATTGTAGTTTAATCGTAAACTATGTCGTCTTCTTTTAAGTACTTTCTAACTTTTCTTTTCTTTGTCTGTATTACTAACACAAAAGCACAAGATTCATCTACATCAAAACTAAACCTTTGGCTTGAAAAACATCGCTTCAGCGTAAATGTAGGATATTTTAGAGCGACGTATAAAAAACAAGATTTACTTGTGGTCCACAACGGCTACAACCGTTCCATCCGTTTTTTCGATGTTGAAGCTGGCGATATCTCCTATTTCGACAACATTAAAAAACTTCAACTTACGGCAACGCAACACAGGGTGCAATTCAATGCCGACTTCAATCACAACATTCAACTATCACTTTCTTCTTCACACCTCAACTATGGCGCATTAACCAATCGATTTTACCGTGCCCAAGGCACTTGGAATGGTCAGCACATCAACGACACTGTTTTAATGAGCGATTATGTAAAAGGATTGTATCATACAAACGGTTTGAATTTATGGAACTTTGGCATTAAGAAAAAAGTAGACATTGTAAAGCGTCCTAAATATGAGTTGAGTTTGAATTTGGGTTTGCATGCAGGAACAGCTTTTACGAGTTCAGAAATTGAAATCAGAGATACTGTTGGCAACAAATATTTATACTATACTCCAGGCAATAGAATAGCTGGCTATAACATGGGAGCGAACTCAGTTTTAGAATCTACTTTCTTTAAACATTACACCTTGAATTGTTTCTGGGATTGGTCGTACATCAATCTTATAAGAGCACCTTTTTATGAAGGGTATGTCAAACAAAAGGTATTTGCAAACTATTATGGTATCTTGGTTGGTTATAAATTTTAATCCAATAAAAAAACCTTCCCATTTTCACGAGAAGGTTTTAAAACAATTTTAAAAAATATTATTTGCTTCCGTTTTCTATCCAACAGCTGATGATCATTAAGGTACTATCACTCAGTTTAGGATTCTTTTTAGGCATTGGAGAAAAAGCAGCTTCGTGTTTCAATGAACCAATAAATCTTGGTTTTTGTGATTCTGCTTTGACATTTTCGTAATTGGTCAAATCTATACCTGCAGCATGACTGCTAGCACTGTGGCATGATTTTGCACAATTATTATCGATAATGGCTTTAACATTTCCTGTGTAAGTAACATTCATAGTCGCACAATTTGTTGCACTTTCAACAACAGGAGCTGTAAGTCCTGGACTTGTTTGTTTAGGCGCTGAGCATGCTGCAGCTAACAATAAAATTGTTAGGGTAATTCCTGAGGATAAATTGGTTTTCATTTTTTTTCTGTATTGATATCTATATGCAAATCTAAAGGATTTTTTACCTTTTCGTTTAACAATGCGATATCTAAAACTTCTAACATATTTTTAACGTAGTGAAATTTGACACCCTTCAAATAGTTTTGAGGGATATCATCTACATCCTTTTTATTCTCATGACACATGATGATGTCTTTGATACCAGCGCGTTTGGCTGCAAGTATTTTCTCTTTAATTCCTCCAACTGGCAACACCCTTCCTCTTAAAGTTATTTCGCCAGTCATAGCAAGAAAAGGTTTTATTTTTCTTTGTGTAAACAATGAAGCTAAAGATGTCAATATGGTAATACCAGCACTAGGACCATCCTTAGGTATTGCGCCAGCTGGAAAGTGAATGTGTGTATCCCAATGGTTGAATACTTTATAATCAATATCTAAATAATCAGCATTTGCTTTCAAGAATGTCATTGCTGTAGTAGCACTTTCTTTCATCACCTCTCCTAGTTTACCCGTTAAGGTCAAACCACCTTTACCTCTTGTCAATGTACTTTCAACAAATAAAATACTACCACCAACTGGACTCCAAGCCAAACCTGTCACAACACCAGCAGTATCATTGTCTTGATAAATCTCTTTTTCTAGCTTTTCAACTCCCAAAATTTTCTCAATATCTTCTTTTGATAAATTTGGATTGAACTCTTCTTCACCTGCAATAAGCATTGCATTATGGCGCACCAAAGCAGCAATTTTCTTCTCTAAATTACGCACGCCACTTTCTCTTGTGTACTCTTCAACAACAGACTCAATCACATCATTCGATAATTTAAACTGAGTGGCTTTTAAACCATGCATGGTGCGTTGTTTTGGAATCAAATATTTTTGTGCTATCTGAACTTTTTCTTCAACTGTATAACCACTGATTTCAATGATTTCCATTCTATCCAATAGAGCCGGCTGAATGGTATCCAAAGAATTAGCTGTAGCAATAAACATCACTTTACTTAAGTCGTAATCCAATTCTAAGTAATTATCGTGGAAGGTTGTATTTTGTTCTGGGTCCAATACCTCTAACAAAGCAGAAGACGGGTCGCCTTTAAAATCATTACCTACTTTATCGATTTCATCCAAAACAAAAACAGGATTTCCTGATTTCACTTTTTTAAGATTTTGAATGATTCTGCCAGGCATAGCACCAATGTATGTTTTTCTATGTCCTCTAATTTCAGATTCATCATGCAGGCCACCAAGCGATACCCTTACATATTTTCTACCAATGGCTTTGGCAATGCTCTTACCAAGTGATGTTTTACCAACACCTGGAGGTCCGTACAAACAAATGATTGGACTTTTCAAATCACCTTTAAGTTTGATGACAGCAAGGTATTCAAGAATTCTTTGCTTCACTTTTTCTAAACCAAAATGGTCAGAATCCAAAACCTTCTTCGCCTTTTTGATGTCGAGATTGTCTTTAGTAAAGTCGTTCCAAGGTAAATCCAATAAGGTTTGAGCGTAATTTAAACTCACAGAATAATCAGGACTAGCAGGATTGATTCTTAAAAGTTTATCCAATTCTTTGTTAAAGGCCTCATTGATGTCTTTCAACCATTTTTTCTTAGCACCTCTTTCGCGCAGACTCTGGATTTCTTTATCTGGACTGTCATGACCAAGTTCTTCTTGAATAGCGCGAATTTGTTGTTGTAAGAAATATTCTTTTTGTTGCTTGTCTATATCAACCTTAACTTTACTTTGAATTTGGTCTTTAAGTTTTAAGATTTGATTCTCCCTAACCAAATGTTCAAACACCATAGAAGCTCTTTCTTTAAGCGTCTTAGAATTCAAAATTTGTTGTTTCTCTGCTAGAGAGATGTTCATATTTGAAGCGATAAAACTTACAAGGAAGTTATCACTGTCAATATTTCTCAATGCAAAATTGGCTTCAGATGGAATGTTTGGAGAAAGCTCAATATTTTCTGCAGCAATGTCTTTGATGCTGCTAATTAATGCCTTGATTTCTTTATCGATAATGATGTTTTCGATTTCAATAGGTGTGACATAGGCTGTAAGATATGGCTCTGTAGAGATTTCTTTACCAAGTTCAATTTTTCTTTTACCTTGAATGATGGCTGTTGTGTTACCATCAGGCATTCTTAAAATCTTTATGATTTGAGCCATGGTACCAGTAGAGTTCAAATCATTGATGCTTGGCTCTTCGGTATCAGGATCTTTTTGCGCAAATACACCAATTATTTTATCACCCTTGTTGGCGTCTTTTATCAGCTTAATAGATTTATCTCTTCCAACGGTAATTGGAAAAACAACGCCCGGAAATAAAACCGTATTTCTTATCGGTAAAATTGGCAGACTCTCAGGCACATTTAACTTATTACTCTCCTTCTCTTCTTGTTGTGAAAACAACGGAAACAAGTCACTTCCACTTTCTGAATCCTCAGCGTCTAAATGACCTCCAAATACTAACTTGTTATAATTCATATATAAAAACAACTATGATACTCAATACTTGTACCATTAAACAAATATATGACAAAAAGTACGTCCATAACAGTCATATTTTGGCATAATGCACTTAAATTTTACCAAATAAGGATTATTTCATACGAAAGTGTTTATTTTGATATTTTAAAATGGAAACATCAGATAACTACTTAGAGGTCAACAAAAATGCCTGGAACCAAAAGACAGAAATTCATATTGGATCTGATTTTTATGATATGCCATCTTTTATCTCTGGTAAGAATGTACTACCAGATTTAGACATTGAAATGCTAGGCAACATCAATGGCAAAGACATACTCCATTTACAATGTCATTTCGGTCAAGATACTATTAGTATGAGCAGAATGGGCGCCAATGTAACGGGAGTTGACTTATCTGATAAAGCCATAGAAACAGCGCGCAAATTAGCAACGCAATGCTACACCAATACCAAGTTTGTGTGTTGCGATGTGTATTCAGCTCCTCAAAACATATCTCAACAATTTGATGTCGTTTATACATCATATGGCACCATTGGATGGTTACCAGACATACAAGCTTGGGCAAAAGTTGTAGCTCATTTTCTCAAACCTGGCGCTGAGTTTATATTTGCGGATTTTCATCCTGTCATTTGGATGTTCGATAACGATTTAAAAGAAGTGACCTATTCGTATTTCAATAAAGAAACCATTGTTGAAGAAATACAAGGCACATATGCTGATAAAAATGCGGATATTACCACCAAAACTATATCATGGAACCATGGATTGTCAGAGGTTATGCAAGCTTTAATCAACGAAGGATTAGAAATAGTGCATTTTAAAGAATTTGACTACTCGCCTTATAACTGCTTTTCAGATATGGAAGAGTTCGAACCTGGTAAATTTAGATTCGCAAAATACAGCAATAAACTACCAGTGATGTATGCCTTAAAGGCAATAAAGAAGTGAGACTTATTTGTTTAATTCAATAAATCTTTCGATATCAATTTCTTTGCCCATGATGATGATTTCATCTTGAGCATAGATAACAGTATTGTCTTGAACAACACCTAGCAAGTGACGCTCGAATTCAACACCATTGCGTTTATCAACTTCGTAAAGACGTTTGATGGTGATAAGGCGCAAATTGTATTTAACATCGAATTCGATTTTATCTACAGATAGGTTAACGATGCCTTTAGGTGCTTGTATTTCGGCGATTTCATACCCATCAGGTAATTGCAAAAAAGTTTTAACACTAGGGTGAATGAGACGTTCGGCAACAAGAATACCAACCTCTTCTTCAGGAGATAGTGTTTCTGTGATACCAAGTTTTTCAAGGATTAATTTCTGGTGAGGAGAACCAGCTCTTGCGATGATACGTTTGATTTTAAGTTCTAATAGGTTTACCACAGTTAGAATAAGTGCTTCAAAGTTTTCGCCAATGGCCACCACAACGGCATCCATTTCTTCAATTTTGAAGCTTTTCAAAGCATTCATTTCAGTAGCATCCATGGTTATGGCCATTGCTACATCTTCTTTTAACACTTCAACTTTGTCTTCGTTATCATCAATTGCCACAACTTCTGCCCCTCTACGAGATAACTGCCTGGCGATTTTTCCTCCAAATCTACCAAGACCGATAACGGCGAATTTTGCTTTTATCATTTCAATGCAAAATTAATCGCATAATTCATTTTTAAAACAGATTTTTTAACACCAATGTTCAAAACCCCTTAAATCATCGACAAAAATTTAAACGAATATAAACGTTTAATAAACGACTGTTAAAGGATAAGCAACATAGTTTTGTATCCGAATGCGACTGCTTCCAATCTTTTTTATACTGTTTACACATTCCGTAATGGCTCAGATCACCATACATGCGGCTGGTTCTGAAAATTATGCGTTATGTAATATGTATCTATTTGGAAGCAAAACATTCAGGGTTGCCAATGCGGTTGGTTCAGCATACATAAGTGGATCTAATAATTCATTTTCCTTCTGCATTGTGCAACCTTATATTCAATCTGAATACATGCAATTAGATTGCGCAGTAACCAAACACTACAAGTACTTAATTGGTGGGTTGTATACAAAATTCATTCATGTGTATGATGTATCACAAATTACCTTTGGCAACGGATACCAATTTAAAACCCATCCAAAACTAAATCTAGGGTTTCAAATGGAAGGTTCTTATTTCAGTATTCAACATCAAGAAAACAATTTCAATGTAGCATTAAAATTTTCGGCAGTATATCAACATTCTGATAAATTAAAGTCTGCTGTTCTCTTTGGTATTCCCATCCCTAATCGCAACAAGGCTATACTTTTTTGCACAGCTTTACAATACAATATCTCAGAAAAAATCATAGGTTTAACAGAAATCGAATTGGACCATCAATTTGACCCTATTATTAAAATGGGCATTAACACTCAACTCAATGAAGAATGGGGATTATTAAATGCTATAAGTTTACAAAGACATACAATTGGCTTTGGATTAAAACGTTCAAATAAAAAGTTCCAATATATATTAGGCATTAACTATCATCAAAACTTAGGCACTGGAAGTTCAATAGAAGTACAATATGTTTGGTAAACTATGTTGTCTAATCATATTGATGCCATTTACAATGAAAGCCCAAGACAGTGAACTTGAATTTTCATCATTACAAACTTTTTCAGATGAACTTTCAGGCATTGACACTAATTACTACATCGAATATTTACCTTTAAACAAAACCAATATTAATTATTCTGATGAAGCCGAATTGGCAGAACGATTAAAACTTAAATTGCCCTTGGTTAAGTCCATTCTTGAACACATTAAAGTGTATGGTCGATTGCGTTCTAAATACGAACTGCAACAGATTGATGGTTTGGATGTTCAAACTATTAAGTCCATTCAACAATATGTCGAATTGGAAGAACATATATTAGATGTTGTAAAAAATGGCATCAAACTTCCCTATCAGAGTCATCAATTGGTCGTACAATCTGAAAGAAAGGTGATAAAAAGTAAAGCTTATGCGATTGAAAATGGGTACCTTGGTTCTGTATTTAAAGGATCATTTAGATATACATCCAATTTAAATGAACACATTTCTCTTGGATTCTCAGCTCACAAAGATGCTGGAGAACCAATTGAGTTTGGTCACGTTTCATTTTATATTAAACTTAAAAATTTCAAGAAATTCAATGAAGTAATCATTGGCAATTACCAATTGCAATTTGGTCAAGGACTTTGTATAGGAAATGCACTTCCACCAATAAAGTCATTGGCGACAACTTCCCTTATTTCAATTAAAGAAGGTATTTATGCTTCTTTATCCAATAGTGCATCATTGTCTGCCAGAGGATTTGCGTTTACATATAGAGTTTCTAAAAAAATTCAATGGACATCCTCGTATTCCAGTAAATTGGCTGAAGCAAAAATCGAAAGTTCAGATGGTATTGCAAATGAAATTGGAAAAATACAAACCGTTAATACCTATAGAACATCCAATGAAATCAACCAAAAAGCTTCAATAAAATCTATTGACGTCAACAATAGATTGCAATTAAAACACCATGCATTTCATATTGGATTATCTCAATCAACCCATTTAAAACAGGTCAGGTTGATGCCATCAATTTCCTCTGCTTTGCACTTGATTGGAATTGACTCAAGAATTCAATTTAACAATACATTATTCTTTAGTGAACTTTGCCATCAATTGCACACCAAAGAACTTGCAATAGTGATTGGTTCAATCGTTAGACTTGATAAACACAATGACTTTGGCATTCATTACAGAAATTTCAGTTCCAATTTTAACGGTGAATATTCTAATGCAATTTCTAACAACAACTGCCAAAACGAACAAGGATTGCTGATCAATTACAACCTAAAACTTCAACATAATTCTAACTTACAGATGTACGTTGACATGTATAAAAATCCATTAGAAAAATACCGGGTCAATGGTAGCAATATCGGGCATAACTTTAACATAGAATACCAATACTCTAAGCGCAATTTGCATGATGTTTCAATCAGATATCGGCAAACCAATAATTTCATCAATCAATCAAATGATGACCCAATTTTGGCTTTGATCAACAGAGAAAATAAAAGTCTAAGATTTCAGGTGAACAACCAAATCAATAAACAATTCATCCTAAAACAAAGGTTGGAGTTTTCGTGGTATCAGTCTGGTCAAGATAGCATTAAAAAAGGCTTTTTGTTTTATACAGAAGTTCAAAACAATTGCTTAAAAAAAATAAAAATTTGTAGCAGAGCAACCGTCTTCTCTGTCGAAGATTACAATTGCAGAATCTATGCCTTCGAAAAAGATTTGAGTTCTACTTTTAAAATGAATGCTTGGCAAAATAAAGGTTATTCTTACTATTTATTATTCCAATATCATGTGAACAAGAAATTTGAAATTAAAACTAAATTTGCAGGCGTTCGTTATTTCAATGTTCCAAGTATTGGTTCTGGTCTCGACCAGATCAATAGCAATCGACAACAAGAAATAAAAATAGAACTTAAGTATAAGATATGACCAAATTAAGTGTAAACATCAACAAACTGGCAACCATTAGAAACTCTAGAGGTGGCAATAATCCCGACGTGGTAAAGTATGCGCAAAAAATCGAATCTTACGGTGCTCATGGTATCACCATTCACCCTCGACCAGATCAAAGGCATATTAGATTTGAAGATGTATACGCTTTAAAAAAAGTGGTTACTGCCGAATACAATATTGAAGGTTACCCATCCGAAGATTTTATTCAAATGGTTCTAGAGGTGCAACCAACTCAAGTCACCTTAGTGCCAGACCCACCTCATGTCTTAACGAGTAATAACGGTTGGGATACCATTACCCATCAAGATTTTTTGAAATCAACAATAGAAAGATTTCATCAAGCTGGCATTAGGACCAGTATATTTCTGAATCCAGACCCAGGTATGGTGGCATCTGCAAAAGCAACAGGTACAGATAGGATTGAATTGTATACAGAGGCGTATGCTTCAAACTTCTTTAATGGGAAAGAAGATGCCATTTCAGCTTATGTAGAAACGGCAAAAGCAGCTAATGCATTAGGTTTAGGCATCAATGCTGGTCACGATTTGGATTTGCACAATCTTAAGTACTTTGCACAAAATATCCCTAATTTATTGGAGGTGAGCATTGGTCATGCTTTGATTTGTGATGCCTTAGAATTTGGCATGGAGAATACCGTTAAAATGTATTTGAATCAGCTAAAGTAAGCTGTTTGTGCAAGGCTAACACTTGTTCTATAAGAGAATGCTGCATATCGTTGTAGATCACGACATCTGCCAATTGTAATTTCTCCTCTTCTGGCATTTGCATGACCATTCTAGCTTTAATGGTTGCGGCATCTACCCCATCGCGTTTCATTACGCGTTCTAATCTGATATCTTTAGGCGCATACACCAAAGCTACTTTATCTATTGTTTGTTTGCTATCGGTTTCTAGCATGATAGCTGCCTCTTTGATGATATAAGGCAAATGTTGATACTGTTGACAGTACTGTTCCCAATCGTTTAAAACGTGAGGATGAATGATGTTGTTGAGGATTTCAAGTTTTGCTTTATCGGCGAATACGACAGACGCAATATACGCTCTATTGTATTCGCCATTGATAAAAGCGTCTTCGCCAAAAGTCTGAATGAGTTCTTGACGAAGTTGAAGATTTTGAGCTACGATTTCTTTAGCTCTAATATCAGCGTAATAGACAGGAACACCAAGGGATTCAAATATTTTGCAAACGGTTGTTTTACCGCTACCTATGCCTCCAGTGATACCCAGTCTAAGCATTCCTAGAATTAAGCTTTAGCAGCGCTGTTCAATTTAGAACTCAATTCAGATGAAATCGCAGATTTTTCAATTTTCATTCTGCTGCCTTCTGAGTTGATAACAACGGTAGTACCAGTTTCGTCGATAGATTCAACTTTACCATGTAAACCGCCAGTAGTAACGATCAAATCACCTTTTTTAAGTTCTTCTACGTATTTCTTTTGTTCTTTGATTTTCTTTTGTTGAGGACGTACCATGAAGAAGTAAAACACGATGAAAATCAATCCCATCATGATGATAGTACCTTTAATGTCTCCGCCTTGAGCTTGGAGTGTGATGAATAAATATTGCATTATTGATTAATTGTTGTTACCTGGATTAATGGCTCTTACGTTTGCTGTAAATTTCAATTCAGTTTTACCTCCTTGTATATTTGCAAATACTGTAACGATTTTGTTGTTGGTTCCTGATTTACCAGCGCTGTTAAATACGACTTTAATCTCGCCTTTTTCGCCTGGTTTTATTGGTTGTCTTGGCCAATCTGGGACAGTGCATCCGCATTGAGCTTCACATTTGCTGATCAACAAATCAACTTTACCTTCGTTCACAAATTCGTAAACTGTTTCTACCGATTGGTTTTCTACAATGTCTCCAAAATGGTGATCTGTTTTGTTGAATTTCATAATGGCCAATTGAGATGGATCAACAACGGGTTGATCTGCTGTTGCTGGATTGGCTATTTGTTCATTGGTAATTTCTGTTGAATTACCGTTGTCTGTTTTTTTAGCGTCGTTGTTACATGCAGTTAGAGCAAGAAGCAAACTTATACTTAAAACCAAATGTTTCATATTGTAAAAATTCTTTAGGCAAAAATAAAATGAATTAGTCATTTTTCAAGCCTCTTCCGGTTTTATTTATTTTACCAGTTTGAGACAATACAATTCTCACTTTATCCAACACCCCATTTAAGAACAAATGGCTTTTTGGTGTGCTGTATGATTTTGCGATGTCGAGATATTCGTTGATGGTTACTTTCGGTGGTATGGTTTCAAAATACAAGAACTCAGCTAAAGCCATTCTCAACATGATCATGTCGTTGATGGTTAAACGCTCTGAATCCCAGTTGGCCGTATTGTTTAAAATCAATTCGTCTAGAGTTTCTTTGTTGATAATACATTTTTCAAACAATTGCAATCCAAACTGTACATCTTCTCTTTGCTTATCTCCCATGCGCTCTACTTTGAATCTATTTTTTTCGTAGAATCCAGTAATGGTGCTAATAACTGCTTTTAAAATATCAGCCGAATCGTCTTCCCAATTGATGTACTCGTCTTCCATGGCATTGTCAAACAATTCGAATTCGTTGAATAAAAACTCGTAAAGGTTAACCATAAAATCCTTTTGAACTTCAGGTGATGGTTCGTCGAACACCGAAAAATCAGTAAAGAAATCGTATTGAACGATGTCTACAAAGACACTGTTAAACAATTCGCCATGTCTCTTCCAATCGTATGGTAATTTGCCACAAATCTCTTCAAAATCTTGACTCTCATTTAATGCTTTAAAGAAGTCGACGCGTTTAAACACATCAGAATTTCTGATATGCGTTTTGTTAGGAAAGTATTTTTCTAATTCGATTTCTCTTTCACTTTCAAGAAAGGTATTAAAATCCTTTAAAAAGTGCAGAGCAAAGTAGTAAAACTTGTAGTAACTGTTAAATTGTTTGTCGAGTTGTTTTTGAAAAGCAGGAACTGATGTGGCATCCTGTTGTTGGAAAGCGTATAACTGCTGAAGAACTTTGATTCTGATATTCCTGCGCGATAACATTTATCTATGAACGTATTTGAGGGGTGCAAAGATAATGGTTTTTATGAAGTAAACAATTATTTATTGGGGAAAGGATTTAGGAATTAGGATTTAGGATTTAGAGGGCTAACGCGAGATTAGAAATAAATCAAAAATCAAAAGTCAAAAGTCAAAAGATAAAAAAGGATTTAGGAATTAGGATTTAGAGAATAGTGGGCTAAAGCTAGCCATAATGTGCAATTTTTCTTGTAGGGCGAAGGGCTGCGCCCGAGACAATCTAATTATCAATAACCATCACCACGAGCTACAGAGTATCGTCTTGTCAGGGACAAGATATTAGCCCAGGTTGAATATTTTCAAAGAAAATGTGAGGCCTGGGGTTTCGTAGGTCAAGGGCATATCCGAGACAAAACACCCGACATAATGTAACCTCGTCAGCCTCAGGCTGACAGGATAATGTTTATTTTCCAGTCTTTTTTTGACATATCAATCTTTAAATCTACCGATAATCTTATCAAGAATTGTATGGTCATTTGTTGTTATAACGTCAATCTCATGCAATTTTTGAACCCATATGAATGGCAATTTTCTAATTTTAGTAATCCTGCCATCAAAGTCCATTTTAACCATTTTGCATAGTTTATTTGTGTCATCTTCTAGAAGGTAATCATATTTATCACCTTCAAATACAATAAGTGATTTTTCATCATTCAAAACTATCACGCTTCCATAGTTAGATTTTTCAATAACTAATTTCTCTTTGGTTTCAAGATGTATAAGATGACATCTTGGACTGGAATAAAATCTTGAACCATAGAGAACATATTGACCAATTTTTTCTAATTTACTTATATAAAAACTGTCATGCTTATATACAATCATATTATCAATATATGTTCTTACATCTTCAGTCGAATCAAGTACAATATCATTATTTAATAATACAATAGAATAGGTTTCAATATTTTGATGTTTGGTATTAAATCCTTTCAATTTAAATGTTGAATCATCATTATAGACATATAAAGTATCTATATTAATCGCTTTTTGACGATTTTGCATTGAATCAATTATAGTATCCAAATGTTTTGTTTTTTTAGATGTGGTATTGATACATGACGTAACTAACAACAACAATATAATCCAAAGCACTTCTATTTGCTTCATAGTTTAAAATTCAATTATAGCTTTATTAAGTTGCATATTTAATATATAAATGTTTATGTTTAGTGCGAGTGAGAGAGTGTGTGTGAGTGGGAATATTTTTAACTCACCCTACCCCAGAAATGGTCGTCTTGATGTTGCTGTAAATACTCCAATAAGGCTCTGTTTTCAGGTTGTGATAAGTTTGGATCGTTTTGCAAAACGTAGGCTGATGCGCGTTTGGCCAAATCAATGATCTCGTCGTCTTTCACCAAATCAAGCAATTTGAAGTCTGGCAAGCCACTCTGACGGGTGCCTAAGACATCTCCTGGTCCTCTTAATTCTAAATCCACTTTTGAGATGTCAAATCCATTGTTGGTGGCACACATGGTTTTTATCCTTTTTTTAGCGGGATAATTCAAATCGTCTTTTGTCATCAATACACAATAACTCTGCTCTGCTCCCCTGCCCACTCTACCTCGCAACTGATGCAGTTGAGACAAGCCAAATCTATTGGCATTTTCTATCACCATTACAGACGCATTTGGTACATTAACGCCTACCTCAATAACAGTTGTAGAAATCATGATTTGAGTAACGCCTGATTTGAATCTGTGCATCTCTTGGTCCTTAACATCTGGTTTAAGTTTACCATGTAACAAACTAATTTGATATTGCGGAACTGGGAAATACGAACATACCACATCATAGCCTGTCATTAAGTCGTTCAAATCCAACTTAGAAGACTCTTCAATTAAGGGATACACAATATAAGCTTGTCGGCCTTTTTCTAGTTCTCGCTTTAAAAACTGCATGACTTCTCCTCTGTATATCTCTTCTCGATGTATGGTTTTAATGGGTTTTCTATTCTTTGGCAATTCATCTATCACTGATACATCTAGCTCTCCATGAATGGTCATAGCCAAAGTTCTGGGAATTGGCGTAGCTGTCATAACCAAAACATGCGGTTTTTTGGATGATTTGTTCCAGAGTTTCGCTCTTTGAGCCACACCAAATCGATGTTGTTCGTCTATAATGGCCAAGCCAAGTTGTTTAAAGTTGACCTCGTCTTCAATCAAAGCGTGTGTGCCAATTAAAATATTTAACTCACCATTGGCGAGGCGTTCTAGTAAAGATACCCTGTGTTTTTTGGTACTCGAACCTGTTAGCAAATCTATGCTCACCTCCATTTCAGCAAGCTGATCTTTTAAAGTCAGATAATGTTGCGTTGCAAGGATTTCGGTTGGAGCCATCAAACACGCTTGATAACCATTGTCAATGCATACCAACATGCAAAACAATGCAACGATGGTTTTGCCAGATCCAACATCACCTTGCAGTAAGCGGTTCATTTGCGAACCTTTAGACATGTCTGCTTTAATTTCTTTGATGACGCGTTTCTGAGCATTGGTAAGCTCAAAACTCAAATGATTGTGATAGAATTCGTTCACCAATTTCCCAGCTTTGTTCATTGGGATACCATTTAATTCACCTGCTCTCAGTACCTTGCTTTTTTCTGAACGCATGGCCAGAGTGAACATTTCATCAAATTTAATTCTTCTTTCGGCAGCGGCTCTGCTCTTTTCATCTATTGGAAAATGGATGTAGTACAAGGCTGATTTCCTATTGATGAGTTTAAGAGGTTTCAAAACAGACTCTGGGATATACTCATCCAATTCCAACTCAGTACTCAAAACAATCTGTTTCACCAATCCCATGATGTACTTTGAATCCATAAATCTGGATTTTAGTTTTTCTGTCAACGGATAAATTGGCTCCATAGGATTGGATTTATCTTGCTCAGCCGGGTCGTATAATTTGATTTCTGGATGCGGAATGGAGTACTTCCCATTAAAAGAATTGATTTTACCATACACTGTGTAAACACCATCTTCTTTGAGGGATTTCTGAATGAAAGAAAAATTTTTAAACCAAATCAATTCTATGAAACCTGTTGAGTCTTTTAATAAGCATGACAAACGCTTACCAGATTTCATTTCTATAACCCTCAATTGCGAGATTTTACCCCTCATTTGCACATTGCCTGAGTCAGGGTGAAGGTCTTTCACTTCGGAAAGAGACGACTTATCGATGTATTTAAATGGAAAATAATGTAATAGGTCTTTATAGGTAAATAACTGTAATTCAGACTTGAGTATTTCGGCTTTCTGCGGACCAACACCCTTGAGGTATTCAATAGAAGTATCTAAAAAACTCTTTGCCAAAATCTAAAAAAAAATGTTTTGCAATATCTTACTTAAAAATTAATTTTGTGACAGATTTAAAAATAAAAAACAAAGATGAAAAAACTTTTTTTAGCAATCACAGCTGCAGCATTTTTCGCAGCATGTAACAACACTCCTGCAGTTTCTGAATCAGCAACTAAAGTAGCAGGTTTAAAAACTTGGGTAGATTCAATTAGTGCTGAAGTAACCAAAACTACTACTTTTGATTCTGCTAATTGGGCAAATCTTAGCGCTCAATACCAAGAGAAAATTGCAGGTATCAATGAGTCTGAATTAGATGAAGTATCAAAAACTGCCTTAACAACTTTGAAAGGTGCATGGACTGCAACTGAAGACACTTACAAAGCAGGTATTATGAAAGCTAAAGAAGAAGCTGCAAAAGTGACTATGCCTGCAGATTCTGCTGCTGCAACAACTGCTCCAACTGACAAATCTACTTTGATTGAAAAAGTAATTGATAAAGGTGCTGAAAAAACCAAAGAAGCTCTTAAGAAATAATTTTTAAGAAAACATATTTAAAAAGTTGGAGTAACATATACTCCAACTTTTTTTTTGTGCTTAACTTTGCTCAATGAAATATCTTTTGTCATTTTGTATCATGCTTGCAGCTTGCAATAATTCTAGTCAACCTGCAACGGAACAGTCAACCACGACCAATGTCCAACAAACCGACAGTCTACCTCTTAGTTATGATGCCTTAAAGTCGACTACTCAAGACATGAGCGATAGCATGAAAGATGTCCTTCTAAAAAGCTTGAGTAAATTGGTATATCCAAACGCTAAATTCAAATCAGACACTTCAGATTTTTCGGATATCAGAGAAGCTGGCGCATTGCATAAATCATTTGTAAATCTGCATTCAGCTATTTTAAAAAACAGTGATACTGCTAATTACGATTTAGATACCTATCAAAAAGTATACGATTTACTTGAAGCACAATTGGTAAGACGCACAGAAGCAAAACCCAAACCAAGTATAGACATCAAAGAAATGTTGATGATAGCAAAAGTAAAAAGTGACATCAACTCAGCTTTGGCACAAATCAAACAAAAAGCCCGTCAATGAAAACAATAGCATTATTAGTTATATCCAATATTTTCATGACCATTGCTTGGTATGGACACTTAAAATTTGAGAAAGCCCCTCTATGGAAAGTAATTGTTATTAGTTGGTTAATCGCATTTGTTGAATATTTATTTATGGTACCAGCCAACCGACTCGGAAAATTAGAAGGCATGTCGGGTTATCAATTAAAAATCACTCAAGAAGCCATCACCATCATCATTTTCGTCATTTTTGCGGTCTTTGTCTTAAAAGAGCCCTTAAAATGGAACCACGCCATAGGATTTTTATTCTTGTTTTTCGCGGTGTATTTTATGATGAAGAAATAATGGGCAGAAACGAATCCGTAATCAATCATTTTCGTATCTTCGGTTCGGTTCGGTAGCCTGAAGTCAGCGACGAAGGAAAATCATTATGAAACGAAAAATCCCAGAATCATCATTTTTCTTATAGGCCTCGACTGATCTAACTCATTTTAACATACACACATACAGGGTAAACTCTACATCCAAGTCTCGAATCCGCGCCTCGGATATTAGAATTTCGATTATCCCTTATTTATCTTGATCATTTAAACTAATAGAATCTACCCATAAAGTCTTTTCTTTTACATCGTTTTTATAAACAAAAGCAGTTAATATTACCTTATTTTCTTCCTGATCATATATAGCTTGAAGTGGTTTAAAATCAACCGTAATTAAATTATGGTAGTACTTTTCTTTAATTTTATGCTCAAGAAAAGGCAAGTAATCAATGGTTGAATGTATTTGAATTTCTCTATCTCTAAAATCATCGATAGCCATTCCATAATGGTATTCTTTACAAATCAATTTTTTGCTAATTGATTGCTCATAATTTGGCTCAAAATCACCAATTACAAAAGCAAGTGCCAAAAGTCCAAAAGAACTTAAAAAATAACCAATAACATATACGATTATCATAACAAACAATCCAATATATTTTAGAGCTTTTTTTCCTTGATACTGTGTCCAAAACAACAACAGAGAAAGGCTTAAGTAAAAGTTTGAAATTAGAATGCTGTCAATTAAACTTGAAACAAAAGAGACATTTAACGCAATTCCGATAAAAGTCAGTATAGATAGAAAGACTGATACTAGCACAATCGAATATCGAATTTTGAGTTGATTTTTTGTCCATTTAAACACCAAAAAACCAAGAATTGGAATCACCCAAAGAGCACAAATTATTACATTAAAAATCCCCATACCTTCTTCTCAGAATTTCGTTTATTTTTTCTGATAGTATCATCACAAGATCTTCGTCCATAAATTCATAGTCATCTGGAATATCCAGAACTTCTATCAATGGCAAATCTATGTGACTGTACAACTCATTCAATTTTGTTCTTTGACCATACTCCATCACAAGCACTAGTTGAGCCCAGTTCAAATCTTTCTCTGAAATTTTCCTGTCACTTTTTGGACTCAGTCCAGCTGAACGAATATTGAATCTATCATCATTTTTAAATAGATGTTCAGCCGTTCTGCTACGTCTTTTATTACGTCCACAAACTACTAGTATATTTGGTCGTACTGACATTGAAAATTACAATTAAACATGTAAAATTAAACATTTAATTAGAATTCAAATTAATAATCCATCAACTATTCTCTTCATTAATCTGAATAATATTTCGACTTTTGTTTTAATTTATCATACTTGTCAAAAAGCAAATAAATGCCATACATAAAAGTAAAAATCGAGGTGATTAAATATGTCGCTATATTAAATGGTTTTGGTGGGAAAATATCCGCCATTGTCTCCTCAGGATTGATGTAGGTTGATGAAATAACATATTGCCCAGATATAAACAATCCAATTGCAAAGAGCATTAATAGTATTGCAAAAAGTAATTTATAATTCTTCATTTGATTTCTAAGTCTAATAAAAGCCATTGCATATATAAGCAATCCAAACAAAGAAAAGATAAAAGAGTAATCGAAATCATACGGTCCACCCGAACTTGTATAAGTACATGTTCCAGCAATTAATATACCTCCAAATAAGAAAGCGATTACAGTTAATATGTTAAACAATACATTAAACATCTACTCATATTAAATAAAAAAAACGATAATTTTACTATCTCAATCTAATCAAATCGCCACCTGAAAAACCACATGCAATGGCTGTCGACTTATCGAGAAAACTATCTTTAAATTTTTCGGTATTAAAATATTGTTTGATAAGAGCAATTACATGATTGAGCACATCTTCCCAATTAGCTCCAGAAGCCTTTAACTTTAAATCTTCACAAGTAATCATGAAATCGTAATTACATGCCCAATCTTCATCTGTTTCATCAAATTCATTTGAGCCATTTAAGTACAATTCATAATCATCTTCAGTTTCAGAGATGCCAAACCAATAGGCTATTACGTCTTTATTTGGAGTGTCATTTTCTATGATGATATTTAACCAATCATTAAAATCATTTTGTTGTATCATATTTAATCAATTTCAGTTTATTAATTATACTACTTTCAAACCTTTTTATCAAGATAAAAACGATGACAAGTCTTACTCTAAAAGTTGTCAAGTTTTTCATAGTAATAAGGCTCTACAAAAGTATTGATATTTCCTTTAAACGAAAAGGTATATTACATCCATAACAACCTCATGAAACTGAACTTTAGCGATGTCAGAGTTCGACAAAATCTAATTCCTCAGCATCTCTGACGTACTAAAATATTCGACCATCTAATGTTATAATTAATTAAGTAATGTAGCTTTCCTTATCACCCCAACCATTCGACAATACTTTTCATGTGCTCTATCTGTTCAGGCGTCAAGTCCTTAAATGTCATATCTCCTTTGTAATGTTTGTATCGTTCATCCATATAATGGATTTCAAACCCATTACTAGCAGAATGCTTCATGTTGACTTTTGTCAACTTAAAAGTAGAGAAATCAGGAAAATTCTTCTTAAAGAAACTACTATCCTTTGCGATAACTATTGGAAAACGTTCTATTTCAAAAATGAATTTACTTCTACATAGTAAAACCCAATAATCGTTCATCATGTAGATATCACAAATTTTATCGTTGTAGAACAACCATTTCGCCCCATTGAAAGCTGTGTGTTTTAATTTTACAGAATATAGAACAGTAGCTTGGTAATTTTTAATGAAATCAAAAAATTGTCGTATGACTTTTTTAGAATGGAAATTGTAAATAATAGAGTAAGCAAAGCGAGCTAAAAAAAGCAAACACAGAATGAGCAGAATTTTCAACATGTTAGAATGAATGATAAAGTAGTAGTTTTAAAGTACAATAATATTGTAGCCAAAGTAATTAAACAACCTACATCTTAATCATCTATTTATTTGAATGAAATGCAAAAATGTAGATTATACTATTGATTAATTAAGCTGAAAATTGCCTATTGAACCCAAGTAAACGGGAGCAATAAACAGTTTGCATTAACTCAAAACACACTACTCTGCTCAACTACAAGCCTGACAATCAACCACATATACTCCTATTTATTTTTAACTAAAAAATCGTTTTTTTATTAAATATTTTGTAAATTTGCCGCCCCACAAAGGAGGAAACAAAATTTGACAGAAGAACAATTACAAAACGGCAATGTTCCAACTGGAGTTGAGACGGCCACAGAAACCAAAAAAACAAACACAAAATCTAAAGCAACTGCTCCTGCTTCAGATGATTTCGATTGGAGCATGGACAAAGCAGGATTTGCACATTACAATACTGCACAAAAGCAAGAGTTAGTAGACCTTTACTCTAATTCTTTAAAAGCACTTAACCAAAACGAATTAATTTCTGGTTATGTGGTATCTATTTCTGACAGAGAAGTAGTAGTGAACGTAGGATTCAAATCAGACGGTATCGTTTCTAGAAACGAATTCAAAGATTTACCAGATTTGAAAGTTGGCGACAAGGTGGAAGTTTATTTGGAGAACGTGGAAGATCAAGACGGTCAGTTAATCATTTCTCGTAAACGTGCCATTCAAGAAAAAGCTTGGGATTTCATCCTTAAAGCTATGGAAGAAGGTACAGTTCTTACCGGTTTAGTAAAAACAAGAACTAAAGGTGGTTTAGTAGTTGATGTCATGGGCATCGATGCTTTCTTACCAGGTTCTCAAATCGATGTTAAGCCTATTAAAGATTACGATCAATACGTAGGTAAAGACATGGAGTTCAAAATCGTTAAAGTAAACGACATCTTCAAAAACGTTGTGATATCTCACAAAGCGCTTATCGAAGATGATATCGAAGCTCAAAAATCTGATATCTTATCTAAACTTGAAAAAGGTCAAGTTCTTGAAGGTATCGTTAAAAATATCGCTCCATTTGGTGCGTTCGTTGACTTGGGTGGTATCGATGGCTTATTGCATATCACTGATATGTCATGGGGTAGAATCAATCATCCAGAAGAGTTGTTGCAACTTGACCAAAAAGTTACAGTTGTTGTTCTTGAATTTGACGAGGACAAAAAACGTATCTCTCTTGGCATGAAACAATTATCTGAACACCCTTGGGATACTTTAGGCGAAGACATGACAGTTGGTGCTAAAGTGAAAGGTAAAGTTGTTACAGTTACAGATTACGGTGCATTCGTAGAAATCAAACCAGGTGTTGAAGGTCTAGTACACGTATCTGAAATGAGCTGGAGCAGCCACTTGAGAAGTCCACATGATTTCTTAAAAGCTGGTGACGAAGTTGAAGCAGTTATCACAGCTTTAGAAAAAGACGAGCACAAAATGTCATTAGGTATTAAACAATTAACACCTGATCCATGGGCTAGCATCGTTGAAAAATACAAAGTGGGTAGCAAACACACTGGTATCGTTAAAAACTTAACTAGCTACGGTTTATTTATCGAGTTAGAAGAAGGTGTTGACGGTTTGGTACACGTTTCTGATTTATCTTGGACTAAGAAAATCAAACACCCATCAGAATTCATTAAGAAAGATGAGAAAATTGACGTTGTTGTATTAGAAGTTGATTCTGAAAACAGACGTTTATCTCTTGGTCATAAACAATTGGAAGAAAATCCTTGGGATACTTTCGAAACCATCTTCTACTTACATTCTAAACATGAAGGTACTATCGTAGGTGTTAACGACAAAGGTGCTAACGTTCAATTGCAATACGGTATCGAAGGTTTCGCTCCAAAACGTCACTTAGTGAAAGAAAACGGTGGCAAATTGAAAGATGGCGAAGTATTGACTTTCGAAGTAATCGAATTCAGCAAAGACAACAAGAGCATCGTTCTTTCTCACACCAACACTTGGAAAGCAGAAGACAAATCAGCTAAAGCTGACGATCAATCAAATAAAGAAAGATCATCTAAAACAGCCAAAAACATAAACAAATCAAACGAAAAATCTACTCTTGGTGAGTTAGATGCATTCAGCGATTTGAAAGCGATGTTTGACAACGCTGGTGCTGCTAAAGAAGAAAAGCCAAAAGCTGAGAAAAAAGTAAAAGAAGAAACAGCAAAAGTTGAAACAGTTAAAGAAGAAGCAACAACAGGTAGTGATTTGAAAAAAATCAACGGTATCGGTCCAGCTTTTGAAAAACGTTTAAACGCTTTAGGTATCCACTCTTATGCTGATTTAATCGCATTAACTGACGAGAAAATCGCTGAATTGGAACAACAAGACAGCATGACCAGCCTTGAGCAATGGCACGCTTGGATTGAAGAAGCAAAAACTTTAAATGCTTAATACATTTTAAAAACTCTATAGAAAGGCAACCCTAGTGGTTGCCTTTTTTTTTGGGTCGTAGAACCCAAACTTACCGATGGGTCGTAGAACCCAAAATTCCCCTTAAAAATTGCTTTGCACCTTCAGTCCGCATTAGGTGGAGCCTGTCCGAAAGAATTCATTCTGGCTGGGCATACCGAATAGTAAAATTCAACATAACGTCTTAATAAGGTTTAGAATTGATGCATTGGAATAGTTTTCTATTCCGTTTAACGCGATAAATCGCGCAGCTACCTTGTATTCATTTTATTGATGGTCTCGAATAACGAAGAACAAATAACAAATAACGAATAACGAAGAACAAATAACATTCACTATCTTTGCTGTATCAGTATATGGCGGAAGGCGAAATATCCATTTTAGAAAGAGAAGAAATTGAACGCAAAGAAATATTGAAGCGTTACAAATCTTTATTAAGGTCGATTAGACATGACTTAACTCCCGAGCAAAAGAAAGGTATTAGAGCAGCATTCGATTTGGCTCTAGATGCTCACAAAGATATGCGCCGTAAGTCGGGCGAACCTTACATCTACCACCCTATAGCTGTTGCTAGAATAGCCTCTCAAGAATTGGGACTTGGTACCACTTCTATCATTTGCGCGTTAATTCACGATGTTGTTGAAGACAGTGATTACACTGTTGATGATATCAAAAGAAAATTTGGTGATAAGGTCGCTAAAATTGTCGATGGTCTTACCAAAATTAAAGAGGTTTTCGACCATACCGACAGCATGCAAGCCGAAAATTTCAGGAAGATGTTATTGACGCTTTCTGATGATGTAAGGGTGATTCTTGTAAAGTTGTGCGACCGCATGCACAATATGAGAACGCTTGAGAGTATGAGCCGCAAAAACCAACTTAAAATTGCCAGTGAAACACTATTTCTCTACGCACCCCTCGCCCACCGTTTAGGACTATACAACATCAAATCTGAGCTTGAAGACTTATCCATCAAGTATACCCAAAGGGAAGCTTATAAAGACATCTCTGCTAAGTTAAATGCAAAAAAAGCAGCTAGAGATAGATACATCAGAAAGTTTATTGAACCTATTAAAGAAAAACTTGAAGGCACCAATTTAAAATTTGAAATCAAAGGTCGTCCGAAAAGCATCTATTCAATTTTGAAAAAGATGAAACAACAGGACATTCCTTTCGAACAGGTATACGACTTGTTTGCCATAAGAATCATTTTAGATTCTGAACCTGACAAAGAAAAAGCCGATTGCTGGACAGCGTATTCTATTGTGACCGATATTTACAAACCAAATCCTTCTAGAACACGCGACTGGATTACCACGCCGAAAAGCAATGGTTATGAAAGCTTGCACACCACCGTGATGGGTACAGATGGTAAATGGGTTGAGGTCCAAATTAGAACCCAGAGAATGGACGAGATTGCTGAAAAAGGTTATGCCGCTCACTGGAAATATAAAAACTCTAAAGACGGAATAGCCAACGAAAACCAATCTGGTGTTGATGGATGGTTGGCAAGAATCAAAGAAATTCTTGAGAACCCTTCTAACAATGCTCTTGAATTTTTAGATGACTTTAAATTGCAATTGATACACGAAGAAATTTTTGTATTTACACCCAATGGAGATTTAAAGAAAATGCCGAAAGGCGCATCGGCATTAGACTTTGCATTTGAAATACACACCCAAGTTGGTAGCAAATGTATAGGTGCAAAAGTCAACAACAAGCTTGTTCCTATCAGTCATATTTTATCCAACGGAGATCAGGTAGAAATTCTAACTTCAGAAAAGCAACACCCTCGCGAAGAGTGGCTTCAAATAGTTATTACAGGTAAAGCCATTGCCCGTATTCGCAATTTCTTAAGAGAATCCAAACGCGAGCTTGCAGAAAAAGGCAAAGACATTCTTAAAAAGAAATTTAGTAAAGAAAAGGTTGTATTTAATGAAGACAACATTCAAAAACTTGTAAGATACTTTAAGGTACAATCCGCTTTAGATTTATATTACTCAATACAGAAAGAGTTGATACCAAGCGACAAATTGGTGATCAACAACATCCTCAATAAAAAAGTAACTTCTACAACGCCTAAGACAGTTGAAGAAGTTAGTGCTCCAGTTTTTAAGAATGCCACCAAAGGAGAAATTATTGTTGGTGATGAATACGATTTGCCATACAGTTTAGCCAAATGTTGTAACCCAATTCCAGGCGATGATATTTTTGGATTTATCACCATTGGAGAAGGTGTTAAAATTCACAGAACCAATTGTCCAAATTCGGTTTCATTGATGAGTAACTATGGGTATAGAATCATTAAAGCACAATGGAAAAACAGCATAGTTAAGCGTGAAACCAAATTCTTGGCAGGCATCAAAATAATAGGTATTGACGATGTTGGTATAGTCAGTAGTTTAACAGAAATCATCAGTAAAAACATGGGAGTTAACATGAAATCTATCACCATTGAGAGTCATGATGGCACCTTTGAAGGCACCATAACAGTGTATGTAGATGACACTAAGCATCTGGACAATTTGATTAAGAACATCAAACTGAAGCATTCTACTATGGATGTTCACAGAATAGAAATCAGTTCTTAAAAAAATCGTTAATAAGATTGTGATAAAAGCCAATTTCTTAACCAAAATACGCCGTATATTTGCACTTTATGCAAGCCTCGAATGATAAAGTCAAGAAGGTAAAACTGGAGGTTAGAAAAATCTTCACTGCATATCTGGAGAAGAACAAACAGCGCAAAACTCCGGAGCGATACGCCATACTCGATGAAATCTACACCCACAAAGAACATTTTGATGTAGATACTTTGTTCATTCACATGAAGAATAGAAAGTACAGAGTAAGTAGAGCAACCGTTTACAATACATTAGATTTACTATTAGACAGCGGACTAGTAAAGCGCCATCAATTTGGTAAAAACATGGCGATGTACGAACAAAGCTATGGTTACAGTCAGCACGACCATTTGATATGTTTGTATTGTAACAAGGTATTAGAATTTTGCGATCCAAGAATTCAACAAATAAAAAGCACAATGGGTGATATGTTGGGATTTGAAGTCAACCACCATTCTCTTCATTTGTATGCTAATCCAAAAACAGATAAATCAGGCAAATGCGTCAGCTGCCAAATAGAAGTAATAAACAAAGATGAATAAAGTAGATGTCGTATTAGGCTTACAATGGGGAGATGAAGGCAAAGGAAAGATTGCAGATTTCTTAACTCCAAATTATCAAGTCATCGCAAGATTTCAAGGTGGTCCAAATGCAGGACATTCTCTTAAATTCAATGGTCAAACCCATGTCTTGAATACCATTCCATCTGGTATATTCCACAACACTTGTCTTAACATCATTGGCAATGGTGTGGTTGTAGATCCTGTGCGCATTAAAGCAGAAATAGAACGCGTTATTGCCGCTGGTGCTGATGTTAAAAGCAATTTGGTTTTCTCTAAAAAAGCCCACATCATTTTACCAACTCATCGTTTATTAGATGCCGCTAGCGAGCATGCAAAAGGTGATTCAAAAATCGGCTCAACTCTTAGAGGTATTGGTCCGACTTACAGAGATAAAATTGGTAGAAATGGCCTAAGAATAGGTGATATTTTTACGGCAGATTTTGAAAAAAAATACAATGCTATAAAGGATGATCACATCAAATTGATTGGTTTTTTAGGCTATACGGATTTTGATTTACCTGCTCTTGAAAAAGAATTCTTTGAAGCTTGCGAATACCTAAAAGAATTTAAAAATACTGACTCAGAATATTTGGTCAATTCACTCATTCCTACCCATAAAATACTTGCAGAAGGTGCTCAAGGTAGTATGTTGGATATTGACTTTGGTTCATATCCGTTTGTTACATCAAGCAACACTGTAAGTGGTGGTGTTTGCAACGGTTTGGGCGTTGCACCTCAACATATTGGCAAAGTATACGGTATCTTTAAAGCGTATTGTACACGTGTAGGTAGCGGACCATTCCCAACTGAATTATTGGATGAGACTGGTGAAGAATTGCGCAAAAAAGGTCACGAATTTGGCGCTACAACAGGCAGACCGCGAAGATGTGGTTGGTTGGATTTAGTGGCTTTAAAATATGCCATCATGCTATCAGGTGTAAACTTTTTAATCATGATGAAAAGCGATGTATTAAGCGAGTTTGATGAGGTAAAAGTATGTACGTCATACAAAGTAGATGGTGTTGAAAGCACTCAAGTACCTTACGACTTATGTACTTCAAAAGTTGAACCTGTTTATACCACTTTCAAAGGATGGAAAGAAGATTTAACCATTTGCAGAAGTAAAAACGATTTACCAGAAAACTTCAACACATATCTCAACTTTTTAGAGAAAGAATTGGGCATGCCAATTCAAATTATCTCTGTTGGTCCTGATAGAGAACAAACAATTGTAGCATAAACTATTTTTATGCTTTGAAATTGTATACTTCTCTTTTTCAATGCTTTTAATTTTGTATAATGTTTACAGAAATTGATTAAACAATTTTCCAATTGTAAGCGTTGTGTCAAATTTCTCCAAGAATGGTAAAATTTTATTCACAAACTGAACAAAATTGTCAATTCAGTTGTAATTTTAACGTGAACTTAACATCATCATATATGAATAAATTTTCCTACACAATTTTAATTTTGTTTATGTTAGGTATAGGCCAGAAGGTTTATGCCCAACAAAACGTTGCACCTCAGGCAACAGTTACAGCAAGTACTTGTAACACGGGAGCTTGCGCAACACTCAATGATTTGGCTTTAGGTACCTGTGGTACCCAAATCATGTGGATCACTACTGCAACCCCACCTGATCTAACAGCGGGTGTCAATTGGATTCAATGGGATTGGACTAGCGTTAAATCAGTAAATAGTTTTGTTATCCATCATGCTCAAACTAATACCAGATTTTTAAATGGAGGTACCATTCAATCTTGGAATGGTAGCGCATGGGTAACAGTTTCAACATTTTTGAATTTAACACCTGCATGTAGCAGTGTTGTTAATTTCCCTACAACAAACACCCAAAGATTGAGAATTACTTCATTCAGAATGAGTGGTACTCAACTTTCAAATCCAAATTTCAGAGAAATTGAAATATACGGACCAAGTGTTAACAACGATGCGGCTGTTACTTTGCTTAGCTCATTGAACACTTGTACTTACGGTCAAAAAATTGACGCTACAGTTACCAATCTTGGTAAAAAAAGATTGGATAGTTTTAGATTGTACTGGTCTGTTAACAACGTTCAACAGTCTGTTCAATACCTAACCAGTTCTTTAAATACAGGTCAATCTGCAGTGTACAACCTTACTGCAAATTATACTTTTAGTCCGAATACTTTATACACTATTAGAGCATGGACCGACTTGCCAAACGGCACAGTTGACTCAGTGTCAAGTAACGATTTATTTACAAGTGTATTAGATTTCATGGGTGCTGCAAGTGCGCCAACTACTACAGATTTTGTTCAATGTGGCAGAGCTGTTCCTAGATTGGTTGCAACAACGGCCAACCCTGCAGATTCAGTATTTTGGTACGATGCAGCTACAGGGGGTAATTTATTAGGATTTGGTAAATCTATCAATGGTCCTTTCACTCCTTCTACTAGAACATTCTATGCAGAAGCTGCCAAATTGAGTAAGAATTTCAGATTGACAACTTCTCAAACAACTGGTGTAAACGTAAGACAAACTGAACCATATGGTGGTATGCAAACCATCATCACTAACAAGCAAATTTTATTAGACAGTATTCAGTTTAGATTGTGGTACGCAACCCCTGTAAACTGTGGATATCAGTTGTACTATAAAACAGGTGCACACACTGGATTTTTAACAAACCCTAGTGCATGGACCAAATTAAATGAAGGTGTAATAACTTACATTACTGTTGGTGGTATTAACTATGGAAGAGTATCCGCAAAAAGTTTAAACTTACCTGCTGGAACTTATGCTTTCTATTTAACTACCGATTTAGATTTCGGTGCTGGTAACTCTTTGTATAGCACAAGTGCTGGTCCTGGCGCTAGTAATGCTGATATGGCCATTCAAACTGGTGGTAACATTATTATCGGTAAATTTGGTTCTACCCAAACACTTACTTACCAACCTGAGTTGATGTACATCTACAAAAATCAATGTGTATCAACCAGCAGAACTGCACTTACAGTAACTGTTAAACCAACTCCAATTGGTGCATCAGTTGTTCAAAGCACTCCATTCGAAGGTCAATTCAATTTTGGCAACATCACAACACCTGATGTTATTGAAGTTGGTAAAACTCTAACTTACGAGTTGATTCCTCCTACTGGATTTGCGAACTCTGGTCATGGTACCACTTGGTTTGTATCTAATGTTTCAGCAAAAACAACTTACAACATCACTGTACCTAGTTCAGAATATACTGTAACTGCTCCTGCAGGAGGTAATCCAGGTACATTAAGTTTCAAACCTAATTCGACTTGGTTGGATAGTTTCATTACATTTAGTGTAAAAGTTGCCGACTTAGGACCGCATTTCTGTGATTCAACCATCACAAGAACCATATATGTAGCTCCTACACCAAAGCCTAACTTTAAATTCCCTACTTCAATTTGTTTAGGAGATCAAACATTGTTCGAAAATATTTCGACCATTCACTCTGGCGTATGTTCATATAAATGGGATTTTGGCGATGGTGATACCTCATCGTTCAATTCACCAGTTCACGAATTCAAAAACCCAGGTACATATTTCGTTAAGTTAACTGCTACTTCATTCAGATGGAATGTTTCTAATGATACCACTATTCAAGTAAATATTGGGGAAGTTCCTTTAGTGGATTTCAGAGTTAAAAATGCTTGTCAAGGTTCGTCAATTGAGTTGACCAACTTAACAGTTATCGGAAATGGTACTTTGAGTTATGTTTGGAGTTTTGGTGACAATTCAGCCAACACTACCTCAGTAAATGCGACTAAAACATACGCTGTTCCTGGTCCATATTTGGTAACCTTAACGGCTGAAGCTGGTGGATGTGTAGCTACAAAATCAAAAGTAGTATATCAATTCGCTAAACCAGTTGCAAGTTATAACAAAGTTCAAGGTGAATGTTTGAATGATGAATTCCAATTCACCAATACATCAACCATATCTTTAGGTCAGTTTGGTAACAAGTGGGACTTTAATGACCAAAACAATTTTGGTACTGATTTGAACACTTCATACAAATTTGCTACCGCAGGTACCAAAAATGTAAAATTGATTGTTATCTCAGAATTTGGATGTCTTGATTCTATCTCTAAAAATATAGTTGTTAAACAAATCCCGATTGTTGACTTCGATTATCCTTATGCTTGTGATAGATCAGCAACTCCATTTAACAACCTAACCAATACCCAAGGCGAAACCATTTTGAGATACGACTGGAACTTTGGCAATAATATTACATCTACTTTGGTAAATCCTAATGTTAACTGGCCAAGTACTGGTAACAGAAATGTGGTATTAAAAGCTACATTAGCCAATGGTTGTAGCGCAGATAAAGTAAAAAACATTTTCGTAGGTGTACAACCTAAAGCTGATTTTGAATTCGCAGACCAATGTTCTGACCAAGCTGTAAACTTTACAAACTTGAGCACATATTCAAATGGTAAAATTGAGTATTCATGGAATTTTGGTGATAAAAATACAAGCAAATTGGCTTCTCCAACTCATACTTACAATTCTACAACAGTTACTCAAACGTATTTTGTTCAATTGAAAGCAAGTATCGAAGGTGGTTGTCAAGATTCAATCATCAAAGGAGTAACCATCAATCCATTGCCTACTACTTGTAACTTTGATGTTCAAAGAAACTGGTCAGTAAATCCAAGAAACTACGTGTTCACACCAACAGGTGGCAGCATGAGTGGTATCGACTACACTTGGATTTTAGGTGATGGTAACAGAAAAACTAGCTCTAACAACGGAACAGATTACACCTACAAAGGCAACATCAAATATTGTATCACAATGATTGCTAAAAATGGTGCTGATTGCGAATGTTATGCAACAAAATGTATCACAGTTAACACATCTGTTGACGACCAGGCAATAGCCACTTCATTCAATGTGTATCCAAACCCAAGTGCTGGTATTTTTACCATTAGTTCTGACAACAGCGATGAATCATTCAAAGTAGAAATTTACAATGCTATAGGTGAACTCATCACAGAGAAAACTGTACTTGGCAGCGACAACTTTGACTTAAGTCAAGTTGCTTCTGGTATTTACACAGCAAGAATTACAACAGCTCAAGGTGTATTAACACAAATGATTACTATCAACAACTAAATAAGCTAACCACATGAATAATTTCAATAAAATATCACATTACTTCACCTTTAGGATTGTCTTCTTGATGGTTCTAATGAGTGGCATATCCATTAACTCTTTAAATGCACAATATTGTACTTCTGCTGCAACAAACGCAGCTGACGAAGATATTGCAAGAGTTACGTTACAAGGTAACACAGTAAAATTAGATAATATCTCTAATACTTCTCCAGGTGTAAACTGTCAGCTTTATACAGATTATACCAGTTTGCAAGCAGTAGATTTAACTGCCGGTAGCACTTATACCATTTCTATAGTTTCTACTACTTGTGGTGGTGTATTTACTCACAGATCATTGGCTTGGATAGATTACAACCAAAACTTCGCTTTTGAATCTGGTGAAGCTGTTGCTCCTGCTGCGTCAACGTCTACAGGTAACCCATTTACTTTCACATATACGTTTACCGTACCTTGTAATGTAAAAACTGGTAATACCAGATTAAGAGTTGTTTTAATCGAAGGTACCATTGCCAATCCAGGTAATGCTTGTGGCACTTACACTTGGGGTGAAACAGAAGACTACACGGTTAATATGAGTTTACCAAGCTCTTTGGCTGCTAATTTCATAGCACCTAATTCAGTTTGGATCAAATCAGTTACTACTTTTATAAACAGCAACCAAACAGGTTACATTACCCATACTTGGGATGCCAATAACGATGGCACAATCGAAGCTCCAAATTCTGTTAATTTCAATTATACTTGGAACAGCGGAGGCACAAAATGTGTTAAACTAAAAAGCTCAAACTGTTTAGGCAAAGACAGTATCGTAAAATGTTTGACTGTTAATGTTCCAACTGCTGTGCCTGTTGCAAACTTTGTAACCAACAAAAGTTTGGTTGAACAATACCAAACAGCAATATTCTATGACTTGTCAACCAATGGCGCTTATAAATGGTTGTGGAAAGTGTATGATTCTACAGATGTTAATGATGTAAAAGACATTGCATCTGGTGATGTTACACCTGACCCATTTTTAACTGGGGCAAATGAAACGACTGGAAAACCAGAATTCGCATTTAACCGCCCTGGTTGTTATACTGTCGAACTTGTGAGTACCAATGATATTGGTAACTCTGCTCCTGTTGTTAAAAAATGTTATATCACTGTTATTTCTCCAACAGAATACGTATTAGGTTTCGGAACTTATGGTCCGAATAGCGATAACGTTGTTGAAAGTCCATCTGGTACAATCTTCGACAATGGTGGTAAAAATGGTAACTACGGCAACAACCAAGGTTTAGGAACCCGTTCATACTTGCAAATCACACCTTGTAATGCTACAAGAATTGAATTAACATTATCTAGATTGAGATTCAATGGCATTGGCGATAGATTGAGAATTTGGGACGGTAAAGGTCCAGGTGGTCCGAATACGACTTTACTAGGATCTTTTACAGCAGGTTCAAAAGCACCTCAAACTTTAGTAGCTACTAGTGGTAGCATGTACATCTTATTTGAATCTGACAATACTGGTGTTGACTCTGGTTTTGCTGGTTCTTATACGTCTATTCTTGGTACAGGTAGTGCTCCTACTCCAACGTTTACAACCAACTCTATCCCTTCTTATAATTCTACTCCAGTTTTATTCACCAATGCAACTTCAAACATTCTTGGTGTTCCAACTTGGGTATGGTCTGTAGATGGTTCTGAAGCTGGATATAAAAAAGATTTCAATTACACCTTCTATACTGATGGTCAATATGAAATCTGTCTAGAAATCAAATCTTGTGTAGGTAATAAAAAGGCTTGTCAAACTATTGATGTAGTAACACCAAACACACAAGTTAATTTGGATCTTAAAGCGTCTAATAGACGTCCAGAAGTTAACACATCTGAAGTATTGTTAACACCAATTTCAGATGCTGCAAATAGATACGAGTGGACAATTTTCCCAACGACGTATGTTCTTCTAAACCCTCCTGGAAATCCGTCAACGTATGGAACAGGATTTATCAGATACAATGCAACTCCTGGTGACTCAGTACCTAAACCAAAAATTAGATTCACAGCTCCTGGTTGTTATACCATAGCTCTTAAAGCTTATAACAGCTTAGATCCTACTAATACAACCAAAACAATTGTTAAAAACGATTTTGTTTGTGCTCTGGATTATTGTAACCCTACTTCTTTAATCTTGACTACCGACATCGGTATAAACAATGTTAAATTAATGGATGGCAATACCTCTTTAATTACAAATGGTAGTAGCTCTGGTTTAGCTGGATATACTGATTATAGCCCTTCTATTGGTGCAGATTTAACGTTTGGTAAAACTTACACATTAGAAGTAACAAGAAACGTATCTAATGACCCAGCTAATAGAAAAGCTTGGATTGATTGGAACATCGATGGTGACTTTAATGATGCAGATGAAATGATCATGATTGAAACTTCATCTTACAACAAAACCATTACAACGTCATTCACAGTTCCAAACATCAACGATGCTTTCGAAGGGAATACCATCTTAAGAATTGCAACCAACTTTGATAACGAGGTTACTGCTCCTTGTGGACCATTGACTGCTGGTGAGTATGAAGATTATAGAATTACACTTTACAACGACAGAATGAAACCAGTGTTAACTTTAATTGGTGAAGATACTGTTCGTATTGAAAGAAATGCTTCTTATACCGACCCAGGCGCAAAAGCTATTGATGCTTCAGAAGGTGATATCAGTAATTTGATTGTTGCTGATTCTGATTTAGATGTTGCGGTACCAGGATTGTACAGCACCAAATATATGGTAACTGATAATTCTGGAAATGAAGCTGATCCAATCTACAGATATTACATCGTAGTGAACGATTTAACTCCTCCTGTTATCACATTAAACCCAGGTAGCTCTGGTTGTATTGAAGCAAAAAGAGACAACCAACCTTATGTTGATCCAGGTGCAGTAGCATTCAATACTAATCCATTCATTCCATTAAATTCTGCTATCAGAGTGATTGGTACTGTTAATACTCAAAGAACTGGAACATACAAATTGACTTATGTTGTTCAAGATTTTGCAGGTAACATTGCAACTGCTGAAAGAACTGTATGTGTAGAAGACAAAGTTGCTCCAAGAATCGAAAACACCAACGATACATTGATTCAAATTGGAAGTGTTTGGGTTAATCAAGTGTCAACATCTGATGACTACGACAACAACCCTACATTGACTAGAACTTGGTTCCCAGAAATTGTTAATACAACAGTTAAAGGAAACTACACTGCAACATATGTAGCAAGAGATTCTTCTGGTAACAAATCAGCGCCAAAAGTTGTAGTGTACAGAGTTGATGACTATGTTCCACCTGTAATTGACTTAAACTCTGCTGAGTTGATTTACCATGACGTTGCAACGACTTATGTACCAGTTAAAGTAACTGCTTCTGACAATTACTATGGTCCAGGTAACGTAAGTATTACCAAATTTTCTTCCAATGTTAACCAAAACATCATTGGTACATACACAGAAGTTTATAAAGCAGTGGACGGTTCAAACAACGTTGCTTTCAAAACCAGAACAGTTGTAGTAGTTGACAGACAAGCTCCAACTCTTTGGGGTGGAACCATCTATGGTTGTGTTGGTGAAAACATCTGGCCTTTCTGGGATTTAACAACTACAGACAACTACTACGGTCCTGATCAATTGCAATCTAGAATCGAAATTGTTGCTCAAAACGTTAACCCTAATGAAGAAGGCATTTACTACATCACATATAAAGTAACCGACCTATCTGGCAACGTTTCACAACCATTAACCAGACAAGTGATTTACACTTACTGGCCAAGATGTATGAACAGCACGGTTAGTGTTAATGATGTAAACAATGACAATGGTTTCAGCGTATTCCCTAACCCAAGTAACGGCAACTTTAAAATCGACTTCCAAGGCAAACAAGTTTCAAATGCTGAGGTAAGTGTTATCGATGCTACTGGTAAAGAAGTATACAGTACTGTATTCAACAATACAAGCACTTGCGATATCAATTTATCAGATGTTGCAGCTGGTGTTTACAATGTAAGAATCAATTCTCAAGGCACAGTAGTGACTAGAAGAATTGTGATTCAATAAGACGCTTAGTCACAATATAAAAAAAAGCGCGGTTAGTAATGACCGCGCTTTTTTTATTGTTATTTTTATTTCAATTATTTTCCCTGCTCATGCCGCAGGGGTGGCGCCAACTTTTTGTTTGGTCAAAAAGTCCCCTCAGCACTGCACGAGGGTCTACCGATAAAAACCCACCACGGGTCAAAATTTCAACAATGTCTTCCCGCTGCAAGTCTGTCCTGCTCGAGGCTGCCATTATTGAAATTCTACGCACCCGTGGACTCAACCCGCACATTCCGTTTCAAAAACTTTTTATTCATTTCACAACTTTTGCAATCTGCATCCACTTTTAATAGCATAAACAGATAAAAAACTTGAACATTTTACTAAATATTCTTACATATACATTAGTTTATTCAAAACTTCAACTATAAACTTAAAAAAGCAATTCAATCAATAATCAAAAGAATCATGATTCAAGAAGATGCTCTGTCACAATATAAAAAAAGCGCGGTTAGACATGACCGCGCTTTTTTTATGATTGGTTTTTCTTTCAATAACTACACTTTAGATTGCTTGTATCTATCGTAAAACCAAAGAGGTAAAAACACACAATTTAGTATCGCTATGCCCAATACTAAAAGTATAGATGCGCCTTGCCAATGTTGTACTTTAAAAAGCAAACCTGAAGTGCAAAATGCTGTGGCTATATAGCCAGTCAAAAAAATGGATTTTTTCATCATATTCATGGAATTTTTATTAATTGTATCTGTCAATATTTGTATGTTCTCAAATTCGTTGATTTCAAATTTCTGAAGTGAAAGTGTAAGTGCTTCCTCAAAATCTATATACTCTAATTCCTCAATTATACAACACAAATGGTCGGTTAAACTGTTGATTAAAGCCTCATCTTTTAAGCCTTTGCTTTTTAAAACAAGCTGTATACGTTCGATATGACTGTCTTGAATGTTCATTTCGCAATTTTGGGTTCAAATATCAATTGCATCGACTTCAAAAAATCTCTCACATCTTGTGTTCTAGAAACGACCTCCTTACTCCCACTTTTGGTGAGTTTATAGTATTTCCTTAACCTCTTACCAATAAATTCTTGCTCAACCTTAACAACTCCTTCTAACTCTAACTTATGTAAAGTAGGATATAATGCTCCTTCTGTTAACTCAATTTTATCTTTGGTAAGTTCCTTTACCTTTTGTGTTATTTCATATCCATACATCCTTCCATTGTCTTCTAACAATTTTAAAATGATGGGTTGCAAGGTCCCTTTAATCAATTCTTTTGAATACATAAGTCAAATATACATAACTTTCTTATGTATAACGAAAAAAGTTATTAGAATATTGTATAGGGTTAAATTTTAATTTCAATAAAAAAGAAATTTTTTCTAGTAGTTAATCCAGTTCTTATACATTTGTTGTTTATTTGAATAAGCTAATTACTTCTTTATCCTTTGTCAAAAAAACTACTTACATAAAATGAAAAAATTACTCATCATCGCTTGGTCAATCTTCATCATCGGAATACTCTTTCGACTATTTCATTTTCCCGGTCCATCTCTACTACTGATACTTGGTACACTCTTACTTGTTGTGCACAGTTTGATTTTCTTGGTCAAAAACGCCAAGACTGATTTGCCAAATGCCTTTCTTCATCTATCTTATGCACTATTGACTGTTTTTCTGTTGTTCAAAATACAATATTGGTCGTGCGGACCGATGATCTTAGGATTTACACTTCTTTTCATAATCGTATTACTTGCAATCATTACTTGCTTTATTTTGTTTTTGACAAACAAGACCAAATTTCAATTCCCACAAATACTACTACTAGTTTACTTTGTGTTTATTTTTGTTTTGTCCTATACCCACTCTTACAGCATCTATTATTTCTTCAACTTGGATAAAACACTTAACCAAGACTCTAGAGACACAGACTATCGGACTTGGGACAAATACAGTTGGTTCTTGTATATTGCGAATAAGCCTAACGAAGCGTTAGAAGCGAATCTTAAAGCACAAAAGGCATTAGAAGAACATCTTAAAGTTGAAACAGATGAAAAAGCTCTTCAATACCAAACATTGCTTAAGCAACATAATCAAAAAATATTAGAAAAGAATTGGACATCTTGGCCTTAATACATGAAGGTTGTAATTTAAATAAGTATCTTTTAAAAAATTGTTCAATAACAGAAATCAGCATTAACAAAATTGTTTCATCTTAAATTAATGCTTAACAATAATGCTATTCAATGAACAGGTCTTTATGAAGTATTTGAATAAGTATCACTTCTTAGACTTCATCGCTTTTATGACTTTTAAACTAGGGTCATTAAGAAATTTTTGATAGTCTTTACTTTCAACCCCATAAATAGCCATTTTACCATTTTCATCAAAATGAACTCCCCAGCCGTAGCGTTTGGTTAATGGAGATGCGCGAAAACAAGCTTGACCTTTTGAAAAGAACTTTTCTCTAGCTTCTTTATATTCACTCGGAAGTAAGTCATTCTTGTCGGCAAATACCTGAAATAAAACGTCATCAGAAGTAAATTGATATGGATTCTTACTTACCATTTCAAATTGAATATTTGCAGCCGTTTTTGATTCTGCTTTCAATGGTGGTAATTCACCAGTTGCATTGTCACAATCTTCGGCAATTTCTATAAACGTATTGAAATAATTTGTCGAGTGAATTTTCATTTTATTGCGTTTAATATCTTTTCAATCGCTTCTTTAGATGAAACATATTGGTCAATTTTGCCGTAGTTGCTATTTACTGCATAAACAATGGTTGTAGAGTCATCTGGAAAATACATCATACTAGCAGCATAACCAACAGCATCTCCACTATGCATATATGCAATACCCTTATTTGTCTCAATTTTGAAAATACCTAAACCATAAGATATAGGAAAATAGTCAGTATCTTTTTCTTTGGGTGTTTTCCACGTTAACATTTCATTTAATGAACTTGAGTTTATGATTTGCTCACTCATTAATGCTCTGAAAAACACATTCAAGTCATATGGATTTGAAATTAATCCTCCATCTGCAGTGTAATAATCCCAACCACTAAAATAAGTGCTTTCTACAACTTGTAAATTGCTATACATATCAATATATCCTCTAACTATTCCACTCGGAATATGATCTTCTGCTGCAAATTTAGTCATAGTTAAACCAAGAGGCTTAAAGATCTTTTCTTCAAATACTTTATAAAAGGGTTTGCCTTCAATTTTTTCTATCAGCATACCCAGCATAATATATCCTGTGTTCGAGTATCTCACATCTTCACCAGGTTTAAAGTAAGCTTTTTGGTAATAGGCATACTTTAAAAGATCATTTGGTTTCCATTCTCTAATAAAATCGTTAAGTGATGCTGTTTGAAATTTTAAATTTTGGATGTAGTTATAAATTCCACTTGAATGTTGAAGAAGTTGACGAATGGTAGCTTTGTCTGCATTCTCAATATTATCAATGACATCTCCTTGTAAATAATCCGAAATTTTATCATCCAATTTTATTTTGCCTTCTTCTACTAGCTTTAAAACTGTCGCGGCTGTAAACATTTTTACAGTAGATCCAACTCTTGTGATATTGCAAGAACGCATATTTACATTGTTGTGCAAATCGGCTTTACCACTTGCCCCTAACCACATACCAGTTTGTGTGCGATAAACAGACATAGTGACACCTACAACACCACTTGATGTCATATTATTGATCAAAGATTGGTATGCTGACTGATTGGGGTTGTTACTACTGCTGTCGACAAAACTTAAATTGCAACTATAATTTGAGGGACTTATATCATCGCCTTTATGACAGGCATTAAACACTATTATGGTTAGAATAAAAATTATATACTTAGTCATTTTTGTTGCTGTTTGTTTTTATATTTAATTTGATTCCTAGATGTAGGTTGATATGGGTCATAACAGGTATAAAGTCTGGCGAGTATGGATACTCTGCCCAAGATTGATATCTCATAAAAATTTTAGGACTATTTAAGTCATCTTTTTTTACATAATAGCCGATATCAAATGAAATTGATGGACAAAATCTAGCATTACCCTTATCCCCTTTCTTTTCATATTGCCCGTTAACGAATGTAAATTCTTCAGCAGTTGCAAAAGTGTGCATATATCCCAGTCCGAATAGTCCAGATATGGCTAATCTAGATTTAAATTTACGTTCATATCCCATTTCAGAATTTAAACCAATACCCTGAGTCAAATAATTATGATAAAAATAACTTGTGTTAATGGTTTGAAAAATTCTGACTTTCTTCTTAGATTTTAAATTCCATTCCGTTCCAACTTGAAAGCCTGGGTGAATTGGGAATGTCATCAGTCTGGTAAATGGAATTGCAGTTGATTGGTTAAACACTGAGATATTTAGTGGAATATTTTTCCCTTGTACATATAGTAATGATGGAAAAATAAAAAACAGGAGCAATAAGATTTTCTTCATTTGTATTTGATACTTTTTCAGGTACAAAATTGATTTTTATGATTTTAGAATTCAAGTGAAAAAGACACAATCATCCTAAAGCGGACAAAAATGGGCTTAAACTTTCCATTACTGCGTCCACCATTGCCTGAATTTGGACACATTTGGCTTCGAAATGTACACGTCTTCGGTAGGTAAGACAAAATTAACTTTCAATTTTCTAGTTTTAGTTAATTCTACAGAATGTATGGCATTAAAAGAAGAGAGGTATTGGCGATTAATGCGGTAAAATTGAGAATGCTTTAACTTTTCTTCCCATTCTTCCAAGGTACCAGATAATCGAAATTTTTCTCCTTCGAAAGTTAGCAACCAAATTAATTTGTTCGAACTCATTATCAATGCGCACTTCTCAATGGGCAAATTTTCTTCAATAAACCCTCTGTTGATGGTAATAAATTTGACACTTTTCAACATTTCAACTGGTTCTTTCTCAATTGCAGTTGTGGTTTCAATCTGCGTTTTATTGTATGAATCAATTGCAAATGAGGTAATATTGATGAGCACTAAAAAGATAAATGTAAGTGGCAACTCAAGATTTAAGATAGAACTGTCACTAAAATCAATATCGATGGCTTTCAAGTATACCACTTCAACAGTTATGGCAAAAACAAGCGGCAACATTACACCATAAACAAACTGCTTGATTAATCGAACTTTAAAGGCGCTGTACCAAGAATATCTGACATCAAGTTTTGCTTTTAATTTCATTAAATATAAAGCAACAAGAAAAGTTAGAGCAAAAGAAACTACTATATCAGAGTAAAATGAAGGTATCCTTAATAGTTCTTGAAAACTATTGTTGTTAGCAAAAAAAACGAAAGACAGCGCTATCAATAGATAGGCCATACCCCATAACAATCTATCGATTTTTAAATAAGATATATTCTTAGTAGGTTTCATATTTTACTTGTCTTAACCCCCTGATTCTTGGAAAGTATGATCAAAAAGTTTTAGGTTCATATTCATTTCTGGTTTCTGATGGTTTCACAAATTTAATGTTTTAAATTTATATAACGTACGAGGGGGTTAAGACACAACTAAGTTGCTAAAATTTAGTTGGTTGAATTTTAGGTAGTATCTTAGTTAAAGTAAACCTAACTTTTTATTGCAAACCAATAGACAAAATAGCAACAAATGTTATTCGTTTTTTAACATCTACACACTTTGAGCAAATCAGCTAAAGTCTATTTGAGGGAAAGAAATTATATTATTGAGGCATATTGCTTTGCACCCAACAAGTTATTGTTTTAATGTCTGCATCAGATAATTTAGAACCACCCCTTGGCATTTTAGAATAACCAGATTTATGCTGAATTGCACCTAAAAAAGCTTTATTACTACCAGCAGAATTGACCCCACTATAGGTACTTAAATCGAAACCAGCTTTCTTGGAGGAAGAATTATGACAACCAGATGTCGCACAATTGTTATCCATAATAGACTTCACATCATTTTGATAAGTATTAATGACACCTGAACAATCTACAACGTCTATTTCTTCTTTTTTACAACTTGAGAGAAATAATAAAGTGAATGAAATTAAAAATATCTTTTTTAACATATAATTATAAATTTAAGTGCAAAATTCATCTATAAAAAAATAAATAGAAATTAAGGTATCTTAAGAAATTCTATATTATTTTCCAGAACGACTTCTTCTAATTTCACTTAAATACTCTGGAGTAATACCAATGAAAGAGGCTATTTGTTTTAACGGAATCCTTTGAACCAACGAAGGATATGTTTTCACAAATTCATTATACCGTTGGATAGCGTTTGTACTTAAAACGCTTATAAGTCGCCTATTCATAGAAATGATGTTTCTGACGAACTTTTCATTCATCGCAATAAGATCTTCTTTAGAACTATTTTTTAAATTAAAATCACTGATCAAATGCAATTGTTTAATTTCACTATCCTCAATTGTTTCGATATAAATTTGAGTTTTTACTTTGTTTATAATGCTTTCTAAGTCAGACACTACCCAATTTTCGGGAGCAAATTGAAGAATAATTTCTTTTCCATTTTGATCAATAATATAACTTTTCAAACACCCTTTAATAACGAAATAAGCACTTTTACAAATTTCGCCTTCTCTTAACAAAAAAGTACCTTTAGGTACAAAAACCGAATCATTATCATCAAATAATTTATCAAATGCTGCCATTTGAATACAATAATACTCAAAATTTATAAATCATCCATTGAACTAGCAAGGTTGGGTACCTATCATGTTGGGAGTAATTCAAAACCATTTCTCTTTGGTCGCTAGGCTAATTACTTGAGCTTTACTGTTTACATGCAGTTTTCTATAAACGTTTGCAATGTGTTTTCTAACAGTAAGCGGACTAGAGTCTAAGGTTTCGGCGATGCGTTTGGCATCTAAGCCTTTAATTAAAAGTTCTAAGATTTGTTTTTCCTTTTGGGTTAAGTTCTTTTCGATAATAGAATCTGACACAACTTCCTTTTTCGCGTTCACAAGCATTTCTAATGCTTTCCTGGCTATAGACGGACTGATACCACTTCCGCCATTTTCCATAGTCTCAATAATGCAATCGTATATTTTTTGACCACTTTCATGTTTTAACAAATAGCCTACTGCTCCCGCTTTAATAGCATCAAAAATATGGCTATCATCGTCGAAAACTGTGTAGGCAATAAATTTCATTTTATACTCATTTAACTTAGAAATCCTTATTGTTTCAGGTCCACTCAACTTATCCATTTTTAAATCCATAAACACAACATCAGGTAGTTTATCAATCGGTAAATTTTTAGTCTTACTTACAAACTCCTCTCCGCTGTTGCAAATACAAATGATATGAATATCTTTAAATAGTTGAAGTTTATCAATAAAGTCTTTGCGATTAACTGGATTGTCTTCTACTAGCGCTATATTATATTGAATGCTCAAAATGAAAATCAAAAATACAAACTATTTACATTTAAAAACATACCTAATTTGGGGTAGTTAATTCTATCACACTTCCATTGCTATCTGAATGAATTGAGAGTACTGCACCTAATCTACTAGCGCGATTTTTTAAATTGTTAAGTCCGTTTCCATACCCAACTAATTGCATATCAAATCCTTTTCCATTATCATTAAATAGTATTTTCAAATGTTCACTATTGCTCACAATAGAGCAATGTATAGCTGTGCAACCGCTATGCTTCAGGGCGTTATTGGTTATCTCTTGCATCATATTCAATAGGTCTAATGAATCTTGAGGTCTTAATGTTTTATTCAATTGAATGTCTTCGAAAAATTCGTATTCAATGCCTTCGAAATGATGGACAATTTTTAAGAACCAATTTTTATACTTATCAAATAGGTCGCTAACACTGATGGTATCAGAGTCTAAAACCCATACGGTTTGGTTCAGTTTTTCAATTAATTCTAAAGCTGTACTTTGTAAATTTGTAATCTTCTCAGATTTAAAATCGTACTTCAGATTGCCAATTCCATTATAAATAGAAGAGGCATAAGCACCCACACCATCATGTAAATCATTGGAAATTCGTTTCCTTTCAATTTCAATTTCTTGGGTCAATTTAAGCTTCAATTTTCTTCTTATTCTTCTTAACCAATAAATCAATAAAGGCACCAATAATACTAGAAATCCAATTAAACCTAATATATACAATTGTCTCACTTTCAACTTTAAGTTTTGGTTATTGATGACAAGTTGTTTCTTTACAACATCATATTTAGCTTGAGCATTAGCAATTTCAGTTAAATAATTTTTCTTTTGAATAGAATCGTTTAACTCTATAATTTTTTCTCTTACTTCGCTTAATTCTTTGTATTGTTTAGCAGCTCCGTAATTTTTTTCTAAGGCTCTATACAAGTATAATTCTTTATCCAAAAAATGAAATTTCTCAATCAATTTTAGTCCCTCTTTTGCGATACTAATACCTTTATCGGTTCTATTAACCGATGCTAAATATAAGGCGTACTGTGCCATATCGCTTGCCATATATATAGTATCTTTTGTTTTTGCCCTGTAAATTAAAGCTTCATCCAAATCTTTTTCCGCTAAATCATATTGTTTGGTGTTGATATATATATCCGAACGGATCATTAGTCCATTTGCTATAGCATACCATTTGTTTAAACTTCTAGCATTCATCAAACCTAAATTCACTAATTCAAGGGCTTTAGACGAATTACCAATATTATTATAGCAACTTGCCGCATTTAAATATAAATTAGTTATTTTCCTTTGTCTTTCTTTTGTCTGAATTAATCCTATAGCTTGATTAAACCATTTAATAGCATCATTGTATTTATTCGACTCCATAAACAACCACCCAATACTTAAATACGAATCCATTATCAATCCAGTATCATTGGTCTTTTCAGCTATTTGAATGCCCTTGTATTCAGATGCAAGAGCTGCATTAAAATCGCCTTTGTGAAATTGTAACCCTCCTTTTTCTAGAAGTATTTTACAATGTACCCATTCGTTACCTTTGTTATGTTCGCAGTAAGCTAGAATTGAATCTACCAACTTTTCCTCAGCTTCGTATTGGTTGATATCGTCTAAATAATATACTTTAAAATACCTAAATTTAAGGTTTTTTTGAGGGTAACTTTTACTGATTAAAATCCCCCAATTGATGTACTTAATAAAACTATCGCTTTCATAACTGGTATAGCCTTTACAAAGCTCATGAAGCGTTTCAATTCTTTCAATTGCGCTTTGATTGGAATACAGTTTTTTAAGCAATTCAGGATTTTGAGCAAATCCTGAATCAATCCAAACTAAGCTAATAAAAGTAAAAAGAATTGCTTTAAAATTCATTATCGGGTAAATTACAAATCAAATGTAATTTATTTGATATTGGAATACTCATACACTAATTTTTAATAACAATCTTTTCTGTTAGAATGGTATCACCCATTTTAATTTGAATGACATATAAACCACTGTTGTTTAATTCTATCTGAGAATTATTGCTATTAGGATTTATCTCAAAGCATATCTGGCCCAAGTAATTAAACACAATAATCTTTTGCATTTCATTGCTCGAACGTATATTTACAATACTGCTGGAAGGATTTGGATAAAGATTAACAAAACACTTTGAATGATTGGCATTTTCGATTGAACTTGGTTTTGAAAAATAAAATCTATACAATTCAAACTCATCTAAAGATGTGCAATTTGAATTAAAATACAATGCCCCATTATAGGGGAAAAATTCTGTACCTTCATAGGCATTATCTTTCCAATCATCGTAAGCTTCTTGATAATGGAAATCGCCTACAGTTCCATTTGTGTAATGCATTAAAGGCGTATAAACAGAATAAATACCAGCTACATAAACAATGTGATTGTCGAATGCCTTTAAATTTTTTGGTTTGCCCTTCAACGAATCATGTGCAGTTATTCTCACAGTTCCTGCAGTAGTGCCATCAGTTTTCCAAATTTGATAGCCATATCCTTCTGATGCAGCAGTCATATATAGTTCATCGTTCATAATACAAAAATTACTTGGATCGAATGATATATCGACACTAGAGAGTTTAAACACTTTTGAATATATAACATGTGTACCTGTGTCAGTGCCATCGGTAACAAACAACTGACCGAAATTACCTTTGAATGCTGTATCATGTGCGTTAAAAAATAATTTATTCTTATATGCGATAAAGTAATTGAATGCATTTTTAAATTTATTACTAAAGATATAAGTGCCACTTGCAGTACCATTTGTTCTCCACAGTTTATAATTGCCTAAACTATCATCTGAACCAAAATACAAGATATCATTAGCAATAATAAAATTCGATAATGTTCTAAACGTTTTTGCTAAAGAAAGCTTTCTTAATAATTTTGTTCCATTACTTGTTCCATCGGTCTCCCACAATTGTACTCCATTAGTATTATCGATTCCATCAAATAGCAACTTATTTTTATAATTAATTAATCTGAAACCAGGCCAGTTAACAAATGTCGCTTTTTGCGATTCTAAAGTTTTTATTAATTGAGTGCCATTTACGGTTCCATCAGTTTGCCAAAACTCAGCAAAATTATTCGGGTTTAATACAAAGAAATAGACTTTCGAATTCAATTCAGCCATTTTATAAACTGGGTTGCCTTTCATAATTGTAAAAGTTCCAGCTTCTGTACCATCGCTGCGCCATAAACTTTTTTGATACGAATCGTAAAAATACATGATGTTGTTTACAACTTGAATATCATACACAGAACTGTAACGAGAACCAGATACTCCAGGATTGATTTCTTTAACTCTTGAGCTACCAGACCAAGTTCCATCGCTTTTCCATAAATATTGCTTGGTATCTAATTCATAGTTTCCTATAAAATACATCATACCATTATATTCAATAAAATGCTCTGGATTTAACCCTAGTCCACTTGGATTTGAATATCTATAAGGACAAACAGTGTCTATTGTCTGAGCGTCCATTGTTAAAGTCGTAAATATGTAGACTAAGATAATAATATATTTATTCATCTTGCAATAATGTGATTAAAACATCTAAACAGAAATACCCAATTTGATGTATGCCTCCGTACATCAAATTGGGTATTTTTTATAAGTACATTCTTCTATCTATTTGTGACATGATGAAACACTACTTAATTAAATTACTTTTTATTACCGTCATTGCTTTTGAAATCCCAATTTCAAAAGCCGACTGTCGAAAAGACACCATCTATACATCTTATTATTTAAATGGCACACAAACAAAAACTCTTTCTGGAAAAACCATTATAAAATTTGACAATGCCAATCTAGAAATAGAAAAACTTGTTCAGTCATGGAAACCACATAAAAAGGCTTATATCAACCACAATATCACCAAAAACACGTATGACCAAAATGGCAATTTCACAGAAGAATTGTATCAACTTTGGGATACAACTTCTTCCATTTGGAAAAATAACACTAAAAAAACGTATATATACGATAATAATCACAATAAAATAGAAGAACTTAGTTATAGTTGGAATGCAAACACCAATACCTGGGAAAGTATTTATCAGTATTTATACCAATACGATGGTAAAAATAATAAGATAGATTTTGTATCAAAATCTTGGGATAAAAACAACTCAAAATGGAATAACACATCCCATCAAACTTATAATCATGATAGTGATAACAATGTTATAGGCAATACGTTTCAGAGTTGGAATACTTCAAACAACAATTGGGTGAATTCTTACAGATATCAATGGACTTACACCAATAAAAAACTGAGTGAAGAAAAAAGGGATAATTGGAATAGTTCCTCTTCTTTATGGGTCAAATCTTCTATGACGAGTTTTCTGTACAATTCAAACAATAAAATTATCGAAGAATTAACTCAGACTTGGAATAGTGCAGGAAATTTATACGTTAATTCATTTAGAGTAAGTTATCAATACGATTCTAGAAATAACGAGACTGTTAAATTATCTGAAACTTGGTTAACTACTTCTCAAGTTTGGAACAGATATTCTAAGGTGATTTCGTCGTATGATGCAGCAGATCAAATGATAGAAAAACTATTGCAAAATGTAGACATTAGAACCAATACTTTTATCAATAGCTCAAAATACACTTACGAATACGACAACAACAACAATATGGTGGCTTCAGAATTACAATATGACTGGGATGCAGCTGTTTCTAAATTTCTCACAATTGCCCGATCTGAATACATCTGTTCAAATGCTTTGTCATTGCAAAATAAATCCAAAAGTCTTTCTTTCGAGATGTACCCAAATCCGTGTACTTCCAATTTCATCAATGTTAATTTAAAACAAGCTGGTCAATATCAACTACGCGATATTACTGGCCAATTAATTCAAACTGGAGAATTGCAAATTGGGTCAAACAATATCAAGTTTAATCAACTAAATGATGGCATTTACTTTATTCAAATAGGCACTTCAATTCAAAAATTAATTATAAATCAATTCTAATATGCTAAGCCGTATCAACAGCTATTTCCATCCATCAAAACAAGTGAAATATTTTTTTTGGTTCCTATCATTAGGGCTATTAACACAGTTGACATTACAAGCAGAATGCAGAAATGATACCATCTATTCTAGCACTATAGAATTTGGAACTGTTTATCCTGATGGAAGAATTATTAACCAATACAATGGTCAGAATAAGTTAATAGAATCTATAGAGCAAAAATGGGAATCAACTACTAAAATTTACAAGAACGACTTAAGGTCAACTTATAGTTATAATCCCAATGGGAAGCTTATCGAAACTCTTATTGAGGTATGGACAGTTAATGCATGGAAAAATTATGCAAAAGAGTTCTACACTCTTGATGCCAACGGAAATGTAACTGAATTTCTCTCTCAAAATTGGTTAAACAAATGGGAAGATAGAACCAAAATTCAGACGACTTTTAACTCGTTTAATCAACAAACCAGTTCTACAATTTCAAGTTGGAATTATTTTGGCAATAGCACATGGGACAAACGGTCTAAAGATTCTATGCTGTATAATACAAATCAAAAACTATCTGAACACTTTACGTATTTATTCGATGAATCTATAAATAAATGGGAACCGATATCATTGTACAAATTCAAATACTCGTCAAATAATTTAGTTGTATCACTACTAGAGTTAGATTGGTATTTGAATCAATGGGATAGCATGTCTTTGGTAACTTATACTTATAATGCTAATCAACTAGCGACTCTTGAACTTAATGAGAGATGGGATGAAACTTATGGAAAATACATTGCTAGTCGTTCTACCTACCAATATACATCTAGCAACAAATTATCTCAAAAATTAATAGAAGAATGGGATCCTAACAATAAAATTTGGTTGAATTATTACAAAGAATCTTATGTTTACGATGGCAATGAGAATCTAATTTCTAAATCCAAGTACCTTGATTGGGATGACGTTCAAAAACAATTTAACCTTGAAACAAAGGAAATATTTATATGTACTCAATTGTTATCAATCAATTCCCCAAACAATCATGTTACTAAACTATTTCCCAATCCTGTTAATTCAACCATTCATATCGAATCAAAATTTCAGATAAACAAAATTGAAATATACCATATCAATGGCTCTCTTTTACTTGCTCGTGAAGGTTTTACAAACTTAAATGAACCTTTGGATCTTGGGACGTTAAACAATGGAATTTACTTTATAAAATGTTACTTTAACAACGGAATTGAAATTCAACCATTCAATATTCAACATTAATTACAAAAAATTCTATTTAAAAATACAAATCCGAAAACATTTATAACAGAATGTTCGGTAGCCTCCACCAAAGGCGGACTAGCTTCGGCAGCGTCGAGGGTAAGAAATCAAAATTACCCTGCAGCCACGCTGCGATATATCTGCGGAATGTATTCCCTCGAGGCTGTCTTCGTCTGCCTGCCAAAGGCGTGAGGTTTCCAAAAAGACAATATTGCAGAGACAATTAATAAAATTATCCCATCAATTGGATGAAAAATAGAACTAAGATGCAACTTTAGGTGAAATCAGACTAGGAGATTTAAATTAGATAGTTCTTCTCCAATACGATGAATGCCCTCTAAAATTTTTTCTGTTTGTTTGGGAGATGGTTTCTTTAATCCAGAAACATATTGTGACAAAAGACTTGGATTAACCCCAATTTTTTCACCTAAAAATTTAGCATTTAAAACCTTATAATGCTTAAAGAATTGCTTAAAATCCATTTCAAATTTAATTTGTTTGACAAGATTTTTTTCTTCTTCAAAAAACAAATCAACCGCTTCGTAAGCATTATTAATTAAGACAGGTACATTTTTAGCTGTTGTAAAAATAGCATATTCCTCAGAATAGGCTGAGAAACCTGTCTTTGTTCTTTCTACTGTTAAAACTATTTTCTTTTTACCCATTACTTTTATTGTTTAATGCCTGCATCTTTTAGAATTTTCTTCGCTAAACCTGTCCCCAACTCTTGTGAGCCGTGGTTAGGGAAAACAATTGTCCCCTTTTTATTTAAATGTTTAAGTTTAATGTGAGAACCTTTCTGAGCAACGGCAAACCATCCATCTCGAATCAAAATTCTATACATTTCCGAACACTTCATCAAAAAACCAACATTTACAAAGGTAAATTATTATTTACTTTTATGCAAGTCATTTATGTTAGAAAATAATAGGATTTTTATCAATAAAATTGTTAAGGTATGTTCTTGTTTTTATTCAATAAGAAGTTTTTAAAACTTTTATTAGTGTAATTTAAATTCCATTTTTCGTTTTACTTAAGATTGCTTGGATCTATCGTAAAGTCGAAGAGTAATAAACAATCGAGAATTAAACAATTAAAATTCTTTTCTCCCGCTCATGCCGCAGGGGTGACAATTACTTTTTTTATGGCAACTTAGCGAAGCGTTCTCATGAGTGCAATGAATTAAATAAATTATTTTTCCCTGCTCATGCCGCAGGGGTGGCACCAACTTTTTGTTTGGTCAAAAAGTAGGCAAAAAACCCACCACGGGTCAAAATTTCAATAATGTCTTCCCGCTGCAAGTCTGTCCTGCTCGAGGCTGCCATTATTGAAATTCTACGCACCCGTGGACTCAACGCGCACATTTCGTTTCATTTAACATTTCTTTCATATAAATATTTTATTAAAAATTTGATATGGCACTGGAAATGGCAATTACTTTTTTTATGGCGTCAAAATGTCCTAGCAGCACGGCTGCGATACACGCGAGATCATCTATCCCTCGACGCTGTCGAAGCATGTCCGCCTTTGGAGGAAGCTACCGAAATGGTTTCATTTAGATTGCGGATACCGAAAAGTAACATACCCACCTCAGATAGTAGCTTTTGAATGAATAGATTTAATAGGTTTGCCCCAGCCTGAATGAACTCATTAAAACAGCGCCAACCAAAATGGAATATCTCATTCGTACATAATTTTAATAGAGAAATAAACCGAAATCTTATTTTCCGGAATGTTCGGTAGCCCGAAGACAGCGTCGAGGGTCACGGATAAAAATGATTCAGCAGCCGTGCTGCTCAATTAATTTATTGACGTTTATTTAAATGATTAATGAAAACATTTCATTCTTTTTTTTTAACCACAGAGTTCACAAAGGTTTTCACGGAGAGCACGAGGAATTTTTTGAATTGCTGAGGGAACTTATCACTCATACTCATAAGTAAAAACCATTGGTGAAGAACTTCTTCCTATTATCCAAGTTATCTCTGATAGTTGAGATGATGAATTGTATTTAGCAATATACGAATTGCCTTCTTGGTCGTCTCTCCCATTATAAATGGTTTGTATGCATCTTGATTGTTCATCATATACATACAAATTCAAATTCCCATCATTTTCAAATGAAAGTAGTTGGTTCTTTTCATTATATGAATAGTATGATGCATTTCTAAATTTCCTATCTGATTCACTATCTTTTTCATTAACAACCTCGCTACTATACAACAAATTTGATTTTTTATCGTACTTATACGTATATGCATTGTAATACCCATCTGAGATGTACTCCATTTTACAAATTGCATTTTTGCTGAAGTACTGTAATTGAAGCCTTTGATTTCTCTCTTGAATATCTCCATCTACATGAATGCACATAGTGTCTTTATAGAAATATTCCTGAATGCGAACTTCTTCATTGATTTCGTATTGCTCTATTTTTATAAGATTGCCATTGGCATCATATTGTATATCAGATTTACTAACCAATTTGCCATTTTGCTGACCAACAATTTGTTTCACCAATTTTAACTGGTTCAACTCAATGTACACCAGCGAAAACTCAAGCTTCTCACTCTCTCTATCATTATGCTGTATCATTTTGACCAGATTTCCATCGTTGTTATACACCAACTCGGTTCGCAATACTTTTTCCTTTTTAAAACTTTGCTTGTCAGAAAATATTTTTATAGTTTTTTGACCACCATCTGTATGCAATTGAAACTGATTGATTCCGTTAAACACATCTCTAGTGTTATACACCATGGCCACTCCATTATAATTGATGCTTGATATTTGATTACAATTCTTAATAGACGGAACAAATAGATTTGGGTTCTTTATAAACGCCATAGGACCTGTAGGAGAAATGAATTTCGAAACAAATTGGTATTGGATTTTCAAGCCCAACTCTTCTCCTCCAAAATCAACAGTTGAAGGATGGTTCTCTGGAATGCAATACTTAAATATTGGAAATGCAAATATCCAATATCCAGTGCGCAAGGCTGAATACTCCTTTAATTGGTCCTTTTTAGGTTGCTCTTGCTTATTGATTTTGTTATAGAAAGCATTTTCATCTTCCTCGTCACCATAGTCGTTATCATAGTCGTTATCATAGTTATTTAAATAGTAGTCATCATTGTAATTTGATTTCCTATCTTTTGTCGTTTCTATAATTTTATACGTTTCTATAACTTTGTCTGACATCAACTTATTCAGTTCTGTGATGGCAGTCGGCATAAAAAAATCTTCAATCTTATATTCTTTTAAATTTCTGATATCAAAGTAAAAAACTTGTCTAAATTCAATATCATCAATCTCCAATTCGTTGTATTTCGACTTAAATTGCACAACCCTTTCTAGAGTTATAATGTTGTTACATACAGCTAATATATTTAAGTCAACACCTTCAATGAGTGGTGAAAACAATTTGATATTATCAGAATATTCTCCTCTGAAATCCAATTTTCTACGATTGATCTTAATATAATTTACAACATACTCATCGTGAAACTTCTTCAAATTCTCTAACAGTCCTGCGCTATCTATCTTAATAAAACCAAGCTTGAAAAACTTATCGTTTAACTTTTTTTGCATGATGGTATCACTCATGTCAGTAAAGTAATCCACTTTATATTCAATTTCTTCATACAAATTCAAGCTAGAGACTTTTACTTCTTTGTAGGTATTGGTGAAAAAGTACTTTTTACCAGTATAAACATCGAATTGCAGATTGTCTGCTTTCGAAGCTAAACTGATTAGTAAAATACCATATAATAAAATATTTCTCATGATTTAGTAGGATGTGTAATTAAAGTAAATTAATAATTGCGAAGTTTCAATGTTGTATTTTAGCTGTACATCTTGAAAATTCAATTTCTTCATTTCTGTTTCAATACTTGCACTTGTAAACGTAACCGAACCATCGCTTTTCAATGCATATAACAAACCATTGCTTAGCGTAACATCTAATATTAGAGTTCCAATAACGCTTGTCCCTCCTATTAGAATATTTTTACCAATAACTGGAACATCCTTACTTGCGCCTAAAATTGATTTTGGTAAAATGGCTTTAAAGGTATCAGCTACCAATCCCACAAATGCGTTCATGTAGTTTTTGTCTAAATCGCTGTTGTATTTTGGTTTCTTTTCATAATAGCTATAATAACTATAATAGTTGTTGTAATATAGACTACTTTCAGGATTTAAATCCACATTAAAATCTTTGATATGTACCTTAAGTCCAGTGTTTCCAACCTGCGACCAAGGAAAGCAATACGGTTCAAAGCCCGAACTTACATCTAACAACACATTGCTATTGTATCTAAGTTCATCTGACTTAAAATAGGCCAATGTTGGCACATCAGTATCCCAGTTTAACGAGTCTTTGCCACTAGGCATTTCCTTTAATAGATATTTAGAAAATTCTAAAGCCAGTATTTTTGTATCCAATCTCACATCCGTTTTAGATTTATCTGTTTCATCTACAGAAACAGAACATCGCATTGGTGTATAGGTATCACCTATTTTTCTACATGGATTTAGTATCAATTGCAACTTATTATTTGCACCCATTGCCAACTTTAATGGCTTGAAAGTTATAATATCAAAAGTATAATTCAACCAATTTCTATTAGAGTTTGTATACAATCCACGGTAAAACAAATGGTCGTATTCTTCGGAGATAGGTGCATGAAATTTAAAACTCCATTCTCTCACTTTCTCTAAATTTGCCAATCCGTTTAATAGAGGCACAAATGAAAATTTCGTGTTAAATGAATCGGAACAGAAACAAGATGATGAGCCATAACTTATCACCAATCTTCCATTTTTGTACTGGTTAATTTTTAACACATTTCCTAATGAATCTTTAGAGACCCACTCACCTTCATTTTTTCCAGATGTCATTAAACCAGTGTACTTGGTCTTCCCATTTTCCCAATAATAATATTGACGGCCATTCAACTCTCCATTTTTATACTTTAATATTGATGCTACTCTACCAAATGAATCATAGCGCATTTCAACACTATCTTTCAATCCATTTGCATAAAAACTTTTACTTTCCAGAACACCGTTCGGATAATATTGATAAGCCCAACCTATTGTTTTACCAGTATCTGAGGTATATACATTACGCAATTGCCCATTTTTATGCCAATACTTTTGTTCGCCATGTGATATAAAGTATGAATTGTTTTTTAGTCGCCAGTTAAGGTACTTGTTATAACTATTCAATACACCATTTTCATATCTTTTAGATGCTATTAAAATAGTCGAATCACTGTACAAACTCCATTCTTCCATTTTATGTGTCGTATAATTCCAAGTTGCTTTAACCCCAATTCTTTTCCCGTTTTTCGAAGTTGCATAGTTCAATGTATCACCATTACTGGCAAAATATATGATGGTGTCTAAAGCATTTATTTTGTTTTGAACAATTTTAAGAGCAAGCTTTCCATTTTGATGAAAGGCCTTGATATCACCAGTTAAAAGTTTACCGTCATAGCTAGCCAATAAAAGTGTTTTATTTCCATCTAAACCAACTCTTAAATACTTTTCACCATCAATCTCTAGACTGTCCTTTAACTTTAAGTCTTTTGAATTTTTATACGATTCATACAGTTCTTTAACAGAGTATTCATTTAATGCACCACTAAAATGGATTATCTCTCCATCAGAATCCCACAAAGCTTCTAATGTGGTTTCATAACGAGAATCTTCGTAATCTTTGATGCTTTTTAAGCGACCATTCATGTAATACTCCAATTGTCTACCAATATATTTCTCTTCAGAGATGATATAACACTTATTCATATTGCCATTGGGAAAATAGTGGTATTCTAATCTAAAAGCCTCGCTATAACTTCCATAAGAGGAGTTGACGATTGGATTGATTAAAAACACTTCCTTTTTCAAAGCGCCATTGCTCCAATAAGTTGTATAATATTTATTAAATCTATTTTTATCTAAAATGTTGATGCTACTTAACTGTCCGAGTTCGTTGTAATGTTCTTGCAAATATCTTCGAGAGGTATCATTTGGCAATTGCAATATGGACTCTTTAAATTTTATATTGCCTTGATAATCCCATTCTATTTTATCACCACATACAACATTGTTACAATATTTCGTGAAGGATGACATTCGTCCATTTTTATGTCTGCTAATCCAAACGCCTTCCCTTTTACCTTCGTTGTACCAACCACTATCATTTATTACACCATCCTCAAAATATTTGATATACAACCCATGTAAATTTGTTGCCCCAGTTTTAGAATCAATTTTATAGGTCTGATGTGAAACCAACTGACCGTTTGTATAATAACTGATATAGTCAATCACTTTCCCATTGTCGTAAGTACTAATTCTATTTGGCTTCTTATCTGGATGGTATTCCTCAAATTTCCCATGCTTAACACCATCTTTGTAAAACCCTTTTTCTTTTATGTTGCCATCGTTGTAGTTCTCTAAAAAAAGTCCGTCATACACAGAATTGTATTGACCAATATTTGAATTCGAATAGTATTTTTTACGATCTATTTCCTTTGGTTTTCCATAGTGCTTTTCAAATGCCAAGGTAGAATTCTCATACCATTTTTTGCATACTCCCATATATGCACCCATGTTGTAATTGAAGTCTTCATGCGGCTTACCACTTTCAAACCAGGTTTTATATGTCCCATGTAATACATTTCTTTTATAATGAATCTCGTATTTCTTAGTGCCATTCAAATAATACTCTTCTTGTTTACCATCTTTAAAACTGATCAATTTTCTATAATACTTATCATCTGATGAATCAACTATAAAATTTAAATTAGATTTCAATTTACCGCTTTCAAACCATGCTTTATTATTGCCTATTTGCAGACCTTGTTTATAATGGTACTCGCTTTTCTTTTTGCCATTTTGAAAGTACACAATCCATTTACCAAATTGTTGACCTTTCTCATACTGACCCTCACTCTCTACGCTACCATCAGCAAAATAATGTATCGATTTTCCATGTTTATAATTGATAGGCGGATCGTTTAATGTTTCATAATGATCAACGCTCTTTAGCTGACCACTTTTATACCACTCTTTATACAAAACAAGGAAATCATTGTGGTACAATTCTTCTCTATTGACTTGGTCGTTTTCAAAAAAATACCTTGATATGCCTTCTTTTTTTCGATACTTAAATACCAAAACAGAATACTTATTACCATTAGAATTGTAAAATGTGATGGTACTGTCAATACCGTTGTAAACCGAAATCGAATTGATTCTTTTATACCTCCATGATGTATCGCTTTTAAACTCTTGAGCTTTTAAGACACTAATAAGAGAACAAAAAACTAGTGTAAAGAAAATCTTTAGTTTCATTTGAAACAAATATACTGTTTTTTAAAATAAGGTAGTTTTATAGTTATACTAAGATTTTAATTCTATCAAAATTGAAATTTTTAACCTGTTGTGAGTTTTTTTCGGTAATCCCACGCCTGAGGCGGATTTGCTTCGATTCGGTTCGGTTCGGTAGCCCCCGCCAAAGGCGGACATGCTTCGACAGCGTCGAGGGTAAAAGATAGAAAAGATTCAGCAGCCGTGCTGCTCTAATAATTTATTCATGTTTATAGTAATGAAAATATTTCATTCTTTTTTTTTAACCACAGAGGTCACAAAGGTTTTCAAGGAGAGCACAGAGGATACACCTCTGCCAAAGATGGCAGCGCGGCTGCGATTCTCGCGAGATCATCTATCCCTCGACGCTGTCTTCGGGCTACCGAACATTCCGGAAATAACAGATTTAAATTTCCATAACCCAACATATGATCATAAAAAAAAGTAATTACCAACTCTAGTGTTATATCAAATTATTAATAAAATATCTATAAGAAAGAAAGAAAGAAATGTTAAATGAAACGGAATGTGCGCGTTGAGTCCACGGAACTTAGCGAGGCGATCTCACGAACGAAGTGAGTATCCGTAGAATTTCAATAATGACAGTCCGACTGAGTCGGAAAAGACTTGCAGCGGGAAGACATTGTTGAAATTTTGACCCGTGGTGGGTTTTTTGCCTACTTTTTGACCAAACAAAAAGTTGGTGCCACCCCTGCGGCATGAGCAGGGAAAAATATTATTAATTATATTGTAATTTCAATAATGGCAGTCCGACTGAGTCGGATAAGATATGCAGGGGCAAGCCATTGTTGAAATTTTGACCCGTGGTGGCCTTTTGTCGGTAGACCCTCGTGCAGTGCTGAGGGGACTTTCTAACCCCAAAAAACATAATAACCATTTCCAGTGCTATATCAAATTATTAATAAAATATCTATAAGAAAGAAAGAAAGAAAGAAAGAAAGAAAGAAATGTTAAATGAAACGGAATGTGCGCGTTGAGTCCACGGGTGCGTAGAATTTCAATAATGGCAGCCTCGAGC
>CAYTMQ010000005.1:0-217842 GCA_964438995.1 uncultured Chitinophaga sp.
GCTCACAGAGTTTTCACAGAGATGATTTCTTAGTGATCTTTGTGCCTTCTTCGTGTGCTTTGTGGTAAAAGAATTCTGTAGGATTTAGGGAATAGTGGGCTGACGCCAGCCATATTTTGTAATTTTTCTTGTAGGTCGATGGGCTGTGCCCTAGACATTACGAAAACATTTATCTGCATTTTTTCTTGTAGGTCGCAAGGCTGTGCCCTAGACAGATTTAATTTTTTAAAAAAGAATCAAATTTTTAACATCAAATTGAATCCAACCAAAGTTTTCTGTAGCTTTTGTCTCTATCATAAGTTAACGCTTGTTTTTCAATGTTGAAATAGCGGTCTTTTCTATGGTCGTTGCCCACTCCCGCTATATAAGCCCAATTGCCCCAGTTGCTGCATACATCGTAATCTATTAACATTTCTTCAAAATAGGCTGCACCATAACGCCAATCCAAATGCAAATCGTTACATAAATAACTGGCAACGTTTTGCCGACCGCGGTTGCTCATAAATCCAGTCGATTGTAATTCTCTCATATTGGCATCTATAAAATCGTTTCCCGTCTTCCCATGTATCCATTGATTGAGCTTCTTTTTATCCATTGGTTTTCTAATGCCATTGTCTTTACCACTAAAACCGAAACGTTTGAAAAACGCTGTATGGTGTTTTTTCATCATGAATCTAAAATAATCTCTCCAAAGCAATTCGAAGTATAACCAGTATGTAGAGTCGTTTGCACCATTCTGTTCTTCGTATTTTTTCAATTCATGATAAACAGTTTTTGGCGACAAGCACCCCATAGACAACCAAGAAGAAAGTTTTGACGAATAAGTCTCTCCTATCATACCATTTCTCGTCTCTTTATAAGAATTTACCTTTCCTGATTCTAAGTAATCTTGTAAACGTCTCAATCCTGATGTTTCGCCACCTTCAAATGGAAAAGCTGTGCGACTATCAGGCTGAATGTCATCAAAACCCAAACTATGCAAAGTCGGTAACTCTAATGCTGGAATTTCTGGAGAGTGTATTTTTGATTCTGAATCGAACTCTTCTCTTACACTAGATTCAGCTTCAACAGCATGTCTAAAATTGGAGAAAATATCGGGAATATCTTTGATTGTGAAAGGCAAATCTTCTGCTCTGTACAACGTACTAGTGCTGTATACTTCCAATGAACATCCGCGTTTCCATAGCAATTGTTCAACTTGGTTGACCAATTCTATTTCTTCGTGTGCTACCTCCTTTTTTGTATATACTTGCTTAACTTGATATTGTTCAACAAGCTCAAGAATCGCTTGAGGAGTATTCCCTCTAAGCAATATAAGTCCTGAGCCAAGTTGCCTTAATTGTTCATCTAAATCCTTAATTGATTCTAATAAAAACTTGGCTCTAAATGCACCCATTTTTTTGAACCCAAAGGCTGAAACCGCAAACATTGCATCATCCAAACAGAAGAATGGAATAATCTGATCGTTTTCTTTCACTGCACGCAATAAGGTTTCGTTGTCTCTTAATCTCAAATCGGTTTTAAACCAAACCAATGCCGTTTTCATTTCTTTGATTGTTTATTTTTTAATGTTTTAAAATGTTGTTTACTTTCTCTCGAAGACGACTGACTGACGTGTTTTTCTAGTATTTTTAAGTTTTCTCTTTTTACCACTTCTTCTTTCCTATAGCGGTACATAATATCACTTGCGTATTTTCTCGTTTGTTCGATATCTACAATTGGTGCAGGATAATCCACTCCAATCTTACAATGAGAAAATTGTTGTTCAATATCGTTCATTAACCAAGGCTGATGTATAAATGACAAAGGCACATCTTTTAGCGCGGGTAACCATTGTTTGATAAAAATTCCATGCGGATCATGGTCTTCTGAGTTTTTAATAGGATTGTAAATTCGCAATGTATTAACTCCTGTTGTTCCACTTTGCATTTGCAATTGAGGATAATGAATGCCTGGCTCATAATCTAAAAATACTTTGGCTAAAAAATGGGTACTACGCCAATCTTGCCATAAATCATATACTAGAAAAGACACTAGCATAGCGCGCATCCTAAAATTGATATACCCAGTTTCTATCAGACATTTGATACAAGCATCTATAATTGGAACTCCAGTGCATCCTGTCTCCCAAGCTTTGATATAAGAATCATTTTTAGGTTTTACAATTTGATCATATGCTTTGTTATGATTCTCGTATTCTATTCTTGATTCAGATTCAAATTTTTGAATGAAATGGCAATGCCAATGCAATCTGGATATAAAATTGCGCAAATCTCGCTTAGATCCACCGTTCAATATTTTTTCATTAGTCAATTGATACACTTGACGAATGCTAATGTTGCCGTAACTTATATATGGTGAAATTCTGCTGCAACCTGTTCTGCTTCTAAGAGGCTTTGAAATATGTTTAGAGTAATTGATGTGCCTTTCATGTAAAAAACTTTTCAAATACCTATGTGCGGTTGTCTCCCCTCCTTTTTGAAAATTAGGGTGATAATTCGTGATATCATTGGGTAGGTCAATACCTTTTTGCACTTGATACCAGGCATCTTCCAAATGAAGTACTTCGAAGTTTTTAAAATCAATGGTATAACAAGGATGCTGCATAAAAGCTTCCCAGCGTTTTTCCCAATTGCTGCGATTTTTCAATTTACGAATGACACCATTGTTTTGAGATTCTATCCATTGAATGTGTTTGCTTTTTAAGAATTGACCAATTGCAATATCCCTTTCGAAAGTGATTCTATTACCAGATTCTTGATGTGAAAACACTGTTTGAATGTCATAGTTATCTGAGATTTCTTTAAAGACTTCAATGGCCTCTTGATGAAACACATACAACTGAGCATTGTATGGTTTAAGACGAGCTTGAATATCTTCTATCGACTCATAAACAAAGCGCCAATGGCGAATGTCTGAATCATGGTACTGCATGATAGATGGCTCGAAGCAATACATCAACAGAGTTGGCAATCCACTTTGTTTGGCTAAATAAAGTGGTTGGTGATCGCTAAGTCTCAGATCACGTTTGAACCAAACAATATTGATGGGTAATTTACTCAAGATAGTTCAATGGCAAAGAAATGAGCGGCAATTCAGGTTTAGCGTAAGATAGTCGTTCCAGTCTTTGTGTAGTATGGTATGCATCTAAACCAGTTCCAGCTAATGTGCCAGCCTTTTCAAGGTCGAGGTAACCATCAGAACATAAGCAATTCTGTGGATAGTAAACTTGGATGATTTCACCGATAATGAGAGATGTATTGTTGATGTCGATATCGATTTTTTGATGAAACTTCAATCCGATTTGAATGTTTGATTCTTTAACAAAAGGCGCTGGAAAATCGTTTTTATACACTTGGGATAAACCTACAGCATCGAATTCAGATAGGTTTGAAGGGTATCTAGCTGCAGTTTGGTGGGCTTTAGTATAGTCAACTTAATTGACGTGATTGAAGGTATAATAGCCAGTTGACTCGATATTTGACAGAGTGTGTCTTTCAACTGAATCAGGACGAATAATGCAACCCAAAAGCGGCGGATTCGCTCCGAGGTGAAAAACTGAATTAAATATCGCGAGATTGGTTTGCTGAAGTTGGTTAACGCTACCAATTAGATTTAAACTTTTAAAACCACTTAAACAATTGATAAAATTGGTTCTAAAACGTTGTTCGAGTTGAGCAATGGCATTGTTGTCAATAAATTCAAGCTTCATGTAAATAGAACAAACGAGAGGACAATTGGTTTTTCAAAATTTAACCTATCGTAATTGAAATTATTTTGGAAAAATGGAGGATGCTGAATAATATTGTGGATAGAGATAGGAATGTGATTTAAATTAAATATACTACAAATTTTATTCTGGTTTTAAATACATATCTTATCGCCCATCACATTCAAAATGAAATCAATAATTACATTATTAACCATATTCTTATCCAATTTATCTTTTGCTTGTACTTGCTCCAATATTAATTCTGTAAAAGCAGCATGGATAGGTGCTGAACAAGTTTTTATAGGAAAAGTTATAGAGGTAGACACTGTAGGGAAATTTTATACTAAAAATGGGAATAGATATCCAACTTATACCATTCAAATACTAGAATCATTTAAAAAAGAAATTGATAGCACTAAAAATTTAAGAAGTTTTATATTTAGAGGAAGTGGTTCATGTGATTTTAAATTTAAACAAAATGAAGTGTATTTGATTTTTGCCGAGGCTGAGCCACAAGATATGATATACTCAGCATCTATTTGTTCTAAAACAAACTTTTTATCAAATATTTCTAATGAAGATATTCAAGAATTAAAAATATTGAAAAATCAATACCAATCTTTTACTAAAGAGAACAAAGATGAATTCCTATTGGATGATAATAACAATTTCGAACAAGTTTACGTTTCAGAATTATTGCAAAAAGAAAAATACTTGATCTTTTCTACATCTATATTAGGATCATTGGTAATTATTTTAGTTTGTACATTAATCATAAAAACCAAACACTAAACAACACTATATTATGGAAAATCAAAACACTCAAGAACACAGAAATCACAACTATTTCTTCAATTTCGCAAGTAGGGAAATGATTGCAAATAGAAAAACTGCACATGAAACCAAACAAAAATTAATAGAAATGGGCTTATCTGAAACTGAAGCCGACAACATAACTTTTGAAGTAGATTCTGAAATAAGCAAAGTCAAAAGAAAACAAACAAGCAAACAAATGTTATGGGGATTGTTTTGGTGCATAATTGGCATTGCTATTACAATGATTACATATAACAATGCTTCAATTAGAGGTGGTTCTTACACTGTAGCATACGGTGCAATTATTTACGGTGGTTTTAAATTTGTTTGGGGCTTTATAGATTATGCCAAAAGTTAATTTTAAGTCGCACTCTCTATTTTCTAAAACTATATGTTTTATTGTATGCTCTATTTTAATATCATCTTGTGACAACCAACCTAGTTCAAACTTCAAATCAGAGACAATAGATACATCAACTAAGGATACGTCATCACAAATAAACAAAACACTCAAATCCGTCATAACTGACTCTTCCAATCTCATTGAAGTTGATAAATACCCAATTACAGCAGAACAAATTGATTTAAGCAATCAAATTATATTAGACAAATTTGATGATTACAAAATCGCAAGTAGTGGTGTGTATTCTTACGATAAAGCATGGCTTAGAAACGATTCACTCAACGAAATCATTGTAGTAGGCCTATATACAGATGGCTTTAGAACTTTTTACATTCACTTTAAAAAACAATTCATCATTGAGGATTTAATGTCATACATTGGATTAACCACTGAAAACGGTCAGCTAGCTAATTTGTCTCAAATAAAAGCTTCATTAAGAGGATTTATCTCAAAGAGTCCTGTTGTTCCTTCGCAATATTTTACTTCAAGCAACGGCATACAACTTGGTAAATCAAAGGAGCAGGTGCTAAAAGTGTATGGCATACCAGATAACATAAGCAAAAAAGAAGGGATAGAAAAATATGAGTGGCATTATGCAGGTGATAAACAGGTACATGTTGCACGGACAAAAGTCAACAAGCCTTTTGCTAAAAACAGTTATGGTTACTCGATATATGCGTATTTTAAAGATTCAGTTCTTATCGCACATCACATTCAAAATGAAATTCCTTAATTTGCAAAAGTCACTTAGTTATTGGTTTTGAATTATAATAAAAGTACATACTTATTGTCGACTTTGCTATTTTGTGTAAATCTCGCGATGGCTCAAAACTACATAGAATACCAACGCACATTTAACTCTATCGACCAAGACATCCTAGATGGTCAATTTTCGAAAGCGCTATATAAGCTAGATACCATTGACAAAAATTACGGATTTATTTATGCGAAACACTGTGTCAAGGCGTTGCAAATTTGTGTTAAATCGAATGATAGCATTAGAGCTCAAACTTGGCTTATTAGATGCCTGAAACAAGGGGTACCGATTTGGTATTTGCGCAATAACACACTTACCAATAGGTCTCTCTCCTATTCGACATGTTATCATCCAATAAAACAATACGACAGTTTACATAACATTTACAATCAAAACATTCATCATTCATTGCGCAAAACAGTAGACAGTTTGTTGGTAATCGACCAAAAATATACCCAACGCATGAACAATGGATTTTTCCTCTTAAGATACAGTGTTTATTATTTTCAATGGAGACATTACAACAAAAAACAATTTCAATTCATAAGACAAATAATACAGACTTACGGGTTTCCGGATGAACGTTTGTTAGGACTCCCAATTCTTGAAGATTCTACACAATATGCCAATCATTTACATTTCTGGGGACCATCAGAAATCAGGAATGCCCATGTGCAAATCATGTTACAGCATTGTTACTCTACATCACATACAATTGATACTGGGTTCTTAAACGAATTGAAGTACAATCAATCAATCGGTAATTTGTCAGCTTTTCAAGTGGCTATTTTAAATGATTTCATGTATGGTCAAAAACCATCAAACAGAAAAAAGAAAATGCTTTACCATCCTCAACCGCAAGACCAAAATCTATTAGATACAATCAACGGCAATAGGACTAAAATCGGTTTAAACACATTAGAACAAGAGCAAAGAAACGATATTATAGAAAGAAATCGCAGAAAAAACAAGCAAGCAGATGATGAAATTGTATTAGAATAAAACATTTAAATTGAGGTAGAAGCATATCTGCAATTTTGTATAAAAAACATAAATTCATATGTTGGGGTCAATGCAAGCACCATTTTAAAACAAATAGACTGCTTGATTCCATTTTTTATACTTAGTTTTACAGCATCAAATTTTTCCAATATGCATTACATTGTTTTTATTATTGCATTGTCTTCACTGCTTTTCTCAGCAAGAATTTTTACCACTTCAGCTGAAAAAATAGGCACATATTTTAACTTACCAACTTTTGTAATAGGAGTTTTCATAGTAGGCATAGGCACATCATTACCCGAACTTATTTCCGGTGTTATTTCTGTTAAAAAATCATCTTCTGAAATATTAACAGGCAATATTATTGGTGCCAATATTTCAAATATATTATTGATAACAGGATTAGCAGTAGCATTTAATCGAAAAAACATTCATTTAAATAGTGGTTATATATACATAGATCTACATTTTCTTTTGGGTAGTTTTATGTATTTTTTCATGATAGGTTATGATGGAAATATTGGGGTATTGGAAGCTTCTTTCGGTTTAGTAATGTTTTTTATTTACGCCCTATACTTAATAAAAGGAGAAACAATTGAAACTAGCAAAAATGAAAATCCATCTAAGAAATTCCCTTTTATTGCAATCTTCATTCTATTGCTATCTGCTGCTGGCATATACTTTGGAGCAGATTATACCATTTCATCTTTAGAAATTATTGCATCAAACCTAAGTATTCCGAAATCTCTAGTAGCTTTAACCCTTTTATCTTTGGGCACAACACTTCCTGAACTAGCTGTAAATATAAGTGCTATCAAACAAGGTAAAGCTGAAATGGCAATAGGCAATATTTTGGGGTCATGTATTTTCAACACATTGGTTATTCCACCGGTAGCTTCATTTTTTGGCCCAATTACTATTTCTGATTCATTATTAGGATTTTCATTGCCAGTAATGGGGGCATGTGGTTTGCTATTTTACTTACTGACACAAGATAAAAGAATTTCCATATGGGAAGGAATTATGCTAATTTGCTTGTATGGGTTATTCATTGTTGAGACTGCAATTCGATAGAAACAATTTAATTGAGGCATCAATCGTTTTTATTGACGTCTCTAACGCTAGACTGATTCATTCTTGAAAATAACACATCCAAATGGGGATGCGTTGTACTTATTACATTGAATATTTCTAAAACTGAAACAAAATGATGGATTGTTGTATATTTGACATTTAATTATGTCTGACTCTTAGGGAAATATTAACAACAAAGAGATTATAAAAGAAGTTTAATATGTCGATTGATAATACACAAGAAGCAATACAGCAATACATAAATTCTTTAAACGAAAATAAAAAAATCGATATTGAAATACTTCACAATTCAATATCAGACAGATGGCCTGCACTTAAACTCTGGTTTTTAGATGGTAAAAATGCTGATGGCAAAGTGGTTTCCAATCCCAATGTTGGTTATGATAGTTATACCATACACTATTCTGATGGCAGTACCAAAGAATTTTACAAAGTAGGAATAAGTGCAAATACCAGTGGTATATCGGTTTATATCATGGGACTTGAAGACAAAAACCACCTAGTTAAACGATATGGAGAAACGATTGGGAAAGCCAGCATTACCAGCTATTGCATCAAATTTAAACAATTAAAAGACATTCAGATAGAAGTATTGATGAAAGCGATAGAAGAACGCATACATTCAAATCAACACCATGCAAGAACCCAATATAAAGAATATTAAATGCGCCTGTTGTGGGATGTCATTAAGTGAAGTGCCATTGTGTTTTAATAGCCAATATCCTGATTATTATTTTTCAATACCAGATGAAGAGATTGAAGAAAGAATTGAATTGAGTGAGAGTTTATGTGCTATTGATGATGAATATTTCTTTCATAGGGGTCGACTTATTATTCCTATAATTGACCATACTGAAGATTTGATTTTTGATGTATGGTCAACTTTGAGTCAAGACAATTTTGACAAAAGGATATCGCTTTGGGAAAAACCTAATAGAATTCATGAAGCGCCTTATTTTGGATATCTACAAACAGAAATTCCAGGATTTGATGACACCATCAATTTAGAAGTCGTATCAAAAGAGCAAGAGGTAGGTATCATTCCATTGATAACCATCATTGATGAGAATCACCCTTTAAAATTTGCTCAGAAAAATGGCATTACATTTAAGCAAGCGCTCGAAATATCCAACTCATTATTAGGCACGCATCATAAATTGAACTGATGGTATTGTTATCTGATTATAAAGAACAGCTACAATTATATCCTGAATTACTTAAGCTAAAATCAGAGATTCAATCCATATTAATTAAAAAAAGTTTGAGTAGTTTTATGAACGATTCTAAATGGATAGAATTGATCAACCAAGTCAACCAACTAACTTTCCCTCCCCCATATTTTGAAAAATCACTACTAGAAGAAACTGCTTCAGGACATTTTACTCAAAATGAAATTCCTGATTGGCATGGCAATTGGTCGCCTTTTTATGAGGAAGGGTTAGCTATATTTGAATCTATAGAATATTTAGAAATTTATCCTAAAACAAAAATTGTCAAAGGCAGATTAATTGCCCCAGACATCTTCGACATTTCAAACGAATTTGAAGACATCCTTAAGCATTTACGTATCCCATATTATATAATTAATGGCATTTATAGAATTACACCATACCAATAGAAACTAATACCCTAAAAATATAATTGAAACAATATAACATCTATTCCATTTTAACCTATTCAAGAGATTTAGGTGATTTTAAATTTGACTTAAAACAGTTGAGCTACAATGGATTAAAGGCAATAAGACTGATTTATAAAGGACTTTCGCAGTCTCATTTCTTTAACAGACTAGAGGAAATTCAGAACTACATAACTTCAAACAATATTGAACTTGATGTTATAATTGACTTACCTGGTAACAAGCCAATAGTTGGAAGTATTCCGAATGGATTAAATCTGTTAGCAGGAAACATTTATAACATTACTTCTTATGAGTATGCTTCTAAAGAGAATGAAATTCCAACAATCAATTTCTTTCAGCACAATGAATTTCATAAGATAGCCATCAATGAAATCATCAGTATAGCTGATGATGAATTGAACCTAAAAGTGCTTGAAATTTCTAAGGATTTTATTGTATGTGAAGCATTAAACACATACAAACTCAAATCAAATAGGTCGATTTCATTAAAAAACCATCCATTTGAAATTGAAGCGAATTCAGCAAGAGACATTCAAATGGTTAGAGAAATACCAAATCCAAAGTCAAACGTCAAATTACTTGTTTCATTTACACGATCAGAGAAGGATGTTTTAATGCTAAAAAACATTCATCCTACACTTGACATTATACCTAAAATTGAAGATGTATTGGAAGAAGTGACTTTAATAAAAATCATGCAGCATTGTAATATGTTAATGCTTGGCAGAGGTGATTTATCTACTACATACAAACCTAATCTTTTATTTGATTTCCAAAAGAAACTAATTCAAATTTGTAAATCAAATAACAAAACACTTATCTTAGCAACAGGTATTTTAAATGGAATAGGCGACAAACTATATCCCTCTATTGCAGAGATAATGGATTATAGTTATTTGAGACATCAAGGAATTGATGCCTTTTTAATTACAGGTGCAAATGCCAATATTAGACCATTTGAAACACTAGAATTTATGAAAAATTTCAATAATTAGGCCCTAAATATTCTATGAAAAAATCAGACTTTTACGATATCATTGTTAAATTATTTGGATTATATACTTTGTATTTGTCTATTAAATCACTTGGTCAAGCTGTATCAAGTTACTTTTTTTATATACAGATACAAGGTGAGCCAGAGTTTTCGAATGGAATTTCAGACATCAAAACCAGCATTTATGGCAACTTAGTTATTTGTGCGATACTTGCGATTATTGGTAGTATTGTTATGATAAGAAGTCAAGTTATTTCTAAAGTCATTTGTGGCAAACAAGCATCAAACGAGTCGATTTCACTTGGGATGGATCAAAAATCCATTTATGAAATTGCTTTAATTACCGCTGGATTGTTACTTATTGTATGGAATTTACCAAACTTTATTTACCATTTCAAAAATTACATTGCACTCTTAAGTGGCAACAATCCTTCAATAAAGAAAGAAAACGGCTTTATTACTTTATTTGTCATTCAAGTGGCTATTGGTTTAATTAGTATTTTTTATGCTGGACAGATATCTTCCTTATTAACTAAAAGAATTGCAAAAAAAAACTAGGATAATTGTTATTTTCAAATATGTCCATCCTGACGTCTCTACCGTCAGGCTGTTTCATCCCTACAAATAACACATCCAAATGGGGATGCGCTGCACCTATTGTCATTTATCCTGTATTTCCAGAGGCGACAGAGTCGCTAGATTAGGATGTTTGATATAATCTAATTTTACAGGTTGGTGACAGTGTCGCCAACCATTTCTAAAACAGATTACGAAAGCAATTAATTTCGATTAATTACATACATTTGTTTAAAGAATAACGCTATGTATCATTTTTCCTATTTTAAAGAAAACGACCAACAAATTGTTCTTGATTTTATTGAACAATATCCTTTTGCGTTTATAACTGGCAGTTTTGCAAATGGCGACCAGGTTGCTTCTCAAATTCCTTTTCTAATTGAACAAAAGGAAGGTGAATTGTATCTACAAGGTCATATTATGCGAAACACAGATCACCACAAAGCATTTATTGAAAACCCAAAAGTTTTGGCAGTATTCAATGGTCCACATACCTATGTGAGCGCCACATGGTATACCAATCCACATACTGCCTCTACATGGAATTACATGAGTGTGCACACAAAAGGAGAAATACGTTTTTTAAACGATGATGAATTGGTCAATTGCATGCGAAAACTCACTTTAAAATATGAAAACAATGACCCACATTCATCAACTGTATTTGATAATTTGCCAGATAGTTTTTTAACCCCGATGTTGAAAGCCATAGTGGGTATAGAAATTAAAGTTACAGAAATTGACAATGTCTTTAAATTAAGTCAGAATCACAACAAAGAAACCTACCTCAACATTATATCAAAATTGGAAGTTCAAGGAGGAGATGCTCAAAAAATTGCCGAAGAAATGAAGAAAAGGGTCATTGAATTATATGGTTAAATAATTTTGAAAGAAGATTATTAAATCTCTTGAAAATATACTTAGCCTATACAATTAATTAAAATCGATTCGAAACAATTGTGATTCGCGAACAAATTAGAAACTTATTTAAACCAGAGTAAGAATCTTTTCATTACGATTTAGATTTCAAAGTCGTAAAGAAAATTATTGAATCAGAATTCAACAGAAAATCTTCCTTTTTAGACCATAATAATAGTGAAGGTATTTTCATCAATTCAAATGAATTTAAAATTAGTTATAAGAGATCTGTTTTCTATGGCATCTATAATAACCATAGTTGTCATGGAATAATTTCAAATCAGTCCAAAGGTAAAACTTCAGTAAAACTAACAACCAAAGTTTACAACCTAGAATTACTATTTGGTATCTTCATTTTTATTATAAGTGCAATTATTCTATTGGTTAAAATTTGGACTTCTTCATTCGTTGAAATTATAAAAATGGTATTTTTTATGATCGGTGTTCCTTTTATAACCATAAAAATTAGTCAAACAAGAAACTACGCCCTCATAATGTTATTTAAAGACCATTTTGACCCACTTTTAAAAGAAAAAGAACAGAATAACTAAGTGACTGCAATATTGAATTTGATTCAAAACTTTATAATAGACAAGGGTATTTCTTTATATATTAATAAAGCCCAATAAATTGTGGCACTACTTTGATAAATCGGGCTGATTTTAATGATGAATTGAATTTAAAGGAAGCATTACCTTAAATTTATTTTTCACTTTCGGCAGGTCTGCATGCTACGCTTCAGACAACAAAAGTGTAAGAGTTAGTGCGGGGTGTGAAGAAAAAAAGAGTGTGATTGTGACGCATTCGCTTACACACTCACACTCTTTTTTGTACCCAGGGCGGGACTTGAACCCGCACAGCCGTGAAGCCACAGGATTTTAAGTCCTGCGTGTCTACCGATTCCACCACCTGGGCAAACAAAAAAAGCCCGTTTGGGCTTCTTGTTGAGCGAGAAACGAGGTTCGAACTCGCGACCTCAACCTTGGCAAGGTTGCGCTCTACCAACTGAGCTATTCTCGCTTATATTTTTCAGAACTTTTCTTCCCGTTTGGGGGTGCAAATATAAAATAAAATTTATTTTCGCTGCAAATATTTTTTGAAATTTTTAATGAAACATTTTCAATCATACTGGGAACGCTCGATTTTACTAAGGAAATTCGACTTCCTAATTCTTGGTGCTGGACTCATAGGTAAGCAAATTTCGCTTAAAATTAAAGCAAAATACCCTAATGCTAGGGTCGGAATCGTCGATCGATCCCCCATTTCTTACGGCGCTTCTACCAGAAATGCTGGCTTCGCTTGCTTCGGAAGTGTCTCTGAAATCGTCGATGACCTCAATCACTCTCCTACTAATGAAGTTTTGGACCTATTGAACAAACGTTACAAAGGCATTAACCTCTTAGTGCAAACGTTTGGAGCCGAAAACATAGGTTATAAAAATACTGGTAGCTATGAAATTTTTACCAATACTGCCGATTTTAATGATGCTCAACATCAAGTCGACCATATCAACTCTCTATTGGCTGAAACCATTAACCACCATCAAACATTTCAATGGAAAGACATTGATAACTTTAAAATGAATTGCTCAAGCAAAGCTCTTTACAACCCTTTAGAAGGCATGATCAATTCTGGAAAGCTCAATGAAACCATTTCTAATTTGGTACACCAATCTGGCATCATTCCACTTTACGGACTCAATATCACTTCCATTTACCCATCTAACAATGGCTACACCTTGACATCTGAAGATGGTTATGATTTATCATGCAACCAATTGATTGTCGCTAACAATTCATTTAGTTCACAACTGCTACCCGAACTTGATGTCATACCCGCTAGAGGTCAGATAATTCTAACCAAACCTATAGAACATATCCCATTCGATGGCATATTCCATCACGATAAAGGCTATATCTATTTCAGAAACATAGACAATAGAATACTTCTAGGCGGTGCTCGAAATATCTTTAAAGACACAGAACAAACCTATGATTTTTCAGGTTCTGATGAGGTATACAACTACCTTTATCAATTTTTAACCAATACCATACTACCAAATCAATCAGTGGAAATTGACATGCATTGGAGTGGCATTATGGCCATGGGTTCTGAAAAATTACCAATAGTCAAACAAGTTGACCAACATTTAACGCTTTGCGTTAGAATGAGTGGAATGGGTGTGGCCTTGGGACCAGTACTTAGCGACGAAGTTCTTGCGTTTTTTACATAACCAACCCAAATCCAATCTGGGTGATTTTGCCTGCATTGTACCCAATCAATAACGCTACATTTGATTTGCCTGGAGGCGTCATGCACATCATTGCACCCAAACATGTTACATTTTTGATTTGTGTATTGCCATTGATGTTGTCTGAAGTAGTGGTTTGTGTAATCACATAACCATCCAATTTTAATATGCCTTTATAGGTGGATTTTGCCGCATTTTTATCTCCATCCCAATTGTAATTGACAACAACAGCCTCAATTTTCTTACCATCTGTAGAAATAGCAAAAGACAAGCCCAATTCGTCGTATGCATAAGTTCTCTCAGCACCACTTCCTGATGTCTCAATCCTTGATGGTTTTCCCAAATGTTTGATGACCAGTTCCTTTGCTGAATCTTTGCCCAACACCAATGTGCCAATGGTTACTTTTTTGTTTTTTGAATCTACGATAACAGAATCGGTTACTGCAGCTTTAGCAGAATTAAAAAATACAATTGCTAGAATGCTTAAAAAAATTGATTTCATATTGTTTGTTATATTATATTGTTTATTGCTTTGTCAAGTCTTTCGAGAGTCTCTTTACCTCCTTCTAATGCATTAAAATGTTGAATAACATATTGCGCATCATCTACAGAATCGAATATTAAAGTCATCTCAACCTTTGTACCTTGATCCAGTTTTGTAAAACGCACTTCTGTCTTAAAATGGTGAGGACTTTTTACCCCATTATCGTCTGTATGAATGTAAATTAGAAGATCTGGTTTTTCGATTTCTATAAATTGTATGACATTAGGATAATCTGTACCATCTGGTCCATGGAAAATAAACCTCCAATATCCAGCGGGCTGAATGTTAACCTCTGTTGATGTCAATGTAAAACCAGAAGGACCAAACCATTTCTCCAAAAGATGTGGGTTGATCCATGCATTAAAAACCTCTTCTTTCGAATTGTTAATGATTCGAGATTGATAGATACAATTGCCCTCAACTTTTGATTCAAACATTATCGATTAGAGAATTTTCCTACAGATGCTTTTTAAGCTGTCTCTTTCTATCATGTCATTGATTTGCTTTTCTAAATTGGTATAACCGCTTTTATCGCCACAATCACATAATTCTGTCACAGCGTTAGTTGCAATGATCCAAGATTTCAAAGTTGCTATACTGGGAACTGAATCCAGTTTTGCATATTCACTATACGTCAATTTTAAATATGCTGCTTTAGCAGATATGCCCCTGTTATCAATCAAGTACCCATTTTTTAAAACTGTTGGTACAACAGACAATTCAGTTGCCTTAATGTCACTTGGATGCGGATACGAAATAATGTCTTTGCCATCATCTGACAACAAAACAGGTACATTAAATTTATAATCCCCTGTTGTTTTGTATACTATAACATGTGGACCAGGATTAAAGCTTGGGTGGTATAACTCTGATGCGGTGTCTTTTGATTTGTGCTTTGATTTACAAGCAAAAACCAACAACAATAAAAAAACTATAAAATATCTCATTATTGGATAACCACTTTTTTATTGATGATACCTTCTGAAGTTACAAATTGTAGAATATAAACCCCACTAACAAAATTGCTCATATCTACCGTATTGTCTTTAATTGTAAGACTTGAGTTAACACCATTGATATTGGTTACAGTTACAGTATTTATGGTTAATGTATTGGCATTAATATTAAACACCCCATTGCTTGGATTAGGGTAGATTTGCAACAAACTAGAAACATCAACAGGTTTTACAGATGTAACAGGTGTCCTTGTAATGTTTACATCAAATAAATATGTACCTGTATTTCCAGTAAAATATGGAGATACCATAAAATAAACTGTTCCAGCACCATTCATTGTAAACTGAGTGATGAAATCATCGTACACATCAGACCAAGTTGTTCCATCTGTTGAATATGATACAATAGCATCCAATGTATACACATTGCCGTTTCCACTGCTGTATGCATCGTGAATTCTAGCGTTCAATGTATAGTTGTAGCCACTTTGAAGCACAACTTTATAAAAATCATAATCGTTTCCATTGTGACAATTAGACCCAGTAGTGGTTCTTTTTGCCAAATTATTTTGAAAACTGATAGGTAAATTATACGATTGACTTATGATGTTATTGGTTTCATAAATATCTGGATTTAATCCAGGAGCCTTTAACTGAACATTAATTGGATTAGAAAAATTACCGCTACCAAGAAATTCCCATGAACCTCCGCTAGGTTTATCCCAAATAAAGAATTGGTAAGTTCCAGGTTCATCTGGCAATCCCCCAGTTATTGTATACGTTAGTCCATTGGTAAAATGCGTCATAGAAGGCAAGCTTAAACCAGTTTTTACTGATAACTCTCTAATCCATGTACCATCAGATTTATGTATGTCCACAGAAACATCACCATCAAATTGTGAACCTCCATAATTTGCAATATCAAATGTAACCGTAAAAGTTTGATTTTGTACCAAAACAGTTGGGTTGGTTGTTATAGCAGTATACAATTTTAGAGGATTAGTTGAATTGTCTTTTACGACCAAACTTACAAAGTTTTGATAATTGCCACTTCCAACTGCATACCACTGAGTTCCACCTGATGGTTTGTAATATATTCCCACTGTGTAAGTTCCGGGTGTCATAGAATTGATACCAGCACTTGAAAAGGTTAAAGGGTTAACGTAATAACTATTAAAGTTTAGTGAATAGCCAGAAAGTGTTTCTACAAACGCTACAAACTGATTGTCACTATTGAAAACAGCAGCCGTATAATCGCCACTAAAATTTTGAGCACTGCTTGTTCCGTAATTTGCCAAATTGGTAGTAACAGTTATGCCTTCACCATAATCCACTGGGTTTGGATTGATAGAAACACTGGCATACAATCTCAAATCATAAGCCGAGCTACCTCCTGTTCCCGTTGAATTAGGTTGAATTCCGATAACTGCTTGATGGTTGTTATTAAACCCTCCTGTTCCTCCTCCAGTACCTACTCCACCCGGATTCAACGCATTGATTGAGAAATAGCCATCATAGGCACCACCCCAACCCCAATTGAAATGTAGATAATTGTTGTTGTCATATCCATCAGCTACGAAACAGTGACCACCACCGGTACCAAATCCAGCATAGATAATTGGTCTAGATGCATCTAACTCAGCTTTCATAGTAGATAGCCAAACAGAACTTGTGTAATTTTTTCTTTCAATACCTGAAAGTGATGTTTTATAATCAAAATATGTTTTTAAAGCATATTCTGCGCAATTGGTATACGCACTTGCTGAACTTACCACATATGCTCCACTTCCACCCGTAGAGGCTATTCCATAATTCATGTTTACAGAAACGCCTACTTGATACATCAAAGTTGCAACTGCAGAATTTGTTGATGTTACTGAATTAGGCATTGAACTCCAGTTGTAAGTCGTTGCCGCAAAATTGGCGGATAAGGTACCATAGGTATCGTGGTTGTAAGAATAAGAACCATTGCCTTTTGATGGATAATTATGGTATTTCATTACTTGAGCCATTGCAGTAGCTACACAACCTGTAACTGTTCTTTGTGAATTTGCATTGTCGTATGGACACAAAGCGTTGTAATACGGCGATTGGTTCCATTTCGTAGTAAGCAATGGAGATACACTTCCTCTTTTCCCTTGTTGCGAATAGTTTGAATTTTCACCAATTAGCGCTGACCAATCAGATGCTATCTCTTCGGTAGCTGACAAATTGTTTTCGATTGCATAACGAATTTGAGCCTTGTAAGATTCAAACCATTTAGCAACTTGAGGAGGAATATTTCCAGGATTGAAAACCGACTCATCAGAATAGCCCAATATTGGTGAAACTCTATCGTCAGCAGCTACCAAAACAAAGCCTTTTGTTGGTGCAGTAAAAACATAAAAATAATTCTGAGTTTCCGAGTTTGACGCTAAATTCTTAGATTCACTTTTGTAAATATAAGCCAGGTTAAAGTCGTTAACCATTTTCAATTCGAGAGATAATGTTCGTTGTCTGACAAATTTGATGGCTACATTTTCGGCAGTTTGAGCGTCGATTGGTTTAGCGAAAATGTCTGCATAAACCAGAACAAGCGCTAATAAGATTATGAACTTTTTCATTTTGAATATTGTGTTATCTTTTAGTTTAAAGAGCCCGCAATTTCGGCATTTTTTGCTATTTAACAAAATCACAGCAAGTCCATTCTCCTAAACATTGAAGTTTCTGACAATTATAATTGCTAATTCAACCGAAACCAAAGTATATTGCAATCGCATAAAAATCTAATTTTCGAAGATGAAAAGTTACTCAGTAAGTGAGATTAAAAAGGCATTGAACGAACTAGACACCACCGACTTGGTCAACGTTTGTCTTAGAGTTGCCAAATACAAAAAGGAAAACAAAGAACTTTTGTCTTATTTGATGTTTGATTGTAAGGATGAAACTCAATTTATAGAAAACATAAAAGCTGAATTAGACGACCTGTTCGACCATTTAAAAGACGACAACAATTACCGATTGCTAAAACAATTGAGAAAAATTTCACGAACCATCAGCAAACCTATAAAATACTCTGGAATTCCAACTACTCAAGCCGAAGTACTCATATATTTCACTCAAAAATTAAAAGCTGTAACACATTCTAAACTACACCTTTTGGCCTATCAAAATTTCTATTTGCAACAAATTAAAAAAATAGAAACTATTTTAAACAAAATGCACGAAGACTACCGCTACGACTTCGAAAAAGATTTCGAGCGTTTAAAAAATTAATGCTCTGATTTTGTTTGTTAGACGACTTTATTAATGATTTCTTTGAAATTCATTATCTTCGCACCTTTATATTATACATGGATGCATTGATAATGGCTGGGCAAATCATTTTTGCTTTAGCAATTTTAGTAACACTACACGAATTAGGGCATTTTGCCGCAGCTAGAATGTTTGGGATTAAAGTAGAAAAATTCTACCTATTCTTTGACGCATGGGGTGTTAAATTGTTCAGCTTTAAAAGAGGTGATACCGAATACGGAATCGGTTGGTTGCCGCTAGGCGGATATGTAAAAATTGCCGGTATGATTGACGAAAGTATGGATACCGAGCAAATGAAAACTGAACCTCAATCTTGGGAATTCAGAAGCAAACCAGCTTGGCAACGACTTATCGTTATGATTGGCGGTGTTACAGTAAACTTTGTTCTAGGATTTATCATCTTTATCTGTTCTATCTGGTACTATGGTGATGAAAAACTACCTGCCGATAAATTAACTTATGGCATTCATCCAAATGAAGTTGGGAAAGACATAGGCCTTCAAGATGGCGATATCATTGTAGGGGTTAATGGTTCTAAGTTGAAATATTTTGAAGACTCTAGAAAACCCTCTATCTTTTTAAATGAAGGTAACGCATACAACGTTTTAAGAGGCAACGAAGAAAAAACACTTCCTTTACCTAAAGACATCGTCAATAAAATTTCTGACAAAAGAAATTCTATGTTTGAAATGCGAGTGCCTGCTCAAATAGATTCTGTTGACGTTAACACTCCCGCTGAAAAAGCCAAACTTAAAAAAGGCGATTACATCATTGCCATTAATGATACTGCAACTTTATATCAACATGAAGTAAAAACGCATTTAGGATATTACGGCAATAAAACTGTCAAACTAACCTATGTTAGAGGCAATGATACCAACAACATCAATGTAAAATTAACCGAAGATGGTAGGTTGGGATACTACCCTGTTAATCCATATAAAAACGATTACGACACGTTAACATACACCTTCGCACAATCAATTCCAGAAGGCACTAGAAGAGCGATGGAAGCTTTAACCGATAACATCACTGGTCTGAAAAAATTGGTTAGTGGAAAGATTGACCCACGCAAATCTGTTCAGGGTCCGATTGGTATTGCGACCATGTTTGGTGCAACTTGGCAATGGGAAAGATTCTGGGCATTAACTGGTTTACTATCTTTGATATTGGCATTTATGAATTTACTGCCTATTCCAGCTTTAGATGGTGGACACGTTGTGTTTTTAATCATTGAAATGATCATTCGCAGACCACTTAGTGACAAATTTATGCAGGTCATGCAAGTTATAGGAATGGTGCTATTGTTATCACTGATGGTATTTGCTTTCGGAAACGATATCTATAAATTGTTTACCAAATAATGGGTGATAAACCTATTATACCTGATACCCGAGATTACTTCAGTTTTTATCAACTGGATAAAAAATTTGACATTGACCTAGCTCAATTAAAAAACCTGTTTCTTGAAAAAAGTAAAGCTTATCACCCAGATTTTTTTCTAGGTGATTCAGAAGCTGAGAACATTGCAGTTTCCACTACTGCTTATAACAACCTTGCTTATAAAACTTTAAACTCTGATGTGAGCAGAGCGTCGTATTTGTTGGGGTTGAACATCCAACAAGACGTCAAACATGTTGCTTTGCCTCAGGCATTTTTAATGGACATGATGGAGTTAAACGAAGCACTTGATGAATTGAATGAAGACAATAGAAATGCCTTCGAAGATCAAATACATGCGTTAAAAAACACCACATTAGATGCCATTAAATCAACTGCAAGAAGCGAAGCTTGGTCGGATTTGCAAATGGAAATATTAAAGTGGAGGTATTTAGAAAGAATTGAAAACCGATTGATGGACCTCTAACTCAATGTTTGAGCTTCTCTACTTCCCTCAACCTTAAAAAATTGATAGGATTTGATGTTAATCCTTTGACCCAAGTCTGACTCATTCTAATGCTTTCATCATAATACAAAATCAAACAAGGCATGTCATTCAACATCACATTTTCTGCATCAGCCATTAATTGTTTGCGTTTGATATCGTCCTGTTCACCAATGCTTTTTTGAACTAAGGCATCATAGGTTGGATTGGAATAGTGGAAATAATTTGGGCCAACCGGACTGTGGTTAATCGTTTCGAAACACACCAAATAATTTTCTGCATCAGGATAATCTGCTATCCAACTACCCCTAAAACAATTGATTTTTTGATCCTTTTTTAACTGTCTAAGGAAACTTGATGGATGTACTTCAATTCTTACTTTAATGCCAATTTTTTGCAGTTCTTTTTGAACAAAAATCATCAATTCAAGATAATCTTGTGTGGTATTGATAACCACTTCTTCCATGGTACTGACATCAATTTTACTTTTCTTAAGATAATATTTGGCGCTGTCTAAATTATAAGCGTATTGATGCACTTTTGAAAAATCAAAATTAGGCATACCATAAGGCACAAAACCATATTTTGCAGGAATGCCTATTCCATTTCTCAAATAGGTAATTAAGTTGACTTTATTAACAGCAAAATTAATTGCTAAACGAAAGTCGCGGTTGTTAAGAGGGTGTGACTTAAATTTCGGATCAATATTAAAACCAATAAATTCAGTATTAAGGAATGGAGACTTAATCAAATTGAATTTGTTGTTGTATTTGTCTCTCAACTCTCCTTTCCTATTGATGAGTTCATCTTTTATTGTTGCATCAATACCATTAAAAAAATCGTATTCACCATGCACAAATTTCATAAATGCCGTTTGTTTGTTTTTGATATTATCGACCATAACACCATCTAAATATGGCAAACGTTTTCCATTTTTAAATCTATAATAATGTTCATTTTTGCCCAACAAAACACCCACTTCTTCTTCCCATTTTCTAAAAACAAAAGGTCCAGTGCCAATAGGATTACTTCTGAATTCTACGTTAACGGCCTCTTTCGGCACTATGTAACAATAATTCATTGCTAAAATGCCAATAAAAGGTTTAAAAGATTTGTTCAATTTTATTTCGACAGTAGAATCGTTGATGGCCCTAACAGGAAATGGAATCGAATCATTGGTTTCGAAGCAACGCAAATCCATCTTATCATTGAAAATCCAAGCTCCAGGAGATGCTATTTTAGGATCTGCTACACGTCTAAAAGAAAACACCACATCAGATGCAACAAATTTTCTTTTGACATTTTTAAATACGCCTTGAGCATGAAAAAATACATCCGTTCTCAATTTAAAAGTATACACCTTGCCACTATCAGAAATGGAATACGATTTTGCCAAAGAAGGTTGAACGCCGAGTTGATCATCAAATTCGAGCAGACCTTCAAACATCTGAGAAGCCACCCATATCTCACTTTGAGTGCGTGTGAAAGCCGGGTCTAAGGTGGTTAAATTTTGATCTTCGTTATAGAAAAAGTAATTCGAAAATTTCAACTTATCCACATTTTGACAACTATTTATCCAAATGAGTATGGGGAAAAATAGGGCCGTTTTTAGGGGAATTCTAATATGCTTAATCATATTTTTGAAAGTTCAAATTTAAGTGCAAATGAAAGTAAAATATTACGGTCACTCTTGTTTCAGTGTTAACATTGGTGGAAAAGAGTTGCTATTCGATCCATTTATTTCGCATAATCCATTAGCGAAAGACATTGATATCAATAGCATCAAGGCCGATTATATATTTTTAAGTCACGGTCACCAAGACCACATTGCTGATGCCCTTACAATTGCAGGAAATAACCAATCAAAAATAGTTGGAATATGGGAAATATGCGAATGGGCTGGTAAAAATGGACACAACGACAACCATCCAATGAATATTGGTGGTCATTGGCGCTTCGATTTTGGCTCAGTTCAAATGGTTAAAGCAGTACATTCTAGTTCTTTTCCTGATGGCTCTTACGCTGGTCAACCTTGCGGATTTGTTGTTAGTGGTGAAGATAAAACATTTTATTACAGTGGAGATACTGCATTGACTTTAGATATGCAATTGATTCCAGAAAGACACAATATCAATTTTGCTTTTTTACCTATAGGAAGCAACTTTACCATGGATATAACCGATGCTTTGACAGCTGCAAAATATGTAAAATGCAACCACATCATTGGGATGCATTATGATACATTCGGATATATCACCATCAACCACAACGAAGCGATCAATCAATTCAATCAGGCTGGTAAACTGTTAACATTAATGCAAATCGGACAATCAATAGAACTATAGTATATTTATACAAAATGGGAAAAATAATAACAATCGCAAATCAAAAAGGAGGAGTTGGAAAAACAACCACTGCAATTAACCTGGCTGCAAGTTTGGCTGTGTTAGAGTTTAAAACTCTTCTCGTAGATGCCGACCCTCAGGCTAACTCTTCTTCGGGCATTGGCTTCGATCCACAAAACATTAAAATTGGTTTGTATGATTGCTTAATCAATGAAACGGATCCAAAAGATGTCATCATGAAATCTGACTTGAAATTTTTGGATCTTCTTCCTTCTAACATCAACTTGGTTGGTGCTGAATTGGAAATGATTGATTTACCTAACAGAGAAAGGGTAATGAAAGGTGCTTTCGAAAACATTAAAAAAGAATACGATTTCATCATCATCGACTGTTCTCCGTCTTTGGGTCTAATCACAACCAATTCTCTATGTGCCGCTGATTCTGTTATCATCCCTGTGCAATGCGAATATTTTGCGTTAGAAGGTTTGGGTAAATTATTAAACACCATAAGAATCGTTCAAAAAGAACTGAATAAAAACCTTTCAATTGAAGGCATCTTGTTAACCATGTACGATTCTCGTTTGCGCTTGAGTAATCATGTTGTAGAAGATGTTAAAATGCACTTCCAAGATTTGGTTTTTGATACCATCATTCCTAGAAATACCAAATTAAGCGAAGCACCTAGTTTTGGATTGCCAGTGATTTCTCACGATGTGGCGAGCAAAGGTTCAACAACATATCTAAATCTTGCCAGAGAAATCTTGCAAAGAAATGGCTTAACTAAAATGGAGAAAACTGAGAAGGTAATGTAATTATGAGTGACATGAGCAAAGAACACACAAATAAAACGAAAAAAGGAGGCTTAGGTAGAGGCCTTTCTGCACTATTGAATAACGCTGATACCGATATCACTGTAAGTTCTGAATACAGAGCTGGTGGAGGTGTGCAATTTATTGACATCAACGATATCGAAGCAAATCCATTTCAACCGAGAACCGACTTTGAATCGAGAGCTTTAGAAGAGTTATCTGAATCCATCAAAGTTCATGGGTTGATTCAACCTGTTACTGTAAGAAAAATGGGCTACGACAAATACCAACTTATCAGTGGTGAGCGTAGAACCAGAGCTTCTATAATGGCTGGATTAGAGAAAATTCCAGCTTATATTAGAATAGCCAACGACCAAGAGATGCTAGAAATGGCATTGATTGAAAACATACAAAGAGAAAATCTAAACCCAATAGAAGTCTCTTTGAGTTATAAAAGACTGATAGAGGAATGTAGCCTGAAACAAGATGAGTTGGGCGAACGTGTTGGCAAAGACCGCAGTACAGTCAGCAATTTCTTGAGATTACTTAGATTGCCAGACGAAGTTCAATTAGGACTTAAACACAATAAGATTTCTATGGGTCATGCTAAAGCCATTTTAAGTGTGGATGAAGCAGAAGAACAAATTGCTTTATACCAACGCATAGAAAAAGAAAGCTTAAGTGTTAGAGCAGCTGAAGAAATTGTTAAACAAGCTAAATCTGGTAAAACAGAAACAGACAATACCCAAAAACTAGGTGACAACCAAGCTAAGTTGTTTGATATTGATGATGCTTTAAAATTGAAAATTGACAAGCTCAATCAATTGATCAATTCACAAATCACTGTGAAGCCTAAAGGCAAAAAAGGTGAAATCGTTATTCCGTTTAAAAACTACTCAGAATTGGAACGAATTTTGACAAGTTTAGCTGAACATGAATAAGATAGCGCTTATTGTCACTCTTTTACTTACAAGCTTCAATGCTTCTGCATTCTCTTCATCGCTATTTTCTTTTGTTGAATCTAAAGATACAGTAAAAAAACATTCTCCTAAAAAGGCAACTTTGTACAGTGCAGTATTGCCTGGATTAGGTCAGGCTTACAACCGTAAATACTGGAAAATACCCATCGTGTATGCTGCTATTGGCACTTCTGCATATTTTATTAAATTCAACAGAGAAGAAATGTTAAAAAGACAAAATGCCCTTACTGCAATGCTTGATGGCGACCCAAACACTGTTGCTTCAGATGAATTTAAAAACTTACCTGTAGATGTTTTAAAAGCTCAAAGAAACAACTATAGAACCAATAGAGATTATAGTATTATAGCAACAGCTGCATTTTATTTACTCAACATAGTTGACGCAACAGTTGATGCTCATTTTTATAAGTTCAACATCGACCAACCTTTGGCCATGCAAAAGCAAAGACATTGGTATTTAAGTACCTCAACCGTTGGAAGAACTCAAACTTTCGGTTTAGCATACCGCTTCTAATTCTATTAAAAGAATAAGACAAAATAATTACAAAAACGGCTATTAAGGCCGATATACGATTGCTTTTTTTGTCTATATTTGCAATCTTTTTTATGTCAGAAATTAAAATCACTTTACCAGACGGAAGTGTCAGAGAATACCCTAAAGGTATTACTGCACACCAGGTCGCCCAAAGCATTAGCGAAGGGTTGGCTCGTAACATTATTGCCGCAAAAGTCAACGGACAAGTCGTTGAAACGACGCGCGCAATAACGGAAGACGCCAATTTAACGCTTTTGAAATGGGATGACAAAGAAGGTAAAAACACTTTCTGGCACTCTTCTGCTCACCTTTTAGCAGAAGCATTGGAAGCCTTATATCCTGGTGTAAAATTTGGAATCGGTCCAGCTATCGACTCAGGTTTTTACTACGACATCGATTTCGGTGACTACAAATTTACCAGCGACGATTTCGCTAAATTAGAAGCAAAAATGCTTGAACTGGCTAAAAAAGAAAGTCAGTTTATCAGAAAAGAAGTGCCAAAAGCTGAGGCCATTCAGTACTTCACAGAAAAAGGCGACCAATATAAAATCGAATTACTCCAAGACTTAAACGATGGTGAAATTACCTTCTATCAGCAAGGTGACTTTACTGATTTGTGTAGAGGTCCTCACCTACCAAATACTGGTTTTATCAAAGCTGTTAAAATCTTAAACCTTGCTGGTGCATACTGGAGAGGTGATGAGAAAAACAAACAATTGACCAGAATTTATGGCATCACTTTCCCTAAAAAATCTGAATTGGATGCCCACATGCAAATGTTGGAGGAAGCTAAAAAACGCGACCACAGATTATTGGGTAAAGAGCTAGAGATTTTCGCCTTCGACGATGACGTTGGACCAGGTTTACCATTGTGGTTGCCAAAAGGTGCTGCTATCATTGAATTACTTGAAGGTTTCGCTAAAAAAACAGAAAAAGAAGCTGGTTATTTCAGAGTGAAATCTCCTCATATTGCTAAAGAGAGCATGTACATTAAGAGTGGTCACTTGCCTTACTACAAAGAAAGCATGTTCCCTCCTATGGAATTGGATGGTATCAACTACTATCTAAAAGCCATGAATTGCCCTCACCACCACAAGATTTTTGCGGCTACTCCAAAATCATACAGAGATTTACCTGTAAGATATGCAGAGTACGGAACTTGTTATAGATATGAGCAAACAGGTGAATTGTTTGGATTGATGAGGGTGCGTTCACTGCAAATGAATGATGCTCACATCTATTGCAAAAAGGACCAGTTTGAAGCTGAATTTAAAGCAGTAAACGCATTGTACCTAAAATACTTTAAAGTGTTTGGTATCGACAAATATGTGATGCGTTTTAGCAAACACGATCCAAAGAAATTAGGTCAAAAATACATCAATGCACCAGAGTTGTGGTTAGAAACTGAAACCATGGTAAGAGATGTGTTAGTAAATTCAGGGATTCCATTTGTAGAAGTTGAAGACGAAGCTGCTTTTTACGGACCGAAGATAGACATTCAGATTTGGAGCGCAATAGGTAGAGAATTTACATTGGCAACCAACCAGGTTGACTTTGCTCAAGCGGAGCGTTTTGATTTGTATTTCATCAACGAGAAGAGTGAGAAAGAGCGTCCATTGATCATTCACAGAGCGCCATTGAGCACCCACGAAAGATTCATTGGATTTTTGTTAGAACACTATGCAGGTAAGTTCCCACTTTGGTTAAATCCTGAACAGGTGATGATATTGCCAATCAGCGAAAAATATCAAGAATATTCAGAAAAAGTTTTAAATATCCTAAAAAATCACGATATTCGCGCCCTCATTGACGACAGGTCTGAAAAAACCGGTAAGAAAATCAGAGATGCGGAGTTGAAAAGAGTGCCACTGATGTTGATATTGGGAGAAAAGGAGCAAAACGATAACACAGTGACAGTCAGACGACAAGGTGGAGAAGATTTGGGGTCAATGACAATTGAAGCATTTGTAGCCTATGTGAATGCCGAGATTGAAAAACAATTAAATTAAATAATTATATAATTGATAAAGAAACCTTTTAAACCTACAGTAAAGCCAAAACCAAACGGACCACGCCCCAATCGTGGAAGAAAGGAAGCTTTACACAAGATTAATAACTTTATTACTGCACAAGAAGTAAGAGTAGTTGGCGAGGGCATAGAGCCTGGCATTTACCCTATCAGTGTAGCTATAAAGATGGCCGATGAGAAAGAACTAGATTTAGTTGAAATCTCTCCAAATGCTGAACCTCCAGTTTGTAAGATTGTTGATTACAACAAGTTCTTATACGAACAAAAGAAAAAGCAAAAGGAACTAAAAGCCAATGCGGTAGTAAACGAGGTTAAAGAAATACGTTTCGGACCAAACACAGACGAGCATGATGTGGACTTCAAGTTGAAACATGCTTCAAAGTTTTTGGCTGAAGGTGCTAAAGTAAGAGCATACGTATTCTTTAAAGGAAGAACCATCGTATACAAAGAAAGAGGTGAAGAGTTGTTGATGAGATTTGCTAACAAATTGATTGAAGATGGATTAGCTAAATTAGAATCAACGCCAAAACAAGAAGGTAAAAAAATGATTATCATCCTTGGTCCTACCAAGAAGAAATAAACCTAGTACAACCAAATAGAAAAAAGAAAATAGTATTATGCCAAAAATGAAGACCAACAGTAGTGCTAAAAAGAGAGTTAGCATTACAGGCACAGGAAAGATTAAACGTAAAAAAGCGTTTAAAAACCACATTTTAACTAAGAAAGCTACCAAACGTAAACGCGGATTGGCTCAAGATGGCTTAGTTAGCGAAGTGGATATGCCAAACATGAGATTCATGTTAACCATTGGTAAATAATTCCTAAACATTAAAACATTGTCAGGCCTTAAAGTTGCAATTGCACGCCTGCCATAACAACAAATAACTAATTAAAGTAACAAAGTAAAAAATGCCACGTTCAGTTAATCACGTTGCCTCGAAGGCAAGAAGAAAAAAGGTCCTTAAAATGGCCAAAGGCTACTTCGGAAGAAGAAAAAATGTATGGACAGTAGCCAAAAATGCGGTTGAAAAAGGTTTAACCTACGCTTACCGCGACCGTAAACAAAAGAAAAGAAATGTTCGTTCTGTTTGGATCGTTCGTATCAATGCCGCAGTTAGAGAATTCGGTCTCTCTTACTCTGAATTCATCGGTAAATTAAACGCTAAAAACATCACCCTAAGCCGTAAAGCTTTAGCTGATTTAGCTTTAAACCACCCAGAAGCGTTCAAAGCTATCGTTAACGAAGTTAAAGATGCTACTCCGGTTTCAAGACCTGATAACGCTCCGAAAGTAAAAACTGCTGCTGTTGAAGCTAAAGTTGAAGCGCCTAAAAAAGCTGCAACTAAAAAAGCTGCTCCTAAAGCTGAAACAACTGAAACTCCTGCAGCTGAAACTGCTGACGAAGCTCCAGTTAAAAAAGCAAGAGCTACAAAAGCTAAAAAAGAAACATCTGAAGACGCTGAGTAATCAGTTACTTCTTAAAATACTAAAGGGAAGCCATAAAGCTTCCCTTTTTTTATTCTTCCAACTTTCTACTTCGATTCCTAAAAAACCATCCTACTAAAAAGACCATAAATCCACCCGCCCACCAATACCACACCCGTGATTTGTCTTCCATTTTTTTGTATGTTTTTGTTTCCAACTTTTTATTTTCTTTCTGTGAATCTGTTGGCCATTGCACACTATCAGGGTTAACAGTTAAACCCATTATAGAAGTTGAAATGGTATCCAATCTTGTAGCTTCAGGTATTCTTAAATTCACAAATGGAATACTCACCGGTGGTCCCCAAACATACTCATACCCACTTAAATGTTGAAATACCGGAGCATTAGAATAGTACAACCATTTATCTCCATTTTGGGTAAATGTAAATTCGCTTACTAAAAAACCATACTCTATCACAAGTGGTATTGTATCTCCCTTAACATTGAACAATTGGGTTTGCATTTGATGATTGTACCAAAGCGAATTCGGAATATGAAAACTGGATACATTGGTACTATCGATAGGAACTTCAATTACAAAAGAATCTAATTGTATCTTCACTTTAATAATTCTTTGTTCTGCTACATCAGGTTGATTGATTTTTAATTTGATGATATTTGTACCAGCATTATGCACTGTAGGATTGGCTATTTGTTCAGTTTTAATTTGTAAACTATCGTTCACTTGTGCTTGAGCTCCTAATGCAGTTAATGCAATAAGTCCGCATGCTGCATATTTCAAAGGAGTATACGACCGATTCCTTGCAATAAGTTCGCGATTTAACTGTGTGTTTTCAAAGCGACCACAAACATTTTGATGTTTTTTGAAAAAATCAATGAGTTCATCATCTTTAAACTTAGAAAAATCAACCACCGTCTTGTCACATTTACTGCAATGCCTACCATTAGCATTGACTAGCATGTCATCCCATGGTTCGCAACAAGGTTCGTTGATCAACAACTTCATACCATTAAGACGATTATCCCGTAAAATTATTTCCAAAAAAAAATCTTATGACATTTGAGTGACATAAGATTTTAATATAATGTAGTTGTATGGACTATGCTTCCATTTCTCTAACAACACCCATCTGACTGAACTTATCAATTCTTTCTTGAATCAATTCATCCGGGGTTTTGTCTTTTAGTCCTTTATATAATTTCTTTACTTCTTTCTTAATGGTAGAGATCGTTTTCTCAATATCGTGGTGTGCGCCACCAAGCGGCTCTTCGATGATACCATCAATCAATCCATTTTTAAGCATGTCTGTTGCTGTTAATTTTAAAGCTTCAGCGGCTCTTTCTTTGTAATCCCAAGTTCTCCATAGAATTGATGAACAACTTTCAGGTGAGATAACAGAATACCAAGTATTCTCCATCATCATCACTTTGTCGCCTACACCAATACCCAAAGCACCGCCACTTGCTCCTTCGCCTATAATGATACAAATAACTGGTACTTTTAATACAGCCATTTCCATCAAGTTTTTAGCGATTGCTTCACCCTGACCTCTTTCTTCTGCTTCTAGTCCAGGAGATGCACCAGGTGTATCAATAAATGTCACGATTGGGCGGTTAAACTTCTCAGCCAGCTTCATCAATCTCAAGGCCTTTCTATAGCCTTCTGGATTTGGCATACCAAAGTTTCTATATTGTCTTTCTTTGGTGTTTCTACCTTTTTGTTGGCCAATAAACATGTAAGCTTGTCCGTCAACAGTTCCAAAACCACCAACCATAGCTTTGTCGTCTTTTACATTGCGGTCGCCATGTAATTCAATAAAATCAGGCGCAATGCCCATAATGTAATCCAAAGCGTACGGACGATCAGGGTGTCTTGAAATTTGTACCTTCTGCCATCCAGAAAGGTTGCTGTAAATCGACTTTTTGGTTTCTTCTATTTTTTGCTCCAATGAGCTAATAGTGTCGGTCATGTCAATTTTACCTTTTGAATGTGTTTCCTTAGCTTTTTCAAGCTGGTCTATTAGTTCTTGGATTGGTTTTTCGAAATCGAATGTCATTACCGAGTAAGATTTAGAGGGCGAAAATAAATATTTTTTTAATCATATTTTAACTTTAATCCTGTACTTAGCAAACTATGGTCGCTTGAAAGCCTATTTGTCTTGTAAAATAGACCCTCAAACTGCTTTGGATACAGGATATAATCAATTCTGAAATTGGGCATCATGCCTATATACGTCTTTCCCATTCCAGAGCCATTTTCAACAAATGCATCCTTCAGCCCTTTGCTCAATTCATTGTATGAGTATGAAATTGGCGGATCATTGAAGTCGCCAACAATAAAATAAGGCACTTCACAAGTTGAAATATGCTGTTTGATGTCCTCAACCTGTTGGGCTCTTTTTTGATAGGCACTTTTGATTCGGGTCAATATTCCTTTAGACTGCTTTAATTTTTCATCGTTGTCTTCAGGCATACTATTGATAAACTTATAGTCTTGCTTTTTAAACTTAAAGGACTGCAGATGCACGTTGTAAACTCTATAGGTCCCAGTATCATACTTAATATCTGCATACATACACATATTGCCTGTAAGTCCATCGAATTGCACCAATTCAGCACGTTCGATAGGGAATTTTGAAAAAATAGCCATGCCATACTCCCCTTTCTTGCGCCCATCAGACAGTTTCAAAAAACTCACATACTTAAAACCACATTTCTCTTTGACTGAATCAACTGTATTACCAGATTCTGTTTTCAAATTCAGAAACTCTTGAATGCACAAGACATCTGGCTCTATGTCTTTCAATGTATTTGTCATTTCATCGGTATACCATTTCGATTGAAAATATCCGAACAATCCGACATTATAGGAACTCACAACAAGCTTATTGTCTGATTCGACTATTTTCTTTTTGAATTGAAAGCTGCGATTGAAGAAACTTGCTCCTATGACAATGATACCAATACTAAAAAAAGCATACAGCTTGAATCGTATCAGCCAAAACAAAGCAAAGAAAATGTTTATGAGTAATAAAAATGGATAAGCCAATCCTAACAATGAAAATATCCATGTTTCTTTCGGACTGATATACGCAGAGAGATAAGCACCGCCTAGTAAGATTATGGCAATGATGTTAAATGCAAATACAAATCTTCTGAAAAAATTGATCAAATTAATCTTGACTTGCTTTAAATAATATATCTTTCTCTTCCTTAGTCAATCTATCGTATCCAGATTTTGAAATTTTATCTAGAATGGCATCTACCTCTTCTTGAGTAGGCACTCTGTTCAATGATTCTTTGTTGACTTTGGCTGAAGTTTTTTGAGAATGGTTTACCTCAACTTTAAAATGTTTAGGTCTGCTGTATACTTCTTTCTGTGGTTCAAACAACTTAATAGGCAATTGACCTTTCTTTCTTAAAGCGTAGAGCCATCCGAATAAAGCACCTCCCAAATGTGAAATATGCCCCCCAGCATTGCCAACTGGAATACTAATCAAATCAATTAATAGAAAAAACAAAGCAAACCATATCAATTTGATTTGAATGGCTCCAAACAAACTCAATTTGATGTTAGGTGCATAAGTTGCAGCGGCAAACAATATACCCATAACCGAAGCAGATGCTCCATATAATAAATACAGCGTCTCGCCTTTTAAAGCTGGAATCAAATTGCTGAATAAAGCATATAGAATTCCTGCCGACACTCCACTTAAAATATAGACCCTTAAGGCTTCTTTGTTTTTATAGAAATCTAGAAAAATATACCCAGCCATATTCAACACCAACATGTTCATTAGAATATGGAACACATTAAAATGGGTAAATTGATAGGTAATAATTGTCCAAGGTTTTTTCATGAACACATCTATACTAGAAGGCAATGCCAAGAAATTGGTTAATAAAGCTGTGTTACCTCTAACAGCCCAAAGAAATAAGTTGGTAAAAACAATGACAAGAAATAACGCGGCATTGACTACAATGATCTTTGTAATCGGCGTTGAATACTTGAATTTATATTTTAATTCAGTCAGAAATTCCATGTCTACTACGAATATAACATAAAATTGGCATAAAAAGTTGCCTTAATCGATGAATTTTACTCTACTTTGACCAAAATATAGCTGTACTTCTCAGTTTCGAATTTCACCAGCAGTGGATTTGCTGGGTCATTTAAGTAACAAATCTTGTTGGTTCCATCGTATAAAACGACACAATCTACAAGGAATTCGTTGTTCTTAGCATCAAATATTTCTATTTGTTCGTGGCCTACCAATTTAAATTGGTTCAATAAGGTTCCAGACATGTTCAATCTGGTAGTAGAATCTTTCGCTAAGTCGCTTAACTGCAATTTGCTTAGCCAAAAAGTGGTGGTTTTATCCAAATTGGCCTCTGATTCATTTTCAAAATAGGCTGTATACACATAAGCAGAGTCAAGCGCTTTTTTACCAATGTTCACCAATCCTGTTTTCCATTTGGTTTTATCGTTGCCTTGACCTTCATACCATTGGAATTTGATAGAACTAGGGTAATTAAACTCGTCGATGTTGACATCAAATTCACTCATGCCCATTGAATAACTCAATTTCTTAATGTTTTTCATATCCAATTTGGTTTGGATATCGCTGCAATATGGCGACAAGTCGAACACCTCTCCTCCTTCACTCAACCTTACTCTTTTGGCCATCATACAAGCAGAATCCATTCTATTGGTCTTGCTCAAATACTTGGCATTTAATATCAGAACTTCAGGTTGATCAGGTGCGTAACTGTTAAGTGTATCCAAATCTTCAGATACATCCAGTCTATTCAGTTCTAATTTGTATTTAGCACGAAGAAAAATACAGGTGTATTTGTCTTTACCCCCCATTCTTGGAATGATTCTTTCTAAACGTGAGATGGCTCCCACAGTATCACCTACGCTATACAAGCAATTGGCATAAGGCAAATCCAAAATCACTCTTGATAAGGTATCTTTCCAATATTTGTTGTAACTGATGTCAAAGTAGTTTAAAGCTTCGTTGTAATATCCTCCAACTGCAGCAACCATTCCTAAAGCAGCATAACCATCGGCAATTCTAGAATTCAATCTGATGGTTTTACGACATAGCACACGTTTGGCACTATCACTTAAAAAGTAATAGTTTAAATGTGTCATGGCAAAAGTCGAATAAATTTCAGGTTCTTTAGGATAGTATTTATAGATTTTGTCAAGGTTAGAAAACATCGCATCGAACTTGTTTTCAAACATTGCAATATTGGCTCTTAGTAAAAATGCTTCTTTGTTTTTAGGCTCTAAAGCCAAGATTTTCTTAATCACTTTTTCGCATTCAGCATCTTTAGACTCATTGAAAAGCTTGTTGGCTTGTTCTACTAATAATTTAACTTGTGGATTTTGTTTCTTCACAGGAGTTTTGGCAGCTGGAGTTCCAGTAGCTGGTTTCTTAGCAGTAGCTGTGGTAGCTGGTTTTTTTGCTGGTGTTCCTGTAGCCGGCTTTTTAGTAGCCGTTGTAGTAGTAGGTTTCTTAGCTGGTGTACTTGGTTTTGGTTTCGTTTGAGCAACAATAAGTAATGGGCAAAACAACAATACAATTAAGAGTCTTTTCATTATTTCTTTCGTTAAATTAAGTGTGCAAATATAGCAATAAAGTTTTGCAAATCAGGAGGAAATCAAAATCAAAAATATATGAAAACAATGACTTGTAAACGCCCATCTGCCTAATTCTAACGTTTAAGCCGATAGATTATTTTACAACTCCATGGTAGACTTTTTTATATTCGAGAAAAGTCAGATTCAAATCGTTGAAATTAGGGCATTTTTTCTACCAAACCTCTAATGGCTACACTGGCTACAGTACAGCCAAAAACAGCCGGCATATAGCTCATAGTGCCAATAATCGACTTTTTAGGAAAGGCTTTTTCTGTGGTGATAATTTTGGATTTATCAGCCATTTCAGAACTGAATACACAGGTCAAACCATTGCGAATGCCCAATCTATGTAGGTATTTTCTTACATATTTTGCCAGATTGCAGTTGTATGTTTCAGAAATATCACAAACTTCCAATTTGGTTGGGTCTAACTTCCCTCCCGCACCCATGCTACTTACCAATGGCAAATTCATGTCCATACACGAACGGATAAAATGCACTTTAGGTGAGAGAGTATCTATGCAATCGCATATGTAATCAAATTGACCTTCTCTTAAAATTTGTCTGGTTCTATCGTCCTTAATGTATTCAGTTAACACGGTTAATTGAAGTTCAGGATTTATGTCTAATAAACGCTTAGCCATAACATCAGCTTTTAATTGTTGTTCAGTGCTTTTTAAAGCTGGAATTTGACGGTTTCTGTTGCTCGGGTCAACTGTATCAGCGTCCACAATTGTCATTTTACCAACACCGGCTCTCACAATCATTTCAGCACATATACCACCAACACCACCTAAGCCAACAACCAATACATTGGCATTCATTAATTTCCTAATAGCATCATCACCCATCATCAATTGGGTCCTGCTCATCCAATATGGAATTTCCATGGTGCAAAATTAATCAATCATTAAAAAATCCCATAAATGGACTAAATATTTTGAAAAAATTATCTGGTTCTCAATAATATTGATATTTGAATTCTTACAAATCGACTAAAGTATACTAAAGCAATAAAAATTTAGTTTATACTTGTATTCCAAAACTAAATGAATAAAAATTTCTACCTCATCACACTGCTTATTTTTTGTTTCCATCATGCTTCCGCCCAACAAGCACAGCGGATTTTTAAAGGTCGCGTTACTGATTCAGCAAGCACCAATCCTATTGGCGATGCTACCATTACCATATATCGCGCATCTGATACTTCCCTATTAAACTTTGGATTTACTACTCCAATGGGCAATTTCAGTATCACTGCTAAATCCAATGATTCACTTTTGATCATCATTAGCATCGTTGGTTATAAAGAAAAAGAATTTACCAGCAGACCAAATATGGATTGGTCGTTTACAGATTTTGGTGATATTAAACTAGCACCCATTCCTCAAAGCTTTAAGGGATTTACCGTGCGAACATCCGCCATCAGAATGAAAGGCGATACAATTGAAATCAACGCCAACAGATTTAAAGTATTACCCGGAAGTGATGTGGCACAACTCTTCAAGAAAATTCCCGGATTTGAGGTCAATGTTAAAGGCGAAATAAAAGTCAATGGTTCTGAAGTCACAAAAATAATGGTAGATGGTTCTGATTTCTTTGGCAACAATCCAGGTCTGGTATCCAAAAACCTCAATGCTGATATGGTAGAAACTGTGCAGGTATTCGATGACAAAAACGAAGATGGTTCTCTTAAACAAGGTGGTTCGAAAACCATCAATTTAAAATTGAAAAAAGGAAAACGCAATGGCACATTTGGAGATGTCTTGGCTGGATATGGCACAGATTCAAGGTATGAAACTGGATTGAGATTGAACAATTTTAAAAATGATAGAAAATTCTCATTTATTGTCAACGCTCAAAACAACAATCAAACTGGATTTGATTTTGGATTCAGCAACTGGCACAACTCTCAATCATTTGATAAAAATGGTGGTGGAAGCGACGATGATTGGATTGTCAACAGTTACGAATATTCAGATGAAGGTAACATCAACAACAAAATTAGTTCTGGTCTAACCTATTTTAATGAATTCAAACACAAACAAAAATTCTCTTTCAATGCATTTGCTTCAAGAAACCATTACACCAGCATCAATTCTAGCAACTCGATGTTTGCCTTAAACGATTCAACAAGAAGATACAGCAATGATTCTTCAAATACCGATGGCATTTCAATGAATTACAGCTTAGGAAGCGCATATACAAAAACCATAGATTCAACTGGTACTTTTGAAATGGGTTTGTCGGGTGGACTAAGTCAGAACAATGTCAATACCGATGGATTCAACAACATCAACATCAATTCCAATATTGTCAATCTAGGTTTTAGCAATAAATTGTTTAAAGGACTATCAGGCAATGGTAACGCACATGCCACCTATAGAAGGTCATTAAGAAAAGACAAGCGTTACACATTTTTCTTGCATGGCAATTATAAGTACAACAGCAACAATGGCGATAATTACCAGTTCCAAAACAACAGCAATGACACCTTTAATATCGTCAATTCAAACACCAAAAACAGTCAAGAAATTTTAATTAAAACCTACTTAAAAATTCCATTGTATAAGAAAATATGGTATGCCAATGTTTCTTTTGATATGTGGCAAAACAACAATACCTCTGCGCAAGACTTACTGACAGCTAACAATCCTTTTGTCAACAATTTCACTCAAGAGTACAATGGTAAAATTGACACTTTGAGTTTAAGCTTTAAAAACAAATTGGTACAGTATACCGCTAAGCCATATATCAGTTACGAGAGGAATAAAGTGTACATGACATCAGGTGCCACTTTTATGAATTTCAATCTTAGCAACACCAATGCCGACAATGGTATTACATTAGATAGAAGCTACAACAAATTTTTACCTTACTATACCGTAAGTTATTATCCTAGTTTCATGTACTTGTATGGCAATATTATGACCTCTACTCAGTTTCCTAATATTTTAGAGTTACAACCAGTGCTGAACATCAACAACAATTTTGAAAGAACCATTGGCAACGAAAAATTAAATCCTCAAGACAATTTAGGGTTTAGAGTGTATGCCAATTTTTATAAAATTAAAGGATTTAGATATTTGTATTCAAGTTTCCAAGGCAACATGTCTAACAATGCTAAAATATGGAGCAGCAGTCAGAATGAAAACGGCATTATCATCAGACAACCAATCAATGCATCAGGTCAAAGAGATTTTAATGGCTATATCGGAACATCAAAAAAACTATGGAAAATTATTCATTTAGGAGCAAGCATAAGTGCCTATGGCGATAGAACGCCATTGATGGTAAATTCCATCAGTTCATTTTCAAACAATACCAATTTATCATTTCGACCATATTTAGAATTTACAAAATCTGATAGTTTGGAATTGTCTGTAAGTTATTCTATAAACAACGTGAACTACAGCAACCTATTGAATGAAAATTTAAACTTCAAGCAAAATACATTTGAATATGGTTTAAATATCAGAACGGTTTTAAAATGGGGTACTTCTATTAATACCCATTTGGAAATCAGCGATAGACGTAATGTGCCAAATATTGGTAAAGTAATACCTATCTGGTCGGCTTTTATTCAACAACCTATTGGCAAATCTAAATACAGCATCAAATTAACTGCGTATGACATTTTGAAAAAGAACACCAGTATAGACAGATCGGCCAACGAAAATTTCATTTACATCAGCAGAAGTAATAGAATACAACAATACTTTATGTTGACTTTGATTTACAATTTAAAGAAGATGGGCGGAGACGATGCTGAAAGACAGTATGTGTATTGATATCATTGGGGAAATCCCCATTTTCAGGGCTAAATAGTAGCAGTGATTTTGACGTTCTCTTAACACTAAATATCAAACTATAATCTTTATTTAAAGCACAATTAATATAAGCGTAATATGCTCAGGTAAACTTTGCACCATCAAATTAATTGTAAATAATAATATGAAATCTAATTTCTTAAAAATCGGTTTAGTGTCAATGTTGGCACTGGGTTTAACTTTTACTTCTTGTGGACCCGATGATCCTCCTGTTATTGATCCTCCAGTAACAGACATTACTTTAAAAGGTGCATTATCAACTCAAACTTTGGATGCTACTAAAAAGTACACCATCAGTGGTACAGTAACAGTAGAAGATGGTGCTATTTTAACCATCCCTGCAGGTACTAAATTATTCGGTCAAAAAAGCACAAAAGGCACTTTGGTTGTAAAACCAGGTGGTAAAATTGTTGCTGAAGGAACTGCTGCAAATCCAATCATTTTCACATCTAACCAAGAAGCTGGTGCTAGAGAGCAAGGCGACTGGGGTGGATTAATCATTTTAGGTAAAGCAAATTGCAACCAAAACAATCCAGCTATCGAAGGTATTTCTCCAGCTGTAAATTACGGTACATTTAACAGCAATGCTAACGACAACGACAATTCAGGTATTTTGAAATATGTAAGAATTGAGTACGCTGGTATCGCTTTAACTCCAAATAACGAAACCAACTCTTTAACTATGGGTGCTGTAGGTAACGGTACTACTATCGACTATGTTCAAGCTACTTACGGTGGTGATGACAACTTCGAATGGTTTGGTGGTACAGTTCAATGCAAACACTTAGTTTCTTTTGCTGCATGGGACGACGATTTCGATTGTGACTTCGGATACAGCGGAAAAGTACAATATGCTTTAGCTATTCGTGATCCATTCAATGCTGACCAATCATTATCAAACGGTTTTGAAGTTGACAACGATGCTTCAGGTACAACTGCAACACCTAAAACTGCAGCAGTATTCTCTAACGTAACTCTTCTTGGACCTGTTTACGATTCTACTAAAGCTTCATTTAATGCTAACTACGGTCATGCTTTACATTTGAGAAGAAACTGTGAGTTATCAATCTTCAATTCTGTAATCGCTGGTTTCCCTATCGGTTTAAACTTAGATGGTACTTTAACCAACTATACTTCTGATTTAGGTGTATTAGAAAACAACATTTTAGTGTGTTCAGCAGTAAAAGGTAAAACTACACGTCCGTTCTTTAACGGTAGTTCTGCTAGTACTCCAGTAGCTGACTACTTTACTAAAACCAAAAACAACGTAGCTTTAACTTTAAGCACTCCAACTTCTGGAACTCCAGCTTATTCTAAAGCTATTGCTGATGCTGGTATCAATGCAGCTTTAATTATGGGTTACAATACAACTGCTGGTGCAACTGGTACTTACCCTAAAGATCCAGACTTCGCTACCTTCACAGGTTTAACTCAATCTGGTGCAGCTTTCTCTAACGCTAAAGTTAGCACATGGTTCGAAACAACTTCTTTCAAAGGTGCATTCGGTTCTACAGACTGGACCAACACTTGGAGTAACTTCAACCCACAAAACGAAGCATACTAATAAGCTCCTTAAGTAAGTTTTTTTTTCATAAACAAATGACCTCTCCAACTAGGAGAGGTTTTTTGTTTTTTGGCAGTATTAAAAATTTAACTATGTTTGTTACAGTTAATTATGAGCAACAGAAGAGACTTTATCCGCAATGGTGTGCTTTTAGCTGGGGCCATAGGCTTCGGGAAAAGCGACCTTTTTGCTGCGCCTTTGCTACCAGATAACAACGATGATAGCGAAGATTATTGGGCTTTGGTTAGAGCTCAGTTTCCCCTAAGTAATAACAGAATATTTCTGAACAATGGTACCATGGGACCTTCTCCATTTCCTGTCATTAATGAGGTGTATCAGGATATGATGGAGGTTGACACCATTGGTCGCTATGGTGGCCATGAAGACATTGCCCTTAAAGCGCTTGCAAGAATACTAAACAGCAAGGATACTGAAATTACTTTGACCAGAAATGTGACTGAAGGTATCAACATCTCTTGCTGGGGATTACCTTTAAAAGCTGGCGATGAAGTCATCATGAGCACACATGAACATGTTGGTAACGCAACACCTTGGCTTAACAGAGCCAAATTGGATGGCATAGTTATCAAAGCCATTGATTTGGGTAAAACAGCCGAAGAGACTTTAGACATCGTCAAATCTGCCATCACTAAAAACACGAAAGTCATTGCCTTGCCTCATATACCTTGCACGATAGGTCAGATTTTGCCAGTAAAAGACATTTGCACATTGGCAAGAGAAAAAGGCATATTCAGTTTTGTAGATGGAGCCCATCCACCTGGAATGTTACAATTAGATGTAAAAGACATAGGATGTGATATGTATGCAGGCTGCTGTCATAAATGGCTAATGGGTCCGAAAGGCACAGGCTTTTTATATGTATCAGAAAATTTCAGAAACACCCTACAAGTGTATTATGGAGGTGGAGGATTTGATAGTGGTTGGGACATGTTAAGCAAGCCTCCTGTCTTAAAAGGCTATATCGACAACGGCCACCGATATTATTATGGAACTCAGAATGCCTCTTTGTTCAAAGGCATCGCAAAAGCAGTAGAATTTCAAGAGAAAATTGGTCGAGATAAAATTGAAAAACGCGTTAAATATCTTGCTAAATATTTGCAAGACCAATTGATGCATCTTAGTAAAGACATAGAAATGCTCACGCCTAAAGAGGACATTTCTAGAGGAGCGCAAATATCATTTAAAATAAAAGACAAAGATGTAACAAAGCTCCAAACACAGTGCAATGATGCTAAAATTACAACACGCTTTGTAGCTGAAAACAACATCAATTGTTTGAGAATTTCAACACACATATACAATAAACAAAAAGAAATAGATACCTTTGTAAATGAAGTAGATAAGTTTTTAAAAGCTTGATGTTAACAGAAGCTGCTATAGCGTTTTTAGATCAATGGCGCGATCAACAAAGTGAATTCATCATTCACAGTTCTGGCAGCACTGGCGAACCCAAACCTTTTGTTCTTAAAAGAGAGTGGATGGAATGGAGTGCTAAGGTAAGTGGAGAAATTTTCAAGCCTACCTCTACGGATAGATTGTTCTGTTGTTTACCAATAAACAAAGTAGGTGGTTTGATGATGTTGGTTCGCTCTGAAACTTGGGGTATTCCCGTTGATGTTGTTGAACCTAGCTCTAATCCATTATTGACAAACAATGCTGGAACCATTATATCTTTAACCCCATATCAATTACACCATATTTTAAGTCAACCCGATTCTTTCGAGCGATTGTACCAATACAGAGAAGTATTGATTGGAGGTGCCAGTTTGAACCCAGAGTTAGAACTAACTTTACGAGAGTTTCCTCAATCTACTGTATTCAGACACAGTTATGGCATGACTGAAACATATTCTCATGTAGCATTGAGAACCATCAATGGAGCAGAGGCTTCTGACTTTTACAAGCCTTTAAAAGATGTGAGGATAGAACAGAGTATTGACCATTGTGCGATTGTATATACCCCCTATTATCCTGAAGGATTGCATACCAATGACATCATAGAATTGGATGAGCAAGGTAGGTTTAAAATCATAGGTAGGGCTGATTTCATTATCAATACTGGAGGAGTTAAAATAAGTGCCGAGCAAGTTGAAAACATGATATCAGAGCATTTAAAACCAAGCACTTTGTTTGTTATCAGTTCAAAACCAGATACAATACTGGGAGAACAAGTTGTGCTAGTTTGCACCAATAGGGTAAAGTTTAGAGAAGCAGATTGGAGTTTCTTAGACCAATACAGTCATTATGCCATTCCAAAAGAAGTATACGAAATCAACGATATGCCAATCAACAAGAGTGGCAAGATAGACCGATTAAAAGTAAAAGAGTGGTTTAGAAAAATTGATTAGTAAGTAACAGATTCAGTTACATTACCTGCTTCGTCGTAAGTTTTCCAAGTACCTGTTTTTGCACCATTTTTATAATGCATTTCAGAGCGCAACACACCGTTTGCATCCCAGATTTTCCAAGTACCGTGTTTTTGGTCGTTTTTATAAAACGCTACAGATTGAATTTTACCATTCTCACTGTATGAAGTCCATTCACCATTTTTAGCACCACTATTGAATGTACCAGTTTCTTTGATACTACCATTAGCGTAATATACAGTTAGTTTGCCATCTTTATTGCCATCTAGGATGTCATAAGAGCTTTCTACTTTACCGTTGGCGTAAAACAGAGTTAAATTACCAGAGAATAATTCGCCGTCTGCGTCAACATATTTTCCTTGAGCGTTTTGCAACACTACTCCAGGTGCTTGAGCGTTGATAGTCAATACACTAAACACCATAACCGCTGCTGAAAGAAATAATTTTTTCATATTGACTTAATAATTTATTAACAAAGATACGAAAAAAATTATCTAAACTCCAAGACAATTTTTGAATTTAATTCAAAATTCTTTAAGCTTTTAGATTTGTAAGAAATGCATTCGACACTAATACCTTTAGATGCTTTAATGACATCTGATGGAATGTATACTTCTCCTTTTAGATTGGTATAGTATACGTATTTGGTACCTTCAAGAACAATTTTAGCACCACTAATGGTTTCATTGTTCTTATCAAGAATCTGAACCACTTGCACTGCACTGCGTTCTTCGGCCATCAAATTGGTGGTCATTAAAAGAAGTGCTAGTACTATTGATTTCATGGTAGCAAAACTATCTTTGCAGTGTTAACCCTAATTGAATCCAATATTAAGTTTATGTTATGGATTGTAAAATTGATAAAACCCTGATATAACCTTAAGAAAGAGATGATTTTTTGCTCATTTTAATTTCATATAACTATTTTAGTTCCTAACCGATAATTCATTTGTTGTTAAGACAAACTTAATATTGCAAATCGATTTTTGTGGCATGAAAATCTCCATAAAAATTAGTGTTTTATTTCTTTTCGGATGTATGAGTTTATCTGCTTATTCTCAACAAGCAGTACTTAAAGGATTTTTAAGAGACACTTTGTTAAAAGCTTCAGTTGAAAATGCAACAATTGAATTGTCAGGACCAATTACTAAAACCACTAAAAGTGACATCAATGGATTTTTTGTGTTCACAGATTTAAGTGCTGGTGTATATTCATTAAACATTACATCAAAAGCAAACAAACCAAAAAAGATGGACAGTATTGCCATCAATGGTATAGACACTTTCATTCTTGGAAAAATATATCTTTCAACCAATGTTACTTCAAAGAGAGGTGTTAAAGTAACCTATAAAAAACCAACCAGCACTGTTACATCTGCAGTACAAGTCGTTAAAAAAGCTGATGCAGTAGTGAATGCCATCAGTGGTGAACAAATCAACAAATCTACCGACAACAACTCAGCTCAAGCTGCTGCAAGAGTGCCTGGTGTTACATTAATGGAAAGCCGTTTCATCATGTTGCGTGGTTTAAGTCAGAGATACAATTCGGTGCAAATTAACAACATTAATGCACCTAGTACAGAAGTAGATAAAAGAGCTTTCTCATTCGATTTGATTCCTTCAAGTATGTTGGACAATATTGCCATTTACAAATCTGCATCAGGCGAATTGGCTGGAGATTTTGCTGGTGGTGTCATCAAACTACAAACCAAAAGTGATATTGAAAAAGATTTTACTTCCTATAGTATAGGTGTTGGTTACAGAGTCAATACATCTTTTACAAAACACTATAACAATTCTGTTGGTTCAGCTACTGATTATTTAGGATTTGATGATGGAACAAGAGGACTTCCTTCTGGTTTCCCTAGCAGTATTATAGAAGCCAACACAGCTAAGAAAATAGAATATGCTAAAACACTCAACAACAATTTCTCATTAAACAACATGAGCTCTCCTTTAGATTTTGGTGTTGGGTTTGGATTTGGTAAAAACATCAAATTGAAAAAAGGCGAGTTGTATACAGTTAACAATATAGGCATATCTACCAATTATCAATTCGCTTCTATGAAGCGTTACAGATACCAATTCGATCAAACAGATTATGTAAGACAAATGTTTGATTATACTGACGAGAACTTATCTATTGAATCAAAAATGAGTATCCTTAGCAATTGGATATTTAAGAGAAACAAAAAAGCAACTTACACTCTAAAAAATTTATTCAATCAAGTTGGCGAAAACGAAACCACCATTAGAACTGGTAACAATCCAACTGAACGCCCTTTTGACGAATTTAAAAACTACGGTTTTCACTATACTTCAAGAAGATTGTACTTTGGTCAATTCGAAGCTTCTAAAAGATTAAGCGGTCCAGGCGAAAAATTAGTATACACCCTAGGATATAGCAATGTAAACAGAGATGAACCTGATTACAGAAGATTTAGAACATTTAGACCAGCAGGTAGCAATGACCAATACACATTAATAGATCCACCAAGTTCAAGTTTATTTGATGCTGCTAGATTCTATTCTAAATTAAATGAAAACACTTTTTCTGGTAATTTAAATTACGAGCGATTATTTAAAAACTCGTTTGATACGACCAAATTCATCACATTCAAAACTGGAGCATATGCAGAATCTAAGAATAGAAATTTCTCTGCAAGATGGATGAGTTACTCATATACAGGTGACCCAAGTCTAAAGAATGATTTCTTGAAAACACCAATAGACCAAATTTTTGATGCTGCAAATATGAATGCCGCGTCAGGATTCAAACTTCAAGAAGGTACAAATCCAAGTGATAAATACATTGCAAACAATCAATTGGGTGCTGCTTATGTCAACTTTGGTTTACCAATTAAACGCACAAAATTAAATGCTGGTTTAAGAACCGAATATTTCAACCAAACCCTTAACAGTGCCACCAATAACGGTCCGGTGAATGTAAAACTAACCAATTTGAATGTGCTTCCATCATTCAATGCTGCATTTTATTTAGACAGTGCCGCTGATAAAACATTGGTGAGATTTGGTTATGGTCGAACAGTTAACCGTCCAGAGTTTAGAGAATTGGCGCCTTTCGTTTACTACGATTTCATGTACGATGTGAACATTGTAGGTAACGAAAATTTGAAATCTGCCACCATCAACAACTTCGATTTACGTTTTGAGACCTACCCTACTTCAGGTGAAACATTTAGTGTAGGTTTGTTTTATAAAAACTTTACCAATCCAATTGAAAACTATGTACAACCAGTTGGTTTGAGTCAACAGTTCACTCTAAAAAATGCGGCAAAAGCTACCAATTATGGACTTGAAGTAGAATTGAGAAGAGATTTCAACCAACATTCTCAAAACGACTTCATCAAACGCATGTCAGCTTTATTCAATGCTTCATACATCATCAGTAAAGTAGATTTGGGTAACGATAGCACTTTGTCTCAATCGCGTACTCGTCCATTACAAGGTCAGTCGCCATACATTATTAATGCAGCATTGCAATATGCAACTGATAGTGGTTTGACCATCAATGTAACATACAACATAATTGGTAAACGTATTGCTTATGTAGGTAACAACATCTTCCCTACTGTATATGAAATGCCAAGACACTCTTTAGATTTAACTTTTATAAAAGAGATCAACAAAGTGATGACCATCAAAGTTGGTATTAGCGATATCTTGAATTACAAACACCAATTATGGCAAGACACCAACAACGATGGCAAAATAGATTATAAAACAGATAGAACAGACAATCAATTGTTAGAATACAGAAGAGGACAAATGATTAATTTTGGAATCAGTTTCAAATTCAAATAATAGAATTTAAAGTTTCATCTGACAGAATAAAAACTTCAAGAAGAGGCGGCATTTTCCACAATTTTGGGAAATGCCGTTTTTTATTTTGGCCATTTTCATCGTTTAAAAACTCTGTCTCTAATGTTTAAGCGCTACTTAGAGTGTTCAATAAATCTGACAAGTAAAAAATACTAAGCGAAAAAAAAAACCACATTTTTACAAAAAAAATTGAAAACATATAACTGTGAAATATATTTTTGCAGTGATAGAAATAACATCTTAATGGACAAGAAAAGAAGAATAGTAGATTACAGCAATGTTCCGGATGAAATCCTAAACAAGTTAGGTGAGCTGTACCCAAATGGTTATGAGCGTGATGTCATTAAATTTCCTAATGCCAAAGGAGAGATGGTTTCTGCTGTCAGAGTTGAGACAGACGACACAATCTTTCTCATCAAGGTTTCATCTCAATTGAAACAAATGTTTGATGACTTGGATATTGAAGAAATGGATTTCAGCAATGAAGAGAAAGATGAAATTGGTGGAGATGATGAAGATGACGACCAATACAGCAAAGACAAACCTGAAGAAGATTACGAAGATTAATCTCCTTTAACTTATAAAATACTATTAGCATGTTCAAAAGACATGCTTTTTTTTTACACCAGTCCTAGAAAATCTTCCATCTTCATACCTCTTGATCCTTTAATTAAAATCAGAGCGTTTTTAAAATCTTGTTGCTTGACATAAGTCAATGCCGCATCCTTATCTGCAAATTTTGTAGAAGAGTTGCCTGTTGTATTAGCGAAAGCTTTTCCAACCAATATCGTAATTGTATTTGATAACGTATCGCACAAATTTGCAATACTTTGATGTTCTTCAGCTTCAAAACTTCCAAGTTCAAACATATCTCCAAGTAGAACAACCTTTTGACCAGCCATACTTTCGATAGTCTTTAAAGCCATCTCTACACTTGATGGATTGGCATTATAGGCATCTAATATGATGGTGTTGCCTTTTTCAGATTTGATGATTTGAGAACGGTTGTTGGTTGGTCGATAGCGCTCTATCCCTTTTTTAATAGCATCAAGTGGCATGTTAAAATACAATGCCACAGACATAACAGCAACAATGTTCTGAAAATTGTGAATACCTGGAAGCACTGAATGTATGTGAGTACCTTGATACTTGAATTCAATTTCTGGAACAGTATTGACAAAACTATATTCTTCAGAATGTGTTGAGTATGTTGAATAATGTTTTAATCGTTTACTCATATTATTCAACCACATATCATCTGCATTAACAAAGGCAAATCCATTGGTCTTTAACAAGTAATCAAATAGTTCACTTTCTGCTCTAGCAACACCTTCCATTGAACCAAATCCTTCTAAATGTTCTTTGCCGATATTTGTAATCAAACCAAAATCTGGCAGAGCAATTTCGCAAAGTTCTTTAATATCTCCTGCCCTATTGGTGCCTAACTCTACTACAGCTAATGTGTGATTTGGACGCAATTTCAACAAAGTAAGTGGCACCCCAATATGATTGTTTAAATTACCTGCTGTAAAATGGGTGTCGTATTGAGTTGATAACACAGAAACGAGCAACTCTTTTGTGGTAGTTTTACCGTTGCTCCCTCCTATTCCTATCACTTTAGAAGGCATTAATTGACGATGATGAGAAGCAAGCTGTTGTAAGGTCTTGAGTGCATCAGGAACCAATATAATTCTTTCATCTTCAAATCGATTCTCATCGGCAACGACATACTTTGCACCTTTTTCCAATGCCTGCAAAGCGAACTCATTGGCATTGAAGTTCTCTCCTTTTAAAGCCAAGAACATAGAACCACTCTCTATTTTTCTTGTATCCGTAGAAAGTTGCATGTCGCATTCCAAGAATTTTTGGTAAATTGATGCTATGTCGTTCATCATCATGTGACAAAAATATAACTTTTAAAAATATGGTGCAGCGAATATTACAATTTTGTGTCTTATTTAGTATATTTGTATGTATACCATGAAAAAACAACTACCTATTCTGCTTTTAACCATTGTTTTTGCCATTTCAAGTGACATTTATGCACAGAAATTTCCATACTATATATCAGATAGTATGTTCTTTGTAGACAACAACAATGTCAATATTGGCAAAGCATTGTCTGGTGGATTTCACTGCCCTCAATTCAGTCCGTGTGACTTAAATGGGGATGGTAAAAAAGACATTGTTGTTTACGATAAACTTGATGGTAGCATTAGTACATACATCAACAAGGGCGCAAAAGGTGAAGTAAAATATGAACTTGACAATCATTACGCTGCTTATTTTCCAAAATTAAAGCCATTTGCTTGGATGTTGATGCGCGATTACGACAACGATGGTTACGAAGATTTATTTACTACAAATTCTCAGAATTATATCATTTATAAAAACATTTCATTTACTGTTACTGGTCGACCAGCATTTGTTGAATTACCAGCTCTACAGTACAGAAATATGAGTTCGACTGGCTCTCCTATTTTATACAACAATATGTCAACGCCTTCAATTCACTTGCCTGGAATTTTTGACATTGATTTTGATGGCGATTTGGATATCATGAGCTATTCTAATGTTGGTGGAGCTATTACACTTTGGCAAAACTACCAAGTTGAAAAGGGTTTGCCTTACGATAGTATGAAATTTTACTTGGTCGATTTGTGTTGGGGTTACTTCAACGATTACGATTGCAACAGTTATGTCGTAAATACCTGCTCAGAAAAGTATTGGAGGTTATATGGTGAACGACATACCAATGGTTCTTCTATTACTTTATTTGATGCTGATAACGATAAAGACATTGATTTATTGATAGGTAACGAAGGTTGTTCGCATATGACCATGTTATACAATGTCAAACTCAAGAACCACTTTGGTTATGATTCTTTTTACGCTTATGACACCAATTACGTTACACCCAATAACAGAGCCGATGTTTCGATTTATCCAGCAGCTTATTTTATGGATGTAGACAATGATGGCAATAGAGATTTGATTTATGCGCCTAATTCTACCAACTTCGCATATTTTATTGAAGAAATCAACCAAGTTAGGTGGTTTAAAAATATAGGAACAGATAGTATACCTCAATGGGGACAACAACAAGCTTTATTTACCAATGAGATTATAGACAATGGTAACCACAGCTCTTGGTCGTGCGCCGACTGGGATAAAGATGGTGACTTGGATTGTTTGGCTGCTGTAAATGGTAATGCATATTCAACAAGAGATACTGCTGATAAAATTTACCTTTACGAAAATATTGGTACTGCTAAAAATGCTAAATTCCAATTGAAATCATCCAATTTCGGTGGATTTATGGGCGAACGTATCAATAGCTTAACCATTGCAACTGCAGATATGGACAACGATGGCAAATTGGATTTGGTTTGTGGCAATGATAAAGGAGAAGTGTTGTATTACAGAAACACTTCAAGCACTAGCAATACATTGAATCCTACTTTTACTTTTGCAAACAATACCTTTACTGGGTTCAAGTTAGATGTTGGTGGATTTAGTGCACCTGCTGTAGCAGACATCAACTCAGATGGATTAAAAGATTTGGTGATTGGCAGAAGCGATAGCATGTTGAGTTATTACAGAAATGTTGGTACTCTAAGTCAACCAAATTTCAGCATTGTTACCAATAAATTCGGTGGCATTAAAGCTTATGACTCAATTGGATTTCAATACATCTACGACGATACTTTTGCTATCATAGGATACTTTCCAGTATATGAAAAAGCAACTTACTCAAGACCTGCAATAATGGACATTGATGGCGATGACACATTAGAAATCGTCGTGGCAAACTCATTAGGAACCTTAAGAATGTATAGAATTGATGGCAGTAAGCCAACCTCTAACTTCAAACAACTTGATTCTTTCTATTATAAAAAGGGTGTTGCCAACGAGAAATTCTATCAACCAGACATGGGTAATTTCACTTCTGTTTGTTTGGCAGATTTAAATGCTGATAGTGTTCCAGAATTGATTGTACCAATCAACAGAGGAGGTATTCAATATTTGAAACCACAGTTTGCTCACAAGCATAAGGTGTCTATTAAAGACGTTGTGTACAATCAAATCAATGGATTTCCAAATCCAGCCAACAATACCATAGAGTTTGCTATCAATTATGATGAGGTTTTGAGCATTGACGTTTACAATAGTCTTGGTCAAAAAATTCCAGTTACTTATTCTTCAACTGGAGAATTCATCACCTTAAATACTTCAGATTTTGCATCTGGATTTTATATCATCAACATCAAATCCAATCAAGAAAAAACCTATACTTCGAAGTTCCAAATCATTCACTAATGACTAAGAGTGCTCAAATTGACCAATATATATTAAAGTCACCCGAGTTTGCGCAACCAATTTTAGAACATCTCCGACTCATCATACATACTGCTTGTCCAGAAGTAGAAGAAGCGATTAAATGGAGTTTCCCTAACTTCGTATACAAAGGGAAAATTCTGTGTAGCATGGCTGCTTTTAAAAAGCATTGTTCGTTTGGATTTTGGAACAGTGCCAACATTGAAGACAACAAGCAATTGTTAGAAAAAGTTGGCAGAACAGCTATGGGTAATTTGGGCAAAATTGAAAGTTTGGACCAACTTCCAGATGCTGAAGATTTGGTTCTTTTAATTGTTTCAGCAGCCAAACAAATTGATGAAGGTAAAGGCAGTATACCAAAGAAAACAAGTGATAAAGGCGAATTAAAAGTCCCAGAAATACTCATTAAAGCACTTAAAAAAAATGCAGAAGCGGCAAAACAATTTGCTGACTTTAGTACCTCTCAGAAAAGAGAATATGCCGACTGGATCAACGAAGCTAAAACTGAAGCTACAGCTTTAAAAAGATTAGAAACAGCTACAGAATGGATTGCAGAAGGTAAAACCAGAAACTGGAAGTATATGAAAAAATGATTAAGCCGCTACAGGCTCATCCCCCAACTTATGCATCATTTTAAAATGCGAACGGATGGCTTCTCCAAATGATTTGAATTCATTGTGCTGAATGCCATATTTTTTGGCCAATTCAATCACTATTTTTCGAATGGCTGGGTAATGCACATGACTTACTTTTGGGAATAAGTGATGTTCTACTTGGAAATTCAATCCACCAAGCGACCAAGTTAAAAATTTGTTGTCTGGACAAAAATCAAATGTGGTTTTCATTTGAAAAATCGCCCAATCTTCTTGAATGGCTAGAACACCTGTTTCTTGGGCATCAGCATACTCTGCTCCTTCAACCACATGGGCTAATTGAAACACAACTGACATCACGATACCCATTACGAAGTTGAAAAACAGAAATCCAATTATAAACTTCGAGAATCCAACAAAAATGATGGGTACTACCATATAAAAACCGATATAAAACAACTTGGTGATCCAAAAGCTTAAATGGTCTTGAATTCTTTTCTTAGGTAAATCTGTGGTGTGAACTTTATCTGTAAAGTATTTTTGAGAATCCATCCAGAACACCCAGAACATAGTTGATATGCCATATAAAAACAACATATAGTAACTTTGGTACTTGTGCAACTTGTTATAAGGTTGGTTTGGAGACATCCTTAAGAATGGCGGTTTGAAAATATCGTCGTCTACGCCATCAACATTCGTATAAGTGTGGTGAAGAACGTTGTGTTTTACTTTCCAGAATCTACTTTCTGCACCTAGGAAGTTCATGCTATACCCAAATACTTCATTCACATTGCTGTTGTTAGAAAAAGCACCGTGACATGAGTCGTGCATGACGTTGAAGCCGATAAAAGCTAAAAAAGTTCCAAAGATGGTTAATAATAAAAAGTTAAGGGCAACAGATTCAGGCTGAACAAACACCAAAACACTGTATACTGATAATACAACAGCATACATAAAAAATGCTTTGAAGTACAATTTAGCATTGCCTCTTTGAGACATGTTCTTGTCTTTAAAATACTGTTTTACTCTGTCGTTTAATTCGATGTGAAACTGTCTGTTGTTAGTCGCAAATGAAATTTGTGGCATATTTTTATTGGAGTACAAAAGTAATAAAACTATCATATAATTCTATGAGATTGAGCAGAATCAGAGAATGATTAAGAAAAAAGTAGATTTTTTTAAACAGAAAAACCCTGCCAAGGTTTTTGAAAGTAAAACAAATATCTCCATCGCAAACGCTTACTAATCTGCACCTTACAATACTTTCTCAAAATCTATTTTAAATTTCATAAACACCTTTTACTCAAAATCAACTACTTACAATCATCAATTTGATTAACTTTGTCCCATGCTTAACATACAGAGCTTTACTTTCAATCCTTTTAGCGAAAACACCTACATCGTATACAATGAAAGCGGCGATTGCATCATATTTGACCCAGGCATGTACACAGCCAGTGATGAGAAAGTCTTAACAGATTTTATAACGAGCAACAATCTCAAACCACATTACCTAATCAATACGCATTGCCACATCGACCACATTATGGGCAATAGATTTGTTTCTGAAAAATACCAGCTCGACTTACATGCTCATCAATTAGAAGAACGCATACTTCAAATGGGTGTTGCCTCAGCGTCTATGTATGGATTGCATTATACACCATCTGTGGACATAGTCAATTTTATTGACGAAAATGACACCATCATCTTAGGAAAAGACCAATTAAAGATATTGTTTACCCCTGGACATTCTCCTGGTAGCTTAAGTTTTTACAATGCAGAAGCCAAATTTGTTGTAGTTGGTGATGTACTATTTCAAGGCAGTATTGGTCGTACCGATTTACCAGGTGGGCATCATGACACCTTACTTCAGTCGGTGAGAAACCAGTTGTTTGTGCTTCCTGATGACACCGCAGTTTACAGTGGTCACGGACCATCAACAGACATTGGAACAGAAAAACGGTACAACCCTTTCTTCAATTTTTAAGGCAACTTAGCGTAGCGGTCTTTCTAGTGAAACGAATAAAAAAAAGGCAGCCAAACGACTGCCTTTGAAGAAATTTATATGTGTTATTTAGGTTCAGCAAATGCTGCTAAATCAAACAACAAAGAGAATCTCAATTGATTTTGCAAAGGATGTCTTTGAACAAATGGTACTAAATAAGCCGCATCCAAACCAAATGTTTTATAGCGTATACCGAAACCAAATGTCATGTATTTTCTATTACCTTTTGTTGTTGGCTCATGGAAGAAACCTGTTCTTAACATGAATTGTTTAGCGTAAATGTATTCAAAACCAACAGAGTAATTGTACTCTTTAAGTTCTTCTTTCAATCCTCCAGGAGCATCTGCAAATGATCTTAGCGCAGCGGTGATAACAGGATCTTCGCTTTTTGTGCGCTCATACACTGTAATCATTACACCATTGCCATCATCTACCATTGAATCTTTACCATCAAACCCTTTAAGAATATTAACACCTGGAGTAGGCACCATCAATTTTTGAATGTCAACGATAGCAGAAATAGAGTTGTATTGATCGATGTCGTAATGCCAAGCTGTACCTAATCTTAAAGTTGCAGGTAAAAACTCTCTATTGGTCTTATCAGAATAGGTAATCTTAGCACCTAAGTTTTGTAAGTTAATACCAACAGAATATCTAAGGTCTTTCTTTTCACCTTTAGCCTTAATTTTTGTTTTGCCATTGTAAATAGCAGACAAGTCACCAGCACCACTTCTACCAACTTTAGGCGTAATACCGTTAAGAGGACGAGTACCTGCTAGGTTAGAATTGATGAACTTTAAAGTTGTACCAATAGCCCAATGCTTACTTAACTGAGAAGCATAGCAAACATCAAGAGCGTATTCACTCGGATCAAATTTCCCTAATGGGTTTCCCACATCATCAGTGAAATTGATTTCACCAAAAGAAAAGAATCTAAATGAACCACCTAATACAGAGCGTTTGTTTAGTTTACCGTAACCAGCAAGATAGTTGTATGAAATACCTGGCACTAAAGTTCTAAGCCAAGGTGCATAAGACGTTGCAATACCAGCTTTTTTCTCTGAAAAGGCCAATGAAGCTGGATTCCAAAACACTGAATTAGCATCTGGAGAACTTGCAACACCAGCATCTCCCATACCAGCTCTTCTACTGTCCGGAGTTATGGTTAAAAACGGTACAGCAGTCGTGATAACGTTTTGCTGACCTGCTAATTGGCTTCTGCTTATTGTTTGTGCCTGTGTAACTTCAACACTAGCCAAAAGCGCGCAAGCACCTATGGCTGCTCTAATTTTCTTTGAATTTAAAAACGACATTTACTAATAAAAATTTAGTAGAATTTTTTCAATAATGGGCAAATATAAGTTATTTTTAATAAAGCTAATTCAATATTACTAATTTTTCAATTTTCTCAGCTTTTTTGCCATCCTCTGTGGTTACAGATAATTTGTAAATATATACGCCTTTAGACAATTTGTCTTCGTATTCGTCTTTGCCATTCCAAGCAATTTCTTGGACATGACCAGGCGCATTGGTAATATTTTGTTCTATTGATTTGATGACTCTACCGCTAACCGTTAAAATTGTAACCACTACCTTCAAATTTTCACCAGCATGGTTGTGGTCGAAATGAAAGGCCGTATTGCTAGAAAACGGATTAGGGTAATTCAACACATGATCTAACTGTAATTCAGAGTTGTTTTTTACTACAAAGTCGATGGTAGCTTCATTAGAATTGTTGTAAACATCCCATACTTTTAAGGTATAAGTATGCTTACCTTCAGTAACGCCATCCAACAAATAACTGATATCACCAGTGGTGTATGAATTCAATTTGGCCTTGTAAAACGCGTTCAAAACATACCGTTTTTCATTTGGAGTTCCTTTGTCAATAATGGCAACAATATCCCTTCCAATACCAATTCCACTTGTGCTAATACCATTCTCATCAAAGATACGCGCCAATAATAGAGGTGAATTGTCTGTAAGCCCTCCACTAACAAAATTGTAATCGTCTATAAACAACTCAATTTGCGGTCCGACAAGATCAGTTGCTGCGTTTGAAGAAGCACCACCAATAATGAAATCTTTATCGCTACCACTTGCATCTATTGATTGGTTATCAGAGTACATACTGATTTTTCCATATCCATAAACGTAATTGATGTCTTTAGGCACCACAAACGTAAATCTGTATTTGCCATCATTAACAGAACTTTGACCTTTGTATAAAATACTGCTATACAATTCAAAGTTAAGTTCGCCACCTACAACATTGTCGTTGTTTAGTGTTTTAAACTGAGAAGGTTTGTCGTAAACAATTGGATAAATAATCCCATCAAAATTGTTAAGAGGTGCGCCATTGATGTCTTCAAGATGACCGGCAATAGTTACTTTAGCGAGTGCTTTTAAAGTATCATTTCCTGTGAGAGCAGCATTGTTTAAACTATCGATTTTTATAACAAACTCAGGGTAATTGATGGTTAAAGCTGGATCAGCAAATAAAGTGAAACGTCTATCATTTGGAGATGCTCCATACCAGTTTTTTAAACGCTTATACATCTCACCGAGGGTCAACCATTTGTTAGCCACTTTTGAATAAGCACAACTGTTCCAAAAGAAGTTGGTTAGAGCAAAATTATCCGCTGAATTCACAACACGAGTAGTGGTAAACATGGCAATTGAACCCCCATTTGGATGAGTCATGACATGCTCACCCGCACTTTTGTGCTTGGCATCATCGTATCTACTAAACTCACATGTTGCAGTAAAGAAAACTGGTAATGTGTTTTTATTGCTCATAGAATTGATGAGTGGAATGTCTAGAACTTTCTCGGTAGCTAGATACTCTTCACCACCATGACCGATGTAATTAAAAATCAATGTCCCTTGTTCGAATTCTTTCTTAATAGCCAGTTGAGCATCAGGATATCTTTGAGAACCACCTAGGTTTTGTTGTTTAAAGGCATCTAAATAGACTTTTCTAACATTGACATTTTTATAAGAGGTATCAATCATTTTGTACATGCTTTCGAAATCGGTAACAAATTCCCTTTCCCACAAATCGTCTACATCGTCTGCACAAAACGTCACGAAGTTTCTCCATTCACCTAAAGACTCTTTATCCTTGTAATGGATGATTTTATCTACCATAGCCATAGCCTCTGAAGAAGAAGCTACAGGCATTCTACTGACGCCAATTTCTAACAACTGCTCATCGAACCACTTTCCATCAGTAGAATCTAAATAACCATAGAAATCATCCGAGCAATAATACCCTGCAAAGTAATTTGGGTATGACCATTTTTCTTCTGATTCAAAAATTGGAACAAAATTGGTGTTGTTTGGAACTTTGTCTTTGTAATCATAGCTAGCATCACCCATTAACATAACATATCTAAGTTGGTTTACTGGATTAGTGTTAGCATAATAAACATGTTTCAAATAATCTCTTATTGCTGAAATGTCTTGAGAACCAGATGAAAACTCGTTGTAAATTTCTTGAGGCGTTACCACTTTCACCACCAAATTGTCTCTGGTAGTGTGCCAATTGGCTAATTTTGTAGCGGCTTCTTTAAAATCAGGATGGGTGATGATGATGAATTGAACCACACCAGTAGCGTGCAAATTTTGGTTGGCTACAGTACCTTCAAAAGTTGGCTCATTGGTATTACCATCAATTAAAACAAATTCTCTTATTAGGCCATTTGGACTATATCTAAATACCCATTCACCACCACCTGTAAACACCTGTTGAATGGCGGGTGACACAGGGTTAGAAACATCTAAAATTGTGTAGTTGTTAGGTAAGTTATTCAACCTAAATTCGGCTACAAGATTTTGGGCTGTTTTACTGTTTCTAAATGGCATGAAAGATTCGCTGTATTTTAGTTCTCTAGAGCATATCAATTCATAATAATTGAGCCACGCTTTTGAACTCGAATTTGGCTGGGCATAACTGAAAGATAGATTTAGATTAGATGTAGGTACAATTTCACCATAACCTTGGTCAATATTAAAACATTGGTCAGCGTCAATCAAACTAGGGAAATTTAAAACATCCGCATTTACACCGTTCATTTTAACAAGAATGCTGCTGTTAACTGTAGCAACTGCGCCAGCTTCAACATACAATTGCATCATGTTATTATTGGTGATATTAGGAATGTTGTGCGTGAAATTATAGACAACTTTACTGTCAAATTTCTCACCTAATACTATACGACCTTCATGACAAATATTCTCTAATTCATCCTCGTGATACTCTAAGTACTCGAACCAATTATAAGAAGCATCAGCTGTCAAATTATTGCCATCCGATTTGGTCGCCATTCTCTTGCCATTATCCCCACCAAAGGTTAAGAAAAAGAAGGTTTTATCAGAGTAGATATTCATCTCATGCACAAACCGTTTGGATGTGTTAGAGTATTTCCATTTATGTGGACTTTGAGCGTAGAATACCACATAATCCTGAGAGTTCATTACCCCATCAGATTCGCCAACCACTTGGATAGACATTTCTGGCAAATCGTCGTATCTAAAAGCACTGTTGAGTTCGGGAAGCATTCCACCTTGATGAGAGTACAACTTGATGGTTTTAGGATTGATAGAACTTAAAGCGATGCTTTGTGTAGTAAAAAAAGACGCAGGAATTTTGTACATACCATCTGCCGAAACACTGAATTTAAACCAGTAGCCAGAGTTTAATACAGAAGAAGAAGCGGCTCTTTTCGAGCTTAAAAAATCGTTGTCTTGACCAGTGTAAAAGGGTGTACCGGGTAAAACTTTCACTTTATAACTTACCAAGCGGTAATAGTTGTTGTTTTCATATTTAAATGGGCATATATAGTAGGCAGTGATGATTTTACTGCCTTCCAATGTGTGATACGTTTTAGTTTGAACGTTGGAGGTAAGTTTGATCAATTCGTTGGCCTTGTATTTAGGATAACCAACAAGAGCTTCATATTTCAAATCTGAAAACTCGAGAACAGCTCTATCTTTGGTTTCAATTTGTCCGGAAATTGCAGGCAATGCCGTACCGTTAAAATCTCTAAGAGCGAGCGAAAAGTTGGATGATATTGGTTTATCATATTGATTTGTTTCCAACCAAATCACATTTTTTTCTTGTTCAGAAGCAACGTTTTGAGCGTTGCTGGTGTTTATACAGAAAGTAAATAAAGCAAATACAGATAAAGCTTTGATAGTCATATAGCGAAACAAAATTACCATTTTATGACTGAGTAAACGAACCCTATTTAAAAAAATTGCAAAAAAAATATGAAATTACCAAAAAATGACAATATCTTTGTAACAATTCCGTTCAAACCACAAATGAATATGAAAAAAATCTACGGTCTAATTTTAGGACTTGCGGCATCGATGCAACTACATGCACAGGATCCTGAATTTTCGCAGTTCTATGCTGCACCGGTTTACACAAACCCAGCAATGGCAGGTACTGCTTTCTGTAATAGAAACTCTGCTGGTCGTATTTCTATCAACTATAGAAACCAATGGCCAAGCTTACCAGGTACATTCAGATCTTTCAATGCTAGTTACGACCAACACTACGATAAAATTGGTGGTGGTATCGGTTTAATGGCTACTTATGACAGAGCTGGTGCTGGTTTATTAACCACTACATCTTTCAGTGGCGTATACTCATACGTATTACCAGTGAATAAAACTTTTTTCTTGAGAGCAGGATTACAAGCGTCATTTGTTCAAAAATCAATTGACCACACCAAATTGAGATTCGGAGATCAAATTCACCCGACACAAGGTTTCGTGTTGCCAACTCAAGAGCCTACAGCCAATTCAAGTGTGGTTTATCCAAACTTCGCAGCTGGTATACTTGCTTATTCTGAAAAATTCTATGCTGGTTTTGCAATGCACAACATCACCGAGCCAGTTCAATCATTTTATAGCAACAACGACGGTATCGTTCCAAGAAGATACACTTTCCACACTGGAGTTGTAATTCCACTAGACAGAAAGAAATTTTCTCAAGCGACCTTCTCTCCTAACGCATTGTTTATGATGCAACAAAACTTCACTCAGATTAACTTTGGTTTCTATGTGAACAAAGGACCAATCGTAACTGGTTTGTGGTACAGACAAACTTTAGGTACTTATGGTAACTCTGATGCATTGATGGTGTTATTAGGATTTAGAAAAGACAGATTTAAATTTGGTTACAGCTATGACATTACGGTATCATCAGCTCGTTCTGCAGCTCCAGGTTCACACGAAGTAAGTGCTTCGGTTGACTGGTGTTTAAGAGACAGACCACTTAGATTCAAACCTTTGAGATGTCCTGATTTCTAAGATTTTTTTGCTATTCACACAATAAAAGAACATATTTGCAGTTTATAAAGATATCCAACACACACAAAACAAGATGAAAAGAACGAAGAGTCTATTTGCCCTTTCGACTGTTTTGGCGGCGACTTTACTATTAGCGCCTTCATGTGCCAACAAGAACAAATCAAAGACAACAGGCTTTGGTTACAACAGTAGAAAATGGGGTGGTTTTGAAAACCACAAATACAAAGGTCAAGAAACTGGTCCAGGTTTAATTCTGGTTCCAGGTGGTGCTTTTGTTATGGGTTCAACAGAACAAGATGTCCTATACGAATACAACAACGTAGAAAGAAAAGTTACTGTTAACTCTTTTTACATGGACCAAACAGAGGTTAGCAACTTACAATACGGTGAGTATGTGTACTGGTTGCAAAGAGTCTTTGTTACCTACCCTGAAGTTTACAAACAAGCTCTACCAGATACTTTATGCTGGAGAAACCGTTTGGCTTTCAACGAGCCTTATGTAGAGTACTATTTCCGTCACCCTGCATACAAAGACTACCCAGTAGTAGGTGTTAACTGGTTACAAGCAACAGCTTTCGCTGATTGGAGAACTGACCGTGTTAACGAAATGATTTTAGACCGTGAAAAAATCCACCCTTACAAAGACAACAAAATGGTGGATGCCGACAACTTTAATACAAAATCTTATTTAGCCAATCAATACGATCCTGCTACTAGAAAGAAAAGTAAAGGTATGCCAAGAGACTACCGTACTAAAAAAGGTAAAAGAGACGTAGCGGTTAAAGATGGTATCTTATTACCAGAATACAGATTGCCAACTGAAGCTGAGTGGGAATATGCTGCACAAGCAAACATTGGTAACTCTCAATACGAAAACGTTGATGAAAAGAGAATTTACTCTTGGAACGACCTTACAGTGAGAGTAACACACGGTAAAGAAAAAGACAGAGGTAAAATCATGGCTAACTTTAAGCGTGATAAAGGTGACCAAGGTGGTATCGCTTCACAATTAAACGATGCTGGTTTCATCACTACTCCTGTATTCTCATACTGGCCTAACGACTTCGGTTTATACAATATGGCAGGTAACGTTAGCGAATGGGTAAAAGACGTTTACCGTCCGCTATCTATGGAAGATATGGATGATTTCAACTCTTTCCGTGGTAACGTTTTCTCTCAAATCAAATTAGACGCTTACGGTGAAATCGAACAAAAAGATTCACTTGGTCGTTTGATTTTCGAACCTGTAAAAGATGCTGATAACATCAACAGAAGAAACTACAAAACTTCTGACAACATCGGTTACAAAGACGAAAAATCATACAACAACGAAGAACAACAATACGAATACGGTGTTACAACCTTAATCAACGACAAAGCTCGTGTATTCAAAGGTGGTTCATGGAACGACAGAGCATATTGGATGAGTCCAGGTACTCGCAGATGGTTAGACGAATCATTGTCTACTTCAACCATTGGTTTCCGTTGTGCAATGATCAGAGTTGGTTCGCCAATTGGTAACAGCAAAAAACGCAACAGATCACTACCTTCAAGTGGTATCGGTCGCGGTAAGAAAAAATAAACCATATAACTTATTGAAAAGCCTTTCAAACGAAAGGCTTTTTTTATTTATAGCAAAATGAAATTTGAGCAATACAATTTCCTTCCAGAAATAAAAGACAACTTAAAAGAACTTAAGTTCGTTCGTCCAACCGACATTCAATTTAAGGCCATCCCTCCTATCATGCGTGGTGAGGATGTTTTAGCCATTGCTCAGACTGGCACAGGAAAAACAGCCGCATTCGCCATTCCGGTAATCGATTATATTGCCAAATCGCTTAAAAGCGATAAGAAACATTTCATAAGAGGTTTGGTGATGGAGCCTACCAGAGAATTGTCTATTCAGATTACTGAAGTGTTCAACCAAATTGGCAAAGGTACTGGTGTTAAAGTACAAAATATTTATGGCGGGGTTGAACAAGATACCCAAATCAAAGGATTACAGTCAGGTATAGACATCTTAATCACCACTCCAGGTAGAATGTTTGATTTGATTCATCAAGGTCATATTTCTTTAGAGAAACTTGAAATACTGGTGGTAGACGAAGCCGATCACATGCTGGATTTGGGCTTTTTAAAGGACATTAAAGACATTTTAAGACATATTCCAAGACAGAGACAGACCTTGTTCTTTTCTGCGACCATAAACGATACCATTAAAAAATTAGCTTACAGCATCGTTAGAAACGCCATTCGAATTCAGATTTCACCTGAAAATCCTGTCAATAAAAACATCATTCACCAAGTTGCATTTATTGAAATGGATGACAAACGGTTCTTTCTCGAACGCTTGGTCAATGAATATGAAGGAAGCAAAATCTTGGTTTTTGTGAGAACGCAAGTGAGAGCTGAAAGGGTGTTAAAAGCACTTGAACGCGCTGGCATAAAATCTCAAAACATTCATGGTGGCAAAGAACAAAGTGAACGTTTAAAAGTACTGAATGAATTTAGATCTGGTGATTGCAATATCCTTATTGCTACAGATGTGAGTGCCAGAGGTATCGACATTCAAGGAGTAGAATATGTGGTAAATTACGATTTACCAGAAGTTCCAGAAAACTATGTTCACAGAGTTGGCAGAACAGGAAGAGGTGGCAAGAAAGGCCATGCTGTTGCTTTTTGTAGCAAAGAAGAAAAACCACTATTAAAAGCCATTGAAGATTATATCGGTAGCGAAATCGACGTATTAAAAATTGACAAAGACTTATACAATGAAACCATCAGTTTTACGGCAGATGAGAGTGCTAACGATTGGAAAACGTTGATGAAAAATGCCATTTTAGAAGAAGAAGAAATGGAAAAGAAAAAAGGCAAACGCTAAGCTCTAAAAAGGTCTTCTAATCTATGGCCTTTTAACAAACACTCTTCATATTCATGTTCAGCTTTAGAATCATACGTAATCGCTGAACCCACATTGTAAAGTATGATTTTGGTATTGTGGTTGTATACCAACGAACGTATCATCACATTGAAATCGAAATTGCCATTAGGTTCTATGTACCCCATGCAACCTGAATAGATGCCTCTATTGTGGTCTTCATACTCGTCAATGTGTTTCATAACCTCAATTTTCGGCGCTCCAGTCATACTGCCCATGGGAAACAAAGCCGCTATGATATCAGAAAACTCTATGCCCTCTTCTAACTCGCCACTAATACTCGATATCATATGATTGAGCGTCTTGAAAGCATAAGTACCAAACAGTTCTTCAACTTTTATCGTGCCCGGTTTGGCCACATGCGCAATGTCGTTGCGCACTAAATCAACTATCATCACATTTTCAGCCCTTTCTTTTTCGCTTGACTTCAATGCAGTTAATTGAGCCTCATTTTCACTTTCTAATACACGCTTATTGGTGCCTTTGATGGGCTGTGATAGTAAGTAGTTACCATCTCGCATAATAAAACGCTCTGGACTGCTGCACAAGATGGTATTTTTACCAATTTTAGCAAATACAGCAAAAGGCGCCGAAGTACGTTCATTCAATCTTAACATGTATTGCAACAAATCTGTAGGAGGCAAATAAGATTTAAATGCCATGCAGTAATTCATTTCATAATACTTGCCATACAAAATGTCTTTTTTAATTTTATCTACTGATTTAATGTACGTTTCTTTGTCTGTAACTTCATTGAACTTAAAGTCAGGGAAGTTGACTACCTCTGGCAAAGGCGCATCTTGATCGAATTTGTTCAACCATGACTTAAATTCATCTTCTGAAATACCGTTGTTGACAAAACTGAGTTCGTTGCTATGTCTTTCAATGTAGATGACGATTCTAGGAACAAAGAACCCTGCTTTATTAAATGATTCTTTCCAATGGTCGGGGTATTCGAGATACCCAAAGACCCATCTGTTCTGTTTGGCAATCAATTCAAGAGCTTCTTTGGCTTCTCTTGGCAGATATTTTAGCAACCCAATTCCAGCAACAATGTCGTATTTGCCTTTGTCAAGAGCTGGCCATACCTCGTTAGAGTCGCATACTTGAAAAGCATCTGCAGTATCGGCCAATTGATAAATTTTAAGTTTATCTATAGCTTTAGTCGTTATTGCTCTCTTGATTGTCTGCATTAAAATGTTCGAATATCATTTGACCTTGTTTAGAACCAACCAAGTTTTGCAACTGTTCTAAACTGGCTTCTCTTACTTTTTTGACCGATTTAAAGCGTTTTAAGAGCAAATCGGCGGTCTTCTCTCCTACTCCCTCAATATCTGTCAAAGACGTAATAGCAAACCCTTTACTGCGTCTATTTCTGTGATGTGTTATCCCAAATCTGTGGGCCTCATCTCTCATTTGTTGAATGACTTTTAAGGTTTCAGATTTCTTATCCAAATACAAAGGAAGCGGGTCGTTTGGATAGTACAACTCTTCTAATCGTTTAGCAATACCAATGATTGGCACACGGCCATAAATACCTAAAGCTTTCAAAGCATCTACTGCAGAAGACAATTGTCCTTTGCCTCCATCCACTACAATTAAATCTGGTAATGGTGTATTTTCACTAAGCATTCTGGAGTATCTGCGGGTTATGACTTCATGCATGGTTGCAAAATCATTGGGACCTTCAACTGTTTTGACATTGAAATGTCTGTAATCGTTCTTGCTTGGTTTTCCGTTTTTAAATACCACACAAGCTGACACTGGATTTGTGCCTTGAATATTAGAATTATCAAAACACTCAATATGTCTAGGCAATTGATTCATCCGCAAGTCCTTTTGCATAACACTCAAAAGTCTATCAACTTTTAATCCGGGGTCTAATTTCTCTGCTGCTATTTGGCGTTCTTGCTTAAGATAAAACGCATTTTTCATGCTCAAATCCAAAAGCTTCTTCTTATCCCCAGCGCTTGGTACAGTGATATCGACATTTGTTTCCAAATCAAGGGCAAAAGGTACAATGAATTCAATGTTTTCCCATTGATTGTCGTTTTTAAATTGAGCAATTGCCGATAAGAGCAATTCTTCGTCCGTCTCTTCAATGCGTTTTTTAACTTCGAGATTTTGCGAATGGATGATCATACCATTGACAACACGCAGATAATTGATGAAGGCAGATGTATTAGATGACACTATTCCAAAGACGTCGACGTTGTTAATTTTGGTATTAACGACTGTCGATTTAGATTGATACGATTCTAGAGAATCCAGTTTTTCTTTGTATTGTTGCGCTTCTTCGAATGCTAAGCGCGACACCGCATCCTCAATATTTTCTTTAAGATGGCGCTTTACTTCACCTAAATTTCCTTTTAATATGTGCCTGATATTGGCAATTGAAGCATTGTAATCTTCCTCTGTTTGATACCCAACACATGGACCTTTACAATTGCCAATTTGGTATTCGAGACACACTTTGAAATTGCCATTAGCTATGTTTTTTGGTGTTAAATTGAGGTTGCAGTTTCTTGTAGGATACAATTTCCTAACCAATTCAAGAATGGTGTGCATCATTTTACCACTGGCATACGGACCAAAATACTCGCTACCATCTTTCACTGGGTTGCGCATTGCAAATACCTTTGGAAAATGCTCCTTGGTAATTCTAATTAATGGATACGATTTATCGTCCTTAAGATTGATGTTGTATTTTGGTTGATTCTCTTTAATGAGTGTATTTTCCAAAAGCAAAGCATCGTACTCCGAATCAACTACTGTATATTGAATGTCGCAGATTTTAGAAACGAGAATATTGGTTTTGTGGTTATCGTGTTTTTTACTGAAATAAGATGAAACCCTTTTCTTAAGATTTTTGGCTTTACCTACGTAAATGATGGTATTGCTGTCATCAAAATACTTATATACTCCAGGTGTTTCCGGGAGATTGGATATAATACTTTTTAACTTTTCGCTGTCAGACATTTACAGTTCAAAGATAGCAATACTGCTGTATTTAAATAATGAAAATTGTGTTTATCCAACAGGACCGTAAAGTGCGTATCTAACAACGCCTTTATCTAGCTTGGTTATGATGGCTAAAGTCAACGTTACAGCATCGCTACCTGCTTCAACTTTGTAGTTGACTGTAAAATATCCGGACATTAGTGTCGTACCCAATCTGGTTATTTTGGTTATTTTTTTAAAAGGGATTTTAAATCCATCTCCTTTTGTTTGGTTGTCGCTATAAAATTTGTTTAAGAATGAATCCGTATTGTTTTTCAAGAGTTTCTCGTACTGTTCTTTTTTGTAATCTTTATCGAGATGCCTCAATATTTCTGATGAGTTGTGACTCAATGTGGCTTTTTCAAAGCTAGCAAGAAAATCATCCAATTCAGAAATGTTTGTTGATGTTTGTTTTACGGATGTATCAACAGTAGTTGTTTGAGCCGTAGACGCTGAAGTACTTGTTGCAGAACCCTTACTTTTACAAGCATTCAATGCAATGGCCATGACGCCTAATACTGTGATGGAAATGGATAACTTTGACATACTGTTGTTCATACTAATAGATGTTTATTTTAACGTAAGAGTTGCTTGATAGTTTCACTCAACACAAATTTATCCATTCTTTCAAGAAGATGACCTTGTTCAAGTAAAGTGATCATGTCTGTGTTGGCAGCTTTTGAAAACTCAGATGTTTCTTCTAATGTCACCATTTTATCTTTCTCACCTCTAACAAAGTGAATTCTAGAATTCATCCTTTTAATGTCTTCAGTAGTAATAGGATGTTGACCAATATCGGTTAATACAGCCTGTGTTGTAGCAATTAGTGTTTCTATATTTACAGCATTTTCAGATTGCAATTTATCAGCAATAGGTTGCAAATTTTCAAGTGTGAGTTTGCTGCATTCTTGTTGTGCAATTTCTGGATTCCAAAGAGTTTTTGTAGCGATACAAATCAGTTTAGGATTTCTAATTACTCCCTGTTTCAAAGCATTCAATGCCACATATCCACCCATGCTATAGCCAATAATGATGGCGTCTTCTAAGCCATTGTTTTTAACAAATTGACTTAAGTAATCAGTCAGTGTTTGCAAGCCTGACACGGGTTCATTAGAGCTACCATGACCAGGAAAATCTATTTGATGAAGTTTACAATCATCCTTTAACAATTCAGCTACTGGATTCCAATGTTTGGAAGTTCCTAAAGCGCCATGTAAAAGAATGATGTTGGTGTGCATTAGTGTTTGAAATGTCTAATACCAGTCATAACCATGGCTTGTTTGTTTTTGTTAGCCTCGTCGATGCTGTCTTGATCTTTGATACTTCCTCCAGGTTGAGCAATCGCTACAACACCTGCTTTACCAGAAATAGATACGCAATCAGGGAAAGGGAAAAATGCTTCAGAAGCCATTACAGCTCCATTGGTATCAAAACCAAATGCTGCTGCTTTCTTAATTGCCGATTCAAGCGCATCTACTCTAGAAGTCTGCCCACAACCCATTCCGATTAATTGTTTGTTTTTAACCAAAGTGATGCCATTTGATTTTAAATGTTTAACTGCTTTGATTGCAAACTCCAAATCGCTTAATTGTTCAGCGCTTGGCTTAACTTCTGTCACAATTTTAAATTCGTTAGATGTTTCAGAACTCCAGTCGGTTTGCTGTTCAAGCACCCCATTCAACAAACTTTTGTATTGCAATTTGTTGTTGGGTTGTTGTTTCAACTTTATGATGATTCTATTCTTTTTAGATTTTAATATTTCTAAAGCTTCAGGTGAATAGTCGGGCGCAGTTACAACTTCGAAGAATAGGCTATTCATTGCTGTAGCAGTTTCAACATCTATGGTTCTGTTACATGCTAAAACACCACCAAAAGCAGAAGTTGGATCGCAGGCATAAGCAGCATCATAAGCTTCTTTGATAGTGGCTCTACTTGCTAATCCGCATGAGTTGGTGTGTTTGATGATGGCGAAAGTTGGTTCGTTGAATTCGGCTACTAGATTAAGAGAAGCTTCAACATCTACCAAATTGTTGTAAGAAAGTTCTTTGCCATTTAGAATGCTGAATATCTCATCTAAATTACCATAAAAAGTACCAGATTGATGCGGGTTCTCGCCATATCTAAGGGTCTTCGCATTTGAGTGACTAACTTTAAATGAAGGCACCTTAGTTTCTTGATTGAAATAGTTAAAGATAGCAGTATCGTAGTGAGAAGAAGTCATAAACGCTTTTGCTGCGAATAATTTTCTATCTTCAATATCTGTGCTACCATTTTTAGATTGCAATAGATGTAGTAAGTCGGCGTATTGGTTTCTATCAGAAACGATTAAAGTATCGTTAAAGTTCTTGGCAGTTGCTCTGATAAGAGAGATGCCACCGATGTCAATTTTCTCGATAATTTCAGCTTCATCAGAAGTTGATTTTACGGTATCTTCAAAAGGGTATAGATCAACTATAACCAAATCAAGGGTTCCAATACCATGTTCAGTAAGCTGTTCCATATCTTTAGGATTATCGCGTCTAGCAAGGATACCGCCGAAGATAACAGGGTGTAGTGTTTTAACACGACCATCGAGAATTTCTGGGAAACCGATGGTGCTTTCAACCGCGATGGCATCAATACCAAGATCCTTAATGAATTTAAGGGTTCCACCAGTTGAGTAAATTTTAGCACCTTGGGTATTTAATAGACGAACAATAGGCTCTAAATTGTCTTTGTGGTAGACTGAAATTAGGGCAGATTGAATGGTTTTTGAATTGTTTGACATTTGAGCCGCAAAGATATAAAAAATGGAGGAGATGGAGGAAGGGGATGTGAACATTTTATGCCCTATGATTGGGTGGGGGTTTGTGCAGCGCGGCTGCGAATTTTTCTAGCCTTCAAACCCCTCGGCACGGCCTTCGGGCTACCGAATCTAAAAATAAATGTTTTCGAACTATATATGAATTTAAAATTTATTTGGAACGGCTGCCGATAATCATTGAATTCAAACCCCGCATCGTAGATTGAGGGGCTACCGAACCGAATTATAAAATTGGGGCTTTTTATTTTATACAAAAAAAATATATGTTAGAAAGACTCATTTTTAATACATTTGAATCGTTTGTAACTTAAGCATGCTATTTCAAAATATTCCTCATCCTTTCAAGCAAATGCTCACTTCACAATTGGGGGAAAGCAACAGTTTGAATAGAAAAAAATGGATTGATGAGATTGTGAAATGCAATTATAAGTTGAGTGATTTGTTAGAGGTTTTAAATTCAGATACTAAAACTGCTAACAGGTTCTTGTGGCTCATGTCAGAAATTGGGTTATCACATCCTGATTTTTTGCGACAACAATTGCCCGAATTATTTAAGGCATTCGAGTCATACAACCATACATACCGTCAAGCCTTTGCGTCGTATTGGCTGTATGTTGGAATACCTCAGGAAAACGAGTCACAAGCCTTAGATTTTCTCCTTCAAATCATTAAAGACAGGTCGGTTAACTTTACAATAAAACTAAGAGCAGCTAAAGTTTTAGGTCGGATGGCCTATACATATCCAGAATTAACCAGAGAAATTAAAATGGCATTGCTACCACTTCAAGAGGATGGCAGCTCATCATTTAGAAGGAGCATTCAAAAAATTATAGAGACATTTAAACAATGAGATGGATGTTATTTCTACTTCCTAGCAATCATAATGGTGTGTATGTCAAAATTGGTTTCGGATGTTTTGTAGTTCACTTTAAACAGCTCAATGTCTTTAAAATTGCATTCAATTAAATTTGATTGTATCTCGTCTAAGGAATGGTAATTAAAAAACACCCTTCCATTGCCAGAGTCTTTGTATTCTGATAAGTTTGGATCACCTTCTACAAAACTGATGTACAACAATCCATTGTCGTTTAAAAGTTTAAAAGAATTTTCTATGAGTTGTTTGGTTTCTGAAGATGATAAATAAGGCACACAAAATCCAGCGATGATGGCATCAAAATTTGATTGAATGTTATTGATGAGACGCACGTCCATGACTTTGAAATTGGCGTTTGGATTGTTTTGTATTGCCAACTCAATCATATTTGGAGCAATATCAATTCCAAGCAGGTCGAAGTCGGTTCTTTTACTCAATAAATATTTAGAGATATTGCCTGGTCCGCAGCCAATATCAAGAATTTTAGCATTGTGTTTATCGATAGAGTAACATATATGGTCGTAAGTGTCATTATACACATCTAAATCCATAAATTTATCTTGGTAAAGTGATGCTATTTTATTCCAGGTGTTGAATGTTTCTTGGTTGGGGTTCATTATGACAAATATAATGAGAGATTGATTTATTTAGGGTGAATGGTTTATAATGTTTAACCCGCATCGTAGATTGCAGGGCTTCCGAACCGAATCAGCTATTAATGCTTTCGGGTTGTTTCATGAATTTGATATTCTATTTTAATGTTGAATTTTTTCAGTTATAAATCGTAAAAAAGAAGTTATGCTATATCTCTTTTGTGAGAAGAATTTGATGCTCGAATTTTACTATTTGAAGATTTTTTTGTGAAAAATTCTTTAAAATCCGTCGATTTACACCTTATATAAGAAAAAATATTTTTAAAGTCAGGCAACGTTTTTATTAAGCAACATTTTGAAAACATCGTTTGTCTGTCTAGTATGAAACGATTAATTACTCTTCTTTTTGTGTTGTGTGTAGGTGTTTTGAAATCTAATGCTTCACACATGATGGGTGGTGATATTGCCTATGAATGTATCTCCCCTGGTAAATACAAACTCGTGATAAAAATTTACAGAGATTGTAGAGGTATCCCTTTTAATAGTCCTAGTATAGGTATGTTTTGCAAAGATGGCAGCAACCCGATAACTGTTAACTACACCAGAACCGCTATCAACGATATTACTGAAGTTTGCGATGCAGACCCAAAACCATGTAGTCCCCAAAATACAACTATCCTTAAAAAAGGCACTGAAGAACACGTGTTCGAAGCCATCATAGATTTCAACACTGCTCCTTACAAATCTTTTAAAGACAACGGCTGTTGTGAAGTCATGATAAAAGTAGAGCAGAATGCGCGCAATAGTGCTTTATCTACTCTAGTAGCGGGTAATTTTTATACCGATGCTATGATCAATATTTGTAAGATTGGCGATAAATGCAATACCTCTCCTCAACTTACTACGCCTCCTGTTGCTTTTATCTGCTGCAATCAACCCTTCACTTTTAACAACGGTGTTAGAGAAGTGATAGATGGCGATAGTTTATCTTATTCACTTGTAAATCCACTTAAAGCAAACCAAACCAACGAAACATATTTAGGTTCGTTTTCATCTAATTTTCCAATGACTCCCTACTGCCCTGGTCAAATTGGTGCGTTAAATTGCCGACCAATTCCCAATGCCAAACCACCAAGAGGATTCTACTTCGATAAAGAAACCGGTGACATTATCTTCACTCCAACAAAATGTGATGAAGCTGGTGTAATTGTTATACGCATTGACGAATGGCGCAAGAATCCAAAAACAAAGGAGTGGGAGCTCATTGGATACACCAAACGGGATATGCAATTATTGGTGCAAACTTGCCCAGACAACAATCCACCATACTTTGTGCAAGACAAAAACAAACATTCAATTTGTGAAGGTGAGAAAATTTGTTTTACAATTGTTACAAAGGACGACCCTTTTCTTCCCAATCAAGTGATACCTGATACGCTTGCTCTCACTTGGAACAATGGTATTCCTGAAGGTACTTTTAGAATCGTTGACCCAAGTGCAAGAGAAAAATCCGCAGAATTTTGCTGGCAAACTAAAATTGGTGATGCTAGACCAAATTCATACTCTTTCACTGCTACAGTTAAAGACAACAACTGCGACAACCCTGCTATGGCTAATAGAGGGTACAACATCACCGTTAAACCTAAAGCCCGCTCAACTCGTCAATACAATATTGGCAACTGTGGCATGCTGTATTTCAAAGCCAGTCCTGTTGATTCTGTTAATCAAAAGAAAAGTTTATACAATTACCAATTCACCATTAGAGACAGCACCAATAGTGGTGTACCATTTTATTCTGGATACAAACAACATGATAGTTTTAAATTCAAACGTGGTGGTAAATACATCATCGAGCACAAAGTAGTAAACTCTCAATACAACTGCCCTACTATTTATACCGATACGGTTATCATGCCACCAGTATTAGATGTTACACTTGCTTTTGATAAAGATACATTTGTCTGTGAAGGCAATAACTTAACATTAGAACCTAAAGTGGCCAATGGTGTACCTTCATACAAATACCGATGGGAAACACCTATCAACACATTCAACTCAAAAGATACTTTACCTACATTTACTTTAATTCAACCTAAAGCAAACGCATACATCATGTTGCAATTAACAGATAAATACAAATGTGTTGATAGAGATACCATCTTCGTACTATACCAACCTAATCCAAGAGTTGACATTGGTCCTGACCAGCGCATTTGCACATACGAATCGGTTACATTAGATGCGCAACACAATGACACCATGCGCTATTTCTGGCAGCCAAATGGTGACAGCTCTCGAACAATCAAAATCAATATTGCTGGTAAATACATCGCAAAAGTGATAGACAAATTAGGTTGTAACTCAACTGATACAATGGAGCTATTTGTAAACGATACAGTAAAAATTCTGCCTAATGAAGACAAAGAAATATGTTTTAATGACACTCTAAAAATAAAAGGTATGCGCAGTCCAGTTGCTTATCCAAAAACAGTTGTTTGGAAAGACATTGCCACGGGTGCTACTATAGCTAACGATTCTGCTTGGCGATTAAAAATAACAACTTTGTCTACTAAGCAATATGAGATGTATTTGAAAATCGTGCAACAAAACCATGCTTGTGAAACAAGAGATACATTTAAATTAACAGTTAACGCATTACCTACTTTCAAGTTCAATGAATTTCCAAGTAGATGTTATGCCGATGGAGCTGTCAACTTAACTCAGATACCTTTTGCAACAGCCAATTCGGGCGATAAGAAGCAAACTGAAAACAACTTGCGATACTATCAAAACAAGAAGCCAAGTTGGATCACTGGCGGACCAGTTTATGTCAACTCTTACAAATGGAATTTCCCTGATTTTATCAAGAATGAGCAAATTCCAAGTACTGGCCTGAGAGATTCTATCTGTGTGGATTATCGAGATTACAAGGGCTGCTACAACAAGGAATGCAAAGTGGTTAAACTCAATCCAAATCCAGTTGTAGAATTGAAAGAAGGCGTTTATTGCCAAAGAGCTGGTGATGTTAAATTAGACAACTTAGTTGTCAAACCATTTATAAAAGCTGGAGGTATTCAATCATTCAGAGTGATAGATGTTCCATCTGGAAGTGGTTTAGATGCAAGTAATTTGCTGTATAATCAAGGATTTCCAGAAGAAACTTACTTAAATGTTGGTGTTGAAGGTGAGAATGAAAGAACTGGTGACTATCGTATTGAGTATTGCTTTAAAAATGGCTTAACCAGTTGCCAGACTTGCGACACCACAACTGTGACCATCATCAAACTACCAGAAATACAATTTACCCCACTTCCTAGCAGATGTATCAATGATGCTTTATTGACTTTAGATAGTTTTGCGAAGGACCGTAATACGGGTAAACGTTTTGTCAATGGCATTTGGTCGGCAATAGAATTTGGTGGTTCAAGAGACATGAGCAATCCTACAATTGCTAAAAAACTCAACAATTCTGTAAAAAACAACAAAGACTTTGATGCTAGTTATGGACCAGGTAAATTCTTAATTAAACTAAGTGACGAATCAAGTGGTTGTCCTGTTTCGGACAGTCTCGAAATCAATGTCAATGGTTTACCAATCATACAAATTGAAGTACCAGATACAGTGTGTTCGAGTTCAAATGCCGTCGACTTGGTTAACATACAACCATCTGGTGCTGTTGGAAAGTGGAGCGGACAAGGAGTAATAGGAAGACAATTTAACGCTGGCATAAGTCCGTTAAACAAACAATACGAAGGTAAATATACTGTGACATATACCTATACCAATCCATTAACTGGTTGTACAGCTTCTGATTCACAGAAAATCTTGATACAATCTCAACCATCCATATCAATATTGAATTCGAAACCTTACCAACAATGTGAAGGCACACCGTTTGATTTAGAATCACAAATTAAATTTGCAAAAGGCATCGTATGGAGAACTGAGGGGGATGGCAACTTTAGTAGTAATAGTTCACTTAAGACCATTTACCAACATGGCATCAAAGACACATCCATCAATGACTTAAATGGAAGACTGCGACTGTTTGTAGAATCGGTTAAAGAAGGTGTTTGCCCTGTTGTAAATGACAAGATAGATTTAATTATTGAGCCATTCCCACAATTCAATTTTGTGGCGGATCCAGAGATACAATGCGAGCCAGCTTTAGTAAATTTTAACGCAACAGTTAACAAGCCTTTGAACACTCCGAATTTGCAATACTACTGGTACTTTGGCAATGGAGATTCGTTGACCAACACAACCACATTCAATCCGCAAAATGTGAGATACGACACTGCTAATAGAGATTGGTATGACGTTAGACTAAAAGTTGTGAATGTATGGGGTAATGGCAAAGTTTGCGCATCAGAATTATTGGTGAAAGATATGATCAAAGTATTGCCACAACCTAAAGTTGGATTCAATAGCGACCCAGGTTTCTTTACCACTGTAGCATTTCCAAAATTCAAATTCAACAACACCACATCTATTAGATGGTCAAATCCAGGCAAGTTGACGTATGAATGGAATTTTGACAATAAAAATGCAGATGACACGAGCACACTGACACATCCAGTACATACTTATACAAACGACACCGCAGTGTATTGGGTAAATTTGTTGGCTAGGTACACCTATACGTTTAACAACAATGACTATGTGTGCTACGATTCTTTAAGTCAGTTAAGAAAAATCGGTCCGGATGTTACAGTGTTTGTACCGACTGCATTTAGTCCGGAAGGCACAGGACCGAAAACCAACGAAGCTTTTAGAGCCATAGTGCTTGGAGATAAAACCTTTAATATTCAATTGTATAACCGATGGGGCGAGAAGTTGTGGGAGACAGATGATAAACATCAAGGTTGGAATGGCATATACAAAAACATTCCATGTCAACAAGGCGTTTACATGTGGAAGATACAAGTAACGGCATACGATGGAAAAGCTTATGAATACGAAGGAACGGTTACATTACTCAGGTAAACGCTGAGATAAAAAGAAGGCCCTTAGGGGCCTTTTTTATTTCAATAATTTCTAACTAAAATATCTGTAGGGATATTTAACACTTCGCTTAATTTACGAATCATATCAAGAGTTAACTTTCTTTTTTTATTTAAAATTTCACTCACCCTACTTTTCAAACCTATTGCAAGAGCTAAGTCTTTTTGTTTGTACCCCAATTGTTCCATTCTAAATTTAATTGCTTCAATAGGATCAGGAAAATCAATTGGATATTTCTCATTTTCGTATTTATCAATAAGTAAAGTAAGGAGTTCTAATTCATCTCCTAACTTGGAACCTTTTTTAGAATCAAATAATTCTTCTAGCCTTTTCAGGGCTTTTTGGTAGTCTTTATCGTTTTTGATTACTTTATATTCCATTTTAAATTGTTTTTGCATCTATTTTATCATACTGACTATGAGTTCCTACAAACCTTATCCATATAATACCAAAGTCATAATTCACTTTAACAATAAGTCTATATGTGTTTCCTTTGATATTAAATACCACCCTATTGTCTTGAAGAAAGCTAGCTGAAGGAAATTCCTTTTTTATATCTTTTAGGCTTACCCAATTAGCTTTTTGGGCTTCGTGAAACCAAGATTTTAATTGAGATTCACTATCATTGTGAATGGTCCAAAAATCTCGAAGAATTTTTTTAGCTATTACTCTCAAAACAATAAACTCGATGCAAAGATATAAAAATGTTCCCAAATTGGGAAATTATTTTTCAATGTAGTTTAACCAAATATAGTACCTTTTAAAAAACGACTTTAATAATTAATTTTTATTCTAAAATAAAAAAGTCGAAACCATGACCATGATGAATAACAGGTTCAATGAACACACTTTTATAGATATCATTATAAGCAGTTTTAGGTTGGTATTCTTTTGAAACTGGTTTTTCCTCCCCTTCTAGATATTCAAATCCTTGACCCGCGCCAATATGAACAACCGTTAATTTTTTACCTCCAATTGAATACTGTCTTACAGAACTTAGGGAGAGTTCACCCATTAATAATTTTGCAGAAATTGGGTCAGCATCTTCGTAATCGGTATACATTTCTATAATATTGGATGCAATCGAAGAGCTATCAAACAAGACAGTTAATTTATGAGTACTTTTATTAGGTAATTTAATACTTATTGTATTGGTAATAGTATCGTACAAAATTTCTGCTTTGCTGCATTTTTCTTGAAAATCACAGAACAACAATGAAATAGGTTTCGCTTTAACAAAGTTAGGTAACTTCTCTGCTTTAAGTAATCCATTGTTAAGTGATATGCCGATGATGCTATCGTAAAATTGTTCTTTAAAAAGTTTAATTGTATCCAAAATATCGCAGCGTATTTCTTTATATTTTGCATCATAAATTTTAAAATAACTTACACCCACCCATGAAGGAATCATCTTAATTTCATTCACACCTGGCCCTCTAAATTCTGTTCTAGTAAGGCGTGTTTCAACAACACAGAGACCTTGTTTGGTTGTACCAAGTGGGTATATTCTGTTTTGAGAAGCGGAAAGACATGCGTATAGACTATTGCTAGACAAAATTAAAATAGTTAATATGAAGATGTATTTCATAATTTGATTGAATAATAATCATTGATTTTAATCGTTCAAATTCCCATCCCAAAAACGATTTTTATTTAACCTGCGTTTCTTCAGAGAAGAAAAAACCTCTACCCCATTGGGTTCATCAAATTCTTCAATAAAATCTTTTCCTGTAGAATAGCAATCATCAAAACTTTCAATTTTCCATCGCACTAGCTCTCCATTAGAATTGAGATATGGTAATTCGTAATCTTTCTTTTGTTTTTCCACTTTTTTATAAGCATCCTCAAATGATTTTGCTTTTACCAGAACCATTCTTTCTTCATAGGTTTGCATACCTTTTTTATATCCTTCGATTTGGATGGCTACTGTCATTTTAACACAGAAGAAGCTACTATTAATTTTAATTGGCTTTTTTTTAGCACCACTTACCTTTTTAACGAAAATATTATTTACAAATTTTAACTTAGCTATCTTATTCAAATTAGCTAATGAAACTCTTGTTTCAATCCCACTTGGTCTTGAAGCAGATCCAATTTTTTTATAAGTTTCAATTAAATCGGTTTCTAAAAGCAATTTATACTTTTCCTTTAGCTCAAAATTTGTCCTAGATTTGCGTTCATTTGGTGAAAAATTGATTAAAGAATCAAACTTTGGGTATTTTAAATAAATACTTACATCAACCATTCTTTCTTTATCGCTGATTTCCTTTGTAATAATCCATTCGTCTAAATTAAAAACTCTATTCATAATTTTAACCTTAAAAGAAATTAATATTCTCTAAATCGCTCTAAACTTTGCCAATACTTATCTTTAAAAACATCAAAATCGATATCATAATTGTTGCCATATTTCAATTGTATTTCATAGAATACTTTAGAAGGATATCTAAAATCTTTACAAGCAAAGAAAACAGTTCTTTCATTCATTCCAGTTTGTCTACCTACGTTTAAATAGCCATCTTTATCCTTTAAATATGAAAGAACTTCTTCCTCTATCATATTAAGTTTTTCGAAATCGTTGTTTTCTGGCATACCATTGTTATCTTTTCCATTGTATGGAATTGTCAACACAGCCATCCAAGGATGTGAGGCTTTTCTATCCCATTGCAATAATTTTGAATTTATAACTGCAATAAGCGTTTGGTCAGTTTCGAGAGTTGCTTCCATTCCAGAATAATCGTCTTCATCTGTATTAAATCTAGTCCCTTGATACTTTTCAACGAATTCTTTTTGTCTCCAAATTAAGTAATCTTTTAGTTTTGAAATTGGCACCAGTTCTTTTTCAGCTTCACTTCTAGAAACGACTCCAATGTCATCTATAATATTAATAAAATCGAGCTCACCTAAGTAATGCTCCAAGAAAATATAAATTCCACTGATAATCACTTGCCTATTATCATCATCCATATCTTGGTGTATAATACAAAGATTTACTTCGTCGGGATACTCTGGAATATCATTTGAATAAAAGAAGATATTATTTGCATTAAAGGTTTGACCAGACATTCTAATATTTACATCTTCAACGTCTAAAGCAGGTTTAAGGGCTATAAATTTCCACCCATTTATATTTGGAGCTGCTGCAACAAGTTCTTCAACAAATACAACATTGCGGATATAACCATCAGCGGTAAAGATCAATTCAACAGTTTGATCATTGGTCATACCAACTAAGAATAGAAAACCTTCCTTTAACTCTGCCAATTTAGGCGAAAGTTGAGAAAAGAATTCTTTTTCAATGTTTTTTTGATTCTTAACAATTTCATAGAAAGCCTTTTCATGTTCTTGAAACCAAGTCCAGAAGTCGGCATAAGAATTTATTGGAGCCTCTTTTCTTGCAAATAAATTTTTCAAAAATCCCATTTTTCAAAATTAAATTTTATAATTATCATTTTCATTCCTTTATACTCTTGTCTTTAATAAGTTGACTGTAATGCAAAATTTTAATCTTAAATTTATCCCTAGTTAGGCATGAATAATTTTATTGGAGTGGGGCTAATAAAATTTAAAAATAGCTTATTATAAATCAACAATCCAAGTGATAATTTGAAAGCGCTCCTATTTTTGATTTTGTACAGTATCTGATGAATTCTTTGTTGAAGAATCATTGGTCTGAGGGGCTACTGTATTTACAGTTGTCTGCTCTTGAACATTTTCAACTTTACCTTTAGTTGGCGAATTACAACCTGATAAAATCAATATTCCACCCAACAAAACAAAGGTCGCAAATCTCAAAAATCTGTTGTTAATTTTAAAATGTGCCTTCTCATAAAGATTATAAAAATATAGCTGGAATGAGTTTTTATCGTTCTTAATTTGTCCTTTCAAAAAATGACCACAGGTATTTTGAGTCGAATTGTAAGATAGATACTTTACTATTTCATCATCGGTCATTTTAGTAAAATCAACAACCGTTGTATTGCATGAAGTACAATGTCTACCTAAATCATTAGGTGACATTTTTTCCCAATTCGCCTTGCATGGATTAGGGATTTCAATTCTAAGCGTATTTTTCATGTTTTAGATTTGACTTTTTCTATTAACGCATTGATTCAGCGTTTTATTTAAAGTTTTGTAAATTTACTTGTTAATATTTGACCACCATTTTGAAGATGCATGGTATATAAACCTGTAGGTAAATTTGAAACGTCTACAAACAACACATTTTCTCCATTTGATATTTGATGATAGTCCAACACCATTACTTCTTTTCCTGTTGCATCCAATATGCTTAAATGGGCATCAGTAGTGGTTTCTGTTGAAACAAAATTGATGTTCACTATACTACTAGATGGGTTTGGATATACTTGCAATGCATTGACCTTGAATTCATCTTTTATAGAAACCAGATTCCACAAACGCGATTGACCGGCATTGATGACTGGTCGATTGAAATAATCGCTGTCGTTTTGCGCCACATAACCAATTAAATTGATATTGGCAGGGATGTTTCTGCCCTCATTCTGACCGATTAAATCAACAGTAGAACAATAGTCAGTATTGTTGTCTATATCAAAACTCACAAATGCCGCTTCTGGTAAAACATAAGTAAAGGTCTGACTATATTCAGAATTAGGAGTAATAAATTCTGGAATCAGTCCGCTGATACCCCAAACACCCCCAGGCATGGCTTTCACAACACTGCTGTGTATGTAACCATCCATATATTCTTTTTCATTGTAGAGCGGGTGTGAACTGCCCCCTACTCCTCCATTATGTTCTTTAGAATAATAATTGTTCTGACTCCATATATTGGCCAAAGCCATACCTCTAACCTTATCCTCGGTAATGATACTGCCCAAATTAAAATTGCCATAATAGTAATCACTGAATTTTGCGTTTACTCTGTATGTAATTTCTCTCGTTTGTAGATTGTACGACTTCAAATCAATCGTAATTTCAACAGGCGCATTGCCATTCAAACGATTTGATAGTTCGGTTAACCAAGTGTTGTTACTTCCTAAAAAAACTTTCCTATCCAAAATGGCATCTGGATAGCTTGTTACATATGTACTTAAAAACTTATCTCCCACTGGTAAAGACATGCTATCATCGTTGTGATAACTAACTGGAATCACTTTGTCTCCGTAGTTTGCTTTGGCTTGTTTTAAAATTAGATGTGCATCAGGACAATAACCACACCAAGCACCTGTGCCCTCTTCAAACAATACCCTTCTCTGAGCTACATAATTGAGATTGTTTCTTAAAACTGTCTTACTAAAATGGCTATTGGCCGAATCTTGGTCTTCTTGGTTGTTGGGGTCTGATAAAAAGAAATTAACCTCATTTAAAGTACCTGCTGCTCCTGATGTCCATGACAATGGGTGCAGAAAATCATATATTCCAACGCCGTTAGGTTGTAAATTCAGTGAGTTGATGTCATAGGTTATGGTATCCCCTTGGTTGATTGAGTAGTTGAGCTTGAGAGAATTAACGGTTTGAGTACCATTGTTGACCAAAGTACCTGAAAAATTGACTATACCATTCACTTGGTATATAGAATTCAGATTAAGATTTTTCAAACTTAAATCGTAGGTGTTTTGAATGCCATAATGGAATTGATACACGATGAATTTTGATTTTTCAAAAGAGAATTGAAATGGCAATGGAGAAATCGAATCGTTGACCATTTTGAACTTTGAGTTATCATCGTTTACACAACCCATAAAGGCAGTTTGCGTTTTATCACCATAAGGTGTATATACCAAATCAAATCTACCATCATTTCCTTCGTGAAAGATGATGGCAAATGCGTAAATACTAGAATTGGTAATTGGACCAGAAAAATTGTCAGAGGCAAGGCTTAATCCAAAGAACTGAACGATGTGTCTTCTATTAGGAGCCACTCCATCAGTATAAGAAAACACTTGTATGCCGACACCTTGGTTTGGAGGTGGCAGTTTTTGCAGTTTGAGGTCTTTCCAGAATCCAAAAATACTATTAGATGGGTAAGTTGAAGAAGGTTCTTTAGAGTCAATCTGTAAGGTATCAAATGTTAAATATCCATTATCGCTAACTCTATACGATTTGCACAATTTGCCATAAAAATAGAAATCGAAGGGTATTCTATCGATGACCGACATAGCGTCATCATTGGGCTCGTTCAAAAGAATTTTTTTAGAGCTTTCATAAATTTTGTCTAGGTAATACCCTTTTGGTAAATCACCATCACTGCGAAGATGGTAGTAATTTTGGGCATCTAATTTAGAAGTTAAAAAGAAACAAGAAGATAAGATTAGTAAATAGATTTTCATGCAGCATTACAATTATACTAAAAAAGACCGAAACGAAATAATACTTGTTGATACAAATGTCAAGAAAATGACAATTAAGAAATGTATATCAAAGTCCTATTAGAATAAAAAAAGACATAAAAAAAGGGAGAAATAAAATTTCTCCCTTTATATAGTTAATTGAATAAGATTATTCTACGATGAATTTAGAAGCAGTAGAGAAACCGTTACCTTCAACTTTAACAGTGTAAACACCGCTAGCGAAAGCTTCAGTATCAATATTGATGTTGTTTAAACCAGCGTTTAATTCAGAAGCGCTGATGGTTTTAACGATTTGACCTAGAGTGTTGTAAATGTTTACAGCAACACCTTCAGTGCTAGTTAAGTTAAAACGGATGTTAGCTGAAGTAGTAGCTGGGTTAGGGTATACAGCGATAGCTTCTTCAGTAGCATTGATATCATCAACTGATAAGATTGTACCAACTGAGTTAGCAGATTGGTATACTTCTTTAGTTACTAAATCTTGAACAAAAACAACCACTTCACAATCGTTCAATTCTTCAATTGAATTTTCGGTTGATAAGTTGATGATGTTTGCAGTTTGACCATCTGCTGGAAGTCTGAAGTTACCAGGGATGATGTATGTCATAGTACCGAAAGTTTTAGTGTTGTTTTTAGTAACAGCACCTAAAGCAGTACCACTAGCATCTGGCAACATTTTCTTCAAAACATGGTGGAATTCAGTTTCACCATTTGATTTAACGTTTCTAGTAGTTTTCTTTTCAAGAACAGCAACGAAAACTTTTAAGTTAGCGTTGTTGTAATCAGCTAATGGAGTAATTTTCACATCAACAGTAATTTTCTTAAAGTTGATGGTGTGCTTAGATTCAATTTTAATGAAAGCTGGTTTAGCAGCGAAACCATCAAATAAAGCTGTAGTGTATGATGAAGCGTTACCGTTCCAACCACCATCAACTTGCATGTTAGGAATTGAGTTAACACCGTACAAAGTTCTTCTAACGTTACCTTCAGCAGTAGTGTATGGGTCACCAGTTCCAGGCCAGCTCATTTGATATTTGATAACAGTGAATTTGTCTGGATACAATGGGAAAATGTTTTCGTCAGTGTTTTTGTTACCAGCTACACATGGTCCACAAGTTGAAGATGTAAATACTTCGTGTAAAGGCATTCTTACAACGTAATCATCAACAACGATAACGCTTTTTGTTGCTTTATCGTTTGATTGATCGCCGTCGATATTACCATTGATATTGCTCAACCAAACATCTACAGTATAAGTACCAGTAGCTGAAGGCGACCAAGTTGTTGGAGATGTAACAGTTGCTGAACCGTATTGAGCGATACTTACAGTAACTGGAGCAGATACTGCAGCACCACCATTGATGCTATAGTTGATATCGCAACTAGTGATAGTAGAAGTACCAATGTTTTTAAATACACCTTTGATGGTGAAAGGCAATTGGGTTAAAGCTAAATAATCAGAAGTTGTATTTTTAACACCTTCTGCATTGTAAGCAGGTTGAGAACCTTGTACAAATTTGTAGTAGCTGTTGTCAGATTCGCTAGCACCAGAACCAGCAGATAAATTAACGTTTGGAGAACCACTCACCATGTAAGCAGTTGTTGAATTCAATTGAACTCCGATAGTTAATTTAGTAGCTGTTGTAGGATATTTACGTTGGTCAATGAAGTAGATAGCATTTGTACCTTCTTCTAACATAATAGATACCCATAAGTAAGCAGAGCTACCTAAGTTTAATTCGTTGTAAGCGCTCCAAGTAATGAAGTACTGACGTTTACCAGTAGTACCAAAAGTTTTTGTAACGATATTAGCATATGCTTGGTTAGCACCTGCTGATAAAATACCTCTGATACATGCTGAATTGTCAGGAATTGAAGCATCAGGAAGTGCGTTGTTAGCATAAGCTGGAGCTGTTCCAACAGTGCTAGAGAAAGTTACAACACCTGATGAAGAAACGTAAATTGAATCGTAATCGTTACCATCAAAGTTGAAAGTAAATGGTAATTTAATGCGGTTTGACCATGCTGGATTAGCTTGGTTACCTGCTAAGATGTTTGTCCATCCTGCTGAAATTCCGCCACCAACTGGGTACTCAGCATCTTTGTTCAAGTTGCCTGGATTAATGCCTGCATTTAAGTAAGGCACATAGTAGTACTGCGCTGAGGCAGCAGATACAAGTAGTAATGTAAATAATGAAAGTATGAGTTTTTTCATAACAAAATAATGATTTGAGCGTCAAATGTACTTTAAAATAAGTACAAAAAAATGAAAAAATCAAATTTTTTTCATCTCAGTATCAACAAGACCAGCAATGGCCTCAAAAACAGAATGTTGCAAACAATAGACCATGTCCTCTTCGTGGTGTAAATGCGATAGTCTTTTATAATGTGAGGATTTTTTCAAATATTCTACAATATCGCTCTTTGATAAATTATATATATCGATAGACATTAATGCTGCATCACAATCTATTATAACCTCGGTTTGTTCTTGAATTCCATAAGCCAATGCGCCAGCAAATAATGTATCTTCCAAATTGAAACTGTCTTTCCATCCTGCACACAGCAATACCACATCAGAACCATCTTTTACCAAGTAATCTGTCATCGCCTTCAAGTTTAGAAAACTTCCAGCAAAAACATTCTTGGCGCCTGCTCCTGCTACAGCTTCTATACATTTAGTACCGTTTGTGGTTGTTAATGCTATTTTCTTACCAGTCACTCTCCCATCCATACATTCAAAAGGAGAATTTCCCATATCAAATCCTTCTAACTTTTGGCCATCCCGCTCGGCAGCAGTTATATAACCATTGTTAGACAATATCTTTGTTTCATCAGTAGATGCCACTGCTTTAACCGATGTTGCTCCATGATGAATAGCTGTGCAAATAGTAGAAGTTGCCCTTAAAATATCAATAACGACAACATTCTTATTTTTAACATTAGTTAAATGAAGGAGGGCCGGGCTCAAGACCACTTCAATATCAATCATTCCACAATAGTAGAAATCTTATTCTCAATAATCAAATTTTTTAGCTTTAATTTTGAAATTCATTATGATGCATTTGCTTAGACATTCAGTTTTATTACTTTTCTCATTTTCACTGACTTTAATGGCTCAAAGTCCTTGTACCACCTTTGATGCAGGCATTGCAAAACTCAAAGCGGAGCAATACAATGAAGCCATTACCATATTTACTGAATGTTTAAATGAAAACCCTAATAGTGGGTTGACCTATTTCCAAAGGGGTACCTGTTATTTGATGATCAATAAGCCTAATATAGCATTGGTCGACTTTAATAAGGCCATATTATTGGACACTTCCCTTTACGACACCTATTATAACAGAGGCTTGGCACATGCTTCTCTCAACAATTTCACTTTTGCCGAATCTGACTTCTTGTTGTATGCCTCAAGAAAACCAAGTGAATTTAAAGTATACAAAAACTTAGGTATATTAATGGAGCAAATGCAAGAATACCTCAATGCAGCTAATTATTACAAAAAATATCTAGAATTTGCCCCAAATGATGTTGAAGTTTGGAAAGCTAAAGCTCTGGCAAATTCGGATGCTGGACTTTTTACAAGTGCCATCGAAGACATCAATGCTTGTTTTAGAATCAATCCCAACGACACTACCTTATACATGTTGAAAGGTAATATCTACTACGATGCTCAAAAATTTGCTTTAGCCATCGATGCCTATAACAATGTATTGCTTAATTCGCCAGGCAACAGAGAAGCGCGACTAAATAAAGCAGACGCCATGGTATCCAATAGACAATTTGAAGAAGCATTATTTGAATATGAATCGCTCTTAAAAGGTGCTCCAAAAGATGCAGATTTGTTTTTCAATATTGCGTTTTGCAATTTACAACTGTCGAAGAATGAAGCAGCAGTGTTGAATTTTACTTATGCTTTAGACAAAGATTACGAAAACTTAGGTCTATTATTATTGCTGAGAGGTGTTGGTTACAACAATTTAAAAATGACCATAGAAGCCTGCGCTGATTGGAGAAAATCAAAAGAATTGGGCAATAAAGAAGCTGTTCAATTTTTAACTGAAAACTGTAAATAATTTTCTATTTTTTATTAGATTTTCTTACAGCATCAACAATTTGAAAGACCATTTTTTGGTGTTTGAAAATCTCTTTCTGACCATAAATAAAAGAGTGCTTAGGGTCGTAAATGTGGGTTGGTTCGCTCTTTGCACCATTGAATTCTATTACACTAAAATTCTTACCTTCACATAACTCTTCGAAACTGTTGTAACGGATGTCCAATCTTCCATAATACAATCCATCAATATCACTTAACCAGGTATTCACCAAATTTGTCAATTCAGAATTTATAAGAGACGACTCATCGGTAAACATTGTACCTCTATTGTGATTGCCAAATGGCACCAGACATTTTGATCCCCCTTTTTCCAAAACTTCGGTTACATCCATTGAGTTTTGTAGTTTAGAAATTTGCATGGCATACCTTGGATTTTTCATCATCAAATCTTTTAAACTACTTTCCCCATCTCCAATTAAAGTAAAGAAATGTTTCCCTGTTATACCGGATATTACGCCTTTTGTTTGACCGGGATGTCTGAAATAAAACAAGCCCATTTCATTTGGCCAATGGATGCATTCCTGAATCAAATAATCTTGTTGAAATTGATGGTGATACTTCTTTAGTTGTTCGACTGTTTCAACTTTTGCGACCCCTATTCCACGGTATCCAAAGTCTGGTTTAACAATTAAAGGCAATTTCAATCCATTGGTTTCAATAAAATCATTGAACTGAACATCTGAGTTAGCCTTAACTAAAATGGTTCTGGGATAAACACTAGAAGGCAGTAATTGATAGATATCGGATTTTCTGTCGTTAAACAATCCTCCATTTGCAATTGCTGGATTGATTTTAGCATAGAACTTGACATTTAAAATGGTTATGGCTTTAAATACCCAGAGTACTGATGTTGCAGCATACACCACCCAAACCGGCCAATACTCCCAATGCAAACATTTATGCCAAAATGACTTCATCCAATTACACGGTCTGTTGCAAAGTTTGCTTTCTAAATTCTAAGGTCGACTTAGCGACGCCAAAATCATCAGAAACCACCTGCAAATTTTGAGACAGCAAACCTACTTTTATCAATGCTTGATGATGTATACAATGTTCAATGTTGTACAACAATTCTCTGTGATAATTGGAATCAACAAAAGCGAATCTGTCATTGTAAGTTGTGACAATTTTTAGTTCTTTTTCTTCTAAATCAATGGCATCAATTATCATTTGAATCATGTTCATGGCGAACTTTTGTTCTGTTTGAATTCTGATATTGCGTTCTCTATTGTCATAATCAACTTTACCTTCAGAATATCCTTTTATCAACTGCTGAAAAAGTTCAACTATGTGCCTGGTGTGTTCGCCGATGGTGCTGTCACTTAAGATAGGAATTGGCAAAGTATATGCTTCAACAGATAATGCTGCTATGGTGCTTTTTAATTGATGTAATACCACAATTGTATGGGGTACTAATTTGTTGTTTGACATAGTTACTCTATTCTTATGATTTGATTTTTTATCACTCCTTGTATGGTTGCTCTTACTACAAACATACCTGAATTGATGTCATTTAAAAAAACTGCTTGTTGTGCAGCAACTTGTTCCATATGTTTGATCAACACACCTTGCATATTGTAAACATCTATTGCATCAAAAGCAGCATTAGTGAAAAACACACCATTGGTGTTGGGATTAGGATACAAATTGAAGGCACAATCTTCAATTGCATTATTAGCTATAGATGTGTTGGTTAAAAATTCATTGTCTGAGATGTTGCTATTGATGACTTTTTTATCTGGTCTTTGCAGTATCGCAATGGTTGACAAGCGCTTTACAACCCAATCATTTTGTATATCCAACTGAAAATTTAACAACACACTGTCGCCAATATTTGTAGGTAGCTGAACTGCATTGCCTTGCACTTTACTTAAAGATTTTCTAAACACCATATAATGTGCTTTTTCTCCATTATTGGTGGTTTTATAAACGGTATCTTCAATTGCTCCAACAAATAATACTGCAACTGTGCTTGTATCATTGGCCATTTTCTTTACAGAACACACAATTGAAAATTGATTGTTTGACAATTGTTTTTGTATGATGGTCAATTTAAAATTGGATGCCAAAGTATCAGCTATACTCAAATTGCTGTTTAAGTTGTTAACTTGAACTGATTTACCATTTAACATCAATTTTGGGGTACTACCATACAGACCATAAAACTTTGTTCTGTTATCGTTCTCGTCTTTATTTTGCTGATTAAAGAAGTCGCTTGGATATGGTGAACTTGGATGAAAACTGATCAACAAGGTACCTGGATGATTGTTGATGCTTGCAAATATACTTGGGTTATTAGATGCACAAACGCTGCAACTGGTATTGGTAAAATGTTCTACAATATTGATTTGTTTGACTTGAGCTGGCAAGTTTATAGCAATTGCATTGAATAGAATTAAAAAACAAAAGATCAAATGTTTCATATACATATAAATTAAATTGGTAAACGTCTTATATTGTTAAGTTTTGCTAAGCCTTCTTTTCTATTTAAAACAAGAAAAGTGCAGGAAGATACAAAAACCAAAATTGCCAATAGAAACAATTTTCCTCCATCACCTTCAACAGCAATGCCCAACACCATAAGATGAGATACAATAGCGCCTGAAATAATCCCAACACTTAGCACCATGCCTAAAAATTTGGTTGTTTCCATTAGAATTAAAAATGCCACTATGAGCTCGATGACACCCAATCCTATTCTGCCATAAGGCTCAAGTCCTAACATAGAAAAGATTTTTACTGAATCAAGATGACCTGTAAATTTGAAATAGAGTGTTTGGATATAAATTATTGCTACTACTAGTCGCAATACCCAAGAAATTTTATTTATCATATTATTTAACGATTAAGTTTGACCAATTTTTATCTGCTTTAGCTTTCAAGTTTTTTTCGTCTTTGTTCCAATCGGTAAGTGTGTTGTTAAAAAAGCTGTTATAGAACAAATACAACTTACCATCAATTATTTTGAATGTTTCTGGATCAACTTCTACTTTTTTACCAGAGTAACCCATTGCATAAGCACACCAACCTCCGTATTGAGGTTCGTATTTAGATGGATTGGCTAGAAAGGTTTTTTTATTGGCTTCACTAGAAAAATAATAGGTGATACCGAGATAGCTACTGCTGTATTTAGAACTTCCCTTCTCTGCTTTGTTTTTAGTAAAATAAGACACTGGATCGTAACCTTGAATGGCCAATCCAGATGACACATTAAAATGTTTGGTTCTTACAGCTTGTGACTGTGCGCTGATGTTAAACGTGATGAAAAACATCAAACTGGCTATAATTGTGCGCATAAACTTTAAAATTTATGTTACAAAATACCCAATAATAAAATTAGCAGAATGTAAAGTATTTTACAATTTGAGTAACTTTTTCAAATTTTCTACTTCAGAGATAACAGCAGATTTGTCTTGATGCACGATAACACCATCTTTTTCCAATTCTTTAAACAAAGAAATAACCGTTTGCCTTGTAGTACAAATCAATTGTGCTATGTCCTTTTGAGTTAGATAATTAGGAATGGTATATTGACCAGATTCAATTTGATCTTTCTCACACAGTGAATATAAAAACAGTAGCAATCTGATTTTGGCGTCTTTAAATAATATATTTCTGTAACTGTTTTGAATCTTCTTGTAATTAAACCCGATAAACTTGATGTAATTGATTGCGAAATCAGGTTTTTGATGCATCACTTCTTCCAATTTTTCTTTAAAAAAAGTACAAATTATAGCATCATCAGAAACCACTTTGATGAATTCTTTCTCATCGCTGCCTTTTTCAAAATCTAATTCGCCAAAAAGGTCGCCTTTCTTAAAAATATCAATTAAGATTTCATCCCCTTCATCGGTTATTTTGATGAGTTTTAGTATCCCGTGTTTTAAAAAATAGATTCGATTTTTTTCGTTGTAGGGCAGTTCTACAATTTCATCCTTTTTAGTCTTTCTGAACCTTTTTAATATGCATAAAGCGTCAATTTCTGAGAAACTCAAATTCTTAAATAACTTATGGTCACGCAGATACCAATATTTTATTTCTGAATTCATTTAACGGTTTAAAAAGTATTCAAATGTAAGAGATAAGCTAGACATTTACATCATATTCAATTTAGCTTTAACTATGACTTAAATATATAAATATCTGAAAGCTAAATATTTACAATCGTTGATTAGTCTTAATTAAAAATCTTAGATTTGAAGCCCCATTTCTGAAGGCGGTATTGGATAGACACTTTTAGTACTCCAAGTCCGTAGATGCTACTGCGTTTGAAATTGATGCTGCTTGCTTCATCAAAGTACTTAGTAGGGCAAGTAACCTCTCCAATTTCAAAACCAGCATAGAAAATTTGAGCAATCATCTGATTATCAAAAATAAAATCATCAGAATTGACTTCAATGTTGATTTTTTCGAACACTTTTTTATCGAAGGCTCTGTAACCAGTGTGGTATTCAGACAATTTCTGTCCCATCATGATGTTCTGAAATAAGGTCAGAAGTCGATTGGCGATGTATTTATACATAGGCATGCCACCTTTAAGTGCCCCTTTACCTAATATTCTGCTTCCAAAAGACACGGGATACACGTCATTGGCAATCATATACGACATACTTTCTATCAATTTTGGAGTATATTGATAATCAGGGTGTAACATGACTATAATATCAGCACCTATAGACAAAGCTTTTGTATAACAAGATTTTTGATTACCACCGTAACCTCTATTAATTTCGTGTTTTATGATGTGTTTGATACCAAGTTCTTGAGCTTTGGCAATGGTTTCATCGCGACTATTGTCGTCAACAAGCACAACATCATCCACAATATCAAAAGGTATCTCTTTATAGGTTTTCTCTAATGTTGAGGCAGCATTATAAGCCGGCAACACCACTACTAATTTTTTCCCTTTAATCATAAAAGGTGCAAAAATAATCGAATATCCTTTAAAATTAGCTTAAAAATTTGCTCAAATGAAAAACAATCAATAATGTTGAGGTATGAAAGAATATCTACTAAAATTCAGAGATCAAATTCTAAGTGCGGCATTTTTACTTTTTCGCCGTTTATTACCTAGTTCTTTAATCGCGACATTTCTTGTTTCGATTATAATCATTTTGATTTTGTACCCAATATTGTTGATGTCTTATGGATTCGGTCCTTTCGAGTTTGTAGAGTACTACCAATACAACCAAGAAATGCAGCAACAATTGATGTCCAATATGGGAGATTTCGAGAAGATTTTAGAAGTTTATTCAAATCAACCCCATCAAATTGCACCTTCGTATATGATTCTAACATTTGTATTGGCAATGTTGTTGATGGGTTGGGCTGTAACGTTTTACTTAAAACTTAGCGATAATGAAATCAGAAATGGTTCTCCGTTTCTATTAAAATCATTAAAAGAATCTATTTCAGGCAATATCATTAAAGTGGTTTTTGCTACCATATTGTTGTCAATTTTAAACATCGCAGTATTCGTCATTTTCGCGCTTGTATTCGCTCTTGTTTCAAGTGTGGCTCAAATACTTGGCATTCTGATTGGATTTGTTGGATTCTTTGTTGTTTTGATATTTATTCTAAGATTTGTTCTAACCATTCCTGCCATCATCCATGGCAGCATGGGTATTACTGAAGCCATGGGATACAGCTATAAAAAAATCACTTGGAAAAGAGGAGCACAAATGCTTTTAATCGGCATTTTATTCATCGTTTTATTGTCACTGATTATGGTATTCTTAGCACTGATTTTTGGCGGTTCTATTAGCAAATTTACAACTACAGGATGGTTGGTAATGCAGATATCAAATTACATTTTCAACGTGCTATTCATCACCTATTTTATAGCTGCAATGAGCAGTTTGTACTTCAGATACAGTAATGACGAAATTGATGACAACTTAGAACATCTGGTTGAAGAAAACAATCAAGAATAACTTTAGTAAAAAAGAAAAGGCTGATCATTCAGCCTTTTTTTATGTAATATCATATTGGTTTAAAACAACTCCACACCATCCATCTCTGCAGGCTTCTGTATGCCCATCATTTTTAAAATGCTAGGTGCTACATCTGCTAGTTTTCCTGGATTAGGAATCGATTGACATTTATCGCTTATAATGATGCAAGGCACAGGATTCATGCTGTGAGCAGTGTTTGGCGAACCATCCGGATTACGCGCCTCATCAGAGTTTCCATGGTCGGCTATGATTACCATCTGATAGCCCTTTGCCAATGCCGCATTCACTAATTTTTCGACACATGAGTCGACTGACTCAGCTGCTTTGATGATGGCTTCCCAAACACCGGTGTGACCAACCATATCCGTATTGGCAAAGTTCAAACAGATAAAGTCATACTTCTCAGATTGAACTGCTTCAAAAATCTTTTCGGTTAGCGGAAATGCACTCATCTCTGGTTGTAAATCGTAAGTAGGCACTTTAGGTGATGGTTCCATGATTCTATCCTCTCCTTCAAATGGCTCTTCTCTACCTCCAGAAAAGAAAAATGTTACGTGAGGATACTTCTCTGTTTCAGCGCTTCTCAGCTGAGTCTTCCCATGTTTGCTTATCACTTCGCCCAATGTCATGCTCACATTTTTAGAATCAAATACCACATGAACATTGTTGTAAGTGGCATCGTATTCGGTCATTGTAGCATAATACAACTCTAGTTTGTGCATGTTGTATTCGTGAAAATCTGTTTGAGTTAATGCCTGAGTGATTTGGCGACCTCTATCGGTTCTAAAGTTGAAACAGAACACGGCATCTTCGTTTTGAATTTTAGCAATTGGTGTTCCATCAGAATGCACAATTACTGAAGCCGGTATAAATTCATCGGTTATTTCGTTGTGATAAGCATCTAAAATAGCTGCATTAGCTGTATAAAAAGCTTTCCCTACCCCATTCACCATGACATCGTACGCTAACTTTACTCTCTCCCATCTTTTATCTCTATCCATAGCATAGTAGCGACCAATAACAGAAGCTATTTTAGCGTTGGTATCCTTAATCGCATTTTCTACTGTTCTGATGTATTCGATGCCGCTTTTTGGGTCGGTATCTCTGCCGTCAGTGAATGCATGAATGTAAATCTCTTTAACACCTTTCTGAGTGAATATTTTGCACAATTCAATTAAGTGGTCCATACTGCTATGTACACCACCGTTGCTAACCAAACCAATTAAATGAAGAGGTTTGTTGCTATTGGTGCAATAGTTAGAAATCTCGTTGATGCCTTGCTCTTCAGCTGCTGTTCCTTCGTCAAATTTCTTATTGATGAGTGCTAATTGTTGCCACACTACCCTTCCTGCGCCAATGTTCATGTGTCCAACTTCACTATTTCCCATTTGACCTTCGGGCAATCCAACAGCATGACCAAAAGTGGTGAGTGTAGTATTGGGATAAGTCGCCATTAAATGGTTATAGAAAGGCGTTTTAGCATTGTAAATACCATCAGTAAAATCGTGTTTACCAATACCCCATCCATCCAAAATCATCAAAAAAACTTTATCACTGTTTTGCATGAGGCAAATATACATTAATTTGAAAGTTGGATGTGAATTGATTTTAGTGATGTAGATGCAGATAAAATATACTTGTACATGACTTATGTAAGGTATTTACTTTTGTTTATTACTTGCACACATCTATTTTCGCAGAATGAATCTTGAATCTATAAGCGCTGGTATCAATTCCATTGTTACTGAAACAGCTAAATACATTGCCGAACAAAGGAAAACTTTTACTACCGATGTTGTATCGGATAAAGGCCTAAATCAATTGGTTAGTTATGTAGATATCGAAGCTGAAAAAATGCTGGTAGCTGGATTGAGCAAATTGTTGCCAGAAGCTGGATTTATTACAGAAGAAAACACTTCTGATGTTGGAAGACAAACATACAATTGGATAATTGACCCGTTGGATGGCACTACAAATTTTATTCACAATGTACCGGTTTACAGTGTTAGTGTTGCCTTGGCGCATGGCAATGAAGTATTGGCTGGCGCTGTATATGAAATAGGTAGAGACGAATTGTTTTGTGCCCACAAAGGTGGAGGTGCATTTTGCAATGGCGAACGCATTTATGTTAGCAAAGAAACCAACTTATCAAAAGCTTTAATGGCTACTGGTTTCCCTTATTATGATTTTGAACAAATGCATGCCTATCTTGAAGTATTAAAACTATTGATGCAAAAAACACATGGATTGCGAAGAATGGGCTCTGCTGCAGTTGACCTAGCGTATGTTGCTTGTGGCAGATTTGAAGGCTTTTTCGAATACGGATTAAATGCATGGGATGTAGCAGCTGGTGTATTGCTGGTTCAAGAAGCTGGAGGTAAAGTGTGCGACTTCCAATCTGGAGACGATTATCTATTTGGAAAATCCATCATAGCAGACAATACCTCTATTCATAAGGGTTTGATTGACATCATTCAAAAGGAGTTTAATAAGTAACTTCTTCCCTGCTCATGCCGCAGGAGTGGCATTTACTAAGACAATTTCAATTGCAAATCTTGTGGATTTGAATTGTCGAATGATAGATGCTCTTGTAAGGTTGTGGCCATGCTAATACCAACAAAATCTGCTCTTACAGGATACAATCTATGGCTTCTAGACGCTAACACTGCCACTTGAATTTTTGCCACTTGATAACGCAACAACGGCATCATGGCGCTAAAGATGGTTTTACCGCTGTTCAACACATCATCTATTACTATAACGACACCATCTTTTAAACTCGATGGGTCTTCTTCCATAAAGTAGTTAGGTTCGAAATTTTTTCTGTCAATGATAATGTTCACCAATTTCAATTCTTGATGTGATATGGCAGACAGTTCATTTTTAATGAGCTCTGCTATCACCATACCTCTTACATCAATACCAGCAATCCACAATACAGATTCGTCCATATTGTTTTCGTATATCTGCCAAGCCAATCGTTTAATTTTACTAGTGATTTGGCGATGATTGAGAATGATATCAGTTGTCAATTCCATAGAAGTTTCAAACCTACTACTATTTGGAGTAAAATCCTAATTCATTACCGCTTTGATACCTGGCAATTCTTTGCCTTCAAAGTACTCTAACAAAGCACCACCGCCTGTAGAAACGTATGATACTTTATCAGCTAAATGGAATTTGTGAATGGCTGCAGCACTGTCGCCTCCTCCAATCAAACTAAATCCACCAGCTTGTGCTACATCTGCTACCGCTTGTGCCACTTCTTTGGTACCTTTTTCAAAACTACTCATTTCGAAAACACCCATTGGACCATTCCACAATACGGTTTTTGAATTTCTTATGGTATCACAGAATACCTGAGTAGCATCTGGACCGATGTCTAATCCCATGTAATTGGCATCAATATTCGAATTGTTAGAAATCGCTGTGTTGGCATCATTTGCAAAATTATCAGCTACCACGCTGTCTGTTGGCAACAACAATTTAACTCCTTTTGCTTTGGCTTTTTCCATCAATTCTAGGGTTAAAGCCATTCTGTCGTCCTCACAAAGTGATTTACCGATGTTTCCACCCATTGCTTTAGCAAATGTATACGCCATACCACCACCAACGATGATGTTATCAGCAATGTTCATCAAGTTTTCGATGATCAACAATTTATCAGACACTTTAGCCCCACCTACAATAGCAGTAAATGGTCGAGACGGTTTATCTAGAACCTTCATAGCGTTGGCAATTTCGCCAGCCATTACAAATCCAAAACACTTCTTACCAGCAAAAAACTGAGCGATTACAGCAGTTGATGCATGGGCTCTGTGAGCAGTACCGAAAGCATCGTTGACATAGAAACTACCTAGTTTAGACAATTTCTCAGCAAATGCAACATCACCTTTTTCTTCTTCTTTATAGAAACGTAAATTTTCTAACAATAAAATTTCACCAGGTTGCAATGCAGCCGCCAATTCAGTTGCCTGAGCACCAATACAGTCGTCAGCAAAATGCACCTTAGCGCCAGTCAACTCAGACACACGGTTAATGATGTGCTTAAGTGAATATTTTTCAGCTGGACCTTCTTTTGGTCGACCAAGGTGACTCATCAAAATGCAAGCACCGCCATCGTTCAATATTTTCTTAATAGTTGGGATAGTCGCTGCAATTCTTGAATCATCAGTAATTGCAAATTCTGCATTAAGAGGCACATTGAAGTCGACTCTGATTAATACCTTTTCATTTTTAAAATTAAAATCGTTTACGGTTTGCATGTTAAATTATTTTTTGAGCATGCAAAAATAAGTCAAAATATTATTGTTTAATTTGCAAAAAAATAAAATTCCAAACATTGGGTATATCAGTAGATAGCATAAAAAAGCCGATAGACAAGGAATTAGAAGCCTTTGAGAGTACTTTTAGCAAGAGTATGAAGACAAATGTTCCGTTGTTAAACACAATAATGAGTTACATTGTCAAGAGAAAAGGCAAGCAAATCAGACCAATGTTTGTGTTATTCTGCTCTAAACTTCACGGAGAGATAAATGAAAGGTCGTACCGAGGTGCCAGCTTAATTGAATTATTGCACACCGCTACTTTGGTGCACGACGATGTGGTAGATGGCAGCGATATGCGCAGAGGTTTTTTTAGCATCAATGCCCTTTGGAAAAACAAAATTGCGGTATTGGTTGGAGATTTTTTATTGGCCAAAGGACTTTTGCTGTCAATTGACAACGACGACTTTGACATGCTGAAAATTGTGAGTGACAGCGTTAAAAAAATGTCTGAAGGCGAATTGTTGCAACTCGAGAAAGCCAGAAGATTAGACATTACCGAAGAGGTATATTACGACATCATTACAAAGAAAACAGCTTCTCTTATAGCGAGTTGTTGCGCCATTGGTGCAGCAGCCGCACATTCTAGTCCAGAAGTAATTGAGCAAATGCGTTTGTTTGGCGAATACACAGGTATAGCCTTCCAAATCAAAGACGATTTGTTTGATTATGGCGATAACAATGTTGGCAAACCTACTGGACTTGACATTAAAGAAAAAAAAATGACCTTGCCTTTGATTTATTCACTCAATCAAGCCAATAATTCTGAAAAGAAACACATCATCAATTTGATTAAAAACAAAGGAGACAAGCGCAAGTCGGTAGATGAAGTAATACAGTTTGTGCTGTCAAAAGGTGGGTTTGACTATGCCAAAGAGCGCATGGAATTCTACAAAAAACAGGCTGAAAACATCTTAATGACTATGCCCGACAACGATTCTAGAAAAAGTTTACAGGACATGTTGAACTTTGTAATAGAGCGCAAAAAATAAAGTTGAACCGCTCCCCTTTTAAAATCTGCATATTAGCGCACTTTTTCTCTTCTAATTATTGAAGGAATTCCTTAAATTTGCACAAAAATTTCAATATGCTTCCTAATTCATATTTAAGCAATGCCGATGTCAACTATATTGACGACCTATACAAACAGTATCAGAGTGATAAAGAATCAGTAGATTTTGGCTGGCAAAAATTCTTTGAAGGTTTCGATTTGGGCTCAGGAAAATCAATGCCTGGCACAAATGCCATCAGTGAGGATGCATTAAAAGAAATCAATGTTTTAAATCTGATCAATGCCTATAGAACCAGAGGTCATTTGTTCACCAAAACCAATCCAGTTAGAGAGCGCAGAAAATATGTTCCTACTCTTGACTTGGCCAATTTTGGTTTAAACGATGGTGACTTAGAAAAATCTTTCAATGCTGGCCACGAATTAGGACTTGGCTCTGCAAAGTTAAAAGACATAGTTACACATCTTCAAGCTACATACTGCGAAAGCATTGGTGCCGAATATTTGCACATTGGAGACCCAGTAAAAATTGAATGGTTGAGAACTTTAATGGAAACAACAAAGAATCAACCAAATCTTAGTATAGACGAGAAAAAACAATGCTTGAACAAATTGAATCAAGCTACTGCTTTTGAAAATTTCTTACACACCAAGTTCATTGGTCAGAAACGTTTTTCTCTTGAAGGTTTAGAATGTTTGATTCCTGCTCTAGACAGCGTTGTACATTACGGTGCTGAACTAGGTGTTCACGAATTTGTAATGGGTATGGCGCATAGAGGCAGATTAAATGTATTGGCCAACATCTTCAACAAAACTTATTCTGATATCTTTAGTGAATTTGAAGGCAAAGTGTTTCAAGACGATCAATTCGAAGGTGACGTAAAATACCATTTGGGCTATAGCACCATTGTTAAAACTCCAAATGGCAAAGAAGTTAAAATCAAATTGTCTCCAAACCCTTCTCACTTAGAGGCTGTTAATCCAGTGGTAAAAGGTATGGTTAGAGCGCGTCTCGACCATTTATACAACAACGACATCAATAAAGTTTGTCCTATCTTGATACACGGAGATGCAGCGATTGCTGGTCAAGGTATCGTTTACGAAGTGATACAGATGAGTGGATTAGAAGCCAACAAAATTGGAGGCACAATACACATTGTAACCAACAATCAAATTGGATTTACAACCAACTACACCGATAGTAGAACAAGTATCTATTGTACTGATGTTGCCAAAACAACCAATTGCCCAGTATTCCATGTCAATGGCGACGATGTTGAAGCTGTAGTGCATACCATTAAAATGGCTATGGCTTACAGAAACAAATTCAACAGCGATATTTTTATCGACCTATTGGGATACAGAAAATACGGTCATAACGAAGGAGATGAGCCAAGATTTACCCAACCTTTGTTGTACAAAATCATTTCAACTCACCCTAATCCAAGAGAAATATACAAAGAAAAATTGATCTCTAGAGGTGAGATTGACGCAGCAATTGCCAATGAGATGGAAGAGCAGTTCAAGCAATTGCTTCAAGTAACATTAGACGATGTGAAGCAAAACAAAGCACCTGAGTCAAAATTGAAATTGGATGATTTGTGGAAAGACTATCACTTCCCTAAGAAAGAAGATTTTGAAACGCCTACAAATACCAGTTTTGATGCAAAACGTTGGAAAGAGTTGGCTAAGAAAATCAATGAAATACCAGCTGATAACTTGCCAATTAAAAAAGTACAACAATTGTATGAAGGTCGTTTGAAGATGATTGAGAACAACTCATACGACTGGGCAATGGGTGAATTAATGGCATATGCTACTTTATTGGATGAAGGTCATTCAGTGCGTTTGGCTGGTCAGGATGTTGAACGTGGTACATTCTCTCATCGTCATGCATTAATTAAGAAAGAAGATTCTGAATCTGAATATGTGCCATTGCAACATATCAGCGATAAACAAGGTCAGTGTTACGTTTACAACTCATTGTTGAGCGAATATGCTGAATTGGGATTTGAATACGGATACAGCACCAGCACTCCAAATGATTTAACCATTTGGGAAGCTCAATTTGGCGACTTTGCGAATGGCGCACAAATAATGATTGATCAATTTGTAGCTTCAGCAGGCACCAAATGGGGACAATACAGTGGATTGGTGATGTTATTGCCTCATGGGTACGAAGGACAAGGTCCGGAGCACTCATCTGCAAGACTTGAGCGTTTCTTACAATTGAGTTCTAACAACAACATGCAAGTGATGAACTGCAGTACACCTGCTAATTTTTACCATGCATTGAGAAGACAACTGAATAGAAGCTTCAGAGTGCCATTGATTATGATGACACCTAAGAGCTTGTTAAGACATCCAAAATGTGTTAGCACATTAGAAGATTTCACCAAAGGTAGCTTCCAAGAAATCATAGGAGATGCGTATGCAGATGCTAAAAAAGTGAAAAAAGTGTTGTTGTGTAGCGGTAAAATCTACTACGAATTGTTGGAAAAACAGCAAGCTGAAAACAGAAAAGACGTTGCCATCATTAGAGTTGAGCAACTATATCCTTTACCAGAACATTTGTTAGCTGAAGTTTATGAGCAATACAAAAAGGCCGATTTTTATTGGGTTCAAGAAGAGCCAAGAAACATGGGTACTTGGATGCACTTGAGTCGCTACGATTTACCTTTCACACCTAAATACATTGGCAGAAAGAGTTCGGCTTCTCCGGCAACTGGATTTAAAAAGACCCACGACAAAGAACAATCTGCCATTCTAGAGGAAGCATTTGCTTAATTAAGTAAACTTGAAACTCTTTTATAAACAATACGGAGAAGGGAAAACACCACTCTTCATATTACATGGCATTTTTGGCATGCTAGACAACTGGCACAATATTGCCAAGGCCTTAAGCGACCATTATACTGTGTATACTTTAGATGCCCGCAACCACGGGCAATCGCCTCATAGCTCAGAAATGGGTTATCAAGTGATGGCTGATGACGTCATAGAGTTTGCTAATGATTTGGGCATTGACCAATTCATACTTATGGGTCATAGTATGGGTGGAAAAACAGCTTTATGGCTTGCCCATCAGTATCCAAATAGGGTGAGCAAACTAATTGTTGTTGACATTGCTCCTAAAAGATACAAGCCTGGTCACCATCAATACTTCAAAGCTTTTGAAGAAATCAATTGGTCGGCTTTGAACAACCGAAAAGAGATAGATGAAGCATTGATGCAATACGAAGAGAATGCAGGTGTGAGACTGTTTCTAGCAAAAAATGTAGACCGACTAGAAACAGGTGGGTTTGGCATTAAATGCAATGTTCCAGCTTTGAAATCGGCTTATGATGAAATCATCGGACCATTAGATTTTACCAACGTTTACAGCGGAGAAGTTTTGTTTATTTTAGGAGCCGATTCGAGGTATCTAAAAGAAGAAGACAAACCATATATCTTGCATTACTTTCCATTGAGTCAGTTTGTATACATCGCCAATGCCGGTCATTGGGTACATGCCGACAATCCAAAAGACTTCTATACAGAATTAGTTAACTTTTTGTAAAAATGCGTCGATATACCTTTGAGAAACTGTGTGAATATTAACAGATTCTTTAATGGTATTTAGAGCTGCTTCTCCAAATTTAGAATGGTCGGCTTGAAACATTTTATCAATGGCTTCAATCAATGAATTTACATCGTTGTCTTTAAAATAAAATCCAGTTTTATTTTCAAAAACCAAATGCTGTTCAGTACCATCTGCTATAGAACAGATTACAGGTAATCCGTGTGCCATAGCTTCATTGATGGATAAACCTCCCATACCTGCCAGCACATAGACATGAGATTTTAACATTTCTATAGACTGTTCTTCACCTTCGTAAATTGCCCCAAGGAATTTGACATAAGACTCCATATGTTTGTCTTTAACCAACTGCTTCAAATTTTGCTCTTCCTCCCCTTTTCCAATTATAGCCAATTCAATTTTAGGATATTTTTGTTTGAGAGCATCCAATGCAAGAATTAACAAATCGACATTCTTCCATTTTACCAGTCTACCAACATGCAACAATCTATAAGGTTGGTATTCTAAGTCAGGGTGCTTTTGTTTAACAAGTTCTATGGTTGTAAAGATGTCATCGGTATCAGGCGAGTTGTAAGTAACGTGAATGTTTTTCCTAGGTAAGCCATACGACTCAATAATTTTAACCCCTTTGTCGATGTATAAAACAGCCTGATTAAACACCACTTGATACAGATAACGCCTCATCAGTTTGTGGAAAGTGAATGCGTACTTGCTTTTAAAAATGGCTTCATCTTTCTGACTTTCGGCACATCTATTAGAAAAATCAGCAAGCGACTCGTTGTAAGCCGGAACAGTAAAAGGAATTTCCTTACTAATAAGACGTATCTTTTTAGACTTAAGGTAAATCAGAAGCAAAGGGTTGAAAACAAAAGCAAGAAAGTAAGGCCAACCTATCACGATGGCATCAGGTTTTTCGGAGGCAATGGTTGACTTAAAACCTTTAAAGAAAGGTTTGCCATACCAAGTTTTGTATTCTTTAAGACGGATGATTTTAAAATCGACCCCAGTTTCAGTTTCATGAACACCAGAGCCAATGGTAACGCTTTTCTCGGTAGGAGCAACGACACACACCTCAATTTGAGGATGGGTATTGATTCTGTTCATCACTTTATTAAAGTAATGAGGCAAACCACCAAAAACAAACATAACCTTCACGGCGCAAATTTAGGGAAAAAGAGGGGAAAGGAGATATTGAGTATTAATGGACCTAGAAATTAAAATCAAAAAATAATTTTATTTTTTGTAAAAAAAATTATTTTTGAAACATGAAAGCTAAAATATTTACAATTTTATTTTTAGCATGCAATTCAATGTATGCTCAAATCCCAAGCAATGGTCTAGTTGCTTTTTTCCCATTTTTCGGAAATTCAAAAGACTCAAGTGTTAACAAGACACATGGAACAGTTTCTAATGCGACTTTAACTTCAGATCGTTACGGTAACCCTAACGGTGCCTACCAATTTAGTGGTTCGTCAAATTCTAACATCCAATTTAGTGTTGCAAATGTTCAAAACAACCGTTACACTTATTCTTTATGGGCTAAAATCAATCAATTACCAAGTACTGGTAATATGGCATTTGCACTTAATATTGGTGGCACGTCTGGCGACCAATCTTTAAACATTGCAAACAATTATGGAGGCGGTGCATACAATGGATGGTTAGGAGGAGGTTATAACACAGTAGCGCCTAATTTCGGTTTACAGGAAGGTAACAATTTAAGTACATCTAATTGGACTCATGTAGTATGTGTAAGAGACTCTACCTATGCTTTATTATATATTGATGGCGTTTTAGTAGATTCTATTGGTTCTTCAAGTGTAAAATACCCTTACTATGGTACTGGTACTAAAAAAGCAGTAATTGGTATGAGAAATGATGGATCTGGTCCTTTCAATGGTAAAATCGATGATGTTTGTATTTACAACAGAGCACTGAGTAAATCTGAAGTTCTTGCTTTATATCAAGATCAGACTACTACATCGGTTGAAAATCTTTTAGCCAATAGTTTCAGTGTAAATGTATATCCAAACCCAAGCTCAAATATGTTTTTTGTAGCTTTAGAAAACCAAAATGAATCAATGAATGATTATTCAGTTATTGTTACAAATTTAGTTGGTCAACAAATGACTGTAAATCTACAGAACACCAATGAATCTAATATAAGTGTATATCACAATTTAGTTCCTGGTGTATACACTATCCAAGTTAAAAATACTATAACTGGATTCATCAATTCTCAAAAATTAATAGTAGAATAATACAATTATAATTATAAGAAAGAGAGGCTAAAAAGTCTCTCTTTTTTTTTGTAAAAATTTATCTAAGAATATAGAAAGTTCCACTAAAAGAATGGATAATTCTTCTTGAAGTTCTTAATTTTATAAGGTACATAAACACATCCGTATTGACATAATCACCTTTATACTTCCCATCCCATCCAACATTTGGATTATTGGATTTAAACAGCAATTCACCCCATCTATTATAAATTAGCAACTCATAATTGTCTGAACTTATTCCAGTAAAAATAGGTTTAAATATATCATTCACTTCATCATCATTAGGTGTGAACACATCTGGAACAAAAATTCTAAAGTCATCATATACTTCAACGACATTTATTGACGTATCATTGCACCCATTTGAATTGATGGCATATTGATATATTTTATATTTTCCTTCATTAAAATATTTATGCCATGGCTCTAAAGAATCTGAGGTTTGACCATCTCCAAAATCATATTTCAATGACACAAAATTGCTTGCAAAGTTTTGTATTTTAACAATTCCATTATCCAACTTTATTAGATTCTCATTTAAATTAAACTTAGAAACTGCCTTAGGTAAAACATCAACAACTACTGTATCATAAGCCTCACAATTATTGTTATCAATATATTTAGCAGTATATGTTCCAGATTGGTTAATTGTATATTGTTTTGAATTTGTATGATTTTCCCATATCAATTTTCCATTTAATGTATTAAAATCAAAGCTTAATGTACTTCCCTGACAAAAAGACGTATCACGGCCTAAATTTAAAGTAGGCAAAGGATTTAAATTAATATTAATTGTATCCTGTAGACTACATCCATTGTTCAAGTTTACTTTAACGACGTATTTTCCAGGTAATGAAATATTGATTGACTTCGATGTTTCTCCAGTACTCCAATTATAATTGAGACCAGAATCAATGGATTTTAATATCATATCAACCTTACCACAAAAAGCGGTATCATTTCCAAGATTCAAATTTGGTAATTTAAATTGATTGACAACAATTGTATCCATAAAAACACATCCATTATTCAAATCAACTTTAACAGTATATAGACCTGGAGATTTGATTTTAAGGGATTTAGAATTAGCGCCAGTATTCCATAAATAGTTTTTACCAGAGTCGCAGGCATTTAATATGAAATCGCTGTTACCACAAATGGTCGTATCATTTCCTAAGGTTTGCTTTGGAATATTTTTGATTTTAATGTTAATAGTATCAAATAAGGTACAACCATTAAACAAGTTGGCTTTAACATGATATTGACCTGGAGCATTGATTTGTATAGATCTAGATGTAGCTCCAGTATTCCATAAATAATTTGCACCTGAATCACATGCATTTAGTTTAAAATCTATCTTATTACAGAAAGATGTATCACCTCCCAAATCAAGATTTATAGTATTATTTGAATAAATATTTATTGTGTCAGAGGCATAACAATTTGAATTAAATGTTACTTTTACAATGTACTTCCCTTTCTTATTTATATTAATGGTTTCAGTAGTTTGACCCGTATTCCAAAGATATTGCGCACCGAAATTCCCAGCTTTTAATTGGAAATTTTTAATGGTGCACAATGATGTATCATTGCCAAGATTCACTTTAGGCATACCTATTGTTACTCTTACAGTGGCTGAATCTCCATAATAATTAAATACTCTATAAATTGTAGTTTTATTGACATTAACAACTAAAATTGAATCAGTACTAAGAATTTTTTTTCTATCAGTAATATCTATCCATTTATAGGAGCAATATCCAGATGTTGCCTTTAGATTTAAATTACTTAATGAATTTAAGCACACAGAAATATCTTTTGTTACTTCGAATGGCTTGTAGTCGGTATATAGCCTACTAACCTCCTCTGCAGAAAGGGCACAATTAAAAATTTTAACATCATCTAATACTGCATCAACAAATTTGGATGTATTATTTCTGCATCCAATTGTCGCTGCTTTATTTGAATTTCCATAGAAAGGCAAGCTACCCCCAGAATGAGCACTAGTAGCGACTAAACACCCATTAACATATACTTTAACGAAGTTATTGTCTCTTGAACAAACAACATGATACCATTTATTAACTACGGGTAACCATCCTGCAGCATTACCCAATCTTAAGCTAGAATTTCCATTATAAGTTGTGAGAGAAAAACCAGTAAGATATCCTAAACTTGCATTATCTTGATTGTTTTCAATTTGCATGTTTTGATCTCCTCCTGTCCCTCCTACCGAAAGAAATATATAGGCAGATCCATTAGAAGGTAAACTAATCATTTTAATCCAAACAGAATAAGTATAGTTCTGTAAAGCAAAGGGAGCAAAAGGCAAAGAAACATAATCACTCTGAGAACTAACAAATCTTAAAGCTGACTTAGAATTACCAAATCTATCTTTTTCTGGAGTTGTTCCATGATTTGTCCCATGATTACCACCTTTCGAATCAAGCACATTATCATCAAACTTATAGTGTGACAATAAACATGCTTGTGCATTCAAATTTGGAAGATTTAAAACACAAATACTAAATAATAATACACAAAATATAATACGCATAAACAAATAATTTTAGTTACCTCATTAATGTAATAGTTTGATTTAAACTTCTGATGGCACCTCTCATTGGCACTAGATAAATACGACAAATGTATACCCCTTGCTCACAATCTGTACCTTGATATGCGCCATTCCAACCTTCATTTAGATTGTTAGTTGAGAATACTTTTTCACCCCATCGGTTAAATACTTCCATTTCATACTTTCTTACATAGGGGGTCATAACAGGTTTCAATACATCATTTGTTCCATCAGTTCCTGGAGAAAATGCATCAGGCATATAAAAAACAAAATCAGTAACCAAAGACCCTGTCATATTTTTAAATGTATCTGTGCATCCTGCAGCATTAGTTACCTCTAAAGTGATTAACCGCCTAAATGTATCTTGAAAATCGGCTTCTGGATTCTCATCAGATGAAATGTTTCCATTTCCAAAGTTCCAATTAAATTTAATTGCATCTATAGATGACTTATTTGTAAATTTTATAGTAGAAACATCAAATTGTTTATCTGCTAAACGTTGCTGTGAAAACTGAGCAACTGGTTTAGGTCTAACCACTATTAAACCAGTTTTGTTAAGTGTATCTTTACAACCCTTATCTGTAACTGAAGCTAATATGACATTGTATGTTCCAGGAGATGAAAATTTATTAGAAGGATGCACTAAAGTAGAAATATTACCATCACTAAATTCGAACTTATAAGCACTTATTTTTCCATTAACAATAGTAGAATTATTCAAAATCTTCACAGAATCAGGAAAACAAGGAGAAGTGGCAGAAAAATCAAGCAGTGCTTGCGGATACACCCTAACATTGTAAAATCCAGAATCGATGCAACCATTTAAACTTACTGTCTCGAGAAGCACTATTTTCAATCCATCGAGACTATACGTGTGTTTTGGATTTGAACTTGAAGATTGTTTTGAATCTCCAAAATCCCATCGATAAGATGAAAAATTAACATTAGAATTGTTACTATTGCCTGTGAAACTAAAATCATTACCTTTTAAGCACTGCGAGTCTAAATTGATTTGATTGATGACAGTATTTTTATCTTTTTCAAGAAACACAATTTTAGAAATAGTATCCGGACATCCTTGATAAGTGTATGCTGCAAGCTTCAAAGTATGATACCCAAATGTAATAAACGTTTTACCTTGTAAATCCTTAGTATTTGAAGTAAACCCATCATCAGACATCCATTTAAATGACATACTTCCATATGCACTTGTTGAAGTATTTGTAAAATCAAAACTGTGTTTATTAAGACATTGTGCAGTATCGTTGCTCATCAAATTTGCTTTCGGATGTGGAATAATAACAATAGGTTTTGTAATTGAATCTGAACAATTATTATTTGTGGTTACTTTTAATTGAACATTTCTCATGAATCCAGAAATGTAAGACTTTACAGGATTTCGGACTGTATCCTTAGAACCATCGCCATATGTCCATAAATAGTTTAACTTACCAAAAGAGATGCTTGATTGATTATTAAAAACAAATTGATTTGTTTTAAGACATTGAGAATCTTTGTTCACGTAAAATTGAGGGACTGAATGAGGAGCAGGTAATATGCGTACTGTTGAAGTATCATAACAATTTGTCAAATAAGAATAAGCAACTAGTTGAACATTATGGTAATTTGCTGAAGTATATGTGGCATCATTTGGATTTATACCAGTGCTTTTATTACCATTTCCATAATCCCAAAAATATGAAACAGTATTGAGAGCACTAAATGTTGTCATATTGGTAAATTTGAACAAATGATTCTTAAAACATTGAATGCTATCATTAATGAGAAAATCAGCAATTGGCCTTTCTAACAAATGAATACGATGATTGAGAGAATCTGAACATCCATGACTACTAGTAACAACATATTTAACCAAATATGTAGCAGATTTATTTGCGTATTTCTTTGTACTTGGAGAGTAATTAGTATCAGAAGTATTATCTCCAAAGTCCCATTTATTGGTCCAACTTCCATACTTTATAGTTGACTGATTGATTATATTAAAATAGTTTTTTTGCCAACATTGACTATCGTTTGGAATTGTATATTTTGCAATTGGTTGAGGGAATGTAACCGCTAGTTTTGTAAATGTATCTTTACAAGCTTTATCTGAAGTAGAACTCAACTGAACATAAAAGCTATCCTCCCCAGAATATTTATGATTAATGACATTAAATGTGTTAGCAGTATTGCCGTCGTCTAAATTCCAAACTCTATTAACAATACTTCCAGATGGTATCGTAGAAGCATTTAATAAATTGAAAGTATTAGATCTGAAACATTGTCTGCTATTTGAAATTACAAAAGAATCAACAGGACTAGGGTGAATGGTAATTGATTTTGTAATTGTGTCATTACATGCATTATTTGTAGTTGTAATCAAAGTTATCAAGTAGCCTCCATAAAGATTGTATTTTTTATTGACTATATCTTTTAAAGTAGAAAAACTGCCGTCTCCAAAATTCCACAAACTTGTATAATTACCATTTGACAAAGTTGAAGTATTTGTAAAATTTAATGAATGCCACTTATAACATTGAATATCATTGTTGATAGAAAAATCAGGATTTGTATTAGGATGAATAACAAATGATTTCTCGAGAGTATCTAAACAACCCTTATCTGAAGTTGAAATTAATTTAACACTATATGTATCAGCATTATTAAATTTTTTATTAATAATAGAGTTACTTGTGGCAATAGAATTATCAGAGAAACTCCAATCTGTCTTCGAAATAGAGCCAGTTCTAATACTAGAATTATTGATTATATCTACAGAATGTCCATTGAAACATTGAGTCAACTTATTGATTGAATAACTTAATCTGGCGTTTGGATATACAACAATTTGTTTGGTCAGAGTATCTTTACAATACTTATCAGTTTGAGTGTACAGTGTAACATTAAAAAATGTATCTTTTGAATATTTCTTTGAAGCAATATTTCTCGAAGTATCTGTAGTATTGTCTCCAAAATTCCATAAATAATTCAAACTACCATTTTGAACATTAGAACTGTTTGTAAAAACAAAATCATGACCATTGAAGCATTGATTAAATTTATTAATAGTAAAACCTATTGAATTGTTTCTATGCACTTCATAAGATTTAGAGATTGAGTCTTTGCAGCCGTAATCTGTTTCTACAACATGCTTGACAGAATAGCTTCCAGCTGAAGTATATTTCTTTAAAACAGAATCTATAAAAGTAGAGCTATTGTCGCCAAAATAAAATTTTGATTTAGTCTTAGTGTTTTCTTTCAAATAACTTGTATCATCAAAGAAATACCTATTTGTGTTGGCACATGAATCCAACACAATTGTAGTAAAACCAGCAATTAATTGAGGGTTTTTAATAGAGATTGAATCTCTAAAAACGCAATTATTTGTATCAATTGCCTCAGCCCAATATAATCCTTTCTTATCAATAGAAATAGTTTGAATAGAATCTTGAGTATTCCAAATGTACTTTTTCATACTGGCTAGTGTTGTAAGTTGCCGCGAAAAAGTATTACAGTAATGGGTATCTTTACCTAAGCTAAATTTGGGAAGTGGATGAATCCTGAGCCATATTGAATCTCTAGCCTTACATCCGAATGAATCAGTGAAAAGTACGTGAAACTTCCCAGAATCCGTAACCGCTCGGTACCTAGAAGTTGAGCTATTATTCCATAGATATGATTTAGCTTTGGATCCCGCATCTAAAGTTCTGACGACATTCCCGCAATAAAACGTATCATTTCCAATATTCAATTTAGGTCTTGGGATAATTGTAATTTTAACAAGGGCAGTATCTCTAGAGTTGGTAACACATCTAAATGTAGAAGTAGATGAAATGTTAATCATCAGCTGAGAATCAGTGCCTAATGTGCTAGAAGGACTAGCCATATTGACCCATTTGTATGAACAATATGTTCTAGGAGCTTTTAATTTAAATTGTTGAAAATCATCTTTACAAATGGTTGTATCTTTTGTAATGGTGAGTGGTTTTAAATTATTATAAAGTTTAGTCACTTCTGCTGCAGTAATAGCACGATTGTATATACCAACATCATCAATAACACCATCAAAATACAACGAACCTCTCTCTCTGCAACCAATTCTTGCATCGAAAGAATTGTTTCCGTAAAATGGCAAATAACCATTATAATTAGAACTCGTTGATTTTAAACATCCATCTACATAAACCTTGTAATAATTGGAGTCGCGTGTTACCACAACATGATACCATTGATTGGTGTTTGGCATAGTTCCCACACAAGTGCCGCCAACCTGGACAGTAGAACCACTTTTTTGATATGCAGTTAAGCTAAAACCTGTAATAACTCCCATTGGACTCCCATAGTTTCTATTATTTTCAATCTGCATATTTTGATCTCCGCCATTACCACCAATTGAGACTAAAATTGTTGAATTGCCATAAGAGGCAAATGCTGCTGGTTTTACCCAAATTGAAAATGAGTAATTTGGATTAAAAAAATTTGAGTAAGGAATTGAAATGTAACTACTAGCAGATGAAGAAAATGAATAAGCAGAATTTGAATTCCCAAATCTATCGGTAGTAAGGGTAGCGCTATAAACTGTGCCATGATTAGACCCTTTTGAATCATTTGCATTGCCAGTAAAATTATACTGCGCCAAATGGCCTGGTATCTGCGCTAGTAACACATTTGTCCACCAAAATAGTATTGAAAAAGCAATTGGAAGTTTTAATTTCACAAAATTCTAGTTTTAAATTTGAATGAATTATTTCTGCTAATTGAAACGATTCAACAGCAAAATTAAAGCTTTTTTCAACAAAAAAGCAAATTTAAATCCCTTAAATCCTTTAAAACTCTATATTTATGAAATTGAAAATCACTAATTTTTGAAATTTATATTACAAAGCTTAATTTTGACCGATTAAGATGTACGGATTATTAAAGAAAATTTTATCAGACAAATCAAAACACAAGCTTTTTCAACTTTTTATAAAAATTATTAAAAGAAAATTAGTCGATGTTGAAAACAACATTCCAAAGTACAAATTGGAAGAGAAGCATTTTAAAAATTTAAAGGCTCTTAAAAATAGAGAAGTACTTTTAGACTTACTACCGAAATCTGGTATCACAGCTGAACTAGGAGTTAATAAAGGAGATTTTTCAGAAAAAATAATTGCCATTAACCAACCTCAAAAGCTGCATCTTATTGATATTTGGAATACCAAAAGGTATCACCAAGGTTTAAAACTAGAAATTGAAAACAAGTTCGAAAAGGAAATTGCTTCTGATAAAATCAAAATTAATTATGGATTGTCTACAGATGTTGTAAGCCAATTTGAAAATGGATATTTTGATTGGATATACATAGATACAGAGCATTCATATAAATGTACTATTGCTGAACTAGAGTTATACGCGTCAAAAATCAAACCAGGCGGCTTTATCGCTGGGCATGATTATATGATGGGCAACTGGGCTGGCTTAACACGTTATGGTGTAATAGAGGCTGTATATGAATTTTGCAATAAAAATGATTGGGAAATTGTATATTTAACAATGGACTTAGAAGAATATCAATCGTTTGCAATTAGAAAAATAACATCATGAGTTTTAAACCAATAAAATACTTAAAATCACAATTAATAGACGCATTAAATGCGCATAAAACCCGTCAGGATTCAGTACCGAATTTGCTGTTAAAAGATGCGATAAAAGATTCAGCAGATTTTGCGAAAGAAAACATGCAAAATGCAATGATGTTTTTTGACCATAAAGGCATTTGGGATTATTCCGTAAACGTTATTTCCAAGCAAAATCGCGAAGGATTGTTTCTAGAATTTGGTGTATTTCAGGGAGCTTCTATTAATTATATTTCTTCTAAACTTCCAAACAAAATTTTTCATGGTTTTGACAGCTTTGAAGGATTAAAAGAAGATTGGAGTGGATGGTCGTTGACAAAAGGTGCTTTTAATCTAGATGGCAAATTACCACCAGTAAATAGTAATGTAAAACTGATTAAAGGGTGGTTTGACCAAACACTCCCTGGATTCATGAACAACCAATCAAATCAATACATTCAGTGGCTGCATATAGATTGCGATACTTATGAAGCAACAAAAACTGTTTTTGAATGTTTGGAAACTAATATACAGTCTGGCACACTAATACTTTTTGATGAGTTTTTTGGATATAGAGGTTGGGAAATTGGAGAGTTTAAAGCTTTTCAAGAATTTATAAATAAAACAAAACTCCAATTTAAATACAAAGCATTTGCAAAATGCCAAGTATTGGTTGAGATATTATAACACATTGAGCAGTAAATACTCAGTTTCGCATTTAAAATCTAAACTATTTTCAATTTTATCATTGATAAAGGATTGGATATTATTATATACAAGTTATAAAGTAATTAAAACCGATGATAATCGAGAAAAAATTTTATTCATAGGTGAGTATTTCCCTGCTAGAATACAACGTTTATTAAAGGTTACCAAACTAGACATTCCTTTTAAAACCACTTTATTGATTTCTCAATGGGGTTATGAGCCAAAATTAATAGGAGATGTATTTGATGATGTTATAACATACAGAAATAAATACCATTTAAAATCAATTTTAAAATCAATCAAAAATGTAAAACTGATACATGGATTTGAGCCAAAAGCAGAATTTCAATATTATGTAAAAACCGCCATAAATGCCCCATTTATATACGATTTACAAGACATTATTATTACATATTATGGTTTCAATCCACCTTTGAAATGGCAAAAAAGAAATTTAAAATATGAAGAACTTTTAATCAAGCAATCAGATGGTTTTATTTCTTATAGTCTTGAGTTAAATGAAGCGCAAAGGTTATATAACACAAAATCTAAAACTTCAAAGAGGTTGTTCTTCCCATTGTTTTGTGACGAATTGAATTTCAAATCCATCTCGAACAAAGCACTAGGTGAACGCCCAAAAATCGTATACATTGGTGGGATAAATTCAATAAAAGACAACTCATCATCAAACTTTTATCCTTTCATTGAAAAAACAAATCATTTGAATGTAGACATTACCATTTTCCCTTCACCATTTAGCGAACGCTTATGTTACGATGAATACAAACTTCTGGAATCAAAATTTAGTCATTTTAAGATGGAAAGAAGTGTCCCTTTCCATCAATTGAACATTTCTAATTTTGATTTTGGAGTTGTGCCTTTTGAACATTCATATAGCGAAAAATACTACACCAAAAATCAATATGCATCAACATTAAAATTCTTTGTGTATTTAGAAATGGGGTTACCTATAATAATTTCAGATTATTGGGCATTCCCTGCATGGATAACTAAAAGGTATAGACTAGGTATTGTTACTAATTACAAACAATTAGAAAACACAAACTTACATATAACAAATGAAGAATATCAATCAATTTTAAACAACATTAATACCTTCCGAAATACATTCTCACTTCAGAAAAACAAGGACAAACTTCTGAAATTTTACAATTCTTTTTTGTAAGCTTCAATGTATGCAACAACATCTGATTCAGGTTGCCATTTTAATACGCTTTTTGTTTTAGATATATCAGCCCAAGTGATTTCAGATTCACCTTCTCTTTTGGGTATAAATCTGTAATTTGAGGTAATTATTTGAGCCACTTCTAATATTGAAATAGTTGTACCCGACCCAACGTTAAATGCATCATTTATATAATCTTTCGATATAGATGCTAAATAATTGGCTTTTGCGACATCTCTTACATGTATAAAATCTCTCCTTTGCGAGCCATCTCCCGTTATAGTCAATTCATTTCCATTTTCAAATTGATTTAAGAATATCCCAACAACACTGCTATATGCATTGAATTTATTCTTTGGATTGAACGACCTTGGGCCGAAAGGGTTAAAATACCTTAAAGTTATATAATTCAGTGGGTACCTGCTAGCAATAAGTTTGAGGTAAATTTCAACTTCATATTTTTGAAATGCATATGGACTCAAACAATCAATTCTTTCTAATTCTGTAGTTGGATAATTTTCTGGAGTTCCATAAATAGCACTAGATCCACTATAAACTAGCTTAGGAAAGTGGTTTTCTTTGATCATCAATTCAATTAAACAAGCGGATTCCATTAAGTTTGCATTAATATGATCCGTTATTAATTCAAATGATGGTTGAATTCTTGGCAAGGCAGCCAAATGGAATACCTTTGTGAAATCTTTTAGTGACTCTAATTCAGAACATTTTTTTTCAATGAATTTGAATCTTGAGTTTGATAGATTGTGTTCAATATTTTCTTTATTCCCTGTAGATAGATTATCGATACCAACAATTATCCAATCTGTATTTTCTATTAAATAATCTAAAACATTTGAACCAATAAATCCAGCAACACCAGTTATTAAAACTTGTTCTTTCATTATTTTTTACCTGTGCATATAAACACAAAATGATACATGTTTTCTGGGTAGAATGTACTAATAACTTGATCTATTTGACCAAATGTATAAACATTATTAAAGTGTTCATTGCAATAATCTAAAAGCTCTTTGTAAGTCAACTCTCTAATGTGTTCAACTTGCCTATTTTTGGTAGGAGGAGGGTCCATTTTTCTTACAGTCGAGATAAACAATGTTCCATTTGGTTTAAGATGACCATGCAGCCTTTTCATTAAATCAATTTGAGTTGGTTCATCTAAATGCTCAATAACCTCAAAGCAAGTGATAACATCATAGTACTCTTTTTGCAATTTTGTAAAATCGGTAATGATACCTCTTTCTTGTGAAATACCAAGATCTTTTTCATCTACAACATCAAATGCATCAACAGATTTAAAATGCTCTCTTAGCACTTGAGTGCCATATCCTGTACCACATCCAAAATCTAAAACTTTTAGCTCTTTATTATTTACTGTGCGTGTTACAAAATTGTATCTAGCTAAGCTAACAAGAGCGTCCATAACGCCTAAGTTGTATTCAATTTCGAGTCTTCTCATAAGTCTTCAAAAATATATAAAATTGTTTATTCTTCAGATTTTTTATTTTCAATTAAATTCTTGTAATAGCTGGTGGATAAACCATGACTTCTACTATTATAGAATATTTCTTTCACTGCATCAGGAGCAGTTATTGTTTTCCCTTTATAATCCTCGCCCAGAAATCTAACATCAATTTTTCTTGATTTGAGAATCTGTTCCAATTCTAATTCTGAGTTATAGGTTAATACCTCATCAACATATCTGCAAGATTCTAAGATGTACTTTCTATGTGCGAGATTAAACACGGGCTTTTGCTTATTTGGATTGATAGTGTAATCAATATTGTTTGCGCTATTTACTGCCACAATTAAGTAATCACAGACAGTTTTGCATTCTTCTAACATTAAAACATGCCCCGCATGGAACAAGTCAAAAACACCGCATGCAAACCCTACTTTCATTTTTGTGCAAGAGTATCTAGTAATGAATGCAAAATCACCTGATGATAACATTCAACAACACCATAATTTTCAGCATTGATATAAAAATTCACATCCCCAGTTGATTTTAATTTATTATTGTCCTTGAAACCAGATAAGGTTATAACTGAAGATTGTTTATTTTTTGCTACTGAAACTGCATTTAGAATATTTGGCGAATTTCCAGAACTGCTGATTGCTATTAAGACATCGCCTTGTTGAGCATAAATTTTAAGCCACTCAGCCATTGCATTTTCATAACCATAATCGTTAGCAAAACATGTGATCAAGGCTGCATCACTAAAAGTAAAAGTTTGGTACCCTCCTATTTTAGCAAAATCCTCATACATATGAGAGCAGATTGAGTTACTACCACCATTACCAATAAAGAACACTCTTTTGGTTTGTTTTAAAACCGACAAAGCTTCTTGAAAATCACTTTTAAAACCATCTGATTTAAAATATGAGTCGAAAATGTCTTTATAGATATTTGGTAGCATGTTCAATTAAATTTGTTTTATTAATACTGTTTTCATTACAAAGCCAAGTTGTTGATAAGCTTGCTGCTAATCCAGGAAGGAACAAAAAGTCTTTGGTATTATTTAGTGTTGAAATTAGTGATGCAAAACTAAAAAAAGTATCTCCTGCACCAATGGTATCAACTATTTGTGTTTCAAAAACAGGTTGTTGAATAGCTTCTGTTCCATTATAAAAATAACTGCCTTTTTTACCAGTTGTAACAAACAAATATTTTGAGTTTAACTCATAATTATAAATCTCTTTGAGCATTTGTTCATTTGCCTCAGAAAAGTGGTTGTTCATTTGTAAACTTGCTTCTCTCAAATCTAGACAAGTCATCAATTTTTGATAATTTTTCCATTTTGAAACTCTGTTGAAACCAAAATTATTGCTGTTTGTTTGTGTCATTAAACAAAAAGGTTGATCAATTGATAAATCTTTGCAAAACCCATGACCAAAATCAGCAACAATTATGACATCATATTTGTCTTTAATTGCAGGTATTTTACCATAATTATCCTTATCAAACTTGTTTATTTCAACGTGCTTTCTATTATCAAATGGGTCGTAAAACCTTGTTTTTACTATTGTACCTTTCGGATTTGAAAAAACATCAATATTTTTAACAAAATCACGCATATGATTGGCAATAGCAGTTGCCCCACCCTCTTGAATATTTGGAGTACCATTGTACTTTAAAACGGGACAATTTGACTTCATTGAATTCCCCTCATAACTTACCGGAATAAATTCATCTACAATGGTCTCACCTATCACTAAAACATTATAGTCTTTGACTAATTCAATAAATTCTATAATCTTATCCAACATAAAAGGCAAAGATACAATTTATCCGATTTATATAAAAATAAATAGAAATTCATCAAAAACCATGGGTCAAACCTATATTTTTGCACCAATATGGGGGTAATCGTTAGGCAAGGATTTAAAGCTGCAATTTCAAATTACATTGGAATGGTATTAGGTTTTATTAGCCTATTTATTCTTTTTCCGCTTTATTACCCAACTGAAGAATTAGGCGCTATTAGAATCTTTCTTGAATTGGCAACAGTTCTATCAGCTTTTGCCTTAATGGGGACGCATTATAGCGTCAATCGATTTTTCCCTTTTTTCAGAACTTCAGATCAGAAACACCACGGCTTTTTCTTTTGGGTTGTTATATTCCCATTAATTGGCTTAACCTTGCTAATTCTAGCCCTTTTAATTTTCGGAAATAGCTTTTTTACATTTATTAATCCCTCGGCTTTACAATATAAACATTTGTTTCCTTTATTACTTCTTCTAATTTTTATCATTCTTTATCAAAACGTCACAGAAGTTTCTTGCGCCAATCATGGAAGAACTGCAGTGCCTAATTTCATGAAAGAAGTAGTTATGAGGGTCTTAATTTTATTAGCTGGCACCCTTTATTATTTTAAATTTATTTCATTTAGTCAAAGTTTGTGGCTGATTGTTCTAGCCTATTTGATTGCCCTTATTGGAAGTATTTGGTTCCTGACAAAACTAACTAAAATAAATCTTAGACCTGATTTTAAATTCCTTTCGGAAAATAAGTCATTAAAAAAAGAAATTTTACATTATACAATATTCCTCTTTACCTCTGGAATTCTAGCATTAATTATTCCTAAAATAGACTTCTTTTTGATTTCAAGCATCAAAAAAGACTTAAGTTTGGTTGCAATTTATAGCATTGGTTTCTACTTGGCTACTTTTATTGAAGTTCCTAAAAGAACTATTTTACAAGTTGCTACTCCGATAATTTCTAATCACATGAAATTGGGCGAAATCCATAAAGTTGACGAATTGAACAAAAAGAATGGAACAAACCAACTATTAATTTCAGGTATCCTATTCTTTTGTATTTGGCTCAACATCGACAATCTATACCATATAATGCCCAATGGAGAAAAATTTGAAGCTGGGAAATGGGTCGTATTTTTTATTGGAATTTCCAAATTAATTGATTCCATATTTTGTGGCAACAGTCCAATAATAGCTAACTCAAAATTCTATTCTTGGTCGCTCTTTACCATGTTAATTGCTGCGTTTACCGGTGTATGTTTCAATTGGTATTTCATACAAAAATTTGGTATCATTGGTGGGGCCATAAGTACAGTCTTTGTTATGCTCTCAGTAAACCTTTGTAATTTTACTTTGGTTCAGTTGAAACTAGGTATTAATGCATTGCATATTAATCAATTCAAAACTGCAATTGTGCTTTGTCTATTTTTTGGTATTACATTCTTTGGCAATTGGTTTACAAATCCTTTTGTTGATGGATTTATCAGAACATCAATTCTCGCTGGATTATTAGTGTTTACGTTATATAAACTCAAAATTTCCGAAGAATTCAATCAATTACTAAGGTCGAAATTACCTTTCTTAAAAACTTAATGCGCCTCCAGCCAATTCATGCCGCTGCCTGCTTCTGCTATAACTGGAACGCTTAATGGTAGTGCGTTCTGCATCTCTTCTTGTATCAGCGCTTTTAGGACTTCAAGCTCAGATTTGTGTACATCGAACAACAATTCGTCATGTACCTGTAATATCATTTTGGATTTAAAATCGCTTGATTTCATGCGCTTCTGAACGTTGATCATGGCAAGTTTTATCATGTCTGCTGCTGTGCCTTGAATTGGGGCGTTAATGGCATTTCGCTCGGCAAAACTTCTTACTGTGGCATTGCCTGAATTGATGTCTCTTAAGTACCTTCTTCTTCCACAAATGGTCTCTACATATCCCTTATTCCGTGCAGATTCTATTACATCGTTCATGTATCTTCTGATGCCTGGAAATTGCGCAAAATAGTTGTCTATAATCTCTTTTGCTTCTGTCCTACTGATGTTGAGGTTTTCTGCTAATCCAAATGCTCCCTGACCGTAAATCAATCCAAAGTTGACACTCTTGGCTTTGTATCTTTGTTCTTTTGTGACTTCTTCTAGAGGCACTCCAAATACCTTTGATGCTGTTGCCGAGTGGATGTCGATGTTTTTGTTGAATGCATCTATCATGCCCTCATCTCCACTCATGCTCGCAATAACCCTCAATTCAATTTGAGAATAGTCGGCACTTACTATTACATAATCCTCATTTCTTGGAATAAACGCTTTCCTCACTTCCCTACCTTTTTCTGTTCGGATGGGAATGTTTTGAAGGTTGGGATTGGTTGAACTCAATCTGCCCGTTGCAGCAACAGCTTGATTGAACGTGGTGTGAACCCTTCCTGTTTTTGGGTCTATCAATTGAGGCAAAGCATCTACATATGTCGATTTCAATTTCTGTAATCCTCTGAAATCTAAAATATCTTGTACAATACTACTCTTATGAGATAACTTTAAAAGTATGTCTTCTCCAGTTTGGTACTGACCAGTTTTTGTTTTCTTAGCTTTCTCATCAAGCTTCAGTTTATCGAACAGAATTTTCCCCAATTGTAAAGGTGATGCAATGTTGAATTTCTCGCCAGCTTGTTCGTAAATTCTGGCTTCTATGGTCACAACTTCTTTCGTAATTTCTTCAGAATACTGATTTAAGAAACTGGCGTCAATTCTGATACCTTCTCTTTCCATATCGGCCAAAACTGGCACTAATGGCATTTCTATGGTTTCAAAAACGCTTTGCAAATTGTTGGCGGCAATCAAAGGCGAAAGTGTTTCTTTCAGTTGTAAGGTGATATCAGCATCTTCTGCTGCATATTCTTTGATTTTTTCAATCTCAACCTCCGACATTTTCAATTGCGATTTGCCTTTTTTACCAATCAATGTTTCAATAGATACTGGGTCGTAATTGAGGTATTGTCTTGACAACTCATCCATACTATGTCTCTTGTCTGGCTCTATTAAATAGTGGGCCAGCATGGTATCATAATATGGCTCAGATACTTCTAAATCATAATTTCTCAAAATCTGTAAATCGTACTTTAAATTCTGAGCTATTTTCAAGGCTTTACTTGCAAAAGCAGGAGCGAACATTTTTAAATGTTGGGCTTCTTCAATTTTAACATAATATGCCTCTCCTTTTGAAAAAGAAACCGCCAATCCTATTGCTTCTGCGTTTAAAGCATCCAAACCAGTAGTTTCTGTATCGAAACAGAATTGATCTGCAGACACCATTTTATCCAGTAAACTTTGACGAGCTTCTTGATTGTCTACCAGGTGGTATTGATGGTCTACTTTTTCTATGGTTAAAAAATCTACCGCTTCAATGCTGACCTCTTCTTCAATTGCTTTAGTTGGCTCGGCTTGTGTAGCAACCTGACTAAACAAATCCAATGTTTGAGAGGATGGGTTTTGTTTAGAAGATGCAGGAGCGATTTCTTCACCTAAAACACGTTTGGTTAATTGTCTGAATTCAAGTTCTCCAAACAATTCTCTTATTGCATCTTTGTTGATGTCCTTTACAATATAATCATCAAGATAATGATCTATAGGCACATTGATGTTGATGGTAGCCAATTGTTTTGAAAGCAATGCTTGGTCACGAAAATTGATTAGATTTTCTTGTTGTTTGCCTTTAAATTTATCGGTATTGGCTAATATATTTTCTAATGAACCATATTCTTTTATCAGTTTCTTTGCAGTCTTTTCACCCATACCTGGTATACCAGGAATATTGTCGACAGCATCACCCCATATTGCCAAAATATCGATAACTTGATGAATGTGTTCTATCTCCCATTTCTTTAAAACTTCTGGCACACCCATAATTTCAAATTCATTGCCCAATCTAGCAGGTTTAAAAATGAACACATTGTCGTTCACCAACTGACCGAAATCTTTGTCTGGTGTCATCATAAAGACTTTACAATCTGGAGCACCATCTCTCAGGGCAATGGTACCAATGATATCATCGGCTTCATAACCGTCCTTAGTAATGACAGGGATATTAAAAGCTTCTAAAATTTTGAAGATATACGGAATACTCTTACTTAAGTCCTCAGGCATTTCTTCTCTATGAGCTTTATAACTCTCATACACGATGTGTCTTTCAGTTGGAGCAGAGGTATCAAACACCACTGCCAAATGAGTAGGTTTTTGATTTTTAAGAACATCCAAAATGGTATTCACAAACCCATACATAGCAGAGGTATTCAAGCCATAAGAAGTGATTCTAGGATTTTGGCTAAAAGCAAAGAAAGCGCGGTAAATCAGCGCCATTCCATCCAATAAAAAGAGTCTTTTTTCTGACATTACACTGCGAAGGTAATTTTAAAAGTCAAAAGTAAAAAGTTAAAAAAGGAATTAGGCAATAGGATTTAGGGAATAGTAGGTCGATGGGCATGCCCTCGACATAACGAAAACTTCAATTTGCAATTTTTCTTGTAGGGCGAAGGGCTGTGCCCGAGATTAAAAATAAATCAAAAGTCAAAAGTCAAAAAAGGGAATTGTAGGTCGATTGGCATGCCCTCGACATAACGCAATCATGATTTCATCGTTCAAACAGGCTGAGGACATTGTCCGAAGAGAAGGAATTAGGCAATAGGTTTTAGGGAATAGTGTGGCTAACGCAAGTTCGAACCAACAACAGAATTAATTATTAAGATAAAAATTATTCCAATAGCGCAATATAAATACGTATCCATTCCAACAAAATTTGAATCTAGTTTTTCCTTTTTCGATTGATTCAATTTTTTTTCAACTTGTTGGAAGTATTCATTTTCTGCAATTAAAACATTGCCACAATTGGGAGTTGAATTATTGATATCAATTTTAAATTTTGGCATTTGGTTTTTCATCAACCAAAATTTTGAATCAGAAAAAATCATGCCCAAAGAATCTGCGACTGTTTGATAAAAATCCAAATACTCAACCACTTTACCATATTGGCAATCCTCTTTAAAATCGATGCATACTCCTAGTCCAAATGGCCCATTTTTTAATTGAATAATTTTTTTCATCAACGATTTATTATATTCCTCATTTTCACAATTGTCTGCATTTAAATAGTAATAATCGTATATAACAACTGATTCTACTTGATTTGAAACAAGGTATTCATTTCTCGATTCATTCGTTTGATGAAACAGAAACAACCCATAAGAATCTTGAAAGTCAATATTTGTCAATAAAAGGCTAAAGGATGTAAACAGTATAATTGACAAAAATATTACACCGCCATAAGTCACATTTAAAAACTTTAAGGTAAAGTGCCTCATAAACATTCAATCAATTACCTTTTATGTTCTTTTTAATGATACGAAAATCAAAAATATTAAAAAGATGACTGCAAAACCTAAGACAATATACAAGCCAATAAAACATGATTCAATTGTCAACAATTTTGACTTTTGCTCTTCACTCCTACTTTCTTCATACATTTTTTGTAGTTCCTCATTGCTAGGACCAGTTCCACACATTGGGGCACAAATTGAATGAGTTTCTGAAGTGCTACTAGGTTCAACTATTTTAGGCTTAGATTTAAAAATCCATAAATTTCCATCATTAAAAATACAAGGCATACTTTGCATATTAATTTGATGGAAGTCAAAAAACTCAATAAAAGTTCCATACTCACAATCATTTGCAAAAAGGAGACAAACACCTTTTCCATATTCAGCATTAACTAGTTTATTCAACTCACTTTTAATTGTCGTTTTAAAAGTTTCATTTGTGCAATTATCACGATTCAAGGTATAATATGTATAATCAGCACTTTCGTTTATTTTACCAAAATCATCTAATATATTTAAGCTTTCCTCAGTCATATGAGTAATTTGGATAGCATTAGGATCTTCTAATGTTCTATAAACCCAAATACAGGTTAATCCAACAACGGCAAACACAATAATAAAAATCAAGACACCCAAATTTAGATATACTATTTTTGGCCTATTTATTTCCATTACTTTATAATTAAAAAATTAAAGATTTAGTATTTGTAAATTATTTATTGACCAATTTATTGCAAATATCAACACCAAATAATGGGATATTACAAAGATTAATTAAAAGACCAGAATTTAATAAATCGATGGCCATTCACTCGACATAACGAAAAGATCAATGTGTAATTTTTCTTGTAGGACGAATGGCTGCGCCCGAGATAATAAATCAAAAGTCAAAAGTCAAAAGTCAAAAAAGGGAATAGTAGGTCGATGGTCATGCCCTCGACATACCGAAAACATCAATGTGCAATTTTTCTTGTAGGTGACAGCGCAGCTGCATTCATTTCCGATATCAACGATTTGATTTTTGTTTTTCAAAATCCGTTCTCTTAATTTTGAGACATGAAATCGATTTTTAAATTGGGCGATGTTAAAACTTTTGAAAAAATTGTTGGTCAAGATGATATCGCTGAGTTTGAAAGTGGTAAGGTACATGATGTATACGGCACCTTCGCTCTTGGTAGAGATGCCGAATGGAGCAGCCGACTGTTTGTCCTTGAAATGAAAGAAGATGACGAAGAAGGCATTGGTACTTTCTTGACCATTCAACACCAATCTCCTGCTTTGCTTGGTCAAACCGTTACATTCGCCGCCGAAATAATTAAACTAGAAAAAAACATCATCGATTGTAAGGTAACTGCAGCTGTTGGTGACAGAATAATTGCCAATTGCACAACTGGACAGAAAATAATTAAAAAAGAAAAGTTAAATTTGCTGTTCGAGAGTTTGAAATAAATGGATGAGTGACAAAGGTGTAAACATACTGAACCGTAAGGCCAATTTTGAATACCATACCGAAATTAAATTTACAGCTGGACTGGTTTTAACTGGCACTGAAGTAAAAAGCATTAGAGCTGGTAATGCCAACATTAGCGATGCTTATTGTATGATGGAAAATGGTGAATTGCTCATAAAAAACATGCATATCAGCGAGTTCAAACAAGGTAGCTTCAATCAACACGAAACTCTGAGAAACAGAAAACTTTTATTGAACAAACAAGAACTCAGAAAAATCACTTCTCGTCTCAAAGAGAAAGGCACTGCAATATTCCCAATTAAGTTATATGCTTCAGAAAGAGGCTTTTTAAAATTGGACATTGGCGTCGGAAAAGGTAAAAAAGCTTTTGATAAACGAGATGACATCAAAGCTAGAGACATCCAAAGAGAATTATCTAAAATTAAATTTTGAAACAACTCTTAACCATTATATCGCTTTTTGTTTATTTGCAATCTAACGCGCAATTGTTTGGCACTAAAGATTTATCCATTCAGCTTGGTTACTTAAACTTTCATGCAAAATCACTAAACAATTCTGCCAATTCAAATTACAAAATTTCGAGGGTTACTGAGTTGGATAAAAACATAAAAATTCGACGTATGGCCAGCTTAAACACAGGGTTTGGCATAGGTATACTTCAAAATTTAGACAACCGATTTACAGAAAACCAAAGCAGCAAATTCTATAGAATAAAAGTTGGCTTGGTTTTTCATTCAGGACAACACATTACCCCCAACAATTGGTCACCTAAACGTGTCAATCCATACGTTAAAATTGCTTACAACATCGATTTGTTTGACAAAACCTATTCGACTGTAAATGGCAGTGCTTTAGGTAGTAGTTTAAGATTGGGATTTGGTGCAGTTATTAAACTGAGTCATAGATTTGGCTTGGTTTACGAATTCAGTCACAACCAAAGAATCACCCAAGATTACAGAACCTACTACCAACAAAATATTGGGTTGGTTCTGAATATGGATCAGAGTCTATTGAAGAGATAATTACCAGCGTTTGCGACGCAATTCTTTCTTCGAAAACAAGCCCACGTTTTTCTTTTTGCGTTTGGACTTACCATCTGCAACATTGTTATCAACATCACATGACTTGGCTTTACAAGCCGGTGTGACAGTAGCAACCATCATCGCCATCATGGTATATAAAACGTATTTCTTAAGAAACATATACAAATATATGAAAATTTAATGTAATTGACTAAATGTGATTTAAGTTACTAAAACGCTTACCTTCGTTACTCTAAATTTGCAAGCTCTTAATGGAAATAGTTGGATACTTCTTAGCATTGTTGGTTGGCTTAACGCTTGGATTAATAGGCGGAGGTGGTTCTATCTTAACTTTGCCAATTCTAGTGTATGTAATGAATGTCAATACCGAAATTGGCACAGCATATTCATTGTTTATTGTTGGAGTTACCGCCTTAGTAGCTGCCATTCAAAGCGGTAGACAAAAGAACATCGATTATAAAACCACCTTCATTTTTGGTATACCGTCAATTATTTCTGTTTATCTCACTCGGAAATTTTTAATGCCATTGATTCCAAAAATCATCTTTTGTACAGAACATCTCATTCTTACAAAAGAAGGAGCTTTGATGTTATTGTTTTCCATTATTATGCTATTGGCAGCGATTTCAATGATTAGGCAAAAGAAAACCACCAATACTGAAACAACCAATGAAGAGGTCAAATACAATTATCTACTCATTTTGTTAGAAGGCATATTTGTAGGTTCATTGACAGGAATTGTTGGAGCTGGTGGCGGATTTTTAATCATTCCTGCTCTGGTATTATTTGCCGGCATCCCAATGAAAAAAGCCATTGGTACTTCATTATTAATTATAGCGGCAAAATCGTTAATAGGATTTATTGGTGACATTCAGAATCAATCTGAAATCGATTGGGTGTTACTAGTATTGTTTACAAGTATTTCTGTTATTGGCAGTTTTATAGGTATGTATATGGCGAAAAGTATAGACAATACGCTACTTAAAAAACTTTTTGCATGGTTTGTGTTGTTGATGGGTATATTCATTTTTTCAAAAGAAATTATAGACGTAATATGGAGCAAGACCAATTAAATAAAGAATTTTGGGACGAGAGATACCGCCTTTCGCAAACTGGCTGGGACATTGGCGCTCCTTCAACGCCTTTAAAGGACTATATAGATCAATTAGACAACAAGAACATTAAAATATTGATACCTGGTTGCGGAAATGCTTACGAAGCGGAATATATAGCCAACAAAGGATTCAAGAATATACACTTAATAGATATTGCTCCCACTGTAGTTGAATCGTTGCAAAACAAATACATCAACACTCCTGCCATTACTGTAAGTTTAGGAGATTTTTTCGAACATGATGGTCAGTATGATTTAATATTAGAACAAACATTTTTCTGTGCCATCGATCCAAAACTGCGACCGCAATATGCTGTAAAGATGTCTCAATTATTACGACCACAAGGCAAGTTATGTGGAGTCTTATTTGGCATTGAATTCGAGAAAGCTGGACCACCATTTGGAGGTCAATTACAAGAATACAGGAATCTTTTCGAGCCTCATTTCAATATTGAAATAATGGAAACGGCATACAACTCTATTGTCCCGAGAGCCAACAACGAACTTTTTATCAAACTTATCAAACAATAATCACATGAAATTATCATTATTTTTAACCAAGGCTTTGGTCATTTTCGCCTTATTTAGTTGCAATCAATCTGGCAATTCTCAGAATGCTGGCGGAACTGCAACAGTTGTCAACATAGATGCTGCCAAATTAACCGAAATGTCAAAAGACAGCAACACAATCATTGTAGATGTTAGAACACCAGAAGAAGTGGCTGAAGGATACATTCCAGGCACGACAGTGTTTTTAGACTACAGTGGAGGCAAGTTTGAACAATCTTACCAATCTCTTGATACCACAAAAACCTACGTTTTGTATTGCAGAAGCGGCAGAAGAAGTAGCAATGCTGCTAACCTTATGATTAATGCTGGATTTAAGAAAGTATACAACCTCGATGGTGGTATCAATGTGTGGAATGGTGATTTAAAGAAGAATTAAAAAAAACTCTCAAACAAGTTAAAGACCGGGGCAATGTGCTTCGGTCTTTTGTTTTTAAAATTCTATTATTTTTCGTCATATAGTTGTAGTTTTGCACCACTTTTTTATGTCAAAACAAGTATTTGTAATCGATGCTGTCAGAACCCCAATAGGCAAGTATGCTGGCACTTTAGCCACTGTTCGTCCAGACGACATGGCTGCTCACGTGATTAAAGCTCTATTAAAGAGAAATCCTAATGTGCCATTTGAACAAACTGAAGAAGTAATTTTCGGTGCTGCCAACCAAGCTGGTGAAGACAATAGAAACGTAGCTAGAATGGCATTGTTGCTAGCAGGTTTACCTACTTCTGTTGCTGGTTATACTGTAAACCGTTTGTGTGCTAGTGGTTTGCAAGCTATTGGCAACGCATTCATGGAAATACATGCAGGCAATGGCGATTTGTATATTGCGGGTGGTACTGAGAGTATGACTAGAGCTCCATTTGTTATGGCAAAGTCAGAATCTGCTTTTGGTAGAACTCCAGAAATCCACGATACTACGATTGGTTGGAGATTCACAAATCCAGCTCTTTCAGAACTTTACCATCCCTACACGATGGGCGAAACCGCCGAAAATGTAGCCGAAAGATGGAACATCAGCAGAGAAGAGCAAGATGCATTTGCGTACAATTCTCAATTGAAATGGCAAGAAGCAAATAAAGCCAATAAGTTTGCAAACGAAATTGCAGCGTATGAAGTCCCAAAAAAGAAAGGCGAAGTATTGTTATTTGACAAAGATGAACAACCTCGTTTGAGTGAAATGTCCGTATTAGCAGGATTAAAACCGGCCTTCAAAAAAGGTGGTAGTGTAACAGCTGGTAATTCAAGTGGAGTGAACGATGGCGCTAGTGCTTTAGCCATTGCGTCAGAAGATTTCATCAAAAACAACAACATCAAAGCCAAAGCCAGAATAGTTGCAATGGCCGCATCTGGAGTAGAACCTGCCATTATGGGTATCGGACCAGTTGATGCGGTTAAAAAAGCCTTAAAGAGAGCTGGACTTTCAATTTCTGACATTGGATTATTTGAATTAAACGAAGCGTTTGCATCACAAAGTATCGCTTGTATCAGAGAACTAGGCATCGACCCATCAATTGTCAATGTCAATGGTGGTGCCATCGCTATTGGTCACCCTCTTGGATGCAGTGGTGCAAGAATCAGCACAACCTTAATTCACGAAATGCAAAAACGTCCTAATGTAAAATACGGTGTTGCTACAATGTGTATCGGGGTAGGCCAAGGATTGGCTATTGTATACGAAAACGTGGTATAAATTTTGCTTATAGTATCCATAAATATTTTTGGATAAAAGCAAATTTGAGATCTAAGCTACGCACATATTTTACATTATTGTTGCTAATTTGCTTTAGCAGCACAAGTATATTTGGCTATACTCAATACAACAATTTACTTTTAAATGGTGCAGACAAAATTGGCTTAAACAAAAGCAATCACCATCATTCATCATCGGAAGTAAACGAAACTTTCTCTACTGTTGAAGAACTCATTCTTGAAAACGAGACCGAGGACAACAATGAAGAAACATTTTCTGATGGGGATATCCATTCTTATAACGATGAATCTGATACATTAACTCTTTATAGTATCGATAACCAATTTAAATTAGGTTTTCAATCGGTTCCGTTGACCATACTTTATTGTGTTTTCAGATTATAGAATCTAACCAATTAGAGTAAAGGATTTTGTGTGTTCCTTTCAAACACACGCACATTTAAAGAAAGAATAAACAATCAAAAATGAATATTAAAAGTCATTTTGATGAACATGAATGTCTTCATGAGTTAAAGCACTATTTGCCGTCTCAATCTCCTTTAAAAGACTTCATTCATCACAATACATTACATGCGTTCCAGAACATGTCGTTTCACGATGCTATGCGACAAAGTTCTGAGATGTTTGGATATAAAGTATATCTACAATTTGTAGAGTACAGAGAGATGTACTCGAATGGGCGTATAAGCGACATTGCTTTAAATAATGCCATATTGAAGTACTTTCAGGCAAATGATTTAGAAAAATGGAAGCAACTTGCCATCCATCAAACATACGATACGAATGTTCATCCAAGAATAGGTAGGCTAAGGTCTATGTGGGGCGACCATTACAAAATCAATTTAGATAAATTCACACACCCTACCCTTTTTAGATTACTCAACAATTACCTTGACCAAGGTATAGCAATGCACACTTTTCCAGTTCATCCTGATGGCTTTATTGCCTCTATAAAAGAACTGCAAAAACAAAGTTATATCAGTATTTTCAAAACTGAAAGAGCAAGATTGTTACTAGAACATTCTACCCTAGACATTCAGTATTTATTAGAACTTTTAGTTGGTGATGAAAGATTGTACAACACGTATTTGTTCGACCAACAATTTGCCCATCCCGGCTGGTCGGGTATGGTTTCAGTTCTTGAAGACCAACCTAATACACTCTACGACAAGAGAAAAATCAGTTTAAAAGAACTGATTCAATTCGAATTGTTATTAGAAATTGATGGACTGGATTCAAAATTCCAAGGAAATTGGAAGCCTCTTAATTCAGTAATTGAACACTTGCCTGATTCTCTATTTAAACCTTCTAAACCAAATGAATTGTTTCAAGTCTATAGTATTTGGCAGGAGGCTTTTGAATGGACCTATTACAACGAAGTTCTCAACGGCATACATCACAACAAACAAAATGAAAAAACTCAATCAGAAGTTTCTTTTCATGCTTTGTTTTGCATAGACGATAGAGAATGTTCGTTTAGAAGACATATTGAAATTATTGATCATAAAGCTGACACTTATGGCACTCCAGGTTTTTTTAATGTCGAATTTTATTTCCAACCAGAAAACAGCAAGTTCTACACGAAAGTTTGTCCAGCTCCTATTCAACCTAAATACCTTATCAAAGAAGCCAATAGCAGTGCCAAGCAAGAATCAGAGATGCATTTCACCAAGCACACACATTCTCTATTAAGCGGATGGATAATTTCTCAAACACTTGGCTTTTGGTCGGCTTTGAAATTGTTCTTTAACATATTCAAACCAGGTATTAGTCCAGCCACTTCTTATTCATTTAGGCATATGGATAAAAAAGGGCATTTGAGTATAGAACATGAAGAAGGCAGCGAGACTATTGATGGATTACAAGTTGGATTTACACTCGAAGAGATGGCAGACAGGGTTGAAGGATTACTGCGCAGTATTGGTCTAACAAAAATAGACAACAAAATTGTCTATGCTGTTGGGCATGGAGCCAGCAGCATCAATAATACACATTACGCTGGATATGATTGTGGCGCGTGCAGTGGACGACCAGGTTCGGTAAATTCTAGGGTCATTTCTTACATGGGCAATCACCCCAAAGTAAGAGAGATACTATCACAACGTGGTATTGAAATCCATAAATCAGCAAGATTCATTGGCGCTTTACACGATACAACCAGAGACGAAATTGAATTTTATGATGTTGAGAGTTTGAGTGCCGAGCATTTTCAATCACATCAGCAAAACATCATCACATTTAATGCCGCATTGGACCAAAATGCCAAAGAACGTTCAAGAAGATTTATCCTTCTTAACACTAAGAGATCTGCTGAAAAAGTACACGAAAGTGTAAAGCTAAGATCGGTTTCATTATTTGAACCACGACCAGAACTCAATCATGCTACTAATGCCCTTTGTATCATTGGTAGCAGACGCATCAGTTATGGTTTGTTTTTAGATAGACGCTCTTTCTTAAACTCATACAACCCAAAATCAGACCCAGAAGGCAACTATTTATTGCCAATTTTAAATGCTGCAGCACCAGTTTGTGGAGGCATCAATTTGGAATACTATTTTTCAAGAACAGACAATTACAAATTAGGTGCTGGTTCAAAATTGCCTCATAATGTCATGGGATTGATTGGTGTAGCAAATGGCACTGATGGCGATTTAAGAACAGGTTTACCATGGCAAATGGTAGAAGTTCACGACCCAATGCGTTTATTGGTTATTGTAGAACACTATCCTGAAACCATACTAAATGTGTTGTCTAAGAATTCTAACACCGAAAACTGGTTCTTAAACAATTGGATACATTTGGTAGCGGTACATCCAGACAATGGTTCAATGTTTCAATACCATAACAGAACATTTGTCCAGCTGAACTTAATAGAACAAAACACTTTAGAGACAAGAAACTTATTGGACATTCTTGAAGAGAACGACAGCAATTTACCAGTTTATTTAATTAAAGAAGAACATGACGTCGTTGCTTAATATATTTTTATTGATACCTTTAATTGGTTTGATATTGAGTTTGATCATCCAACCCAAAAAAGAGATTCTAATTTCGAGGGTTGCTTTTTATACTGCAGGGTTAAGTTTTCTGAGTATCCTTGTGTACAGCTTTCTCTGGATTAAGAATGGATTTCAAGCCATAAACTTGAAAGAAGTTGCCATTTATCAGAGTAAAAACTACGAATTTGCTGTTGATTTATACTTCGATAAAATCACCTTGGTATATTTATTCGTAGGTTCTTTCCTCACATTTTTAATCACCATATACAGCCGTTATTATTTACATAGAGAGAGTGGTTATAAGCGATTTTTTAATACAATTTTGTTTTTCTTTCTTGGATATAACTTAACAGTATTATCAGGCAATTTTGAAACCTTATTTATTGGCTGGGAGATTTTAGGTATTTCTTCCTTTTTATTAATTGCTTTTTATCGCGATAGATATTTACCAGTAAGAAATGCTGTTAAAGTATTTTCAATTTACAGAATTGGTGATGTGGGTATTTTATTGGCCATGTGGGCTAGTCACCACCTTTGGCATGAGAACATTACTTTTTCTAAATTGTACAACTACGAGTTGGTGCACGAGCATTTAAATGGTCATACTCTTGTTGGTGTTTTTATTTCGCTGATGATTCTAATTGCAGCAATCGCTAAATCCGCTCAACTACCTTTTTCTTCATGGCTTGCAAGGGCGATGGAAGGACCAACAACCTCGAGTGCAATTTTTTACGGTTCACTCTCAGTGCATTTTGGTGTATTTTTATTGTTGCGTACCATGCCATTTTGGGAACAGCAAACTTCTGTTAGAATATTGATTGGCATTATAGGAGTTTCAACTGCTACAATAGCTACTTTGATTGCAAGAGTTCAATCATCCATGAAAAGTCAGATTGCTTATGCTTCAATTGCACAAATTGGCATTATTTTTCTTGAAGTGTCACTTGGTTTAGAAGATTTAGCCTTGATACATTTTGCCGGAAACGCTGGTCTAAGAACCTATCAATTGCTTGTTTCTCCTTCAGCAGTAAGTTATTTAATAAGAGAACAGTTTTATAACTATAAAGAGCGTACACATGATTTAGAAGACAGCTTTCCAAGGCGCATAGAATACACATTGTATTGGTTGAGTGTAAAAGAATTTTTCATTGACAGAGCGATAAACAAATTAATTTTTGACCCACTTAAGAAAGCTGGACGTAAGCTCAATTTCATCAGTTTGAAAAACGTTTTTTATTACTTCATACCAAGCTTTTTGCTTGGAATACTTTTGTTACTTAATGAAGATAAAATACCAGCTATAATCCACAACAATTTACCGATTCTATTTTCATTGATTGGAATGCTAATGGTATTGCGTTCGTTTACAGAGAGAAAATCGCCAATACTTGCATGGACACTTATTATCTTGAACCATTTTTGGATGGCATTAGCGATTTCATTTAATGAACATTTTGAAATCGACCATATTGCTTGGTATCTAAGTGGTATTGTATTTTGTGGCACCTTGGGTATTGTAATTTTAAAACAATTAAAACAATACGAGAGCCAATACTTTGATTTAAACACCTATTATGGACATGTATACGAATACCCTGGTATGGCTTTCGTATTCTTGCTAGTTTCTTTAGGTTTAGCAGGCTTCCCTATCACACCAAGTTTTATTGGTGAAGATCTCATTTATAGTCATATCCACGACCATCAATTTTTATTGGCCTTTTTTAATGCTATGGGATATATCATGGGTGGTATTTCTATCATCAGGTTGTACTCAAGATTATTTCTTGGTCCACATATAAAAACATATCACGAAACCCCTTACAAATCCTCATAACGAAAAAGAAAAGGATACATGTATCAATTGAATTATAAGTTTAAAGACATTGACAAAAACAGATATTTATAAAAAATGAAAAAGCAAGACGTTGTAATACCAAAAGATGGTTTAAAAGGATTAACAGAAAACTTAGGTTCAGAGATAGGCTCTGGATTTAGTATATTTTTATTGGCATTGCCATTAAGCTTAGGCATAGCTAAAGCATCAGAGTTCCCCCCAATTATGGGATTACTAAGTGCAATTATTGGCGGAATTATTGTGAGTTTTTTTGCGGGTTCCCGATTAACCATAAAAGGACCAGCTGCAGGATTAATTGTTATTGTAGCTGGTGCAGTAACAGATTTTGGAGGTGGAGAAATAGGATGGCATTTGGCATTAGGAGCCATGGTGGTTTCTGGCATACTTCAAATAATTTTTGGGGTATTTAAACTTGGGCGATTAACCGAAATTTTTCCATTATCTGCAGTGCATGGTATGTTAGCAGCGATTGGATTGATCATTATCATCAAGCAATTACCCGTGTTTATGGACATAGATCCGGCGCTAACAAAAGGAAAAGAACCACTTGAAATTCTTAAAGAAATTCCAGGTTTTATTGCCCATCTGGATCCAAAAGCTACTCTAGTAGGTGTTATTAGCTTATGGATTATGTTGGGATGGAACAATATCACACATCCTATTGTTAAAAAGATTCCTGCTCCTCTTGTGGTACTTTTGTTTGCAATACCAGCAGAATTAATTTGGGATTTCCAACACACAGAACCAACCTACGCATTGGTACATATTGGCAATTTAACAGAAAACATAAAATATAATGTCGATTTTTCAGGTGTTTCACATATAGGCATTTTCATCAAATATGTCATCATGTTCGCGATAGTGGGAACTTTAGAGTCTTTGTTAACTGTTAAAGCAATAGACTTACAAGACCCGTATAAGCGCAAATCTGATTCAAACAAAGATTTAATAGCCGTAGGATTGGGCAATACATTAGCTGCAATTTTAGGTGGATTACCAATGATTTCAGAAGTTGCCAGAAGTAGCGCAAATGTTGCCAATGGTGCCAAAACAAGATGGGCAAATTTTTTTCATGGTGTATTTATTTTAGTATTTGTATTGTTTGCTTCAAGATATATAGAAATGATACCGAATGCTGCATTAGCTGCCATGCTTATTTATGTCGGTATAAGGTTAACACATCCAAAAGAATTTATCAAGACATTTAAAATAGGTAAAGAACAGTTATTGGTTTTTATTGTCACGATTATTTTCACCTTTTCTATCGATTTATTAGTAGGTATTGGTATGGGTATGTTATGCAAAATTTTGATAAACATTTTCAATGGCAAACCGTTAAAATCTATTTTCAAGGCTCCTACTAATGTGTCATTTAACGATGATAGTTATTATATAGAGATCAACGAAGCAGCAGTATTTACAAACTACTTAGGCATAAAAAGCAAACTAGAAGCCATTCCGTTAGGATTAAAAGTAGATATCGATTTAGGTAAAACCAAATTAATTGACCACACTGTCATGGAAAACATCTTGCATTTTAAACATGATTATGAGGAGCAAGGAGGCAAAGTAAACATAGTAGGATTAGACAATCACAAAGCAGTATCCGAGCATTATGCAGCTGCTAGAAAAAAAGTAAAATAATATATTTCGTGCAAAAGGTTTAATGTAAGAACGTTAAGTTTAAAACTGCTGTTAGCGAGAGTTAATGGCAGTTTTTATTACAAAAACTTTTCAATGGTAAAATGTTTGATTCACTTTATATATACATGCAACAATCAGCTTCACTCCTCAAAATACTTCCTACCATACTGGTCTATATACCCTGATTGATTACTTCTTAAGACAACGCGAAAATATCTGTAAGAATGAATCTCTCCATTTAATTCGGGATAAAACTTTTCATCAACATAAAACAATTCTTTGAATTGACAGGGGATGTAGAGCACATGATTGCCATTGCAAATTGCTAATCCATACAAACTATCTGATTTGAGTTTAATTGATCTGGTATATCCATAAACTGATATTTTATCTGAATATATATCATTCGCTTGATTCAATACATATTCCGTTTTAGCTCCTTTTGTGTCATATAGTGCCATCTTATCACCTTTAATAGCAAATAATATTAAGACATCAGAACATGTACTCCAATTTAGGCTTCCACTACTTGAATGTTGAAAACTATCTACTTCACAAGGTATGATTGTTTTTCCGAATCTATCCAAAACACCATATTTGCTTTGCTGTTTCACCATGATGTATTTTGAACTGAAAAAAAACATCCTCTCATAAATAATTTTTGTATTTCTGTTTGAGTCGGTACACACAATGCCATACTGATTGTTCAATTGACATATCCACGCCAAAATTTTACTATTTTCCACTGCATTATAATCACTATAATTGGCGCAAACGAGTATTGAATCATACATAATGGGCACAATTACTTTTCTATCATATGAAATAACGCCCCATTTACCATTGAGTTTCACTTGCATTACATTTCTATTATGATAATTTTTCTCTTCTTTTTCAAAACGGATATCTTTAGGAATAATTTCTGTGAAAGGATAAGATACTGGCTGATTCCTTGAACCAAATCTTTCATCATCAATTCTGGCAATTGAGACATCATCGTAATCGTAGCGAACAGGTGCATCAGATAATTCAGGTATCTCCTCTTGCTTTCCAGTTAAAAGATTAAACGTTTTAGTTTCAAAAGTATAATGAAAGGTAACGCTATAATGTTTGTCTCCAACAAAATATGCTCTCCCAGCATTCTTATGCTGTCTTTTAAACACCATTTTTTTTTGTTTTTTGTCGTATTTGTATACAGAAAGAAGGTCATCTTTCTGAAACACTAAAACATCATTTGGATGTTCTTCATCAAACACAATGGTGTTAAAATTAAAGGGCAGTAGTTTTATTCCATTGAGTCCAAATAATTGGTTATTGTTATCATCTATTTCAACTTTTAAAAACTGCTTATTAACGATTTCAATTTGTTTGTATTTTGCTTGTAAAACGGTTTTCATTGCGCTATTGATTGCGCCATACTTGCCAGTCGAATCCTTTGTAATAGCTATTCCATTGTCAGCAAAAAAGCCAAGTTCTAATTTGGTAAATGGTTGAATTGTTATTTTACAAGATGTATCTGCATATCCCCATAAACCTTTTTGGTTGTATGGCACATAAGATTTCCAAGCTTGTGAAAACGCGTTATAATTATTTAAAACAATAGCTGTTAATATAATAAGTTTATAATAATGTCTCATGTTTTAATTTAATAAATTGAAAATGTGCTTATCTATTGGAAAAGTAAAATCACCCTCCTTTAATTCTGCTAATGGTTTAAAATACAGCCTCAATGTATGCGTTCGTTTTTCGTTCGATTCATCGGTGAGTTTTTCTTGCCAATGGATATCGGCTTTTACCTTGTAATAGACTGATACAATTTGTTCGTCTGGTTTAAAGGCACTGACTTGAAAAAAATCTGTGGTGTAAAAATGCTCGGCATCTAAAAGCACTATTTCCCCTTCCTCTAAGAGCTCTCTTTTTAGTGCATCTAAAATACCTTCTCCTAGCTCTACTCCACCTCCTGGAAACTTGGTAAAACTAAAATCGTTGATGCATTCGTCACATAGCAAGATTGCATCATCTTTAACGATGATTGCATAGACACGAAGATTGAATCGACTGAGCATTTAAAACAAAATTAAGTATTTTATAATTAGAATGATTTAAGGTTTTATTTTATAGTCTATTAAGTCCCATGAGTAATTTTCGCCTTTGTTGTATCGTTTTATTAAACCAATATCCTTTACCCAATAGTAAAATGCATTTGGATATCTGGTAGCCATAGGATGATCGTTTGGATACCAAATATCATCCATGTTCATTTCAAACACCACCACATGGTCGTATGTTTTGCCATTCACAATAACGCTGGTATCTGTATTGGCGCAGGTGGTTGAACTACTTCCTGTATTTCCTCCATAACCTTTTACAAATGGATATGAGAAAGGAATATTTATGCCTTGCCCTCCAACTGTTCTATCTACAATAATATTATTCTCAAGGACCGCAACATTTGGATTTGCGTCTGTTGTTTTATCGTTATAATACCATTTATTATATGTACTATATAACCTTCTATAAAGCACTTCATAATCTATGGTAATATGTTTAGCATAGTTAGTGGTGCCCTTAACATTCACCCAATAGGTTTTTGATCCGACGCAAATCTGGGTATCTAATTCTCCTGTTTTTGAGTTTTTGTAGATCCAATAACTGCCAGTATCTGCCCATAGGCAGTTTTTAGCCTCTCCTAAATCCCAACGATAATACTCTGGGGCGCAATTGCCTTTGTCGTGACAATCGCTGTTGCAAGAATATAATAGAATTGATAAAATTAGATGAAAATATAATTTACACTTTTTATATATTTTTAAACACTTCGAAAATTTAAATTGATATTTAATGACCATAGTTTTGAATAGTCTATTTATTCTAAACAAAAATATGACTTTTAAATTTAAATGTCAGTATTGTTCTATTTTTGCACTTACACATTTTTATCGATGCATACTACTACGTCAACATGAAAAAAACATTTATACTTATTAGCCTCGGACTCATCAACTTTAGCTTATTCAGCCAAACCAATAAAGACAAATCATCTTTAAAATACCCATTAAACGATGATGGCTCTCATTACTTTCAAGCAACCTTTTTAAATCAAGTATGGTTGAGAGGCAATCAAAGCAATGCTGGCACATTGGTAGATGGTGTAAGTAAACCTGAAACATTTGATATTGGATTGAGAAGAACTAGGATACAGCTATTTGGTCAGATTTCTGACAATGTTTTCCTATACTTTCAATTTGGTCAGAACAACTTCAATTCTGCCTATAATTCCAATCCAGCAGGCAATCGAAAAAACGCAGCCTTTTTTCACGATGCGGTATGCGAGTACAAATTCGGCAAAAGCAATGGCTTAAAACTTGGGGCTGGCTTAACGATTGCAAACGGTCTTTCTAGATTTTCTCAACCGAGTATTGGGTCTATCATGACCATGGATGTGCCAGTATTTGCTCAAGCAACTGTCGATCAAACCGACCAATTTAGTCGTAAACTTAGTACCTACGCTAGAGGTCAGTTAGGCCATTTGGACTATAGATTTTCTATTAGCGATCCTTTCCCAATTGTTTCTAATGGTGTTGCTGTTCAAACTGCAGGAAAATATTCAAGCTTTGCGACAAAAGGCAGACACAAACAATATCAAACCTATTTAATATGGCAGTTTTTTGAACATGAGAACCATACTACGCCTTATATGACAGGGACATATTTAGGAAAAAAGAAAATCTTTAATGTGGCAGCTGGAGCTATTTATCAATCGAGAGCAATGTGGAACCGACCAAGTGTAAATGATTCTATTGCCTACCAAGACATGAAATTGTTTTGTATAGAATCATTTCTAGATATCCCATTGAATAAAGAAAAAGGGAACGCCATATCAGCATATGCTGGCTATTTTATAACCGATTATGGCAAAGACTATTTGAGATACAATGGCTTGATGAATCCTGCTAATGGCACCAATTTAAATGCCAGCAATAGTATTACTGGTCAAGGTGCAACATATGGCAACAGTTATCCAATGTTTGGTACTGGAAATATCATCTACACACAATTTGGATATTTATTACCTTCGGGCACATTAAAAAAAGGTCAGTTAATGCCCTATACAAGTTTTGCTTATGGCAATTATGAGCGACTTGGTGGATTGAAAGTAGACATTTACAATGTTGGCATCAATTATCTTATCAACGGTCATACCGCCAAGGTAAGTCTAGATTGGCAGAACCGTCCCACATTTGATATCAATAGCAATGGTGATGTTCAAAAAGGTGGAAGAAAAAACTGTCTCATATTGCAGTATCAGATTTTTATTTAAATTCAAGTTAGGATGCAATTGTTTATAATTGCAAAGTGAACCGCATCGATAGAATATCTGCCATTTTAATCCATTTGCAATCCAGAAGAATTGTGAAAGCATCTGATTTGGCCGAGCGTTTCAATATTAGCTTAAGAACCGTTTATAGGGATATTAGAACATTAGAAGAAGCTGGGGTGCCAATTACAGGTGAGGCTGGCATTGGGTATTCTATTATGAGACATTACCATCTACCTCCTGTTATGTTTACAAAAGATGAGGTAATGGCTCTCTTAACAGCTGAAAAACTTGCAACATTGTTAACCGATACAACCACTACCAATCATCTTAATTCTGCTATGCACAAAATTAGAGCTGTTATTGGCAATAGCGATAAAGAGAGTATCGAAACAATGGATGATAAAATTGCTGTATTATCCAATCCATACAGAAGTGATGACTGGAGAGAAACAAGTGTTTTAAAAGACTTAACCACAGCCATAGAACATAAAAACCTTTTGGAAATCACCTATTATTCCAATCACAGTCTAGAAAAAAATACAAGAACTGTAGAACCAATAGGGTTGCTATTTCAGTCTGGCCGCTGGCACTTAAGTGCATGGTGTCGACTAAGAAAAGACTACAGAAATTTTAGGGTAGATAGAATAGATGAACATACCATACTTTCAGAAACATTCAAAACCGTTCACCCTAAGTTAGACCAGTTCATTTATAAGACCGCACACGACCATCAACTAACTGAAGTGATATTAAAAATGGACAAAAGTATATACAAATATCTGGGTGATCAGAAGTTGTTTATGGGATATATGTCACAGCGCATTGAAGACAATAGTATCATCATGACATTCTTAAGTCAGAGTACAGAAGGGATGGCCAGATGGCTGTTGATGTTGGGAGCTGAGGTAGAGGTCATCAAACCTAAAGAACTAAAAAAGAGGGTAATAGAACTTGCCCAAGATTTTCTGAAAAATTATTAGAAAGCTACTGACATAGGGTTGACACTCGTCCGTATTTTCTTTGTTGCATTAATATTTCAATTTATGAACCTAATACAACAACTAATCAAAGAACTTGAACATGAAGCTACTGTTACTGAAAAATTTTTAAGCAAAGTGCCAGTAGACAAATTTGGCTGGAAACCACATCCGAAAAGCATGGATATGAAAGCACTTGCTACTCATATTGCCGAATTGCCAGCATGGATTGATTTGGTGATACACACAGAACACATCGATTTTGCAGCATCTCCGTATGTAGCAACACCAGTTTCAAACAATGATGATTTAATTCAATGTCTTAAAACTTCTGTAGCAAAATCTAAAGCATCACTTGAGCAAATGGACGAGAAAGTTTTTGATGAGATGTGGACCATCAAGAGTGGTGAGCAAATATTTGCGGTAAACAACAAATTTGAATCAATTAGACATTCATATAGCCAAACTTCGCATCATAGAGCACAGCTTGGGGTCTATTTTAGGTTGTTAGATTTAGATGTTCCGAGCAGCTACGGACCAAGTGCTGACGCATCTTTTTAACCCATTCGTAACATTGTAATAAGTCCGGGTTAAAAGCCCGGATTTTTTCGTCGAAAAATCTTTTAAGTGAACGAACGTTCATTTATATTTGCACCTTTAATGAGAGTAAGAGACGAAAACAAAGAGCGACTCATCAAACAAAAAGCCATGGAAATGATCGTAAAACATGGCTTTGACGGGTTAAGTATGCAAAAGCTCGCAAAAGTCGCTAAAGTTTCTCCTGCTACCATTTACATTTACTTTAAAGACAGAGAAGACCTAATTGAACAAATTGCCATTGAGGAAGTCAACAACATGACTGCCCTCACCCTTAAAGGCTTTAGTCCGACTATGAGTTTTGAAAAAGGTCTAAAGAAACAATGGCAAAACCGAGCAGACTATTGGATGAACAATCCTTTGCATGCAAGGTTTATGGAGCAAGTAAGGTTTTCACCTATTGGATTTAAAGTCCACAAAAAAGTTAAAAAAGAATTTGCAGACATCATGCATCAATTTGTCAGCAATGCCATAAAGAACAATGAGCTAAACCCTATGAAAACTGAGATATTCTGGTCGGTAGCCTATGCCCCACTTTATCAGCTCATCAAATTCCATTTGGATGGCAAAGGCTTGAGACATGACGCATTTGAGCTAGACAAAAAAATATTAAATCAAACATTTAAACTGGTAATTAAAGCCCTTCAACCATGATACTGGTATTTAAAACCAATATATCGGCAGACAGCTACAAAGAAGACATCAACCACATTTTGTCTTCTCTTAATTCTATTACAAAATGGAATTTTGACCATTGGGATATCGACAATATTTTAAGAGTTGAATCCAATGAAGATTGTAGTTCAGAAATCATACATTACATCACAAAAGCAGGTTATATCTGCGAAAACTTAGAAGATTAATTTTGAAAAAAACATCCACTTTCTCTCGCTATGATACATTTATCATTGTAGCACTTACGCTCATTCAATTTACAGTTATTTTAGACTTTGTAATTCTTTCTCCGTTAGGCGTTAAATTACTAGATGAATTGAGCATCACTACCGGTCAATTCGGGTTGGTTGTATCCGCTTATGCATTTAGCGCCTTTTTATCAGGTATATTATCGGCTGGCTTTGCAGATAGATTTGATAGAAAAAAATACCTGCTCTTTTTTTATGCTGGATTTATAGGCGGAACAGTGTTCTGTGCGATGGCACAAACATATGAAGCACTGCTAGCCGCAAGAATCATCACTGGTATCTTTGGTGGCGTCATTAGCTCTATTGGATTTGCCATAGTTACCGATTTGTTTAAAGTTGAAGTTAGAGGCCGTGTTATGGGCTTTTTGCAAATGGCTTTTGCAGCATCACAGGTGTTAGGTATTCCAATAGGACTGGCGTTGGCCAATAAGTTTGGATGGCATTCTAGCTTCTGGATGATAGTAGGATTTGGTATTCCACTTGGCATTCTGATGATGATATTTATGCGCCCTGTTAACGAACATTTGAAAATCAAATCTGACAAAAATGCCTTCAACCATTTAATATCAACTGCAAAGAAAAGCGACCACCACATCAAAGCATATCTAGCAACTATATTGCTTGCCACGGGTGGCTTTATGTTGATGCCATTTGGTTCTGCATTTTCAACCCATAATTTGGGCATACCATTCGAAGATTTGAAATATATGTATGGTATAACCGGAGCATTTACCATCGTTATTGGCCCGTTAATTGGCAAAATGAGCGACAGCATGGGACGATTTAAAATCTTCTTTGCTGGCACCATCATCACGGCCATCATTGTTTCTATTTATACCCGTTTAGGAGTTACACCATTATGGATTTGCATTGCATTAAATGTTATTATGTTTGTAGGTATTACGGCTAGAATTATTTCTAATTCAGCTTTGATATCTGTGATTCCTCAACCTCAAGATAGAGGAGCGTTTATGAGCATCAATTCATCGTTTCAACAATTGGCTGGAGGTATCTCTTCGGCAATTGCTGGACAAATCGTATTTCAGAGACCAGATGGATTCATTGAACATTACCCAGCATTGGGCATGGTGGTTTTATCCATAATGGTTGTAAGCACAATATTGGTTTGGAAACTGGATATTTTTATTAAAAATAGGCCTAAACCAGAACCTATGAAAACTTCTCCACTTCCTTCTGAAGCAGTTGTAAGCGAGTAGAAATATCTTTAATTTTTTCTTGTTTAGAATCTAAAATTTCAATTTGTTCGTTTAACAATTGAGCTCTTTTTGCATTTGGAATTCTGGCACCATACCACAATTTTATTATTCTAGCAATTTGAGGCAATGTCATACCAATATCTTTACACTCTTCTATAAGTTCAATTTTTTCAATTGTATCTGCATCATAGTATGTATAAGTTGTTTTCCTAATTCCATTGTTTTTTTTCCCAGAAATTAGTCCAAGCTTCTCATAACTTTTCAATGCTTGTATTGGAACCTTTGTCTTTTTAGAAATCTGATATAATAGGAACATATTTTATCGTTTTATTTATGCAATAATATTAAAAAATTAAAAACAGTAGAACTTAGGTTGTTGACTTAAGTTGTTTAAAAGTGTTTGGAATTGGAAATAATATTGTCATAAGTCCATTCAATTTGCCCAGTAAATGGCGCTTTTCGCTTACTACAATTAGCAATGTTGCAAATGTTGCATTGTTTTTCAATACAACCATCAACGTGCACAAAAAACTCTACTCTACTGTCAAAATGTTGATCAATGACTTCCGTTAAACTGTCCATAATGGCATGAGCTTCGTTAACTGTGATATAATATGGCACCGTTAAATGACAATCTATGTGGTAAAAACCAGCATAATTGATGACCCGCATATTGTGTACATCTATCCAATTGATTTTCCTTTCTTTATTCAACAATTCAATGATTTCTCTGATAATGGCTTGGTCAGATTCGTCCATTATTCCACCAATAGAGCGTCTAATGATCTTAAATCCTGATATGATAATAATGATGGCAAATACCATAGCAGCAATACTATCTATCCATTTAAATCCAGTAATAACAATCAACACAACTCCCAATAGGATACCTACTGTAGAATATGTATCCGTTTTAAGATGCTCCCCTCCAGATATCAACACAGGAGATTTTACTTTTTCACCTTGTTTGATGCATATATGACCAACAATATAATTGATGATGGCTGTAATAGCAATCAATAAAATACCATAGTCAAGTTGTTTAAGTTCGTGAGGATGAATTAAGTTATTGAGAGATTCATAGACGATGATCAAGCCAGCAATGCTGATTAAAATACCTTCAATTGCAGCCGACACAAACTCTATTTTACCATGCCCATAAGGATGGTCTTTGTCTTTTGGTTTTGATGATAAGACAATGCTGTACAAACCTATCAAACTGGCTATTACATTCACTGTGCTTTCTAGTGCATCTGTAAGAATAGCTACTGAACCAGTGAGATACCAAGCCACTATCTTTACAGCAAACAGTGTAATTGCTACTACTACCAGCAGCCTTTGCATCCTTATGGTGTCTTTAATATTTGTCAACAGTCAAATGTACTTATATTCGTTTATTCTTCTTCAGTATTTTTTAGTTTCATTAACAGAGCGTATGCTCCTTCAACAACAACCAATTGGTTTTTTAAATTTTCAAAATTGATGACTTCTGCCATTCCATTTTCAATTTGACCAACAGTAATTTCAGTCATTTTGTATTCCAAATCCTTCGTTTTTACAAAACAATACGACTTTCCAGCGAATCCTACTATAGCAGCTTCTGGCACTACCTTAGTTGGTGCAGCATCAGATTCTATGATGGCATTCATATACATGCCTGGGATCAAACTTCTATCATACTTTTCGAAATGGCAGTGCACTTCGATGTGCCTATCAGCTGAAACATCCTGTCCTATTAAAATGATTTCACATGGATAAATTTTATTGGGTTCTGAATTGTTAAAGGCATTCACTTTTTGTCCTATTGATAAGAATTTGATGTCTTTTTCAAAAACCGTCATATTCAAATGAATGTCTTCTGGATTTACCAATTCAAATAAAATCTCAGATGCTTGAATGTATTTGCCAATATTGACTTTCACTTGAGACACATATCCTGTAATGGGAGAAACAATCTGGATGCTTCCACTAATAGAGTTCTCATTCAATTTATATGGATTTATGCCGATCAATTTTAATTTCTCGGCCAATGCCAAATATTTGGTTTTTAATGTAAAATGATTGGCTTTGGCTTGCTCATACACCTTGTCACTAGCAGCTTTCGACTCAGATAGCTCTTTTTGTCTTAAATAGTCTTTTTCTGCAAATTCTAACTCGTATTTCGTTGTTAGAAAATCTTGTTGTAATTGCACATATTGTTGATCTTCCATAATGGCAATCACTTCACCTTTGTTTAAATGCATACCAGGTAACAGTTTGGTACTTCTCAAGAAACCACCCATTGGTGCACTAACAGAAACCATATTTTGAGGTGGTACATCTATTTTACCAGTAACTTTTATAGTGGTTGCCATTACTTGGGTCTTAAGAGTATCTGTTGCAATACCTGCATTCTTTTCTTGTTCTTGGGTCAAACTAACTGTCGTTGGTATAGTTTCAGATGCTTCCTTCTTGTCTTCCTTAGAAGCATTTTTACATGCACTCAAAAGTGCGATTGATATAATGATATATGTTGTTAATTGTAATTGTTTCATAATTGATTCTTATTTACCCATCAAATATTGCATTTGAATGATGTTAAAATTATAGGTGTTGACAGCGTCTAAATAATCGCTTTCTATAGAAATGTACTGACTGATGACCATAACCCAATCTAGATAATCTATTGCGCCTTCTGCAAACTGTTTATCAGCAGCCTCTTTCATTGTTCTGGCATTTTGAATTCCTCCGAATTCATAATATTTCAAAACCTGAACATCAAATGAATGTTGATTGAGTGTTGTTCTCCATTGGTTGCTGATTTGCAAATAACTATTGTCATAATTGGTTTTTGTCAACTCAGTTTCAATTTTTGCAGATTGAATGATGTGCCTTTGAGCGCCAGAAAAAATAGGGATTCCTACACCAAACTGTATAGATTGAAAGCGTGTATTGCCAGAATAAAAAACATTATCTGCTCCTGTGCCTCGCATGCTCATATTGGCATATCCAATACTTATATCTGGCAATAGTTTCGACTGTTCTAATTGCAATTTCTTTAAACTGCTTTGATGCTCTTGCCACATTTGTATAACAAAAGGATGTGCTTGTAAATACGTCGAATCCATTGCTGGCATTTCTGCTTTCAGACTATCTGCATACGGCACCAAAGCTTGATGAGAGTTGATTAGATACTGCAAATTCAGTTTGTACATTTGCATATCATTTTCAAGCTGACCCAGCTGAAGTTTGATTCTATTGCGCTGATTTTCGGCTCCTGTTTTTTCAAGAACGTTGATGTCTCCCAACTTGTATTTCAACTGTGATTTCACCAAAAACTCAGACAAAAATGAATCATTTTTCTTCAATAATTTTTCTTTTTCATCAAGATACAACATTTGATAAAAACACTGTCTAACCTGTTTCTTCAACTCAAGCTCGCTCAAGTGTAATTTAGAACCTGTAGTCATCAATTGCTGATTCAACAGCGCTTTATTTCTTTTGTAAACTGTAGGGAAATTGAAGGATTGAGAAACGCCAAAACGGTTATCAATATAAAAGCTATTGATTTGACCGAACTCCGTATACACATTAGTCATCGGAATATTGACACCAGATGCACTCAGTTTTTTCTGATACTCCAAACGCAATTGCTCACTTCTAAACCCTAAGTTATTTTTAAGTGATGAATCAATAGCAGCTTGTAGCTGTATGGTTTGAGCATGTCCGTTGTTTACCGAACACAACATAATGACCGTAATCGCCACAGCAATTCCCGATTTTTTAACATTGAATTTGAATGTGAGGTATAGCACTGGCAACACAAACAAGGTTAAAAAAGTAGCCAGAAGCAAACCGCCAATTACTACGGTAGCAAGTGGGCGTTGCACTTCGGCTCCAGCGCCATGACTTAAAGCCATAGGCAAGAAACCTAAAGAAGCTACAAGGGCAGTCATCAATACTGGCCTCAACCTCGAAACTGTCCCTTTAATGACGATATCTATTGGATTTTCCATATGTTCACTTAGTCTATTAAATTCTGCTATCAATACAATGCCATTCAACACTGCAACACCAAACAGTGCTATAAAACCAACCCCAGCACTGATACTAAATGGCAATCCTCTTAGCGCTAGTGCAAATACTCCTCCTATCGCAGATAATGGAATGGCCGTAAAAATTAGCGATGCCTGTTTTAAAGATTTAAAAGCAAAATACAGCATCAGAAAAATCAACAATAAAGCTACAGGCACTGCTATACCCAATCGTTTTTTAGCAGCATTCAGATTTTCGAATGCTCCACCGTAGGTGATGTAATACCCTGCAGGAAATTTAATTGTTTTATCCACTTTAGTTTTAAGTTCCTCTACTATTGATGCCATATCTCTACCTCTCACATTGAATCCAACAATGATTCTGCGTTTTGCATCTTCTCTCTGGATTTGATTTGGACCTAATTTCTGTTCAACATTGGCTAACAAGTATAATGGAACGATGTTGCCATTGGCTGCTGGAATTAGTAAATTCCTAACATCTTCAATGTTTCTCTTGCCTTCATCATCCAATCTCAACATCAAATCAAATCTGCGTTCTCCTTCAAACACCAATCCGGCACTCTGACCAGCAAAGGCTGTATTGACAACTCGGTTGACTTCATCAATGGTTAGTCCATACTGCGCTATCATCGCTCGATTGTACTCAACGACAATTTGCGAAATGCCTGCTACTGGCTCTACATAAATGTCTTCAGCACCTTCAACTTCAGACGATAGTTTTCCAATCAATTCAGCATACTTTGTTAGAGTATCCAGATTCTCTCCAAATATTTTACAAACCACATCTTGCTTTGCTCCAGTCATCAATTCATTGAAACGCATCTGAACTGGATATTGAAATCCAAAACTTACCCCTGGAATACTTTCCAATTCTTTGCTCATTTTTTCAGACAGCTCATTAAATGTTTTAGCACTTGTCCATTCATTCTTATCTTTAAGAATAATCATTAAATCTTGAGCATCTATTGGCATTGGGTCAGTAGGCACTTCCCCACTTCCAATCTTAGAAACTATCTTTTCAATTTCGGGAAATTTCTTTAGTAGAATTGTTGCTGCATCTTGTGATGCTTTAATGCTTACATTTAAATTACTTCCTGGCAATACTCTCGTCTCTAATGCGAAATCACCTTCTTCAAGTGCCGGAATAAATTCACCGCCAAGTTGTGTTAATACCACAATGGCTCCTGCAAACAATGACAAGGTGGTTGCAATGATGATGGTTTTGAATTGAATGGCTTTATGAATCCATTTCAAAAAGACAGATTCAATCTTTGACATCATTCTATCAGAAAAATTCTTTTTGTGCTGGGTTCTTTTACTTAAGAATGCACTACTCATCATCGGTATATAGGTTAACGATAAGACGAAAGCACCTAATAATGCAAATGCTACGGTTTGAGCCATTGGTTTAAACATCTTACCTTCTATACCTTGTAAACTAAAAATTGGTAGGTATACGATTAAAATGATTATTTGACCGAATACCGCACTGTTCATCATTCTAGATGAAGATTTAGTCACTTCTTCATCCATTTCAGAAGAGGATAAATGTGTTACCTTAGAATAGCTTGAATTGTGACTTAAAGCATGCATCACAGCTTCAACTATGATAACGGCTCCATCTACAATTAGTCCAAAATCTAAAGCTCCTAAACTCATCAAATTACCACTAACCCCAAATGTGTTCATCAAAATGATGGCAAACAACATGGCTAATGGTATCACAGATGCTACAATTAAACCAGCTCTAAAATTGCCAAGAAACAATACCAAAATAAAGATGACAATCAACGCTCCTTCTAACAAGTTTTTTTCTACTGTCCCTATAGCATTGTTTACCATTTTTGTTCGGTCTAAAAATGGTTCTATTGTTACACCTTCGGGCAGAGTCTTTTCAATTTGAGCTACCCTTTCTTTGACATTTTTGATGATGTCGTTGCTATTTCCGCCCTTTAACATCATAACAACAGCGCCGGCAACTTCACCTTGATTGTTGTATGTCATTGCTCCATAACGTACCGCCGAACCAATTTTAACTTCCGCTAAGTCTCTAACAAAAATTGGACTGCCATTGTCTAGCATTTTAACTTTTATGGATTCTATATCCTGAATAGATGTTACCAGTCCTTCACTTCTGATATATAAAACACTAGGACCTTTTTCGATATATGCACCACCAGTGTTAGAATTGTTTTGATTGACCGCATCAAACAGTTCGTTGATGGTGATATTAAGTTCTTTTAGTTTTTCAGTCTTGATGGCAATTTCGTATTGTTTAAGTTTACCTCCAAAACTGCTAACATCTGCCACACCCTTAACGCCTAAAATTGACGTCTTACAATCCAGTCTTGAATGGTTCTTAAATCAGTTATTGAGAACTTATTTTCGAAACCTGGTTTGGGTTTCACAACATACTGATAAATTTCCCCTAAACCGGTGGTGACAGGTCCCATTTCTGGAGTTGCTATACCTTGTGGTATTTCACTTTGAACTTTTTGCAATCTTTCAGCGACTTGTTGACGTGCCCAATAGACATCAATATCATCATCGAAAACAATTGTTACTAGAGACAATCCAAAACGTGAAAAACTTCTTATTTCGTGAATGCCAGGAATATTGTTGTTGGCTTGTTCGATTGGAAAAGTCACCAATCTTTCAATATCAGTTGCACCAAGAGAAGGGGCCACTGTTATAACTTGTACCTGATTGTTGGTGATATCAGGTACTGCATCAATAGGCAATTTTGTTACTTGATAGGCGCCATAAATGATCAATCCTAACGTAAACAGCCCTATTATCAGTTTGTTCTTTATTGAGAATTTAATAATAGCATTTAACATATTGAATCATTTATTTATTGATTAAAAACGACTGTTTTAGTGTTGTTCTGCGCACTTAAACTGATTTCTTTATACACCAATTTTAAAAACAAATTGAAACATATCAATACTACAAGTAAAGCACTTGAGTTCATAAAGCTGGTTAATCTGTTTTTATTGGGAATTAAAAAAGTTAAAAATGTAAGCACTATACCACACATCAGAAACAATGTTGCCGAGTTCAAGGTTGAGTTATGATGGATGCTTGTTTGATTGTCAAAGTGCATTGGCAATATGTAAATAAACACTAAAAAAAGTGCAACAAAGGCAATTAATTGGTATAAAACGGCTTTTTTAAGCAAACCGTAACACATAGATGCTAAACCAAACGTAACACCTATTACCGGTATCATTTCCGGCATTGAAAGAATATCTTCTATCAGCATTGATTTTTTTATAATAAATTGTAGTCTTGACAATTGAGTCTGCAAGACCATCAGACCTAAACAATGTTTGGTTTAGGCTTGAGGAGGCTGCCAAATAGAGGCAACTCTTTCAGAATTATAAAAATCAGGAATGATCTCAAATTTTTCGTCTTCAATTTGAGCGTATACAAGTGCTAAATTGGCATGATGTGTATCCAATACCAATATTTGGTTGATGCTTTGGCACTCGTGGGATTTAAAAGGCAAATTTTGGTGTTTAGAATCAGAATGGTCGACATCCGATTGGTAATGTTCTTTAATGAAACTGACAAAGGACAATTGCGTGTCGAGTTGTCTGTGTTCAATATAATGAGAAAACAAAGCTGGTAACTTAACCAATTGGTCAAACTCAGAACTGTTTAACAACAGGATGGTCAACAACAATATAGATACTAACTTTTTCAGCTATACAAATTTAGGTGTATCAAAAGAAAAAAGCAAACCCAATAGATGAGTTTGCTTTTTCAAATATGTTTTAGGAATTGGTTAAACCCCTACATCGTGGTGAGCTGACTCTTCGATGTATGGATGTTTAACTGGAATTAAACCGCGTTTGCTCAAAGCTGTTAATACCCAGAAGATAAACAAGCCAGCGAAAGCTAATGCCATACCGATTTCTAGTAAACCGATGGTTGCTTGATGATCGATAGTACCAGGAGCTAACATTAACCAGATATCGTTCCAGTGACCAACTAAGATAGCGATGGCTACGAAAGTTAAAATCTTTGGATTACGTTTGTTATTTCTAGTCATTAACACTAAGAAAGGTGTTAAGAAGTTTAGAATCAAGTTAACGAACCAATTGATTTTAAATGGCATTTCCCAACGCTTGTAGTAGTATATAACTTCCTCAGGAATGTTTGCATACCAAATCAATAGGAACTGAGACAACCAAAGGTAAGTCCAGAAAATTGAGAAGGCAAACATAAATTTACCTAAGTCGTGGATGTGCTCGTCTGTAACGATTGACAAATAACCATTTCTTTTTAAATAAAGAACGATTAAAGCAATGATAGACAAAGTACTTACCCAAGCGGTAGCAAAGTTGTATATAGAGAAGATGGTACTGTACCAGTGTGCATCTACTGCCATTGAAACAACCCAGCTAAGGATTGATAAAGTGAAAGCAAAAACAAAGGTAAATGCAGCAGCATAAGTGATAGACTTTTTAAAGAAAGAAAGTCCACCTTCTGCGTCTTCAGCATACGATAAAGCTCTTAATTTTTTACCGAATAAGAACCACACAGTAGGGATAGCAATTAAGAAACTGTAAACCATTTTAGAATTCAAGAACCAAGATTTGTTGTCTAAGATTTTATCGAATTCAGGTGATTCTTTGGTGTAATGCATGTGTTCGTAATGCATCCAGTGGTAGATGTTTTGACCATCCATAATGAATACAAACAAAACTAGGATAGCACCTATTGGCAATATGGTACTAATAGCCTGAGGTATTCTTAAGATAGCTGTAGCCCAACCTGCATTGGCAATGTATTGCAATGCAAAGAAGAATAGACCACATGCAGCAATTAACAATAGGAAATAACTATTGATTAAAAGATTAACATATACTCTGGTATACCATGGTTTTGGGTGTTCAGGAACTACAGGATATACTTGTTCGTCACTGTGTCCGATATCAACACCATTGATGTTTTGACCAGGGTGTTGGTGTTCGCTAGCAGCAGCGTCGTGAGCACCGTGAGCAGCTGTAGTTTCAGCAACAGAAGCTTCGTGGTGTTTTGTCTCAGTTTTTGGAATTGAGAAGATACCTACAACAGTTAGTACGATACCAATCACTAATAATGCTAAACTTAAAGTTTTCGCAGTACCTGTGAATTTATAATTCTCTTGATGAATTTGAATTTCGTGGTGTCCGTGGCTCATTTTACTATTTATTTTTAGGTTCTTATTGTTTTTTAGAAGTTGAAGTAGCAGTATCAACCATAGGAGCTACTGGAGCGCCTTGAATACCATTAATAACTTGGATAGCAGGAACATTTCCTAGGCTGTCCATCATACTCAAACGTTTTACGTAAGCCGCAACGCTCCATCTTTCTTTAGGTGTTAAAGCGTAAGCATAGCTTCCCATATTGTTTTTACCATAAGTGATGACATGGTAAATTTTACCAATTGGTAAAGCTTTCACGTATGCATCTTGGTAATTAGGCCAAGCTGGTTTTAATGCACCTTGTTTTTTAGACACTGCACCATCGTTTCCACCTTGCATACCGTGGCATGGAGAGCAGTAGATGCCGAACAATCTTTCGCCTTCTTTTTGATCTTTCTCATCCAAAGTAATATTCATGCTAAAACCAGCAGCTGCATTGTAACCATCTGGAGTATTATCGTATGGATATTGGTAATCTAACTGACCCATAGCAACAGTACCTTCAACCGGCTCTCTCATTGTCATGAAATAAGGGTTGTAACGGTATTTGCTAGTGTCAGAAAACTGACTCATTGGTTCGTAACCTTTAGAGTAGTACATATCAGGGGCATACTCTATACCTGGGTTATTGCCTCCTGATTTCCACCAGCATGATGAAAGCGACACGATGGTCAAAGCACTGATGATAAATATTGATTTCTTCATTTTTTGCTTACTACTTTATTAATGACTAGATACTGTTGATGAATTACCTGTAGCAATAACTACGTCAGTGAAATCGTCGTAACCATGGTTGGTTCTTTCTTTCACTTCTACAGCACCGCCGTTAATTAACATGTTACTTAATTCTGTTTTATTAACGTTAGATCCGTCTGTAGCAATAGCTACCACCATTCTATCGTCAGTTTGTCTTAAGTCTACCAATTCTGTTGGTTGTTTACCATGTAACATTTTACTTCTTGTAAAGAACATAAGTGCCATACCAAATGCAGTGAAAAGAACACTCATTTCGAATAACACTGGCACAAAACTTACACCAATAGTCGGTTTGTTACCGATGATGATTGGCCAGTCGAAGTGCATCATATACAATTGTAGACTTGCTGCTGTGATAAAACCTACACAACCACTCATGAAAGCGCCTATTGGCAACAATGAACGTTTCAAACCCATTGCTTTCTCAATACCGTGGATTGGATAAGGTGTGTAACAATCTATGATGTCTGCACCTTTCTCATGCACATGAGCAACTGTTTCTAAGAACTTGTCAGAATTTTCAAAAATTCCGAACATTACTGTTTTGTTCTTGTCAAGATATAATTTACTGTCTATCATTTATCTGTTTATTAAAATGATTATTCTCTGTTTTTCAAAATACCCTTCACTTCAGCCATGTTAATCACGGGCAAGAATTTGCTGAATAAGAAGAAACATGTAAAGAAAAGCCCGAATGTACCTAAGAATAGGCCAATTTCAACCATAGTTGGAGAGTACATTACCCAACCTGATGGTAAATATTCTCTGTGTAATGAGGTTACAATGATTACGAAACGCTCGAACCACATACCTACGTTAACTACGATTGACAACATAAAGATGAACCATGGTGTAGTACGTGCCCATTTGAACCAGAACACCTGAGGTGCAATCAAGTTACATGTCATCATACTCCAATATGCCCACCAGTATGGTCCTGATGCTCTATTGATAAATGCGTATTGTTCGTACTCAACACCAGAATAAGCTGCAACGAAGAACTCAGTGATGTAAGCCAAACCTACCATAGTACCTGTTAACATTACCACTTTACACATTGCTTCTAGGTGACCGATGGTGATGTAGTCTTGGTAGTTCATTACTTTTCTTGCGATAACCAATAGTGTCAATACCATACCGAAACCAGAGAAAATCGCACCAGCAACGAAATATGGAGGGAAGATGGTGGTGTGCCATCCTGGTACTACTGATGTCGCAAAGTCCATTGATACGATCGTGTGAACCGATAATACTAGCGGAGTAGAGATACCTGCTAAAATCAACGATACTACTTCGTATCTGTTCCAAGTTCTTACAGAACCTGTCCAACCCATTGAGAAGAAGTTGTACCAGAATTTTCTACCTTCTGTTTTAGCTCTATCTCTAACGGTTGCTATATCTGGAATCAAACCTAAATACCAGAATACTAATGAAACTGAGAAATAGGTAGAGATTGCGAATACGTCCCATAACAATGGAGAGTGGAAGTTTACCCAAAGTGAACCGAAAGCGTTTGGCAATGGGAATACCCAGTAACCACCCACCCAGATACGACCCATGTGGAACAATGGGAAGATCGCAGCACACATAACGGCAAAGATTGTCATCGCTTCCGCAGAACGGTTGATAGACATTCTCCATTTTTGTCTGAATAACAATAAGATTGCTGAGATTAGGGTACCAGCGTGACCGATACCAACCCAGAATACGAAGTTGGTGATGTCCCAACCCCATTGTACTGACTTATTCAAACCCCAGGTACCAATACCAAATGCTAAGGTAATACCTAAGGTCAAACCTAAAATACCTAAGAAAATAACTGAAAGTATGAATCCTACTGTCCATGAGGCTGTAGGCTTATTTTCAATTGGGCGACAAATTTCGGTAGTAACGTCGTGTAATGTTTTATCACCTGTTACTAACTGGGGTCTTATAACTGAATCGTGAATCATTTTTCTGTGTTATTTTAGGTAATTATGCTTTTTCGGTTTCAATGTCCCTTACTTTCACCATGTATTTTACGGCAGTTTGGGTGTTTAATTCTTCAAGTACTCTGTAAGATCTTTCGTTCTTAAACAATTTGTGTACTTCACTGTTAGGATCGTTTACGTCACCAAATACGATAGCGCCAGCTGGACATGCTCTTTGACAAGCAGTTTTAACTTCGCCATCAGTTAATTGACGTTTCTCACGTTTAGCTTTGGTTTTAGCTCCTTGTATGTTTTGAACACACATAGAACATTTTTCCATCACCCCTCTTGTTCTTACTGTAACATCTGGGTTGATAACCATTTTACCTAAATCGTTGTTGAAATGGAAATCGAAACGATCGTTGTCGTTGTATCTAAACCAGTTGAATCTTCTTACTTTATATGGGCAGTTGTTTGCACAATATTTAGTACCGATACAACGGTTGTAAGTCATTTGGTTTAAACCTTCAGTACTGTGAGTAGTTGCCAATACTGGACAAACTGTTTCACATGGAGCTTGACCGCAATGTTGACACATCATTGGTTGGTGAACAACCTTAACGTTTTCCCAATGTGTGAAATCGCCTTTAGCTGTTGCTTCACGCTTGTCTAATGCTTCTAAGCCTTTTTCTTTGGTTACATTTTTACCTTCGTAATCTCTTGCTAAGAACAAATCATCGGTATAGTTGATCATCTTTCTGTTTTCGAAAGTGAAGTATCTATCGATTCTCATCCAGTGCATTTCTCTTCTTCTTCTTACCTCTGCTCTACCTACAACTGGAACGTTGTTCTCAATGCTACAGCTCACTACACATGCGCTACAACCTGTACATGAGTTCAGGTCGATTGCCATTGCCCAATGATGATTTGGAGCACCATCTTTCTTGTATGCTTTGGTTTCCCAAAGTGTATATAAATGCGGTGCTGCTTTATCGTTGCCAGCATTTGGTTTTTCTTTTATTTGACCTAGAGTAGTTTCTCTTACTAAATCTCTACCCTCAATTGAGTGGTGGGTTTGAGTTTGAGCCAATTCGTAGTGACCGTCAATTTTGGTTACTTTAACACCATTGATAACGTTGTTATAAGTTCCGTTTTGAATTCTTAGGAAAGGAAATGCATTCTTACCGATTGATTCGAATTCACCTTTCTCTCCTACTTTACCTTGTTTACCGTATCCAACAGCCAAACCAACGGTTCCGTTAGATTGACCAGGTTGAACGAATACTGGCATACCGGTTAATGTCACTTTGTCGTAAGAAACGTTTACTAAATCACCATTGCTGATGCCTTCTTTTTCTGCGAAAGCTTTAGGCAATGAAATATAGTTATCCCAAGTTACTTTACTCATTGGATCTGGAGTTTCCTGAATCCAAGGGTTATTGCTCATGCTACCATCTTTAACGGCTACGTTTTGGTACAATACCAAATCTAATGCGTCTTTTTTACCAATGGTTGCAGTAAGGTCGCCGATGATAGAATTCAAAGCTACTGCCATAGCTGGAACCATTGCTGGCTTAGCTGGAGTAGTGTAAACACCATCATGTAAAGCTTTATTGAACGCTTCATCAGTACTTACACCCATTGCAGCCCATTTAGACTTGATGTATAAGTAGTAAGAAGAGGCAGATAATTTTTGGTTGTAGATACCTTTGTTAGCGAAAGGATCGTTGGTTGGTTTAGCAACTCCTGCCCAAGTCAACATTGACTCTTGAGCTTGACGAGTGCTGAACACCGGAGAAATTGTAGGCTGAGACAATTGGAATAAACCAGCTTTAGGCTCAGCATCGTTCCAAGATTCTAGGTAGTGGTGATCTGGAGCGATGTAGTTACACAAGCTAGCAGTTTCATCTTTTATACCAGAGAAAGACACTGACAATTTCACTTTTTTCAATCCAGCTTTGATGTCTTCAGAAACTGGTGAAGAGTATACTGGATTGGTATTCCAGAAAATTACAGCAGAGTAAGCACCGTTTTTCAAATCGTTGCCGAATGCTATCATTTCAGAATCTAAACCTTTGTATTGGTTTGAGTGGTTATCGATATCGATGGTAGTACCGTAGTTGCCTAACATCATGTTGATACCGTTGATGACCAATTGAATTTTAGGGTCGTTAGAACCAGATACAACTATTGAGTTGCCTTTTTCTTTCCACAATGCTGAAGCTGATTGCTTAATTGCATCACCAGCTAATTCACCAGATTGAGCCATTGGAAGTTCAGGTTGACCAGCCAATTTAGCGATAGCGTTGTACAATGAAGTTACATAAACTGCTTCGTTAGAAGACTTCATTGGGAATCTATAATCTGCGTTAGTACCTGTTAAAGACAAGTTACTTTCGAAGATGATGGTTTTTAAAACTTTTCCGTCTTTAGCAATACCGTCAACTTTTCTTCTGTTAGACCAAGCTTTGGTAAATTCTACTGGAGAAATCCAAGTACCTAAGAAATCTGCAGCGAAACTTACAACAACATTGGCTTTTTCAAAGTTGTATGATGGGATTACCTGTTTGCCAAAAGCATCACGGTTAGCCATCAAAATACCACTGTAACTCATTGCATCATAAGTGATGTGGGTTGTAGTAGTGTATTTGGTTTTGAAATCGGTGATAACAGCTAAAGTAGACGGACTGTGGATGGTACCAGACACGATAGCGATTTTACCACCTGCAGCTTGAATGCTATTAAGTTGGTTACCAATTTCAGAATCTAGAGTAGCCCAGTCAGTTTTAGCAGCAGAACCGCCATTCATTTTTACTGGTCCATCAAGACGTTCTGTATCGTATAAACCTAAGATAGAAGCTTGACCAGTAGTACAAAGACCACCACCAGAAATTGGAGATAATGTATTGCCATCAACTTTGATTGGACGACCTTCTCTAGTTTTTATTGTGATACCACAACCTGTAGAGCAAGCACCACAAGTTGAGTTATAATAATTTGCAACACCAGGAGTGATTTCTTCCGGTTTTACAAGATAAGGAACAACATTTCTTACTGCTGTTGTGTTACAAGCTGCAAGAGAAACTGCTGCTACGCTAAAACCGAAGAATTTCAGGAAATCTCTTCTATTGGCAGATAAGCCAAGATTGTTTTCACTGAACACTTCATCTAAAGGCAACGCTTCGTTGAATTCATTCTTTTGGGAAGCCAAAAATTCTTTGGTTCTCAATAATTCGTCTTCGCCTTTCCAGTATAATTGTTTTTTTGCCATTGTTATAATTAGCCTTTATATTGTATGTGTTAGATTAATAGTGACATTTTGAACATTCCAATCCACCGTTTTGAGCAGGTGAAATGCTGATTTTTCCATCTTTAGTAAAGTACTTGCTGTATTCAGAATTTTTGTTTCCTTTTTCAGCTTTGATTTTAGCATGTAATTTCTCGTAGTATGGATTGTTTTCTACGTCGATTTGTCTTTCTCTGTGACAGTTGATACACCATCCCATTTGAAGAGTAGAGTACTGTTGTACTACTTCCATCTCTTGGATTGGTCCGTGACATTGTTGACATGCTAATCCAGCGCCTTTTACGTGCATTGAGTGGTTAAAGAACGCATGATCTGGCAAGTTGTGAATTCTAATCCAACGAATTGGTTTAGGATTGTCGCCATATTTAGCAGTTTCAGCGTCGTAATCCATAGCAGCATATAGCTTCTTGATTTCTGGAGAAACTTCGCCATTGTATTTGTCTCTTAATTGAACAGCTTTGTGACAGTTCATACAAGTATTCAAACTTGGTACAGAAGCTTGTTTTGATTTCTCAGCAGTTGAGTGACAGTATTTACAATCGATTTGCAATTCACCAGCATGCAATTTGTGAGAATATTTGATAGGTTGTTCTGGAGCGTATCCTTGTTGAACAGCAACTTCAGTAACACCAAAATAGAAACCGTAAGTAGCCAAACACAAAATCACAAAAGTACCTATTGCCATTTTGAAGATGGTAGGATTGATGCGCTTTTTCAAAGCAAGCATTTTTTCGCTTGGCTGAGCAGCTGCTTCAGTTTCACCTGACATCTCTTGGTAAGATGCTTTCAACGAATTCTTGGTTCTGCGTAAGATGTACAACACAACCATTAGAATCACGATTAAGAACAACAAGATGTACAATGTTGTATCGCTGTAGAAACTGGTTTTTGTTCCTCCAACTTTATCGATAGGACCAGTAGGAACTGGTGTTGTATATTCTTTAAAGTAAGAAATGATGGTTTTAACTTGATCTTCAGAAAGGGTTTCGAAGTTGTTCATCACAACTTTGTTGTACTCATTGAAAACTGCAATAGCGTCTTTATCGCCACTAGCTCTTAATTTTTCGTTGTTTCTAATCCATTTTAACAACCATTCTTCACTTCTTCTTGTGTGAACTCCTTTAAGAGCTGGACCGGTAGTAACACGTTCCATATCGTGACAAGAAGTACAATTGGCTTTGAATAGTTTTTCTCCTTCTACTGCTTGAGCAGATTTCTCTGCTGCTAAACCACTAAATGCAAAGATAGAGAGGTTGAGTAAGGTTGCAATGGTAAAAGCTACGGCTCTTACTTTCAGATTTCTTTTTGTTAGGTGTTTAACCATGTGTTTATGACTGAAAAATGACAATACTAATTAGTCCGCAAATATATTGAGATATATTGCAATGTAAAAAGTATTTATTAACAAATATTTTAATTTAGAATTGTTCTACTCAAATTTTACAACTATTTGATAACGTTATTGTTACATAAATGTGTTTTAAATTGATTTTAGGCATTCATCAACAATCAATTTATGACAATTTTCTCTGTGAAAATCTGATTTTCTACAGAAATTGTTACAACATATGCTCCCGAACTCAAAGCAGGCACAATGGTTTTTGCCTGATTAACGTCATCATAATTGTATGATGCTACTGCTCTTCCTGTAAGGTCAAATACTTCCATTTTTACACTTGATTTTGAAGTTATTACAAACCCATTGTCCACTTGTCTGAAGCTATAAGGTAGTATAATATTTGAATGAATACTTGACCAGTTTGAAGGCGATAATTTGTAAATCTGTCCGTTCACAGGATAGCTTGGAATTCCATTAAATGCACCTGCATTTAATACCCTTACCAAACTTGGATTTGCAGCAGTGCTGTCGATAGCGTAATACGGACTGTTGTCTTCATCAATTAGACCTATAAAAAATTCTGTGTAATTAGGATCTGTAATAGAACTTGGTCCAAAACGATACTCAATAGAATTGTCACTTTCGTACAACCAAATTTGATTGTTCAAATAGTAATCAAAGGTTGTATCGCTGTTAAATTCTCTGATATTTTTGTATTCTACTTTTACTATTCTGTTAGGTGGATTGCCGATAATATCGAATTTAATTGGCGACTTAGAATAATCCATTCCTTCAGGCATAAATTCGTCAGTACCATAGAAGATATAATCAACTCCGGTATCTGTAAAAAACACACCATCATACGTGATTTTTAAATTGTTGTATGGATGATCAAAGAATCTGAAAGAAAAAGGCAATGTTACAGTAAAGGAAGAATCCCATGCTGAGTAAGTCACATCTGTTCCAGTAGACAAGGCATTGTATGTGCCTGTGCTATGTGTGAGTTTGTATAACATCTGTGCATTTAAATTGATGGTAAATGCTAAACCTAAAAAGAGTAGATATTTTTTCATATTAATTTTACTTGATTACGCAATATTAATAATAAATTTAGATTTGATTCCTTATTTGCAAATAATAGTATAGACATTTTATTGCCACTTTTAAAGAATTTCCTATTTTTGAATAAATTAAAAACCTAAAACATGCTTACACCTACACCTATTCAAAAAGTGTTAAAAAATTAAAACCATTTACTTTTTTTATGAAAATACATCTATCTACATGCATTCTTTTAGGCATTTTTTTAAGCCATATTATGGCATGTAAACCTAAAAAACTATCCAATTCCAATGATGATTTCACTCAAACAACAACCTATCGCTCTAGAGGTGATTTAAATAAAAGTATTGAAGAAAAGTTCAATTCAGGTTATGAAAAGTACCAAAAAGATAGTACAAAATACATCATCAAACACCACAATAAAGATACCCAAGCTTATTCTAATACTATTAACATTGCAATAAAAGTCAATTCGTTTCATTATAATCATTTAAAAATTAAAGACGTTCAAACAAAATTTGTAGACTTGGATAAAGAAACTGGCTTGATAAACTTTAATGACATAATGGGTTTCAAATTTTACCGCTTTATCTCTGATGAATATGGCAAAACTTATAACTATATAAAGTACGACATATTTCTAAATCAAAATGGTTATTGGGTGCGTATTGGTGAGAACCCTTATCAACTTGTTGTCCCGCTTAAAAAAGAAGCTGCCGACAGCGGTAATTACCTATATTCTGTAAGTACTGCATCTGACATTGAAAATTACGATTACAATATTGGATACTTTGAAAAGTAACTATCGCATAACAGTAACTGTACCTTTCTGTGTATAGAATCTGTTGTCCCAACCTTTGTAAGTAACAATCCAGATATAGACATCATTACCTGCAATTTTATCTCTGGTAGTGCCGTCCCACTGTGTGCCTTTGAAATCATTGTCCCAAACTTTTTCACCCCAACGATTAAAGACTTGCATTCTAAAATCTTTTACGAAAGCATGTGATACTCCCCAAACATCATTGGTATAATCGTCGTTTGGAGAAAAGGCATTTGGCACAAATACCATTGGTGGTTGAATCAATCTTATTTGATTAGAATAACTGATTGCATCATATCCTTGCAAACTATCGTTCAGTCCTTCGTGAGCTTTTACCACATAGTAATAGGCTCCCCACCATAAATCCAAATCGTCGTCGTGGTGGGTTCTTAGTAAATTTGTGTTGACTAAGTTTCTCAGGGTACCAGTATCTACCCTTCTTTCAAGTTCGTAATTTCTTACCCCTCCTACCCAATCTCTGTAGGGTGTCCAATCTAAGTCAAAATAGAGATGACCAACTTTTCCTGTTAATACGATGTTACAAGCTTCATTGCTAGGCAAACTAACATGCCCACATTTATCATTGATACCAACTTTATAACAGTAACTCTTAGCTGCAACATTGACATTAAAGTCGGTGAAACTTGTATCATTCAAGCCATAAATGGTTTTAATTTTTCTAAATCCTATAGATTCACCGTTGACGTTATCAGCTCTATAAATATCGTAACTTTCGAAATCTTCTTCTTTACTAGGGAACCAATTGACATTTACGCCTCTATTTTCAAAAACAGTTGCGTAGGTTAAGTATGTTGAATCTATTGGTGTATTGAACTCCTTGGTTGTATTAATTCTAACACCTGCATCGTATGCTTTACCACAAATATTATAGCCAACCATATAGTAAGCTAAGTTGACTTCTCTAGCGTCAAAACTTGGTTTGTCTTTGAAAGAACCCGCATTGGTCGTCCACAAAGTGTCTAATACTTTTACAGAACCATTTGGATTGATTCTATTCAATAACACATAATTGAAGAACTTATTTCTATCGAATTGTTTCCAAGTTAATTTAAGTGAGCCATCTTCGTTAAAGTTGAGGCAGAATGTCTCTGGTGTCACAGTTAATGGCGGATCTTTCACCACAATTTTGATGACAGATTCGTTGCTGTCTTGGGTTGGACACCCTTGGTCGTATACTTTTACTTTTAGTCTTATGGTATCTCTACCGGCATGCATACAGTTAGGGTGAAACACAATGTTGGCACGAATGGTATTTTTACCAGGTGTGTTTAATTTTGTGATGCTGCTGATAAATGGCAATGGACGAGGGAAAGATTTATCTCTCATAAAATCACCATCAAGTACGATTCTCAAACTATCTGTTAAATCCAAATCGGATACTTCTATATTAAAGTTCAAAGTATCAGTTGCCATCACAACAAACAATGAATCTCTTGAAATTGGTTTTCTATTCAAATTTTCGAAATCAAATTTGAATAAGGCATTGTTACAATTATCTGAGTTGTTTCTATTGCTCCAAACTCCTGGCGTGGTAGGGAACAAGCTTTGACCTCCGCATCCAGCACAAACAGATTGATACACCACACCTTTTTTGTCGAATCGACTGGTACCTCCATCAACGTGTTCATGCGCTTGCTGAGTAAATGAACTTTTTCCACCTATGAAAGTGGCATATTGCAATTCACTAAAGCTCTTGCTAAATACAGCTAAATAAAAATCGTCACCATCTGTTGTTTTTTGAAAAGCATCAGTGGTAACCGCCATTCCACTGGTTCCACCTCCTAAAAATCCACCTAAGTCTGTACCTCCCCAACCTGCTATAAAAATGCGTTCGCATTCATCAATTAAAAATGCCGTTGGCGAAATATCAGGTCTCATTTTAGCTGATTTACCAAAAGTAGTTTCTAATTCGACAACAGTACAATTTAAATTAAATTTCTTAATGAACATTCTTGAATTAGGAATACCATAGACTCCTGAACTCATATTATGAGAACCTTCAGATTGTCCGTAAACAAAAGGCTTCCCGTATTTATCTACTTTAACAAAATAAGATTGATCGTATGCCCCAGTACCAATAAATGTGCAAGCTGTAACACTCAAGGAGTTTAAATCCATACGCAAAAGAAAACCATCTGCTCTGCCGCCATTGTTGGTGTTTCTTAATCCAGGTGCAGAGTATCCGAAACTATTTGAGGTTGTACCACCAGTGACATATATATCGCTGTGAGTACCAAGGTCCATTCCATATGCTGCATCATCATCACTGCCACCTATAAAAGTTGAAAACAACATGGTAGATAAATCTGGGGTCAATGCGAATAAACAACCATCTTGACCACCACCATGAGTCATATCAAACCCATTTAAAACAGGGAAATTGCTTGAGGTTGTTGTTGAAGCAACAAACACATTATCGTTGGTATCAACTATGATTTCACCTCTAAAATCGTCGGCATAATTGTATAAAAGCGGACTTACATCGTTGGTTGCTCTGTCGCCGTTTAGACCGTCAAAGCCACTACCTCCAACAAAAGTCCCACCTAATAATTGGGTACCGTCTTCAGAAAATTTAACAATAAAAATATCAGACCTACCGTTGAAAGTTGGGTCAAATGAAGGCGCTATTCCAATAGGAAAATCTGAAGATTTGGTAGTACCCATCACCAATAAATTATCGTCAGAATCAACAATCATACTATGAGGTTGATCGTTGCTTACAGAGCCTCCTAAATAAGTTGAAAAATGTAAAGTTTTACCATCTTTGGCATAGACAGTAATGCCACAATCTCTGGCGACATAACCAATACTTCTGTTTTCAATATTGCCACCAGCCCAATCAATTTGAACAGCTCCAGCAGTAGTTGGAAAACCAAAGTTAAACACCGTTCCACCAGCAATACCCCGTCCTTTAGAATCGAAAGTGGCGGTATAGCCAAAATTATCTCCGGTAGAACCAGAAAATGTCGAAAAAACCAAAACTGGGTCGATGATAATGGTGTTCTTTGTACTGCGTTTTGAATCTATATCAAAGCTTAAAATATTGCCATCAAGCTTGTATGCAGAAGGCAAAGTAGTGTTTGAAGTACCTTTTTGTTCAAATACTATAGGTTTCAATTCAGACATGAAACCGAATCTGGTTTTCACTTTTAGCTCTCCATTTTTTAAATAGATGGAATCATAACCATCGTATTGCAATTGAATTTTACTGATATCCCCACCTGGCCTTACAATGAAGTTGTATTTCAATCCAGCTGAGCTCTGAAAAAGTTCAAAATCGATGTTATTGTAAATATTAGAGATGTAAAGTTTCTTATAACTTTTTACTTTGGATTTCCATTTTGAGGGAATGTTTCCAATGTAATAGTTGGCATAATCAGAATACTCATCTATACCTGAATACACTGCAGTAGGATTCGAGTTTAAGAACTTCACCTTAATGACATGAGCGTCTAATGTAGAATCGAATTGATGATTGTGTTGGGCTTCTGTTAATTGGTGAGAATTATAAAACAGATAGGTGAGTTCGCCCTTTGATACAAAGAACTTTGTTGAATGTAATTCCGACTTGAAAAGCACTTCTTCTTCCCACTGCCCAAGATTGGGTGTAATTCTAAACTGAGCATTTGCAACAGAAAAAACTGCTACAAAGCTCATTAACAGGAGATAATATCTTGTTCTATTGTTCAAAAACTACTCAAATATACGAATTTAAATTCAATCCTAAGTATTAGACGTATAAGCCTCTCAAAATGTTGCATTTTATCTTAAAAAAGAAGCTAATTTTGTGCCATTGATGAAAAAAGAAGATTTGAGATTGGTTTTTTTCGGCACGCCTGACTTTGCAGTAGCGTCATTAAAAGCAATAGTAGACGCAGGTTACAATGTTGTTGCGGTGGTGACAGCACCTGATAAAGCTGCTGGAAGAGGCTATCAAATTCAAATGTCTGCCGTTAAAAAGGCTGCAATTGAATTGGGTATTGATGTGTTACAACCTGAAAAATTAAAATCCCCTGAATTTATAGAACATTTGCGTTCATACAAAGCCGATTTACAAATTGTCATTGCTTTTAGAATGCTTCCTGAACTTGTATGGAACATGCCACCAATGGGTACTTTTAATTTGCATGCCAGTTTATTGCCTGCATACAGAGGTGCTGCTCCAATCAATCATGCCATCATAAATGGAGAAAAGACAACTGGTGTGACCACATTCTTTCTAAAACATGAAATTGATACAGGCAGCATCATTGCTCAAGCTTCTACACCCATTCACGACGATGATAATGCAGGCTCTCTTCACGATAGATTGATGCCTCTTGGAGCTGAACTGGTTGTAAAATCATTAGATAATATTTGCAATGGACAGGCTAAATTAATGGAACAACAAGAAGGACAATATCCTACAGCTCCAAAGATTTTTACTGAAACATGCAAAATCGATTGGCATCAACCTGCATTAAAAGTCCACAATTTGATTAGAGGATTATCACCCTACCCTGCAGCATTTACTGAGTTTATGGGCAAAAAACTTAAAGTGTTTAAAACGACTATTACAGATAGAGCATCGTCTCAAGTTGGCTTAATAGAAATAGTAGGCAAAGACAAATTGGTAGCACATTGCAATGATGTTCAAATTGAATTGAACGATGTTCAAATGGAGGGCAAGAAACGGTTATCAGTAAGAGATTTCATCAACGGTATTCACCATTAATTTCTCTTTCCCAATCCACCTTCTACCATATCAATTATTTCGTTGGTATACCAATTAATACCTTCTACTTTTTTAACAAGAACTTTTCCTTCTTTACTGATTAAATATGTGGTTGGAAATGCTGAAACGCCTAGATCTTTTTTAAGTCCTTTAGAACTTTGATAAATGTTTAAAGCCGATGGAAATTTTTCTTTAAATAGTTTCAATTTGTTGACATCTTCATCGCTTACCAAAAGAATTTCGATTTCATCACCAAAATGCTCTTTTAGCAATTGCAATTGAGGTTGTTCTTTGACACAATCAGAACACCAAGTTTGAAAATACGACAAGACATACACTTTACCTTTCAAATTTTCAGGATTAAAAGTTTTTCCAGATAAGTCTTTAAGTTCGGGCAAGGTTGGAGTGGCGGCTGCCGTCATGTTTCTCATGATTAAGAATCCAATACCTACAGCGAGCAACACAAATAGCAATAAAAACGGTCTCATTTAATGTGGCGCAAATATACATTTTTTCGATTATTAAATAATTCTGGCCTTTTGTCGAAAAATACGCGAGAAGTTATCAAAATAAAATAATTTGCGTGAAATTTTATGTTCATGAAAAAGATATTATACCTTATTTGTCTAAGTATTATTGGTGGTCAAACCACGCTTTCTGTTGCCCAAAGAAAGAAGGATACAGCTCCAGAACCGCCTAAAACGCCTGTAGCGCCTTCTGCTAGTCAAGGCCCCCCAACTATTGCAGATAAAGTAAAGAAATCTAAGAAGATAGATGGTTTATTTACTTTGTATAGAGATACAACTACTGGCTCATTATTGATGCTGGTAAAAAAGTCTCAACTTGAAAAAGAATACATCTATTTTAGTTATATCGAAAATGGTAACACTACTACTGGTCACAACAAAGGTACCTTTAGAGACAATAAAGTCTTTAAAATAAAGAAATACTATAATCAGATTGAATTTATCAATCAAAACAACAATTTTTACTTCAATCCCAATAACCCTATTTCTAAAGCAGCAAATTCCAATATTTCGAATGCGATAATGAGCAGTGAAAAAATTGTAGCCGCTGATGAAAGCAAAGGTGAATATTTGATTGAAGCAGACAATATTTTCCTTACAGAAAATCTATACCAAATCAAACGCGGTGGCGCAATGCCAATGCCTGGCACTTTTAATTTAGGCATGCTAAGTAAAACCAAAACCAGGTATGAAAACATCAAAAACTATCCTGAGAATACTGATATTGTTGTGAGATACGTCTATGACGACCCTAGCTCAAGAGGCACAGGAAGTGAAGCAATTGCCGATGGTAGATATGTTGAAATTTTACTACAACACAGTTTAATTGAGATGCCTCAGAACGATTTCAAACCGAGAATGGACGACCCTAGAATTGGTTACTTTACAACCCAAGTAAATGACATGACAACAGTGGATGCCATCAATTACCGCGACTTGATTCACAAATGGAATTTGGTTAAAAAAGACCCTAACGCTGCATTATCAGAGCCAGTTAAACCTATTACTTGGTGGATTGAAAATACCACACCTAAAGAATTCAGACCTATTATTAAAGAAGCCATTTTACAATGGAATATTGCCTTTGAAAAAGCAGGATTTAAGAATGCCGTTCAAATATTTGAACAACCAGACGATGCCGATTGGGAAGCAGGCGATATCAGATACAATGTTTTGAGATGGACCAGCAGTCCAGAACCTCCGTTTGGTGGATACGGACCGAGCTTTGTGAATCCGAGAACTGGAGAAATACTTGGAGCCGACATCATGTTAGAATGGGTTTTCATCACCAATAGATTGAAATCTCAGAAAGTATTTGACAAAGCTGGTTTGGAATGGTTAATGGACATGGATGCTACTGCTTATGAAGACCCTCATCATTGTGCGGCTGGCGAACACATGCACCAACAAAATTTATTAGGCTTGCAATATTTAGCTATGAACAACGCTGATGAAACAGAAATTAACCGTTTCATTTCTGAATCTTTGTTTTATTTGATATTGCATGAAGTTGGTCATACAATGGGCTTGAACCACAACATGAAAGCCAGTCAGTTGCATAGCCTAACCGATTTGTATGACATGACAAAAACCAATGCCATTGGATTGACTGGAAGTGTAATGGATTACCCAGCCGTAAATTTCAGCAACAGAAAAGGCATAAAAACTCAATATTACACAACCCGTCCAGGTCCATACGATTTATGGGCCATCGAATTTGGATATTACCAAGAATCTGATGATGCTGCCGATAAAGATAGAAGAGAAAAGATTTTAGCAAGAAGCACCGAACCTCAGTTGGCATTTGGAAACGACGCCGATGACATGAGATCTCCTGGAAAAGCAATTGACCCAAGAGTAATGATTGGTGATATGAGTGGCGACGCGATTGGATTTGCAAGAGAACGCATTGGATTGATAAAAAATCTTCAAACCAATTTGTTGAGTGAATATGGTAAGAACAACAGAAGTTTCCATGAACTAAGAAGCAGTTATTTGGTGTTAAGCAGCGAATGGACCACACAAGCCGGTGTTGTTTCTAGATATATTGGAGGAGTGTATGTTGACAGAAGTTTTAGCAACCAAGTAACTACAGTAAAACCATTTACAGCAGTGCCTTATGAGACACAAAAAAGTGCCATGAAGTTTTTAACTGATAATGTTTTTGCGCCTAACGCCATGGAAATTCCAAGTGATTTATTACCATACTTACAACAACAAAGAAGAGGTTTTGACTTCTTTGCGAGTGGTGAAGATCCAAAGATTCTTGACAGAGTATTGAACATGCAAAATTCTGTTTTAATGCATTTGTTGCACCCTAACACATTGCAAAGGATAAATGACAGCAAATTGTATGGCGGCAACAAATACGAAATCGGTGAAATGTTTAAGGACTTAAGCAATGCCATTTTCCAGGCCGACATGAATGGAGATATTAACATGTATAGACAGAATTTACAGTCACTGTACATTCAATACCTCACTTACATAGTCAATTCTCCGATGTACGATTACATAAGTAAGGCTAAAGCTCATAATCAGCTACTTAATATTCAGAAGCAAATTCAGCTTAGTTTACCTTCGTCGATAGGAAACGCCAAAGAACATAAGATTTATATACTTTCGTCGATAAAATCGGCATTAGAGCCTAAAAAGTAATTTATCAACATTACATAATTTATTCATTTAATATATTGATTATCATATAATTAAATCTTTGTAATCACCACTCTCAAAATATAAATTTGGTATTATTTCGCCAAAATTTAGATTTGTTTTCAATTAAACTTAATCGCTTATTGAAATGAGAATTTACATAGGAAACCTTAACTACAGATTGAGGACTGAAGAGCTAAAGGAGGTCTTTCTCCCATTTGGGGAAGTCGTCGGAGCTAAGATTGTTCGAGATCAAGAAACAAAGCGCAGCAAAGGCTTCGGTTTTGTCGAAATGGCAAACGAAGCGGATGGTCAGAGGGCCATCGAAGCTTTAAATGAACAAGATTTAAAAGGACGGAAAATGATAGTTACGATGGCTAAGCCCAGAGATATCAATACCCCAGTTGAGAATCAGAATTCAGAAAATTAAAATTTTTTCATTTAAAAAGACAACCTAATAAGTTGTCTTTTTTTTACAAATAAGAATTTCGTATTAGATACTGAAGAATTTCTTTTAAGTCTGATTCACTTTTGGTCATCACTGTATGAAATCTATTGTCTTTATAGCTCAGCAATTTCCAATCGTGGTTGTTTAATGTCTTTTCTGTTGCAGTACATATCAATACGCCTTTTGAGTTGTAAATCATAAAGTGGCGCGTCGGACCAAATTGACCTGCTAGTGTATCTGCTACAAAAGATGCGAACATTACCTTATCTTGAAAAATGTTCTCGTCGGTTATAACTATTTCGGCATTGGTATTTCTTGGCGCTATAATCGACCTCATCATGGTGACAGTATCTCTATGACTTCTTTGACCATTAAGTTCGTTTGCAGGAATTTTGCCTTTTAGTGTTGTAAAAATAAACGTCTTATTTGTATCCAATCCATAAGAATTTATCAAATCATACTGACACAACGCTGAGTATGGATTATAGGTCTCAATATCTTTTAATTTGATATCGCATTCTAATTGTAATCTTGGAAATTCGTAGTGTGTGTAATACACTTTTTGTCCATTAAAATTGTTGTAATTCAACAAATCAATTAATACCAATACATCGGTGTCACCAGGTTTATAAATTGCTTGAGTAGATGTTCCCGCCAACATATTTGATTCTATTGTCGCCACAACACCTTTAGCAATCCCTGAACAATACAAGGTATCTCTGCTTTCGATAGCGGTACCATTCAATTTAGACTCGCTAACAGCCTTTTGATGCTGTTTATCTGACACTTTTTTCTGTGCATTTACCGAGTACATCGACCCGATAAAAAAAACAATTAAAAGAAATCTCATATCAATCTTCAGAAATTTTCAAATTTATATCTGTCCAATTTACTTCAATGTCTTGATTGCCTGCCACAATGCAAATTTTAGACTTAACAGAATCAAGACAATTCTTATACCACAGTTCGCCCTGTCTATCCATATTTGTTAGAGGTTCATCAAGTAAAATTATGGGTGAGTTTGAAGCAAAACACAAAGCTGTCTTCAACCTTTGAAGCATGCCACTAGAAAAGTGTTTTAATGGTTTGTCTGTGTCTTTGTTTTGAAAAAGAGCAAAATCGACAAATGTTTCAAACGGCATATTCGTTTTTTGCAAACCCAAATACAAATGGTGGATTTCTCTGAGTGAAAACTCCATTGGCAATTCTAAATATGGCGCCGACATAGCCATTAATTCATTTGGTTTAAAGTTGGAATTTTTATCTACCAATATCTTTCCTTCAGATGCTTGGGTTAAACCATAAACAACTTGCATTAATGTAGATTTTCCAGCTCCATTTTTTCCAGTAATAGACAAACTCTGACCGCTGTTAAGCGTGAGGTCAATTCCTTTAAAGAGCCAATGGCCTTGAATTTTCTTACCTATATGTTCTAATTGAAGTTCCAATTTTGCTTTGCAATATTAATCAATTTTGATGGCAATGGTCATTTCTCTTTTGCCATTTGCCCCTCTGGGATGCTGTACGTCGAAACCCAAAGATTTAAGATTGCGCTTAAATTGTCCTTGAGCACAATAGGTTGTTAGTCTGGCATTTTTATCCATGATGTTTTTAACTTTTTCTAAAGACGAAACCGACCATAGTTCGGGTTGCTTAGAGGGCGCAAATGCATCAAAGTACACCAAATTACATGCACGACCAGTTTGTTTTAAAACTGAGACTGGGTCTAACTGTTCTAAAGGAGTTGTATCAATATAACATTTAAAATTTTGAGTGATTTCTATCCATTCATTTTGAGTGGCATACATTTGTTCTAGATATTGAATTGAAGAAGGTAAGGTTTGAAAATCTTGAAAATAAGATTTGATCAATTTTAAATTGGGCAAATAAGGTTCTAAGCTGTAATAATGACACATTACATCTTTTGGCAATGCATCAATTGTAAGAAGCGCATTCATTGCAGTTCCGAATCCCAATTCAAATACATACACATCTTTACAACCATTAAGAAGTAATGGCGTTAACCCATTGTCTATGTATACATGTTGACTTTCTGATAGTGCGCCATGCAATGAGTGGTATGTCTCATTTAACTCAGGCAGAAAAAGGGTATTACTGCCATCTTCAGTGCGTTTGATTTGAATACCATTTAGGCTCATATCAAGCCTTTTTTCTTACTGTTCTTTGCTCAATGCGTTTCTCGTAATTAGAACCTTGGAATATTCTGTGAACGTATATACCTGGAGTATGAATTTCATTTGGATTTAAAGTTCCGGCAGGCACCAATTCTTCCACTTCAGCGATGGTTACTTTACCAGCCATTGCCATCATTGGATTAAAATTCCTAGCAGTTTCTTTAAAAATCAAATTACCGTGGGTATCGCCTTTCCAAGCTTTCACAATAGCAAAATCCGCATCAAAAGCATATTCCAATAAATAGGTTTTGCCATTGAAATCGCGGGTCTCTTTACCAATTGCGACTTCGGTACCAACACCTGCTGGTGTAAACACAGCTGGCATACCATAACCTGCAGCCATACATCTAGTAGCAAGTGTCCCTTGAGGTATCAATTCAACTTCCAATTCACCAGAAAGCAATTGGCGTTCGAACTCAGCATTTTCGCCAACATAAGACGAAATCATTTTCTTAACTTGTTTTGTTTGCAACATCAAACCAATACCGAAATCATCGACACCAGCATTGTTGCTGATACATGTCAACTGTTTGGTGCCCTTTTTCACAAGAGCAGTGATGCAATTTTCTGGAATACCACACAATCCAAATCCACCTAACATGATAACAGCACCATCGTGTATGTCTTTTATAGCTTCATCAGCATTAGAAACAAGCTTATTCATGCCGCGAATATAAGTATTTTAAAAAAAATTTGTTTCTTCAAGCAACACATTTAAAACTTCTTGTGTCTTATATAAAAATTCGATCGAAGTAGAGTAGCTGATAAGTTTAAGTTCTCATGATTCAATAATGCGTAAAAACCCGGTTTCACCGGGTTTTTTATTTGTTTTCGACGAAAATTAAGCCATTTTATCCCATTTTTATCGAATTTGACAATGTTATGTAATAATGCCTAAAATTAAATCAATTAATTATTTTAATTTTCAGAAAAAATCAAAATGTAATATTTATGCTCAAAAAATACTTCTTGTTTACGCTCATTATTTCCTCAACCAATCTTTTCTCTCAAGAAATTTTTAAAGAATTTTCAGATTCAAAATATACCTATGTCAAGTTATTGGGAAAGACCGATAAAAATTTCCTTATGATGGCCTATACAGGTGAGTTGGGATTCGAACCTTGGTTTAGCGATGGAACACCCGAAGGAACCATTTTGCTTAAAGACATTTTTAATGGCCAAAACTCTTCATTTATTTCAAATTGGTGTTATCACAATGATTCTCTGTATTTCTTTTTAATACGCGACACTTTTGCTCAAATTGAAAGTGTTAAATTGTATAGGACCGACGGCACACCTGAAGGCACCTTCCCTATTTTTACATTTAAATACAGCTATCCTTCTGATTACAATCACGAAGGTGCGATTTTTAATGGCTTACTGTACTTTCCTGAAACAGATACCAACGGAACACGAATTTGGGTGAGTGATGGCACAAAACAAGGCACTAAATTATTTTATGACAATTCCGATGCAGTTGCTCAGAGTGAAGTAAGTATGTACATTTTTAACAGCCAACTGTTTTTTAATTTAAACACCAATACATATGGTAATGAGTTGTGGGTGAGTGATGGCAGTTTAGCTGGCACTAAATTGTTTAAAGACATTAAAACTGGCAATGAAAGTGGCATTGATAAAACATTTAATCCGATAGAATGCAATGGTAAATTGTATTTTTTTGCCATCGAAAACGAATATGTTTCATCTGAGTTATTTGAAACTGATGGCACTTCAATTGGCACAAAATTTACAATTGAAACCAACTCCAATCCTTACACATCAAGTGTTTTAAATTTCACAAATTTCAATGATGAAAGTATTTTAATTTCAGGATGGGAAATGAGTAAAACATCGGTTTACCTATACAATACAAATACCAAAGCGCTTACTAAAATTCTACCGAGTAGTAACGATACAGATAATTCTGCATACGTCTACTTTGGTAACTTTCATTGCAACACAAAAAACATCATTACCATTTTAGACAATAAACTTGGTGCAGAATTATACTATACCGATGGCACAGAAAAAGGAACAAGATTATTAAAAGACATTGACCCAGGAATCAACAGTGGTATTATGTACAGTCCAGTTGAGTTGGGCAACAAATTGTATCTATTTGGTTTCAACAGCATGCTGGGTGTAGATATTTGGTCGACCGATGGCACCACGCAGAACACAGTAATTGCAAAAGAATTTGCAAGTTTCAATCAAAGTTCAGAAGGTTTATTCGTATTTCAAAATAAGTTATTTTTTACTGCCGTCGAAGACGAAAATTCGTTCAATCAATTTTATGTATGGGATGTCACTAAGAATACCTCTATTAACCAAACCAACAAACTTAAAAAAATAGTGGTCTACCCTAATCCTGTTAGTGCAGGAGAAATAATACATATTTCAGGACTTAGCCAATTTAAATATACAATATACAGTTTAATAGGAGCTGAATTACAAAGTGGTTATTCTGACAATGGCAAGATCTCTATTAGCAATACTATTGGTAATGGAACCTACATTGTTCATTTAGAAAACTCAGGTGTTCTACATACCATTACCATTAAAATTCAATAGAGATTTTAGCTCATTGATTTGTCATTTTTCTTTCAAATTATCACTTTTTAAATAAATTGTTCTAATATTGTTAAGTGAGAAAACTATTACTTTCAATTTGTATGCTTTGTATTTGCTCGATTTTGACTGCTCAAAATCTAGTAAAAGACATTTTTGTTGGGTCCTCAAGTTCATCTCCAATTTTTATAGGGTCGTTAAAAAAAGGATTGGTGTTTTATGCAAACAATGTGACTACAGGTACGGAATTGTGTGTGACAAATGGCACTTCTTCTGGCACATTTCTTTTAAAAGACATTAATCCTGGCACACAGACTTCTTTTCAAAATGGTGGAACATATATTGTTGACTCTACAATTTTTTTATGGGTGAAAGATACAAGCACAGCAAGAATAAGTTTATGGAAAACAGATGGTACAACTCAAGGCACCAAACGTGTTAAAAGTTTTGTTGCAAATACTGGTCCTTCTTCTACTAGATCTGACATGGCAAAAACCAACGGCAAATTGGTATTTGCTTTTGATGATGGCAGTGGTATTGGCGATCAGATTTGGGTGAGCGATGGCACTTATAGCGGCACTAAAGTATTAAAATATATCAACGGCGGTTTAGATGCTTCACCTTCCAATTTGGTTGAAATGGGTGGCAAGGTGTATTTCTTTGCCAATTCAAGTGCAACAGGTCATGAATTATGGACCACAGATGGAACAGAAGCAGGAACAGAAATGGTTATTGATCTCATGCCAGGCATTGTCTCTAGTATGTTCAATTCTACAAATCCGGTGCAATTGGTTGCTTCTAAAAATTCGTTGTTTTTATCTGCTATTAGTGATGTTGACACAGGATACGAATTATATGTTTCTGATGGCACAGCTGCAGGTACAAAATTGGTTAAAAACCTCAATACCTCTAATTTGAGAAATGCCAGTGTTCAACTGGTTGCCGGAGCTGGAAACTTTGTCATATTTAGTTATATAGACAACAACATGGTAAGAAGATATGCCTGCAGCGATGGAACTGCAGCAGGCACTTTTGATTTCATAACTGAAGGCAATTCAACCATTTTCCAGATGGTTCCGCGCAACTGTATAGTAACAGAAGACAAATTGTATTTTGTACTTTCAGACAACAAAATAGGCTCAGAATTATACAGCAGCGATGGCACTCCAGATGGAACAGGTTTGGTTATAGATCTTAGTCCTGGCACAGGCAGTTCTGTACCCTCTGCTTTTGTAAATATAGACAATGCTATTTATTTTAGTGCCGTTAACAATGCATTTGGAAGAGAATTATGGATAACCACTGGCAAAGGCGGTTATACGCAATTGGTAACCGACTTTAACCCTGGTGTCAATTCCGGAAATTTTTCTTCCATGATGGTCCATAATGGGATACTATATGCAGCAGCATTTGTAAACAATGCTATTGGAAATGAATTGTATGATTTTAATACCAAAATTTTATTGAATATAGATGAGATTGCAAGTTCAGAAAATTCTATTTACCCTAACCCAATACATGCTTCAGATTATTTAAATTTAAGATATCATACTGATGTTAAATGTAAATTGTACAATGGTCTTGGGCAACTTGTTTTTGAGAGCAATTCGCACAACGGTAAAATTCAAATGCCAGAAAACATTAGCAGTGGCATATATACATTGTTAATACAGGATGATAACATTCGTGATGTTAGAAAATTGACCATTGAATAATTATCATTTTTGCGTCATTTTTTAAACATACTTACCATTATTTAATTATCAATATTTATTATTGTATGAGAGAGTTGGCAACGACTTTAAAAACTAGATTATGAGTAAGTAAGTTTTCCTATATTCGATAAGTTTAATTTTAAAACCGGCTAGTAATAGTCGGTTTTTATTTTTATTGCTTATAGCAGTCCTTCACATAGTTCCCTATTGTTCCACCTATCTCCATCAACCAAGCAATACCAGCGTGAACCATGACACCACCAAATATGCTTCTACTGTGGTATGAAATAACCCCTAGAATTGTCCCGCCAAAGAAAGAACTGATGGCCTCCCCCATTGGTTTGCCGTAATGTATGCTCAGATAAAAACTCGCCATGGGCAATATGGCACCTGGACCAACATATTTTATAAAAGCCATTACCATAAATCCTCTGAAAAAGAATTCAATTGAACTGAAATCAATCCCATAAAAAATTTCGAAAACCCAAATCTTCCATACTGGAGGTTCAAACGCTTCTAGTTTGTGGTATCTAGGATAATAGTCCAAAAAATCGCTTAGAAAACTAGCTCCCACAATCAATGGCACCATGCACAATAAAAGTATCCAATACACCTTAGCTTTATGGTGTTTGAGTGAAACGCCATATAAGGTTTGTTTTCTATCAAAAATCAACCAAACAATTGTTACTGGAATTACTAAATACAACCATCTAAAGACGTCATTGAATACCATTCCATTTATGTATGCTGTATCAGGTGGTGAGATTTTACCAATCAATGCATAATGTTGATACATCACTGCTCTAAAACCAAATATCAAAAAACTCAAAAGAAGCAAACAAATAAAACCTGGTTTGGTCCAAAATGAATAATCCTTTTTAAAAAAACTATACAACAAGTAGGCGAAAACAGTGTGAATGGCATATAACAAAACATGAGAAAAATACTCTGGCCATCTTCCCATCTGGTCGACTTTAAGTTGCAATCCATAATGGTAATTAATGAAAACAGATATACTGCAAAACAACATCAAAATGGTCCAATGCAACCAATGTTGATCAGCAATAAATGATTTCAGTTGATCAATGATTTCCTTCATCCTATTAACAAATTACATCCTCTGGTATCACTATAGTCCAAACGGCCTAAAATTTCGAAACTGCCATCATCGTATACTTTTCCCAAATCTGAAGTTTCGATAAACGCGCACGACTGAAGGTTACTTAAATCAATGACATTTACGGCTCCATTTCGGTTGGTAATCGGACCAGAAAAAGGGTCATTGATTTCACGAATTACTACCTTCATTTGAGGAGGACATTGATACAAACCATCCGAAATAGAATAAGCTTGAGATAACAATTCGGTCATGCCATACTCACCTCCAATTTTATCTAGCCCCAACCCTTGTTTTAACATAGCATGCAATTCCATTCTGGTTATCTCTTTGCGCCTACCTTTCATTCCACCAGTCTCTATTACTTTGGTATGTTTTAATTGCATCTGATACTTTTCAATAAAATCTAAAAGTGCATAGGTAACGCCCCATAACATGGTTGGGACTTGATTGGCTTCGTTGAGCAATAGTTGCTGGTACAAGTCTTCAGTGTTATCAAGATAAAAACCAGAAGAGGGGTATTGACTGTTTTGAATGAAATGGTTGACCTGATACACCAACGAAGAATTTTTGCGTTCTAAATACGAAGGCAATAAACCCAAATGGCAATAAGCTGTATGGTCAGTATAAACAGCATTGAAAGAACGGGTAAATGCCTTTACGTATCTCGATTCGTTATCAAGGTAGTGTTTACTTACACCAATTCTGGTGGTACTGCTACTTTCAAAAACCAAAGCCGCTTCAAAATCCAAAGATTGAATAGGAAACTGTTTAAAAAACTCAATTGGCAAGAAAGGAATATCAGCAATATGCTTTATATTTGCTATGTCTGTCTGTAGATGTTTGAGATATGTTTGATAGACTTTGTTGTGTTTACTTTGAAATTGGAATACTTCAAGGGCAATAGCATCAAAGTCATTTTTCGTGACAGTATCAATCTTTGCATTCAGGCCTTGAATATCCATGCTTCAAAAATATATCTTTTTCATCTTAATCGCGGTGTTGGCTGCATGTAAATCTGAAGAAATCAATTTTCCTGCAGAACCAAAGTTGACATTCAAAGACATTGTTCAGTACAAATTGAATGGAAAGGATTCGGCTATAACAATAGAATTCGAATACACCGATGGCGATGGTGATATTGGATTAGAAGCTGCAGATTCGTTACCACCTTTTCAATTTGGTGGACCCTATTTTTACAATTTACTAATTTCGATTTACGAGGTAGAAAATGGCGTAAAAAAACCGTTATTGATACCATCAACAACTGATACTGTAAACTTCAACGACCGCATTAAGACCCTCACGCCTACTGGAAAAAACAAAGCCATTTATGGCACTATGATATTAAATCTTAATGCCAAACCATACTTCGGATTGACCCCAGATTCTATGTTTTACAAAATCCAAATCATCGATCGAAAGTTGCACAAAAGCAATGTTATAGAGACGCCTGTTAGGAGGTTTGAGTTTTAGGAAAATATCTTTGGGTGAACACTAGAGGATACATGTTCTATATCCCTGGAGCGTAGCATCAAGGGTTACCGAACACGAAAACTAAAACTAAAGGTTCTAGAACTTGTTCTTCCACATCATGCTCTCTACAGGGCGTATGGTGCGGGTGTTGTACTTGGCATTCTTCTTTTTGTTGTACATGGTTTTTACATCTCCATTAACAACAAAATAGATTAGCTGACCGATAGGCATGCCGTAATACACTCTCACAGGTTGAGCTACACTGATTTCTAATGTCCATGTATTGCAGAATCCTACATCTCCTTTACCCGCTGTAGCGTGGATGTCGATACCTAAACGACCAGTAGAACTTTTTCCTTCTAGGAAAGGAACGTGACTATGGGTTTCAGTATATTCTTCGGTTACACCAAGGTATAACACTCCTGGTTGCAACACGAATCCTTCTTGTGGAATTTCGAAATGATCAATTTTGTTGTGGGATTTAGCGTCTAATACCCTGTCTTTGTAAGTAGCAAGGTATCTTCCTAAATGCACGTCATAACTGTTGGTGCCAAGGCATTCTGGTCTGTAAGGTTCAATTAGGATTGTTCCTTTTTCAATTTCTTCTAGAATTTGGTAGTCTGTTAAAATCATTTCTCTTGTATTACGAAGCACTTCAAAGTGCGGTCATCACTGCACGAAATAAGAGTGTTTTTGTCAATCCACAAAATTTTATTCACCGAGCTGGTATGGCCTTGAAATTTCTCGGCATCTACCACTTTCAACAGTTCTCCACTCGTCGAATTCCAGTACTTAATGGTTTTGTCCATGCTTGAACTCGCCATTCTTTCTACTTGGTATGGATTGACTTTAATCCTATGTATGTGCAATAAGTGCGCTTTTATGGTGCGAACTATTTCTTTGTTTTTAATCCATGTCAGAGTTGCATCTCTCCCTCCGCAAACCATTTCTCCATTGTTTAAAGTTGCAACAGCAAACACCGAACTATTTTGCACTGCAAATTTCTGATATTCGAACGTCAACAAATCAACAAAATATAAGCATGCATCAGAAGCGCCTATAATCGCTTCATTGTCTTTAATTTCAATAGTCCGTAAAGGCTTATCGCTCAATGAAAGGACGCGAAGTATATTAAAGTCATGGTCTAACTCGTACAAATTGCCATCGCCAGCAACTATCAAGTAAGTAGATTGATACTTTACTATTTCAAAAATAGGAGCATCACACAATTGAAGGTGTTTTTTTAAACTATAGTCTTCTAAAAAAAATGCAGAGACAATACCAGAACGTGTCCCAGAAATTAAATACTGCTGATCGCAAAATAGCGTGTATACGGCTTGATTGTGCCTTATTACAAGCTTACCATCAGGTTCAGATAGTTGCCATTGCACAATCATGCCATCCCCTGCTCCACTGTATATGGATTGTGTTTGAGGATCATAACTGAGCGCATAAACTGCTTGTGTATGTCCTACAAAGTCACGTATTTTGACAACCTCTACAAACATGCCATTAATTTTTGAAAGACAAATTGGGACTGCAAAGAAAATAGGCGTTTGGGAAATAACCGAACCAATAGATTTTTTTCTTGAACAAGTTATGCTCCAAAATGTCGAACACATCAGTAAAAAAAGATTGGTGGAACAAGCCGTTTCTGCGCATTTGCTTAATACTTTAGTAAATGAAAAAGTCCATCACCTTTTAAATAAAGATGAGAATGGCAAACCTTATTTAATAGGACTAAATACTGAAGTCAGTTTTAGTCATTCCAGGCAAATGGTAGCTTGCATCATCGACCATTCTGGACAGCCTGTAGGTATCGATATTGAAGAGCGTCGAGAAAGCATCAAAAAAATAGCCCACAAATTTGTCAAAAAAGAAGAAGGTTTTGATACTGGAGATATCGATTTGTATCATAAAATTTGGGGTGCAAAAGAGGTTCTTTTTAAAATATATTCGAAAAAAGAATTGGACTTTCTAAATCATTTAACAGTTGATATTCAAAGTATAATAATTGGTAATATCCACAAAAACAGCTACTCAGCTTCTTACGAATTGACTTGTGAAGAAATAGATAATTTTATTTTAGTGTGGAATAGTTGAAAATTAAGTATAAATACTTATAATTGTACAAAACGATGCAACAGATTAGGATGATTTGTTGTCTTATTACTGAATGAAACACTTAAAGTTAATTGTACTATTTTTTACACTACTATTCTCTGCGAGCAGTTCGATTGCTTGTGATGTCATCAATGGCTCTGATATAAAATTCATTCATCTTAGTCGCTACAAGTACCACGTTAAATATATTCTATACCACCAATGTGTTTGTAAACTAGGCATTATGCCCAAGTTTACCATATCATGTGGAACCAGTAATATTTCAATAACCCCACCTAGAACCAGTATTAGAGATATTACGCCTGTTTGTAGCAATGGTCAACCTCCATGCAGCAACAGCGGATACGGCGGTACCCGATATGGTATAGAAGAACACATTTTTGAAGACACTATTGATTTTGAACAATCGCCTTACAATCAAATATTAAACAACAAATGTTGTGAAGTGATGTTTAGGGTAGCACAACCTTGGGGTTTGGTTGGAACAACAACTGCGACAACAACTTATGGCGGAGAGGCTATGTTGAATCTTTGTACATCAGGCATTAAAGGCAACAATACACCTACATTGTCAACCATCCCAATGTCGTTCATGTGCTGCAATCAGCCATTTACTTTTAACAATGGTGTGTTTGATAATATTGATGCAGATTCAATGTCATTTGAATTAGATGAGCCCTTAAGTTCAACTTTTACTCCAGTTACATGGAACACCCCATTAAACAAAGACATTCCGTTAACTCCATTTTGTCCTCCTAATCCTGGCATTGTTAATTGCCGTGCATTACCAAATGCTAAACCTCCTCGTGGATTTTATTTTGATAAAGAAACTGGTGACATGGTATTGACACCTACCAAATGCGATGAGTCTGGTCCGGTTGCCATTAGAGTGACTGAATACCGCAAAGATTCGGCAACTAAGAAAATGGTTAGAATTGGTTTTGTGAGAAGAGACATTTATGTAACAGTAGTGACATGTTCTGACAACAATCCTCCAGTAATTGAAGGCAACAACAAGTGGAGCGTTTGCGAAGGCAATAAAATTTGTTTTAGAATCAAAGGTAAAGACGAACCATATTTGCCAAAACAAACTGTACCTGATACAGTTGAAATGACATGGAATGCAGCCATCAAAGGTGCTACATTTAAGATTTTAGATACTGCAGCTCGAGAAAAAGAAGCTGAATTTTGCTGGACTCCAAACGTCGGTGATGCGCGTACAACGCCATACTCATTCGCAGTAACAGCAAAAGACGATGCTTGTCCTCGTCCAGCGTACAGCATCAAAGGTTTTAACATCAAAGTCAATCCTAAAGCGCGTTCTAAAAGACAATATGATATTTTAGAATGTGGTAAATTCAGATTTACTTCCAATCCTGCTGATACAGTTAATTACAATAAAAACAATTACCAATACAAGTTTACCATCAGAGATAGCACAAACAGTGGAGTACCGGTTTACTACGGTGTAAAACGCAAAGACAGTTTGTTTTTTAAACGCGGAGGAAAGTACATTATAGAACATGAAATCAACAATCCTCCTTTCAATTGTCCTACCATTTATTCTGATACAGTAATCATACCTCCAGTTTTAGATGTAGAATTGGCTTTAGGTAAAGATACATTTGTATGTGCTGGTAATAACATCACTTTCGAACCTATCATTAAACATGGTCACCCTAATTACAAATACAGATGGGAATCGCCACGTGGCACTTTCAACCCAAAAGACACACTTAGTAAGTTCACATTGATAAAATCAAGCGCTACTACTACTGTAGTCTTAGGTTTAACCGATGGAAAGAAATGTCAAGAGAACGACACCATAGTGGTGCATTATCAAAAAAATCCTATTGTTGATATCGGACCAGATCAAAGAATTTGCACTTATCAATTTGTAATTTTAGATGCACAAAACAAGGATACAATGAGGTACTATTGGTTGCCAAATGGTGATAGTACAAGAACTATAGCAGCATATATGCCTGGTAAATACATCGCTAAAGTAATTGATAAACTTGGCTGTAATACCAGTGACACTATGCAATTGTTTGTAAATGATACTGTAACTGCAATTGCTAAACCAAACAAGGAAATTTGTATTTACGACACATTGAAAGTAAAAGGCATGCGCAAACCACATGGCTATCCTAAAAATGTTGTTTGGAAAGACTTAGGTAGCGGCGCAACCGTTGCTACTGATTCATCATGGCGTTTGAAAATTATGACCATGGCTACTCGCAAGTATGAAATGCAATTAAAGGTTACACAAAGTAATGTGACTTGCGAAGATGTTGATACATTAGAAGTTGTTGTAAATGCTCTACCTACATTTAGTTTCAACAATATTCCACCGAGATGTTATGCTGATGGCGCTGTAAATTTAACACAAAACAAAGTTGCTAAAGCGTATTCAGGAGATAAGAAATTTGAAGAAACTGACATACGATACTTCCAACAATACAAGAAGCCAAGCTGGATAGTTGGCGGACCAGTTGGTGTCAATACTTACAAGTGGGATTTCCCTAGTTTTATAACGAATGACCAATTACCTTCTGCTGGTCTAAGAGATACCATTTGTTATGATTATAGAGATTATAAAGGTTGCTATAACAAAGAATGTAAACCAGTAAAATTGAATCCTAATCCAGCAGTTGAACTAAAAGAAGGCACATTTTGCCAAAGAGCTGGTGCTATCACATTAGACAACTTAGTTGTCAAACCTTTCGTAAAATCTGGAGGTATACAGTCGTTTAGATGTATACAAGTTCCGATGGGTAGTGATGTTGACCCTCAAGCAATCATTAGTCAGGGTGCAGGTTTCCCTGTTACAACCTTAATGGATCCTGGACTTGAAGGCGAAAACGAAAAGACTGGAGATTATAAAATAGAATATTGTTATAAAGATGCCATCACTGGCTGTCAATCTTGCGATACAACAACCGTTACTGTAGTTAGATTACCTGAAATCAAATTCGATGTTTTACCAAAACTGTGTATCAATTTCCCACTTGTCAATTTAGATAGTTTTGCAAGCGATAGAAATACTGGTAAGCGTTTTAGAGACGGCATTTGGTCGACTGTAGAATATGGAGGTTCAAGAGACATGAACAATCCAAACGTTAAAAACAAAATTGAAAATTCTACTAAAAACAATAAACAATTCGACCCAAGCCTAGGTGCTGGTCAGTATTTGGTAAAGCTATACGATGCATCGAGTGGTTGCCCTGTAGCTGATAGTATGGAAATATTGGTAAATGGTTTACCTATTGTACAAATCAATGTTCCTGATACTGTTTGTTCGTCATCACCTTCATTCGAACTTGAAAATGTTTTACCACAAGGTCAAGTTGGTAAATGGTCTGGACCAGGCGTAACTGGTAGACAATTCGACCCAAGTATTTCGCCACAAACCAAACAGTATGAAGGCAAGTACCAAGTTAAATTTGAATACACCAACCCTATTACTGGTTGTACCTCTTCAGATTCACAAACACTCTTAATTCAAAGTCAACCTACTATTACAGTAGTTTCACCTAGTCCGTACCAACAATGTGAAGGCAAATTGTTTGATGCAGAAGTATCTAAACTTTGGGCAAACTCTATGAAATGGTCAAGTTCAGGAGATGGCAGTTTTGCTGATAATTCTGCTATTAAAACCACCTATCAACACGGCATAAGAGATACGTCAATTAGTGATCTAAATGGAAATGTCGCATTGTTTGCTACTACCATTAAAGAAGGTGTTTGTCCAACTGCTCAAGGTAAAATTGACATAAAGATTGAACCATATCCGCAGTTTGATTTCTTGGCAGATCCAAAAATACAATGCGAGCCGGCTATTGTTAACTTTATATCAGTTTTGAACAAACCTCTAGCTTCTCCAAATGTTAAGTACTATTGGTACTTTGGCAATGGAGATTCTTTGACCAATACCACAACCTTTAATCCTCAGAACATCTTATATGATACAGCAAAACGCACATGGTACGATGTTAAAGTTAGATTGGAAAACCAATATGGTTCTGGTGTATGTGCGACTACTAAAGATTCGATTGGATACATTAAAGTATTGCCTCAACCTAAAGCTGATTTTAGCAGTGACCCAGGTTATAGCACTACGGTAGCGTTTCCAAAATTCAAGTTCCAAAATTTAACCCAAATCAGATGGAACAGTCCTGGTTCAATTGATTACCTATGGTATTTTGGAACTGGCGATGTTGACGATACCAGCACACTTCATCATCCTGTTTACAATTATCCATCAGATACCAATAAATACCGCGTGCATTTAAGTTCTATTTACTCATATCCTAATCCTATTTCTCCATTAAAGCAATGTTTTGATACAATAGGGAAAGTCAGAGAAATCGACCCAGATGTTACAGTTTTTGTACCTACAGCATTTAGTCCAGAGCGCTCCGGACCGAAAGCAAACAATGTGTTCAAGCCAATTGTGAATGGAGAGAAAACCTTCCACATCGATTTGTTCAATCGCTGGGGTCAGTTGCTATGGACCACCGATGACAAAAACGCGTCTTGGGATGGCAGTTATATGGGAGAAGATGTCCAACAAGACGTCTACATGTGGGTCATCAAAGTAACAGCATACGATGGTAAAGAATACACCTACGAAGGTACCGTTTCGTTATTGAGGTAAGGTTATTCGTTATTAGTTATTAGTTATTAGTTATTAGTTATTCGTTATTTGCCTGCTCTGTATAGAGTTGAGTCCCCGAGACGATTATACAGAGTTAATTGGAAAAGCATGCGACAGAGTCGCATATACATTAAGCTGAAGAAATAAATCCGTAAACACTATATATACTTATCGGTAGCCCGAAGGCAGCGCCGAGGGAATTCAGAAATATAAACATATATTTTCAGAAGGATATTCGGAAGCCCCGCGATCTACGATGCGGGGTAAACATTTCGAAACTAAATATTTCAGACCCATTATTTTTCCTATTCGGATAGGTAGCCTAAGGCGGACAGGCTCCAGCAGAGCCGTGGAAAAATTAAAATAAAAAAACGCCCTACATCAATGAAGGGCGTTTGCTTTATAATCGTTGTTTATTGAATTAAAAAGATTTTGCGATGTCGATAAAGTCTCTTGATTGAAGAGCTGCTCCACCAATTAGGGCACCGTCGATATCCGACATTGCGAATAAACCTTTTGCATTATCAGGTTTAACACTGCCTCCATATAAAATAGATATACCATCAGCACAATCTTGATTAGAGATAGATGATACCACACTTCTAATATGAATGTGCATTTCATTGGCTTGATCTGCAGTCGCTACTTTGCCAGTACCAATAGCCCAAACAGGCTCATAAGCAATAACGCATTTTGAAATTTCTTCCGCACTCAGACCTTCGAGAGCTAACATTTGCGATTTAACCACATCAAAATGTCTATTAGATTCGCGTTCATCTAAAGTTTCACCAACACAATACACTGGAGTGATGCCATGTTTTAAAGCTGTTCTGATTTTAGCAGCACAAGATTCGTTGGTTTCGTTGAAGTATTGTCTTCTTTCGCTGTGACCAACAAGTGTGTGTTGCACGCCTATTGAAGTTAGCATAGATGCTGAAACTTCGCCAGTGTATGCTCCTTGTTCGAATTGACTCATGTTCTGAGCTCCTACAGCAATGCCAGAACCTTCTAATTGTTTAGCGATAGCTTGTAAATGAATGAATGGAGGAAATACCATTAGCGTTGCTTCACCTATCATTTCGGTGTTTGCCATGGTTCTAATTTCTTGAGCAAGACCTTGTCCTTCTGTGATGGTCTTGTGCATTTTCCAATTGCCTGCGGCTATTTTTTGTCTTTTCATGATTTTTCCCAATTTCTATAAGTTATTTCCTCTTCATAAACGTGTGAGAGGATATTTTTGTCTGATTCTTCTAAAGTAATATGTCGTCTTTCCATCACTTTTTCGGCAGTTTGGAAAGCTTTCTTTGGCATATACGTCTCAAATCCTTGAGAACCACCCCAAGCAAACGATGGTACAAAGTTTCTAGGAAAACCTGATCCAAATATATTGGAAGAGACTCCAACTACTGTTCCAGTATTAAACATGGTATTGATACCGCATTTGCTGTGATCACCCATAAATAGGCCACAAAACTGCAGACCAGTTCTTTCGAAATTGCCAGTGGCATAATTCCACAATTTTACTTCTTCGTAATTGTTCTTAAGGTTGCTGTTGTTTGAATCGGCACCCAAATTACACCACTCACCAAGAACAGAGTTTCCTAAAAAGCCATCATGACCTTTGTTAGAATATCCAAAGATGACAGAATTACTTACTTCGCCTCCTACTTTACTGTGCGGACCAACAGTGGTGCCTGTATAAATTTTGGCACCCATTTTAATACCAGCTGATTCGCAAAGAGCAAAGGGACCGCGAATTAGAGCACCCTCCATTACTTCAGAATTTTTGCCTAAATAAATCGGACCATCATTGGTATTGAAAACTGCAGCTTCAGCCTTTACCCCTTCTTCAACAAAAATTGGATGTTTGCCAAAGACGGTGTTGGTAGCAGATAATGTAGTTGAAGTTCTTCCAGCGGTTAATAACGCAAAATCGGCTTCTATTTCGGCGTGGTTATAGGTAAAGATGTTGTGGATGCGGTTAATGGCTTTTACCCCAGTCAACTGAATGGAGGTTTCAAACGTAGTTTTAGGAGCAGATGCTCTATATGCGACAACAACATCCTCACACACAAGAGACTCCTCCATTTTAAGAGATTGAATGGCAGACACCAGTTCAGCATTAGGTAATACTCTACCATTGATAAAAATAGAGTCATCACTTGCAACATAGTTATATTTTACTGAAAGATAATCAGCACATAAATATGAGCGGGAAGCTGAGAGAATGGTTGACCATTTTTCGGCTACTGTGAGGATACCACATCTAATATCAGCCGCTGGTCGGGTAAGAGTAAACGGTTTAAGGTGAATTACTCTATCATCGTCAAACAGTACAATCTTCATTTTTTATTGAGGCAAAAGTCGTTAAAAAGGGGTATAAAAAAAAATCCCGACAAGTCGGGATTTCAATAATTTTTCTTGAAGAATTACTTTCTAACGTAACGTTGACGGAATTTGTCAATTCTACCAGCAGTATCCACAAGGGTTTGTTTGCCTGTGAAGAAAGGGTGAGATTTGTCAGATATCTCCAATTTATACAAAGGATACTCTTTACCGTCTTCCCATACTGCAGTTTCTTTGGTTTCTACGCAGCTACGAGTTAGGAAAGAATGATCGCTAGTCAAATCTTTGAAAATTACGAATCGGTATGATGATGGATGTATGCCTTCTTTCATGATTTTTCTTTTTTTTGGGAGTGCAAAGGTATGAATAAAATAATTTAATGCAAAAAAAAATTGAAACTCTTTATCAGTAAAATTTTAATTTTAAAAACGCTACCATGGTTTATAAAAGTAAAATAATTCCAAAACCTCAAGTTAACAAGCTTCAAAACTCTAATAATCAATACTATAACTCTACCCCATTCAATTGTTCATAAAAAATCAAATCTTGTAAATAACCCTATCGCGGCTGTGCCTAATTTCGCTCTTTAATTTATGGCGAATCAAGAAACCAATTACTCAGAAGACAGTATTAGGTCGCTCGACTGGAAAGAGCATATCCGGTTAAGGCCGGGAATGTACATCGGAAAACTCGGAGATGGTTCTTCTGCCGACGACGGTATCTATGTCCTAGTGAAGGAAATTATGGATAACTCCATAGATGAACACATGATGGGACATGGTAAGAAAATCGAAGTGACCATTTCTGAAAACAAAGTGATAGTGCGCGACTATGGTCGTGGTATTCCACTAGGTAAAGTAATAGATTGTGTGAGTAAAATCAACACAGGTGGTAAATACGATTCTGGCGCTTTCCAAAAATCTGTAGGCTTGAATGGTGTGGGTACAAAAGCTGTAAACGCATTGTCCTCTAAGTTTAGAGTGCAATCTTTTAGAGATGGCAAAACAAAGAAAGCTGAATTTGAGAAAGGTGAGCTAATTACCGATTATAAAGAGGAAAAGACGGATGAGAAAAATGGCACTCTTATCACTTTCGAACCTGATAACACCATTTTCAAAAACTACCGATTCATTCCAGAATTCTTAATTGAACAGGTATGGAATTATGCTTTTCTTAACTCTGGTTTAACCATTCAGTTCAACGGCCAAAATTATTTATCTAAAAATGGTTTAAAAGACCTTTTAGAGAGAAAAGTAGATACCGAAACCATACTCTACCCTATTATGCACTTTAAAGAAGCCGACTTTGAAGTAGCCATTACTCACGGACATCAATATGGCGAAGAATACTATTCGTTTGTCAATGGTCAGTATACCACACAAGGAGGTACGCATTTAAGTGCGCTAAAAGAGGCGATGGTTAAAGTGGTGAGAGATTTTTACAAAAAAGATTTTGATGCTTCTGACGTTAGAACCTCTATTTCGGCTGCAATCGCCGTAAGGGTGCAAGAGCCAGTGTTCGAATCTCAAACAAAAACCAAACTGGGCTCAACAGAAATAGCTCCTGGTGGTCAAGGTATGCGTTCTTTCGTATCAGAAAATTTAAGTAAAGTACTGGACAATTATTTACATAAGAATCCAGCTACTGCAGATGCTTTATTGAAGAAAATTCTTCAAAACGAAAGAGAAAGAAAAGATATGGCGGGTGTGAGAAAACTTGCACAACAAAGAGCGAAAAAAGCCAATCTTCACAACAAGAAACTGCGCGATTGCCGTGCGCATTTTACAGATAACAAAGATGAAAAATTTGACACCACCATCTTCATAACAGAGGGAGATAGTGCAAGTGGAAGCATCACCAAAAGTAGAAACGTAGAATATCAGGCTGTGTTCAGTTTGAGAGGTAAGCCTCTTAACTGTTTCGGACTGAAGAAAAAAGTGGTATATGAAAACGAAGAATTCAACTTGCTTCAGCACGCTTTAGATATTGAGGAAGGTTTGGATAATTTGAGATTCAACAAAGTTGTTATTGCAACTGATGCCGACGTTGACGGGATGCACATTCGTTTATTGCTGATGACATTCTTCTTACAGTTCTTCCCAGATCTTGTTAGAAACGGGCACGTTTACATTTTGCAAACACCTTTGTTTAGGGTAAGAAACAAAAAAGAAACCATCTATTGTTACAATGATGAGGAAAGACAAAGAGCAATTAGAAAATTAGGTCACAAACCAGAAATCACTCGATTCAAAGGACTAGGAGAAATTTCACCTGAGGAATTTGAAGGATTTATTGGTGAAAACATGCGTTTAGAGCCTATCATTTTAACAAAAGAAACCAGTATTGATAAACTTTTGAAGTACTATATGGGCAAGAATACGCCGGAGCGTCAAGAGTTTATCATTGATAACTTATACATAGAAAAAGACATAGCCGCAGAAGATCCGGCTGTTGTTGTAACCGAAGAAGAAGAAGCTGCTTAACATGGATAAAGAAGAAGAAGAAGAACACGTAGAAGGTATAATTCACCGAGGCCATAGAGACAGAGAAGGCAATGAAGTGTTGCCTGTATCAGGCTTGTACGAGAACTGGTTTTTAGAATATGCCAGTTATGTTATTTTAGAACGTGCAGTTCCAAATTTATTTGATGGGTTAAAGCCTGTTCAAAGAAGGATTTTGCATGTGATGAAAGAAATGGATGATGGCCGTTTTAACAAAGTGGCCAACATTATAGGTTCTGCCATGCAATACCACCCACATGGTGATGCTGCAATCGGTGAAGCCATTGTCAACCTCGGTCAGAAAGACTTAATGATAGACACCCAAGGTAACTGGGGAGATATCAGAACAGGGGATTCTGCAGCGGCTCCGCGTTATATTGAAGCCCGTTTATCAAAATTTGCTTTAGAAGTCACATTCAACGAAGAAACCACCGAATGGCAGTTGAGTTATGACGGAAGAAAACGCGAACCAATTAATTTACCAGTTAAGTTTCCTCTGGTGCTTGCTCAAGGTGTTGAAGGTATTGCGGTTGGTTTGGCCACCAAAATCATGCCCCACAATTTCATTGAATTGTGTGAAGCGAGTATCGATATTCTAAAAGGCAAAAAAACCAATATACTGCCTGACTTCCCAACTGGAGGTATGGCAGATTTTTCGAATTACAACGAAGGTAAAAGAGGCGGTAAAATTAGATGTCGTGCTAAGATAGAATCTGCTGATGGCAAAAAAGTATTGATCAAAGAAATCCCTTTTGCTACCACTACAGAAAGTGTTATCGACAGCATTTTAAAAGCCAATGACAATGGCAAAATCAAAATCAAAAAGGTAATCGACAACACCGCTAAAGATGTTGAGATAGAAGTACAATTAGCACCTGGTGTATCTACTGATATGACCATAGATGCTTTGTATGCCTTTACTGATTGTGAAGTGAGCATTTCTCCAAATGCGTGTGTTATCGACAACGATAAACCCCATTTCTTAACTGTAAACGATATATTAAAGCGTTCTACTGACCATACTGTATTGTTATTGAAGACAGAATTGGAAAATGAATTGAACCACTTAGAAAACAAATGGCACTTCAGTTCGTTGGAAAAAATCTTCATCGAAAACAGAATCTATAGAAACATTGAAGAATGCGAAACTTGGGAAGAAATTTTAGAAATGATTGACAAAAAAATCAAGCCATTTAAAAAATTGCTTCGCAGAGCGGTTACGATGGAAGATATTGCCAAGTTACCAGAAATCAGAATCAAAAGAATCTCAAAATTCGATGCCTTCAAAGCCGATGAATACATCAAAGGACTTGAAGAACAAATCGAAGGTGTTAAACACCATTTGGATCACTTAATTGAATTTGCTATCGACTACTTTAAAAACCTTATTAAGAAATACGGAAAAGGCAGAGAGCGCAAAACTGAAATCAGATTGTTTGACAAAATCGAAACCAATGTGGTAGCTGTTGCCAACGAAAAACTATATGTCAACTATGCTGAAGGCTTTGTTGGTTATGGGTTGAAGAAAGATACCTATATCTGCGATTGTTCTGATATCGATGACATTATTGCTTTCAGAAAAAATGGCACATACGTGGTTAGTAAAGTATCCGAGAAATCGTTTTTAGGAAAAGACTTGTTGTATGTGGATGTGTATCGCAAAAACGATGAACGCAAAGTGTACAACGTTGCATATTACGATGGAAAATCTGGTGTAAGTTATGTAAAACGATTTAACGTTTTAGGTGTTATACGTGATAAGGATTACGACATTACCATGGGCACAACAGGAAGTAAACTATTGTATTTTACAGCAAACAACAACAGTGAAGCTGAGAAAATAGGTATACACCTAAGCAACATGGCAAGTGCCAAAAACAAATATTTTGAATACGATTTCGCCAGTTTAGAAATCAAAGGTAGAAGCTCTAAAGGCAATACCTTAACCAAACATCCGATTAGAAAGATTGAATTGAAAGAAAAAGGCAAATCAACTTTCAAAGGAAGAGATGTTTGGTACGATTCAGACATCGGTAGACTAAATGTGGATGGCAGAGGCGTGCTGCTTGGCAATTTCACAAGTGATGATAAAATACTGTTGATTTTAAACGATGGTAGTTATGAGTTAACAGATAACGAGTTGACCAATCGCTACGAACAAAATGACATACACATCATTCAGAAATTCCACGAGAAGCAACCTATTAATGTGATCCACTATGATGCATCATCTAAAAACTACTACGCCAAACGTTTCTTAATAGAGACAACAACAGTTGGCAAAAAGTTTTTATTCATCAATGAAAAACCTGGAAGCAAATTAATTGTTGCTAGTACAGCAGAGAATCCTGAAGTAGAGGTAAAATCGGTTACAGCAAAAGGAGAAAAGAAAACCGAGATCATCAAATTGGCCGATTTTATTGAAGTTAAAGGATGGAAAGCTATAGGTAACAAAATCACTTACGACAACTTTAAATCAGCAAAATTGCTAAGTGATAAAGTTGGACAGTGGCAAGAAGAAGACAAACCAGACAACACAAAACCTAGTGATGGTGGCGACATTGTCATAGACGAATTAGACGGACAAAAGACATTATTTTAAACCAATATCTCATATTAAAAATGAAAAAAACAATCACCATTATCTGCTCGTTACTATTTGTAGCTATTAGCGGATTGAAAGCACAAACCATTAAAACCCCAGCACCTAGTCCACTTCAAACCCTTAAACAAGCATTTGCATTGTCTGAGATTACCATCGAGTATTCTCGTCCAAGTGCTAAAGGTCGTACTGTATTTGGCGATTTAGTGCCTTACGATAAAATTTGGAGAACAGGTGCTAACCAATCAACTAAAATCACTTTTGGTGAAGAAGTTAAAATTGGTGGTTCTACTTTAGCTGCTGGCACTTATGCATTGTATTCAATGCCAGGTAAAACAACTTGGAACATCATGTTCTATAAAGATTTGAAACTTGGCGGCGATGTTGCCAGCTATAAAAAAGAAGATGAAGTATTAAACATTACAGTACCTTCTAAAAAAATGGCAGATACTACAGAAACGTTTACCATCAACATTGACAACATTACTGCTAATAAAGCACATGTTGTTATTTCCTGGGAAAACACCAAAGTAAGTTTTGCTGTTGAAGCGAGTATTGATGCAGCTATCATGACCAATATTGACAATGCTTTAAACAAAGACAACAAACCTTATTACCAAGCAGCTAACTATTACTACGAGAATGGCAAAGATTTGAATCAAGCTTTAACTTGGGTAAATAAGGCAGTTGAACAAAACCCTAAAGCTTATTGGATAATGATGTTAAAGAGCAAAATTGAATACAAATTAAACGACACTACTGCAGCAATTGCAAGTGCCAACAAAGTTGTATCAATGGCTACAGAAGGCAAAAATGCTGACTATGTAAAAATGGGTCAAGACATGATTGCTAAAATCAGAAAACCTGCAGTGGCTCCAATGGAAGCAACTGACAAAAAGAAAAAGAAAAAATAAACCTAACTTAAATACTAGTAAAAGGGCCCGTTAAAACGCGGGCTTTTTTTATGCAGTTAAGAATTTGAAATTGTTTGTTCATCATCCGCCATCATCAATTGCAATACCCAAGCAATTCCCATCACCAACAAACACCCAATGACATTTAACCACAAATAAGATGTAAGCTCTAAATACATGCAGATGGCCACAATCACTTCTGCTACAATTGCCGCATAAAACACCGCTTTGCCTTTGATGGATGTCATATAAAATGCTACCATGAAGATACCTAGTATGGTTCCGTAAAACAAAGAGCCTAGTACATTTACTGCTTCAATTAAATTACCCAATTTTGAGGCAAAAAAAGCAACACCCACACAAAACACACACCACACCAATGTGGCCATTCTAGAGAATCGCAAATACGATTTGTCGTCGACCTGTTTGTTGATCAATCTTTTGTAAACATCAACAGCAGTAGTTGATGCCAATGAATTTAATCCACTGGCTGTAGAACCCATGCTGGCTAAAAATATCACTGCTACTATCAATCCTACAAATCCAATCGGCAACTGCTTGGTTACAAATGTTAAGAAAACATAGTTTGTATCATCTGTTCTTGCATCCTTGTCGTTGGTCTTCATCAAATGAACAGCTTGCTTTCTCAAAGCTTCACTCTCATCATGTTTGGCTAATACTGTTGATTGAGCTTTAGTAATTTGTTCTTCCTTTTTAGAGGCTATGGCTTCATTTAAGACCAAAACAGCCGATTTCTTTTCGGCATTTACTTGATGAAACTTTTGTTCAATTTGCTTATACTGTTCGGCATACTGACTGTTTTCAATTTTATCAATTTCTGATTGATTGAAGAACATCGGTTGGGGATTGAATTGATAAAAAACAAAAACCAAAACACCTATCATCAATATCACAAATTGCATAGGAATTTTTACCAGTCCATTCATTACCAGTCCCATCCTACTCTGGTCAATTGATTTGGCTGTAAGGTATCTTCCAACTTGCGATTGATCGGTTCCAAAGTAAGATAGTTGTAAGAAGAAACCACCAATAATTCCCGACCAGATGTTGTATTTGTTGTTTAAATCGAATTTGGTATCTATGGCATTCAATTTATCCATTTTACCTGCAATGTTTAGTGCCTCTTTTAAACCAATGTTATCTGGCAAATAATGTAAGACCAAATAGCCAGCGACAAACAATCCAGAGAATATGATGACCATTTGTAAGGTCTGAGTAAAGGAGACTGCCTTAGACCCACCATATACGGTGTAAGTCATCACCAATAAACCATTCAGTAAAATGGTGTATCGAATGTCAATGGTCAATATAGTTGACAAAATTATTGCTGGAGCATAAATGGTAATTCCCGTAGACAAACCTCTTTGCAACAAGAATAGAAACGCTGTTAGAGTTCTTGTTTTATTGTCAAAGCGCTTTTCTAAATATTCGTATGCAGTATACACATTGAGTTTGTGAAATATAGGAACGAAGGTGATACACAAGACCACCATAGCTAAAGGCAATCCAAAATAGAACTGAACAAATCTTAATCCATCAGAAAAACCCTGACCAGGTGCTGACAAAAATGTGATAGCACTTGCCTGTGTAGCCATTACAGAAAGTCCGATATGGTACCAAGGCAATTGCCTATCAGCTAATAGATATGTGTCTGAATGTTTGGTCGAACGGCTCTTCCACAATCCATATAAAATGATGGAACTTATGGTAACTATGAGCACTATCCAATCTAACTGACTCATTTAAAATAATTGGTTAATACCGCAAGAGAAACTATCATGAGCATCAATGCCAAGACAAGCATGACATAAATTCTATTCCATTTGATGGGTGTGTTATCACTCATGGTTTAAGTGGTTGACTCAGTAAATTGATCATCAATCTATAGGCTCCTGGTACACCAGCCGGCAATTGTCTAAAGAAGGCTAGACCAGTATAAATGTAATATCCTTTACCAACATTCGCCATAATCAAAGAGCCATTATCTGGTTTCTCTCCAGCATCGTTCAATGAAAACACAAATTGATAGGCAGAATCAACATCGGTTGCAAAGTAAATACCACGTTCTTGCACCCAGTTATTAAAATCTGCATTGGTAATTTTATTCGGATAATTTAAAACCTTTAATGTATCGCTGATGAAATTGATTTTTGCTTTTTCGTCGGTGACCCTGTTCCTAGAAATATTGAATTTATAAGGACCAATACCTGCATTTAAAGGACCCACTCTAGAGTTGGTGTTGTACTGAACGATGAGGCGTCCACCAGCTTTAGCATAGTCAATTAAACGGGTATTCGCTAGATACAACTTTTCGTTGGTGTTGTATGCTCTAATACCAAACACAATAGCGTCAAAAGATTTTAAATCGCCATTCATCAATTGCTCATTACTCAATTCAGTGACATCGTAGCCAATGTCTTTCAAACATTCTGCAACTTCATCACCAGCACCTTCAATGTAACCAATTTTCTTTCCAGCAAAATTCATATCCGTTTTAATCAATTTTATATTTGATTCCTTCAAAATAAAACGGTGAGGAATATGGTCGTATGCTATGCGTTGTATGGCATGACCATAGCGTTTGTCATCCTTCATCACATAGGCTTTCAAATCGCCATTGAACTGTGCATCTTTGATTCTTACTTTTACTTCTATCAATTTCTCATCCCCTTTTTTATTGAGTTTAAAACTAGGATTGATAACCCTTACATCAATTTTACCAGTAGTCTTAACATTCAATGTTCCTTCGAAATCATCCACATTGGCTTTGATTAAAAAGAAGACACTTTTTTCTTCCTCGTTTTTGGTTACCATTACAGAGCGAGTCGGTGTAACGGTTACAGGAGGCAATATCTCAAGAGGAACATAGTATTCACCCAACACAGGATCGGTCAATTTGTACACAACTGGTCGATCAATTGAAAATGTTTGGGCTCCAATAGAAAATGTGTAAGTTGTAACAATTGGACAATCCATTTGTGGAAGTCCGATATGTTTGAAACTACTCACAAAGTGAATGGCATTTTCGTGAGGGGTTCTTAACCAATATGGGTCAGTATAGTCTGATGTTTCAGGTACAGGAATCTCTCTTTGGCATTTCAACAAATAATTTTGATTGACAATGTTTTCAACTGTTGTATCAATAGATGAGTTAAACTTGATGCTTTTTAATTTCACGTCTATTGGATTCCTAACAATAAAATTTGCCGTCAGTTTGATGTTGTTGCCAGGAATAGCTACTACATCTTTAGCAGCGGTCTCCATCCAAATACCGGCACAATTTAAAACTATATTTTCTAGTTCTTTAAGTTTTAATGTATAGTAGGATGGTTTTTTTTCTGTAGCAGCTTTAACTTGTAATTCGCTTCTTAATTTCAATAAAGCTGGTATGGCTAACTCTGGATGTAATGGGTTAAAATTTTTAATGATTTTTTCAATTTTAGAAGTGAAAGCTCCACTTTTCAATCTGTTCCAAGAAACATCTATTCCATCAAAAATATCGGTCGTGATAGCTTCACCTTTGATGAGTTTAAAATATTCTATAGCATTGCCTCTTTGCGCAGCAGAACCAAATCCTTGACTTTTATGGTTTGACCTACTATCAGCAGCAATTTCGCCATACCCTTTTCCTAGCAAAGTATTATACTTTCCAATGTCCAATTTAATTTGGTCGGGAGCTGTGGTGTTATTGCCTCCAAAATTAAAGGTGTTCCAAAGCAGTCTTTTGGCTTGCCAAACGTTCACATACTTTAATTGATCCTTATAGGCATTGGTATCAGCTGCCAATTCGAAGGCTTCTTGAGCAAGGATAGCAGAAGCGGTGTGGTGACCGTGCCCACCTTCACCGGTGGTAGGGAAACGGCAAATGATGACATCAGGTTGTAGCTTTCTAATGGTATAAACAACATCCCCAAGAATGGTTTTCTTATCCCAATGCGTAAATGTTTCTTCTGGATTTTTAGAATAGCCAAAATCGACGGCGCGGGTAAAATATTGTTCAGCACCATCTACCTTTCTGGCAGCAATTAATTCTTCAGTTCTGATGACACCGAGCATATCGCCTTGTTCGGCGCCTATCAAATTCTGACCACCATCACCGCGGGTTAGCGACAGATAAGCTGTTCTATATTTTCTTTCCTTTGCCAGATACGCTAGCAATCTGGTGTTTTCGTCGTCAGGGTGAGCTGCAATATACAGCACTGTGCCAACTGTATTCAGTTTTTGAATCGATAGTAAAACATCATCAGAAGAAGCAACAACAGATTGGGCATTAAGGTTTGCTGCACCAACAAACACCAATGCAATCAAAAATGATTTTAGAGAGTGAAACATTTGGTCAAAGATACGAATTTTGAGAAATGTTACTCGTTATTGGTTATTCGTTATTTGTTAGCCTCACGCCTAAGGCGGACTTGCTCAGGCAGCGCCTAGGGAACCTCCGACCCAGCATCAGAGTCTCGAAGACTCAACTCGATACTGGGCAAGCGTTACGACCTTTAAAAAAATACTTAAAACAATACAACTATTGCTTAAGTTTTTAGATTTCCAGTCCCATAGATTTTGCAATAGGCAAAGCCAATTTTTTTGGAGCGACATGGCAATAAGCCGTTAAGATGATGTCTTTTAAAACATCTTGGTTAACCATCTTTAAATCTACTAAAGTCCAGCCATGCTTGCCCCATTTATTAGGCACGGGATAGATAATATCTTTAAATGATTTCGAAAAAACATCTTGGTCTATTTCAGACAGTTTTACACAAATGCGATTTTCAAGTGTGTTGTGCGTAAAGAAAATCTTGTTTTTAACTTTAAAAGACAAAATATCAAAGTGCGGCGCTTGGGTAACTTCTGGCAAAGTTAAAACTGTCGTTTGAATGGTGATTTCACTGCTCATGTTACTTGACAAAATACATACAATAGATTTAAAGCCTACAAATCAATTTGTTAGAATGACTACTACAAATTAAGTATACTCTGAGTTGAATTTTACATGATTCTTTGTAAGTATCAACAAAAAAAAGCATATGAAAACAAATCTACTGATTATCAGAAATTTATTGTTTTACTTTTTAGTATTTCTCTCTAAAAGTGTAATGGCTCAAAACAATGAATCTGAACCTAACAACACTTACAATAGTAGCGACTACATCAAACAAGATAGCAGTATGTCCGCCGCGTTAAACGCTCCAGGCGACGCTAACGATTATTTTAGTTATAAAGTTTCAAGAAATTCTACTGTTAAAATTGTGGTCAATGCCACTAATATAGGAAGCTCTAATAGTTGGTTGTACATATATATAGCAGACAGTAGAAAAGGCAATGGTGTATTTTACACTAAATACATCTCCAACAATTCCAATGTACCACCAAATGGCAATTTGAAAGACACAATAGTGTTATATGGCAGAGGAGCAGATTCAATGTTCTTAAGATTTGAAACAGGAGGAAATTTTTCTTATTCCATTAAGTACTTTATTACCGACACTTATACAAACGACAAAGAATCTAATAATACATTTGATTTGGCGACTCCCTTTACCTTCAACTCAATTGATAGTGGAATGTTAAAATACAGCAGTGATGCTAGTTCTGATGTAGCTGATGTCTACAAAACCAAAATGCCATATGATGGAACAGTCAGAATAATTGTAGAAACAATTAACAAAGGAGGCAGCAATTCTTATGTTTATTTTAGTGCCTTTGACAGTAGAAAATCAAATGGGAATTTTTACAGTAAATATGTCTCTAATAATTCAAATATTCCTTACAATCAAAAACTCAGAGACACAATTTATTTGTATAGCCGAGAAGCTGATTCATTATTTCTAAAGTTTGAATCCAGTTTGGCTTATCATTACAATTTTTCTGTCTCCATCCTAGATACATCCACTAATGATTTAGAAAAGAACAACAGTTTTTCAACTGCACTTGACTTGCCTATCAATCAAACACTAAACGGCCATATTGGCTACATAAACGCCGGCACAAGAGATGGCAACGATTATTACAAATTTAAAACCCCAATTAACGGCACATTAAAACTTATGACCGAAGCGATGGTTGTTAGTGGGTCTAATAGCTACTTATACATTCAAGTTTTTGACAAACGTAAAAGCAGCGGTAATATTTTAAATAAATACCAAAGCAATAATTCCAATCTACAAATTAAAGTAAGATATAAAGACACCATTTATATGTATGGATTAAGAAGCGATTCTTTCTTTATTTCTTTTAGTTCTGGCGATGCTGTTCAATACAGCATCAAATACAGTATGATAGACACTATTTCTGATGACTTAGAACCAAACAATAGTTTTTCTCAATATGCTCGTATCGATGAATATCAAGTTAAATCTGGCAATATTAGATACTTTAGCAATGGTACTTCAGATGCAGAAGATATCTATGGCACATTACTCAAAAAAGATGGGACTTTAAAAATATACGCTAGCATTACCAACTTATCAGGTGCAAATTCATATCTATATTTAGAATGTTTTGATGCTCGAAAAGCAAATGGCAATTTCTTTTCAAGATATGTTTCCAATAATTCAAACATATCTGCTTTTGCCACCATGTATGATACAATATACTTAAACAATAGAGCTAGTGATTCCATGTTCTTTAAGTTCACATCAGGTGGCGCATTCAAATATCAATTCAAATATGAGATAATAGACACTTCAGTTAATGATATAGAACCTAATAACGGATATGCCTCTGCCACAGTAATCAATTCGAAAACGAAATACCAAGGACATTTAGGCTTTATTAAAAATGGAGTCCCTGATGCTTCAGATTTTTATAGAATTAATACCAAAAGAGATGGCACACTAAAACTCTATTTGAAAGTCCGAAATGTTCAATCTAGTAATTCCTATTTCTATATTAGTGTATTTGATGGCAGAAAAGGTAGTGGTAATTTCTATAATTACTACATGTCAAACAACTCATCATTGGTTCAAAAAACAGATTATTATGACACTATTACTTTAAAGGGAAGAGCAGCTGATTCAACATTCATTCAATTTAGCACAGGAGGCGGGTTCCATTATGATATCACTTATGAACTGGTTGATACTGTCATTCAAGACAAAGAACCTAATAGAAATTTTAGCAACGCAACTTCTAGTCCAATTGGACTAACTAAATACGGCAACTTAGGTTATTCCTCATCTGGACAGACAGACAACGATGACTATTTTGCCTCAACTGCACCTAACAAAGGCACTTTAAATGTCATCGTTTCATACACCAATTATGGTGCACCAAATTCTTATTGTTATATATCAATATTTGATAAACGCAAAGGCAGCGGCAATATTTACAATGCCTATTTGAAGAATAACTTTACATTACAATACCGCAAAACCTTAGTCGACACATTTAAAATCAATTGCTATGGAGGTGATTCATTTTTTGTCAAATTCAACACCAATACTTCAATTGCTTACAGTGTTAAATTCGAATACATTGATAGAACACCAAAAGCAAATTTAGAATACGAACAATTAGGCAATACAATTGGATTCAGATCATACAAGAGCAATGCCACAGGGTTTGATTGGAGTTTTGGAGACAATACAACAAGCAATTTACAATATCCAATTAAAACTTATAAACCAGGTGGATACATCGCACGATTTATAGCATCCAATAATTTTTGTGGCTTTAAAGATACAGCCTCTACCATCATTAAAGTTCAGGGTATTGAATATTATACCCCAAACAAAGGTGGAGCTGGTGGCGATGTTAGCATACAAGTGTATGGAGGTGGTTTAACAGAAGCTACATCCATTAAGTTAGTACAAAATTCAATCGTACTTAATCCAGTAGACAAATTTGTAAACACATTGAGCAACAGAATGACCGCCATATTTGATTTGCACTTTGCAACAGAAGGCGATTATGATGTAATAATTCAATTGCCAGGTGACACTGCAACAGTTTACAAAAAAGGATTTAAGATAGAAAAAATTCAATATCCTTATACGTATTCGTCTGTTCAGGGACCATCGAGAATGCGCAATAACACAGACAATAAATTCTCATTGGTAGTTGGCAACAAAGGCAATATTGCGGCTTCAGGAGTTGTATTGGCATTGGTTTGGCCTCAAGGTATCACCATTAATTTTAAAGATAAATTTATTAAACCTCCAAAAACGGGCAATGATACTTTAATAATTGATGGCGACCCAAAAACATATACTTTACCTTATGCAGACTATGCTTTTATTTACGATAGTCTAAATACTATAACACCAATCGATTCTTTCGAGGGCAAACCGTACAAAGGTTATATCAGATACCTATTAATTCCACATGTACCTGCTAATGCCACTGTAGAGTTCCCTTTCACTGCACGATCTACAACTTCACAAAACAGCAGTTTCTACACGTTTACACATAAACCAAATTTGTGGGGCTCGTGTCCGACTGGCAATTACTCAGATTTCAGCGAGGACTTAACTGCCGAGTTAATTGATGGAGCAGATATGCTGGCTGATAAATCTAAAAACCCCTTCTTTAAAGCATTCACTAAAACTGCCAAAATCGGTCAAAAACACGGCGCATCTGCTGCTACATATTTAGGTAAACATTTTTGGGCTTGGTACGATGGTTATGAAGTAGACGAGAACGAAGCCATGGGTGAATGGTTGAGAGAAACAGAAGCCAATAATGCCTATGCCTTACAAACTGCAACCGACGAACTAGGAAATTTCATGTTAGATAAAGGTATTGGCAAACTCAATGAAACCTATCAAAAGCAAGTAGACTTTATCAATAAAACATTGGCTAATAACAAATCGATGTCACCAAAAATGACAGAAGCATACATCAATGTATTAAACAAACTTACAGGTGATAACAAACGTTTGAATAAATTAAAAGAAATATTTGATGCCTCTAAAAATTTGAAAACGCTTGATGAAAAAATAGCCAAAATAAAAGAACTAACAGCGGATTGCCCTGAATTAGCTAAGCAACTTGAAGACTTACTTAAAAATGCTGATAAGGAATTGGACCATCAAGATGTTAGCGGTTCACCAATTCTAACTGCCAACTCGTTCGACCCGAATGAAATCAACGGACCAATAGGGATAGGCATTGATAGGCATATTGGAAAATCTAAATTGATGAGATATGTTATCTCTTTCGAAAACGTAGATACAGCATCTGCAGCCGCCCAAATAGTGTATATCAAAGACACCTTAGATAAAAACAAATACAATTTAAACACTTTTGAATTTGGCGATTTCACTATCGGAACTAATACCTATAGAGTACCAAAAGGAAGGAAAGAATTTGTAATGGAAATTACTTTAAGTTCTTTGATGAAAGTAAGAGTGAATGGTCGACTAGATGTTACTAGTGGCATTATCACTTGGCAGTTTACATCTATAGACCCTTTGACTGGCGATTTGCCGATATTTGAAGGATTCTTACCTCCAAATAAATCCAAACCAGAAGGAGAAGGATCAGTGTCCTTTACCGTTGGAACTATCGTGAATATCCCACACGCCACTGTCATAAGCAATAAAGCAGACATCGTTTTTGACGACAATGCAGCTATTATAACCAATACTTGGACAAATATCATCGACACCATCCCTCCTAGCAGTTTGTGCGTTGCTAAAAGAAAAAACAACAGCTCTAATATTATTCTAACTTACAATGGAAACGACAATGGCTCAGGCATCAATTATTATGATTTGTATATTCAGATTGATGGTGGTCCATGGATAGCATTTGGAGGAGGTTCAAGTGATACACAAGAATTAATTGCCGATTTCAGCCATGTTTACTCATTTTGTGCTATTGCCAAAGACAATGTGGGCAATGTCGAAAGAAAGAACTTAACTCCTGAAACAACTTTAGATGTCAATTCACAAAGCTTTCATAAAAAATATCTAATCTTATACCCTAATCCAAGTGATGGTATTGTGAAATTAAAAGGTGAAATACCATCCAATGCTCAGTACAACATTTTAGATATCAATGGTAAACTATTGCGCAGCGGTTATTTAACAAGTGATCAGATTTCTATCGAAGATTTAAATTCAGGTATGTACTTAATTCAAATTTCAGATGAAATAGAAACTGTTACTTTTAAAGTAGCTAAACTTTAAAGTGTTTTTGTTGTGACTTAAATTTTACATATTTGTAAGGCTTATAGTGCACAACATTTAAATATGTTTAACAAAAGATCGTCTATATTTTTCTTATTGTGTGTAGTGTCTCTGTTTGTTCAAAACAGAGCACTTGCACAAAGTGAAATACTCAACATTCTTAAAAAGTGTTCTGAGCATATGGCATATAGTGACGACAGTTTGAAAAGTCTAATAGAATCAGGTAAAAATATAGCGATAAAAGGCAGCGAACAGTATTTTGAAATTGAGCGTTACCGCGCTGTTTACCTAACTAAAATCGGGGAATACAATGATGCATTAAGTATAGAAAATCAATTATTAAATGATGTAAAGAATCCTTTATTGAGGCGTAAAATTGAACTTGAAAAATGTAGAACACTCATTAGAAGCAACCATTTAAAAGATGCTATCAACCAATGTCTCAATATAGCTAATGTTGCCATTCAACAAAAAGACACAGCGAGTTGCGTCACTGCATACACTTTACTCGGCTGGGCCAATATGGAGATTGAACATTATCAAGATGCCATTTTATATCTAGAGAAAGGAAAATCATTGAGCAAGAACAAGCAATACTTGGCCTTAAATCCTGCGCTATTATCCAATTTAGCATCTTGTTACAACAATATCCAAAAACCTAAAGAAGCATTTGAAAACATTGAATTAGCCATACAATTTGCTCAGCGTTCTAACAACTTAACAATACTTGCAAACGCTTTAAATATTAGAGCTGACATGTATTTGATTTCAGGAGAAAAAAACCTTGCTCAAGCAGATATGGAAAAGGCTTTGCAAATAAGAGAAGAAATAGGAAATGCCTATTACATCATGTCAGATTTAGGTCAATTGAGCTATTTTTATGCTAGTACCAATCAAACCAATAAAGGAAAAGATGCTGCAATTAGAGGATTAGAAATGGCCAATCAACTCAAATCTCTTTCAAAGCAAATTTATTTGTATGGTGCATTGGCCGAAAACTATAAAGTCTCAGGTGATATAAAAAATTACGCCAATTCATTGTCAAAACTACTTGATTTGAAAGATACCCTCGGTAGATACAACAATGAAGAAGCAATAGCAAATTTAAAAAACCAATACGAGTTGCAATCCAAAGACCATATGATAGAATTGCAAAAAATAGAATTAGAACAACACAAAAATTTTATCATTGGTATTGTTGTCGTTTTTACTCTTATTCTTTTACTGCTTGTGTCGTTGTACTTCAACTATAAAAACTTACAAGCAAGAAAACTCAAACTAACACTCGAAAAACAAGAACAAGCGATTCAAGATGCCGAAGAAAATGAACGCAAAAGAATAGCTGCTGATTTACACGACAACATCGGCGCTCACGCAGGAGCAATAAAATCGAGCATCAAATACTTACGTGATGGTGTCTATAACCAAACAGATATTCTAAGTCAATTAGAACAAAATGCCTCAGAAATGGTCAATCATTTGAATGACACAATTTGGGTTCTAAAATCAGAAAAACTATTATTGACTAACTTGTCAGATAGATACAAATTATGGATGCAAAGATTGCTGGTGAATTTTCCTGATATACATTATGAAATTAAAGAAGACATAACATCAGAAATTGAATTCTCTCCAAACAACATTCTCGACCTATTTTCTAGTTTGAAAGAGGTCGTTACCAACAGCATTAAACACAGTGGATGCAGCAATATCCACACGAGCATTACAAGTAAAAACCAGCATTGGGAAATTGTTGTTTCTGATGATGGTAAAGGTATCCTATTAGAACAATTAACATTGGGCAACGGACTAAATAATTTGAAGATGAGGGCTCAAAGCAGTGGTTGGAACATAACGTGGGAAAATCAGAATGGCACGGTCGTCAAAATAGAAAACACTATATGAATAACAACATACTCATTGGCATTGTAGAAGACAATCCAGTTAATAGAAATTCTTTTATGCAGAAGATTCAGCAATTTCCTGAATTGGAGCTAAGTTTGGTGGCTACAAATGGCGAAGAATACTTAGAGAAATTGCAAGGATTGCCTATTGAAAAACAACCAGAACTGGTGTTTATGGACATACAAATGCCCAAACTAAGTGGTATAGAAACAATCAAATTGGCTTCGGCTCATTCGTCTAAAATTAAATATGTGGTGTTAACGGTGTTCGATGATGAAAGCAATATTTTTGAAGCTATTCAAGCTGGAGCTGTAGGCTATCTTTTAAAACACGAAAACTATTTTAGCATTAGAGATATCATCAAAGAAGTTTTAGAATTTGGAGGTTCACCTATGAGTCCAGCGATAGCCAGAAAAACCTTAGAATTCTTATCGAAAGTTAAAACCGAAGAGGTGAGCGATGACATCTTAGGACGATTATTAACCGAAAGAGAACGTGAAGTTTTAATGCATCTTGTAAATGGCTACGATTCTAAACGCATAGGAGAATTAATGAAAATCAATACACTCACTGTAAGAAAACACATTGCCAATATCTATTCTAAACTTCATGTGAATTCTAAAGCTCAGGTCATCAGTTTGGCACATAAAAATAAGTGGATATAATTCCAACTACTTTTTAGCAACTCCTAAATTTTACGACTATTTTTTTTAGTAATTAGAATTCAGTATGACTTACCATTATTCTTATCGCTTAATGTTGCGACATTCTCAATCAATTGATTATCTATTATTTAAGTCTAATTAATTGGGTCCTATATCCTGCTACAATTTTTAGCAGCGTGGTGTTTGTATTTTTAGCAACTTTGTATCATGCAAGCGCCATTATATGTAAAAGGACGAGGAGCACAGGTATTTACAACCAATACTTTTTCAAAACAAAGTTTCATCAAAGCCCATTGGGAAGGCATTGACGAAGAGGAAGAGCATTTGTCTGATAAAACGCAATACATTGAAGTGTATCCTAAAACCATCATCAATGAAGTTGATAGTCCAGATTTGCCTTTGGAGTACAGCATGAATCCATACCAAGGTTGCGAGCATGGTTGTTTGTATTGTTATGCAAGAGATACACATAATTATTGGGGCTATGATTCAGGGGCTGGTTTTGAACAAAATATTTTGGTGAAGGTAAATGCCCCTAAATTGTTAGAAGCAACATTTCAAAAACCCAATTGGCAAGTTAAAACCATCATGTTATCAGGCAATACAGACTGTTATCAGCCAGCGGAGCGCAAATATGGTATAACCAGAAAATTGTTAGAGCTGTGTTTAAAGTACAAACATCCAGTTGGCATCATCACAAAAAACTCTTTGATTGAACGTGATCTTGACTTGCTCAAACAACTTAATGAACACAAACTCGTACATGTGATTCTAAGCATTACCACTTTAAACGAAGACTTGCGTTCGTTGTTAGAACCAAGAACAGTAACAGCTCAAAGAAAACTTAAGACAGTAAAGTTATTAAGCGAGCATGGCATACCTGTTAATGTGATGATGGCACCTATAATACCGGGACTAAATTCACATGAGATATTTGATGTTGCAGAAGCAGCATCAAAAGCTGGAGCAAGAGACATTCATCATTCTATTGTTAGATTAAATGGCAGTATCGGTACCGTGTTCATCGATTGGATAAGGAAAGTATTTCCTGATAGAGCCAATAAGGTGATACATGGTATTGAAGACTGTCATGGAGGGAAAATTTCGGACAGCAGATTTGGCACTAGAATGCGTGGAGAAGGCAAGACTTCAGAGATGATACATCAGATGGTGAAGAATGCAAGGTCGAGATTTTTTGTTCAACAAGAGCGTGTTGAATTGGATACATTGGCATTTGTGAGAACTAAAAAGGGACAGTTGAGTTTGTTTTAGAAATTAATTTCTTTTTGATTACATTTGTTTAAACCAAAACGAATGGCTTTTACATATTCAAAATTTTTTCTTTATTGTTTGTTGCTATTTGCATTCAATAAACTATCAGCCCAAAGCCCTACCATTCAAGCTTTCGATGCTGATAGCAATATCGCTATTTTTGCTGATAACACATCTACAATTCGTATTTTTGACACTCAAAAAAACACAGAATTACAATCTACAAAACTTAGTGATAAGTCATCACTTTTGGATTCTATATTGATAAGTATTTTACAAATCAACAATATAAAATCCGACTCTTTAAATTCAAGAATAAAAACAAGTATAAAGCATCTTCGTATACTAAATATAACCATCTTAAGTGATAAGATATTGGTTGGTGCAACTTTTACCACCGAATATTTAAAAAATTACCCAAAGAACAACATCTTAATAGAGTTTGATAAAAGTCTAGGCCGATTTAAACATTATATTCTTTTCTCAAAGAACAAATCGCTTTTTTACACCTTTCTTCCATATTATCCTTTAAATTTCATTCATCAAGACAAGTTTCTTATACCGATTCATACGAACAACAAAATTGAGATTAGAGCATTTCAACTTATGGCAGGCAAAAGCCATAAAGCCATTTTGCAAGACAGTGTTTATGCCACAATTAAAACGACAATTACTCCAAATTTAGATGCTCAATTTCATACTATAGTAGAGCCATTAATTCTATCGGTTGACAATGGTCTATACAAATATTACTATGAATACCCATTTCCAATTTTTTATAAAACGACAGGACAAATGGGAATCTTCTCTGATGAATTTGCTTATAAAAAGTACATTGACAGTTGTCAAAATAATAAAGACCATAAAATGTTTGGATTAAATGCTACTAATTTAAATTTCAATTTAGCCATTTCTAAATTCAATCAAGTTGTTTTATGTACATCATTACAAAAAAATGCACTCATAAGTATCCATTCAATCAAAGAAGACAAACCTATAATTGAGATTCAAAAAATACATTTTAATGATCCAGTCATAGAATATTCAAGATTTGACATTTCACCTATCAACAAATTTTTTAAAATTTCAGGAAATAATTTAATTTACTTGGAACAAAATGGAGTATCTTTTTCCATACAGGTTATTGACATATAAATACTCTTAAACATAGTTATTTTATTTTTATAATAAACCGTAAACAACATTTTGCAGTCTCCGCAAATTGTATAAATTTGCATCTCTCTCTATGAAATACGAAGCGTATGCCTTGTCTGAAAAATTCCCTAAGGGAAGGATTAATGGAACTCTCGAAATCATTAACCATACGCTATGTTTTATAGACATTGACAACACTGTCTCTGGCATGCCTATAGACGAAGTTAAAATCACTCAAGGCGGCGCTGGAAATAGATACATTTATTTTACCCACGATAAATACCCTGGCTTAACTTTATACACCGACGATAAAAGCATTCTCAATATTGAGGAAATTAAAAACAACCCAACACTTAGAGCCAATGCTTCCAAAATAAAAGCCAATAGACGTGGTTTGTATGTTTTCTTGTTTTTATTTATTGGTCTTTTTGTGGTTGGTATCGCGTCGTTGTATATTTTTAGAGGTAAAATAGTAGAACATCTTGCCAATTTGGTCTCGCCACAAACCGAACAAGAATTGGCAAAATCGCTTAAAGAAAGTGCCATAGCTGGAAAAACAATCATCACTGATTCTGCCATCAATGCACAACTAGCAGTTATAACAACACCTTTGGTTAATGCAGTAGAAAACAAAGACTTTAAATTCACATTTACCATCATAGAAGACGAGACGTTGAATGCTTTTGCCTTACCTGGTGGGACCGTTATCATCCATAGTGAGTTGATCAAAAAAGCAAAGACTCCAGAAGAAGTAGCGGGTGTATTAGCCCACGAAATATCTCACGTTACCAGAAGACACCATGTTAGAAGTATCATTGGGAATCTTGGGATTTGGGTGGTGTTAAGAGGATTATTAGGTGATATGACTGGAGTATCTGCAGATATTGCAACAGTTGGCGCTACCTTAGGAACCTTAAAATACAGCAGAGGATTTGAAACCGAATCGGACAACAGTGGTTATGCTTTACTAGACAAAGCCCACATAGATCCAAAAGGTATGATAGATTTTTTCACTACTTTGCAGAAGGAACATGGCAACATGGAAATGGCAGAATTTATGAGTACCCACCCTGCCACAGAAAACAGAATTGAAAATTTAAAATCCAAACACCCAAGTTCAACTTCGTTTATGCACTTCGACTTGGATTTCAAACAATTTCAAAAGAACATAGAGGAGCAATTGGGGAAGGGGAAATAGGAATTAGGATTTAGGATATAGGATTTAGGATTTAGTGGGCTGATACCCAAATCTAATAACTAATAACTCTGTATAAGAGTCTCGGGGACTCAACTCTATACAGAGCAGGCAAATAACAAGTAACTAATAACGAATAACATATAACATCAAATGAACATAACAGTAGAAGGCGCACCAGCATTTGGATTTTTGCATGTTGATCTCGAACCGGGAGAAAAATTCATGACAGAATCTGATGCAATGGCTAGTATGAGCGCCGCAATGGACATGACCGCCAAATTGAATGGTGGTTTAATTAAAGGACTTCTAAAAAAGTTCTTAGGAGGTGAAAGTTTATTCATCAACGAATTCGCCAACAACACTCAGTCGACCTTGAGACTTACCGTTACGCAACCATTCCCAGGTGATGTAATGGTACTTGACATCAAAGACGGCGAGAAATTGTACTTACAACCAGGTGCCTACATCTGTTCAGAGCCAAGTGTAAAATTGGGTATGAAATGGGCAGGTTTTAATTCATGGATTGGTGGTGAAGGTTTGTTTAAACTGGAAATCAGTGGTAGTGGCAAAGTAGCAATTGGCGCTTATGGCGGATTGCTAGAAAAAGAAGTCACGGGCGAATTGATTGTTGACACCGACCACCTTGTAGCTTATCCTCCAGGATTCAGCATTAAAACACAACTATCAGGCAACATCATTTCAAGTTTTACAAGTGGTGAAGGATTGGTGATGCGCTTGAAAGGCAATGGCAAAATCATTGTCCAAACAAGAAGTATCGGAGGCTTAACCAAATGGGTCAATAGATTTTTATAATTAAAAAGTTAAAAGTCAAAAGTTAAAAGTCAAAAGAATTCTTGTAGGTCGAAGGACTGCGACCGAGACAATTAAAAGTCAAAAGTTAAAAGTCAAAAGAATTCTTGTAAGTCGAAGGGCTGCGACCGAGACAATTAAAAGTCAAAAGTTAAAAGTCAAAAGAATTCTTGTAGGTCGAAGGGCTGCGACCGAGACAATTAAAAGTTAAAAGTTAAAAGGATTTCTTGTAGGTAGAAGGGCTGCGACCGAGACTTGGAGAAAACAAAAAAATAATTAAAAAACAAAAATGAACATTGATATATTAATGAGACCCGGAAGTTCAGTAGCCAAAGTGCAGCTGAATGCGGGCGAACAAATAACAGCTGAGGGTGGCTCTATGATAGCCATGAGCAGCGATGTCATGATGGAAACCACCACACATAAAAAAAACAGTGGAGGCATCATGAAAGGTTTAAAAAGAATGTTAAGTGGAGAGAGTTTCTTTCTCAACCATTTCACTGCAGGCAATAGCGGTGGCGAAATTTATTTAGCCCCAACTTTGCATGGAGATGTGATGATGAAAGAATTAAACGCTGAAAAACTTATAGTACAAGGCGGTTCTTACATGGCCTCAGAACCAGATATTGAGGTTGATTTTAGTTGGCAAGGCATGAAATCAATTTTCTCTGGAGAAGGCTTGTTTTGGTTGAACCTTAATGGCACTGGCAAAGTACTCATCAACGCATATGGTGTTATTTACCCTGTAGAAATTGATGGCGAATACATTGTAGATACAGGACATATTGTAGCATTCGAACCAAGCCTAAGTTTTACCATCAGCAAAGCAGGCGCCAGCTGGATGTCATCAATTTTAGGTGGCGAAGGATTGGTATGTCGTTTCAAAGGGAAAGGCACTTTGTGGTGTCAATCTCACAACCCTAACAGTTTCGGAGGTACACTAGGCCCAGGACTTAAACCACTATAATACATCATGGAAAAATTTGAATTTACAATCGATCATAAACCAGACTACAGTTTTTTAACTGTACAAATACCTGCCAATACAACTTTGAAAGTTGAAGCTTCTGCAATGGCAACTATGGATACCAATATCCAAATGAAAACAAAATTTAAAGGTGGATTAGGCCGCTTCTTAACAGGAGAATCTCTATTCATCAATGAATTTACTGCTCAAAATGGCGCTGGTGAAATCACCATTGCTCCTCCTGCGCCTGGCGACTTATGCCATGTTTACCTTGACAATGAAACCATGTTCCTACAGAACTCAGCCTTTGTGGCTTCTAGTCCAACTGTTGCAGTTGATTCAAAATGGCAAGGTGTAACGAAAGCGTTTTTCTCTGGAGAGAACATGTTCTTAATCAAAGCCAGCGGTCAGGGTGATTTATGGTTCAACAGTTATGGTGGCATCCTTGAAATTGATGTGCAAGATTCATACATCGTTGACACTGGACATATTGTTGCTTTCACTCAAGGTCTCGAATACAGAGTCTCTCGAGTTGGTGGTTACAAATCACTATTTTTCTCAGGCGAAGGATTTGTATGCCGATTCAGTGGACAAGGTAAGGTATGGATTCAAACCAGAAAAGTTGGTCCGCTTACAAGCTTCTTGCGACCATTTAGACCGCGTAAAAACGACTAATACAAAAGTATTTCATTTCAAAATGCTCGCTCAAAAGGCGGGCATTTTTATTTACAAAAGATGAATACCATCTTCTTCTATTCTAATGAGTTTTTGTTTATACAATAAGCCAATCGACTTTTTAAATATTTTCTTACTAATACCTAGTTTATCGTTGATATCATCAGGATGTGATGCATCATGTAAATTTAAAAACCCTTTGTTGCGTTTCAATTCATCCAATATCATTTGAGCATTCGGTTCTATTGCAGAGTATCCTAATGGTTGTAGAGATATATCCAATTTATTGCCTTCTCTAATCTTTTTGATATATCCCTTCATTCTATCGCCAGTGCGTATTGCAGCGAAAACTTCATCGTGGTAAATTAGTCCACTATGTTGACCATCAACAATAACATTAACTCCTAGTTTGGTATTGTCGGCGATGATGATATCTACTTCCTGACCTTCTTCGTAATCGATATTATCATTATTGAGATAGCGTCTATATTTTTGAGTACCTACTAACCTACCGCTACTTTCATCAAAATACATGTAAATAAGGTAGAAGCCCCCAATTCTCATTCTATCCACTTGTTCACTAAAAGGCACGAACAAATCTTTCTCTAAACCCCAGTCCATAAAGGCACCAAACTTCGAATTATCGACAGCTTGAAGCATTGCAAAACTATAGAGTGTTATTTTAGGCGTAAGAGTTGTCGCAACAATTCGTTCATCAAAATCTTGGTATACAAAGACGGTCAGCTTGTCGCCAATTTCGTAAGATTTTGGAATATACTTATTAGGCAAAAGCACTTCATTGTCCTTATCCCCATCACCAAGAAACAATCCCGGAGGTGTCAATCTAAGAATTTCTAAGGTATGATAAGTTCCAATCTGAAGCATGTGCAAAGGTAACTTAATATTTCTACAAATCAACTTAGAGGTTCCTTAGGCGCGGACTGATGGCTTCCGACGTCGGAGGTCGCAACGTCGGAGGTTACAACATCGGAGGTTGAAACGTCGGAGGTGTCAACCTCGGAGGTCGCAACGCTTGCCTAGTATCGAGTCGAGTCTTCGAGAATCTGATATTGGGTCGGAGGTTTTATTTATTTCTTAGGATATTTCTTTTGATAATGCTTAATGGTTGCAAGACTCAACTGCTTCAAGACTTCTAAATCGATGTCAGCGATTGACTTGACATAAATACAACCCTTGGTAATTTTGTATTTACCCAAGTTTTCTAACAACTCATTGCAATTAACTTCGGGCATATATACATATAAAGAAAAAGCAGCTTTACGTGGCGAAAATGCAATCAAAGGCGCATCTCCTTCCCTACCACTGTCGTATTTGTAATGGTATTTTCCAAAACCAATAATGCTTGGTCCCCACATTTTGGCTGGAGCTTTTGCCCATTTACTCATAAGCTCTATCAATTGATACGACTCAACAATCTTCTTTTCATTCCCAACAAATGAAACTAAAAAATCATCTATACTTACTTCTGTTTCTTGAGTTTTATTTTTTGCCATAATTAATCTTTGTATTGTCTAGACTGGTATATATTGACTTTGTAAATACCTTCTGCATATCTGTATTTCTTATAAATACGCTTTCTGTATTCATAAAACTCCTTCAATGAATCATAATAAAACCATCATCATCCATATAAACTTAAAGCCTTTGATTTTCATTTTAGAAATAGTATATACAATGATACAATATCTATTTAAATATTAAAATAACCGATTCAAAGGAATCATGCAACTGAATTGCACACTCTGGAATTCGTTTATTAACATTTCGCCTTGCATTGGTCCATTCATTAAGTAAAACGCCCAATAATCAACTGCCATTTATGTTCATCGCTTTATACCTTCATCATTGCAGATAAAATTATTTATTTATGCAAGAAAAATATCACATCTTTCACACTGTTTTTAGTGTCTACGGAAAAGAGAATTTGTTTAAAGAAGAGGACCTCAATTTCATATTCTTGGGACTCAAACAACTTTTTTTACAATTAGGCGGTCAACCAATTGCAATTGGCGGTCACATAGACCACATACACTTATTGTTCAAAGTGAATGATGCCTATGATTCACCGAGTCTGATAGTGCAATTGATGAATAAAAGCAAAGATTGGATCAATGAGAATTTCGATTTCAAAAATCAGTTCTGTTGGCAGCAAGGTCAGATAGGTTTTTCAATACCTCCAGCATTAATGGACGATTTTAGAATGTTTGTTGAACATCAAGAATTTGTTCATAAAGTTTCCACTTTTAAAGAAGAAATGAAAGACATGTTGTCAATTTTATGTTTTCCTTTTGACAACGATTCTACCTTCGAGTTTTATGATCAATAATCATAAGCTTTCATGTCGCAATTGATTCTCAAACCAACGCCCAAAGTGGTGTTACTGCCTCCAGTAATCTTTCTATAATTCAGTCTGAAATCAAAAAAGATATTGTGTTTGATCATGTAAGACAAGGCCAAATTTGCAGTTAGCAATTGCACTTCTTTGCCAACATACATCACAGAACCGTTATCAGAAAATCGTGTAGTGTAAGGGCGAAGAATATTAGACCCATAATTGCGGCCGTTTAAGAAACTGTCTCTGCCCATTTTAGCGTAAGTTATGGTAGTTGTTATACCAAATTTACCCTTAATCAAGTATTTAATTTCACTTACCAATTCAGCAAAATTAGAGCCCAAAGGATGCGCTAGTGCTTGATTGAAATGAGAGAAGCTTTGTGTTGGTCGCATGTGTGAATAGGTAAACGGTCGAGCTCTGTTATATTCTAACAACACATCAAGGTTATACACTTTAAATAAGTCGAATGCTCTTGCGCCTATTTGATATCCATATTTATTTCCCCACCAATCAGGTTGGTTTTTTAAGAATTTCAAATTGAATTCATCCAACACTAATTGCATATAAAAATGGTATTTATTCCTCAACATATAATTGGCATCAAGAGCAATCATACTGTTATCGCGACTCCCTAAATTGGATTCAACGGCTCTATAAAAAATAACTGGATTAAGATAGTTTAAATCGTATTGATTCATTTGAGTGCTGTCCATTCTATCGAATATCACCATCTCATTCAACCCAATATGCAAATTGCGAATAGGATTATAACTCAATCTGTGAAACGCACCATACTTTTTGCCATACAACACATTACTCATCACTGGCCCATTATCTGTAAACTGTGTGAATAGATTTTGATAATGGAATCTTCCAACATCTGTATTGACTTTCAAAAACAAATACTGTGGGGCAAAATCGCTTAAAATCATAGAGCGATAACCGCAACCAATTTTATTCCTATCGTGACCGAATTGAAACTTGATGTAGTTTTTAACTGCATTGAAAGTGATGTATCCTCTTGCTTGAAAATAATCTACAGCGCCTCCTTTTTTAAACTTTTTATAAAACAATTCATTGGGTACAAAATTCAAAGAATCTGTAAAGTACTGATATGGATATGGCAACAAAGCTTGATTGTCGGTAGCATACGTATAAAACCCTACCCCTCTATCCAATCCGCCTATATTACCATAAATTTCTGCTCCTCTTTTGTTGGTCCACACCATTCCACTATCGTTGCTACCACCTTCAAAATGTATGACAGGATTGATGACCAAAGCATACTGATCTTTTTTTTCAGATGAAAACAAATTGAATCCATCTTTGTAAAAATATTTAAGGAATGGCTTTTTTAAAACTTTGTCTGATTGGTAGTATCTATTTTTCCCTTCAATGATCTCTATCTCAGAATTTGTATCAGGCTCGAAATACATTCTTCGAGGAGTTCTATGCAATGTAAAATCTGGTGCTAACACTATTACCTTAATAGCTTCAAATGTATGGCTGCTATTTCTAATTGTATAACGGTATTGACTCCGAAAAGCTTCATATTCTTGCCAAGAACCAACAGTATTAAAGACACCCTGAGCATTTGCAACAGAGTAAAAGAAGATCAACAGGAGTCGTAAATGCTTCATATTTCATACAAATGTAGTGTATTTAAGTAAAATGAAATTTGATATTTTGTAAAAATAAGCTGACAAATAGTACCTTTGATTATGGAAACACCGCAAGAACACGAAACATACGCAGCTGAACAAATTGGATTATTGTTCAACGCTGAACATTTACCTGTTCTAAGTACAGATATAAAATTATGGCTTGAAGAGCAAGTGTACCATTTACTCAACCACGACTTCAACAAACTGGTCAATATACTCTACCGTATTGATGTTTATGAAAGTAAAGCCAAGCAATGTTTTGGCAAACAAAACAAGGATATAGCCAAGTGTCTATCCGAATTGATTTGGGAAAGACAAATAGAAAAATCTATAAGGAAAAATTCAGGAAATTAGAATAGGCCGTTTAATTCGGCTTCAATTTTATTGATAACAAAGTTGGCATCGTTGGTATCGTTTTCGAAATCAAGCTCATCGATGTTTAAGATGACAAGCTTACCTAATTTATAGGTTGAAATCCACGCTTCGTAACGTTCATTCAAACGTTTTAAGTAATCTAAACGAATGCTATCTTCATAATCGCGACCACGTTGTTGAATTTGTTTAACCAAAGTTGGAATTGTTCCTCTAAGGTAAATCAACAAATCTGGTGGCTGTATCATGGTATTCAAAGAATTGAACAAAGAGGTATAATTTTCGTAATCTCTTGTGCTCATTAAGCCCATTGCATGTAAGTTTGGCGCGAAGATATTAGCATCTTCATAAATGGTTCTGTCTTGAATGGTAGGACGATCGTTTTCGCGAATTTTTCTGATGTTATTGTAACGAACATTCAAGAAATACACTTGCAAGTTGAAGCTCCAACGTTGCATGTCTTCGTAGAAATCGCTGATGTAGGGATTGTCGTCGTTGTCCTCTAGTTGAATGTCCCAACCGTAATGTTTGGCCAACATATTTGCCAATGTTGTCTTACCGCTGCCAATGTTACCTGCTACGGCAATGTGCATTACTTTGTTTTTAGCCTTGCTCATCGGGTGCAAACATATTGATTTTTTTCTAAACCTTAAGAGAATTCCTTTAAAATGTGGAAATCTTGAAGAAAAGCACCACCCCTGCTAGCTAAACGCCTCAAATATTGGTGTTTTCACACAATAGTTAAGTCCTAAAATCATCCTTTGGGGTGATTCTAAAACATAGATTTCTAAATTATAGACACTTTTAAAGCGCTATTTTAATTTTTTTAGAGCACTTATTAGCTTATCCAATTCTTCTGTTGTGGTATAAACATTCGGCACTATTCTTACACCACTTACTCCAGCAAAATCTATCCCTACAGTCCATATATCACAAAATTTTAGCAATTTCTCAGCTAGGTCAAGCGGACTAATTCCGACCTTGCCTACATTAGCAATACCGCAATTTCGGCTATCTTCCTCTGGCGTATTTACAGTAATCCCATCAATTTGTCTTACAGCACTTGTCCAATATTTTTGAAGGAATCTCAATCTATCTTCTTTGTTTTTAGCACCAATACTTTGGTAAAACTTAATAGCATATGGTATCGTCATCTCAACATGCACAGGTGTTGTTCCAGTGTGATTTAACTTCCTAATGTCGTCATCTGCATATGCGCTATCCCCAAACAAAGGCCATAGTTCTTTAACATTACCCTTCTTGATGTATAGCATACCAGCGCCTAAAGGAACACACAACCATTTGTGCAAACTCGCAGCATAATAGTCGCAATTCAAATCGGATATTTTGAAATCGAGGTGACCGATGGCATGGGCTCCATCCACCATTACTTTGACACCATGTTTTGCCGCCATTTCACATATCTTTTTAATAGGCAAAACATGACCCGTTAGAAAAACGATATGACTAACCAATATCATTTTAGTTTTTTCATTGATTCTGTTTTCATACAATTGAATAATTTCCTCATCCGATTTAGGATGTAACGGAATATCCAAATAATTCAATTTAATTTGATGACGTTTAGATACCTGTTTAAACATATCAACCATAGAACCATATTCCTGATTTGCAAGTATTACCTCATCTCCTGCATTCCATGGAAATCCACTTATAATGGTATCCAAAGACTCAGTAGTATTTCTTGTGATGATTAATTCTTCAAGTTGAACATTCAAGAAATCAGCCAGTGCTTTTCTGCTTGCTTCTCTATCTGTTGACATATTTTTACGCATATAATACGACCCCAAATAATTAAGTCCTTTGACATGTTCAATTTGAGCTTCTAGAATTGGTGTAGGTAAAATATTATAGTAGCCATTTTCGAGATTAATGACATGTGGTCTTAACTGATACATTTTTCGAATTTTCGACCAATCGCCGTTGAATTTAAAATCTGTTTCGTGTTTTTTAGGCTCAATACCAAAGCCAGTAAGCGGTAACGCAGCAGCAGTGAGGGCCACCGATTTAATAAATTCACGTTTTTTCATATTACGAATATAGGGAATGACATGGATATGTTATGAATAAGGATTTAGGAAATAGGATTTAGGATTTAGGGAATAGGGGGCTGACGCCAGGGAAAAAG
>CAYTMQ010000006.1:0-209240 GCA_964438995.1 uncultured Chitinophaga sp.
TAACTCCGTTTGTGACAATTGAAGATCTAAAATCTGCCCAATTGGCGAAGTTTGTTCCGCCTGTGGCAGACGAACTGTCAATAGTGTAAGTTCCCGAGAGCTGAGCGCTTGCGGTACTTACAAACCCCATGACGAATAGTGCGAGCACGAATCGTAGGAATTTTTGCGGTTTGTAAAATTTTCTCATAATTAAATAAAAATATATTGTTGTTTTAACGTTCCAAATATAGATAGGAAATTTGATTAAGCAAATTAATGAGTAAAAAAATGGATGCTTTTTGACAAATTAATTTACGAAAGTTTTTAAGCTTTTATGAAAACTAAAATTATTTACTAAATATAGGTATTAGTTAAAATAAATTTAATTACAGTTTTTAAGAAAATTTTATTCTACTTATTGTTTGAATATTAATAGATTGTAAAATTAAAGTGTTTCTTTTTATTAATTTGAAATTTTCACCAACTGCTAATTTACCTTATCTATTGTCCACCAAATTAATCGCTTTTTTCAAATGTCACTTTTTTGTCAAAAAAATAAAACCCATGCCCAGAAATTACTTTGAAATTTGTTGAAATGATGTTTTTAGTTGTTGGAACGAATAATGTTTTTTTAATTTTTAATCTAGAAAGTCTGTTTTTTATCAAATTTAAACATTTTGTGGTTTTGTTTTTATAAAATTTTGGCGCTATGATGATGGCATTTTCGCCTGACTTGCAAATGTAGATTTTACCGTGTTTTGTCTTGTATTCGCTTATTTGATTCGTGTTTTCGCTTGATGAATTGTAAATGTTTATGATACTTAATAGTATACAAACTGATACAATCAGATTAATAAGGTTCTTTATTTTATATACCAATATAATGGTCAATACAATTGACAAAAGATACATCAGGATGCACTCAATTTTAGTGATGTATAAATCTTGTGTTACAGCGAATGGATGCTTGCTAATATAGTCTGCAATGTCATTGTTAAATTTCAAAAGCCATGATATGCCTTTTCCAAGTTCATTTGATAACCCATGATGCCATGACACTAGGACTAAAAAAATCAAAGCAAAAATGGCAATAGTAGTAATTGGAATGATTAATAGATTTGAAATTAAAAATAGATTAGGAAACTGACCGAAGTAATATAAACTAATTGGCAATGTATATACTTGTGCTGCGATAGATATAGAACTGATTGACCAAATGTGTTTCAAAATGGGATTCTTTGGATAGAATAAATTGCTGATTGGTTTGTGGGTCGTTAAAATACCAAACACTGCTGCATACGATAATTGGAAGCCTGGGTCGAACACGCATAGAGGGTCGAAAATAAACTGTATATAAGCTGATGCAAAAAGTAAGTTGACAGAATAAGGTTTTCTTGTAATCAATTCTCCAATGCACATCAACGAAAAAGTAACAGTGGCTCTTAAAATAGAAGCCCCAAAACCCGACATTAAAGCATACAACCAAAGACAGAACAAAATAGAAGCACATCTTATAATAAGCCATTTGGAATTTTTCTTTACCCAAGCAAACATTAAGGTCAACATTCCGAATATCAAACCTACATGCATGCCACTTACTGCCAATACATGAAGTGTTCCGGTTCTTGCAAATGCCAAATTCGTGTTTTGGTCAATATCGTATTTGTAACCCAAAAGCAATGCTTCGGCTACACCATATTCGGTTTTATTTTTTATGTGTGACTTTACGATTTTATTACAAAACATCTTAAATGCCTGTGCCAAGTGCCATAGATTGAAGTTTGATGGTCCGATTTCAGAAAAATGTTGAATGAAAAGCTCATGATGAATGCCATGAGTTGACATATAAAACTGATAATCGAAATCATCAATGTTAATGGGAGCCGCTATTGTTTTGTATTTGGAATTGGTGAGAATGATGTCACCTGTTTTAAATTTTTTTGAGCTGTCGTAATACGTAATAGCTAAACTACCAATTACCTTGTGCATTTGCTCTTTCGAGTCTAATACACCAATTACATGTCCAATGATTCGAGTGTAAGTATTGGTTTGTTTTTGAATGTCATGAATTTCTAAGATTAAGTTCTTTGCATTTGCAATTTTAGCAAAATGCTTGGCATTGTGTCTGTCTTGGACGTTATAGGTGAAATACCAAAACCAAGTAAATATAAATACCGATAGCAGAAATCCATTGGTGGATTGAAGTTTGAAACTACTTAAACGTTTTAAACGTTTATTAATAAATTGGTGACTTATTAAAACTGTAATGAAGCTGAATATTACAATTGATTTAGCAACAGGATGGTCGTAACCTATTAATATGCCTAAAGCACTTGGTAACACCAACCTGGCAAAAGGTATGGCGTGCCACGAAATCAATTAATGATTATGAAAATCTTCTTTTTATTAAAGCGTATAGCTCGTTTTCTAAGTCTTCGTTGTCTGACCAATCATAGTTTGGTTTGACAGCTGTTCTAATATGTTCTAAAGCATCTTCTCTTGAAGAGGCATTTTGTAAATATGCAATAGTTGATTTGTATGTTTCACCATCTCCATTGAAGAGTCCTTTAATGAATTCAAACTTTTTACTAATTGATATTGCTTTGGTCAAATCGGCTATTGGATTGTCTTTGGACTTTTCAGCAATGTTGATTACTGGCTGTTTGTTCATAGACAATTTTTCATTAAGCGATAATTCGTCATCATCTCCATCACTCAGTTTTTCATTGACAGATGGTTTAATGTTAATGCTTTTAGCAGGCTTTTCCTTTTCAACCTTTGGTGTTTCGACAATTTTTGGTGTTTCAATTACTGGAGTTGTTTTTACTACTTCAACAGGTGGAGGAGTAGGTGCTACTTTTTCGATAATGGGCTCGTGAACAACAACAGGTTCTGGCGTTATTACTACAGGTTCTTTTTTTGCAACTACTGTTTCTAATTTGGTTTCAATTTTAGGTGATTCAATTACAGGCTCTGCTAAAATTTCTTCTTGCTTTACAATTTTAATGGTTGATTTTACTTCAGTCTTTACTGAATTTGAAGGATCTAATACCACTGTCAATTCGTAAATATCGATACAAAGCTTTTGGACAAGTGCTTTATAAAAGGCCGTATTTTCGCCTTTTTCTAAATCTTTAACCGCAGTTGAAAGAGCATTTAATAGCTGATGTAATTTTTCTGATTGCACTGTCTGACTCATATTAGAATAACACAAGCAATATTAATCAAATTGTGTTGTTCTCGAGAAATATTTTGCCAAGTTTTTATAAACATGGTGTTTTGAATGCGATTTTTTATTCAATTTTGCTCCATCAATTTATATGAGTTCAACAGGGAAGTTAACGGTTTTTTTTGGTTGCATGTTTTCAGGTAAAACAACAGCTCTAATAGACTATTTAAGTCAACAGAACTTAAAACAAAACGAGTTTATAGTATTGAAACCTGCTGTTGATGTGCGTTCTGGTAAAGCTACAATTACAACTCATGATGGTAAATCACACGATTGTTTGATATACGATCAGGAATTTGATATATACCAACATGTTTCTCAATTTACCAAACTAATTGCTATTGATGAAGCACAGTTTTTTGATAAGGTGTTTTTAAGTGATTTGAAAAGATTGATAGGCAAAGGCATTCATGTAGTTGCCAGTGGATTGGATAAAGACTATTTGGGAAGGCCCTTTGGTTTGATGCCGGCTTTAATGAGCATTGCTGACGAACAACACCACTTAAAAGCTCAGTGTGAAAACTGTGGTCAACCAGCTGAATACACGTTTAGAAAATCTGAAAATAAAGTTTTGATTTTGATAGGGCAGAAGCAGTATTACGAAGCAAGATGTGAATCTTGTTTCAAAGATGCTTAATTGTCTAAGGCTACTACCGACTTAACCTCTGGTAGTACTTTTTTAATGGCTTCTTCAATGCCTGCTTTCATAGTCATGTGACTCATAGAGCATCCGCTACATGAACCTAAAAGTTTAAGAAATACCACATTTTCTGAATTCATTTCAACAAATTCAACATCGCCTCCGTCCATCTTTAAAAATGGTCTTACAGAATTTAAGGCTTCTTCAATTTTTAATTTATAATCTGACATATTACTGTGCATTTAGTATGGCTATTTGTTGCACCAAACGGCCTGCAATCTCGGCAAATTTACTAATATTTTTATCATTAAAAATATTTCCTTCATCAGAATCTTTCATGATGTTGGGTTCTATTGGAAGTTTGCCTAGTATAGAGATGTTAAATTCTTGAGATAGAATTTCTGCTCCACCATGACCAAACAATTCATATTTTTTATCGGGTTGATCTGATGGAATAAAATAAGACATGTTTTCTACCAATCCTAAAATAGGCACATCAACTCCTGGTATTTTAAACATTGCACATGCTCTTCTGGCATCGGCTACCGCAAGTTTTTGAGGAGTACTTACTATCACAGCTCCTGTTAATGGTAGATTTTGAACCAAAGTTAATTGAACATCACCAGTACCTGGAGGTAAGTCGATGATCAAATAGTCTAGATCACCCCAATTTACACCATTCATAAACTGTTTAAGTGCAGAGGATACCATGGGGCCACGCCAAACCACTGCTTCATTTGGTTTAGATAAAAATCCAATTGAAAATAGTTTTATGCCATCGGCTTCTATTGGTCGCATGAGTTCAACCCCATTTACTACATCCATTTCAACAATGGCGTCTTGAACCCCAAACAAAATTGGAACAGATGGCCCGTAAATATCCGCATCCATAAGTCCCACTTTAGCTCCAGATTTACTCAGAACAGTTGCCAAACCAGCGGCTACAGTTGATTTACCAACACCACCTTTACCACTACCAACAGCGATAATGTTTTTAACAGTTGGCATCACTTCGGTTTTGCGTTTACCCGCGACAACATCGGCGGTCATTTTTATAGAAACATCCAATTGGTCAGATACAAACATAGAAATTGCATTTCTGCACGCATTCTCTATCATATCTTTCATTGGACAAGCAGGAGTAGTTAAATAAACAGAAAAACTGAGTTTGTTGTCTTGAATTTCAATATCTCTCACCATCCCTAATGTCACGATGTCTTTTTTTAGGTCTGGGTCATCAACATGACTTAAAGCTGATAATATATCTTTGTTGCTAATCGTCATTTTTTAGATTTGAATAAATTGAAAATTCGAGTGAAGAATCGCTTTTCAAATTCGAGAAAAAACTTGAATTGTCCGAAAATAAAACCATAACACAATAAAAGTATGTTATAAATTGGCAATACTCCAATATAAAATAGTATTCTGTTGGTAGACGAAGTCTGCGCATTAATCCCGATGAGGTGTTTTAAAATGATAACGGAATAACCTGTGCAAGCGAATACCATTAAGATAAGTAAAACTTGCAAGCCACTTTTAACTTGCCAACGATTTTTTAATTTTTCAATAAAGGACACGACAATTTTCTGGACCGCAAAGTTAAGTCTAAAGCTCTGATTAAAAAAGTTAATTGAAAGCTTGTCGACAAACAGAAATTTTATTTTCCGTCGCGGTTGATCTCTAATTTAAGAGAGAAAATATTGCTGTAAAGAGCAGGACCAGAATTAGCAACTGCGCTTAGATTGGTTAAGGCGTAGTCGATTGAGAATTTACCAAATGTGAATCCTAATCCAACATTCGGCATCACAGACGGAACTTTTTTGCCATCGCTATTGGTGTATTGTTGAAAATTGTTCAAACCAGCTCTAAAATATAAGTGATTGGCATCGCTGATATCATAACCAATTTCAGTGCCTAGATAAGGGTCTATACTTAAAAGATTGGTTCTTACTAATGTGTTTCTTTTACCGTCTAAGGTAATGTTTATATCGGCCTCACCTAAGAAAGTAAAATTGCCACTTTCCCATGTTTTAGCAAATCCACCCATCAATCTTGGAAGGGTAATTTCTAGCGTATTTTTAGGGATGGCGTTCCCTGTTGAAGCCAAAACATCTTTTTGAGCTTCAGTAAATGTATATCTCCAGCTATTAAAAGTAGAAGTGACATCTCTGATGACAAATCCAAGTTCCCATTTTTTCTTTTCATTTGAAAATTTTACCCCACCATCAAATCCAAAACCTATGGCTTTAGCAAAAGGACCAACTTTTCTCGTGATGATTTTCATATTTCCACCCCAAGAAAAATCTACATGACGCAAACTTCTGATGTCTTCTTTTCTGGCAAATGAGATGATGGCTGCAAAATCGGTTGTATTAAAAGAGGTCACTCTAGAGTAATCTATTTCACCATTTCTGATTAAGTCGTATGTATTTGCAATACCGTCAACGCCAAATCTAATCAAGCTTATACCTAAAGCACTTTTGTCGCCAGCTTTGGTAGCCCAGGCACCGTAGTCGTAATTGGCAATACCTGCAAAATATGAAGCATGCATAAGAGCTACTTGAGCATTGCCTTCAATATTGGTTAAACCTGCAGGATTCCAATAACCTGAATAGACATCGCGAGAAGACGCAATCATTGCGCCACCCATGCCCAAAGAACGAGCGCCAACGCCTATTTGTAAAAATTCGTTACTGTATTTTGTGGCATTTTGTGCATTAGCCCCTGCTATTAGTAAACAACAAGCAGTTAGAAGAGCGTATTTCCTCATAGAATATTGCAAATATCTCATTTTTTTTTATAAATTCTATAGTTTAAGTTCTTTCTTAAGTAAATGGTACCTCTCGTCTAGGTATTCAATCTGTTTAGGAATGGCATACAATAGAAGGTTTTTATCCTCTTCAGTCCATTCGTAATCAATGCCTAATCGTTGATACACCCTGCCTAACGCAAAAATGATTTTTTCATTGTGCTGGTATTCAAAAATAAACGGATATTTTACAAATCTTTCGAATCCTTTTCTAAAGTTTTGGTAATTAGGGATGTTGCTCAGCTTTAGATACAATTCTATTTGCTCAATATTGACATTGTTTAATTCTGCATAAAACTCTTCTACCTCTTTAGGATGTCTTTCCATGATCACCCTGTCAAGTACAATTTCACACAACAAATGGTTTAGAAACCATTTACGTGGCCAAAGTGCTTTGTCGTCCATCATAAATGAAATGAACTTTTCGGCTTCCTTGAAGAAGGTAGATTGATGAAACAGTTTGTCTGCTTCAAGATGTTTTTTACTGCCTTTGTTGATAGAGTTTAGTAACTGATGAACAAACTCATCTTTCGGTTTGAGGTGGGTTTTGTTAAAGTTTTTAACCAAATCTGGTAGTACCAATCCCAAATTATAGTAGCTGTCTTCTGTTTTATAGAAATGGTAATGGGCGATGAAATTCATTCTCTCTACAAACTTAAATAATTTATTCCATTTATGTCTATTTTCGGTATTTTCATTGGAATTGGTTTATCTTTGCGAACCAAATTTTAATAGACTATTTGATATATGTTGCCTAAAACGAATTTTGTAGAAGAATTGAGATGGAGAAATATGATTCAGGATATTATGCCTGGAACTGAAGAAGTATTAAATTCAAAAATGGTGACAGGTTATATAGGTTTTGATCCTACTGCTGATTCTCTTGGTGTCGGCAATATGGTTCAAATTATGACCCTCCTGCATTTTCAAAGAGCTGGTCATAAGCCCATAGCGCTGGTTGGTGGAGCAACTGGAATGGTTGGTGATCCTTCAGGTAAAAGTGCAGAAAGAAACTTGTTGAATGAAGATGTGTTAAGACACAATTTGGCTTGTCAAAAAGCTCAATTGGAGAGATTTCTTGATTTCAATTGTGGTGCCAATAGCGCAGAAATAGTCAACAATTATGACTGGTTTAAAAACTTTACTTTCTTAGATTTTATCAGAGATGTTGGAAAGCACATTACTGTAAATTACATGATGGCGAAAGATTCTGTGAAAAAAAGACTTGAAACTGGAATGTCTTTCACAGAATTTAGTTATCAATTGGTGCAAGGGTACGACTTCTATTATTTGTGGAAAAACAATGGTATTCAATTGCAAATGGGAGGTAGTGATCAATGGGGGAATATTGTAACCGGTACAGAGTTGATACGCCGTATGGAAGGTGGTGAAGCTTTTGCTATGACAACACCTTTAATTAAAAAAGCAGATGGTACTAAGTTTGGTAAATCTGAAAGCGGAAATATTTGGCTTGATCCTAACAGAACCTCACCTTATGCATTTTATCAGTTTTGGATACGTTCTACGGATGAAGATGTTAAAAATTACATCAAAATATTTTCTTTAAAAACAAGAGAGGAAATCGAGGCCATACCATCACATATGTTGCAAAAGGAATTGGCAAAAGAAGTGACCATTAGAGTACATGGCGAAGAGGCATTTAATAAAGCAGTTAGAGCAACCGAAATTCTTTTTGGAAAAGGTTCTGCTGCAGAATTAGCAACCATTGACGAATCCGTACTTTTAAGTGCAATGGAAGGTGTTCCTCAAGCTTCAATTTCCAAATCAGAATTAGAATCAGGTATCAATATTGTTGATTTCTTAAGTGAAAAAACCAATATGTTGCCGAGTAAAACCGAAGCTAAGAAAATGCTCCAAGGCAATGGCATTAGCATCAATAGAGATAAAGTATCTGATGCAAATTCGGTTATTGATAACAAAGACTTAATCAATGGTAAATACATTCTTGCTCAAAGAGGTAAGAAAGAATACTGTTTAGTAATAGTAGAATAAATATGAAAGCAATTAAACTCATCAGCAAGCCATCGGCAAAAGACCAATTGGTAGTAGTAGTAAATACCGACAAATCAAAATCCAGCAAGTGGTTGAATAAACAGCAGAACGAAGCACTTGCAAGTTCAATAAAAGACAAGAAAAAAGAACTTGTTTTTAATGATGGCAATCAAATTGTGCTTGTGGTAATGTATTCTGAAGTTTCAGGATGGCAGCTTTCTGAGCAACTTAGAAAAGCAGGTTCTAAAGCCAGTGTTTTAATGAATGAAAATTCTAAAGAATCGGTTTGTGTTTTGGCGGATGATAAACATGATGCATTAGCATTTGCCGAAGGAATGGCTTTGAGTAATTACAAATTTTTAAAATATAAATCTAAGCCTCAATCAAACTCTTTACATGTCATACAAATTTGTGCTCCAAAGGCAAGTGATGCCGATGTAAAACAAGCGAACGTGATTATTGAATCTACTTTGCTTGCAAGAGATTTGGTAAATGAACCTCAAAGTTACTTAACTTCTTTGCAAATTTCTGAGGAGTTTAAAAAGATTGGTAAGAGCGCTGGGTTTAAAGTTGAAGTGTGGAATGAGGCAAAAATAACTGCTCAAAAGATGGGCGGTATTTTGGCTGTTAACAAGGCAAGTAAAACACCACCAACATTTAATATTTTAGAGTACAAGCCTAAAAATGCAGTCAATAAAAAACCTTATGTATTAGTAGGGAAAGGTGTTGTTTATGATACTGGTGGATTAAGTTTGAAACCTACACCTATGAGCATGGATCACATGAAATGTGATATGGCTGGGGCAGCTGTGGTTGCTGGTGTTATGAATGCAGTTGCCAAAATGGAATTGCCATTGTATGTGGTTGGTTTAGTGCCAGCAACAGACAATTGGATAGGTGAGAACAGTTATGCGCCTGGTGATGTCATTACAATGTACAATGGAACAACCGTTGAGATTTTGAATACAGATGCTGAAGGTAGACTTATATTAGCTGATGCATTACATTTTGCTAAAAAATTACAACCTGAATTGGTGTGTGATTTTGCTACTTTAACAGGTGCCGCAGTAAGAGCAATAGGTTCTTATGCTACTGCTGTTATGGGTACTGCTGAAGACAAAGTGAAGCAAGATATTTTTGAAAGCAGTTATTCTGTTTACGAAAGATTGGTTGAATTTCCACTATGGCAAGATTATGCAGATGAGTTAAAATCTGATATTGCTGATATGACCAATTTAGGAAAAGGCGAAGGTGGTCAAATCAGTGCTGCTAAATTTTTAGAACATTTTACAGACTATCCTTGGATGCATTTTGATATTGCTGGTCCAGCTTTTAATCACGCTCCAGATGCCTACAAACCTAAAGGTGGTACAGGTGTAGGCGTGAGATTGATGGTTAACTTTTTAATGAAACAAACTAAGAAAAAATAGTATGAATAAACCTATCATTGGTATTACTCAAGGCGATCCAAATGGTGTTGGATTAGAAGTGATAATTAAAACCCTTCAACACCCAATGGTATATGAATATTGTATACCGGTGTTGTATGCAAATCCTAAAACATTTGCATTCAATAAAAAGGTATTGAACCTTGAAAAACCTGCATATGTAGCGGTAAAAGATATTTCAGAAATTAAGGGCAATCAGTTGAACTTGATAGCTAGTAGTAACGAAGCTTTCGAAGTACAGTTTGGTGTGGCCAGTGAAGCAGCTGGAAAAGAAGCATTGATGGCAATAGATAGGATGTTACAAGATGCTAAAGCTGGTAAATTGCATGCCATTTTAACTGGTCCAATTGATAAATCAACCATCAAATCTGTTGACAATTTTACCGGTCACACTGGTTATATAACCAAACAACTTGGTGAAGACGATTCGTTGATGGTATTGTATAATGAAGACATCAAAGTTGGTTTACTTACAGAGCATTTACCATTGGCTAAAGTGCCTCAATCTATCAGTGTGTCTTCTATCGTTTCAAAATTGCATGTGGCATCTGAAAGTTTGAAAAGAGATTTTAGAATAGTAAAACCAAAAATTGCAGTACTTGGCTTAAATCCTCATAACGGAGAAAATGGAAAAATGGGTACTGAAGAAAGAGACATCATAGATCCAGCTATTAAAGAAGCAAACGAAAAAGGAATTTTTTGTTTTGGTCCGTACAGCGCTGATGGTTTTTTTGGCAGTCGCAACTACAGAAATTTTGATTTGGTTTTGGCTATGTATCACGATCAAGGTTTGATTCCATTTAAATCTATGGCTTTTGATGAAGGTGTAAATTACACTGCTGGTTTGCCTACTTTGAGAACCAGTCCAGATCACGGTACAGCATATGATATCGCAGGGAAGAATATTGCAAATCCTTTAAGTTTTAGCAATGCTTTATTTGAAGCCATTCATTTGTATCACAATAGAACTGAAGTTGAACATCTAAAAGAAAATCCATTGGGATATTCTGAATTTAGAAGAGAGAGATTCAGATTAGAACAAGCCTAATCATCTTGTATAACTAAGGTTATTATAGTATATTCGTTGACCAGTGTCAACCTTTAAAATTACCTCGCCATTTAAGCCAACAGGTGATCAGCCTGAAGCAATTAAGCAACTTGTAAGTGGCTTGAATGAAGGCGTGCGTTCGCAAACTTTATTAGGTGTTACAGGAAGTGGTAAAACCTTTACTGTAGCTAATGTCATCCAGCAGGTTCAAAGACCTGTTTTGGTGTTAAGTCACAATAAAACATTGGTGGCTCAATTGTATGGAGAATTCAAGCAGTTTTTTCCTGAGAGTGCAGTTGAGTATTTTGTAAGTTATTACGATTATTATCAACCCGAAGCCTTTATTCCGACTACAGGCACATACATAGAAAAAGACTTAGCCATCAACGAAGAAATTGAGAAGATGCGTTTAAAAACCATCTCAACTTTATTGAGCGGCAGACGAGATGTGATTATAGTTGCTTCTGTGAGTTGTATTTATGGCGCTGGTAATCCTAAAGATTATGAAGACAGCATCATACGTTTGAGTAAAGGAACTGTAATCTCCAGAAATACCTTGTTGCACAAGCTGGTAGATTCTTTATACAGCAGAACGACAGACGAGTTTAGAAGAGGTAACTTTAGAGTTAAAGGCGATGTTGTAGATGTGTATCTCGCATACAATGATTTTGCCTATAGAATTTCTTTTTTCGGTAATGAAATTGAGGAAATACAATCTTTCGAGCCTTCGAGTGGCGACATATTAGAAGATTTAAAAGACATAGCTATTTACCCTGCAAATATTTATGTATCTCCTAAAGAAAGATTGAATCAAGCCATCAGAGATATCCAAGATGATTTGGTCTTGCAAATAGAGTTTTTTAAAGAACAAGGCAAGCATTTAGAAGCTAAGCGACTTGAGGAAAGAGTGAATTTTGATTTGGAGATGATGCGAGAACTTGGTTATTGCAGTGGTATCGAAAATTATAGCAGATACATGGACCGTAGAAGTGCTGGAGAGCGACCATTTTGTTTGTTGGATTATTTCCCTGATGATTATTTATTGGTTGTTGACGAAAGTCACGTAAGCATGCCACAAATCAAAGCCATGTATGGTGGAGATAGAGCCAGAAAAATCAATTTGGTTGATTATGGTTTCAGATTGCCTGCTGCTATGGACAATCGACCATTAAAATGGGAAGAGTTTCATAATCTTGTGAATCAAGTTATTTATGTCAGTGCAACTCCGTCGTCATTTGAAATTAGTGAGTCTGAAGGTGTCATAGTTGAACAATTGATTCGACCAACTGGATTGTTAGACCCGGTGATTGAAGTTAGACCATGTACGAATCAGGTGGACGATTTGTTGGATGAAGTTGACGAGAGAGTGAAAGCTGGTGATAGGGTTTTAGTAACGACACTTACCAAAAGGATGAGTGAAGAACTCGCCAAATATATGACTCGTTTGGGTATCAAATGTCAATACATACATAGTGAAGTTAAAACCTTAGACAGAGTTGAAATATTAAGGGATTTGAGGTTGGGTAATATTGATGTATTAATTGGTATTAACTTATTGAGAGAGGGTTTAGATTTGCCAGAAGTAAGTTTTGTGGCGATTTTAGATGCCGATAAAGAAGGTTTTTTAAGAAGTGTAACAAGTTTGGTTCAAACTATTGGTAGAGCTGCTAGAAATGCCAATGGTAAAGTCATTATGTATGCAGATAGAATGACTGACAGTATGAAGAAAACGATAGAGGAGACTGAGAGAAGAAGGGAGAAGCAAATGGCATACAACAAAGAACATGGCATCACACCAACAACCGTTTTAAAATCAAAAGAACAAATCATCAATCAAACTTCTGTCGCCGATGCAAAACGCGGAGAAGCAGAATACAACGGTCCAGCAAAAGAAGAATTAAGCTTGGCTGCTGACCCAGTATTTGATTACATGTCTATACCAGAGTTAGAAAAAGCTATCAAAGAAACAGAAAAGAGTATGATGAAAGCTGCTAAAGAAATGGAGTTTATTGAAGCTGCAAGGTATAGAGACCAAATAGAAGACCTTAAAAAGAGAATCAAAAGAATTCAAGCCAAATAGACATTTTACTATTCTGTTGCAATTCAGGTAAATAGCTTATATAATTGCAATAAGAAACAACAATAAAATCACTGTTTTTCTTTTGGCACGATTTGTGCAAAATTCATATCAAATGATGAAAAGTTTATTTATAGCAATGGCAATGATGTTTAGTGTAGCACTTGAAGCTAGCGAAAGCGAGAGAATTGCTAATGCTATACAAGCCTCTAATACCAATGAATTGGCTCAGATGTTTAATACCAGTATCGAATTGGTAACTCCTGCAGCTTCTGGTGTTAATACTAAAGAACAGGCTAAAATTGTGTTGGATAATTTCTTTAAAAATCACCAACCTGTTAAAGCTACTGTAACTCACGAAACCAGCGGTACTACCAATAGTATGATAGTGATAAGTCTGGTGACGAAAAATGGGACATACAGGATTTCTATTTCTGGAACCTATAAAGCCGGAACCTTCTATATCAACGAATTTAAAATCTCCTGATTTTTAAATTCAATAGTGAAAGATTTAAAAGTACTGCGTTAATTTGCAGTACTTTTTTTATGCCTACACATTTAGAGGATATCAGTAAAGACCCAAGGGTTTTGGAAATCATCCAAAATGCACTTAAAGAAGATGTTGGCTCAGGTGACCATTCTTCTTTGTCTTGTATAGATCGCGATGCTTTATCATCGGCCAGATTGATTTTTAAAGATGAAGGCATTGCTGCTGGGATTCAAATTGCCTACACAATTTTGAAATTGAATGACCCTGAAATCGAAATAAAGCCTCTAATAAACGATGGTGATAAAGTAAAATTTGGCGATATTGGATTTGAAGCAAAAGGTAAAGCGCATGGATTGTTAAAAAGTGAAAGATTGTTGCTAAATATTATGCAGAGACTAAGCGGTATTGCAACCGTTACAGACAAAGCAGTTTCAACCATCAGTGGGTACAAAACCAAAGTCTTAGACACTAGGAAAACAACACCAAATTTAAGGGTGTTAGAAAAATGGGCTGTAAAAGCAGGGGGAGGCGAAAATCACAGATTTGGGTTGTATGATATGATTATGCTTAAAGACAATCATATTGATGTATCAGGAGGTATAACCAATGCGATTCAAAAGGCAAAAACATACTTACAAGAAAACGATTTAGACTTAGGTATAGAAGTCGAAACAAGAAATTTAAAAGAAGTAGAAGAGGCTCTGTCTTGTATGCCAATTCAGCGCATCATGCTAGATAATTTTACTCCGGATCTCACCAAAGAGGCCATAAATTTGATAGATGGAAGATGCGAGACTGAGTCGTCTGGAGGTATAACTCTTGATAATATTAAGGATTACGCAGCTACAGGTGTGGATTATATTTCACTTGGTATGTTGACACATTCGGTTAAATCGCTGGATATCAGCTTTAAAATAATTATTTAAATCTAAGAAATTTTTTAGTTATTTTTGTATTTATGTTAAAACGTTTTTTACTTATTTGTACAATGGCATTTGCATTTTCAGCAAATGCTCAGTTTGAAATTGAAGATGATACACTGTATGCATACGGTTATGCAGGCGCAACTTCTTCTAGTTTCGTTGATTTATATACCCATACTAAGATAAAGCACACTGCAATGTCTATGGAGACCATTAAATGGACAAGAACAACCAATAGTTTACCAACTACCGACTGGACTTCAGCTGTATGTGATATAATAAGTTGTAGAGGTGTGGAAGTTGACACTGGTTCTTTTCAAATCGGCAACTTAGATTCTGGTGAATTGTCTTTCCATTTTTATCCTAAGAATATTAGAGGCAATGCTACTATGGTAGTAAAGTTTTATAGAGAAAGCAATCCAATGGATTATGTAGATGTAACCATTATGTGTCAAGCATGGAAAGCCTTACGAGTTGAAACAGTTGACAGCGATTTGTTGTCTGTTTATCCTAATCCAAGCAAAGATTTTATCACAGTAAACAACAGCGTAGTGTCAAGCGGTGAGTATCAAATTTTAAACAGTTATGGTCAAGTAGTGGCTACCAATACTTTCGTTAATGGTATGACCATCTCTACCACTGATTTAAGTTCGGGTATTTACAGTATTGTTGTTAGAAATGGTGATGAATCATTTACAAAACAATTTATCAGAGAATAACTTCAAAAGATATATAAATGAAAAAGCAGCCTTAAAAGCTGCTTTTTTTTATTCCCATTCTTCTTTGGTGTGATTGATTTTTCCCCAAAGTTTATCTTTCAGTTTCTGGATGTTTAAACCAGTAACAGCAGAAATAAATATTGGTTTAAGGGTTTTTAAGTCCTTTTTCATAAGATCCATAAGTTCTTCATCTAACATGTCGCACTTTGTTATAGCGACAATACGGTCTTTTTCTAACAATTCAGGATTGAACTGCTTGAGTTCATTTAACAAGATTTTGTATTCCTTTTTGATATCTGGGCTATCGGCAGGTATCATAAACAACAAAACAGCATTTCTTTCAATGTGTTTTAAGAAACGATGACCTAAGCCTTTTCCTAAGTGGGCATCTTCGATAATACCAGGAATATCTGCCATCACAAATGAACGGTAATCGCGGTATTGAACCATGCCTAAATTTGGAACCAATGTCGTAAATGGATAGTTTGCAATTTCAGGTTTTGCAGCTGAAACAACAGATAATAAAGTTGATTTACCCGCGTTAGGGAAGCCAACCAATCCAACATCGGCCAGGACTTTTAGTTCTAAAATGATCCATGATTCAATGCCCTCTTCGCCAGGTTGAGCATAAGTAGGTGCTTGTTTGGTAGATGTTTTAAAATGTGTATTACCTAGGCCACCTCTTCCGCCTTTTAGCAAGATTTTTTCTTGGCCATCTTCGGTAATTTCAAGAAGAACTTCACCGGTTTCAGCATCTCTAGCAATGGTGCCCAGAGGAACTTCTAAAATTTCATTTTTGCCAGAAGCCCCAGTGCACAAAGCAGAACCTCCGCCTTCTCCATCTTGGGCATGTATGTGTTTTCTGTATTTTAAATGCAGCAAAGTCCATAATTGGGCATTACCTACCAATCTGATATCACCACCTTTTCCTCCGTCACCTCCATCTGGTCCGCCTTTCGGTAAACCTTTAGCACGATGAAAGTGCGCACTTCCTCTGCCACCTTTTCCACTTCTGAAAAAGATTTTTACGTAATCTATAAAATTGGATTCTGCCATTTGTATGGGTTATCTTCTGATGAAGATTAACGATTTCTCTCAACAATAACAGAACTCAATCTGTTGAATATTTCATCGATAGAGCCAACACCATCAATACTGTGGTATTTGCCTTGTTTGTTATAGAAATCTGCAGCTACTGCTGTTTGTTCGTTGTAAACTTTGATTCTGTTTCTTACAATAGATTCGTCTGAATCATCAGCTCTTCCACTGTCTTTTCCACGAAGTATCAATCGTTTGATCAATTCCTCTTCATCAACCTGTAAAGCAAGCATCATTGAAATTGCAGTGCCTTTAGATTCAAGATAGTTGTCTAGAGCAATGGCTTGGTTGGTGGTTCTTGGGAAACCATCAAAAATAAATCCCTTTGCATCTGGATATTTTGCAACTTCTGCCTCAAGCATGTTAATGGTTACTTCATCTGGTACTAAATTTCCCTTGTCCATGTATGATTGGGCTAATTGACCAAGCTCGGTATTGTTTTTAATATTGAAACGGAAGATGTCGCCTGTTGATAAGTGCACCAAATTAAAGGCATCTACTAGTTTTTGAGATTGTGTGCCTTTACCAGCACCTGGAGGTCCGAATAAAACGATATTTAACATTTTTTGTGGAATGGTTGTTAATTATGTAGTCTGCAAAAATACGCTCAATTATTGACAAATATAAATTTAAAGTCGATTTGTCTTAATTTTGCCGCATTAATTTCTATAAATCTTGAAAAAAATTCTCATTGTAGTAGGTACCCGACCAAATTTCATAAAAGTAACGCGATTCAAACAAGTTGCTCAACAGTTCCCAAATCTTGATGTAAAGTTTGTTCATACCGGACAGCATTTTGATCAAAAAATGAGTCAGATATTTTTTGATCAGTTCGACTTGCGTCCTGATTTTATGCTCAATATCGGTCAAGGCACACCCAATAGTCAGATGGCCAATGTGATGCTTGGACTTGAAAAAGTGTGTTTAGAGTATCAGCCAGATTTGTTAATGGTAGTGGGAGATGTCAATAGTACATTCTCTGCAGCATTAACTGGGAATAAGATGGGTATTAAAGTTGCCCACCTTGAAAGCGGTTTGAGAAGCTTTGATAGAGCAATGCCAGAAGAAATCAATCGACTACTTACTGACGAGATTGCTGATTATTTCTTTGTAACAGAACAAAGTGGTTTGGACCATCTTAAGCATGAAGGTAAAAATGCTTCATCTATATTCTTTGTTGGCAATACAATGATAGATAGTTTGGTGGCATTTGATGAGCAAGTTCAAGCCAGCACAGTATTAAACGATATGCAACTTGAGTCTAAGAAGTTTGTGTTGATGACAATGCACCGTCCGAGCAATGTTGATAGAGAAGAAGGTCTAGTTGTCTTGATTGAAATGATCAAGTCGATAACCACTTCATATAAATTGGTTTTCCCTATTCACCCTAGAACTGTAGCAAAATTGAAACAGTACAATTTATGGGCTGAGATAGAGCATTTAGAAGGATTGATTTTCTGTGAACCACTCGATTATTTCTCATTCCAAAAGTTGACAGCTGAATGCAAGTTTGTTGTTACAGACAGTGGCGGGATTCAAGAAGAGACAACTTACAGAGGCATTCCATGTTTGACATTGAGAAACAATACTGAGCGTCCGAGCACAGTTGATTTGGGTAGCAATGTATTGGTGCCATATACCCTTGAAGATTTGAATCATTATATCCATCAAATCAATGAAGGAACATTCAAAAAGGGAGTAATTCCACCATTGTGGGATGGTAAAAGCACCGAGCGTATTATGGAAGTATTGAATGAAATACTCTAATTTGAGAATAATTTTCTCAATTTATTAAGGCATATCAATGATTGTTTTGCATCGTTTGCAAAGCGTTCTTTTTGACCCTTCTACACTAGATAATTTCCCTTTAGCATCTTTCATAAGACAGCTTGTATCACCACAATGAGGCAAACCAAAATTGTGTCCTAATTCATGCAATGCAACGTTTTTGAGACGTGTAGGTAATTTGATGCTTTGATGGTCTTTTTTTAGTCTGAAAGTAGAGATGACATTGGCTTCTCCAGGGCAATAGCCCAATCCAAAAACACCCCAATCTGAATGTGATTTTACGGATGCCGCAATATCTTGATTGGTGATGCCGATAATGAAATCGATAGAATCAGGTTTGATAGATGAAAGGTGCTTCAATAAACTGTCTGCTCTATACCTGTTTCTACTTGGGTTATAAGCGAAATTGGGCAAAGTAGTTTGAGGCAATAAAACGACACTAACTGAGTAGAATTTTTTTACATCTAGAGCAAGCGCTTTGGATAAAGAATCTAAGTTAGAATTCAGAGGCATTATGCCAACGACTATGTCAGGTTTAGGAGTTGTCGTTTTGTCAGATTGGCATGCACATAAAAGAAAAACCCACAGTAATAACAATTTATTGAGGTACATAATGATTGTTATTACCATGGATTTTCCATGTATTTGAAAAAAAAATTATTTATAAGAGAATGCTTTTAGAAGCATTTTCACTACCGCTTGTTTTTTGCTGTTGTGATTTTCAAGATGTTGGATTTGGTTGCTAATATTTTTCACCAATAAAGCAGATAAACCCATAGAATTTACTAGATCAATTAACATTTCAGAGAACTCATCAATTTCTTGTTGTGTTTTGTTATCAACTGTTTTAGAAATGATGTTGCTGAGGTATTTAATTTCAGATTTTTTATATGGAGAATAGATTTCTTCAAAAGTGCTATTCAAATCTAAAATGTTCTCGTTAGATAAGCTAGTTAAACGAATTAAGTTAGCATATACTTGAGTTCTATTCCAAATGTATTTTAGAATCTTAGATTCGTTATCAGGCAATTCACTCAAATCAGATTGTAATTTGTTAAGACCAATAGTTAGTTGGTTGTTTACAACTTGGATGAATAATTCTTCTTTGTTTTTAAAGTAATAGTACAATGCTGCTTTATTGAAACCGATAGCTTCACCGATTTCATCTAAAGTTGTTTTGTTGAATCCGAATTTGATAAAACACTCAGTTGATTTTTCTAGGATTTCTTTACGTCTGGAGTCGTTTGTAGATGGTCTACCCGGCTTCCTTTTCTCGATTATATTTTCTATTGGAGTTTCCATTTTGCCTATTAATATCAAATTTAGTGCCAATAATTAAATAATTGCTCTTGAAAAGTTAATTATTTTTTTCTAAGAAAAACATAAAATTTGATGATTTTATGTTTATTTTGCGGGTGCATATAACACTTTAATAAACGAAATGGGATGGTTTAATTTTTTCACACAAGAGCTCGCGATTGATCTCGGTACTGCTAACACTTTAATTATTCACAAAGATCAGGTTGTTGTTGATGAGCCTTCCATTATCGCAATTGAAAGAAGTACTGGAAAAGTTATTGCTATTGGTCATGAAGCCATGCAGATGTATGGTAAAGAAAATGACAACATCAAAACCATTCGTCCATTAAAAGATGGTGTTATTGCCGACTTCCAAGCCGCTGAGCACATGATCAGAGGCATGATTAAAAAAATAAACAAATCTGGTAAAACTTTTTCACCTCAGTTAAGAATGGTTATATGCATTCCATCAGGTATAACTGAAGTTGAAAAAAGAGCAGTTAAAGATAGTGCTGATAGAGCTGGAGGTAAAGAAGTTTATATGATTCACGAGCCTATGGCAGCTGCTGTTGGTATCGGCATTGACGTTACAGAACCTATGGGTAATATGGTCATCGATATCGGAGGCGGAACAAGTGAGATTGCTGTTATAGCATTAGGTGGTATCGTGTGTGATCAATCCATTCGTGTTGCGGGAGATGAATTCAATATGGATATCTCTGAATACATGAAGCGTCAACACAATTTACTATGTGGAGAAAGAACTGCTGAGAAAATTAAAATCAACGTTGGTTCTGCATTGACAGAATTGGATACACCACCTGAAGATTATGCAGTGTATGGCAGGGACTTAATGACAGGTATACCAAAACAAGTATTTGTGTCATACTCAGAAATAGCTCTTGCACTTGACAAATCAATTGTTAAACTTGAAGAAGCTATTTTGAAAGCTTTGGAAAATACACCTCCTGAATTGGCTGCTGATATTTATCAAACTGGTATTTATTTAACTGGTGGAGGAGCTCTTCTTAGAGGTCTTGATAAACGATTAGCTGCTAAAACTAAATTGCCTGTTCACATTGCAGAAGACCCACTTAGAGCGGTTGTTCGCGGAACTGGTATTGCATTGAAAAATATTGGTAAATTCAAATTTTTAATGAATTCCTGATAAATGAATTCCATCTTTAAGTATTTAAGGAGCAAACTACATGTCCTCTTGTTTCTTGTGCTTGAAGTATTATGCATTATCGCGATTTTCAGATTCAACTCTTACCAATCTTCATTCTACTATAGTAATACACGTACTTTAAGCACCAAGCTACACGAAATAAATAGTTCATTGTTTGAGTACTTCGCTCTGTACAATAAAAATCAAGCTCTGTTTAATGAGAATTTGGAACTGCGAAGAAAATCTATGGAGAATTATTTGGTTGAATCTAAAGCAGTGTTTGAAGTTAAAGATACCGTTTACAAGCAACGTTATAAGTACTATCCAGCTCAGGTAATTACAAATTCTACTAATCGACAAAACAATTACATCACCATTAACAGAGGCTCTAGTTCGGGTGTTAAGAAGGGTATGGGTGTGTTTTGTCCTGAAGGCATAGTAGGCACCATTACAGAAGTTTCTGAAAACTGCGCTATTGCTACATCTGTACTAAATACAAGTGGTTTTAAATTGGTGCCAAAAATAAAAGAGTTGAATTACACAAGAGGTACTTTGGTTTGGGATGGTAAAGATCCCAATTATCTGGATTTAAAAGACGTTAATAAATATGAAGCCTTGAAAGTAGGTTATCACATTGTAACAAGTCCGTATTCTAAAAACTATCCAGAAGATATTCCTATTGGAGTTATAGAGAAAATTGAGAAATCATCTAAAGAGACATACTATAAAATTAGAGTCAAATCTGCTGTAAACTTTGGTAAGATTCAAAATGTTTATATCGTGATTGACATGTTTAAAGATGAAATTGACAAACTTGAAAAACAGGTTGAAGAACAACAAAAGAAAACAAAATGATTGTTTCAATATTAAAATATTTAGGTCTATACATTTTTGTGCTATTGGTGCAATTGTTCATTCTGAATAATTTATTTATTGGAAGTTTTTATGGTTTTTTGTTTCAACCACAATTGATAGTGATGTTTCTTCTTTTGCTGCCAACTTCAATGTCTCACGAATGGTTGATAGTTGTTTCTTTCATGGCAGGTTATATCTTTGATGTGTTCTTTGAGTCTTGGGGTGTTCATGCTGCTGTTGCTACTTTTATTGGCTACACCAGATATTATGCAACCAAAGAAGTTGAAACAGTTATTGCCGCAAGAGATGAAGACAATCAAATCTGGACATCTAAAAAAGGCAATGCTTGGAAATGGACCTATTTCTTGACATTTATTGCAGTATATCATTTCTTGTTTTTATTGATAGAATCACACGGTTCAAATTTCTTTACAAGATTTTTACCTGGATTTGCAAGTAGTACAATAATTGCTTTCTTGCTTGTGTTAATATTTGAAAATCTTATTTATAAACCTGCAAGGAATTAACATATGGAAAAGAGTGGAAGATTATATGTTTTTCTCGGTGTATTGGTGCTTGTTGGAACAATCTTTATTACCAGATTGTTCTTTCTTCAAATAGTTGATACCTCAAATTACTATAAAGCTCAGGCTTATGGTTCTAATGATATTACAATATACCCTGCAAGAGGTACTATTGTGGACAGAAATGGCAAATTGATGGTGTACAACGATGCTAGCTACGATTTAATGGTTGTGCCCATGAACGCAAAGAATTTTGACAAAGTTGCTTTGTGTAAAGAATTGCTTATAGACACCAACGAATTTAATAGACGCCTAAAAAAAGCAGCAAAATACAATCCTAGAGAAGCATCTGTTATATATAAAAACATTCCATTCCATTTGTATACTCGACTGCAAGAGGTGTTGTATCAATTCCCATCATTTTATATTGAAACAAAAATCGATAGAAGGTACAACATCAATGGCGCTGCCCATCTACTTGGCTATATGGGTGAGATCAATGAAAGAGATTTAGAAAGAGATACACAGAAGTATTACAAACCTGGAGATATAAAAGGCATAACTGGATTAGAAAAATCGTATGAAAAATATCTAAGAGGTATTAAAGGTCGCAAGGTTGTATTGGTAGACAAATTTAGTAAACAACAAGGCAGTTTTGCGGGAGGTAAATTTGATAGTATGCCGTATGCCGGAGAAAACATCATATCGGCAATCGACTTAGATTTACAAGTGTATGGTGAGCAGTTAATGGCCAATAAAATTGGTTCTGTTGTGGCAATAGAGCCTTCTACAGGTGAAGTTTTAAGCATTATTAACAATCCAAATTATGATCCCAATTTATTGGTTGGTCAGCAACGAAATAAGAATTTCAGCGCTTTGTTGTTAGATCCAAGTAAGCCTTTGTTTAATCGCGCATTAAAAGCGCCTTATCCACCTGGTTCAACATTTAAAACTGTTCAGGCATTGATAGGGTTGCAAGAAGGTGTTTTGACGCCAGCTACCAGATATCCTTGTCATGGAGGATATCATATGGGTTCAATAACTGTAGGTTGTCATGCTCATGGCTCTCCATTAGATTTAGAAAATAGTATAGCTAAAAGTTGCAATGCCTATTATTGTTATGTGTACAGAAGCATACTAGACAATCCAAACTACAACAGCGTTCAAGATGCTTATGTCAAATGGACCAAGTATCTCAATAGTTTTGGTATTGGCATAAAGACTGGAATAGATTTGCCAGAAGAATCTCCAGGTATCGTAAAAAAGCCAGAGTATTTTGAAAGGGTATTTGGTAAAAACTGGCGTTCATCAAATGTTGTATCAATGTCAATCGGTCAGGGTGAAATAGGATTAACCCCACTTCAAATGGCCAATGTTGCAGCAATTATAGCCAACAAAGGATTTTACTATACCCCTCATGTTGTTAAGTCGATAGGCGATAAACATTATGTGCCAGAATCATTTAAATTGAAACATTACACAATGGTTGAAAGCCGTTATTTTGATTCAGTTATAGCTGGTATGGCTAAAGTATGTATTCCTGGTGGTACAGCAGGTAGAACAGGCATAGAAGGCATTGAAATTTGCGGTAAAACGGGTACAGCTCAAAATCCACATGGCGAAGATCACTCGATATTTATAGCATTTGCCCCAAGAGTGAATCCAAAAATTGCTATCTGTGTTATTGTAGAAAATGGAGGATTTGGAGCTGATTACGCTGCTCCTATAGCCAACTTAATGATAGAGCGATATTTGTCTGCAGATAAGACATTGCCTAGTAAGAAACCTGATATGCAAAAACGCATGTTGAATGCCAATCTAACTGGTAAAAAAATAAGTGCCTCAGATTCTCTAAAAGCTGCACAGCCTAAAGTCGTTCAATAATGGAAGAGAAAATTCATATCGATTGGCTAACGGTTATATTGTACATATTGATAGTGTTATTTGGAGCTGTCAATATTTATTCAGCCAATAGTGGTGTCGACGAGCCCTTAGCACTCGACTTTTCTAAAGAATATGGTAAGCAGGTCATTTGGATTGGCGCTAGTGCATTGATTGTATTCTTGATATTATTAACCGATTTTAAGTTTTTTAATTTTTCAGCTTACGGCATTTATATCATCATCATTGGTATGTTGTTAGCCTTATTGGCTACAGGGTCTTTTAATAAAGGCGCCCAAGCTTGGTTTAAAATAGGCGCTTTTAAGTTGCAACCAAGTGAATTCGCTAAATACGCTACTGCTCTTGCTCTTGCTAAATTTTTGGGCACCTTTGATGTGAAGTTTGAAGGCAAGAAAAATCAAATGATTTGTTTCGGAATCATTCTATTGCCAATGTTGCTGACATTGCTGCAAAATGATACAGGTTCTGCATTGGTATTCGCATGTTTTATACTTGTATTGTTTAGAGAAGGATTGTCAGGGTGGTGGTTGATACTTGGACTTTATTTGGTTGTGGTATTTGTGTTGACGATTTTATATCCATCGCATTATATACTTTTGATATTGTTGTTGATTGTTTCAGTTTTCATTTATTTCATTAGAAAACAGAAACAATTGATGTTTGTATCGGTGTTGATATTTCTGGCATCATCCATATATATCATCAGTTTGGATTTCGTGTTTTCAAAAGTCCTAAAACCTCACCAACAGCAAAGAATTCTTGTTACTTTAAACCAAGAAGTTGACGAGTATTACGTCAAGAAATCTCAAGGGTTTAGTTTTTTTAAATTTGAAAAAAAGGAAGATGATAAGAAGAAGGATTCTAAGAGAGATTACAGTTATAATGTTAGGCAAGCAAAAATAAGTATTGGCGCTGGCAGATGGGTTGGAAATGGCTTTAATAATGGTACTCAAACCAAAGCCAAATTGGTGCCTGAACAACATACCGATTTTATTTTTTGTACAGTCGGTGAAGAATATGGATTTGTTGGTTCATCCATTTTTGTTATTGTTTATCTATTGTTTATTGGGAGGATTTTTTATCTAGCAGAGCGTCAAAAAAATGTGTTTTCTAGGGTATTTGGTTACAGCACCGGATCCATATTATTCTTCCACTTTTTTGTTAATATAGGTATGGCTATTGGAGTGTTGCCTGTTATTGGAATTCCGCTGCCATACATGAGTTATGGAGGTTCGTCACTGATCAGTTTTAGTATGTTGTTGTTTACTTTTCTAAAACTAGATGCCAATAGAGTTAACGAAATTTCAAGATTGAATTAAGATTGAAAATGCAATGTGTCATTGGCTTTGATCACATCAAAATGCTGACCATTGAAGGACAATTCATACAAACACAAATTGGTATGTAACCACTTTTCCATTTCTTGTAAAGGCGTATTGGTTAATAAGCAGAGAAAACTTCTTAAAGCCCTTCCATGCATACAAATTAATATGTGTTCTTCTTGAGGTTTTGACATAAGTTTTTGAAGACCGATATATTGTCTATTAAACATATCTAAAGGCGTTTCACCACCATCAACGGCAATGTCTAATTTTCCTGAACTCCATTGGTCAACCATCGATTGATACAATTTTGCATTTTCAGGATTGCTTTGAGCGCCTTCCATAATGCCCCAATTGATTTCATTTAATTCTTCCATAGCTGTGTGCGGAATACCTGATTGTATAAATCCATCTACACTTTGTATGGCTCTTTTTAATTTAGAGGTATAGATGTGATGGTAGGCTTGATTTTGGTAGTGGTTAAAAAACAACTGAGCTTGATTCCTGCCGGTTTCGTTCAATTCACTATCAATGCCACTGCCTTGGATGATATTTTGCTTGTTGAAATCGGTTTGCCCATGCCTAATCAAATGAATGGTTTTTTGTATCTTCGCGCCTTTAAAATCTGTAATGAGCTCCATATTTTACGATACTGCAAATATAAAGCTGGAATGGCTAAACGCCTATAATAAAGACACAATGGTTGAATATTTAGGCATTGAGTTTATAGAATTGGGTGAAGATTATTTAAAAGCAAAGATGCCTGTAAATGGCAGAACTGTTCAACCATTAAGGATGTTAAATGGAGGCGCTAGTTTGGCGATGTCTGAATGTGTTGGCAGTATGGCTGCAAACTTAGTATTTGATAGAACCAAGTATGTAGCTTTGGGCTTAGATTTAAATGGGAATCATTTGCGACCAGTTATGGAAGGTTCTTGGGTATACGGCATAGCACGTCCTATTCATATTGGCAATACTACTCAGGTTTGGGAAATTCGCATTGAAACTGAGGATGGAAAGCTGGCCCATATTAGCCGTTTGACCATGGCTGTAAAAAACAGATAAATGGGTTTGGACTCCAGAGTCATATTCAGATTGCCCAATCAAGGGAAATTGTTTGCACTAATCGAAGGGTCTGGCAACGATGGTTTTGTGGTCCAGCCTTTTGATAAAACTATAGCTCCAATTCATCTTACAGGACGTATTCAAGAGATTTCTAAATTAGAAGCTTCAGAAATTTTAAGCCAATTGGATCTACACATGTATATCGAAGATACACATGACGAAGTTGATTACAAAGAAATTGTAAATAAAGCAGTTGATGCTATCAGTAATGGGGATTTCAAAAAAGTTGTATTGGCAAGAAAACAAATGATACATTCCAGTGCACCTGCTATAGATGTGTTTTTTAATTTAGAGGCAAACAATCCGAATGCTTTTGTATATACATTTTGTGTGGATGGTAAAATGATGTTAGGAGCGAGTCCAGAAACATTGTTGAATTTTAAAGATGGTGTTTTACAGACTGAAGCATTAGGTGGAACAAAAACACATAATGCATACTCAGACAAGGAGTTTGAAGAGCATCAACAAATAGTTAAGTATATAACCGATCTTTTAGATGCCAATGGTTATCAATATGAATTATCGGAAATGCAGATGAAAAGAGCCAGTCGTGTTGAGCATTTGCAAACACCAATTAGAATACAATCGAAAGGGTTTAAGGATGATTTGCAATTGGTGAATGTTCTTCATCCTACTTCAGCTGTGTGTGGTTTGCCATTTCAATCGGCGTATGATTTTATCAAAAATAGTGAAGGGTTCGACCGAAAGTTCTACGCTGGATATTTAGGCTATTACTCAGAAAATTCGGCATTCGAGATGTATGTAAACTTAAGATGTGCCAATGTGTTTAATGGTATTTATGAGTTGTATGCAGGTGCAGGTATCAATAGTAAATCAATTGCCGAAGATGAATTCAACGAAACGGATAATAAGTTTCAAACTATTGAACAATGGCTTAAATAATGTAATTTTGTATTAGATTTTGAATCCATGTTAAGGAAGTTATTATTCAATATTTTTATCATTTATGCGATTTGGCAGCTTTTCAGAATGTTTACAGCTGTTAAGAAGACATCACAGAATTTTCAAGAGAAAATGAATGAGATGGACGAAGAAATCAAGAAGACGAAACAAAGCAGTTCCAATAGCTCTTCTAACAATGACGGAGAGTATATAGATTACGAAGAAATTAAATGATAAGTGCCCGAATGTCTTCGGGCTTTTTTATTCAAAAAGTAGGGACAATAAAAAAGCCCCTTGAATGTTCAAAGGGCTTTTCAATATCTTAGAGCAATTTAGAAATTGTCTTGGTCGATAACGATTGGATCTTTCATAACTCGTCCAAGGTCTTTCACTATATCTTTCACCATTTTGTCAATAGCAATTAGGATATGATCTGTGCTTTTGTAACCTCTATTGGTGTTTGCATAATACTCAATATAGGTTTTAATAGGTTTTTCAGTGCCTTTTTCTACGGTATTGTGTACGAAGTTGGTGAATTTGTATCTGTATTTATCTTCTTTGACACGGATTTCAATTTTAAAAGTAAGAGTACCCCATTGTGTTTTAGTAAATTCATTGTCGCTAACATAAAGAGGCACAGTAGGTCGAATCACAATTCTACCATTTTCTCCATCTGGCTTAATGTCTTCAACTAAAATATCTTTTGGAAAAACATTGTCTTTTGCGTTTTTAGAGGCTCTGTAGTCTTTGATGTACTTCTGCATCAAGTATAATCTAGCTCTTGCGTATAGAGAGTCTATTGTTCCGCCGTCGTACACGTCATTTGGCATTGGTTTAAATGGTACAATACCCATGTAAGTTACCAATTCGGTGATGGTATCCATTGGAGCCTTAAATCTTTCATATTTTTTATATGTAGTAGGCATTGTTGATGGATCAACAGGCGTAACGGTGGTTTCAGAGAAGCTTGAATCAGAAAACGAAGTGCTGTCAAAGTTATAGCTAGAACCAAAGGGATCTGTTTCTGGCTGGGCTTTTGCACTAAGGATGATCGAAGTGAAAATTAAAGCGAATAAAATTCTCATTGTGTAGTAACGTAATTCTTTTGTTCTTATTACAAATAAGATACCAATTTTTTTTATGAAGCGCAAATGTAGTAAATATAGTTTTATTTTTTACATTGTTTTTTGCGCATATATTACCTTTGTAAACTATCCATGTTAAAAATTATAAAGTACTCGCTTGTATTCGTTGTTGTTCTTGTTTTGTTTGGTTCTTGCGGACATAAGCAAATCGACCACATGCCTGAATTAAAGATCAACAACCACTCTTTTTCCAATTATGATTCTATAACGCTTAAACACATGTACCTCAACTTAAAAGTTGATTTTGATCAGAAAAAGTTAGAAGGTAAAGTTGTTTTAAGTATTGATAACAAATCGAAATGCAGGTATTTGATACTGGATACCAAGCAGTTAAATATCGAAGATGTGAAATTAGAGGATTCTGCCGCTACTCCGTGGAGTTTGGGTTATGAAAATACCATTATGGGTAGGGCATTGGTGATTCAAATTACCAGCGAGACACAAAAAGTAGCTGTTTATTATTCAACATCTGCTGATGCAGAAGCGTTGATGTGGTTGGCTCCTGAACAAACATTTGGCAAGAAACATCCATTTTTATTTACACAAAGTCAGGCCATCTTAGCCCGAACTTGGGTGCCTTGTATGGATGTTCCAGCTGTTAGATATACCTATTCTGCAGACATAGAATGTGACAAACAGTATTTGGCTTTGATGAGTGCCGAAAACTCATTCAAGAAAAATGCTGAAGGTAAGTACCATTTCGAGATGCCTCAGCCTATACCTAGTTATTTGATGGCTTTGGCCGTTGGAAATATAGAGTTTAAAAGCTTTAGTGCCAATTCGGGCGTTTTTGCTGAACCAGAGATGTTGAGTAAAGCTGCTTACGAATTTTCTGATTTGCCTAAAATGATAGATGCAGCCAGTAAACTCTATGGAGAATACGCTTGGGGTAGATACGATATTTTGGTTTTGCCACCTAGTTTCCCGTTTGGAGGCATGGAAAATCCTAGATTGACTTTTGCTACTCCTACTGTAATTGCAGGAGACAAAAGTTTGGTGTCTTTGGTAGCTCACGAATTGGCGCATAGTTGGAGTGGTAATCTTGTGACCAATAACACCTGGGAAGATTTCTGGTTGAACGAAGGTTTTACTGTATACTTTGAAAATAGAATTATGGAAGCCATTTATGGTAAAAATTATTCAGACATGTTAATGGAAATTAGCGCCGAAGAATTGCATAAGACTTTAGACGACCTTATGAAAACTGCTCCCGGCGATACCAAACTTAAATTGAATTTAAAAAATAGAAATCCAGATGAAGGTGTTTCGGATATCGCTTATGTTAAAGGTGCCATGTTTCTAAAATATCTAGAAGGCTTGTACGGTCGAAAGCACTTTGATGAATTTTTAAATGCGTATTTCAATGCCTTCAAATGGAAAACAGTAACAACAGAACAGTTTATTCAGTATTTCAATGAGTACATGTCTAAATGGCCAAAAATTAAACCTGATTTGAATACGTGGATATATGAAATAGGATTGCCTAAAACGTGTCCAAAAATAGAAAGTGTTGAATTGAATCGTGTAGAATCAATGGCAAAAGACATCAACGAAATGAAATCTTTAAAACAATTGGATACTGCAGGATTTACAACTCAGCATTGGATGCATCTTTTGCGAAGTTTGAATGCAGATTCTATAAGTAGCATTATGATGGATTTGGATTCAATGTGCCACTTAACTGAAAGTACCAACAGTGAGATTCAATGTGATTGGTACATGCTTTGTATTAAAAATGGTTATAAAGCTGCCGATGTTAATATAGAAAAATACTTGATTTCTGTGGGAAGAAGAAAATTCCTCGAGCCTCTTTATTTAGCCTTAGCTTCTACTCCCGAAGGTTTGGATATAGCTAAGAGAATATATGCAAAAGCTCAAAAAGGATATCATGCTGTTTCGAGAAACACTATTGAAGAAATATTAAACAAAGGGGTTTTAAAATAAATCATAGGAAAGAGTCGTTAATCAATCAAATGGATGTGAGTAAGAAGATATGCCTGTTGTTGGTGGTAGTGGTATCCAGTAGTTTTATCATTGTAAAGTCGTTAAAGCCAAATTCTAAAAATTTACCTTTAGCGAATACGACACAAATAGATGGAGAAATTGGAAAAATTAAGAAGTTAATTACTGACAACAAATTCAGCGATGCTTCTGTTTCATTGAGAAGAGCCCTTGCTATATATCCTTCAAACACTCAATTATTGAATTTACAAAAACAGTTGATTGTGTCTGATTATAAGTCATCAATTAAAACAGTTAATACCAGTTTGGTATTCGACAAAACAGTCAATGTATCAAAGTGTTTTGAAGGTGTGCTTAGTGCTAATACTCAGAAGCAATTTATACAGCGAATAAATTATATCAGAAGATTGGCAGGGGTTTACGACTCATGTGTTCTCGATCCTGAACTTAATAAAAAAGCGCAAGCCGCAGCTTATTTAATGGAAGTGAATAATCAATTGAGTCACGCACCAGCAAGCACTTGGAAATGTTACTCAAAAGAAGCTGCCACAACAGCTAGTAGGAGCAATCTTTCTTTGGGTTATTCGTTTATGGACGCTCTAATGGGTCAAATACAAGATGATGGTGCTGGCAATGCCGCATGCGGGCATAGAAGATGGATTTTGAATCCTACCAACAATGTGTTTGGACATGGTAGCACTAACGATGCAATGTGTTTGTATACCGTCAATACATTTAATAAGTCATTAAGTAAAACCATAATTTTTCCGGATTCGCAATTTATTGCTTGGCCAAGCGCCGACTATTTTCCGATTGATTTAATGCCGACTAGATGGAGCTTCTCTTATCAAAACGCAGATTTTAGTCAGGCAAAAGTTGAAGTAAGCGCCAATTCTAAAGTCATAAAAACACAAAAGGAATCTATTGAAGTAGGCTATGCCATCAACACATTGGTGTTTAAATTGAATCAGGCAGCAGTGGCTAATGCTACTTACAATGTTAAGATTTCTAACTTTAAAGTGTTTAATAAATCGACAAGAAAATACCAGATGAAAACTGTTAGTTATAAAGTTATTCCAATAAGTATAGACTAGCTATTTTCTTATTAGCAAAGCTACAGATTCGACATGATGAGTGTGTGGAAACATGTCTACTGCTTGCACTTTTTTGACATGATAATGTTCGCTTAGTAGCGCGATATCTCTAGCTTGAGTAGCAGGATTGCAACTGACATATACGATGCGTTCAGGTAATAATTCATTGATTTTTGCCACCACATCTGGATGCATACCGTCCCTTGGAGGATCGGTAATGATGACATCAGGTTTGCCATGTTTATTTATTAATTCATCATTTAAAACCAGTTTCATGTCACCTGCATAAAAACTAGTATTGGAAATGTTGTTTAAGATAGCATTTTCTTTGGCATCTAAGATGGCCGCTTCGACATATTCAATACCAATCACTGATTTGGCTTTTGCTGCCACGAATTGTGCAATAGAGCCAGTGCCTGTATACAAGTCGTATACGATTTCTGAACCTTTTAAATCAGCGAATTCTCTGGCAATTTTGTATAGATTGAGGGCTTGAGTAGCATTTGTTTGGAAAAATGATTGCGGTCTGATTTTAAACTTTAAATCTTCCAAGTTTTCTATTAAGTAACCGTTGCCAATGTATGTGTTAACTTCTAGGTCAGACCAAGTATCATTTTTCTTTTCATTAACCACATAACACCATTCTGTAACCATAGGCAAATCAGCCTTAACAGTTTCAAAAAGGGTTTTAACTTCTTCATGAAGAGGTTGACTGACAACTAGTACAAGCATCCACTCGCCTTTGGTGTTGCATCTAAGCATCAAGTTTCTAAGAAATCCTTCTTGTTGATGGATATCAAAAAAAGAAAGATTTTGCTGAATGGCTGCATGCTTGATGGTGTCTCTAATAGTGTTAGCTTCGTAAGGTGCCAAATGGCATATATCTAAGTCGAGTACTTTATCAAACATACCTGGGATATGGAATCCAAGAGCAGGTAGTCGTTTAGGATTTTCTTTATCGAAATGTTCTTCCCAAGCTTTGTTACTAAAAGTAAACTCAAGTTTGTTGCGGTAGTTGAAAGTGTTTTCACACCCTAAGATTGGAATGTATTGTTCAACATCAACCTTCGCGATTCTTTGAAGATCGTCTTTAACTTGATTTTCTTTGAGTTTTATTTGTTCGCTGTATAGCAGATGCTGCCATTTGCAACCGCCACATTTTCCAAAATGAGGACATTTGACAGTGGTTCTTGAAGGAGAAACTTGAATCAAATTTACCAATTCTGCTTCTGCATAATTCTTCTTTTGTTTGGTTACTTTTATATCGGCAACATCACCTGGTGCTGCGAAAGGGATAAAAATGACTTTACCGTCTACTTTAGCAATGGCTTTTCCTTCTGCAGCTGCGGCAGTGATGGAAACTGATTCTAATAAGTAGGATTTGTGTTTAAATTTTCTTGACAAGACTTAGAGGGCGCGAGATAAATTATTGTTGAATATGCTTGTTTAAGACAGCGTTGAATTGTGTTGTGTCTAAGTAACCAGAGTATGGTTCTATGGTGCTATTAGAACTGAAATCTTTCCAAACAAAGGTCATAGGATAACCTGGGATTCTGCCTCCTTTTGCTAAATATGTAGCCAATTGGTCAGAGCTAAGAGTTTGTTCACCAATTTTATGGTTGGCGTTAACTTCAGGATTGAATTTTACTGCTACAGCATATTTTTTCATTTTAGTGACGATGTTTTTGTTTTCATACGTCATTTTGTCCATCACTTTGCACCAGTAGCACCAGTCAGTATAAACATCCACTACAAGGATTTTCTTTTCTTTTTTAGCTTTAGCATACCCTTCTGTCATTGTATACCAAGTTAATTTTTGGGATTCGGTAGCAGTGGTTTGACCTTTATTTTCATCTTCTGATGATTTTTTTGCTTTAGTCTTTTTGGTTTTTGTGGTTTTAGGTTTTGGCTGACTTTCGGTAAACGAAGCAGAGCTAAATCCAATAACTAGAGCCAAAGCAAGTGAGATAAATACTATTTTACGTAACATGATAATATACTTTATACAAAGTTAACCAAAAATAGAGCCAAAAAAAAATTCTTTGTTTCTCTGTCATATTTTTGTCGAAAACGTAACAAAATAAGGGTATAAGCGTTATATTTGTTCAAAACATGACACAAGGTGCAAACATATTAAAAGAGAAGTTGGATGAATTTATACGGAAGTATTATATCAATAGATTTCTTCAAGGTTTGCTGCTTGGTGTTGGTGGATTGATAGCTTTCTTCTTATTTGCCAGCTTGCTTGAATATTTTGGACATTTTGGCAAAGTTGTTCGTTCGATTTTATTCTTCTCTTTTGTTGGATTTGGTGTTTTTGTTCTGGTTTACTTTTGGATTTTGCCAGTTTTAAAATGGATGAGAATTGGTAAAGTCATTAGTTACACTTCTGCATCTGAATTGATAGGAGCACATTTCCCAGATATTAAAGACAAGCTTTTAAATACACTACAGTTGCAAGAACAAGCAGAAGCGACTGATAATGAATTGTTGGTTGCAAGTATCAATCAAAGAATACAAGGTTTGAGTCCGTTTAAATTTACAACAGCTATTGATTTAAATGCCTCGGCAAAACACTACGGAAAATATACTTTGTTGCCTTTAGGGGCTTTGGTTATCATTATGGTATTTCAAAGTGGCATTATTACCAAACCTGCTGAGAGAATTTTAGAGTTCAATAAACATTTTGCTAAAGAAGCACCGTATCAGTTCATACTTAAGAATACATCTTTAAAAGTGCTTAAAAATTCGGACTATAATTTTGAGTTGGAATTGAAAGGTAAGGATATTCCTGTGTCAATGTTTATTGAGGTTGACAATCACTTAATAAAAATGGAATCGGTTGGTAAGAACACGTTTGCTTATCAGATGTCAAATTTGACTACGAATCATATTTTTTATTTTACAGATGGAGAGTTCAATTCCAATCAATACGAATTGGAAGTATTGCCAAATCCTACTTTAGTCAATTTTAAAGTCAATGTTAAATACCCTGCATATATCAATAGAAAAGACGAGGTCTTGAACAATGTAGGCGATTTTACAATTCCGCAAGGAACCGAACTTGAATGGCAAATTCAAACCAAGGATGTTGAATCTTTGAATTTCTTGTTTGAGAATCAAAAGTCAGAATTCACTAAATCAGAAGATCTATATTCTGTAAAAGCTAAGGTGATTCATCCAGTAAATTACCACATTCAATTACTAAACAAATACATCTCTAACAACGACACCATGCATTATGCTATTCAGGTAGTAAACGACCGATATCCTGGTATTGGAGCTGAGCAAAAAAGAGATTCAATCAATCCATTTGTCGTGTATTTTTATGGTAAGGCAGACGATGATTATGGTATCAGCCGTTTGAACTTTGTTTATAAAGACATCACAAACAATAGTGCTTTAAAATATTTGCCTGTAAATATTGGAAGAGGAACTGACGAAATTTTCTATTACATGGTTGATTTAAGAAATTTAGTGAAAACCAGTGGTAATGAATTGGAATACTATTTTGAAGTGTGGGACAATGATGCGGTTAATGGCAAGAAGTCTAGCAAAAGTCAGGTGTTTAAATCTCAAGCACCAAGTGAAGAGCAATTGAGAAAAGAGACCGAGAGTGGCAGTAAATCTATGAAGAGCAAGATGGCACAAATGATGAAAGACATTGAAGCCATGCAGAAGAAAGGCAATGATATAAAAAGAGAATTGCTAGAGAGCGACAATATGGATTGGATGCAACAGCAAAAACTAAAAGACTTCATCAATGAGCAAAAAAAGTTGGAACAAAAAATTGAAGAGATAAAAAAGGATAATGCTGTTCAAAACGAGAAGCAACAACAGATTGATCCATTAGAAGAAGAGTTGTTGCAAAAGCAAAAGGAATTGGACAAATTGATCAATGATTTGATGAGTCCAGAGATGAAAGACTTGCTTAAAAAACTAGAGGAAATGGTTAAGCAACAAAACAAAGAAGGCATTCAAAATCAGCTCGACAAGATGAAGATGAACAATGAGGAGATAAAGAAGGAGTTGGATAGAAGTTTAGAACAGTTTAAACAATTGGAAATTGAGAAAAAGGTCAATGAGCAATCCAGTGCACTTGAAAAATTGGCTGAAAAGCAGAAAGAGTTGATGGAGAAAACCCTTGATAAGACTGAATCTAAGGAGAGTCTAAAGCAGCAACAAGACCAGCTCAAAAAAGAATTTGAGCAACTTAAAAAGGAAATTAAAGAAACTGAGCAAAAAAATAAAGAACTTGAAACACCTATGAATATGGAAAGCACCGATAAGGAACAGCAATCCATTGAACAAGAAATGCAAGAGAGCTCAGACAATTTGAATAAAAATCAAAATAAGAAAGCAGGAGAGTCGCAGAAGAAAGCAGCTGATGAAATGCAGGAAATGGCGAATAAAATGAAGAAGTCGCTTCAACAGGCACAAGAACAGCAGCAAGAAGAAGATTATTATACCTTGAGACAAATACTCGAAAATTTGGTAGAGTTAAGTGTTCAGCAAGAAGATTTGATGGCTCAATTCAAAGACAATAGGTACTATAGTCCGAAATATGTTGAGTTAAGCGCACAACAGCAAAAGTTGAAAGAAAGTGCTAAAATGGTTGAGGATTCATTGTTGGCATTAAGTAAACGTCAAATACACATCAAGAGTTTTGTAAATAAAGAGATAAGTAACATCAATTATTACATGAATCAAGCCATTGAAGATTTTAGTAAGGTTGTTACATCAAGAGGATTGTCTAATCAGCAATATGTTATGACTGGTTTAAACAATCTTGCCTTAATGCTCAGCGAATCGCTTAAGAACATGCAGGAAGATATGAAGGAGAAGAAGAACAATGGCAATTCTCAATGTCAGAATCCTGGTAAAAACAAGAGCAAGAAAAACGGTAAAGATGGCAAACCTCAGAATACCATGCAAGGTATGAAGAAGATGCAAGAGGAGTTAAATAAGCAACTTCAGGAAATGAAAGATGGTAAATCTCAAGGTAAAAATCCGAATGCTGAGCAATATGCCAAAATAGCTGCGAGACAAGAGGCTATAAGAAGAGAACTAGAACGATTGCAGAAATTGCTAAAAGAAGAAGGCAAACCTGGTGCATTGGGTGATTTGGAAAAAACCAAACAACTGATGGAACAGCAAGAGAAAGATTTGGTCAACAAACAAATCAATCCTGAGACTGTAAAGCGAATGCAAGAGATAGAAACGAGAATGTTGGAGCATGAAAAAGCAGAACGCGAACAGGATATGGACAACCAGAGAGAGGCCGAAACTGCGAAGGAAGTAGAAAAAGAGATGCCTCCAGCTATAAAAGAATATTTAGAAAAAAAGGCAAAAGAGATGGAGTTGTTAAGAAGTGTTCCAAACGAATTATCTCCATATTACAAGGACAGAGTAAGGGTGTATTTTCAGAAGTTAGGCAATGTTTGATGATGTTAAAATTCTTTGTTTAGAAACGTCTTCATTGGTGTGTTCGGTATCTCTTGCGACAAGCAAAGAGATGTTTCATGTAAAATCTGGTGTGATTCAAAATCACGCAGAGGTATTAATGGATTTGATTTCTGAATGTCTTCAAAAAGCCAATATTCAAGTAAAAGATTTAAGTGCCATCGCTATAAGTGATGGTCCAGGTTCTTACACCGGACTGAGAATTGGTAGCAGCACGGCTAAAGGATTGTGTTTTTCTAGTGGTATTCCATTGATAGGGATTAGTACTTTAAAAGCATTGGCCAATAAGGCAATTGAGATGACAGATAAAATGTATGTGTGGCCAATGATTGATGCAAGACGAATGGAAGTTTATCATGCAATTTACAACAGACAATTAGAAATTGTACGCGATGTTTCTAATGGCATCATTGATGCCGAAGGATTTGTTCCGGAGGGTATAGACATACAAAACGTCATGATTTGTGGGGACGGTGGTAAAAAAGCTGCAGAATTTCTAAAACTGGATTATATAGACATACAACCCGACGCATCATATTTGTGTGAATTAGCTTTAGAGGCGTATAGGAAGCAAGAATTTCAAGAATTATCTAACTACGAGCCATTCTATTTAAAGTCTGCCAACATCACTGGCAAATCGAAATAAAGTAATTTTAATTTTTCGACCTTGTAAGGTTGAAATGTACAGGTCGGTAACCTTGTAAGGTTGGAGTGTATAGGTTGTCAACCTTGTAAGGTTGGTTTGGTGTCGAAATTCAACCTTGTAAGGTTGGTTTAGGTGGTCGACCTCCGATGTTCGGTAGCCTGAAGGCCGCGCCAAAGGAACCTCCGACGTTAGAGGGTAGGGGCAAAAAAAAAGCCCTCCGATTAAGGAAGGCTTTTTTTGATTATCATTTCAATTATTGAATTTTCAATTCAATTGTGTTTTTGGTTTCTGTACCTGCGTTGTAATTTGTTACAATTCTGTCGCGGCTGATACCGAATTTTTCTGTTAAGAATTTAACGATTTCGTCAACACAACGAGTGTTAGTAGCTGCGTTGTATTTAGAGCTCTTACCAGCAGGACCGTTGATCACTAATTTCTTATCAGGGCATTGTTTCATTTTATCCAATACAGAGTACAATTGAGCTTTAACTTCTTTAGTTAAACAGTTGCTGCTGATTGCAATTGGAGGGAAAGAAACGTTGTCACAGTTGCAACAAGATTTGATTTCGATACCGTTAGCATCAACTAAAGCACCTGGAGAAGAGTTTAACTCTCTGTCTCTGTGGTCAGGAATTCCATCACCATCGCTATCAATTGCAGCACCAGTTACAGGGTCTACAGTAGCGCCTCTATCAGTGAATGGCTCTTTATCTTGACAATCTGGAACACCGTCCATGTCAGAGTCAACTGCCATACCATTACCGTACACCATACAAGAGTCTGGAGTTTTGTTGTCTTGGTCGAAACAGTTTGACACGTGGTCTTTATCATCGTCAACACCTAAGCAATCAGTTTTCTTTTTAACATCAGCCATTTGGTCGTAGATAGACTCAACTGGACTTAACCAATCGTAGTGTTGAGCGTTTTTAGAACCGAATTTGTAACCAATGCTAGCACGGATGAACGAGTATGAATCGAACCATCTGTTTTGCCAGATTGCAGTATTGTATACATCAACATCGTCACTTCTTAACCAAGTGTGACGGTACTCAAGACCTAAATCAAATTTAGAACTTAAGTAGTGTTTGAATCCGATACCGTAAGGTACCATGAATTTTCTGTCTTGGAATTCTTCAGTAACTTCTTTACCTAAGTTTGGATTAGGAGTACCAGTACCGAAGTATGAAGTTAAGTAGTAGTCGCCTAAGAACAATCTTTGGTCTACGAAAGTAGCTTTAGATTTGAAAGTAGTTTGACCAATACCTGCGAATAAGTACATTTGAGTTTTACGTAAAGGACGCAAGAAAGAAATATTACCTAAAGTAAAATGACCTTGTAAACTCCATTCTTGAACCATGCTAGTAAATCTGAAGTTGTCTTTGAACAAAGTTGGATTTTGTAAATCTCTTTGACCTCTTAATTTGCCATAGTTAAATTCACCTCTCAAAGCAAATGTTTGAGAAATTGAATACTTTACAAATGGAGCAACTCCCCAACCTAGTTGTTTTTTGTCTGCATCTCCGTTAAACAAAGAACCGCCTGCAAGTAAACCTACAGACCATTTTTTTGCTCTTCTGTCCATGTAGTAAGATGAATTCAAACTTTGACCCGAGTCAGTTTGTTTACCGTTCACCCATTGTGTTTTAGCGTATGGGTGACGCTTCCAAGTAGAGTCTTGTGTGTTAGCAAATGCTGTCATCGAGAACAAACAGATGCTTAAAATTGTCATTTTGAGTATTTTCATTTTGAAATGATTTTTCAATATAATTGCCGCAAAAATAGACAATCTTTGCACAAAAACCAATAAATAAAGATAAAATTTTCTGAAGATTTAATTCATTTTTTAAATTAACCCTCAATAAATTAATTAATTACAGCGAAATGATGTGCCCAAATGAGTTGTTTAATTTTACAGCGTTTTTTACTGAAAATACTACATCTTTATACTTTATTAACATTTCTAAAGAATCGGTTTTTCGCTCTTGTATACTTTTGATATTTAGATAGTTGTCTTGAATCTCCTTTAGTTTCTTTAACTCCGCTTCATGCTTAATCAATCCAGATTCCTTCAACATTTTTGATACTTGTTTCAGCTGCTTTTCATACACTTTGCCAGCTTCGACTAAGGGCTTTAATTCAGAGCTAATGTTTTGAGCAACAGTGTCTTGTATTTCTTGTCTAAGCTTGATGATTAGGTCAATCTGATTGTCTATTTTTGGTGTATTATCGGACAATAAGTTCAACAAACCAGCATCATCTTCAGTTTTCAACAATTCCACAACCGAAATTCCTCTTTTTTCTAACCATTGAAGCATTTTGCTCGTAGTTATCCACATACTTGGTCTAAGTATGAGTTTGGGGTGTGTTAAAGAATTGATATTCATTACATTATGCAACTGTACCCAGTAGTTGATTTCTGCATTTCCACCAACATATGCAATATTGGGCAAAATACTCTCCTGGTACAACGGTCGCATCATGGCATTCGGACTAAACCTCTCAGGATACTGATCAATAAGTTGATGCATTTCAGAAATTGAAGCAATAAAATTGCCATCAGCGTCCTCATATTGGTCCCCTTTTAAAACAATTCTCTTCCTTCTTGAAGCATGTAAGTAGAAAAAATTAATTTCTCTAGCATGCAATTGTGTGCTCAATCCATTGGCGACTAAAGCATCACTTGTGTCTTTGAAACTTTGAATATTGCCTTGCTCCAATACATCTTTTTTAATGATGTCTTTAAAGCTCTCTTTAAAGATTCTGTTGTCTCCATTTACGCTGATAACACCATACTGACCAAAATGTAGATTGACTATTCTAATTGTAGCCTCACTTAGGTTTTTAGACGTTTTGTAAATGGTGTCGAATTCAGCAAGCATCTTCAAGTTTTGATCAGTTAAGTTGACTTTCTCACTGATTTCCTTGATGACTTCAGATATGGATTCTGTATTTAATCTACCACAAGCATCTCCAGATTCTGTTTTCCATTCAAAGGTATGATTGAAGACTCTTGTGTTTTTTATTTCATCAAAATCATGGTCTTCAGAAGCAGGCCAGTAAACTGGAACAAAGTGTTTGTCAGGGAATTTAACTCTTAAATCTTCGCAAAAATCAATGATAGAAATGATTTTGTATAATACAAAAGCAGGACCGAAAAATGGGTGCAATTGTTGACCAGTTGTTACTGTGAATGTATTGCTGTTGTTAAGCAGTTCAATGTTGCTCCAAACCGCTAAGTCGACATGTTCTTTGCTTGCAATATCTTGGTATTGTTCCTTTAAATTTTGGACCAATGTGTTTCTCTTTAAAGCATTGAAATTGGATTTAACCTCAATGGCTTTTTCAAAACTAAAGTAGCTGTGATCTTTACCAAGTATAGATTTTATGACATCATTCTCTTCAACAAATGCTTTTGTAGTTGAAGAAAGTATGCCAGTTTCAGACAATTTGAATTGCATTACGCAAGTTTACCAATTAAATCGAATGATTCAGCATCAATAATATCGATAGTCGCAAAGTCGCCAACTCTAACGAAGTTTTCAGCTGCATTCACTAGCACTTCGTTATCTACTTCTGGTGAATCGGCTTCAGTTCTACCTATAAAATAGTTGCCTTCTTTTCTATCGAAAATTACTTTCAAGGTTTGACCAATTTTTTCTTGGTTCTTTTTTAAAGAGATTTCTTCTTGAAGTGCCATCAGTTCTGAAGCTCTTTCTTGTTTCACCTCGTCTGGTACATCGTCTACTAATGTATGAGCGTGAGTATTCTCTTCATGAGAGTAAGTAAACACACCCAATCTATCGAATTCAAAATCTTTTACGAATTGTTTTAATTCTTCAAAGTCTTGTTCTGTTTCACCTGGATGACCGACAAGTATGGTTGTTCTTAACGTGATGCCAGGTACTTTTTCTCTTATCGTGTTTAATAGTTCATACGTTCTGCGCTTGGTGATACCTCTTCGCATCAGCTTTAATACGTTGTCAGAAATGTGTTGAACTGGAATGTCAAGGTAATTGCAGATGTTTGATTTTTCTGCCATCACCGGCAATATGTCTTCTGGAAACTGAGAAGGGTAGGCATAATGCAATCTGATCCATTCAAGATCTTTTACAGCTGATAATTGTTCGAGTAAGTCTTTTAATTTTCTTTCGCCATATAAGTCAAGGCCATAATAGGTACTATCTTGGGCGATGAGCATGATTTCTTTTGTGCCATTTTTAACCAAGTTTTCAGCTTCAAGAACGATTTGTTCGATCGACTTACTAACGTGTTTCCCTCTCATTAGGGGAATGGCGCAAAATGAACATGGACGGTTACAACCTTCGCTAATTTTAAGGTAGGCGTAGTGTTGAGGCGTTGTGGTCAAACGTTCTCCAATCAATTCGTGCTTATAGTCGGCCCCTAGCGTATTCAATAAATTAGGCAACTCAAGTGTACCGAAAAAAGCATCTACTTGAGGAATTTCGCTTTCTAATTCATCTTTATAACGATGAGAAAGGCAGCCAGTGACATACAATTTATCGATTCTACCAGCTTCTTTTTCATTGACGTATTGAAGGATGGCATCTATACTTTCTTGTTTAGCATTATCAATAAATCCGCAAGTATTAACAACAATAATGTTAGCGTCATTTTTTTCAGATTCATGAGTTGCTTCCATGTTATTGCCTTTTAGCTGACTTAATAACACTTCGCTATCAACTAAATTCTTACTACAACCAAGGGTTATAATATTGATTTTATTTTGTTTTAATGATTTTGTGCGCATGATTATACCTCAAACAAAGAATTGACGAATTCGATTGGTTTGAAAATTTTTATATCGTTGATGCCTTCACCTACACCAATGTATCTAACTGGAATTTTAAATTGATCGCTAACACCAAGCACCACACCACCTTTAGCTGTGCCATCTAGTTTTGTTAAAGCCAAGGAACTTACTTCAGTAGCGGCTGTAAAATGTTTGGCTTGTTCGAAGGCATTCTGACCAGTAGAAGCGTCTAGAACCAGCATCACATCATGTGGAGCGGTTTCGATGACTTTGCTCATAACACGCTTGATTTTACTCAATTCGTTCATGAGGTTAACTTTGTTGTGTAGACGACCAGCTGTATCTACAATAACGATATCATAACCTTCATTTTTTGCTTTATTAACAGCATCATAAGCAACGGCAGAAGGGTCGGTATTCATGCCATGGGCGATGAAATCACATCCAACACGTTTGCTCCATATTTCAAGTTGGTCAACAGCGCCGGCTCTAAATGTATCACCAGCAGCAAGCAACACTTTTTTGCCATGTTGTTTAAACTGATTTGCAAGTTTTCCGATGGTGGTTGTTTTTCCAACACCATTAACGCCTACAACCATAAGTACATAAGGAGTAGGGACACCAGATAAATTAAAATCTATATCGGGAGTTTTCTTGTTCTCAGTCAGCATAAGACTGATTTCATCTCTTAGCAGCAGATGAAGTTCGTTAGAGTTGATGTATTTATCGCGCTTTACTCTGTCTTCAACGCGTTCAATAATTTTAACAGTTGTATTAATGCCGACATCGCTACTGACAAGAATTTCTTCTAATTCATCAAGAAAAGATGCATCGATAGTAGATTTACCTGCGAGAGCTTTAGACAACTTACCGAAGAAGGATTCTTTGGTTTTCTCAAGTCCTTTTTCAGCTTCAGGTTGTTTAGAGCTGTTTTTGTCTTTTTTAAAAAAATCGAAAATCGACATGATGTTAAAATGTGTGAACAAAAAAGCCCCCGTTTCCGGAGGCTGTTTTCCTTTTTAATTTCTTTTATTTGAAATAAGTTTTAGCATCTTCTCCGCTAATGATTTCTTCTTTAAAAGAGTAAGCACCGTTTTTAGATTTTACTGCTTTAAATACTTTAACGTAGTCTTTGCCTTCACCTTCTCTTTTAAGAGTTGCAACAACTTTCTTTGCCATGGTGTATTATTATTTAATTTCTTTGTGAATGGTTACTTTTTTCAAGAAAGGATTGTATTTTTTCAATTCAATTCTTTCAGTTGTATTTTTCTTGTTTTTGGTCGTAATGTATCTGCTCATGCCTGGAACATCAGTGTTCTTTTGTTCAGTACATTCCAAAATTACTTGTATGCGATTGCCTTTTTTTGCCATGATGTTCTATTGATTAAATAGTTCCTTTTTTGAAAACTCTGTTTAACGCTTCAGTTATGCCAATCTTGTTGATTGTTCTGATGGCTGAAGTAGAAACTTTTAATGTAATCCATTCACCTGTTTCAGGGATATAGAATCTCTTCTCCTGCAAATTAGCATAGAATCTACGCTTTGTTTTGCGGTTTGAGTGAGAAACATTGTTTCCTTTTAATGCTTTTTTACCAGTTAGGTCACAAACTCTTGCCATGATTTTAAAAATTGGGAGTGCAAAGGTAGGAACTTATTTCGTAATAATCCAAATTTTTTTGATTTTTTTGTCATTATCCCGAAAATTTATCCCCTTAATTGTACTCAATGTGTTGTTTTAAGGAAATGCAAAGATAAGTATCTCGTTTTAAAATACTTCTATACAGGCCAATCATATAGTAAATATTTTTTCTGCATAACTCGGTAATTATCAAGGCCTTTTTGCCACGACTGCTTTATTTCGACTGCTGACTTGCCTTCAACAATCTGTTTTCTTAAAGTTTTGGTACCTGCCAATGTGTCGAAAAAGTCGTTGAAGAATTGCGCTTTATTTTTACTGAGTTTGTAAGATAAGATTACCCAATTGAGGTTGATTTCTGATGCATGTCTGGCTTTTGTGAACCCATAATTGGTTAAATCGTAGCCAACGCAGTTCATTCCAAGAAATTTTGGTTTTTCATAAACACCTTTGATACTCACTGGTGTTATATTCATATTTCCCCAATCAAAAGCAGGTGAGCAAAAACATTGATATGGCTTATCAGAACCATGACCCATACTTACAGTTGTGCCTTCAAATAAGCCTAATGAAGGGTATAAGTATATGGCACTTTGGGTTTGTAAATTTGGAGATGGTTTAACAGGTAAAATGTATTCAGTTGAATGGTCGTAGTTTTTGCAAGTTATAACGGTTAGGTTGCACTGCATGCCGTTTTTTAACCATTTTTCACCATTGATCATTTTTGCTAATTCTCCTACAGTACATCCATGGACTAAGGGGATAGGATGCATGCCCACAAAGCTTTTCATTGCGGTATCTAAAATAGGTCCGTCAATGTAATGACCATTTGGATTTGGTCTATCGAGCACCATAAATGGGATGTTATTTTCAGCACAAGATTCCATAACGTAATGCATGGTGCTTATGTACGTATAAAATCTAACTCCAACATCTTGAATATCGAATACGACAGTTTCAACCGACTTTAAGTCCTCACTTGTAGGTTTTTTGTGGGTCCCGTATAGTGAAATAATTTTGAGTCCAGTTTCTTCGTCCTTATCACTTTTAACTAAAGTACCAGCACTAGCTTTGCCTCTAAAACCATGCTCAGGAGCAAAAATACATTGTATCTTTATCCCCATTCTTAGAAATGAGTCAACCAAATGGGTGTTGTTGATTTTGCTGGTTTGATTGACAACCAATGCCACTTTTTTACCTTTTAATGATGGAAGATAATCTGCGGTTCTATCTGCACCAACAATAACGGCTGCTTTGGTTTGTGAACATACAAACAACAGCATTAGTACCGTTAAAAGTCTAAAAGTCGACATGCTACAATGATAATAATAATAAATAAAGTGTTAAAATTATAGTATCAACAAAAAAGCCGGGATGTATAGCCCGGCTTTTTATCATATTGATGAATAATTAATAATCTAAATTGCCAATTTCGATTTTCTTTCCTTGAATTTTTAAAATCAAAGTTAAAATCAACACTGCAAATGGTACATAGCGTAAAGCTACTGGTAAATCAAAGTGTTTAAGAACAATCATAGATTTGCGTTTCAATCTTTCAGTAATTAAATACATCGCTGGAATGAACAACAACGTCAACGCAGTAGCGAAGAATAAACCAAAAATCATGGTCCAGCTTAACGGTCCGAAGAAAGCAACACTATCACCACCAAAATAAATTTGAGGGTCAAAATGTGTAAATAAGGTTTCGAAATTGATGTTTAGACCAACGGCAAGCGGAATTAAACCAAGTATCGCTGCAGTAGCAGTCAAGATAACTGGTGTCATACGCGTTCTGCCGGCTTCAAGAGTCGCATCGTATAGATTCATGCCACCTTCTCTAGAATATTCAGCAAATTCGACCAGTAGGATACCATTTCTAACCACAATACCTCCGAGTGCTACGATACCAATACCGGTCATAACAATACTCATGTCCATGTGGAAAATAGCGACACCTAAAAGAACACCAATGATACTTAAAACAATTTCAGATAATATGATAACAGGTTTGCCTAATGAGTTAAATAAGCCTACCAAGACTAAGAGCATTAAACCAACAGCAGTCAACATCGCATTTCCTAAGAAAGCCGCAGTTTCTTGCTGTTCAGCTTGGTCGCCAGAGAATTTGATTTCTACATTACCTTTAGCTTGGAAGTTTTCCATTTTACTTTGAACTTCAGCAACAACTTCATTAGGATTGAAGCCTTCTTTAACATCAGAAGACAAAGTGATGACACGTTTGTTGTTTTTGCGCTTGATGCCAGCATAGGTATAATCGTATCTTATATCACATAGAGAAGATATAGGCACGCTTCTTACAGCTCCACCCATATTCATATCACGGTAAGTGATTTTTAGATTTCGGATGGTTTCAATATCTTTTCTTTGGTCTTCAGAGTATCTTAATTGGATTGGATATTCGTCGTCAACATCTCTAAATTTAGAAGCTTCAACACCATACACTGCGCCTCTTATTTCCATTGCAAGTTGAGCTGTAGAAATGCCTTCTCTTAAAGCTCTTTCGCGATCGATATCAAATACAATTTCTGGTTTATTGCTAACGAAATCTGATTTCAAACTTGAAACACCTGGAACATTGGCATCTACTAAGAATTTTTTCAATCTGTCTGCATTTTTAACTAATTCATCAAAGTCTTCACCAATGATTTCTATACTCACTGGCTTAGGCGTTGGTGGTCCGCTTTTCTCTTTGTTTACAACGATTTCGGCTGCAGGGATATCCCAGTCAATAGCTTGTAATTTTGTAAGATATTCGTTGGTTGATTCACCATTTCTCTTGGCGAATTCAACAAATGAAATGGCAATTTTACCTTTGTTTGGATATGAGTTTTGATCGCCATCTGCAGGGTCAGTCACACCAATTGTAACGTTACTGATCATAGATTCCACAATTGGATTATTTTTACCAATAACAGTGTAAACTTTATCTTCCACTTTTCTCATGGTTTTATCAGTAATAGATGGGTCTGTTCCTTCAGGTAATTTTACATATACGTATATGTTGTTAGGCTCGCCTCCTGGAAAGAATACAACTTTAGGTTTGCTTGCAATAAAAATAACAATTGAAAAAATGAACATACCAATTACGGCTAGTAAAGTTTTTCCAGGGTGCTTTAAACAAACCACTAGTATCTTCGTGTAACTTCTAACAAACCCAGGCCATGCTTTTTCTTGCCACCAATCGATGACTTTGTAAAGCCACAATCTGTTTAATATCATAAAGGCAGCTATGAATACTACAAAGTTTCCAATGCCTACATGTCCGCTCATATATGAAAATAATGCTACTACAGCGTATAAGGCCAAACGTAAAAATGTTTTGCGATTTAGTTTGCCGTAATTTTTGTTTTCTTCTTCTTTGGTTTTCATGAAGTCGACAGCAAAGACTGGGTTGATGATGTATGCAACAACCAAAGATGCCAACAATGATATGATCAAAGTTACAGGTAAGAAATACATGAACTTACCAATAATACCGCCCCAAAACGCCAATGGAATAAATGGTGCCAATGTGGTGATGGTTCCAGATAATACTGGCATAAAGACTTCACCTACTGCCATCTTAGCGGCTGTTTTAATGTCGCGTTTACCATCTCCAAACAAACGGTGGGTATTTTCAATTACTACAATTGCGTCATCTACCACGATACCTAATGCAAGGATGAATGAGAACAACACGATCATATTGAAAGAGAAGTCGATGCTCGGCATTATCAAAAAGGCAATAAACATCGAAAGTGGAACAGACAAAGCTACGAATAGAGCATTGGTTACACCCATAAAGAACATCAATACAATGGTTACTAAAATGAATCCAATGATGATGGTGTTGATCAAGTCGTGCAACATGGTTTTTGTTTTCTGACTTTGGTCGCCACTAATTGTGATATCTAGGCCTTCAGGAAATTCCGTTTTTCTCATCTCTTCGATGGTTTTGTTGATTTTCTCTGAAGCTTCTATTAAGTTTTCACCTGAACGTTTGATGATGTTTAGAGTGATGACATTTTTACCATTACTACTTGAGTAACTTTCTTTTTCTTTATATCCATCTACAACTTGTGCAATGTCTTTGATAAATAATTTGGCACCTGTTTGTGATGTTACAACGATGTTTTCGATGTCTTTAGGAGATTGGAATTCACTCTTGATACTCAAGGTTGGTTTCATGCCGTTGATAGGTACATTGCCACCTGTGATGGTTAAGTTTTCTGAACTAATAGCTCTTTGGATATCTCCAATGGTTAAGTTAGATGCTTGCAATTTGTAAGCATCTATGTTGATTTGAATTTCTCTTTCAAGTGCACCAACCATTTTAACTTCATTGATTTCGCTTAAGCCTTCAATTCTATCACTCAAATCATCAGCATATTTTTTCAATTGATTTAAGTTGTATTTACCAGCAACGTTGATGTACATGATAGGGATTTCAGAGAAAGCAATTTCTTTGATCATTGGCTCTCTTGTTAGTGTTGCAGGCATGTCACCTCTAGCTTCATCTACAGCATCTTTTACTTTTTGTTTGGCAACACTCACTTCAACATCGGTATGAAATTCAACCACAATTACAGACATGTCTTGCATGGATGTAGAGTTGAATTTTTTAACACCTGAAATTGCTTTTAAACGTTTTTCAATTGGTTTTGTGATGGTGTTTTCAATATTGGTAGGAGAGTTACCACCATTGATGGTACTGATATAAATAGTAGGAACAGTAATATCAGGAAAATTCTCTTTCGGAAGGGCATTATAAGCCATTATACCTGCAAACGAAATGATAATTGTTATCAGGTAAATGGTGATCTTATTGTCTATGGCCCAACTAGAGGGTTTAAATTCTTTAAATTTATCTAACATAAAAATGTTTCAAATTATATGGTCAGTTAAGTTGACTATTGTTTATCTTCTTTAATTTTTACTTTATCACCAGCGCTTACTAAATCGTAGCCTTCGGTGATGATTTTGTCGCCTTCTGACAAGCCAGAAACTACTTCAGCAATACCATTGTATTCTCTATTGATAGCTATGGTTTTCTTTACTGCAACCATGTTTTCTTCAACTAAAACATACAATTCATTGTTGTCTTTTTGAATGTATTTAACAGGCACAAGCAACACTGGTTTTGGAGATTGGTAATCGTTGATTTTTAGCTTAGCTACCATGTTTGGATGGAATTTAGAACCAGCAGGTAATAAAATTTCTACTGCAAATGTTCTTGTCATAGGGTTAATTGCTCTAGCAGCATAATTGATTTTACCCATAATAGAATCGTTGATGTCTGGGAAATAAATTTTTACTGGATTACCTGATTTTACTTTAGCTGAATAACTTTCAGCCATATCTGCTTTAACTTTTAAACTGTTATAGTTTACGATACTAATTGCTGCCATGCCAGGTGCAACCATTTGTGCAATTTTAATGTTTACTGCATCAACTGTGCCTGATATTGGTGCGATGATTTTACTCATTCTTACTTGTTCTTGCATCAACGCCATTTTCTTTTCTAAACTTTCTTTTTGTGTTTTAGCTTGTAAGAATTGCATTTCAGTACCAATGTTTTGTTTCCAAAGATTTTGTTGTTTTGTAAATGCTTGTTTTGCTAAGGCATAATTGGTTTCTAAATCTGCAATTTGTTGTCCTAGTGCACTGATATCAGTTTCGGCAAGCACTTGTCCTTTGCTAACCACATCTCCAGGTTTCACATTTATGCGTGTAATTATGCCAGGAGATTGAGTTGAAATAGAAACGTTTTCATCCGCTTCAACTCTTCCTTGTATATCTATGTATGTTTTGAAGAGTTCTGATTTTACTGGCATTAGAGCAATTTCTAAGTTTTCAATCGCTTTTTTAGATGTATCTAATTTGACGATTTCTTCCTCAAGTTTTTTGATTTTATCCTTTAGCTGTTTTTCTTGTGTTTTAAGTGTAGCTAATTCGCTTTTCTTTTTATCTAATTCACTCGGACGAGAGCAAGAAAAAAGGGTAATTGAAGCTATTGCGATTAAAAATATATGTTTCATTTGTTGTTGAAAGTGGTAATGTTATGTTTAAAATTTAATTTGTTGTCCAGTTGCTACTAAGAAGTCTAGCTTAGCTACTAATAAATCGTAGACAGCGCTTAAGTAGTTGGTTTGTGTTGTTTTTAAGTCTTGGTTTGCAGTTATCATCTCTAAGTTACTACCTACACCTTCGTTGTATTTAATGGTTGTAACTTTCAAAATTCTATTAGCCAAATCAAGGTTTTCCTTTTGTTGATTCACCAATTCCATAGCTCTTAAATACTTCAGTTTGGTTTGCATAGCATCTAAGCTGATTAAGTTTTCAACTTTTTTAATGGATTGTTCAGTTTTGATTTGCTCTATTTTGGCTTTCTGAATTTTAGCATCATTCGCAAAACCAGAGAAAATTGGAACGTTTACTTGTAAAGCAATGAATGAATTTGAATACCAAGTACTGTAATCGATTTTTTCACCAAAATTATTTTGTTGATAGGTAAATCCGCCAACTAGATTAGGGTATTTGCCATATTGATATCTTTTAACATTAAGCTTGTTTAATACCAATTGCTGTTGCATAACTTGATAATCTGTTCTTGCTTTTAAATCTACTTTTCCAGTGGTGTCTAAATTGTTGAATTTGTCGTTCAAGTCGCTGATACCATCTGTTAATTTTATTGGAGTGTTAGGGTCTAATCCCATTTTTGTTTTTAACAAGCCCAATAAGATTTGGTATTGGTCACCCAATTTTTGTTGAGATATCTTGATGTTGTTTATTTGCAATTGCATTCTGTCAACATCCAATGATTCTGTAAAGCCTTCTTTGTTTAAGGCTTTCACTTGGGTGAAAGTGCTATTCAATGTGTTGTAAGTTGAGTTTACCAATGATATATTTTCTTTGGTAATCAAACACATGAAGTACGATTTTGCAATATCAATTTTGACATCGGTTTCAGTTTTACTAGCTAGTTTTTTAGATAAATCAGTAAACTGTTTAGCCGATTTTAAACCTAATAAATAGGTACCATCAAGTATCAACCAACTTAAATTTAAAGAAGCTTGAGTGGTGTATTTATTACCAACTCTAATAGGAGTTGCAATTCCACCAACTGGAAAGACGAATACTTGCTTTTGAATAGCGTCTTGAAAAGCAACATTGGCTTTAAGTTGCGGAATTCCGATAGATGTAACTTCTTTAACTGTTTGGTTAGAAATTGCTACATCGGCATAGGCGTTTTTAACATCTGTGTTGTTAGACAATGCAAAGTCGATCGCCTGAATGATAGAGAAACTCAAGGTGTCACCTGATTTGCTCTGTGCATGTAATGTGTTAAGTCCGAAAAAGCAGAATGATAGCATCAATGTGGCTTTTCCTGCAATTGACATTTTGTTTTTTCTAAGGATAGAAATAGTATGGGATTGCATGTTAATGATTTTGGTCTTTAATAGTTGTATTATTTTTGTTTTTGAAATTGTTGTAAAACTCAAGGCCTTTTGGTGTGCAAATGGCATTCATATGGTAATCGAGTAAATAGGTGTATCTCTCACCAAAACTTAGATTAGCAAGGGCGTTGACATCAGTAGCGATACAGGTTTCAATCTACACCATATAGAATCCTGTAGTTACAGCTATATTGATGTTTTCCCTGTAAAGTTTTTGAGTCTGACCTAAACGGATGTTTAAGTTAAGTTCTTTTAAAATGGTGTTTTCTTTGTGTTCATTGAACATTCTAAAGGTTTCAGGATGATACTTTTTAAGGTCGAACATCAAACTTGGATTGATTTCATTGTGCATAGAAATCATCATTTCAGCAATTTTTAGGATTTGAAGAATGGCATTTTCTTCAGATTTAATGACGCGTTGACTTAAGATTTCCATTTCCTGAAGATGCAGAATAATGGTTTTCTTAACCAAGTCATCTTTGTCGCTAACAAATTGATAAATAGTCTTTTTTGACATGCTCAATTCCTTGGCTACATCATCCATGGTGATGCTCTTTATGCCGTATCGCATAAACAGTTTTTCGCTTGCATTGCAAATTTTATCCAACATGGTTTTTTATCGTCCGCGAAATAACAATAAAAACTTGGGAAACAAAAATAATTTACAAAGTTTCCTAGGTGTTCCGATTAAAGTGGATTTTTTGACGTTGAATGCAATGTTTATTTGTGGTTTCAACTATTTGTTGTAACGAGTAATAGTGTAACAAAGTTCTTGATTTTGTGGCTTTTAAGTGAAAATTATCTTGTTTTCAAGAGGGCATGTCTTTAAAATGTGAATATGTCATTATAAAGGGATACTTATAATCATTAATATTGCAATACATAAAACTAGGAATGACACCATCATTAACCAAAAGTATAAAAATCAATGTCAAATCATCGTTTAGTGAATTGCAAAGCAATATTGATTTGAATGAATATTTTTTTACTTATCACATCACCATAGAAAACAACAGCGAGCAGACTGTGCAGTTGGTATCCAGAAAATGGATCATCAAAGACAGTAATGGTCAGAACCGTTTTGTTGAGGGAGAAGGCGTAGTAGGTGAACAACCGATTTTTGGTCCAGGCCAATCTTATGAATACTATTCTGGCTGCTTACTAAAAACCGGATTCGGGAAAATGCAAGGCGCTTATATTTTTCAAACCTTGCCAGAGTTAAGTACTTTTGAAGTAGAAATTCCTGAATTTAATCTAGTTTTACCTTGGGTGCTTAATTAAGCATCTTCTTATTTATTATCTTTGCGACATGAAGCGCATATTATTCTTATTGTCTTTGATTTTAACTTTTGATGCTTGTACCGATGGGCCAAAAAAAGGCAATGATACCAATGGTATTGACACCACACAAAAAGTAGCAGAAATTGTTAAGACAGAATTCAATGAGGATAGTGCCTATCAATTTGTAAAAAAGCAAGTGGATTTTGGTCCGAGAATGCCAGGAAGCAAAGGGTATTATAGTTGTTATCAGTATTTGGTAAAATACTTTAAAGGCGTTGCAGATAGTGTTTATTTGCAAACCTCTACTGCTAAAACATACGATGGAAAAACCATTCCAGTAAACAATATTATTGCGTCATTTAATCCAAAGGCAGGTAAACGTATTTTGTTATGCGCCCATTGGGATACTCGTCCATTTGCAGATCAAGATACAAAAGACAAAGACAAACCAATTTTAGGCGCTAATGATGGCGCAAGTGGTGTTGGTATTTTAATGGAGATAGCTGCTCAAATTAGAAAAAAACCAATTGATGCTGGTATCGATATTATTTTATTTGATGCAGAAGATTGGGGTGATAATTCTGGAGAAGTTGAAAACAGTTTTTGTTTGGGCTCTCAATATTGGTCTAAAAATTTGCACGAGCCAAATTACAGAGCCGATTTCGGTATCTTATTAGACATGGTTGGTGCTCCAAATGCTTTATTCGGATTTGAAGGCTATAGCTTAAGTCAAGCGCCTAACTTCTTGTCTATGGTGTGGAATACAGCGGCAGAACTTGGATATTCAAACTACTTTAAAAATTTTGAAAGAGGTGCTGTAACAGACGACCATGTTTATGTGATGAAAGAAACACGAATTCCAATGTTGGATATCATTGACACCGACCTTACAACCAACAGCCATTTTGGAAAATATTGGCATACTCACAGTGATAATATGGATGCTATTGATAGAAAGACTTTGAAAGCTGTAGGTCACACCTTAATGCAAGTTATTTCTACCTATTAATCAGGGAAAGCCAATAGACCACCAGTGTGAATGCACAGAACTTTTTGGTCTCTTTGTATGATGTCTTGTTGTAGCATGTCATTAAGTGCCATCAACATTTTTCCGGTATAAACCACATCTGTTTTAATGCCCGTTTCTGAATAAAAATCTTTGATGAATTTGACTAAGACTTCATCAATTTTACCATACTTACCTCTATGATAATCATGGAATATTTGAAAGGATGTAGCGTCATAATGTGCCATTTTTTTATCCAAATCAAAATTGTTTTTTAAAGAACTTATGCCTAGAATTTTGGTGTTGAGGTGTTTGTTGTTAACAGCCTTTACCAGACCTTCCATGGTTGTGCCAGTGCCCATAGATAAAAGGATGTAGTCGTAGTGTTTGTCAAGCTCATTCAATATCTCTTCACAACCAAGTAAAGCCAAAGGATGATCGCCACCTTCGTTGATAAAGATGGTGTTCATTGGGTTAGGAAAATAGTTGTTGTATAAGGCTGTTTTGTTTTTATAGTCAGCTCGGTTGACTTTAATCAATTCCATATTGTGGTCGATACACAATTGTTCATAGTGATTCAATGGCCGAACTTCATCACCTCTAACAAATGCGGAGGTTTTGATGTTGAAATACTTGCCAGCAAAAGCGGTTGCTACAAGATGATTGCTGTAAGCACCTCCAAAAGTGACCAAGTGTTCTATTTTGTTGTCAAGGATGTGCTGAATGATGTATTTTAATTTTCTCCATTTGTTGCCAGAAACGATGGGGTGGATGAGGTCGTCTCGCAGCATATCAAATTCAAAACTATCGCCAATTAATGGTGTACTGATGGTGTCGATTCTGCTATGATTGAATGGAGATTGCACGTGCAAATATAAACACGATAAAGGTAGTATTTTCTTAATGTGGATTGATTACTTTTGCTAAATATGTCAAATGTCGGATTGGTTTTGTCTGGCGGTGGTGCCAGAGGCATTGGTCATCTTGGGTGTTTACAAGCCTTGAGTGACATGTCTGTTTCAATTAGTAGGATATCTGGATCCAGTGCTGGTGCTATACTTGGAGCATTTTATGCCCAAGGATATCAACCTAGAGAGATTTTGAAAATGGCTAAGGAAACAACTTTGTTCGGGTTTTCTAATTTTTTGATTGGCAAAGCTGGTCTTTTTGATATCAAATCTTTGGGCAATTTGTTTAATAAGTACATCCCACACAATGCCATTGAACAATTAAAAATACCTACTACCATAGTAGCTACCGATATTGTAAAAGGTGAAGTAAGGTATTTTAATGAGGGCAATTTAAGCATGGCATTAATGGCTTCTTCATGTGTGCCGTTGGTGTTTCAACCTGTAAGTTTTGAAAACACATTTTATTTGGATGGAGGTATACTCAATAATTTCCCTATTGAACCGTTGCAAAACAAGTGTGATGTCATCATAGGTGTTCATGTTAATGCCCTAAGTAAAAAGGTTGAGCAAATTCACATGAAAGATATGTTGGATAGAAGTTTTCACTTTGCTTTGAACAAAGATGTCATCGAGAAATCTAAATTATGTGATGTGTTTATTGAGCCACCAGACATGAGTAGATTTGGTATGTTTGACATGGGAAATGCTCAAGAATTGTTTGATGTGGTGTATAAGTATACGATGTCGAAAGAAGTCGAGATAGTTAGAGCGCTGGGGTTGTAGAATTATAATGTTCTGGTTGGCTTAATCAACAAAAGTTTCTTTAATAATTGATTTAATCTGATCTATTTCTAGTTCAGATAAATGACTAATTTTTTTTATGATTCTGCTTTTGTCTATGGTTCTAATTTGATCTATGACAATGCAACCTTCTACTTTTGGATGTTGAATTTGTATTCTGGTTGGATAAGTTTTTAGGTTGCTTGTGATTGGAGCGATAATAATGGTGTTGAGGTGTCTGTTCATTTCATCTGGCGAAATGATGACACATGGTCGAGTCTTCTTAATTTCACTACCGATAGTTGGGTCTAGATTGACGAGAATGATATCGTATTGCATGCAGATTAAGCGTCAAAGTTTTCATCTTCAAAAACATCGTCAATTAAGAGAATGTCATCTCCGTTTTTATGCATTTTTTTAAAAGATTTGTCCCAGTCTTTTCTTGGATTGTGTTTGGGTTTTAAAATAATTTTTCCTTTTTCTAAAATCATTTCGAGTGAGTCAGTTATATTGTATTGTTCAAGTATGGCTTTCGATAATCTAATGCCTTTTGAATTGCCAATATTGATTAATTGGATTTCCATTTTATAATTTTATTGTATATACAAAGTAATTACATAATTTTGAGTTTTCAAAATTTATTTTGGTGTACATTTGTTCGAATAGGGATTAGTAAGATTCTTGATGTATTGACGTTTATCCTTTGATTTCCTAGTTGCCCCTCGTCGCTGACTTCGGGCTACCGAGATTGGGGATAAATGATTACCCTCGTCGCTGCCGGAGCAAGTCCGCCTTAGGCGTGGGGCTACCGAATCTGAGAATTAATGATTTCGTATTAAATTCTGAATGTAAATGTTAGTGCAGCGCTGCTGCATACAGTTCCAATAAATCTGTATAAGAGTCTCGGGAACTCAACTCTATACAGAGCACGCAAATAATTCTTCCTCAAATTATATTTTGGATACTCGTTTTTTAGTTTTTGTTTTGTAAGTAACAATTATGATTATTTATAACGTTACCTGCAATATTCCAGAATCGATTGAAGAAGACTGGGTGCATTGGATGAAACATACCCATATTCCGGAAGTGATAGCGACTGAGAAATTTACTGGTTTTAAAATGTTGAAATTGCTTACCAATGTCGAAGACAACGAAGGAGTGAATTACGCCATTCAATACTATTGTCATACGATTGAAGATTATAACCAATATGCAGAGCTATTTGCTCCAGCATTAAAGGCCAAAACTTACCAGCGCTATGGCGAGCAAGTCTTGGCCTTTAGAACTCTTTTAGAAGAGGTATAAACCTATAGGTTTTCCATTAAATATTCGGTGATTTTTTGCATTAGATGCACGCGGTCTCTGCCTTGTACATTGTGCTTGTGACCAGGATAAACAAAGTAATCTAGGTAAGTGTTGTTAACATCCACAGCTGCTTTGCAATACAATAAACTATGTTGCCACAATACTACATCATCGTCGCAACCATGTATCATCAATAGTTTATCTTGCAAACCATTGATGTAATTGATGAGGTTGTTGTTTTTATAGCCTTCTGGATTTTCTTCTGGAGTGTCCATATAGCGCTCAGTATACATGATTTCATACAATGCCCAGTTGATTACTGGTCCGCCAGCTACACCAACTTTAAAAACACCAGGTTGACGGCTCATCAACGATGTTGTCATAAAGCCACCAAAGCTCCATCCATGAACTCCAATTCTGTTGCCATCTACATAAGGAAGGTTTTTTAAGTAATTGATGCCCGCCATTTGGTCTGACATTTCTAGGGTTCCCAATTGTCTGTGAACTGCGCTTTCGAATGCATGTCCTCTATTGGCAGAACCTCTGTTGTCTAAAGTGAATACGATGTATCCTTTTTGTGCCATCAATTGCATCCACAAATTGCTGCCAGCCAACCATGTGTTGTTAACCATTTGAGCATGTGGTCCGCCATATACATAAACCACAACTGGATATTTTTTGGTTTTGTCAAAATCTGGAGGAGTAATCATTCTGCAGTACAATACGTTGCCATCGTGTACAATTGGGATGATGCTGGTTTCGCCCATTTTGTATGATTCTAAAGGATTTGGTGCATTTAACAATTGTCTTAATTGCTCGCCTTTATTATCTTTTAAAGTGATTTTTCTAGGAACCGTTACACTGCTTAGAATATTGATAAAGTTGGTGTATTGAGCATTGAAAATGGCTGTGTGAGTACCAGCTTCATTGGTTAATCGTTTGATGTCACCATTGTCTAAATTGACTCTGTAAATGTGTCTTTCAATCGGACTTTCTTTAGTTGATTCGAAGTAGGCATATTCACCTCTGCTATCTATTCCTAATAAAGCTGTCACTACCCATTTGCCAGATGTTAACTGACGAATCATTCTGCCTGATGTATTATAAAGATAAAGATGATTGTATCCGTCTTTTTCGCTTTGCCAAATGAATTTGTTGGTTTCGTTGCTAAAGAACATTAAGCCATGTTGCGGTTCAACATATTTCTCGTCTCTTTCTTCTAGTAATGTTTTATCTAGAACACCAGTCTCGGCACTGTACCTGTTTAACAAACATTGGTTCTGACCGCGGTTAACGATGGCTATATACACATAGTCTTCTTCTGGTGCCCACGAGATATTGGTTAAATATTGTTCTTTAGGTTCGCCAGTTTCCATATACATGGTTTTTTTTGTGTTTAAATCGTAGACGCCTAAAGTAACATGATGACTTTTTGCTCCAGCTATTGGGTATTTAATGGTACTAACTGTTGCTGGCATTTTAGAATTGTCGTAAATGGCATAATCTGTTACCATGGTTTCATCCATTCTATAAAAAGCCAATTTGTTGCCTTTCGGACTCCAGAAAAATCCTTTTGTGATGCCGAATTCATTTCTGTGTACAGATTGACCGTATACGATGCCATTGCCACCATCAAAAGTAATTTGTTTAGGTCCGTCTGACCCTGTGATGAATATATTGCCATTCTCGATGTAGGCATAGTTTTGCATCTTTGGGTCTGATTCTAAAAATTCTGCTTTTGAAGAAATGTTGATTTGATTTCTAAAAGCTTTGGCTGCTAAATTAAAAATGAGGTATTCGTTGTTTTTGAAAATTCTGAAATTGTCATTGTCTATCCATTCTATCATTGGGAAAGAGTTTAGAGAATATTTCTCATTGTAAGCTTTGATGGCGTTGTTCAACACAGTTAAATTAACAGAAGAATCAACTTTGTTGAATTCTACATCTGTAATGACCAATTTAGCTGGAGTGCCTATTTCAACATAAGAATATTTGCTTCCTCCTGGTAACCACATCAGCATAGGAAGCGATTGTGGTCTTAGTGATTTTTTGGTTTCTTTTTGAACCATTAATACGGCCTCGTCCATGTTGAAGTAATCACTGCCTTGAGCAAATGCAGAACTACTAATGAACAATAGCGATAAGAAAAGTAATGACTTAAATCTCATAATATTTTCGATAAAGCGCAAATTTGGTGAAAAAACCTTTATTAAAAAATTAAAGTCGTTTAAATTCGTCAACTGAGCATCAATCGGCGTTTCAGGTTGGAAATCTTCAATTATAAAAGGGTAAATTAGGTATATGTCATAAAATTTATCTTGATTTGCAGTAATTATTCGATTTATGACAGAAGCACAGCAACTAAGAAGTACCATCGAAAACGCTTGGGAAAACAGAGAATTATTAAAAGAGAATAGCACTAAAGATGCTATTTTAGCCTTAATAGAAGCTTTGGACAAAGGCAAGATCAGAGTAGCAGAGCCTAAGGCTGATGGTTCTGGTTGGCAGGTCAACGAATGGGTAAAGAAGGGCGTTATCTTATATTTCCCTATTCAAAATATTGAAACTGAAAAAATTGGTCCTTACGAAATTTGCGATAAAATTCCTCTAAAAGGTCAGTATGCAGAGCAAGGTGTTAGAGCCGTTATGGGTTCTGTTGCTCGCTATGGTGCATTCATAAACAAGGGCGTTATATTAATGCCAAGTTTTGTCAATATTGGTGCTTTTGTCGATAGTGGTACTATGGTTGATACTTGGGCAACAGTAGGTAGCTGTGCTCAAATCGGTAAAAATGTACACCTAAGTGGTGGAGTGGGTATTGGAGGTGTTCTAGAGCCTGTACAAGCTGCTCCTGTCATCATTGAAGACGATTGTTTCATTGGTTCAAGGTGTATTGTTGTTGAAGGTGCTCACATCTGTAAAGAAGCTGTATTAGGTGCCGGTGTTACCATTACGCAATCAACAAAAATCATTGATGTAACTGGTCAAGAGCCAGTAACCTATAAAGGCTATGTTCCAGAAAGAAGTGTGGTTATTCCAGGTTCTTATGAAAAAGAATTTCCAGCTGGGAAATACCATGTGCCTTGTGCTATCATCATTGGTAAACGCAAGCCAAGTACAGATTTAAAGACATCTTTAAACGATGCATTAAGAGATTTTAATGTTGCAGTCTGATGAAAATCGGATTTGATGCTAAAAGATATTTTCACAATCACACTGGTCTAGGCAATTACAGTCGCGACTTAGTGAATACCATGATTCAAAAGCATCAGGACGATCATTTTTTTCTATTCGATAAACATCCTGAAATCGATCATCTTCCATTCAATACAATAGCTGTTGCTCCTCAATCAAATATTCAATTGATGTGGAGAGAATGGGGTATGAGACATGATATCAAACGCTATATGTTGGATGTCTTTCACGGATTGAGTAATGAATTGCCTTATGGCAAATGGCGCACAAATGTTAAAAAGGTAGTCACCATTCACGATGTCATATTCAGACATTATCCTGAACATTATAATTCGATTGATAGGGGTATTTATCACAAGAAAACTCAGCATGCCATAGATGTTGCAGATGTCATTGTGTCTACCAGTCAAACCACCGCTAAAGATTTGATAGAATTGTATCATGCTGATGAGCAAAAAGTGCATGTTGTTTATCAAACTTGTGGTGATCCGCACCGATTGAATTATGCCATTCAAGACATCAATTTGTTTAGGTCTAAATTGCTTTTGCCTGAACGTTTCATTTTATATGTCAGTAGTTTTCAGAAACGCAAAAACCATTTGGCTTTACTAAAAGCTTTTGTTGCATGTAAAGGTGAAGTAGGTAAATTGGTTCTGGCTGGAAAAAGTGGAGAAACTTTGAAGGATGTAAAGCAGTTTATTCAAGAAAATAGGCTAGAACATTCTGTTCTTATATTAACCGATATTGGTCAAGCTGAGTTGCCATTGTTGTACCGTTCGGCAAGTGGATTTGTATATCCAAGTATGATAGAAGGTTTTGGAATACCGTTGGTAGAAGCAGCAAATGCAGGATTGCCAATGGCGGTCAACGACATTCCAATCTTCAACGAATTGGCATCTGAGAAATCTATAAAATTCAAAGCCGATGATGTGTCTGACTTTGCTTCAGCGCTCAAGTCTCTAAGCCGCATGGAGAGATTGGATTATTCGGAGTTTTTAAAATCCTTTGATCCTATAAGCTGCTCAGAAGAGGTTTATAAGCTGTATTGAGATTTTTTAACTTCATTGTATGAAGTTTTTGGTTCACCACAGAGCTGCAGAGGACATGGAGTTTACGCAGAGGTTTCTCATTGTGCACTTTGTGTCTTCTTGGTGTTCTTTGTGGTAATAATCTTGACAAGGTCTCCGACCTTTATTAATCATAACCACAGAGTCACAGAGGGCACAGAGTTTACACAGAGGTTTTTCTTAGTGATCTTCGTGCCTTCTTGGTGTTCTTTGTGGTAATAATCCTAACAAGATCTCCGACTTTTATTAATCATAACCACAGAGTCACAAAGGACACAGAGTTTACACAGAGGTTTCTCATTGTGCACTTTGTGTCTTCTTGGTGTTCTTTGTGGTAAAAATCTAGATTTATTATTTATATTGATAAATTTTATAAATGTCCATTAATTACTCTTTTTATTCCAAGTCTTAATTGAGATACATTGAAGTTAATAATTAACCCAAGTTTGCAATTTGTTAGTTTTAAGTATGTCAATATTTGAGCAAGATGAATATCATTTATTGCCTCAATTGATTTAATTTCAACAATAAGTTTTGATTCAATAATTAAGTCTAGCCTAAATCCAACTTCAAGTTTTATTGACTCATAAGTTAGTGGAATTGGTTGTTGCTTTGCAACTATTAAACTTAATTTTGTTAACTCATAATACAAGCACTCTTGATAAACACTTTCTAAAAGTCCAGGACCTAGATTTTTATGCACCTTAATTGCTGCATTAATTACCTTATTTGACAAGTCATTTTCATTCATAATAAATTGCAGAGATAATGAAAGAATAAGTTTTGATTATAAGGGTCTTGATAATTAGTTTGGATTTTTAATGAGTGGACTATTTTGTTGTATAAACGGAAAATTAGTCTAGTTTAATTTTTATCAATTCTACTTTTTAGCACAAAATTTAATGTATATTTTAATATATACACAGAGGTTTCTCATTGTGCACTTTGTGCATTCTTGGTGTTCTTTGTGGTAAAAATCCTAACAATATCTCCGACCTTTATTAATCATAACCACAGAGTCACAGAGGGCACAGAGTTTACACAGAGGTTTTTCTTAGTGCACTTTGTGCATTCTTGGTGTTCTTTGTGGTAAAAATCCTAACAATATCTCCGACCTTTATTAATCATAACCACAGAGTCACAGAGGACACAGAGTTTACACAAAGGTTTTTCTTTGTGCACTTTGTGTCTTCTTGGTGTTCTTTGTGGTAAAATTTGGATGTAGGGGTTAGGATCTAGGATTTAGTGGGTCGATGATATCGAGGATATAGTGCTCTCGTGTCGTAGACATCGAGTTCTTGTGTCGCGGACATCAAGTTACATTATTCAATGCACGTAGGACGTTTTCTTTGTGCACTTCGTGCCTTCTTAGTGTTCTTTGTGGTAAAAAAAAGATTATAGAATATTATGTGAGACAATACTGAAGCGCCTTTCGTTACATTTTGAAAATTGATATTACAGTCCGAGGGACAGATCAATTAATCAAGTATCAACTCAATTTACTCAATGATGCTCTCAGTTTTCCAAACATCTCTTCGATGTCTTCGAGTTTGCAGGTGCCGACACTTAAACGGTACCATTCGCTCTCTTTGTCTGCTCCAAATGCCGCAAAAGGAACTATAGCCAATGACGCTTCTTGCAATAAATATGCAGTCATGTCTTCTGTTGTGCTGATGGTGTTGCCCTTTGCATCTTTTTTGCCTTTCAATGAAAATTTAATGGTCAAGTACATTGACGCTTTTGGTGCAATGGCATCAACTGCAAAACCCTCTTGTTTCATCGCCATAAAACCATTGAAAATATTGTCTAAGCGAGTTTGTAAAGCAGCGCTAATTGTGTCTAGATGCTTCCTCACGGCAACAGTGTCGTTCATGAATCTTGCAGTAGCCACTTGTTCAGCCATTGGACTCCAAGCACCGATATGACTTAATATGCCTTTCATTTTATCGATGATGATAGATGGTCCCATTGACCAACCTACTCTAACACCAGTAGCACTAAAGGCCTTACTAATGCCATCAATGAAAACTGTGTATTCTTTTAATTCTGGAAACAATGACACTGGATTGTAGTGTTCGATGCCATAAGTCAATGTCCAGTAAATATGGTCGTATAAAATGTAAAGTGGTTTTTCATTCGGACCTCTTCTTTTATTTTCTTCAATAACTGCCGCACAAATCTTGGTCAGTTGGTCTTTTGTAAATGCCGTACCAGTAGGATTAAGTGGAGAGCACAATGCAAGTAAACACGCGTCTTTGAAATGAGGTATCAACTCTTCAGCAGTTGGTAAAAAGTTATTTTCAGCTTGGGTCTCTATGCAAATGTGATTGCCTTCTATGAAGTGAGTATAGTGGTTGTTGTTCCACGATGGCACAGGATAAATGATGCCTTCACCTTTGTCGCATATAGTTCTGTAAGTGGCGTAAATTAAAGGACGTCCACCACCTGAAATTAAAAATTCGTTTGGCGAATACTCTAATCCTAAATTGTCTTTAATGAAATTGGCAACTGCCTGACGCAATTCAGCTATACCATTGGCAGGTGGGTAATTGGTGCGATGTTCGCGGTATGCTTTTATGATTTCTTCTTCTAATTCTGTTGGAATAGGGAAGATGTTTGGGTCGAAATCTCCAATGGTGAAATTGTAAATCTTCTGACCTTGGCGCACTCTTTCACTAATTTCATTACCCAGTTTAATGATCTCAGATGGGATAAGCGTTTCAGCTAAATGAGATAATTTGTTTTGCGCTTGATTTGTCGTCATTGTATTATTTTAATTGTTGTTGCCAAGCCCAGGCAGATCTAACCATTTCGTCTAAATCCAATTGTGCTTTCCAACCAAGTACTGTTTCTGCTTTGTGGTTATCGGCCCAAACTTTTTCTACATCACCTGCTCTGCGTTCGCCAATGCTGTAATTTAAGGATACAGCATTTACGCGTTCAAATGCTTTTATGATTTCCAAAACAGTTAATCCATTGCCAGTGCCAATATTGAAAATTTCGAAACTGTTTTCAGGATGTTTGTTGATGTATTCGAGTGCCTTAACATGGGCTACTGCCAAATCGACAACATGAATATAATCTCTCACACAAGTGCCGTCTTTGGTGTTGTAATCGCTACCAAATACCGTAAGTTTTTCTCTAATACCCGCAGCTGTTTGGGTGATAAAAGGCACTAGGTTATTGGGCACACCTAATGGCAATTCGCCAATTTTAGCTGTCGGGTGTGCGCCTATTGGGTTGAAGTATCTAAGGGCAACTGTATTTAAAAATTTGCAGTCGAATAGTATCTCCTCTCCAATTTGTTTGGTATTGCCATAAGGCGAGTTGGCTTTCTTGATTGGAGAATTCTCGTCAACAGGCGATTTATCTGGTTCTCCGTATACAGTGCAAGACGAACTGAAAACGATGTTTTTAACATTAGCAGCTTGCATGCATTCAAGTAAATTGATAAGGCCACCAAGGTTGTTGTTATAGTATTTAAGTGGTTCTTTAACCGATTCGCCAACAGCTTTAAACGCAGCGAAATGTATGACAGAATCGATGTTATGTTCAAGGAATATTTTAGAAACAGCCTCAGCAAATTTTACATCGGCTTCATAAAAAGGAACGTCTTGACCGCATATGTCTTTAATGCCTGTTAAAACCGTAGCACTTGAATTGCTCAAGTCGTCGATGATAATGGGCTGATAACCGTGGTTAATCAATTCAATTACCGTGTGAGAGCCAATGTAACCAAGGCCTCCCGTTACTAGAATTTTCTTCATTGCTGTTTTGTAACTGTTCCGTTTTGTATTATATATGTATCGTTCGTTTCAGGGCATTGAGCCATTCCCTCGCTGTTAAACTTCAATTTGTGTCCGTACTCGCTCACCCATCCAATTTGTTTGGCAGGATTGCCTACAACTAAGGCAAAGGCAGGCACTTCTTTCGTGATGACGGCTCCAGCACCTATCATTGCGTATTCGCCAATTTGATTGCCACAAACAATAGTTGCATTTGCGCCAATACTAGCGCCTTTTTTTACCAAAGTAGTTTTGTATTGATCTTTTCTAACAACGGCACTTCTTGGGTTGATGACATTGGTGAATACCATGCTTGGTCCAAGAAATACATCGTCTTCGCAGATAACGCCTGTGTATACAGATACGTTGTTCTGGATTTTAACATTGTTGCCAATAACGACTTGAGGAGAGATGACCACATTCTGACCAATGTTGCAATTGCTGCCAATTGAACAAGCGGGCATGATGTGAGAGAAATGCCAAATTTTTGTACCAGAGCCGATGCTGCATCCTTCGTCAATGACGGCGCTTGGGTGTGCAAAAAACTCTGACATAGGCAGATTATAGGCCTAAAACTTTCTCAGCTGGATATTTTCCATCGAGTAGCATTTCAGGATTTTCTAATAATTGTTTTACTCTTACTAAGAAACTTACGCTCTCTCTGCCATCGATGATTCTGTGGTCGTAGCTTAAAGCTACATACATAATAGGACGTACCACAACTTGACCGTTTTCAACCACTGGTCGCTCAACGATGTTGTGCATACCTAAAATGGCAGATTGAGGAGGGTTGATGATTGGCGTACTCATCATACTACCAAACACACCACCATTGGTGATGGTGAAAGTACCACCGCTCATTTCTTCTAAAGATAGTTTGTTTTCGCGGGCTTTAGTTGCCAAACGTTTTACTTCTTTTTCTATATCAGCCAAACTTAAGGTTTCGGCATTTCTAATCACTGGGACAACCAATCCTCTAGGACCAGAAACCGCGATTGAGATATCACAATAGTCGTTGTATTGAATGCTATCACCATCGATGAAAGCATTAACAGCTGGCCAATCCAATAGAGCAATACAACAAGCGCGGGTAAAGAAGCTCATGAAACCTAAACCGATTTCGTGTTTCTCAGCAAACTGCGTTTTGTATTTGTTTCTAAGGTCCATGATAGGCTTCATGTTTACCTCGTTAAAGGTGGTCAACATGGCTGTTTCATTTTTAGCCGCCACCAAACGCTTGGCTACCGTTTTTCTAAGGTTGCTCATTTTCTCAACCCTAACATTGCGTTCGCCAGAAGGACTGTATTTGTTAGCGCCACCAGTTTTAATACCACTAGCGACAATTGCTTCAAGCACATCCGTTCTACTGATGCGACCGTTTGGTCCGCTACCTTTTACCTGAGCAGGTTTGATGCCGTATTCAAGCATTAGTTCTTTAGCTAGAGGAGCGATAGGCACATCAGCAGTAATATCTGCAGCAGGAGCAGTAGTAGCAGGTTTTTCTGCTGGTTTTTCTTCTTTTTTGGCTTCAGCTTTAGCAGGAGCAGTTTCCTTTTTGGTTTCAGATTTAGGAGCAGCTGCACCTTCAGGAGCTTTCGCTGTTTCGTCGATTTCTACAATGATGGCACCAACTTTAATTTCATCACCTTCTTTTGCTAATTGTTTGGTGATAACACCAGCTGCTTCAGCATTAACTTCAAAAGTTGCTTTTTCACTTTCAAGTTCAACCAGGGGTTCATCTAATTTAACATAGTCACCCACTTGCTTTAACCATTTAGAAATAGTTACTTCACTAATGGATTCGCCTGGACTAGGAACTTTGATTTCGATTGCCATACTATAGATTTTTTGTAGGCGCGAAAATACGTTAAATTTATAATTCTACCAAAATGTGTATGCGATAAGGGTAGGAGAATTGAATGCTCTGCTTTTTTAGAGTAATTCAGGAATATTTTAAAAGTGAAATTATCTATTATATCGTTTTGTGATCTAATTTCTTTGTTTTTTAATTTTACTTAATTTTTCTCACAGCGTTGCAGCTTGATTTATTTGAGTTTTCTTTGCCCTGGCCCTAAATTTTTTTTCAAAATTCTGCAACAAGGGTTAATTAACTTTACCATTGGAAATACTAATTGTTTATTCCATTAAACTTTCTTTATAAAGCTTTCGAAATGTTGACACATCGTAGCTATACTGCCTTAGGCAATATTCGAAAATATCTAAATTTATTGGTACAAAATGCTGAGATATGTATGTTTGATGTTTTAAGTAATTGTCTTTTGTGAGAAAATAACCCTCTAAAATGTTTGGGTCTTTTTTAAGATTGATGTCAAAGATTTCTATCAATTTTAAGGTTGGAATAAAAGACACATTTTCAAATGCATATATACTTGTATCTGTTGGGTCTTTTAAAGTTATTTCTAAAAGAAAACTTAAATACTTCTTTCCCATGTAATTATCTTAAGATATATTCAACTGAGCTTCTTTTTTTATCGTTGTAACCAAATTCTCCAATACAATAAAATGGAATTAGTGTGTCTTTTTCTAATAACAAATAATCCTTGAAATTTCCTGAGTTATTGCTGTATTTGAAAAGTAGTTTAATGCAATTGATGCCTTGGATAGTTGTATCATTTAATTGATATGACTTTACATTTTCTAATTTTTCGTTATCAATTTTGTCAAATATGCCGATAAAATTGGTATTTGTGCCGCCGTTCTGACTGAAATCAATAATCAACATCGTGTCTTGATTGGAAATATTGTTTTGATAATATAATCTATTTTGATATTTATAAAAACACTGAGTGTCAGTATTGATATCCTCTTCGTTGTTTTTGGTTGCTATTTTGAAACGATTGCCAATGATTTGTAATGAAAAATTATTTGAATCTAAAACTGCATTTTGATTGTATTTTTTGCTTATTACTTTAATTTTATATTGGTTGTCTTTTATTGTGCTGTTAAAAAATGGTTTCATTAACGTTTCGTATATATTACCTCCTGAGATTAAGCTATTGATTTTAGCTGCAATATTTGTTTGTTCAAGTCTAATGTTGAAGCCATATTGAGGAAAATAGATCTCTGCTAGTTCAGAATTGTTTTTAAGTTTGTATTCAATATCTCTAAATGTCAATAAACTTAAATACAAATTCAAATTTGTCGTAAAACTCGAGTTTTTAGATTCCAATATTATAGAATCTTTGATAATACGTTTTATATTATCAAAAAAGAAAAATCCATTAATTATCTCTAGTCTTCCTTTATTAAAGTAACCTTTTAGTTGAACTTTTTTTGGAGAAGGCGAGTCATGGGAAAAAAACACAGAATATTGATAATTCTCATCTTTCTTGAAACTTTGATTGGTCTTTAAAAGAATAGAATTTATATGCATAGAATCATTTTTTAATAAAAAACTCGATTCCATTTTAGGCTCTTGTATTTCTATAACAAATGGATCTAAAATATCTTCAAAGCAATTGGTTAAACTATTTTGATTTACACTATCAGACTTGAAAGAATTTGGATGTTCAAGCTGATATTTCATGTCAACATATTTGGACTCTAAAGGCATTATAAATCTTATATCTAAGCCAAATTCTTTACTTATTATGTAATAATATTTAAATTTTCTCGAGAGAAGATTGCTAATGTGAATGAGCTCAGTATATTGCTTGCTTGAATCTTTTAACTCATAGAAATAGGCATAATAATATTTATTTGAACCTGTTTGTCCTTTAATATTTAAAGTAAATATCAAAACAAGTACTAAAAGTATAAGTCTGCTTATATTGTTGCGCCTTAACATTTCCATATTTTAGTTTAACTTATGAATAGTAAGTGGCACCATTCCACTATCCCCTAAATCCTAATTCCTAAATCCTAATCCCTGTCCCCTCCCATCACCACGTATGCGTGTGGTTGTTCCACCACTTGCCTTGTAACTTCATGGTTTTTTCCATAATGTCTCTTACACATCCTTTGCCGCCATTTATTGGCGAAATGTATGAACTGATGGCTTTGATGTCTGTCGCTGCGTCGTTTGGACAAGCTGAAAATCCTACTTTTTGCATTAGCTCGTAATCGGGCATGTCATCGCCCATATACAATATGTCTGAATCGCTTAATCCGTGTTTGGTAATGAATTCGTTGTAGGCTAGTTCTTTGTGTTGCTGACCGACATAAACGTCTTCTATGCCCAATGTTTTAAAGCGCTTTACAACTCCTAATGAATTGCCTCCTGAAATGATGGCAATCTTATAACCGAGTTTTACTGCATGTTGCAAAGCATACCCATCTTTGATGTTGAAGTTGCGCAAAAAATGTCCGTCTTCTGTACCAATTACTGAGCCATCGGTCATGACACCATCGACATCAAATACAAATGCTTTGATTTCTTGAAGTTTCTCGTGAATTAATTCCATTATTTTTTTCTTTTGAAGTCTATGATGTTCTCTGTGATGATGTCGTTGTATATCATTTCGGCTGCTAAGTCGGAGCCATCATTTGTAAAATGATACCCGTCGTAAAACAACCTAGAATCTTTGGGCAATCGAGCAGCAAGGTTGATGAATGGTATGCCCATTTCTTCTGCTACATCGAAGCTCGACTTGTTGTACATTTTTAAAATATACGACCTAGTCTTACCATTGATTTCTCCTGTTTTTAAAGAACCTAAATCAACGTTGGTCATCAAATCTTTTTCGTCTGAAAACAAAATACTTTGTGCCACTAAAATCAATTTGATGTTGTGTTCTTTACATAGCTGGGCAAATTCTCTCAGTCTTTGTTTGTACGGACCGATATAAGCTTGCTCAGCTTCTAATCGTTTTCTTACCGCAGTATCAGACATTTTTAAAGTTGGTGCCTTAGTAAGGTCGTATATGAATTGGTGGTTTAGTCCAGCGTCTTTTGCTTTACCAGCTCTGATTAGGTTGACTATAGTTGCAGGTAATTCTAAGAAGTTGTAAACCTTCTGATACCATTTGCCATTGTATTCATCAAATTTTGCAGGTGCATCCAATCCCATATCGTTTAAACCACACATCAAAATGATGTAATTTGGTTTAAGGTCGAGTATGTATTGTTTGAGCATTTGAAGATTGCCGAAGGTCGACTGACCATCCATGCCTGCATTGTTGAGCCATATGCTAGAATCGTTTTTCTTGAGTTTACCACCCAATAGGTTAGGCCAATCTTTGCCATCATTCAAATAAAAACATTCGGTGGTGCTGCCGCCCATGCAAATGATCTTTGTTGCTGTAGAATCTGTTAATTCTGGTCCGCGGAAACCTAGACTATTTTTTGTATGCAATAAATGCTTGTCAAGGCCAGGAACATTAGGGATATCGGTTTCGTATTTGGTGTTTTTTGGCAGTACTATTTCACCATTTTTCACTCTTCCAGAAAATGGATTGTAGAAGTGCAACACGATTTCAAGGCCGATAAGCACTATCAGTATAAATCTGAGGATTTTCCAAACTGCCTTCATCTTGGCAAATTTAATTAAAATTGATATTCATCAAAGCCTATGTTGATTAAAAACTAAAACCTTAAATTTGCAGTATGGTAAACATAGCTCAGGTATTGAAACAACTTGGAATTAAGAAAGTTAACGAAAGTGTATGCACAGGTGTTAATTGGATAAGTGCTGTAGGTTCTACAAAAAGAGATATCATTTCTCCGACCGATGGTAAAAAAATTGCTTCAATTATTTACGCTTCAACCACCGAATATGAAGCAGTGATGAAAAGAGCTGGCGATGCATTTAGAATTTGGAGAAATATGCCAGCCCCAAAGCGCGGCGATATCATCAGACAATATGGTGATGTGCTAAGAGAAAACAAAGATGCACTTGGTGCTCTTGTGAGCTATGAAATGGGCAAAAGTTTGCAAGAAGGAAAAGGCGAAGTTCAAGAGATGATTGATATCTGCGATTTTGCTGTTGGTTTGAGTCGTCAGATGTACGGACTAACCATGCACAGCGAAAGACCAAAACATAGAATGTACGAACAATGGCACCCACTTGGCATTATTGGTATCATTTCGGCATTTAACTTTCCGGTTGCGGTATGGAGTTGGAATGCTATGATTGCTGCGGTTTGCGGTAATGTATCGGTATGGAAACCATCTGAAAAAACGCCACTGTCTGCAATTGCTTGTATGAACTTAATGAAACATGTTCTAGAAGCCAACAAATTACCAGAAGGCATATTTACATTGATCAACGGAGATGCCGAGATAGGCAAACAAATAGCCGAAGATAGCAGAATTGCTTTGGTATCTGCTACTGGTAGCACAAGAATGGGTAAGGCAGTCGGAAAAGCTGTTGCAGAAAGATTTGGTAAATCTCTTCTTGAGTTAGGTGGTAACAATGCCATCATCATCACCGAAAATGCCGATTTGGGCATGGCTTTAAGAGCAGTTGTTTTTGGTGCTGTCGGAACTGCTGGTCAGAGATGCACCACTACTCGAAGAATCATAGTACACGAAAAAATATACGACGACTTCATGAAGAAGTTGATTAAAGCCTACAAACAATTAAAGATTGGCGACCCTCTGGATCAAGCCAATCACGTTGGTCCATTAATCGATTTGCATGCTGTAGAAACATTTAAATCTGCTCTCGAAAAATTGAAAAAAGAAGGCGGTAAATTGTTGTTTGGTGGTAAAGTATTAAAAGGAGAGGGATATGAGAGCGGATGCTACGTACAACCTGCTATTTGTGAAGCGAGAAATGTATATAAGATTGTTCAAGAAGAAACTTTTGCGCCGATTTTATATGTGATGAAATACAGTAAAATTTCTGAAGCAATGGCCATGCAAAACGATGTCAAACAAGGATTGAGTTCGGCTATATTCACTAATAACATAAGAGAAGCTGAGTTTTTCTTATCTGCAGAGGGCAGCGACTGCGGTATAGCCAATGTCAATATTGGAACCAGTGGCGCCGAAATTGGCGGAGCTTTTGGTGGTGAAAAAGAAACTGGCGGTGGAAGAGAAAGTGGCAGCGATAGCTGGAAAGCTTATATGAGACGCCAAACCAATACCATCAATTATTCTGACACCATGCCTTTGGCACAAGGTATCAAGTTTGATTTTTAATCTAAAAGTTAGGCCTTAAAAGTTTTTTATAGGGCTTTGTAAGAAAATTGTTCGTCTCGGTAAATCGGGCCCCATATTTTTCAGACCGCTTTGCTAATTTTGAGTTGATTCTAAAATTCAAAAGGCAATGAACTTATTAATAGTCGATAGAGATGCTGTGTTTGCTGAACACTTAAGTAATTACTTTTTTGTACATCATAAAATCATTGAGAATATAGAAATTGCAAGCAATGACACGGATATAATTGATGTTTTGCAAGAAGTTCTACCCAATTTTTTAATATTAAATTCTAACATCGGCTTAGAAATGGTGCATGAAGTTTTAGAGTGTATTCAAATTAACAACATACCATTTGTCATGATCAGCGATGATTCTAATTTTGCTTTGGATGCCTTAAAATACAGAGCCATCGAGTTTATTTTATTGCCTGTGATGGCGCTTGAATTGTTTTTTCTCTTAAATCGGGCGCTATTAGACCCACAGTTGAATTTTTCAACTGAGGAAGGAAATCAAAGGGTTTTAAATAGCAATGCCATTTTGATTTGGGATAAAGATAGAATGTATCCTTATGATTTAACAGACATTGTCAAAATAAAATCAAGGGGTGCTTATTCTTGCTTTTATTTAAAGGATGATAAAATCATAGTGAGTGCCAAAAATTTAGGTGTATATGAAGACATGTTGAAAGGCACCAGATTTATACGAATACATCGTTCTTGTATCATCAATCCAGAATGCATCAAATTTTATAATCCTGGAATCAATGCCTTTGTGACTCTTAGTGATAGTAAAATTGAGTATGTCTCGAAACGCCGAAAGAAAGAGCTTTTAAAATATTTTAATTTGACTTAAAAAATATTTAATCCTTTGCCATCGTGTTTGCACAAAACTGTATAAGCACTTGGTTTTACCTTTCTATATGGCGTAAGGTTGATGATGAAGTTTTTTAAGATTTGAACCGCAATTTTTAGAGGCTTGCCTTTGTATGCAAAACGGATTTGATCGTTGGTGATGAATACGAATTCTTCTTTAATGACTTCAAATCCTTCGCTTTTAATGAGAAATTTGAAAAGAGCTGGACTGAAAATATTGATGTGTCCATAGTCGAGGTAATGTTTGAGTTTTTTGTCTACAAAAAAACTGAAATCTATTGGGACTTCGAAAAATTGGTATTCAGAAACACGTGCAATTTCTCTTAACAACAAACGTGGATGTTCAACGTGTTCGAGCACATGGCTGCACATTGCCAAATCAAAAGTTTTGTTGTCGTAAGGAATGTTATAGCCATCAAATTTCTTTACTTCTTTGAGCGAACCCATCATACGGGCTTTGATTTTTTCTATTCCAGAATCTGAAATTTCAAGGCTGCTGATGTTATCAGAAAATTTTGCTTTGTCTAGGAATGAAAGTACAGCGCCATCACCAGAGCCAATGTCTACAACAGATTTAGCATTCAAAGATTGACACAAACGCTCAATGTTGCCAGCCTTCTGTTTGCCGCCCATGTTGCGCCATTGTGCATCGCTGTTCTTGTATTGATTGTCGTATGTGCTCTGTACGTTTTCCGAAACATCCTTCATGAAGGCAAAGTTAAGGATATACTCTGATTTTTCAGAATGTGAAAGTTGAAGCTATATTTTAATAGTACACATAGTATTTACCATTGCTGTCTACACCCATTTTAGGAGGGTTTCTCATCACCTCAAAAAAGTTGTAACCAGCTTGCAAATTCTTCCAGAAATCCTGCTTTTTAGGGTCGAAATTGTAATACGACTTGAGATACGCCCAATTGCCGGCATTCATTCGGCAAGGATAGATGTGAATTGGTATGTAGTAATTGGTGTCTTTGTTGTTTTGAGCTTGGATATTGCACCAATACAATTCTTTGATGATGTCATCGCTCATAGGCAAACAACCAATGGTTAAGCTGTCACCATGAACAAATATCTGTCCTCCATAATTCCCTTTACTGCCTAAAATGCTATCGCTTTTGTTTGGATACGATACTTTATAAGACAAATAAAAATTGCTGTATGGGTTGTATTGGTTGATGTGGTAGTAGCCCTCTGGAACTTGGTAGTCGCCTTCCATTCTCTTTGGTCCTAAAGTACCAGACATGTTTACGATGCTATAAGTTTTTACCAGTTTGTATCTGTGATGAGAAGAGTCGGCTGCCCACAATTCCATTTGTTTTTCTTTTTTAAACACTCTCCAATACACAAACTTTGGGGGATATTGCAGTTGTTGTTTTTGGAAAGCGGTGCGCAAGGTTTCATCGCTACTTAATCGTGCATTCCAAACACGTTGATTGCCGAGTTGTTTCTCTGTCAATACCTGTGGTTGTGCAACAGATACCAAGCTGCTAAATACTAAAACTAAAACAGAAAAAAGACGAATCATGTATCTCTATAACGCTATTCTACTATAGATATTTTAATGCTATTGGCCATAGATTTTTTCAAAATTGGCATACTAGCAGTATGGATAACAATATCGCCAAATTCTACCAATTCGTTTGCTTTCAAAACATCTATAACATCAGTAAAGGTTTGGTCGGTGCTGACATATTCATCATAGTAAAAACCTCTTACACCCCACACCAAACTCATTGCTTTTAGCAAAGGTTTGTTGTTGGTGAAAATATAGATATCAGCCATAGGTCTGTATGATGAGATTTCCATAGCAGAGTATCCAGAGCGGGTCATGCCGACAATAGATTTGGCTTTTAAATGGTCGCTCATTCTAACGGCAGTGAAACAAATTTCATCGGAGATAAAGGTGTCAGAAGAAGATGTAGGCTTATTGCCTTTAAAGTATACCCTTTTATCTTTTTCGACGTCTCTAACAATTTTTTCCATAGTTTCAACTACTTTAATTGGAAACGCGCCAACACTAGTTTCGGCACTCAGCATCACGGCATCAGCACCATCTATTACGGCATTTGCTACGTCGCTTACTTCTGCTCTTGTAGGAGTAGGATTGACAATCATTGATTCCATCATTTGAGTTGCAACTATCACAGGTTTTGCATGGTTGATACACTTTTCGATGATGTTTTTTTGAATCAAAGGCAAATCTTGCAATGGCATTTCTACACCTAAGTCGCCACGCGCTACCATTACAGCGTCTGTTACTTGTATGATGGCGTCTATGTTTTTAACAGCTTCTGGTTTTTCAATTTTTGCTACTACTTTAGCAGTTTTACCAGCAGCTTTTATGCGGTTTTTTAAATCAATTACATCTTCAGCTTTTCTAACGAAAGACAAGCCTATCCATTCGATATCGTTTTCTAAACCAAAGGCTAAATCACTGATGTCTTTATCGGTTAAACTAGGGAAAGAAACATCAGTATGAGGTAGGTTAAAGCCTTTTTTAGATTTGATAATGCCTCCAGTGATTACAGAAGCTTCTACGTCGGTTTGATTGATGATTTTTTCAATTTTTACTTCAATTTTACCATCGTCAATTAAAATCAATTCACCTGGTTTTACATCTGTAGCAAGGTTGTTGTAACGGATGCATAAAATTTCGGCATTGCCAATAAGTTCTCTGTTGGTGAGGATGATTTTTTGGCCATTGAAAATTTCAACACCATCGTTTTCAACCAAGCCTAGTCTGAGTTTCGGGCCTTGTAAATCTTGTAAAATACACACATCAGAATTTAGCTCTTCGTTTATGGCTCTGATGTTTTTTATCACTTTCAAATGGTCTTCGTAGGTGCCATGAGAAGAATTGATACGGCATACATCAACGCCTGCGAGGATAATGCTTTTTAGCATTTCATAAGAGGATGTTGCTGGTCCTATGGTGGCTACGATTTTAGTTTTATTAAATTTGGATTTATACATGAGTCAGATCTTCTATAAATTGTCTTGTTTGAATTAAGTTGTTAAAAAATGAGTCTTTGCTTTTTACGACATCAAAACCAAATTGGTGAATGAATTCAATTTTGGTGTTTAGCTTGATGGATTCGACAGCGCGCTCGAAATACTTGTAAATATCATCACCATTGCATATCAATAACGCATCGAACATCGGTTTGGTTTGTAAAAAATACAATTCAGTGCCTTTGTTGTTGATGAGATGCCAGTTTAATTCGACATCTTCAAAAGTGTCAAAAAAATGGTGGTGGAAACTTCTAGTATCGGAATTCGATTCTAATTGCTTGCTCCATGGCAAACTATAGGCAAAATCCATACTAAAGCTTTGATTAATATGCCAAGCCAGCTGGTAAATGGGGAGATTTGTTCTTATACCAGCAATTTTGGGCGGGATAATGCTACTATTGATATCTTTGAAGCTCAATTTTGTTGTCGCAAAGATACTATTAGAATGTTAATTATTTTACCTTGATTTTGAGTCGCGAATTAATTTTAAATTAATTGTTTAGCTTCAAATCAAATTGCCAATACTCTCTCAGTAGCTTTCAGTACTTTGTCTACTGGTAGGTCTTTCATACAGCTTTCACCCAGTTTGCATTTGCCTCTATAAAAGCATTCGCAAGTTTTATCTGGCATAACAATTTCGCCTTTACCAAATAAATCGAACTCATGTGGATTAAAGATGTTGTTCATCAAAACGATTTTTTTGTGCAATCCAAGTGTTAAGTGCATGCCCATTGTAACTTGTGTAACCACTAAGTCGCATTGGTCAATTAAATTGATAAATTGTGGCAAAGGAAAATAGCCAAGATATTTGGCACCACTTAACTGAGCTATTTCTTTGTTGCGCGCATCTTCTTGCTCGCCTCCAAGTAAAATTACCTCATGTCCTTTGCTTAAAAGTGTCTTTGCTAGCTCAGCAAAATAACCTAAAGGCCACAATCTGGTGGTCCATCTGTCGCCACAACCGGTATTTAATCCAATGATTTTTTTGCTTCTATCTAATTGATTCCACTGGTAACCTTTGTCAGCGTGATTGTCTAACTGATACAATTCGCCATTGTATTTCAAATTACACATAGCAAAAATCTCTTGACAATAGTTGAGTGTATTTGCTTGACTCACATCGTCGAATAAACCAGTATTGTATTTATGGTTGGCCAGTTCGTTGACAGGTTGAGAAATGTTGTCTTTTAAAACATAGCCATATTTTTCTTTTGCTTTGACGGTCAATAAGAGGGCCGAAGCTTCTTTTTCTTTGTCTAAATTGATGGCGATATCAAATTCAGCATGCTGTAAATACAGAGCTGAAGCATAATCAAATTTTAAAATTTCGTCTATTTTACCACTAGGCAAAATGGCTGGCGTATGTGTCAGCCATGTGATTTTGCAATTTGGATAAAGCGATTTATAAGTACTTATAAGAGGTGTTGTTCTGATAACATCGCCAATAGCACCTAGTTTTATAATCAATATTCTTTTGCTGATTTTGGTATAAGCAGGGCAATCCTTACAGTGGTAACCATTTTCTTTGTGAGGTAAGCATGGCACATCTCCTTTTAAAAACAAGCAATCTGAGTGATAAAATTCCATATCAATGAGTCTGCAAAATAAGAATATTTGGCACTAAATAAAAAATTTTTGGTTTTATGGCACGAAAATGGCTGAAAAAAGAGTTAAATGTGTAACCTTTTATCAAAAATATCGTCTAATAGGTAAAGTAGGGTGAAAGGATTGAGAAATTTATTGTATATTTGGATAGAAATCGTGATGAAGAGATTCATTCATATTGTTGTTTTTGTAGTATCATTTTTTGTTGTGGGTCAATTAAATGCAACCCACATGGTTGGCGGTTACATCAGCTACAAGTACGTAGGTCAAGGAGCCGCTGGGGTTAGATACCTCATCACCATTACATCTTATCGCGATTGCAAACCTTCTTCTATAGATTTTCCTGATAATATTTCACTTTGTGTCTATGGCAAGAACGATTTAAAACTTGCAGCCTCATATACAGTTACAATCTCTTCAAGATCAAAAGTTCAACCTGTTGGCAGGACAGATTGCCCTGAAGCCACTCAAGTTTGCTTGGAAAGGGGTATCTATCAGCAATTGATTACAGTACCAATAAGTTCAGTGGGTTATTATGTAAAATGGGAGATTTGTTGTAGAAATGAGCAAGTCAATTTGAGAAACGACCAAAGTGGACAACCTTTTATTGGTCAAACCTATCAAACCATTATTCCACCAACAGCTTTGGTCAATAGTTCTCCTACATTTAAAGATGTTCCGGTACCTTTTATGTGTATCAATGACACTGTTGAGTTGAGTAATTATGCTGTAGATCCAGACGGTGACCAGCTGGTATACAAACTTGCAACACCTTGGTATGGTGCTGATATTAATAACAATTATCCTGGTTGCAAACCATTCTATACCCCTCCACAACCAATTGAAATTGGGGATTATAACACTGATTATAGCGGGAATTTCCCTTTTGGTCCTAATGGGTTGTCATTAATCAATTCTAGTACTGGTGTTACCACATTCAAAGCTTCTCAAGTTGGAAATTATGCCGTTGCTATTGACTTAGAAGAATATAGAAACGGTATTTTATTGAGTGTAACACGTCTAGATTTGCAGGTGTTGGTTATCAATTGCACACCCAATAACAAACCAACCATTGCAACAACTAAAAATATTTATACAGTATTTGAAGGCGATAAATTGTGTTTCGATGTTACATCAAATGACAAAGATAACCATAACATAACGCTTTCTGGTTCTGGTGATGTTATCAGTGGTACCAACGGTTTTAAAGGCAATACGGCTACATTTACAACAGCATTTGCAAAAGGAACAGTTGTGTCTCAGTTCTGTTGGCAAACAGATTGCTCTCAAGGTGACAAAACAAAATTGCAGTTCTTTACAGCAAAAGCAGTTGACGATGGTTGCCCTTCCAAATTCACATTAAAAGATTATTATATAAGAGTTCTGCCTTTTATCGCTAAGTCAACCATTGCTGGTCCTAACAATGTGTGTCAAGGTAGCAAAGGGGTAGCATATACTGTATCTACTGCCGTTGATACTGCTCCTAATTTGACTGGTCACACCATCGACGTTCAAATTACAAATGGTACTTTAGTCAGTAAAACAAATACAAGTATCGTCGTTAATTGGGATAAGAGCGCAGGTCCGGGTTTGATAAGGGTAATACCTTTTTCAAGATTTGGATGTTCTGGTGATACTACAGTCTATACCGTTACATTTATCAATTCGCCACCTACGCCAATCTTGCCTTCAATAGACACTGTTTGTGAGAATACATCAAAAACTTATAATGTTCAAGTATTGCCTAACATGACTTACCAATGGTGGGTATCAAATGGCAGTATAATAGGTTCTTCAACTTCTTCAAGCATCAATATTGTATGGGCCAGTCCAGGAAAAGCTTCAGCCAAAGTGGTTCAAATGAATGCCAATGGCTGTCCTAGCGATACAGCTACATTAAATGTTTGGGTGTCTAAACCTAATACACCTCCAATTGTAGGAAGAACAACTGTTTGTCCAAATGCACAAGGAGTCGACTATTCTGTGACTACAAATGATATTGGTTCTTCTTTCTTTTGGATAGTCAATGGTGGGACAATTGTAGGAAGCAATTCTGGTAATTCAATCAAAGTAGATTGGGGCAATGAGGGCAATGGATTTGTTAAGGTCATAGAAGTCAATAAATTTGGTTGCAAAGGCGATACTGTTGCACTACCTATTAGTAAAACATACAATTTAATAGCCGATCAGATTCAAGGTGATACCGACATATGCGAATTGAGCACCAATCAAGTGTTTAGAGTACTTTTTGCACCTAGTACAACTTATTCATGGTCGATAACTGGAGGAACAATTACTTCAGGTCTAGGAACCAATGTGATAACTGTAGATTGGGGACTTAGTTCAACAGGCAGTTTAAGTGTGTATGAAACAAGCTTTGATGCTGTTAACAACAGACAATGTATAAGCAATGTAACAACAAGGATTGTCAATATCAGACCTTACCCAACTGCCAATGCCATCAATGGCAATAATGAAGTTTGTCAATCTGCTAATTCAGGAAATTATAGTGTAAATGGCATGGCCAATTCAACTTATGTTTGGTCCATCAACGGTGATACATCTAAAATTTCTGGTCAAGGTTCTAACTCAATCAATATTAAATACGACAAAGAAGGAACCTTCAATATTGTTGCCGTAGAAACAAGTGAATTTGGTTGTACTGGACCAACCATTACGTTTACGTTAATAGTTCATCCACGACCTAGAACCAGCGCCATTTCAGGTGATACGGTATTTTGTTCTCCAAATTTACTGAATTATAATTATTCGGTTCAAGGATTTGCTAGCTCTACTTTTGAATGGATGATCAATGGAGGAACGCAAGTGATTCCAAGTATCAGTAATTCTGTAGCCATCAATTGGAACGGTCAGCAGAACAATACTATTCAAGTTCAAGAAACATCAGATTTTGGTTGCAAAGGCGATACCATCAAGCTCAACGTTTATTATGATAATCCGAGTTTGTTTTTAAATTATATAACTGTAAGTCCGCCACCTAATGGAGACAATCAAATGGATGTGTATTGGAAGTTGATCAATGCGCCGAGATACAACAACCAATTGTTTATCGAACGACGTAAAACTGGTACATCTGATGTGTTTATTACAGTAGGAACAGTGAATGGTTCTACAGTTCAATTCAATCATGTCAATACCAACAACGATTCAACTGCTTGGGATTATAGAGTTAGAGGATACGATTTGTGTGGTAAACCAATTTATACTTCTGTTCACACCAATATTTTATTAACTGGTAGTAAAACCGATGCTTATAGTGTGACGATGGATTTTACGCCATATTTGGGTTGGGGCAGTTCAACCATTCGTTATGATGTCTATAGAATGTTAAAGAACAGCACAGATTATGAGTTGTATGAGGCTAATGTATCCGACTTTAATATTGGATACAGCAATGGTTTAGAATATTACACGCAATGCTACAGAATAAAGGCTACCAAACTTGGAACTGATACGGTGACATGGAGCAATGATATCTGTTTTAATTTCGAGCCTACATTGTTTATTCCAAATGCCTTTACTCCAAACGTAGACGATATCAACGAAGGTTTCTCTGTAAAAGGAGGTGCTTTAAAAACTTTTGAATTCAAGATTTATAACCGATGGGGTGAAAAACTATATGAATCAGACGATTTGAAATTTGTATGGGATGGCAAGTACAAAGGCGTTGATCAGCCACAAGATGTATATATGTATTACTGCTATTACACAGGATTTGATGGTAAGAAATATTCTACCAAAGGTACCATCACCTTGTTGAGATAAGTTAGGGAATCATCTAATTATTCTTAAAAACAAGTCATTAAAAAGACTTATCAATATCACATTTTTTGCACTTGAATTCATCAATTAATTCCCGAACTTTGCGGACACATTATGGCAATTAAAATCACCGACGAATGTATCAACTGCGGCGCTTGTGAGCCCGAATGTCCAAACAATGCTATTTACGAAAGTGGTGTTGAATGGAGAATAAAAGATGGCACCAGCGTTGAAGGTCAATATAAAATGAGCGATGGCTCTTTAGTAGATGTGGATGAAAAATTTTCTCCTATCTCTGATGAAGTGTATTACATTGTGCCTGACAAATGCACAGAATGCATGGGCTTTCACGAAGAGCCTCAATGTGCTGCCGTTTGTCCTGTAGATTGTTGCGTACCCGACCCTGACAGAGTTGAAGCAGAAGACGTATTGCTCGATAGAAAATCGAGATTACACATATAATGCAAAAAGGAACTTGCCTTATTTCTTATGTGCCTCTTAGGTCAGAACCACGTTCTGGCGCTGAGATAGTGAGTTCTATACTTTTCGGAGAATCCTATTCCATTATTGATACCAACGAAGATTGGATTAAAATAAAAATGGATGTTGATGGTTACGAAGGGTGGATGAGCAAAGGTAGTCATGCCGAATTCAGAGATTATCAAAATGTATCTGATGCCTTAATCCTTGAAGCATCTTCAGCCTTTCAAAAGCTTTTGATTCCTTGCGGAGCACAATTGCCCAATGAAGATACTTTTGAAATCGATGGTGCTCAATATACCATCATCAAAAAATTAAAAACAAGTCACCATCTACCTCTAAAATTAAGATTGTTAAAAACGGTACAAAACTTCTTAAATACGCCTTATCTGTGGGGTGGAAGGAGTTTTATGGGGATAGATTGCTCTGGTTTGATGCAAGTAACATTTAAAGCCAATGGCATCAACATTTCTAGAGATACCAGTCAGCAGATTAATGAAGGCGCAGCAGTAGAGTTTGGTCAGCATCAAGCTTGTGATTTGGTGTTTTTTTCTAAACCTGGTAAAACCAATGTCTCACATGTTGGAATGGTAATAGATGAAAAAACCGTTATCCATTCAAGTTCTAAAGTGCAGTTGTCTGAGCTGACAAGAGAGGGACTTATCATGCATGGTGAATTGGCCTATTCAACCATTTGTGTCAAAAGAATTTTAGTATGACCGACTGGAGCAAAGACGATGCTTGGAAAAAGAAAAGCAAAGACAAAAGAAAACAGTTTAAGCGTTTTCTCGACAACGTCAATTCTAGTCAATTTATCAAACAACTGCCAGAATTACACGAAGAGGCATTTCAACATATAGACTGCCTCGATTGTGCCAATTGCTGTAAAAATCATAGTCCTACTTTTAAAACCACCGATATCAAACGCATCAGTAAATATTTAAAGATGAAAGAGTCTGATTTTATTGAGCGCTATCTGAAGATGGACGATGACAACGATATGGTGTTGACCAAAAGTCCGTGTACCTTTTTAAATTCTGATAATACCTGCAAGATTTACGATGTCCGACCATCAGATTGTGCCAGATATCCATATACAGATGAAGATGTTTTTGTTAAAAGAAAAGCCTTAACACTAACAAATTCGGGGGTTTGCCCAGCAGTTTTTCATATTCTGGAAAAAGTATCAGCTATTCTATAACTTTGCGCTGATGAAAATTGATTGTCACGCACACATTATGCCAGCACATTGGCCGGATTTGAAATACAAGTTTGGCTACGGTGGATTTATCTATTTAGAACACGATGATAAAACCAAAACGGCTAAGATGATGCGCGATGATGGTAAGTTTTTTAGAAGGGTAGAGGAAAACTGTTTCAATCCAGAAGCAATTCTTTGGGACATGTCTGCCAACAATGTCGACAAAATGGTGTTGTGCACAGTGCCAGTATTGTTCAACTATTGGGCTAAACCACAGGACGCAGCTTGGTGGTCGGCTTTCTTAAACGACCATATTGCGGAAGTTCAGAACAATTATCCAGACAAATTTATAGCACTTGGTACCTTGCCAATGCAAGATATTCCATTAGCCATTAAAGAACTTGAGCGCTTGAAAACACTTGGCGTTAAAGGCGTTCAGATTGGTTCTAATATCAACAATGTCAATTTGGACGACGAGAGATTTCTGCCATTCTATCAAGCAGCTGAAGATTTGGATATGGCATTATTCATTCATCCTTGGGAAATGATGGGCGAAGAGTTTATACAGAAATTTTGGTTGCCATGGTTGGTTGGTATGCCAGCTGAAACCAGCAGAGCCATTTGTTCTATGATATTTGGTGGCATCTTTGATAAGTTCCCAAAATTAAGGGTGATGTTTGCTCATGCTGGTGGTTCTTTCCCTTTTACCTTGGGCAGAATTTCACACGGATGGGCCGTGCGTCCTGATTTGGTGAACTTAAATGATGTTAAAAATCCTAAAGATTACATCGGGAAATTTTGGGTAGATGGAATCACACACGATACAAAATCATTCGAGTATTTGTTGGATTTATTCGGAGCCGATAAAATCTGTTATGGCACAGATTATCCTTTTCCACTTGGTGATTTGGAACATGGTAAGTTTATTGAAACCAATCCAAATATATCTGAAGGAGATAAAAAGAAAATTTTCAGTAGTTCAGTGATTGATTTTTTAAAACTATAAACGTATCAGACCACCACTGCTTATATCGAGTACATCGAATCAGAAGTTCAAATTTCTTCAGTCACTTGAGAAACCTAAAACGCGCAAGCAATCAGGCTTGACATCAGTTGAAGGTGCTAAAGAAATTGAAATGGCTCTTGAAGGCGACTGTCATTTTGAACAGTTGTACTTTGAAGACAATATTGCTGACAAGCAGTTGTTGAATGCCATTACTAAAAAATTTCCCAATGTGGAATATTATCAATTGAGTGCTGATTTGTTTTCAAAAGTTTCCTATAGAGAAACAACTGGAGGTATTATAGCAGTCGTAAAAACAAAGCAACTGGATTTAAGTGAGTTGAAATTGGGCCATTCGCCTTTGATTTTAATAGTTGAAGGTGTTGAAAAACCAGGCAATTTAGGCGCCATATTAAGAACTGCAGATGCTGCAAATATTGATGCTGTAATTTGTTGTAATCTGCCTGGAGATGTTTTCAATCCAAATATTATCCGCTCAAGTTTGGGTACGATTTTTACTGTTCAATTGGCGGTATGCAACAACCTAGAGGCAATGGATTTTTTAAGCAAACATCAAATTGCTACATATTGTTCTAATCTTCACAAGGCAAAAAACTATTATGAATTTGATTACACCAAAGCATCTGCAATTGTTGTAGGCACAGAAGCTACTGGTGTTTCTAAAGAATGGATGGATTATGCTGTGGCAAATGTAAAGGTGCCAATGTTAGGTAAAATCGATAGTATGAATGTGTCTGTTGCTTCTGCTATTATGTTGTATGAAGCAAAACGTCAAAGAGGTTTCTAATTTCTTATTAAAGTAACGGTCCCGTTAATGGTTTCATATTTATTAGGGTCATCTTTTAACGTATAATCAAATATGTAATAATAGGTGCCAGCAGGACAATCGACGCCTTTGTTAAATACTTTCCCATTCCAATTGATGTCGGTGGTGTTGTCAGAATCTTTAAACCCTTCGTAAACCAATACGCCCCATCTATTGTATATTCTTAAATGGTATTTGTCTTCGCCTTCTATTAATACATCGTATCTGTCGTTGTATGAGTCGTTGTTGCCGGGAGTAAACACGTTGAAAACAAGCAGTTCAACCAAGTAAGTATTAGATATTGGTTTGCAAATCGTATCGGCACATCCATAATTTGTTGAGGCAATTAAACACACATTATAAGTGCCAGTGTCGTAGCCATATTTATGCAACGGATGTACTTCTCGCGAGTTGTTGTAACTGGAGTTTTTATCTCCAAAATCCCAATACATGTTGGCGCTAAGTGGCACACTCAAATTTTTAAATTTAAACGAAGGCATGTGTACTACCGAATCAATTTTAAAATCTGCTTTTACATTAATGACTACAATTTGTTTTTCTGCGCTATCACTGCAGATGTTGTAAGATTCGTTTTTGTAACTAGGAACCAATTTTACGTTGTAAGTGCCAGGTTTGTCCCACGTGTAAAGTATGGTGTCATTGACTTTCGCGTTGATGATGGAGTCATTGTCAAAAATCCATTTATCAAATGCAAAACTCTTGTCTGTTTCACTGGTAAATTGGATAATTCTGCCAGGGCATATGGTGTCTATGCTTTTAATTCCAGATGTTGATATTGGTAATATAATGACATCTCTTATACTGTCTTTATGGAAGTTGGGGTCAGGGAACAAGGCATTGCAGAAATAAGTGCTTTGTGTACTAGGATTGTAAATCGAGTCATACCCATTCAATTTGATGTGGTATCTGCCAGGTTTAGCATAAGTGAATTTTACATCGCTTTTGTCTGACATCGGAATAATGGTGCCATTGTCATCACCTAATTCCCAAATATAACCACTGCAATTTTCTGACAGATTTTTGAAAACTGCTTCTAAGCTACCACAAGCAATGGTATCAACGATTCTAAAATATGGGTGAGAACCTACTATGTTAAGTTTAAAAACAATGGTGTCTTTACATCCTAACGCTGTTGAAATACAATGGGTGACATATATTTCTTTTGCAGATGTATTAAGTGACCTAAATGGATTTTTTACAGGATTAGTGAATTTGCCACTGCCAAAATCCCAATTGTAATAATTGATGTATTCATTGGGGTATTTGAGTAATGTGGATGAATCGAAAAACTGTTTGAGTTCGTTGCAATAGATGGTTCTTGTGCCATTGGCTACATCTGCTCTTAAATTTTGAATAAATACAGAATCTACAATGGTGTCAATGCAGTTGAATCTGTTGTTAACGTAGGTAGTGAATACATTGTAACCTGGTTTTTTAAAGTCGTAACAAACAATGCTATTGCCAATAACTGTCGTATCAGAGAATACGATTTTAACGTATTGATTGATCTCTGAATTGGTGTAAGCTCTATTCAAATTGAAATCAACCACTCTAGGGTACAAACACAGTTTTTGAGGTTTGCAAAAGTATCTGTTGTTTAGTCCGTTGCTATAACTTTTGCCGGCTCTTGCAACAAACCTATCAGACCATTCACAGCCGTAATTATTGCTTATTGTTACCGTTACCAAACAGTTAACCGCCGACCCAAAATACTTATTGTGAATAGAATCTAGAATGATACTGTCTTCAGTTACCAATCTGTAGTATTTGTAGCCATTGCCCCAATCAACTTGAATCAATTGGTTGTGGTAAAAGACGCCTTGTTTAAATTTGATGCTAACGCTGTGTTCATTACAAGTTGAGTATTGAAAAAACTTCACAGAATCTGTGTTTAATGAAGCTATTCTTAAGAAATTCTTTTTGTAAAGGGTGTCGTAAAGTATCAATGTGTCTTTTCGAATTCTTATGGAGTCTTTGCTAACATGCTCTACCCATTCAGTTAATATAGTTTGATAAATTAAACCAATGTCAACTTTACCTTTTAAACCAGCAGGTGGATATGCGGGAAATGTTCTCCAAGATTTTCCAGAATCAAATGAGACGTATTTAGGATTTTTATAGTCGGGTATGACTTCGAATTTCTTGCCTTCACATAAAGTTAAACTATCTAAGTCAACCAAGATGTTACAATCTCTAGAAACAACACTAGAAGTTGATGAGTCAATACATCCCGTTATTGTGTCCTTTACAATAAGTCTGACATTATAGGTTTTAGGCGGATATTTAAAGTTGTGGTCGTGAAATTTGTCGGTTGAGAAATTACAATTTCCATTGAGGTTCTTGCTGTTTTTCCTATCAGTAGTACACTTACCGCCATTGATGTCATTGATGGTCCATTCGTATTTAAAGGCGTTTTGGTTGCCGAATTTGGTAGTGCTTACCATTGTTACCTTTCTACTGGAGAAACATTGGTTGTTGTCGTAAATTTTAAATGACACCATTGGTCCAAGTATGTGCACTCTGGCACTATACGTTGTGGTGCAATTGCCTCTAATCAATTTTAAAGTCACAGTATTGATGCCAGGTTTCATGCCTAAGTTTTTAGGTTTGAAAGCGAGCGAGGTGCCTTTTACTAGTGATAATTTGGTGCTGTTTACCGTCCATTCTTCTTGGTCGTATTCGCATTGAGTGGTTGATGCTGTGATTACATTGTCGGTACTATAACATTCAAGTGTATCTGTAATGGTAAATTTAGTTGGTAAAGCATCGATTTTAACATCAAAATTGATTGTGACAGAATCTTTACAACCGTTGACATCTGTTACTTTTAACTTGATGGTTCCACTTTGATTGGATGTATAGTTGTAACATTTAAAATTGCTGAAATGTTGATTAGAATCTGGAGCCTGTCCTGTGATGTTCCAAAGGTATTTAGCACTAGAATTTAATTTTCCAGAAGATTGGTTTCTAAAGCAAATGTTTTTAGAATTACAGTCTTTAAATGTGTTGGTGTAATTGAATCCAGCGTTGGTTTGATCTAAGATGTTAATGGGTCTTGTTTTGGTTGCTTTACATCCATAGATGTCCGTAATCTCTATTTTAATGGTGTATTTATCAACCATTGCATAGGTATGGCAAAATGATTCACCGCTAACAGGATTGGATTTGTTGTTAAATGCTCCATCGCCCCAAACTACAAGTCGTGTGACAATGTCTTGACCGCTTTTGCCTGGAGTACTTAAATCTTGAAAACACACTTGATTACCGTAAAAACAGGTGTCTGTACTTGATAACATTGGGAAATTAGCCGTTGGTAAAGGCACAACTTCAATGTAGGTGGTATCGGTAATCTGGTTGCTGTTGCTTAATGTCGCAGTTAAAGTAATTAAAAACTTGCCAGTCGTTTTATAAATGTATTGCGGACTGATGTTGGTTGAACTTGAGCCATCTCCAAAATCCCAATTGGCAGAACTTATGGTTATTCCAGAACCAGGATTGTAAGCAAACTTTGTCACATTTTTTAAGCATTCAATTCTTGTGACATTAAATTTTCTTTGGGCAAAGAGATTTGATGCACTGAAAAGGGAAATGAAAAAAAGGCAATATAAAAGTAATTTTAGCTTCAATTCTATTACAAAGATATACAATGAAGACGAACTGATTGACTTAAAAGGATGTATGAAGATTGTTTTTACTTAAAAATGACAGTTGATTAATTTGTCATTTCGGCCGCAAGGTTAATAAGTACGCCCTCTTCCAAAGGTCTGCCCATCAATTGCATGCCAATTGGCATATTGTTCTCAGGATGGATAGTAAATGGAATTGACAATCCTGGAGTACCAGCTAAATTGGATTGAACTGTAAACAAATCGGCTAAATACATGGCAATTGGGTTGCTTGATTTTTCGCCAATTTTGAATGCAACTGTAGAAGTTGTTGGAGTAAGAATGATGTCGTACTGATCAAAAATTTCCATGGTTTTGTTTCTGATTAGTCGTCTTACTTTTTGGGCTTTTGTATAATAGGCATCATAGAAGTCGCTGGTAAGTACAAATGTACCTAACATGATTCTGCGTTTTACTTCTGGTCCGAAACCTTCAGTTCTAGATTTTTTGAAAGTTGATTCTAAATCGGTAGCGTTTTCGCTGCGATAACCATAAGTTAAGCCAGAGAAACGGCTAAGATTGCTGCTTGCTTCAGCAGTTGTAAGCACTTGGTAACAAGGCACCATTTGGTCGAGGTATGGAAATGAGATACCTTCTACAGAGTGGCCATTGTGTATCAATTTATCAATAAACGATTGTGTTGCTTTTTTAATTTCAGGGTCTAATCCTGGATGTTCAAGACAATCGGTGATATAGGCGATTTTAAGTTTTTTGGTTTGAGCTGTAATTTGAATGTCAAAGCCTTTATCTTGAATCATGGTAGCATCATGTTCGTCGCTTCCAGATATGACATTTAGCAGCAGTGCCATGTCATCAGGAGAAGACGTAAATGGTCCGATTTGGTCGAAGCTGCTCGCAAAGGCTATCAAACCCCAGCGAGAAATTGCGCCATACGTAGGATACATGCCATAAATGCCAGTAAATGCGGCTGGTTGTCTGATAGAACCACCAGTATCACTACCCAAAGAGGCAAGGCACATATCGGCTTGAACTGCAACTGCACTTCCGCCCGAACTACCACCTGGAACTCTAGAAGGGTCTATAGCGTTAAGCACAGGACCGTAAGCAGAATTCTCATTACTAGCGCCCATTGCAAACTCGTCGCAATTGGTTCTACCAATGATGATGGCATCTTCAGCCAAAAGACGTTCTACTACTGTTGAAGAAAATAGGGATTTAAAACCTTTAAGGATTTTTGATGAGGCGTTAGATTCGTGACCTTGATAGACGATGTTATCCTTAATGGCTATTACCATACCAGCTAGTTTTCCAGCAGAACCATTGTTGATTTTGTCTTGAATAACTAGGGCGTTCGACTTGGCTTCATCAGCAAACACTTCTAAAAAGGCATTTAGGTGCTTGTTTTTTTCAATTTGGTCGAGGTAATAAGATACCAACTCTGGTAAAGTAATACCAGAATCAGAAATGGATTTTTGGATGTCTTTGAGGGAAGAAAAACGCTTTTTCATCAAACAGCTGAAAACAATTACTTTTCTTCTGAATCCTTAGATTTAGCTTCTGAATCTTTTGATTTTTCTTTGATGCCTTTCTCGATTTCTGATTTAACGTTGTTTTTAGCATCGTTAAATTCGCGGATACCATTGCCTAAACCACGCATTAATTCAGGAATTTTCTTGCCACCGAAGAAAATAAGTACTACTGCTATGATAAGGATGATCTCTGGAGCGCCGAGATTGCCTAAAAATAAAATTGACATACTATTGCTTATTAATCCCGCAAAGGTATGGATTATTGAAAACATTGAGAATAAAATTCATCGATTATTTTTTTTAAAAAAATTTTTATAAGTTTGAGCAAATCTTTTGATTTGCAACTCGATTAACCAAATATAACCATGAGTCAGACTTTAAGTGATGTTTTAAATGAATTTAGCAACAATTTAGACAAATGTATCAACCATACAAACCACGAATTTGCTAACATTCGCGCCGGAAAAGCTTCTCCCGCTATGCTAGAAAGTGTCGTTGTAGAATATTATGGTTCACCTGTGCCAATTTCTCAAGTAGCAAACATTTCCTCTCCAGATGTTAGAACCATTATGGTTCAACCTTGGGAGAAAAACATCATCAATGACATTGAAAGAGCCATCATAAACAGCAATTTAGGTTTTGCTCCTGGCAACGACGGCAATGTCATCCGTATCACAATTCCACCAATGACGGAAGAAAGACGTCAACAATTGGTGAAAATGGTAAAGCAAGAAGGTGAAGCTAGTAAAATAGTTGCTAGAAACTACCGCAAAGACACCAACGAAAAGATTAAAAAACTTCAAAAAGATGGTCTTAGCGAGGATGAAGCTAAGGATGCTGAAACCAAAGTTCAAAAACAGTTGGATGCTGTCATCGTTAAAATAGACGCTCTGATTGTTGAGAAAGAAAAGGAAATCATGACGGTTTAACTCTTTGTTCTAATTTAGTTGTTTGTGATTCACTTTCTTAACTAATTATCTGCAACAATTCTTATTTTTTTAACTTTTGTGTAACTCAAGTTCCTTAATTTTGAAGGAAATTACAATCGTATGTTCGAAAATTTAATCAATCTAGTAAAAGAGCACGCCGGTGATGCTATCATCAACAACCCTGCAATTCCAAATGAAAAAAACGATGCTGCCATTGGTGCAACTTCTGAAGGTATTATGGACCATCTGAAAAATTTAGGCGCTAGCGGTGGTATTGGTGCTATAACAGACTTGTTTAAAGGCGGTAACATTGCCCAAAACCCTGAAATTTCTAATATCGCTGGAAGTGTTGCTGGTAAACTAGCAAGTAATTTTGGTATCAGTGCCGACCAAGCTGAGGGCATCGCTAAAAATTTGATTCCTCAAGTAATGGAGAAATTCGTCAATAAAACCAACGACCCAAATGACAATAGTTTCGATTTACAAGATGTAATGGGTAAACTTTCTGGCGGCAACTTGGGTGGTTTGATGGACAAAGTAAAAGGACTGTTTTAAACAGACTTTAACTTCCCGAAAATCAAAGAATCTTCGTATTTGCCATCTATATAATAATGGGATTTTAGATGGCCTTCTTGTTCAAAACCAAAATGCTTTATAATGCTTAACGAAGGTATATTCTTCGGACTTATCAAAGCTTCAATTCTTTTTAAATGCATGTTTTTGAATCCGTATTCAATTACACGCTCTACGGCTTCTGTCATGTAGCCTTTGTTTTTATCCTCATCACTATTGATGTTATAACCTATTTCTGCTCTGCTATGGTCTTTGTACCAGTTGTGTAAACCGACACCGCCAATAATTCTATCTTCACTTTTTAAAATGATTTTGAAAAGTATCATAGAAGTTCTGTAGGTTGTATAACCACCATCAGATTTGGCTTTGTCTCTATTGTACTCTTCATCACTATATAAGCCTAAGTGCTTTTTAACAACAACTTTGGGGTATTGGTCAAAGAGTGTCTTTAGTATTTCTGGTGTAAATTTTCTGAGAATGAGTCGCTCAGTTTCTAATTCTTCGAATTGCATTAGTTGAGTTTTTCTAGTTGATGTAAGTGGAAATTATCTGCCCAAAAATGGTCTTTTGTTTGAACGAGTTGAAAGCCTTTTTTCTCGTAAAATTTACTTGTGAGTTGCGAAGTTCGGACAACTATGCTTTTGATGTTAGAGTTGTCTTTAAGCAAATTCATGCGGTGCTTTACTAAGAGAGTGCCAAATCCAGCGCCTTGGAATTCTGGATGCACGATGTCCCAACTCAAACGCGCAATGTGTTCATCTGGAAAGTAATTAATGCCTCCACAGGCAATAAGTGAATTGTTGATTTCTATGACGAAATAATCTTCTTTTTTGTGTTGTAAATAGTCTTGAAGTTCTGCGAATTCTTTAGGAGCAAAGTAGTATGGAGAGTTTAGTTTGAAAAGTTCACACACTGCTTCAAAGTCCGACTCTTTATAGCTTCTTAAATGGTATGGAGATTCTGAAGACATTAAAATTGATGGTTGTTAAGAGCAGTGACTGTGTAGTACAATAATTTGTTTTCCGAATAGTGTAATTCTCTTTCACAGATGAAGCCAATTTTATAGCCATAATACCGTTCATATACTGTTTGATCACCATTGGTATAGGTTGTAATCAAAACGGTTTTTATGCAATTGGTGCTAGAGTAGTTGGGTGTGTATTTACAATATTGATATCCTTTGTATTGATAAGTTTTTTGGTTGAAATTTGAATTGGTAATCGAGTGGATCAAAGCTGAGTCGCTAACACAATCAACACTATCGTAATTGATGAGTATTCTATCACCACAACAACCTAAAGTGTTTCGAGAGTTGCTCCAGTAGTACATGCTATAGATATTAGAGCCCATATAAAAATTAAGCGCATTGCTATCGGCACTGTATACGCCGTGAATAGGGTAGCTAGAAATGGCTTTCGAGGTGCTATCATATTCTGTCACTTGAAAGAACCATTGTCTTCCATTTTGCATAGGGTAGTAATTGTAAAAATCAGTGTATTTTTCATAAGGATTTTTAACAAAGTCTATTACTTGAGGTTCTTTTTTGCAGGCTATAAAAGCGGTAATGATGAATAAAAATAAATAAGTATGTTTCATAGAATTATGATTTGTTGTAAAAATAACGAAATGACATTAAAATTGTTACATTGATTTCAAATAAAAACAAAAAAGCCATTGTGTAGGTAAACACAACAGCTTTCTTGCATCAGCGTATGAAATGGGAAATCAGAGAGATTAAGCCTCCAAAAAATTGAGCGATTTTTCGGGTGGGCTGCTTTCTTAGTTATCGCATTCGGTTATATGACGTATATGGAAACTAAAACGTTTCAATAAAAATCAATTATGACTAAAATTTGACAAAAAAGCTGGAAAAGGGGTTAAAAATGGGAGAACATACAGAAGTTCATACAAAAGATTCTTAATTAAGAAAACACATTAGAAATGTTCTTTAGATGAGTAAGTTGAGATAATTGGCTTAATGTCGGGACTTCTATCTTTAATTTAGAATTGCTGAGAATTTTATTTTACTATAATTACGCTTTGGGTCTCACCCTGTATCGTAAAAAACCTTAAGAATTTGCATGAAAAAAACCCTGAATATTGTTTTCAGGGTTTTCTCTGCTATAGGGTAGCCTTATCAGGAATCGAACCTGAATCTTGAGTTCCGGAAACTCTCATTCTATCCATTGAACTATAAGGCCTTATTCATTGCAAATTTAATACAATAAAAATTATGAAAATCCTTTTAATCATTTATTTCTACTTGAACGACTTTATTGAAGTTTTCGAAATGTTTTAACTATGAATCAATGTAATTTGAAATGTGAAAGCTATAGGTCATTTAGCTGGATGGACAAATGAAATTGGAAAAGAAAGAAGTAAAAGAGGTGTTAGAAAGGAATTGAAAAATAAGGGTAAGACTTATAGATTCTGCGATTTGATGTCAAGTCATATGATGCGCAGAACTGCCATAACGACTTTATTGGTAAACGGTATGCCAGAACCCCTAGTAAGGAAAATTTCTGGACATGCACCTAGACAACAATTCAGTATTTGCATGTAAGATGGTGGTGGTGCGGAAGTGCTGAAAAGTTGAGATACATCAACCCAAAGAATTTCCACGTAGCTTCGCGATTTATCGCGTTTTATTCGAATTTCAAAGGTGTGATGAATCACACGATTGCGAGAATTATTTTATTTGCACAATTGAATTAGAAAGTTTAATTTTGATAGTATCATTTGATACTATCAGAGCATGAAACCACCTTATACCATAACAAGTACTATTTTACATTTTATTACAGCTATTTCCGAAAAGTTAGGGGCAATTAACGCCATACATTTAAATAAACCACCTACCAAATTAAGAAAGAAAAACAGAATCAAGACCATACAATCTTCTTTAGAAATTGAAGGCAATACACTCACAGAACAACAAATTACGGCTTTATTAGAAAATAGAAGAGTGATAGCCCCTAAAACAGATATACTTGAAGTACAGAATGCTATAAATGTATATGAACAATTGCACAAGTTTAATCCTTATAAATTAATTGATTTAGAAAAAGCACATGGTATATTAATGAATAAATTAATAGAAAATGCTGGTAAATTAAGAACTACTAATGTTGGAATTGTAAAAGGTTCAAAAGTTGAGCATATTGCACCAAATGGATCGATGGTAAAAGGCTTAATGAAAGATTTGTTTAATTATTTAAAAAAAGATAAAGATGTATTATTGATTAAAAGTTGTGTTTTTCATTATGAGTTTGAATACATACATCCATTTGTTGATGGTAATGGCAGAATGGGTAGACTTTGGCAAACATTGCTCTTAATGCAACAATATCCAGTGTTTGAATTTTTGCCTATTGAGCATTTAATTAAAATTAGACAAAAAGAATATTACAATTCGCTTTCCATTTCTGATAAAAATGGTCATTCAACACCTTTTATTGAGTTTATGCTCGAAATCATTTCAGATGCATTAGATGAACTATTGCAATCTCAAAACGAAACATTGAGATCGTCTGATAGAATTACTTTATTTAAAGAAAAAATAGGCACTAAAACCTTTAGCAGAAAGGATTACTTAAATGCTTTTAAAAACATCTCTGCACCTACTGCTAGTCGAGATTTGGCATGGGCTGTTGGACAAAAACTATTGAGCAAAAAAGGCGATAAAAGAATGGCAGTTTATGAATTTAAGTCATCTTAATGGCTGTTATTTAACACTTTTGAGATTTTATTGAATTCATAGATCAATTCAATTTTTGGGCTTGAATGCATTCTATTGTTTAAATTTCCATCTACCCCAAGCAACATTTTTCAAATTGCTGTTGTCTTTCTTTCAAATCAGCAGCCTATGACAAAAAACTACAAACTAATTCTTTTTTTATTCATTCAGTTTCCAATGTCAGTTTTTTCTCAAGGTGAAAACGATAATTGGATATTTGGTTCTGGTAATTATATTTCATTTGCAACTGGTAGTCCTGTTGTCAATCCTTCTTTAGGAACTCTGTATACCAAAGAGGGTTGTGCTAGTGTGAGCGATGAAAAGGGAAATCTTCTATTCTATTCAGACGGCATAACTGTGTGGAATTCTAAGCATCAAATAATGATGAATGGTAAAGGGCTACTTGGCCATCCTTCATCTACATCTTCTTGTGTAATTGTGCCATTCCCCGGTAATAAAGGAAAGTATTATTTGTTTACCCAAGAACCTAATGTTTTTTCAAATCCCAGATTAAGTTATAACATCGTTGATATGTCATTGAATATGGGAGAGGGTATGGTGGTTCTGAAAAATAAAATTTTACTGGAGCCTAGCGATGAGAAATTAGCAGTTACCAGGCATTGTAATGGTTCAGATTTTTGGATTGTGGTTCACAAAGCTCAAAGCAATATGTATTATACGTATTTGTTAAATTCAAAAGGGCTTTCATCATCACCAATTATTAGTGTAGTGCCAAAGAGTAAAACAAAAAATATTGAAATTGGTTATTTGAAATTTTCACCGGATGGCAGGTGGTTGGCAGATGCAAGAACATTAAGTGTGAAATTGTTGATCAATAAGTTTGATGTGAAAACAGGAAAGGTAAAGCAATATGTTGTGGATAGTGCCTTTGGTAACTACGATCATTCTGGACAAACATTCTATGGTGTTGCATTTTCTGCAAGTGGCGAAAGATTGTATGCTACTTATTTTGAAAAAGGGTATTTGTTTCAATATGATTTAAAAGGTGATTCTTCAAATGTGTTGAATAGTAAATTTTTAGTTGCTAATAGTGATAGACCCTTAGCAGCCTTACAGTTGGCAAAAGACAACAAAATATATGGCACTAATGGGTACAATACCTTTACTTTAAATTCAATTGAAAATCCAGAGAAACTCCATCAATTTTGCGGATTTGTTAAAAACAAAATTGAATTGAATGCTATGGCACATTTAGGACTTCCAACGTATGTTGAATCGATGGAGAAGTATTTTAGTTTGGGTGTTAGTGGATTGATTAAGCATTCAAGATATACACTTACAACAAACATTAAAGGAGCGAAATATTTATGGTCAACTGGCGATACTACTGAGTCAATTACAGTTGTCAATTCAGGAAAATATAGTGTGAAAGTATGGTCGAATGACATGTGTGCTATTCTTACAGATGAAGTGGAATTGGAATTTGAAAAGAGGGATTTTCAAGTACTAGGAATAGACAAAGTAAAGTACATTTTTTGCGAAAATAGTAAAATAGTAATTCCAGCTTTTAAGTCGAATAAAGATAGTGTTGTTTTTAAGTGGTTTAACAGTGATACTACCATTGGATTAGCTGCTCAAGGCACAGGTAATTTGCCAGCTTTTGTTGGTAAAATTAACACCTATACAAGCAATGCAAAAATTACAGTAATCCCTTATAGAAACGGTGTTGAAGGCAATTGGTTGAGTTTTGAAATTGAAATAAAACCTCAAGCGAAAATTGTTTCAAATCATCCCAATAAGGTGGTTTGCGCCGGAACCGAAGTTGAATTTAATGAAGTTATTGTATCACCTAGAAATTCAAATTATCAATCTATTAGAATTAGTCCTATTAGCGGTCAGTCTGATACCACTTACAATCAGTTGCTGTCATATCGTCCAAATTGGTCTTCAAAAGACTATGTTGACAATTATACCATTAAAATACTAGATGATTATTGTCCCTTGGTTTCTGCAAAATTCCAAGTTAAAGTTGTGTCAAATTTTAATTTAAGAGATACTCAACTTGTTCTTTGTTCTGGCAATAGTTATAACGAATTGAGTCTTGACGGTATGTTCAATTCAAAAAGTACATATTGGAAACTTCTAGGTAAGAATACATTTGGTATGACGCAAAGTGGCATTAATCTTCTCAGTAAAATAACCTTACCCAAATTGTCAACTTCTGATACTGTAGTGGCAATGATGTTGGCTAATAATAGTGTTTGCAGTATAGATACAGGTTATCTGAAAATAATAGGTTTGCCTTTCCCTAAATTTAGTTCAACATTTAATAGCTTGAAAGAGGTATGTGTAGGAGATACCGTCAAACTTGATCCAGTAGTATATGACAGTTCTGTTTATCAACTGAACTGGAAGTGCGATATTGCTTCTGTTGGAATACCTCAAAATGGCAGTAATAATATTCCATATTTTGTTGCATCTCCACAAACTGGTGATGTGTTTGCAACGATTTTTTATACACTAAGTATGGGTCAATGTATGGGCGATACAGGTAGCAATTACATTAAAATTTATAAAGCACCAAGTCAAATTCATTTTAATGATCAATCTGTCTGCTTCAATGAGTTTGTGCCACCTTTGGAATTAAGTAGCAATAATTCTGGAGAATATGTTGCTTGTTGGTTTGATACCTTGAAAAACTCAAATAGTGTTGATTTCGATGGTCGATATTTAAGATTTCAAAATGTCGAAAAACTGCCAAATAAAACAGATATTAAATTGTACTATCATGTTTCAAATGCGCATTGCAACGGAAAAGACGATTCGTTTGTTTATCTTCTTGTAAGGCAGCCTAAATCAAATTTCACTTCACAAATTTTTGTTACAGAACAAAAAGTGGAATTGACCAATCAAAGTTTGTATAGCAATTCAATAAATTGGATGGTTAATGGTCGTTCCTTTACAGATGATTCAGTATTGAATTTTGATTTTGGAGAATTGCCAAAATTTCAAGTTGTGTTGATTGCTAAATCAGAATTTTGTGTTGATACTTCTAGTCAACTTGTTTTGATACCATTGGTTGTCAGCAACCATATCCCTAATGCCTTCAGTCCAAATAACAATCAAAAAAATGAAGTCTTTAAAGTGTACAATGCTGATGCAGATTCAGTTTCTTTCTCTATCTTTAACAAATGGGGCGAAAAAATCTATTCAACCGACAATAACACCCCTTGGGATGGCACCTTCAATGACATAGAGTGCATGCAAGATGTCTATGTATATTTGGTGAAAATGAGCTATTCTAATGGAGCGTCTAAAATCTTTAAAGGTACAGTTACTTTGTTGAGATAAGCTTGCCGGAATCTACTCCTTTGTCATATTAAACACTGCGCCACCTTGCTTGAACACCATCACTTTTTCAGTCACTTTGAACTCAATCTCAATACCAGCCTGAACATATTTAAAAACGTTGTTGCCGAGATATTCTAGTGGAAACTCTGGTTGTCCGGTGCCTTGACCATACAACACATTGTCTTTTTTGAAGATGTTGATTTTAATGGGCACTTCTGGACTGGAATACAAGCCTTGGTATTGGTCGAGCTCTGATGATGTAATCGCAATAGATTCTTTGAACTCCGGAAATTTGTATTCTTTTCCATAAATGATGCTTAGAATGCCCACAGCAAAATCGTTGTGAGGGTATCTCTCTCCATTGATTGATATTGATATGGCGATTTTGCTTTCTGGATTGTATGACATCAATGAATGTGTGCCGTATGTGTCGCCACCATGACCATAAAACAGGATGTCATAGAATGGAATCAACATCATACCTCTTCCAAATAGTTCTGAACTTGTAGGTTTCATGATGGCCAAACTTTTTTCTGAAATGATTTTTCCTTCGAACAGAGCCGTAATAAAGACATTCAAATCGTACATACAAGCACTGATGTCGCCAACGCCAATAACGTTTGTGAATTCAAATTCTTTTTCGATGACCCACTTGTCCGTGAATTCATAGGAACTAAAAATGTTCTTGTCGGCTTTCGCTGCTGAGGCTAAATTTTGAAGTTTTAACGGTTTGATAAACTCTTGTTCTATGATGTTGGCGAAAGGTTTGTTATAAAGTTTCTCTACAATTTTTGTTAGAAGATAATAGGCAGAATTGGAGTATCTGGTATTGGTGCCTGCAGCAAATGTCGTGTCCTGTCTTACAATTTCACTTAAAATAGCGGTATCAGCTACCTTTTCTTTAAGCCAGAAAATGGTGTCATTTTTAGTTGTATAGTCACCCAATCCACTGCTGTGTTCTAATAAGTTTTTTAAACTGATGTTTTGATCGTTTTTTATTTGAGGATACCACTTGTTAAGCCTGTCATCTAGAGTGATTTTGCCTTGTTCAATTGCTTTGAAAATAAGTGTTGCAGTAAACACTTTGCTGATTGACCCAACTTGATATCTGGTGTTTGGTTTGAATTTAGAATTTGGTAAACTAGATTGACCAAATGATTTGTTGTACACTTCTTTCCCATCTTTGAAAATTGAAATACTGCCTATATCTCTGTTGTTTTTGGAGATGTGGTTGATGTAATCGTCTAGTTTGTTTTTGTCAATCGTTTGAGCATGGGCAGCAATCGTTATGACTAGTAAAATAAAAGTGATGGTATTTTTCATTGGTTATGGAGTCGTATTTTTAAGCGTTAAACCCTCTTTAGCTAAGCATTCTTTCAATTTTGGAAGGCTTGATTTTCCGAAGCCATGCAATTGCAAAAGTTCTTTTTCGCTATACTGTGCAAGGGTTTTAAGTGTTGTAATGTTGTGGTTTTCTAAAGCTCGTCTGGCTGGCGCTGCTAATAAGGATAAAAATCCAGAATCGGGTTTTCTCTCGTTTTCGCAAATCGGGCAAGTAGGGCAGTCGCTACTCTTGTAATATGTATGGCCTTTGCTACAAGTTCTTTTAGAAGCCATATGTTTGTTTGAGTAGTTTTTTGTAGGCGATACTTCCATCTTTGAAATGCATGAGGATGGTGTAAACACCATTGTTGAAATGCGCAATTGAGATGTTTGTGGTTGTATTCTCGCAAATTTCTGAATACAATTTCTGTCCAAGTGAATTGTAAATGTCTACTGAAACTAGTTCGTTGGTTTCGTCAATAATGCTTATTTTGTCTGAACTTGGATTTGGTTGCACTTTGATGTTTTGAAGATGGACATTTTGAATGTTTGTAAAGGCGGTGTCGCAATAAGCGGTACTGACTTTAGATGCAAAGAATTTGGCCAAATTTGTTTCTCTCAAATTTTTATTGTCGTAAGCATGACATGGAGAAGTCAGTTGGTCGACACAACTGCCTTTGCCGATTAAATAATTGAAAGGGAAATTTGTTGAAGTGAATTCATTCTGTATGGTATAGCCATAATTGTTGGTTGTGTTCCAATTGCTAATGCTTCTGCTGCCATACAATTTAACTCTATTGTTGGCAATGCCATAACAGCCAAATCCGTTGGTTAGGCACCATGTAACTCCCCACAAAACATAATTGCTATCAATAGGTACAACAATGTCACATGGTTGGTGATAGGAATAAATTGCAGGCTTGATGTTGCCGGCAGCTTGCACTTTCAATAAATCGCTAAACAAAGCACCATAAATGTTGCCAATGCCTTTGATGGTATAGCGTATGTTGCAGGGTTCGATAGTGCCTTCAATAGAGCCAAGGTCTGGTCGTGCTACCGATGCACCACCAAATGTTTTACCTTGGTTGTGGGCACATCCTAAATTGGATGAATGAGGATTTGGGGCATTGCTTAAAGCATTGGTATATATTGGTTTTTCAATACTGGTGTCCATTAGAGCAACAGATAAGGCGGTAATGGCTCCAGCACTTTCGCCAGCTACAAATACATTTAAAGTATCAATATTATATTGTTGATGTCTGTTGATTAAATATCTTAACGCACCCTTGGCATCTTGAACTGCCCTGTAATAGGCTCTAACCCATTCTGAACTATCGGTAGCAAATGCACAATTGTAATTAGGGTAGTTGCACGACCAAGCTTTATCATCCGAAATATAGCCCAAACGGTATTGAATACTGGCGGTAACATAACCTCTTCTAGCGAAATTTTTACAGAGCGACTGTATGCTTGCTTCGTCTTTACTGCCGTCTATAAAACCTCCTCCGTGTATCCACATCAGCAAGGGTCGTTGAGCAGACGTATTACTTGGGCACTTTGGTAAAAAAATGTCCATGTACAAACTGTCAGTGCCTCCGTTGAAATTGATGGCTGTTCCATAATGGACATTCATGACACTATCGTAATTGTAATGTTGTGTGACCCATTTTTGGGCGTTACATGAAAGGGATACTATTGTTAAAAGTAGGGTAGTAAAGAGTGATTTCATAAGCCGATATTGGTTCAAATATACGTGTAATTACAAATTCTCACCAAATGTCAACAGATTGTTGTCGGGGTCGAGAATAGAGAACTCTTTCATACCCCATGGTTTCTCTGACAATGCGCCATTGGGGTGTATTTCAGTTTGATTGTCCATAAGTTCCTGATAATATCCTTCTATGTCGTTGACCCTAATATAAATTTGACCATCATTCCTAGAGATGTCAAGATCATGGTAGTCAAAAAAATGGATTTCATGTTGGTCTTTTTTCATGATAAGGTAGGCCTCGAAATCGGCGGCACCAACATCTTCAAAACCCAAGTTTTCGGCATAAAATGTTTTTGTAGAATGTTTGTTGCGCATTGGCAGTTTAGGGATGATGAGTTGTATCATAAAATTAAAATAGCACTTGCAATATATGAGATTGTTTTCAAGGAAGTGTGATTAAAATAAAGAAAATGGATGTTCCTTTCGTCGCTGACTGAGCCTGTCCGCCTCAGGCGGGGCTACCGACCGGAGGTTCCAACGCCTGCCCGGCATCGAGTTGAGTCTTCGAGACTCTGATGAGGGGTCGGAGGTTGATAAGGAAAGTAGATGCCTTTTTTTTGATTCCATTTTCAACTAATTTTGTACGTGATGAAATCGAATACTCTTGTTACTTGCCCAAATTGTAAAACTCAATTTAGTATTGAATCTGCTATTACGGCTGACTTAGAAAAAGAAATAGATGCAAAGTTGAGAAAAGAACTTAATGAACAGTATATTTCAACAAAAAGCGCCTTAGAGGAAAAACTGAAACAACGTGAAGAGCAATACAAGCAAGAACAAAAAATATATTTAGAGCAACAACAAAAGGAACTATTAGAAAAGTCAAAAGAAAAAGAGGAACTTGTAAGAATACGCCTTCAGAAAGAAAGTGAAGATATGATGGAAGCGCTCAAAAAAAACAATGCTGAACAAGAAGAAAAATTAAAGGAGTTTAGAAAGCTTCAAGTTGAAAAGATGGAGATGGAGAAAAGAATGAAAGAGATGGCCGAAATCCACGAACTTGAAACTAAAAAAATGCTACTTGAAAGAGAAAATGAAATCAAAGAAAAAGTCTCTAAAGAAGCAGAGCAAAAAAACGAGCTCATAGTAAAAGAACTCCAAAAGCAATTAGAAGATCAAAAGAAACTGGCCGAAGAAATGAGGCGTAAAGCCGAGCAGGGTAGCATGCAAATGCAAGGTGAAGTTCAAGAATTGGCTATAGAAGAAATGTTGAAACAAACTTTTATGTTTGATAAAATCAATGAAGTTGGGAAAGGTGTTAGAGGAGCCGATTTGATTCAAACTGTTGTTAATAACCAAGGTCAAGAATGCGGCACCATTGTTTGGGAAAGTAAGCGTACCAAAGAATTCCAACCTCAATGGATAGAAAAATTTAAGGCTGATTTTAGACAAAGTGGTGGTGATATAGGCGTCATCGTTACACAGGCTATGCCTAAAGATATGACTGGATTTGGATTGAAAGACGGTATATACATTTGTCCTTATGATGACGCTAAAAGTTTGGCAATGGTGCTCAGACAATCGCTTATTAGAGTGAGCGAAGCCAGTTCGGCAAATGAAAACAAAGGAGAAAAGATGCAAATGCTGTATTCTTATCTTACTGGCAACGAATTCAAACATCAAATAGAAGCCATAACCGAAGGATTCTTAAGCATGAAAAAAGCCATTGTAAGTGAAAGAGCTGCAATGGAACGCATCTGGAAAGAACGAGAAAAACAAATTGAAAAAGTTTTAGTGAATGCCATAGGGATGTACGGAAGTGTGAAAGGTATTGCCGGCTCTGCCATTTCAGATATAAAAGGTTTAGAACTCGGAGAAACAGATGTATTGCCACCATCAGAACATGATTGATTCTATACTTTACGGTCAGTTTGAATCATTAAATACACCAATCATAGATGTTCGCTCACCTAGTGAATTTAAAGAAGGTCACATACCTGGCGCAATCAATATTCCTCTATTAAATGATGACCATAGAAGGCAAATTGGCATTGCTTACAAGCAGAAAGGAAAAGAAGCGGCCATCACTTTAGGTTACCAATTGGTAAATCCAATTAGAGAATCATTTTTAATCCAATTAATCGACAATACTTCCAATAAAAATATTAGAATTTATTGTGCTCGAGGCGGATTGAGAAGTCAGTTGATGTCTCAGTACTTTTCTGAAAATGGATACAACATTACGCATCTAAAAGGAGGTTATAAGGCTTATAGAAACATAGTTTTAAAGACCATTTCCTCATACAAAAATTTGAAAATTCTGGCTGGATACACAGGAAGTGGCAAAACCGAAATATTGAATGAAATGATGCAATTGGGTGCTCAAGTTTTAGATCTTGAACATCTGGCAAACCATAGAGGCAGTGCTTTTGGCTTTTTGGGTCAGAAAGAGCAACCCTCGTCTTCTCATTTTCACAATTTGATTTATGATGCCATCAAACATTTCAACCATCAACAACCGATTTGGGTTGAAAGTGAAAGTGTCAATATTGGAAAAGCCTATTTGCCTAAAGAGTTATGGGAAAACATGAAGCAAGCAGATGGCATTGAGATCGTACTACCTGTTGAGGTCAGGGCTGCTCATACTTTGAAATTATACGGAGGCTTTGAAAAATCGTTGTTGGCTGAATGCATCAAGCAGCTCAGTAAGAGAATTGCCAAAAGTGAAATTACTTTGTTGTGTGCACTAACTGAAATAGGCGATTTAGAGCCAGTTGTTCAACGCTTGTTAAAATACTATGACAAGGCATACGAACATGGTCGAGAGAAAAGGAATTGTCAAAATTTTGTCAAATTGAACTTCGAAAGACTAGAACCTAAGAAAATTGCCAAATTTTTGCTTGAAAATTTGATGCATAGTGAAGACACTATTGCTTAAATTTGCCATTTATGAAAAAGTCGATATTGTTTCTTTTTTTACTTTTAACTACTGCTTTTGTTGGTAAAGCACAATCATTGAAGTATTGGTACATTGCTGATGCAAAAATTGCTTGCCAGTATGGAGATATGGTGATGTCGTGTTTGAAAGTTAGAACTAGTCCGGATAGTGCTTGGAAAGATTTTCCTTTTGAAATAGAAGGGTTTATTTGGGAGCCAGGTGTTGAGGCATTGATAGAATTGGAAGAAACATCTTTGGGCGCCCCAGATTCTAATGGTCAAACCGCCCTATACAAGTTTATAAGAGTTGTAGAAACTAAAAATACAGTCATTAAAAACCGCGAATTATTGGGTGCTAGTAAATGGAAAATCGTTAATCTACAACAAGGACTCACCATGGTTCCATTGGTTAGAAAAGCTGGCGCTTGGGTACAATTTAATTTGGATAGTGGCACTTTTGAAGGATTTGGTGGATGCAATAGTTTTGGCGCAAATGCAGAAGTTAAAGACGGTCAAATCAATTTCGGTTTGGCAGAATCAACATTGAAAAGTTGTAGCAACGATAGCATTGAAAAATTGATTTTTGATGCCATGGTTGGAGAAGCCCAATACTACTTTAGAAACAATATTTTATTTATCACGTTTACCAACAATACCACATTGCATTTGAGAGCTGAGAAGCGCATCGATTCATTGGTCAAAGAATTTAGTAAGCCTAGTATTTACAGAGGAAATACTTACAATAAATTGCGCAATGGTCAGTATGGCGTCACTTTGGATGATGTGGCTGAATCTAAAAATAAAAACTACATCTTTAACGAGGTTAAATTAACTCCAAATGAGAAAAAAACCATCAAGGTGAAATTGGTCAACTCAATGAAAGAAAATGAGATTCAAGAAGTTCATATATTAAATAAAATACACAAGGTAAAAGGCAATGCCTATGCTGTAATTGTATTAAAGGATGGCACTAAAAGGAATATCATTATAAAGAATGTCCTTTAATCTACTTGATTATTCGAAAGGCGGAGGCTGTGGTTGTAAGATAGAACCTCAAAAATTGCACGAGGTTTTATCAAAGCTCGACATACAGCAGACCTCGAATGTTGTAGTAGGTTTTTCTGAAAACGAAGATGCTTCAGTTATTGATTTTGGAGCTCATCACTATTTGATTCAAACCACCGATTTCTTTCTGCCTGTAGTCAACGACCCTTACGATTTTGGAAGAATAGCTGCAGCCAATGCCATCAGTGATGTTTATGCTATGGGTGCTAAACCCATTAGTGCATTGTCGATTCTAGGTTGGCCAGTTGAAAAAATCCCACTTGAATATGCCTCTGAAGTCATTAAGGGTGCATCAGAGGTGTGCAAATTGGCAGGCATCAGTGTTTCTGGTGGTCATAGCATAGAATCATCAGATCCAATATTTGGTTTATCTGTAAGTGGCTTAGTCGAAAAACAAAATTTGAAGCGCAATAATACCTGTCATGTTGGCGACAGCATTTACATAACAAAGCCTTTAGGCTTAGGACTCTTAGCTAATGCAGTTAAATTAAAAGCCATATCAGAACAAGGTTATTCCGAATTGATCAAGTATTCAACTCAGTTGAACAGTATTGGTCCTGAGTTAGCAGAATCGGCAGAAATCTCCGCAATGACAGATGTAACAGGCTTTGGGTTGCTGGGGCATTTAACAGAAATGCTAGGTAAAGAGAAAGGAGCAAATATTGTTTTAGAACAAGTTCCAGTAATTGAAGAAGCAAAAGAATTAGCATCAAAAATGATGTATCCCAACATTACAACAAGCAATTTTAATTTTGTAAACGAGAGGTGTGTTGGGCTAAATGGACTTGAATTCTTGTGGCTATGCGACCCACAAACTAGCGGAGGCCTATTAATTGCAGGTAAATTGCCTGATGGTTTACCAAATATCTTTAAAATTGGTGAAGTCACCGATACAGGTAAAATCCATATTCTATAAAGATTCTCAATAAGTCAATTGAGTGAACAATTTTAGATTTAATCAAAAATTGCGTAACTTGTGACTAAATTTCATAATGAGGTTAAGATTACTTCATTTTAAAATGCAACATTTGTATAACCTATGAATTATGATTTGGAGAAAACTCGATGGTCACAAAATAGAATTGCCCATCAAAGAAGAAATCGAACAAGCCATACTCAGAGAAGTATCTCGAGGGTATAAGCTAAAAGTGTGTATTGGCACCGACAGCCAAGTAAAGCAAAACATTGTTGAGTTTGCTACTGCTATTGTTTTTGTCAGAGAGAAACACGGCGGATTTATGTATTTCAATAGTTTTATTACAAAAAACCATTTCTCACTTAAAGAGCGCATGCTGCATGAAGTGGGTAAGTCTATTGAGATTGCGTATGACCTATGTCCTCTTTTTGACAAGTATAAAATAGAGATGGAAATTCATGCTGATATCAATACAGATCCGCATTTTAAAAGCAATGATTCTTTAAAAGAGGCTATGGGTTATATCATTGGTATGGGCTATACGTTTAAAGCCAAACCTGATGCATTTGCCAGTAGTTATTGCGCTAATAAAGTAGTTCACTAACTACTCTATATAGCCCCATCTTTTCAATTTTTGCTCGTTCTTGCGCCAGTTTTCTTCAACCTTAACGCGCAAGTCTAAGAATACTTTTTTCTGAATAAAGGCCTCTATGTCTTTGCGGACTTCTGTGCCAATTTTTTTGATGCCTTCGCCATTTTTACCTAGAATAATGCCTTTTTGTGAATCGCGCTCTACAATGATGTAAGCGTATATTTTGTCAATGTTTTTTTCTTCCTTGTAGTCGTGTACAATGACTTCAGTGCTATACGGAATTTCCTTTTCATAGTTGTTGAAAATCTTTTCTCTAATCATCTCACTAACAAAGAACCTTGTATTTCTATCGGTCAATTGGTCCTTTGGATAATACGGCTCATGCTCTGGTAAATATGCAACTATGGTATTCAATAAACTCTGTGCATTAACGCCATTGATAGCCGATATAGCAAAGACTTCTTTAGGTTGTATTTTTTCAGATAATTCTTTGATGACTGTTTCAACTTTTTTAGGGTCAGACAAGTCAATTTTGTTGACGATTAAAATGACAGGACATTTAGCGGCTGAGACCAATCTGAGATGTTCATCTTTTAATTCATAATTGGTAACATCTACCAATACAATTAACACATCGGCATCATCAATACTGTCTTTAACAGCATTCATCATGCTTTCGTGTAGTTTGTATGCTGGCTCAATTATACCTGGCGTGTCAGAGAACACTATTTGGTAGTCGTCAGAATTCACCATGCCCAAAATACGGTGCCTGGTAGTACTAGCTTTTGGCGTGATAATGCTTAATGTTTCACCCACTAGTTCGTTACACAAGGTACTTTTGCCGGCATTGGGTTTGCCTATGATATTGACATATCCTGCTTTATGTTTGGTCATGTTTGTTAAATTTTGTTGGCGAGCTGTCCGCATGCTGCATCAATATCTTTACCTCTGCTGCGACGGACATTCACAATGATGTCTTTAGATTCTACCCGTTTTGCGAAAATTTCAATCTTATCAGTGCTGCTGCCTTTGAAATCTGCTAAATCGATGGGGTTGTATTCAATGAGATTGACCTTACAAGGTACTTTTTTTGCGAATTTCACCAATTCATCAGCCTCTTCAAATCCATCATTGGTGTCGTTAATGACTGCGTATTCTAAAGTAATTTTTCGCTTGGTTTTTTTATAGAAATAATTCAGCGCTTCTATCAAATCTTCAAGTGGATTAGAATCGTTGATGGGCATAATAGCGCTTCTTTTGGTGTTATTAGCGGCGTGTAATGATAGAGCCAAATTGAATTTTACGCCATCATCACCTAGTTTTTTAATCATTTTGGCAATGCCGGCTGTAGAAACAGTGATTCTGGTTGGAGACATACCAAGACCTTCAGGAGAGGTGATTTTTTGAATACCTGCCATCACATTGTTGTAATTGAGTAGTGGTTCGCCCATACCCATAAACACAATGTTAGAAAGCGGCATGTTGTAAGTGTTTCTTGCCAATTGGTCAATCAACCAAACTTGGTCGTAAATTTCAGCTGCTTCCAGATTTCTTTGGCGTTTTAGGAAACCGGTAGCACAGAAAGAACAACTTAAGCTGCAACCAACTTGCGAACTAACGCAGGCGGTCATTCTGTTTTCTGTTGGGATTAAAACACCTTCCACAATGGCATCGTCGTGTAATTTAAATGCCAGTTTTATGGTACCATCAGAACTGGTTCGAGACGTATAAATAGAAACAGTAAGAATGGAGTAGTGGGTATTCAACCACTGGCGGGTTTCTAAGGAGAGGTTGCTCATCTCGTCAAAATTTCGAGCACCCTTTTTCCAAAGCCATTCAAAGGTCTGTTTAGCCCGAAAAGCGGGGTATCCAGCCGATGTGAACTCAGTTGTGAGGGCTTCTAAAGAAAACGATCTGATGTCTTTTTTAACGGGTTCCAATTCAACTACAAAAGTAACTAAAAAGAATGTAAGGGTAAAGTTTATAAATTGGAGTAGAAAAAAAACGTCAAAAAAAGTTTAAAATGTAAAAGCCTGAAAAGTAAGTGTTAGAGAAAGTAAAGATTAACAATTTGGACAGTTTATTGATGGTTTGAAAGAAATGGTTAAAAAAAATTTTGTATTAAGTTTACAAATGTTGATTGCAGCACTTATAATTGTGTCATAAATAATATTAAATAATTATGCCAATAGTAAACCACGATCAGCACATCACTTTAACAGAAGCTGCAGCAATGACTAAGAAATTTAGAGACAACAATCCAGTAGGAACAGTTATTGCACATTTATTTTCAAGAGAAATTATTGATGAGATTTTAGCTCAACCAGGCTGTGAAGGGATTAGAATTTATAATGGATTAGATGATGCTAGCCAACCTGTCATCGTAATTACTGGTGTAGATGCAAATAAGAATGATTTATTTAATGGAACTCTAGCAGAAAGAGCAGAAAAATGCCCTAGTTACTGCCCGTCAAATAATCCTTTAAATTCATAGTTGTTCTGGACTACTCTATATATCATTTCATTAATTTCTAATTTATTTCCTCTAATTGGGGCAATTTATTACTATAAAAAATTAGACAGTCTTCAGTTTTACCTTTTTTTTTATGCTATAGGAATTGTCATTGGTCAAATTTGCGATTCTTATATAGTAAGAGTTTTACATAGAGATTCAGTAGGTTTTTTTGAAATTTATTTAATTTCCCAACTCGTTTTTTCAATTTGGTTTTTTAACAAATGGCGAAAAATGAGTTCACCATACTTATTTATTTCAATTTTCTTTGTATTTGCAATTCTTGTTTTCGAGTATTTGCAATATTTCGTATATAAAGAATCATATAAAAATGTAAGCTATACATTCCCTTTATTATTTGTATTTTTTATAATACAAAGTATGATTGTAATTCTAAAGACATTTGATATAAGCGATACTGAATTTAATAAAAGTTATGTATTTTGGATTGCATTTTCAAATTTCTTTTATTTTATGATGATTTTGCCATTTAATATATATCAGTTTTTTGGAACAGAATTGAATGGCGATAATCTATTATTGTTCAGGAAAATTGATGTGTTTGTAAATTATTTAGCAAATATTACATTAAACAGCTTAATCTTTTATAGCTTCACATGTCGAAAATCGTAGAATTCTTAATCGTTTTGTCATTAACTTTTAGTATAGTATTTACTGTAATGGCAATATTTTTCTTCGTTTTGATCAACAAGTTTAGAAAAAATTTAGCTTTAAAACAGAAAGAAGCATTGACAAATTTTATTCTGGGACAAGAAGAGGAAAGGCAACGTTTGGCCCGCGATTTACACGATGAAATGGGCCCACAACTTGCTGGTATCATCTTTACGGTAGATAGGATAAAAACAGAAGATGCCGCTGTACAAGAATTGATTGTAGAAACAAAAGCCGAACTGAAAAAAGCCATACAGGAAGTGAGACACATCTCCCATGCCCTTATGTCTCAATCTCTCATCAAATATGGTTTGATAGAAGCCATTCAAGAATTGATGGACAGGCAACCCAAATCTGCTATCCCAATTGAATTTTCCTACAACTCAACTGGCCTAGAATACAACGACGACATCAAATCTCACCTCTTTAAAATTACCCAAGAGATGGTGTACAATTCTAATAAACACAGTAAGGCATCTTTAATAACCATCGAAGTAAACATTGATGAAGACAAACGCTCTTTGGAGTATGTTTACAAGGACAATGGAGTAGGAAATCCCAATTTTAATCCTCTCGAAGCAGGTATTGGATTGAAAAATATTAAAACGAGAGTAGAGATGATGAATGGTGAAATTGAATTAAATTTGAAATCTGGATTCAATTGTCTTATAAAAATTAATTACTAGCAAACATAAACATGGAAAATATTGAAAAAACCCTCAGCGTTTTAGTGGTCGACGACCACCCATTGTACAGAAATGGTATAAAAAGAATTCTTAAGAACATAGAATTTGTCAGCTTGTGCGACGAGGCCGAAAATGGCAAAGTGGCTCTGAAAATGATGATGCAAAAACACTATGACATCATTCTTTTAGATATTCAAATGCCTGAAATGGATGGCGTGCAAACAGCGAGCGTCATCAAATCTGATTTTCCGAAAAGTAAAATCATCATCCTCACCATGTCTGATTCTAAAAGACAAATGATAGAACTTCTAGATATGGGTGTCCTTGGCTATGTGCTAAAAAGTACGGATGAAATGGAACTAACAGATGCCATTCTCAGAGTGTCTGAAGGTGTTCAGTATTTATCGAAAGAGGTAGACGATGTTTGGACCAAGTTCTTAGGCAATAAATCGAAATTTGAAAGAAATTTTCAAAAACCTGAAAAAGTAGAATTGAGCGAAAGAGAGAGGGAAATCATTGTGATGATCTGCAAGCAAATGAGCACTCAGGAAATCGCCGACAAATTATCTTTATCTAACAATACTGTAAAAACCCATCGCAACCATATCATGAAGAAATTGGAAACGGATAATGTGGTTGGTGTGGCTATATATGCTGTGAGAGCAGGGATTTTTATTCCTTAGTTTATCTCGTCTGCACAGGTGTATAAGGGTGCTTTATAAAAGTGCGAATAACTTGTGTTTTTTTATTTTTTAAATTTACTGTAGTTTTGCACTTTAATGAGTTCAACACAAGCAGTTCTTCTTTTAAAAGACGGAACTTTCTTTAAAGGCAAGGCAGTTGGTAAGATTGGAACCACTACCGGCGAAATTTGTTTTAACACCGGAATGACCGGTTACCAAGAAGTTTTTACCGATCCATCTTATTTTGGTCAGATTTTAGTTGAAACCAATGTGCATATTGGCAACTATGGCGTCAGCAATGATGACATCGAATCTGAAAACATTAAAATCTCTGGTCTGGTTTGTAGCACATTCGCTCACCACCACTCTAGAAAGATGGCAAGCAGCAGCATCGATGATTATTTCGTTGGCAATCAGGTTGTAGGTATTCAAGATATTGATACCAGGCAAGTTGTTAGACATGTTCGTGATAAAGGTGCAATGAATGCCATTATCAGTAGTGAAATTACAGACATCGATCAGCTGACCAAAATGCTGAATGAAGTTCCAGATATGGCTGGACTAGAATTGTCGAGCCAAGTTAGTACCAATGATTTTTACACCACTGGTTCAGACCAAGCTACTTATAGAGTAGCCGTTTTGGATTATGGGGTGAAGAAAAACATCTTGAGATGCTTAAACGAAAGAGACGCTTTTTGCGGTGTATTCAATGCACATGCTTCTTTTGAAGACATCATGGCATGGAAACCAGATGGCATTCTCGTGTCTAATGGTCCCGGTGATCCTGGAGCTATGGACTATGCAGTTAAAACTGTTAAATCTCTTATAGATTCAAATATTTCAATGTTCGGAATTTGTTTGGGTAACCAATTGATCGGAAGAGCAATGGGATTGGAAACGTTCAAAATGCACAACGGTCACAGAGGTCTTAACCACCCAGTTAAAAATTTGGTGACTGGTCATTGCGAAATTACCTCTCAAAACCATGGATTTGCTTTGAAAGAAAACAACAATCCAGATATTGAAGTAACGCATATCAACCTAAACGACAATACCATTGAAGGTATCAAAATCAAAGGAAAGAAAGTGTTCAGTGTGCAATACCACCCAGAATCTTCACCTGGACCACACGATTCTAGATACTTATTTGATGATTTCATCGCCACTTTAAAACCTTAAAAATAGATAAAACACAATTCAAACATGTCATTAATAGCAGAAGTAAAAGCAAGACAAATCCTCGATTCAAGAGGTAACCCTACAGTAGAAGTAGATGTAATAACTGAAAATGGATGTATGGGTAGAGCTGCGGTACCAAGTGGTGCAAGCACAGGTATTCACGAAGCAGTAGAATTGAGAGACGGCGACAAATCTAAATATTTAGGAAAAGGTGTTCTTAAAGCGGTTAACAGTGTCAATGAAATCATTGCTAACGAATTGTTAGGCGCATACGTTTTCGAACAGAACCTTATCGATAAAGCTATGATTGAATTGGATGGTACTCCAAACAAATCCAATTTGGGAGCTAATGCAATTTTAGCAGTGTCATTGGCTGTTGCTAAAGCAGCGGCTCAAGAGAGCAATCAGAGTTTATACCGTTATTTAGGTGGTGTAAATGCTAACACATTGCCTTTGCCAATGATGAATATATTAAATGGTGGTGCTCATGCTGATAACTCCATCGATTTTCAAGAATTTATGGTAATGCCAGCAAAGGCAGATACTTTCAGTGATTCTTTGAGAATGGGTGTTGAGATTTTTCACCATTTGAAAAGTGTGTTGAAAAGCAAAGGCTACAGCACTAATGTAGGTGATGAAGGTGGTTTTGCTCCTGAAATAAAATCCAACGAAGAAGCAATTGAAACGGTGTTGATGGCGATTGAAAAAGCAGGATTCAAACCTGGTGAAGATGTTTACATCGCTATGGATGCTGCAGCTTCTGAATTCTATGATGCTGAAAAAGGTTTGTACATTTTCAAAAAATCTGATAAACGTGAAATGACAAGTGAAGAGATGGTGGAATATTGGAAAACTTGGACATCTAAATACCCTATCGTATCTATTGAAGATGGTTGTGCTGAAGACGATTGGAACGGATGGGCAAAATTGACTCAAACCATTGGCGATAAAGTTCAGTTGGTAGGTGATGATCTATTTGTAACAAATGTGAACAGATTGCAAAAAGGTATTACAGATGGTGTAGCCAATAGTATTTTAATCAAAGTCAACCAAATTGGATCATTAACTGAAACCATTGACTCTATCAATTTAGCAACTAGAAACAGTTATACGAACATTATCAGTCATAGAAGTGGAGAGACTGAAGACAATACAATTGCAGACATAGCTGTAGCAATGAATAGTGGTCAAATTAAGACTGGTTCTGCTAGCAGAAGCGATAGAATGGCAAAATACAACCAACTATTGAGAATTGAAGAAGAGCTAGGAGCTAATGCGATTTTTGGAGGTAGAACCTTTAAATACGCTAAGTAATTTATAGTATTATATAATTTAAAAGGGCCGGTGGTTACCGGCCTTTTTGCGTTTAACAGGGTATGAATTTGTGGGATGAATTTTCAAAAAAAAGGTCGGTCATCGCTAACCGACCTTAAGTCCTTTTCAGGATTTCAACGTGTTTTACTATAGCCTAGTAATATATAGGAACAGTTATTAGTTTCTAAATTACACTACTATAGCGAAGTCAAAGCCTAAGCTTTGCTTTAGTTTTGTGTCTTGTGTTTTCAGTTCTTGTTTTTAGAAGAACTCGGTTCTAAATCTTATTGCAAAGAAGAGTCTATTTGTTTCAAAGTCCAAGATTTGACATCCAAAATCACCCTTTTGGGTGATAAAAATCACCCAAAAGGGTGAATAAATGACCTAAAAATAGGCGGTAAAAAATGGCTAACGGTCAAATTAAAATCCCTTTTTTAAGGTTTTAAAATATTGATTAGTAATAGTATAATTGTTTAAAACGGAGAAAGTTGAGAAACGTATCTATTTAAATACTTTAAAACACCTTTATCATCCTTTGGATTGGCATTTAAATGATTTGATTAAAAGATATAGGCATAAAAAAAGGAGCCTTAAAAGCTCCTTTTATAATCATTATAAGACTGGAATTAAATCCAATCCATGGCCATTGCAAAACCACCAACAGTGGTAGGTAAAGCTAACCAAAAAGCTTCAGGTAAGAAAATCATTAATAAAGTTATTACTGCTAAAGAGACTAAAAACAGCATCCAGTATGGAGCTCTAGATTTTTTTTCTGACATATGACTATAAAAGTTTAGTGGTTGCAAACGTACTAATTTTTTCTCATAAATTGATTATTTTATTTCTAATTTTGCTGAATGATTCAGAGAAAGCAATCGCTATATATATTACTAATTGTTATTACCATAATATTTACTTGGGTTTTAAACATCAAGATAAGTTCACATTCTTTGATTAAAGAAGGATTGAATACTGAAATACGAATGGGATTTTTAAAAGTTGATATGACAAATGTGGGCTTAGAAGTGGACGGAAAAGAAGTTGTCAAACCAGAAAATACCAGCTTTTTTAACAATGCTTTGATCACTTTGATGAGCATTTCTGGATTGCTTTGTCTCGTAACGCTTTTTTTGTATAAAAATCTCAAATTACAAAAGACTCTTTTGACGGTTCATTATCTAATTATTGCTGTAATTTTTTATTATGTTTATTATACTCATGCCGAATTAATTAAAGAATTTCCAAGTTCATCTGCTGGTGGATTTGAATGGACTACAGCAGTAATTGTGTTGCTTCCAATTTTTAACTTTCTGGCTATCAACAGTATAAAAAAAGATATTGAGTTGTTAGCCTCGGTAGACAGACTCAGATAAAAGGCTCAAAAATCACTCTATTTTTGAATTATTCTAAATAAGAATAAGGTGGAAAAAAGGTGATATTTTTTTTAGATTATTTTAAAAATAACAATAAATTTGCCGCAACTTAAGTAAGGACCACTTAGCAAGTACAATAGTAACGAATGAATACAATTTTAAAACTCACTCTTAAATTCGCATTAGCAGTTGTCATCATTTTCTCGGCAGCTAGCCTCATTTCAGATTCGGTTGACATTCATAGCTTATCACTAGAGCAACTTAGCGCTGAAAAACCAATGTTTGGTGCTGATGAATATCAGTACGATCCTGGTCAGGCTGATACTCCAGAGAAAGCATTGTCATCTAAAGTAAATTGGGCAATTTTGATATTTGTAATTTTGATGGTAATGGTGTTAGCCAATGCTTTCGATATTAGCAAATACACTGCAAAAATCACAGGCAGAGAAACTGTTAACCAAAACAAAGTAAACGCTTGGGTCATGTTATTATTCATGATTGTAGGTTTTGCCGGCGTTATTTGGGAGTTTAAATACCATGGTGCAAGAATTTTATTAAACGATTCTAGCAGTGAACACGGTATTAGCTACGATAGCATGTTTACAATCACTTTGATTTTAACTACCATCGTATTCTTTATCACTCAGTTTTTATTGTTTTTATTCTCTTACAGATACGCTTACAATCCAAACCGTAAAGCTTTATACTACGCTCACAACAACAGATTAGAAATTGTGTGGACTTTCATCCCTGCAGTGGTGTTAACCATTTTGGTATTGAGAGGTCACCAAACTTGGAGATCGGTAGTTTATGCTGAAGAAAACTACAAAGGTAAAATCCAACACATCGAAGTATTCGCATACCAATTCGGTTGGAAAGCTAGATACTCTGGTGAAGACGGTATTATGGGTAAAGCGGATTATAAATTCATCTCTGGTAAGAATGAATTAGGTTTGGCTTTCGAACCAGAAGTAGATTCATTATTAGTAGAATTGAAAAAACAAATTGCTGATGATGAGAATACCATTAAGAACTTAAAAACAACAATACTTGATGGTTTAAAAGCTGATTTTGCAGCAGCAGACGGTTTAAAAGACTACAAAAACTCTGAGTCTATTCAAAAAGAAATTGATGCCATCAACAATGGCGATAGAGAAGATGAATTAAGAGCATCTATCAAACGTAAAACAAAGCAAATCCAACGTATCATTGATATCAAGAAGGATCCTAAAATGTATGCTTCTACATTTACCAATGCGGCAATGGATGATATCATCACTCAAGAAATCCATATTGCTAAAGATTCTTTGGTAACTTTACATTTCCGTTCAAAAGACATTATTCACAGTGCTTGGTTGCCACATTTCAGAGCTCAAATGAACGTAGTACCAGGTATGCCTACTAAGTTTACATTTAAGCCTACCAAAACTACAGCTGAAGCAAAAGCTGAAAATGGCGATGATTTCGACTACTACTTATATTGCAATAAAATTTGCGGAGTATCTCACTATAAAATGAGAATTAAAGTGGTTGTAGAATCGCAAGCTGAAGTAGATGCTTGGTTATTAACACAACAACCAGCATTTATGAAAAGAGCTACTCCAGTAGTTCCAGCTATCATGAACGACAGTTTGAAAGTATCTACAGATACAGCGACTAAAAAATTAGCAGTTAAATAATACACTCAGGTCTCAATAAGTATATAATAAAATGAGCACAGCAACAATAAATGATTCTCACGCAGTAGGACATCACGGTGAACACGGTCACGACCACCACCACCATGATAACTTCATCACAAAGTACATTTTCAGTACCGATCACAAAATGATCTCTAAGCAATATCTGATTACAGGTATTATCATGGGTTGTTTTGGTATGGGTATGTCATTGTTATTTAGATTGCAGTTGGCATGGCCTGATGAAACTTTCCCATTCTTAGAAACCCTTCTTGGAAAATGGGCTAAAGGTGGAAAATTGGATCCAAACTACTACATGGCTTTAGTGACAATACACGGTACCATCATGGTATTCTATGTATTAACTGCTGGTTTAAGTGGTACATTCAGTAACTTGCTTATTCCATTGCAGGTTGGTGCTAGAGATATGGCTTCTCCTTTCATGAACATGTTGTCATATTGGTTCTTCTTCCTTTCATCTGTAGTGTTAATGTCTTCTTTCTTCGTTGAAACTGGTCCTGCTTCTTCAGGATGGACAGTATACCCTCCTCTTAGTGCGCTCGAAAAAGCTATGCCAGGTTCGGGATTAGGTACAACATTATGGTTAGTTGCTATCATTTTGTTTATCGTTTCTGCTCTATTAGGTGGTATTAACTATATTACAACAGTATTAAACATGCGTACCAAAGGTATGTCTATGAATAGACTGCCATTAACTATCTGGGCGTTTTTCTTAACAGCTGTATTAGGTTTGTTATCTTTCCCAGTTTTATTAGGCGCTGGTTTGTTATTGATTTTCGATAGAAGTTTCGGTACTAGTTTCTATTTAAGTGATATTCACTTGAACGGTATTGGTGCTCTTACAAACTCAGGTGGTAGCCCTGTTTTATACCAACACTTATTCTGGTTCTTAGGTCACCCTGAAGTATACATCATTTTAATGCCTGCATTGGGTATCTCTTCTGAGGTTATTTCTACAAATGCTAGAAAGCCAATCTTTGGTTACACTGCGATGATCATTTCATTGTTGGGTATCTCTTTCTTGTCTTTCATCGTTTGGGGTCACCACATGTTCATTACCGGTATGAATCCTTTCTTAGGTACAATGTTCATGTATGTTACCTTGATTATTGCGGTGCCTTCGGCAGTTAAAACATTCAACTATTTGGCTACATTATGGAAAGGTAACATCAGATTTACTCCTGCTATGATGTTTGCAATTGGTCTAGTATCATTGTTTATCTCTGGTGGTTTGACTGGTATTTACCTTGGTAATGCTGCTTTAGATATTCAATTACACGATAGTTATTTTGTGGTAGCTCACTTCCACTTAGTAATGGGTAGTGCTTCTATCTTCGGTATGTTCGCTGGTATCTACCATTGGTTCCCTAAAATGTTTGGTAGAATGATGAACAAAACCTTGGGTTCTCTGCACTTCTGGTTGACATTTATCTCTGCTTACTTAGTATTCTTCCCAATGCACTTCATGGGATTGGCGGGAGTACCAAGAAGATATTATGAATTCTCTTTAATTCCTGAATTCGGTATTTGGATGGATGTAAACATTTTAATTACTATAGCTGCTATCTTAGGTGGTGTTGCTCAGTTGTTGTTCTTATACAACTTCTTCAACAGTATCTTCAGAGGTCCAGTTGCTAGTCTTAACCCATGGGAGTCTAACACTCTTGAGTGGAGCACAGGCTTAAAGCACATTCACGGTAACTGGGAAGGTGATATCCCTGCAGTATATCGTGGCCCTCACGAGTATAGCCGCCCTGATAGAGAATTGGATTACTTCCCTCAGTACGAAAAAGGTAATGGTGAACCTGAACATTATCATGCTCCAGCTACTGTGGATACTAGTTACGATGGTAAAAAAGAAAAAGCAAGCACAGTATTTTTCTCTTCTTTCTCGTATTTGTTCTCATTAAAAAGAGCTTAAGTAGTTACTGATTTAATCAGTTTTACAATGAACTATATTAAAATAAACCGAAGATTTGGGATTCTAACCATATCTTCGGTTTTTTTGTTGTTAATAGCTGGCGGTTTTGTAAGAAGCACAGGCAGTGGAATGGGTTGCCCAGATTGGCCGAAATGCTATGGTATGTACGCGCCTCCAACTTGCCCTTGCGAATTGCCCTCTAACTACCAAGAAATTTACGTTGAAAAACGCATAAAGAAAGCAGAGCGTTTTGCCAAATTACTCAATAATTTAGGGTTTTCTTCTCAGGCACAAACGTTGTTGAACGACCCAGATTTGCGCAAACCTGAAGTGTTTAATGTTAAGAAAGCTTGGACAGAATACATCAACAGAATTATTGGTGTTTTGTCTGGATTTTTCTCTTTAATTTATTTCTTGTCTTTGTTGAAAATTCGCCGCTCTATTACCAAATTTAGATTTTTGTTTGGGGTAATTGGCTTTATTATGATGTTATTCAATGCATGGCTTGGAAGCATCGTGGTAGCTACCAATTTGTTCCCAATATTAATCAGTATTCATTACTTAGCAGCGTATGCAGTTATTGTATTTTTTATGCTGTCGTTGGTGCATGCTAAAATTGTGCAGGATAGTCTGCCGATATTAAAATACAAATGGTATTTTGTGTTCATCTTAACGGTTTCTTTGGTCCAATTAATTTATGGAACTCAACTGCGCGAGGTAAGTGATAATGCCATAGAAAGTGGAAAATTGTATGTGGCCGATGGTGTCAATATGGATGTTTTGGGTTCTATTTTCAAAACCCATTGGATAATAGCTGTGACTCTAATTGCCTTGAGTACAATTCCTTTGTTTACACTTAGAAAAAAGATCATTAAAAAATGGTATGTTTTGATGCTTTCAACAACCGGAGTTTTGGTGATTCAATACATTTCAGGGGTTTTGAATTTGAGATATTCATTTCCTTTGGTAGCACAAGTTTCACATATATTTTTTGCTGGCGTTATTTTCGGGATAACGTTGTATATTTGCATCGCAATTTTCAGATCCCCTAAAAACCTTGTTTGACTTGACAGAATCTAAGCCCAATTATCAACCTGAACCACTAAGTAAAGAGTTTTTCAAAGACTACATGATGCTTAGCAAATTCAGATTAAGTACATCAGTTGTCGGTACCACCTTGATTGCCTATTTCCTTGGCGTTCAAATGTTGGATATGACATTTGATTGGCTTAAGTTTTTTGGATTGTTGGTGGGAGGGATGTTGGTAGTAGCTGCTGCTAACGGATTCAACCAAGTCTATGAGAAGGATTCTGATAAATTGATGTCCAGAACTCAAAATCGTCCAGTTGCAGATGGTAGAATGAGCGTAAATGATGCCTTAGTATTCAGTTTTGCTTGCGCCATTATCGGCTTATTTGCCTTGGCTCTATTGGTTAATGGCAGAGCGGCATTTTTAAGTTTGGTTTCAATTTTTGTTTATACTTTAGCTTACACACCAATGAAAAGCAAAACACCTTTTGCTGTGTTTGTAGGCGCCATACCAGGAGCATTGCCGCCAAGTATTGGTTGGGTAGCGGCATCTGGTAATATTGATATCATAGCTATTTTATTGTTTTTAATTCAAATGTTCTGGCAATTCCCACATTTCTGGTCGATTGCCTGGATGTTAGAAGACGATTATAGAAAAGCTGGATACACTTTATTGCCCAATTATGAAGGAAGAACAAAGAAGAATGCCAATAAAATTGTGTTTTATTCAATTTGGTTGGTGTTGTTTTCAATGTATCCTTTATTGGTTTCATTTGGTTCGGTATATGCTTTATTTGTAATCATACCAGCTGGAGCATTTTTGGTCTATAAGGCGGTGCGATTGCAAATGGATTTGGAAGTAAAAAGTGCGAGAGCATTGATGTTTGCCTCGTTAATTTATATGCCTGCAGTGTTATTGAGTTATTTATTATAAAAATGGAGAGAGAGATTATGTCAAAAAACAACAGTTTATTTAACGCAAAGAACTTCATGGTCTGGTTGTTCATTATAGCCAGTTCTATGTTATTTATAGCTTTTATGAGTGCATATTGGGTGCATAGAAGTGATGGATTGAGCAACAATGCTTGGTTACAATTTGCACTTCCTACTCAATTTTGGGTAAGCACAGCAATAGTTGCAGTATCAAGTATTTTCATGCAAATGGCGTATTTGGCTGCGAAAAAAGACGACGTTTACAAGGTGCCATCATTGTTGACCATCACTTTGGTTTTGGGTGTTGCATTTTGTTTGTCACAGGTTTATGCATATAAAGCGCTGGTTAACATGGGTTTATTTTTCTCAAATAAAAACCCAGGAGATATTTCGGCTTCATTTGTTTATGTTATTCCGGGTGTCCACCTGGTACATATTTTAGGCGGTTTGGTATTATTAATTGTGGCTATTGTCAAGGCTTCACGACTTGAAGTACACAAGAAAAACCTTCTGTTTATAAATATTTGCAAAACTTATTGGCACTTTTTAGGAATTGTCTGGATTTTCTTGATTTTATTCCTTTATTTCGCAAGGTAAAAAGTAAAAAAGATACAAATATAAAAATGTCAAATTCTACAACAGTATCATCATCAAGCATCTGGACAGGTGGTCGCTCACCTTTCAATGTGAGTTACGGAAAACTCATGATGTGGATTTTCCTTTTGTCTGACGCTTTCACCTTCTCGTCTTTACTAGTTGGTTATGGCGCAATTAGATTCAGCTACAACGACAGTCCAACACCTTGGCCTGATCCATCAACCGTGTTTAACCATTTCCCTTTCTTACATGGAATGCACTTGCCATTGTTGTTCGTGAGTTTAATGACATTTATTTTGATTTTCTCTTCTGTAACAATGGTATTAGCTGTTGAGGCAGGTCACAGAAATTCAAAAAGTGAAGTATCTAAATACATGTTCTTAACCATTCTTGGTGGATTAGCATTCTTAGGTTGTCAAGCTTGGGAGTGGACACAATTCATCCATGAAGGTGGTCGTTTAGATTCAAACATGTTTGGTTTTACACATGAAGCCCATGAAAAAGCCAAAAATTTGGCCTTTGGTTCTCATGTTCATTGGGAAGCCGCAGATAGAGCTGCTGGACCAGTGCCATTCGCTTCTCTGTTCTTCATTGTAACTGGTTTCCACGGCTTCCACGTATTCAGCGGAGTTGTTATCAATATCATTATTTGGATCAACGTAATGGCTGGTACTTACGAAAGAAGAGGTCACTACGAAATGGTAGAAAAAGTTGGTCTATACTGGCACTTTGTTGATTTAGTATGGGTATTCGTTTTCACATTCTATTATCTAATCTAAACCACAATCAATTCAATTAGAAATTATGAGCAATAATCATTCACATACACAAGGAGAATATATTCCAGAAACTTACATTCCTCACGCTGAGTCGCATGGTACTAAAAGTTTATGGAGAACTTTCTGGATTTTATTGGCCATCACTGTAGTAGACTTTATCATCTACTTCGCAGCTGACGCAAGCTTGTTCAGAAACATCGTTTTCGTTGCATTCGGTCTAGTTAAAGCAGTATTGATCGTTGGTATCTTTATGCACCTTAACTACGAAGCTAAATTCTTACGTTACATGATTGTAGTACCTGCAATTGTGTTCTTATCTTACCTTGCCTGGTTGTTATTACTAGAAGGTGGTTACGTGAATTTAACAAAATATCTTTAAGATTTTTAAATGAATCAAGACAATCAAAAAAGCCCAAAATGGAAAGTTTTGGGCATTTTGTTTTTATTAATAGGTGCTCCAATCATTTGGGTCATCATCAATAAAACCGGAGTACATTTCTCTAAACCTCTTCCTTACTACTACGAAAGAGAAATTGGTGCAAATGGCGATACCATCTACCACACCATAGACGACTTTAAACTGGTCAATCAAAATGGTGATAGCGTTACTTTAGGAAATTACAAAGACAAAATACTTTTGGTAAGCTTCTTTTTTGCTTCTTGCGAATCTGTTTGTCCTACCATGAACCGATACATTTCTGAACACATCTACAGAGAGTTTTCGAAAGATACTAGCATCGTGTTTTTAAGTTTTAGTGTAGATCCTCACAACGACAGTCCTGCTGTATTATTAAAATATGCAAAAGACTACAATGCTGGTTCTAATTGGCAATTTCTAACTGGTTCAAAGCCGACCATTTATGATCTTGCCGCTACAAGTTTTAAAATACCTGGAGCAGAAGACCAACACGATGGATTGTTTCATAGCGATAAAATTGTATTAGTTGACAAACAAAGACACGTTAGAGGTGTTTTTGATACTAACGGGCAAAACGAAAAATCTGCAACCATAGATGCCGTTAGAGCTTTAAAATTACAGTATATTAACAATGATAAAGTCAATTCAAAAAAACGATAAGTTAGCAAATACCATCATCATCGCATTGTCTATTGTGGTGTTTAGTTTGGTTGTTTTGATGAGAAATTGGAAACCACTTCATTTTAGTTTCGATACACATATTTTCCCTGCATTAAGTGCTACTTTTAATTCTATAGTAGCAGTATTGTTGTTGGTGGGCTTGTATTTTGTTAAGCAAAAACAATTTGAAAAACACAGAGCAGTGATGCTAGGTGCAGTGCTTTGTTCTGTTTTGTTTTTACTTACTTATGTGTTGTACCACATCTCTACACCAGAGACAACTTATGGCGGAACTGGTACCATTAAAATCATTTATTTATTGATTTTATTCTCTCATATCGGTCTTGCTGGTATTATACTCCCTTTCATTTTGTTTGCGGTTTATAGAGGTTTGACTGGCGAATACGATAGACATAAAAAACTAACTAGATGGGTTTGGCCATTGTGGTTTTATGTCTCAGTTACTGGTGTTGTTGTATACTTCATGATTTCTCCATATTATCAATAAACTTTGTGATGTAAATCACACTATATTCATATTTTAATAACTAAATTTGCAACTGTAATGTTAAAAAAGGCTACACTAAGTATTGTATTGTTTGTGTTGACTGTTATTCAAGTAGCAGCTCAATGTCCGATGTGTAAAGCAAGCGTTGAAAGCAGTCAGGCCACTGGTACCAAAAGTGTCGGAATGGGACTGAATGTTGGTATATTGATGCTTCTAGGAGCCGTTTACGTTATTTTGTTTTCTGTAGGTATACTTTGGTATAAAAAATACAGAAAATCGCAAATAAATGAATATGCCGGATAAATATCCCTCAAAACTGGGTAGTATAATAACCTGTAAATGCCCTCAATGTCGAACAGGTAAGGTTTTCCCTAAATCAGCTTTTGATCCCATTGGCTTCAGTAAAACAAATGATTTTTGCCCAAATTGCAATTTGAAGTTTGAGCATGAAACTGGTTTCTTTTGGGGCGCTATGTACATCAGTTATGCCTTCAGTGCTTTCTTCATGATAGTATTTGGAGTTATTGCAATCAATAAAAATTGGGAATGGAATACAATATTGGCTATGGTTCTAATTTCTGCCGTTGTTCTAATACCGTTTTCATACAGATATTCAAGAATTCTACTGTTGTATTTTATCTCTCCCTTCAGACATTTCAAGCCTGAGTTGTTTAAAAAGAAATAAGTCTTAAACGCATTATTTCAATTCTTTAATCCTTAAAGCATTGTTTTTAAAGGAGATGTTTCTATTATTGTAATCAATCAAAAATAAAGATTATGATGATAAGCGGAACCAATTCTAAAATCATTAACCAACAAAGTTATAAAGGAAAATGCCAATATTGTGGCGAGGAAAACTGTGTTGAGATTCAAGTCAAACAAAACTATTTGCATATATTCTGGATACCATTTGTGCCCACAAAGAGAGTGGCAGTCAGTGTTTGTCTGAACTGCAAAAATACTTTAGAAGGCAAAGAGCTTTCTGAAGATTACAATGGCGTATTTCAAAGGATTAAAGCAGAATCTAAAACACCAATTTGGATGTGGTCGGGTTTGGGATTGATTGCTTTATTGATAGCGTTTGGGGTATATGTAGGAAATCAGAATAAAGAAGAAAATCTTCAATTGGTTTCTGCCCCTAAAATTGGAGATGTTTATGAGTTTAAAACAGGTAATGGCAATTACACCCTTGCAAAAGTTAATTCTGTAAAAGGAGATTCTGTCTTTTTGAAATGGAGTTTATATGAAACGGATAAAATCACAGGATTGTCTAAAATTGAGACCAAGTCAGATAAATCATTCACTGATGCTAGTGAAGGGTTTACCATCAAACAACTCTCCGAAAAAATGGAATCAGGAGAACTTGTTGATATTATAAGATAGTTCATTTAAAATACTCGTTAAGGTCGATCAACATCGACCTTTTTTTATGTCCATTTATTAATAAAAAGGGCCGTTTGTTAAGACTTTGGGCCGCTTGTCAAAAGTACTGCAATGCAATCGTTTTTCATTATCACTTTTGTGAGTTCAAATACTAAATCATGTTATGAAACTAAGATTTTTACTGATGCTGTATTGTGTTTTGAAAGCCTGCTCAATCAATGCACAAAACAATTTTGACACACTTTGCGATTCTGTGTTTTTACAACTTAAAACAACTCAAATTTACAAGAGTTGTTTGTGGAATTATGGTTTTGCAGATTCTTCTATTTTTAAATTTAATGGACAAGTTAGCAATAAGAATTCTGACTTTGACGACTTGTCGAGCGCTTATCAATTATGGGAAAATTCAATTATGGAATCAGAACTTAAGCCTATGCCATTTAACAATGTAATGAGGCGCTTAAGAGATGGATTCAATAATGCTATTATTCATGTTCCATGTGTATTGGCTATTGGTGATAGAATCAAGAAGCAAGCTTTCGAATCAAAAAAAATTGAATTTGATACGACAATTGGTCAATTGATTGTTAATGATGTATACGACCTTTATGAGAGAGAATCAATATTTATATCAGCGCCATTTATACAAAGGGTCTTCACTAAATTTGTCTCATTAAATTTTCATGATTCATTGTTTTTCACGAATAGTGATTTAACCATCAACGAAATTCAAATACGCCTAAACAATGAATTGTTTCACTCTATAAATTTAAGCGAACTTATCAATTTAGAGTTACAACCAGGCAACAATACACTGGTTATAAAGTACCTATTAAATGATGGTAAGTCTTATGTTAGTAATACGTCGCTTGTATTTGATGACTATGAATCTACATTTGGCAATTCCAAAATACTTGGATTTGGAATAGGGGATCCACTCGGTAATATTTACACCGAACCTTATAGAACCACTGAATATGAATTGCCTTTAGGAGCGAATATTCAAGTGATACCAGGAATTGAGAATGGTGTTGAACATTCGTGTTTAAAAAAGCCTATACTTTTTGTTGAAGGTATTGATTTTGGTTATAAGGACCATGAAACAGGGTGTTATGGAGGGAAATGTGGTGCTATGGGATTGAGGGATTTATTGAGAGGGAAAATTTTTCATCCTTATGAATCGAAATCTCAAAACGCTTACGAAGAATGGGAACCCATCAAACTCGCTCCCAAATTAATTGATGAACTTAAAAGAGCCGGCTATGATTTGATTTACTTAGACTTTCACAATGGCGCTGAGTACATGGAAAACAATGCCATGCTCTTAGTTGATTTGATTAAACGGGTGAATTATATGAAATGCAGTAAAGAAGAGTTGGTTGTTATAGGTGCTAGTATGGGAGGGCAAGTTGCAAGATTTGCTCTCTCATATATGGAAAAAGCTAATATACCTCATTGTGTTAGAACCTTTGTTGCTTATGATTCACCAAACCAAGGAGCAGTTATACCATTGGGATTACAACATTTTTTAAAATATTATTCTGGAAAGCTCCCTACGGTTAAAGAACAATTTAAAAGAAAATTGGATAGAGCTGCATCCAGACAATTGTTGATGAACCATTGTTTGTCAATGGATGGCGCAGGAGAAAATTCTGATAGGGTATCATTCAAATATGCTTTGGACGCGCTTGGAAATTATCCTAAAGCATGCAGAAATATTGCACTTTTAAACGGCAGCATAGATAAGACAGATTTGGGACATCAAGTGGGAGATGTTTTATTAAAAATGAATCCATTTTTAGGTACTATCAATTTCGATTTTGCAGAAATTAACTGCACCATCTGGTCTACGTATTACGATGTGGACTTCAAACATGTTGTTATGGAAGGCAAGTTTCCAGGCAAAGGTAAGTTTCTTTTAGAAGTGCCAGTTGAAACGCCTCAATATGATTTTGTGCCTGGTTCTAAAAGATACGATTTGAAAAGTTATAGGTCTATTTTGGGGGTATTTAATATCATCAATAAAATGGATTTCACTTGTTTTATTCCTTCATATAGTGCATTGGGTCTTAATACTAAAGAGCCTTATTTTGATATTGCTGGTCGTTTAAATAAAGACATACCCAATCCACTGTATACACCATTCGAAGCGTTCTATGGCGTTCGAGGCGAAGGTCAAGAACACATGATGATTACAGATGACAACATCGATTGGCTATTGAACCAAATTGAGTTGAATAGAAACGATGTGCCTGAAGAATTGATTTCAACCTATAATATGGGTCGAGTTACAAATAATAGATTGAACACCTTACGTGTTAAAGGAACATTGAAAATAAATGGAAAAGGTCGCAATGGTTTTGGCAACGGCAAATACGATCAAGTTAACAAACCAGGAAGCATATTCACAGCCATAACAGATAATTGTCAATCTGTTGTAACCATTGAAGATAAAGGTGTTTTGGAATTAGGTTCAGACGCTGCAAATGATGGTAATATAGCGGTACTGATTGTTAGAAAAGGTTCGGTACTCGAATTAAATGGAGGTTCTAGATTGCTGATCAACAATCATTCTAAATTGATTGTTGAAGAAGGCGCTAAATTGATATACAACAAGGATGCAACAATTCAGTTGGATGGCAACGATGCCCAAATTCAAATAGATGGTGAATTACATATAGGAAGTTCAGCTGTTTTTTCAGTGATTCAAGGAAATAGCAAAGTGCCAGGATATTTGAAATTTAGACATGTTGGGGGAGGATATGGTGCTTGTAAAATTACGTATGATTCAGATGCGGAATTTAAATTGACAGGGAATTCTAAATCAACTGACTTGTTGATGCAAGTTGAAGGGATGCTAAATTTTGAAGGCAATACAAGATTGAAACTGTTTAAGTTGGAAAATGGTAAAGTGGCTTATGGTAATAACTCTGCCATTCAGTTTTTAGGGGATGTCAGTGTTAAGAGTTGTTCTTTCGAAGTCTTGTCATGGGCTAAGAAGAACACATCAAATGCGCTTGTGCTAAAGGGTTTCAAAAAAGCAACCTTTTCTCAATGTGATTTTCAAAGTTTTAATTTTGGCATAGAAACAAAACCATCAACAGGTGCAGAGTTGTTGATTGAAAATACCACTTTGAAATCATGTGTTAATGCACTTGTTCTAAGTCATACTAAAACAGAGTTGAATAACGTAGTGCTTAGAAGCAATGTTGAACATGGGTTGTATTGTTTCAATCAATTTGAGCAATTACAAATGGCAAATGTGCAATTGTTATTCAATTCAAAAGCGATGTTTGTAAATAGCAATCTTTCGTTACCTCCAAAATGTTTCATCGACAACTGTAGTTTTTCCTCCAATGATATAGGCATTCAATCTATTAATTCACATTTAACTTTGCTATGCAGTAGATTTGTTTCTAATACGATTGGGGTAGATGCTCGTGATGGTGTGTTAAACTTGTCTCCCAACTTTGTGATGTATGGAAGTTCTTATAGCCTTAGTGGGGGTAACAATACTTTTTTACAACAAAGTGGTAGTGGAGTTAAATGCGATCACACAGTTTTGTATTTAGAGGATGGGAAGAACAATTTTATGTATCAAGGGAGTAACAACAATGGCAAATTGATTGCTGGTTTTGTTGCCTACTTGCCAGCTACACATCAGTCACAATCTCCTTACAATTTAAAAGCCGATAATAATTATTGGTATCCAGTTTCGACTGTTTCACTCAATCAATTGGGGTTGCCTTATTACGATTTGAAATCGGATTTACCAGGAAGCCCGAATGCTAAAATTCAATTAAATGGAAACAAAATGAAAACAATTAGTACGGTATGTTACAATGCAGGGGGATGCTTGACCTGCCCCATTACGCAATTTGAAGAGGATAGTGTAGAGTATGGTCAAATTGAATTGTTGGTATATCCTCAGCCAGCTGAAGAATTGTTGCAATTGAAATTCAATAGAGCAATTTCAAACGCTATGATAAAAATCAGAGATATTAACGGACAGGTTAAATACGAGTCGATTGTAGATGATATAAAATTGTTAAGTCTTTCTGTTAAAGAATGGAATTCTGGAGTTTACATACTTGAAATAGAATTAAACGGCTCGATAATCACAAGACAATTGTTGATTAAATAACTATATTTCCTCTCATCAACACTTAAGAGCTAGATTTTTCTGGTTCTTAAGTGTTGAATAAGTTTGGAAATTATTTAAATAATGCAATTATTTGCAACATGGAGATGGCTGAATCTATTAAGAAACAATTAGGTTTTCTGGGATTAGAATTTTTAGAGGTCCTTCAAAAAGAATCTGTTTATAAAGAAATTCCAGCGAATTCAGAAATTTTAGAAGAAGGGCAATATGTCAATTATGTGCCTATAGTTCTCAATGGTTTAGTTAAAGTATATACAAGAACAGAAGATAAGGAATTGCTATTGTATTATATTCAACCTTTCGAAAGTTGTGTTATGTCGTTCATCGCTGGACTCAATCAGCAGAAAAGTAAAGTGTATGCAAATGTTATAGAAGATGCTCAGATTCTTTTGGTGCCAAGTAATAAATTGGCTGAATGGATACGTGTATATCCTAAATTAAATTTGTTGTATTATCAACAGTTTGATCTAAGATATACCGAGTTAATATCGACTATAAATCATCTTTTATTCGATAAGCTAGACAAAAGAATTTTCGATTTCCTTAAGGATAGATCAGAAGTTACTGGAAAAAATCCAATAAAACTCTCTCACAGAGAAATTGCAAGTGAACTAGGCACTGCAAGAGAAGTAGTAAGTCGTATTGTAAAAAAGCTAGAAAAAGAGGGTGTTTTAAAACAACTTCACGATAGTATAGAAATTTTGTAGGTAGTGACTTTGGTCACTGCACAGCTGTGTTTTTTGTTGTCATTTTGTGATATGAATTCAAAACAATTACCTAATTGGTTAAAGATCATATTAATTTGTGGTATTTGCCTTCTGGTAGTTTCCTCAGTGGTTTTGGTCATAAAAATTATAATTTAATCAAACAATATGAAAAAAAACATGGGTAGTGCCGACAGAATTATTAGAGTAATAATCGCGGCTATTTTTGCAATCCTGTATTTTAATGGAACAGTTACAGGAACACTAGGATTGGTATTGGTTATTCTTGGTGCTGTGTTCTTATTGACATCACTTGTTAGCTTTTGTCCATTGTATACCATTTTTGGTTTAAGTACTGCACCAAAAGAGAAAAAGTGATTTCAGGAACTTGAAATTTAAACAATCTTGATTAAAAGGGTTATTTCAATAGCCCTTTTAATATTTTACAGCTATAATGCTGATTTCAATGTTGGCACCTTTGGGTAATGCGCTAACTTGAACTGTTTCTCTAGCCGGAGGATTGCTGCTGAAATAAGTAGCATAAACTGCATTAATTCTGGCAAAATCATTCATATTGGTGATGAAAATGGTTGTTTTTACTATGTTTGAATAATCCATTTCAGCTGCTTTTAATACTGCTCCAACGTTTTTCATCACTTGATGTGTCTCTAATTCTATACTGTCAGTGTGCATTTTGCCTTCAGTGTCTAAGGCGATTTGCCCGCTACAGTAAAGGGTGTTGCCCACTAAAACGGCTTGAGAATACGGTCCAATAGGTGATGGTGCTTCTGTGCTTAATATGATTTTTTTTTCCATTTTTCTATTCGTAATTTTGTGACTGCATGAAGATTGCAGCAATAGGAACACCAGCGCGACTGGAAGAACTAAATTCAATACTTTCGACTGTTGGGCTAACCTATACACGCCTCGAAAGTACAAAAAATATTCATTCTCTTGGATATGATTGTGTTTTTGATTTGAATTTTGACGACTCTTTTAATGGCGTTGATGATTATCTTTTATTGCCTCAAAACACTTTATTGTTCTTGTCTGGTGTGAAATTGCAAATTCAAAAAGATTTGCCTAAAAAACTTTGGTCGCAAACCATTGCTATCAATGCTCTAAACTCCTTTTTAAAACGCTCAAGCTTAGAATATGCTACTTTGATTGATGGATTTGATGATGCTTGCATCAAACAATTGGGTTGGACAGATGCACATCGGGTGGATTCTCGTGTCGGACTTACGTCTCCGCGTATTGTTTGTATGATCATTAATGAAGCTTATTTTACCGTTCAAGAAGGTACTGCCAATCAAGAGGATATTGATAAAGGTATGAAGCTTGGTACTGCATACCCCTATGGCCCATTTGAATGGTGTAATATGATTGGCGTGAAAGACGTTTATGAAGTTCTTGATGCCCTATTTAAGGACACTTCTGATGAAAGGTACAAAATTTGCAGTAAGTTGAAAACACAATATTTTGAAAGCATCGCTCAATAATGAGATATTTGAGGATTTACATACTTTTTCTATTCAGTCTTAAAGCATTTTCGGCATTCAGTTTCAATGTTGATACACTCTTTATTTGTAAAGATATGTGCATCAACTATACCAACGTTACAACTCAAGGTATAGCTGTAGCTTGGCAATGGACTTTCCAAGGAGCTTCTACTCCAAGTTCAACTTTACAGAACCCTCCCAACATTTGTTATCCCACTTCGGGCATTTTTAAAACCACAGTTAAAACCACCTTTCAAGATGGTTCTGATTCTACAGATGATGTGATGATTGTGGTATACGACCACCCAATTCCGACTTTCCCTTTCCCTAAAGATACTGGCTATTGCCAAGGTAATACGCTGCCTTTGGTTCTAAATACAACAACGTTTCCTGGTTTGACTTATCAATGGAGTACTGGCTCTAAATCGCAAAGTATTTCAGTAAACTCTCAAGGAACATACTGGGTTGATTTGGTCATTAGAGCTGGTAATTTAACCTGTGATAGTATTAGGAAACAATTGACCATAACCGAGTACCCGAAACCATCTGTTTATCTCGGGCAAGATAAAACGATGTGCCAGAATCAAATCATCACTTTGGATGCTGGCGGTGGCTCTGGAATGACTTATCAATGGAGCCCAACCAACGAATCTACACAAACAATCAATGCTACCTTGCCAGGTATTTATATCGTAACCATCACCAATCAATATGGATGTCAAGCTACCGACCAAATTGAATTGATTGATTCTTGCCCTCATTTTGTATTTATGCCTAATGCCGTTAGTCCGAATGCTGATAGATTAAACGACTTGTTTGTAAAGGTTTGGAATTTCACTCCTAAAGATTATACTTTTTCAATTTATAACAGATGGGGTGAATTGTTGTTCGAATCAACTGATATCAATGCTGGTTGGGATTGTACTTTTAACAATGTCCCTGTTCAGCAAGATGTGTATGTATATAAAATTACATATTTCGACAACGATAAAAAATGGTATGAACTAAGAGGTACCTTCTTTGTCGTCCGTTAGTTTTGCCAAACGGAAGTACCCTCACTACAGTTTTTACAGATATCAATGTGTTTTCTGCCTTTTAGAATTTGACCTCTAAACGCTTTGTATTGGTCGTTCTTCCAAATGTGTTTAAAATCATTCTCTAGAACATTGCCCATTTTGTATTCGGCATCTTTGTCAAAACAACACGGTACAACTCGGCCATCCCAAGTAATAACACAACTGTTCCACAATCTCCAGCAATGGTTCAACAGTTTGTTTTTAAATGCAGTGCTGTCATCTTGTTTTTTATACCTGCTATACGACTCGTTCTGTGGTATCATATCGTTGCCCGTTTCGTAATCATAGATTTGTGCTGATTTGATAGCCAACTCGTCCACTTGATAGTCTTTTGCCAATTGTTTGATATCTTCAAGTTGGTGCTCGTTATGAGAAAAAACAATGAATTGCCATATAACATGTGGTGTCTTAGACTTCAATTGCTTTTTCGCCTCCATCATGTTTTTTGTCCCTTCTAATACTTTGTCAAGATGACCGCCTATTCGGTATTTGCCATAGGTGTCTTGACTGGTACCATCTATTGAAATGATGAGTCTGTCAAGTCCACTTTCTGCAGTTGCTATAGCATTTTCTTTGGTAAGATAGTGGGCATTTGTGCTGGTGGCAGAATACACTTTTTTATCGGAAGCATATTTAACCATTTCTAAGAAATGTTTGTTCAAATACGGCTCCCCTTGAAAATATAGGGTTACATATCCTGTCGTCTTGTATAATGCATCTATGGTCGACTTAAAGGTCTCGACATTTAACATGCCTATTGGCCGACTGAAACTTCTAAGTCCGCTAGGACATTGAGGACACCTTAAATTACATGAAGTAGTGGGTTCTATAGAGAAGGAAATTGGATTGCCCCAATGTATAGGACGTTTTAATATCTTAGAGACATAGTAGGAGGAAGTAACCTTTATAGCATTAGTAACCCTCTTATGTCTTAAACTTTTACTGAGTAAATTGGTGATATCCTTAAAGTTCTTATTCAAATAATTTAGTCGTAAAATTCTACTTTTATCTCTGTCCTAGAATAACCGTAAGTTTTTAATTGATCACGTGTTTGCTTGATCATATCTGTCCATCCACACAAGTATATTAAAGCAGGTGGTTTGCTTTCGAAAATAGAACTGTAATGACTGTGTACGTAGCCTTTAGCGCCCTCCCAATTTTCACGGCTCAACACTGGGGTATATTTAAAGTTAGAAAACTGATTTTCTAATTGTTCGAATTCTGAACGGTAAAGTATGTCTTCTTGGGTTCTGCATCCAAAAAATAAATAGATAGGATTGCCGACTTTTTTATTGATTAATAAATCTTTTATCATTGCACGGAATGGTGCAATACCAGTGCCTGTGCAAATAAATCCAAATGAGATTGACTCTTCGATAGTTTCTGGTAAAACAAACCTGCCTTGAGGGTTGCTGACTCTAAGTGTATCTCCAATGTTTTGATTGAAAAGTTTTGGTGTTGCAGCCCCATCTGCTTTTAGGACTACACATAGTTCTATGATAGAGCCATTGTATGTGTCAGCAATAGAATAGCTTCTGGTAGAAAACTGATGTTGCAAGTCGCCAAAATCTATGATAACGAATTGCCCAGCTAAGTAAGGCATCTCATGTTCATATTGGATAAAGAAGCTCTTTAGAAAAGGTGTGTGATTTTTGATATCAACTATTTGACAAGTATAATATTCTATGTTGTTCAAAATCCTAATTCTTTGATGCAAAGATGCAAAAAAAATATGGATAGATGGAGTTTAATGTTATTCTCAGAATTTATGGAACTATATCTTATTTAAATTGGATAATTGCTTTTATAGGAAAAGAAATTAGAGCCAAAGGGAATTGTCTTCTTTTTTGTTTTGTTTTTTGACCTTTGCTTTGACCTTAAAGGATTTAATATGTGACATTTGAAAAGAAATGTTTTTTAGACTTATGGCTTTAAAAAATTTCTGGAGTTTTTTTAATAGGAACATTAAGAGGGTTGTTTTATTTAAAAGGTGAATTCAATGTTGTTGTATGTTGATATATAAGGTTTTGTAATGCTGTTCTTGAGTCAAATCTTTAAAAGATGTTTTCGTGAATGATTTTGCATGTTTTTTATACATTCAATAAGTGAATTTTGATTTGTAGGTTGTTTTTTTAGAGATTTTGCATTTTGGAATCATGATATATTAGGATATTTATGCACAATCTAATCTGGAACTTGATGTGATATTGCAAATTTAAGGAGGTAATAGACACCACTTTTTAGATACAAATCATTGCTACACTTTTGCTACGTTTTTATTGAATTTATATTTACCAAAAGTATTAAATTTAAAAAAAAGTAAGTTTGTAATTGTCTGTCTTATAATAGTATATGCAAAAATAATTATCTAGTTATTGTTTATATATGTTATTTTCAAATTTGTTAAATATTATATTGCTACAAAAAAGATATTGCATTATACATTTGTTTAAATGTGATTGCTGCGGATTATGGAATTAATTGTAACGAATAGTGTATAATCATGCATCATTATTGTGAATAAGTGCATTCTGATACTCAATCAAATCTGTTGCTTAATTTTATGGAATTGATGGAATTTCATAAACTTTGTACCTGTTAATTATGGGGAGAATTATACAATCAATAATATTATTGTTTTTTTTAACATTTGTATCATTTAGTCAAGCATATTCACTATTTAACAGTTCTCAACCTAGTTTTGTCAAACGGATAAAAATTCTTATTCGTGCCTGTGATTCTGCTGTGGCAGATAATAATGCTTTAGAACTTGAAAAATTTAGTGATTTATTGATTCGTGAAGGGGAGAGTCAGAAAGTAGATTCTGCTCTTTTAGCAGGATTTTATTATAAAGGGGTCTATTATCAAAGTAAAGGTAAATGGTATTTAGCCTCCCAGAATTTCACCATTGCAAGTAAGTATCTTACTGCTTCTTCTAACCCTTATAGAACGTCTTTGTTGTACCGAAGTTTAATTGATGTTAACAATTACTATGGCTTGTATTCTCAAAGTTTGAAATATTGTAATTTGCTGTATTCTGAAGTGAATCGATTGCCAAAATCAATTAAAAATTCCTCATTAATAGCAGTGCAATTGGCTTTTTCAGAAATTTATTTAAAGAACCACCAGATGGATTCATTTAAGTCTAAAATTGGCACATTGGGTTATTTATGCAATAATGTAAAAAATGACAAAATGCAATGGCAAGGATTGCAATGCTGGTTAGAGTATTACAAAGACCCTTTGGTCAACAAAGTTGATTCTGTTGTTAAGATTCTTAAGGTAATGCAAAACCTTATTGTTAGTTCACATAACATTTCAGAAAAGGAACAACTGATCGTTTACCTAGAATCTGCTCAAGTGAGCATGGTGTTAAACGACTTTGTAAAAGCAAATGCTTATTTTGAAAAAATTGAACATTCAGGTTTGAATTATATATTCCCAACGGAGTATCATGTCTCAAAAGGGAAATATTTTTTTAAATCTGGTAAATACCAACAGGCAATCCACCATTTTAAAGTTTCTGCAAATCACTCTAGTTCTAAATTAGATCAGATTGAATTAGAAGTCAACCAACTAATAAAACAATCTTATGACAAACTTAATTTGTCGGATAGCGCTCAATTATATGCATTAAAAATTGCGCAACTAGAAAAGCTTGTTGCGGCAAATGAGATTAAAGAAAAGCAAAATTTGGCCATAGAATTGACCAACATAATTGAACAAAATGTGAGGTTTCAAGATGCCGAAGTTTCTGATAAATGGAGCACTCTTTTTATACTTACAGTTTTAACAATTATAGTGGTTTTGGTTGTCATGTTTGTTAGGTTGTATAGAAAAAACAAACTCTATATAATTAAAGAGTTCATCATGCATCCTGGGGCCATTTTGAAATTGAGCATGAAGAATTATTACCGAATCAAATTGGTAGAAGATGAAATAAAAAAAATTAATGAGTTGTTGCAAGATTTGCAATTCAATGCCTTAAAACACAATCAGAACATCAATACATTAAAATTACAAAATTACTCAACAGCTCATTTAAACAGTGATTACGAAAAAATTCAATCAAGTAAAAAATCCCCTACTCCAAGTCAGCAAATGATTCTAGAAAGAATTAAGAAAGTGAGGATTATTAATGAGGAAAACTGGATGGAATTTCAACAATTGTTTGTGCAGATATATCCAGATTATTATAATTTTCTGCATGAAAATTTTTATAGGTATCTAACAGAAGGCGAGTTTAGGATGATATTGTTGTTGAAGTTGAATTTTTCTAACAAAGAGATAAGTCTATGCTTAGGAATTACCATGGAAACAAGCAGAGTGGCAATTTATAGATTGAGAAAAAAGTTAAGTGCTAAAGGCTTAGAATCTTTGGATGAAATATTGAGTAAGGGATAAAAAAAACCTTACATCAAGATGTAAGGTTTTTAAAATTTAAATATGAATAATCGCTTTTTCGCTTAATCGCCAATTTGAACAGGTGACTTTGGTTTTTGAACTTCAAGAGTAACATTTCCTTTAATGAAAAGGGTTGTTTGTCCAATGCTCGTTAAAACCGTAATGTTTTTTGAAAAATTACCATTTTTACCTGATGAGTCGAAAACTACAGTTACAGAGCCTTGTCCACCTGGAGCAACAGGCTCTTTGCTAAAGTTAGGTACTGTGCAACCACAAGATGCTGTTGCATTGTTAATGATAATTGGTGTTGTGCCTTTATTTGTAAAAGTAAAGGTGTATTTAGCTTTTGTTCCTTGAATAATCTCACCAAAATCGTGGGTGGTTTTATTCCATACTATTTCTTTTGGATCGTCTGCAACAACAGGCGTAGTTGCTGTAACTGTTGGTGTTACTGTGAAAAGTGCAATAAGATAAGTAAGTGCTGAAATCATTATAGTTGGTGTTTTTTTCTTTTCGAAATAAAACAAATACCGTGCCGAAATGCCAGTTATCTTGTGATATTGGCTTTGATAATCAAGTCATACATGCCATGAGATGAGTAGACAGTAATGACTTTTTCATTGTATCTGTTCTTGCCTTTGGTGTCAAATCCTACAGTAATAGAGGATGAATCTCCAGGTTTTAATGGCGTTCTACTCCAGTTAGATACAACACATCCACAAGACGCCATAACATTTTCAATTTCAAAAATGGTGTCTGAATGGTTGTAATACTTAAAAACTGTATTGACTTTTACGCCTTGTTTGAGATTGCCAAAATCATGGGTTGTTTTGTTCCACTTGATATCTCCTTGTTTTGGAGACACCCAAGAAACAGACAAAATTAGAATGGCAGATATGAATATCAATTGTTTCATTTTGGTGTGAAAAAAAAGCGCTGAAGGGATGCTTCAACGCTTTTATATGGTTTAAAATGAAATTTAGTTAGTCTTGATTTTTACTGGGCTACCTTGGTCCATTGGATCTACTGGCGCTTTTGCAGTTACTTCACAACGGAATTTCAATTCGTGAACACCGCCATTTGTAGTGATTTTTACAGTCTTATCGTTGATGCCTAATTTGCCATTGGTGTTAAAACCAACTTTAATGTTTGCGCTTTTGCCTGGCATGATAGGTTCAGAAGAATAAGAAGGAGTGGTACAACCGCATTGAACTTCGTGAGATTTGATCAATACAGGCTCTTTTCCAACATTGGTAATAACAAAAATAGTTTCTACTTGCTCGCCTTCAGAAGCTTTTCCGAAATCGTGGAAAGTCTTATCAAATTTTACATCGTATGCTTTGTCTGATAAAGTAACTTTTTCAGTTTTTACTTCTTTTTTAGCACCTGCTTTAGTAGGCTTTTTAGGTTTCTTTGGTTGTTGGAATGCAGCTAATCCAATAAATAGGATGGCTGAAATACTTAAGATTGCTAGTTTTTTCATGAAAATAAATATGGTTAAATAACTGTTGTTTGATTAATGATTGTCTTTTGGTTTATTCGCATCTGATTTCAATTGGTCATCAGATGTTTTGTCTTTTGAACTCTTGTGGTTAGAAGTTTGTTCAGTTTTATTTGCTGGATTTTTAACGTCCTGTTTGCCTGAATTTTGTTCGCCTTGACCTTTGCCATTGCCAACTTTTTTCTTCACTTCAGATTTGCTTTTAGAGGCTTCTTTTTTTGATTTTCCTTTTTTAGAAGCTTCTGCAGCTTTTTGATTGGCTAATTTAGTAGAATCATCTTTGATTTTCCAAGCATCGTAAGCGCCAGCAGTCATCACATTGCCTGTAATGGTTAATACTGTTACGCCTTCAGAAGTTGTTACTGTAACCGATTTGTTGAACCAGCCTTCGCTAGAAGCGTTATAAGTTGCAGTGATTTGAGCGCTTTCTTGTGGTTTATAGATGCCACCTTTCCAGTTTGGAGTGGTGCAGCCGCATGATGCAGCAACATTTACCAATGTAATATCTCTGTTGCCAACGTTTTTAAATTCGAAAATATGTGACACTGGTGTGCCTTGTCTAATGTTGCCAAAATCAAAAGCTACTTCTTTAAACTGAATGAACTCTGGATTTGTTGTAACAGCAGGTGCAACTGGAGGCATTTGACCAGGGGCTAGATTTGGGTCTCCCTGTGCGCTTAAAGTTGCTATTGCCATAAAGGCGAATGTGCTTAGTAGTATTTTTTTCATCTTGACGTTTATTGATTATCTATGGTGATTTCAAAAACTGTACCAATATTTTGGATTAATTGCGTTGACTCAAAGGTATTTCCAAAAAATGGTGTTAGTTTTGAATCGCAATCGTGAATCACAGCGTTAAACCTAAAAAACACCTCGGTCAGCACTTTCTTAAAGACGAGAGTATTGCCGAAAAAGTCGCCTTGTTGTTCAAAGACGACAATCTTCAAGCTCAAATTCTTGAAATTGGTCCAGGTATGGGTGTGCTTACACAATATTTACTTCAGAATTACTCTGATGTATCTGCTCTTGAAATTGACACCGAATCGGTTGAATACCTTAATCATACTCTGGTTCCTAAAGGACTAAAATTGATGGAAGGTGACATCCTCAATAAACGCAACAATGAGCTATTTGATGGTAAGAATCTTATTGTTATTGGTAATTTCCCTTACAACATCAGCTCTCAAATAGTCTTTAAAGTTCTTGATCATGTCGAATCTGTTGTTGGTTTTGGAGGCATGTTTCAGAAGGAAGTGGCAGAGCGACTTGTAGCCAAGAAGGGTTCTAAAACCTATGGGATATTGAGTGTATTGTTAAATGCTTTCTATGATAGCAAGTACGAGTTTACGATTGAACCTCATGTGTTCAATCCTCCTCCAAAAGTAAAATCTGGGGTCATTAAGTGCGTTAGAAAAGACGATTTCTCATTGCCTTGCTCAAAATCTTTGTTCTTTGATGTCGTAAAAACAGGCTTCAATCAAAGACGCAAAACCTTGAGAAATGCTTTACATAAATTTAAATTAGAAGAAAGTCACGAATTTGCTAAATTGCGTGCCGAACAATTAAGCGTTGAAGATTTTATACAATTGACTTCTTACATTGAACAAAATCGATGAGTACCACAGTTTCAGAAAAAGAACTGCTTTTAAAGTTAAAACCTCTAATAGATGGTTTGGACAGCGAGAAAATAATCGCTGAACTAGAAGACTATCGCCCTGAGGATATTGCAGATATTTTTTGGGACCTCGAAATCGAAGATGCTAAGTACCTCATAAAAGTCTTAGAAAAAGAAAAAGCAGTTGATGTCATCCGTTCATTGGATGTCGAACTGCAAGAGCGTTTGTTCAAAGGATACGAACCGAGAGAAATTGCCGAAGATGTCGTGTCTTACTTGGATTCTGACGATGCGGTTGATATTTTGAATCTTCTGCCTACTCAGAAAGCAGAAGAAGTGTTGTCATATATCGACGACCAAGAATACGCTAAAAATCTAGCCACTATGTTGCATTATGATGATGATATTGCAGGTGGTTTGATGGCTAAAGAATTGGTTCAAGTAAAACACAATTGGACCGTTAGTCAGTGTATTGAAGAAATTAGAAAGCAGGCTGAAGAAGTTGATTCTGTTCACACCGTTTATGTGGTGGATGATAAAAATATTTTAAAAGGTGTAGTGTCTCTAAAAGACATCGTTTTGGCCAAAGCCCATACCTCAGTTATTGAAATAACAAATACTGAGTACATTTCTGTTAATGCCTATGCTACTGGAGAAGAGGTAGCAAGAATTATCAATAAGTATGGATTAATTGCAATTCCAGTTATTGATAGTATGAATAGACTGATTGGTAGAATCACTATTGATGACGTGGTTGGCTTTATAAAAGAAGAAGCTGATAAAGATTTCCAATTACAAGCTGGTCTTAGCGAAAGTGTAGAAAGTGAAGATAAAGTATTGATTTTATCTCGTGCTCGTTTGCCTTGGTTGATGGTAGGGTTGTTAGGCGGATTGGGAAGTTCTATGTTGGTTTCTAATTTTGAAGGAGATATAGAAGCTTTGCCTAAAATGGCTTTTTTCATGCCTGTTGTAGCTGCTATGGGCGGCAATGCCGGTGTTCAATCCTCTGCTATCATTGTTCAGGGACTTGCTAATAATACTTTAAAAAGTAAGAACATCTTACCAAAATTGGGTAAAGAATTTACTGTGTCTTTAATCAATGGTCTTGTTTGTTCTGCTATACTTTTAATGTTTAATCTTATTGTTGGTCATGGTTATAATTTAAGCATGGTTGTAAGTATCGCATTAATTACTGTAATCATTTTTGCATCGTTGTTAGGCACCGTCACCCCATTGATTTTAGAAAGATTTAATATTGATCCAGCTTTAGCGACAGGTCCATTTATTACTACTACCAACGATGTCATTGGGCTTGGGGTGTATTTTTCTCTCGGAAGGTTATTGCTAAATATCTAAACATATACTTTGAGGGTAGTAAGACCATATACCGTTAAAGGGCATTTGTTGTGTTTCTTGTTAAAGTGTCTATTATTCCCAATTCACATTTTCTTTGGTAGACAATGGAAAAGAGCTGTCGAATTCGAAGAAAATCCTCGCACCTATAAATTTAAAGATATATTCTATTTCGCATACAAATACTACTATAAATCTCCAGTTCTTCCTTCAGAAGACAACATAGTTGACCATTTTAATGTTTCGATATCTAAGGATAAATTTGATACTCTTGCTACGATTTCAATCGCAGGAGATTTAATGTCTTACGAAATGATCAAACCTGAAAATACAGCTCATTTATGGGAAGAGGTTGGGCCTGATTTTTTTAGCAGTGATATTGTATTTGCCAACCTAGAGACTGCACTCGATATTAATCGCCCAAATTCTTTTGTGCCAGAAGTGATGCTGTCTGACATGCATTTTAATACGGATGCAACCACTTTTGATGTTTTTAGTGGAAACGGCAAATTTAAAGGATACGATGTGCTTAGTGTCATCAATAACCATACTATGGACATGGGTGTTGAAGGTATAGATGCGACGCTGGATTTTTTAAAACATAAGAACATCCAATCTGTAGGAGCAAGACATCTTCAAAGTGAGCTGAATTTTGTTATTAAGGAAGTCAATGGAATCAAAATTGGTTTTGTGGCCTATACCTTTTCATTAAACAAATTTATCCCACCAAGTGGATTGGAATGGAAGATGAATTATTTGCCTTTGAACCAATCTAATTGTGATATTTCAAGAATCGTAAACGATATCGATGACTGTAGAACTGCAGGTGCAGAATTTATTGTCTGTTCATTGCATTTTGGAAATGCTTACCAGATATATCCTTCAAAGCGTTCAATTGAGCTGGTTGAGCAAATCTTTAGAACGAGTGGAGCCGATGTAATAGCTGGCGGACATCCGCACAATTTGCAGCCTTGGCGATATTACGAATATACATTTGAGAAAACTGGGAAAAGAAAGAAAGGTTTTGCAATATACAGTCTAGCTGATTTTATAGCTTATGATATTTATACTTGGTGCCATTTGTGCGCCTATTTAAAAGTTAATATAGGTAGAAATCAAACTGGAGAAGTCTTATTTAGCGTTGATGTTAATCCTTTGGTAATGCGCAGAGATAAACACCATTTAAAGTTGTTATATGCGCATAAGTTAATGTCAGGAGGGTCATTGGATGCTGAGTTAAAAGACATTAAAATGCTATATGATGCTTGTGTTAAGAATAGCTAGATAATCCTTAAATTTGTTGTATGTCTAATACCCTAAAATTTCTTTCAGTTTTGATGTTGTCTTTGGCAATTAATGCTTGTAAGAATGATAAAGAATCCACTACAAATGATGTAAAAACTTCAGTTAGATTTAAGTTATCAAGTACATCTTTTGATAGCGGCGCTGTTATTCCGAATAAGTATACTTGTTCAGTAGGTTCTCAAATATTCCCTCACATTGCATGGAATGACAATGGAAAATCGCCAGCGAGTTATGTTTTGATTTTGGATGATCCTGATGCGGTTCCTGTTGCTGGTTATGTTTGGAATCATTGGTTGTTATATGATATCCCATCAACTGCAATGTCAATTGGTGAAGGTACAGATGCTTTGAATCCATTGCCAGCTGGAACAAAAAGAGGGAAAACAAGTTTTGGAGATACTGCTTATGGTGGACCGTGTCCTCCGTCTGGTCAACTACACCACTATTTTATTAAACTATATCAAATGGATATTAAAAGTTTGGGAATAGCTAGTGGTTCGGATGTTGCTACTGTTCGCGGTAAAATGAAAGGTCACATCATTGACAGTGCTGAGTATGTTGGCACATTTCAGCGTTGATTACTCGAATTTCGAGATGATGTTTGCCAATTCGTTGGCTCTTACAACACCACTTTGTCGCCATAACATTTTACCTTGTTTGAATACCATTAAAGTTGGCACGCCTTGTATTTGGTAGGCTGCAGAAATGGAAGGGTTTTGGTCAACATCGATTTTTAAAATCCTAACCCTTTCACCCATTTGTGATTTAAGGTCTTCTAAGATAGGTTTCATCATTTTACATGGGCCACACCACTCAGCTGAAAAATCAACTAGTACGGGTTTTTCGCTTTGAATCAATTCAGAAAATTTTTGATTAGACATGGTTATTTGATTTCTTCAAAAGTTGTTTCATCAATATTTTTAGTCGATTTAGGTTCGATTCTGCAATTGCCATTTGAGCAACAAGCAACATTGAATAATGCTTGTAAAATCAGCATCAAACCAATCATTAAAATGAAAATATCTGGTTGTTGGAAGTATTGAAACAAAATGGCTATACCTAAAATCAGGCGGATACCTCTGTTGAGGTTCCAGCCTGATAAAAGGATATCTTTAATGGTTTTAAACATTATATTTTATTTCTTAAACTTAACCAAGAACCGCCATTATGCACATTTGTATATCCCGCATTTTTAAGAATGCTCTTTCCAGATGCACTTCTCATGCCTGATGCACAGCAGGTAATAATAGCTTGGTTTTTGTCTTTTAGTTTGCTCATGCCACTGCTTAGCTGGTCAAGAGGAATGTTTACAGATCCTTTGATGTTGCCACTAGCAAATTCACTTTTGGTTCTAACATCAATGATGATTCCTCCTGATTTCATCATGTCAGCATAATTGACAGAAGGGCCTAATCCGAATAGTTTTTTTAATGCACCTAACATACGCTTTATGCCATTTTAGCTTTTAAATAGTTTACATCCATCCATGAACCACCATTGTAACATTCGATGCCTAATTGAGATAGGAATCTTTGAGCTTGACCACTTCTGTTGCCAGATGCACAGCATAGAATTAATGGTTGTTTTAAAGATTTGATGTCTTCTAATCTTTCTGTGATTTCTCCCAAAGGAATGTTGATTGAACCAACTACTGCACCTCCCATAAATTCTGGTACTGTTCTAACATCAACGATTGTTCCTTCTTCGTTTTTTACAATTGTTTCTAAATCTATCATTTTTTATTTATTAATTTTAACTTTGAATTTTACCAATCATACAGCTTGCATAACTTTTAATTTGAGTCAACAATCCGTTGTCTTCAGTTGCTTCAGGATAACCAAGTGAACTGAGTTTTTTAGTGATCACTTCTTTTGGTAATTGATCGTCGTACTCAACTTCAACTTCACCTGTGTCGTGGTTTACTTTTACGAGTTGCATGCCTTCTAACTCAGAAAGGTTTTTCTTAATTGTATTTGCACAGCCGCTGCATTTTAAGTTGGCCACAACAATTGTTTCTTTAATCATTTGTTCCATTAGTTGTTTCATGATTTTTAGTTGTTTTTGTGTCTTTTGTAAAACTACTGAAAAGCAAACCTCCCATTAACATGCCATACAAAGTTGAGTTTAACGGTTTTGAAGTTATAGCACATGTGCCTGATGCACATCCTATAAATTTCCAGTACATATAACCCAATACTCCTCCTAGTACAACCCCAATTAGGGTCGTTTTCGAAATGCTTTTCATATTGTTTAATTAACTTTTAGAAGCGCAAACAAAATTTGTTTTTGGCAATGATGTCGCTGAAATGGCTTTGAATCCACCAGCTACTTCTTTGAAATTGTCCCAGCCTCTTGATTTTAATATCGATGCTGCAATCATACTTCTGTATCCACCAGCACAATGTATGGTAAATGGTTTGTCTTTTGGAAACTCTGATAAATGCTCATTAATGTAATCCAAAGGAATATTGATCGCATTCTCTAAATGTTCAGCATTGTATTCCCCAACGTTTCTAACATCTATCACAATGGTGTCATTGTTGTGAGCTTGTTCGAATTCTTGAGCAGTGATTCTATCCACTGAGTCAAATTCTTTACCTGAATCTTTCCATGTTTTGAATCCACCCTTTAAATAGCCAATAGGGAAATCATATCCAACTCTAGCAAGGCGTGTGATAACTTCTTGTTCTCTTCCTTCATCACAAATCAAAAGTATTTCTTGTTTGATGTCAGGAATTAGAGCTCCTACCCATGGTGCAAAATTGCCATCAATGCCAATATTGATTGAGTTAGGGATAAATCCTTGTCTAAATACATCAGCATCTCTGGTGTCTAACATCAGAGCTTCTGTCTCGTTTGCCGCAGCTTCAAATTCTTCGGCTGATAATGCTTTGTGACCTCTTTCCAAGATACTATCTACACCTTCTGTGCCAGCGATGTTCATCAAGACATTTTTAGGGAAATAGGCAGGTGGGGCAGTTAAGCCATCTAACAGTTCAGCTGTGAATTCTTCTCTTGTCATATTGGCTCTTAGAGCGTAATTCACCATTTTTTGGTGACCTAAAGTGTCAGTGGTTTCTTTGCTCATGTTCTTGCCACAAGCGCTGCCAGCTCCATGATTTGGATATACGATTAGATCATCACTCAAAGGCATAATTTTATTTCTCAATGAATCAAACAACATGGATGCTAACTTCTCTTGAGTAAGGTCAACAACTAGTTTTTGAGCCAAATCTGGGCGGCCAACATCTCCAATGAACAGAGTGTCACCAGTTATTATGCCATGTTCTTTGCCGTTTTCATCAGCAAGCAAATAACAAGTACTTTCCATGGTATGTCCTGGTGTGTGAATCACTTTGATGCTGTAGTTGCCAATCTTAAATATTTGATTGTCTTCTGCTACGATTGCGTCAAAGCCAGGCTTAGCAGTTGGACCATAAACGATGCTTGCACCAGTTTTTTTAGCCAAGTCAACGTGACCAGAAACAAAATCAGCATGGAAATGCGTTTCAAAAACGTATTTTATTTTCGCATTGTCTTTAATGGCTCTGTCAATGTATGGTTGAACCTCTCTTAGAGGATCAAAAATAGCTGCTTCGCCATTGTTTTCTATATAATACGCTGCGTGAGCGATACATCCAGTATATATTTGTTCAACTTTCATAACTGTGAATTATTTTGAATTTTACGATACAAAATTATGACCAAATTTAAATCTTTTACGTGATAATGGTCACATACTTCAAAAATTTCTTAAATGCAGGTCAAAAAGTGTGGCACAAGCTTCTGCATCTGAAAGCGCATTATGGTGATTTAATGGGATGTTTAGTCGTTCACAACAGGCTTTTAAATTGGCTGGACGGAACCCTTTTTTTCTGTAAATTTTTACTGTGCATTCCCATTTTTTTGAAAGTTTAAGAGAGCGTGGACTCAAGTCGTAGTAGGCTAAGGTCGACTTTAAGACTTGTCTATCAAAGCCCTCATTGTGTGCAACTATCACTTCGTCTTCTAAACGTTTTAATATCTCTTCTGATACATCGTAAAAAGTTGGAGCATCTATGGTGTCTTGCGGATATATGCCGTGTAACTGAGAAAATCCAGGGTAATACAAATTTTTTGGTGGTTGGATTAAAGTGTAATATCTGTCAGTGACAATATGGCCTTCCATTGTCACAATGGCTACAGCGCAAGCACTATAGCTGTTGTAATTGGCCGTTTCAAAATCAATGGCTACAAATCGATTCATCACTCTTTTCCAAGCATTGCCCTGAAAGATTCTTTTCCTTCAGGCTGTAATTTAAGATTGCCTATCAATAGCACTGCTCTTTCTATCCTTTTCTGTGACGATTTCACTTGAGCGACATAGTATATAATGTACCTCTGCATGCCAGGACTTAAAGCATCGAAACGGGCTTTGCCTTCAGTGTCTTGGTTTAATAATTCTTGTAATTCCTCACAAATGTCCATGCCGTATTCACTGTTGTCTTTTTTTAGAGAGACATGAACTTCAGAGCCTGTCTGTAGTTTTAACTTGTTCATCCTAGCCTTGTTGATTGTGATGTAGGCATCCCCGTTACTCAAAGACATTAGACCACATTGAAATTCTAAATTTCTGTTGACTTTACAGACAAGTCTGCCACATTTTAAGCCACCCAATTCCTTTACAATTTTAGCCGGAATAAATACATAATTTACCCCTAATAGATAGTCTAATTTGTCGATATGGGTGTCAAATTCAAGCAAGAGTTCAAATTTAAGAATAAAATTAGCGCAAAATCAATGAGGATTGTAAAGTGTTAAAATTGCGTGAATTATTTTGGTAAATTGCCTAGTTTTCAATTCAACGAATTATCTTTGCAACCCGTGAAATCCGACTATTCCGTGAAAACCATATATATGACAGATTTAAACTCTCAATATCAGAGAATTAAATCTGAAATTGACCATGCTATTCAAACGGTATTGGATGGTTCGGTTTTTATCAATGGCAAAGAAGTTGGACAATTTGCCAGTGAACTTGCAGATTATTTAGGGGTTAAACATGTTGTTACTTGTGGCAACGGAACAGATGCCCTTCAGATAGCTTTGATGGCGTTAGATTTACCTAAAGGGTCAGAAGTGATAACTGCAGGTTATTCGTATGCTGCTGTGGCTGAAGTATGCGGTCTATTAGATTTAAAAGCTGTATACGCTGATGTTGATCCAAATACATTTAACATAGACGCAACTCAAATAGAATCACTGATAACCAAACAGACTAAAGTCATTTTACCGGTGCATCTTTTTGGTCAGTGTGCTGATATGGATACCATTTGTCGTATAGCAGAAAAGCACAACCTGTATGTCATTGAGGACAATGCTCAATCAATTGGTGCCGATTGTCGTTTCAATGGTAAAATGGTTAAATCTGGCGCTATTGGCCACCTATCAACAACATCATTTTTTCCGTCAAAAAACCTCGGTTGTTATGGAGATGGAGGTGCAATATGTACCAATGATGATGCATTAGCAAGTAAAATTAAAATGATTGCCAATCACGGTCAGAGTAAGAAATACCATCATGAAGTTATAGGTATGAACTCTAGATTGGACACCATTCAGGCAGCGATATTGAGGGTTAAATTGAAACATTTAGACAACTTTATTGCCGAACGTCAGAAAGTTGCAGAGGCTTATGATAGGTTATTAGGGGATGTAAATGGCATTGAGATTCCTAAAAGGGCGCCATGGTCAAACCATGTTTTCCATCAGTACACCTTGAAAATCAAAGGTTTTTCTAGACAAACTTTACAAGAAACTCTAAAAGAAAATGGGATTCCAACAATGGTATATTATCCTTTGCCATTGTACAAGCAAAAGGCGTATTTTGCCGAAGTAAATTTACCAGTGTCTGAAGCATTGTGCGAAACAGTATTAAGTTTGCCAATGGGAACAGACATGAGTGAAGACCAAATTGATATAATAACATCTTTAATAATAGAAACAATAAAACAAGAATGAAAATAGCAGTTGTAGGCACAGGGTATGTTGGACTAGTAACAGGTACATGCTTTGCCGAAGTCGGTTTAAATGTTACATGTATTGACATTGACCAAAAGAAAATTGAAAATTTAAAGAATGGCATTTTGCCCATTTACGAACCAGGTCTTGATGAAATGGTTAGAAGAAACCATGAAAAAGGAAGATTAAATTTTTCTACAAATCTTTCTGAAAGTATTCAAGGTTGTGAAGCTGTATTTATTGCAGTAGGTACTCCACCCGATGAAGACGGTAGTGCTGATTTAAAGTACGTATTAGGAGTTGCAACTGAGATAGGTTTAAATATGAGCGACTACACTGTTGTTGTTACAAAGAGCACAGTTCCAGTTGGCACAGCTAAAAAGGTAAAACAAGCTTTAACTGATGCTTTAAGAATGCGCAATTTCAAAGTGGATTTTGATGTTGCAAGTAATCCTGAATTTTTAAAAGAGGGTGCTGCAATAGAAGATTTCATGAAACCTGATAGAATAGTTATTGGTGTTGAATCTGAAAAAGCACAAGAAGTGATGAACAGATTGTACAAACCATTTTTGTTGAATGGACATCCTTGTATTTTTATGGATATTCCAAGTGCTGAAATGACAAAGTATGCTGCAAACAGTATGCTGGCTACAAAAATTAGCTTTATGAATGATATTGCTAACTTATGTGAGTTGATGGGTGCAGATGTAAACATGGTTAGAAAAGGTATTGGCAGTGATTCAAGAATTGGTCATAAATTTATCTATCCTGGTATTGGATATGGTGGCTCTTGTTTCCCTAAAGACGTGAAAGCCTTGGTAAAAACTGCTGACGAGAATGGATATGCCATGCAAGTATTAAAAGCGGTAGAAAGTGTTAACGATGCACAAAAAATGAGAATGTACCACAAATTGAAATCTTATTTCAAAGATTTGAATGGTAAGAAAATTGCAATGTGGGGTTTGTCTTTCAAACCAAAAACAGACGATATGAGAGAGGCTCCAAGTTTGGTGTTAATCGATCAACTGTTGAATGATGGTGCTACTGTTATTGCATACGACCCAGTGGCAATGCACGAAGCTGAAAGAATATTAGGCAACAGAATTGACTATTCAAACGACCAGTATAAAACATTGGAAGGAGCAGATGCACTTGTCATTGTTACTGAATGGCCTGAGTTTAGATCTCCAGATTTTGAAGCGATTGGAACATCATTGAAAAACAAAGCCGTATTCGATGGTAGAAATATATATGAACCAGTTGAAATGAAATCGTTAGGATTCCATTACGAATGTATAGGTAGAGAAATAGTGAATTAATTATGAGTAGAAAACGCGTTTTAATAACCGGCGCAGCTGGTTTTTTAGGTTCACATTTATGTGACAGATTCATCAAAGAAGGTTGTCACGTTATTGCTATGGACAATTTGATTACAGGTGATTTGAGAAACATTGAACACCTCTTCAAATTAGAACAATTTGAGTTCTATCATCATGATGTGTCTAAGTTTGTTCATGTGCCAGGTGAATTGCATTATATTTTGCATTTTGCTTCTCCAGCTAGTCCAATAGACTACTTGAAAATTCCAATTCAAACATTAAAAGTTGGTAGTTTGGGTACTCATAATTTGTTGGGTTTGGCCAAAGCTAAAAATGCTAGAATTTTAGTGGCATCGACTAGTGAAGTTTACGGTGACCCACAAGTGCATCCGCAAACAGAAGATTATTGGGGCAATGTTAACCCAGTTGGTCCTAGAGGTGTGTACGACGAAGCCAAGCGTTTCCAAGAAGCGATGACAATGGCTTATCACACCTACCACAATGTTGAAACAAGAATTGTAAGGATTTTTAATACTTACGGACCAAGAATGCGGCTTAACGATGGTAGAGTATTGCCAGCATTTATTGGGCAAGCGCTAAGAGGCGAAGATTTAACGGCATTTGGTGATGGTACACAAACACGTTCGTTTTGCTATGTAGACGACTTAATTGAAGGTATCTACAGATTGTTGATGAGCGATTGTGCAACACCAGTAAACATTGGTAATCCAAGTGAAATAACCATCAATGATTTTGCTCAAGAAATCATTAAGTTGACGGGCACCAATCAGAAAGTGGTGTTTAAACCATTGCCAACAGATGACCCTAAACAAAGACAACCAGATATTTCAAAAGCCAGAGAGATTTTAGGCTGGGAGCCAAAAGTATCGAGAGAAGAAGGCTTGAGAATAACTTACGAATATTTTAAATCTTTATCGCATGAGCGCTTATTTGAAGAGCCTCATGGCAGAGATTTTGGACAAAAAAAAGGGAGTACTAATTAGTACTCCTTTTTTGTAATATCTGGTTTGGATTTGAACCTTATTCCAATCCTAGTGGTCTTCTAAATGTTACACCATATTGTATGTCACTCATTTTAACAGCGTATTGGTTGTTGATTGTAAAAGGAGTCAAATAGGTTTGATAGCCAGCGTATATACCAAATTGACCGATTCCGTTATAATTAGTATAGATTGACAATACACTGTTAAATGAAGCTGAAACTTTATTTAAACTGCTTGTTGTATATGATTTTTCATCAACCATGTTATAGTATTTGTTACTTGATTTAGCTGTGATATATGATACACCTCCTCCAACACCTAATGAAATAAATGTGTTTTTATTAATAGGTTGTTCGTATTTGAACCTCAACGGAATTGTGTAAACAGAGTATTTGTTTTTACTAACCATTGCAAAACTTTGAGTTGCATCAAAGAAAGTGGTGTCAGTTCCAACTGCAATAAATAATTTTAATTTGAGATAAGTAGAGATGCTGTCATTGCTGTTTCTTGCAGCAATGTCGTATGTTTGCTCATTTATTTTGATGTCTTCGTTTCTAGAACTGAAGTTTAATCCAGTTTCAAAAGACAACCTATTGTTTTTGCCAAATTTTCGTTGAATATCTATATGAGCTTGGAATCCATTACCATTATTTGTCAATTTAGATTGATTTGCGATTAAGTGCCTATGGATTTTGGCTTTAGTTGCATCGTCGTATTCAGCATTAAATGTATTATAGTTGGTTTGTGCACCAAATCCAAAGTTGAACCACCATTTGTAATCATCGAAATTACCTCCCCATGCCATATCACTAGCTGTTTGCCTGCGGTGAGTAGGTTGGATAAGCTTCAAACCATTTTCGCTTAATGGAGATGAATTGAAATAATCAAATTGAAAGCGGTGTAAGAATCTTTTGATTCTGGCTAATTGAGCATTTCTTGTTTCCAATTCAGCGTTATAAATGGTATTTGATATGCCATTTTTGTTAAAACTAGAATTATTGTCATTGTTTAACTTAGAATTATGTATGTCATTGTTAGCAATGCTTTCGTTGGTAGAGCTGGTAGTGCTTCTTTCTTCGTTGTTGTCAGCAAAATACGTTGTTTTGCGTGCAGGTTTATTGTGCGTTTCTCTATTCGAAGGTTTAGTGTTTCCGTTTAGAGTATTGTTTGATTTTTTATCTTTTCCAAAATCAGAGTAGTTTGGCTTGATTATACCACTGTTATCGTTTGATAATGTAACGTCGGTGTTTTCATTAGTACTTTTTTCTGCATGAGCATTAGCAGAGTTTTGGTTAGGGGTAGAGGCAATGGTGCTTTCTGTGACCACCTCAGTTTTATTGGTAACAACAGTATCATTGCTGTTATTGTTTAACAGCGAAGAGCCAAGCCATACAGCTGAAGCTGTAAATACAACAACAGCAGGCATTAGCCAATGCCAAATTGGTCTGTTAGGCTTTTGATCAAGGCGCGCGTTTATATTTGCCCACATGTGCTCTTTAGGGGGCAGACTCTCGTCTTTAAACGTCGCTCGCAATCGGTTATCAAATTCTTCTGGACTCATGGTTTTTTATTTCATTTTTATACAATTGCCATAACATGCTTCTAGCTCTTGTAAGAGAACTTCTCGAAGTGCTTTCGGGCATGTTTAGCTTTTCTGATATTTCCTTGTGACTATAGCCGTCAATAGCGTACATCATCAAGACAATTTTATAATTCTCTGGCAGTTTTTCCATTAACATCATCACCAATTCAGCGTCAAACTTGTCCGGAGCTTCTTCGAAGTTCTCCGGGAATTGTCTGGTTTGGTCGTCTATATTGACTTGCAAGGCGAGACGTTTCATTGAGCGTAGTTTATTGATCGATTCGTTAATAAAAATTCGGGTCATCCATGTTTCCAAGCTGCTCTGAAAAGTAAAGTTCTTGAGGTGAAGAAATACCTTGACAAATGCCTCCTGGAAGGCATCTTCGGCCATTTCTAAGTCCTTTAAGTAACGTTTACTTACAGCCAACATCTTTCCAGCAAAGCGATTATACAAAGCTTCTTGCGCTAGTCTGTCGCCTTTAAGACAACCATCAATCACTTGCTTTTCTGAAAACATTAGTACCACTGATACAGTGTTAGACAAATTTAGGAATTTAAACGCTGCAAAAAAAATGGATTTTTTATGTCTATATCTGGTTTTTAGTGGTGAAATTGCCGCTTTAATTGACTGATTTGGGTTCTTTGTTTTGATGTAAGTGTCAAATAGTTAAGCGATTAAAATTTTGTGGTTAATAGATTTTAAGAATTAAAAATTGCTGAAAATTTTCTCGTAAAAGGCCGTTATTACTCAGAAAATTAATCTTTAAGAAAGTTACCTTGAATAAAACATCACCTCAAAATACCTTTCCAAATCTCGCTTTCAACTTAAATTTGAACATCGATTCATTGCCCCTTACATCTATTCTCTCAATAGCATACCTATTGTTTATTGGGGTTGAATTTATTCGATTGCCAATTCTAAATGCTACTGAAATGTTTTTAACGCTGAACAAGTTTTGCAATGCTTGAAACCTCAGTTTGTCCTTTTTAGGATAAGCCCCATATGTATATGCCCAAGCTTTTTGTATTTCAATGGGCATTTGGCTGAATACAGCATAACAGGCATCTATGTCATTTGAAATCTCATCCAATGTTTTATCCATCAAATTATCATGTTTAAAGCTATGATAGCCATATGATGCCAACGATTGCATGCTTGTTAATTGCTCAATACTTAAAAACTGTTGAATTTTGCCATCGTGCTCTGCTGCTTTAGCAATGTAATCCGCAACTAAAAAGATGGTAAATGGCAATTGATGTTCTTTTAATATCGGGTAAGCATTGGTGAAATTGTCTTCATAACCATCGTCAAACGTGATTAATGCAGCATTTGATGGAAGAGCTTTGCCAATTTTAATGTGGTCAATTAGGTCCTTTAGATGTATGGCTGTATAGTGCTTGGCTATGAAAGACATCTGCAATTTAAAATCTTCTGGAGTTACCGTTAAGAAATCGGCACCAGCATTGATTTTATGGTACATAAAGACGCGCAGTTTGCTCATGCGTTTCTGTTTAGTGCGTATAGTTTTAAATATTTAACAGTGTGGTACCAGGCATTGAGATAAGCCCAAACAAAACCTTGCCAACCGTTAAGGATATTGCCGTAAATGAAATAATGCTTGATGAAATAAACTGGAAATCCAGCCAAACACATCAACAATGACCTCGATTTTCCTTTTTCTTTGAGCTTTGCAGCACCTATGTCTGTGTATTGATTGAACTTAGTGAAATAATGACTTAAGTTCTTGTAACTGTAATGCAATATGACATTGTTTAAGTCAGCAACTTTCCCTTTAATCTCTACTTTTTCGTGCACTTTGGCTTCATCAAAATTGCCGTAATTCCTATTGAACAATCTTAAGTGTTTGTAAGCGCTTTCTTTTCCATGCATGAAGACTTTTCCAAGGAAAACATGCCTAATTGGAATGTTATAAGCATGGGTGTTTGTTGTATCAACAATGGATTGAAGTTCTTTGATCAAAGCGTCACTCAAAACCTCATCGGCATCGATGTTCAATATCCAATCGTTGGAAGACTTAGAAACAGCAAATCTTTTTTGAGTGCCAAATCCATCAAAAGTTCTTTGGTATACTTTTGCGCCATAAGACAAAGCCACTTCTGCTGTAGCATCACTGCTATTGTCATCTACAACTACAATCTCATCGCACCATGCCAGCTTAGGCAATGATTGCTTAAGATTATCGGCTTCATTTTTCGCTATGATGACAGCAGAGATACGCACTAGGCAAATATATTACAATTCAGACAATTCGAGCCAACGCATGGTTTTTTCATCCAGAGCAGCATCTATTTCGCCAATTTCTTTGGCCCAGTTGCTAAGCTTCTCATGGTCTGTACTCCCTGCATTTAATAGGTCGTTAAGTTCTTTTTTTCTAGCTTCAAGTTTTGGAATTTCTACCTCCAAATCATTGAATTCTTTTTGTTCTTTGAAACTGAGTTTTTTCTTAGGTTTATCAACTTTAGTTTCAGTTGCAGTATTAGTAGGTGATGATGTTATAGGTTTGGCATTTTCTTCAACAGTTTTCTCATCTGCATATTCCCTGTAGTCGGTGTAGTTGCCATAAAAATCAAGGATTTTACCCTTGCCTTCGAAGACAAATAAATGGTCAACCAACTTGTCCATAAAGTATCTATCGTGTGATACCAGCATCAAACACCCATCGTAGTTTAATAGAAAATCTTCAAGCACATTTAATGTGTCGATGTCTAAGTCGTTGGTAGGCTCATCGAGAATCAAAAAGTTTGGATTTGTAACCAGTACTTTTAGTAATTGTAAACGTCTACGTTCACCACCGCTCAGTTTTGAAACAGGCGTATATTGCATAGCAGGAGGGAAGAGAAACATATCTAAAAGTTTAGAAACTGTGACGGTTTCTCCATTACCTAGTGTAACATATTCTGCTATTTGTTTGACTTCATCAATGATTCTATTATCGTTGTTCAAATCGTTGCTATGCTGAGTGTAATAGCCGATTTTTAATGTTGGTCCGTGGATGATGCTGCCTTTTTTAGGTGCCACTTGTTCGGTAAGTATATCCAGCAAGGTGGTTTTCCCCATGCCATTCTGACCAATAATGCCAATTCTGTCTTTCTTTTTGAAAATGTAAGAGAAGTCGTCGATTAGCAGTTTGTCGCCATAGCTCATGCCAATGTGGTCGGCTTCAATAATTTTGTTGCCCAATCGAACAGATTGAACTGAAATGTCGAGTTCCTTTTTAGAAATGTCTTGTGTGGCTTTGTCTTTTAAGTCGTAAAAAGCTTCAATTCTGCTTTTAGACTTAGTGCCTCTTGCTTTAGGCATTCGACGCATCCATTCCAATTCTTTGGCCATTAAATTTCTGGCTTTGGATATTTCTGCCTCCACCACTGCATCTCTTTGTGCTTTTTTCTCAAGATAATAGGCATAATTACCATGGTGAACATATAGTTTGCCTCTATCTAGTTCAAGAATATGTGTGGCCACATTGTCCAAGAAATAACGGTCGTGGGTTACCATTATTAAAGAAATATTGTGAGCATTTAGCAGATGTTCCAACCATTCAATGGCTTCTAAATCCAAGTGGTTGGTGGGCTCGTCCATAATGATGATGTCTGGTTGCAGTATCAACAATTTGGCCAGTGCAACACGTTTTTTCTGTCCGCCACTTAGAGTGTTATTTGCTTGTTTAAGATTGGTAATGCCAAGTTTTGCCAAGATTTGATGTGCCTTCTTTTCGAAATCCCAAGCGTCATATCGGTCCATTTCTTCAAGAAGAAACTGCATTTTGTCGGCAGGAAAATCTGCATCTTGAATGGCTATTTCGTATTGTTTAACCAAGTTAAGAATAGGATTTTTATCGCTAAAGATACTTTCTTCAATGCTTAAGTGATCTTCCAATTCAGGCTCTTGTGGTAAGTAGCCTAAAGAAACGCCTTTTGCTAGACTCACGTTGCCGCCATCAGGTTGAATAAAGCCAGCAATAGTCTTTAATAAAGTTGATTTTCCTGTACCATTACTGCCTACCAAAGCCAATTTTTCTCCTTTAGCCAGTCCAAAACTGATTTGATTGAATAACCATCGTTCGGTAAACGATTTAGAAATTTGGTCGGCAGATAACAAGTTCATAAAGCCCGCAAAGTTACGCAATCCATTGCAAATAATAAGATTTTGGATTTGATGTTTTATTTTAGATTTTTGCGGTACATATGGTTATATATAATCCCAAAGATTGGTGGAAGCTTATTTTGAGTTTACAAAAAAGCGACACATTTAGAATGATGCTGCCTGGTATCTTGGGAATGGCTTTTTATACAACTGTTGTTGTGTATCTTGAAATAAAAATTCTACACCTCGATTATAAAAATACCACAAGCATACATGCATTGGTCGGTTTTGTGTTGTCAATGTTGTTGGTGTTTAGAACCAATACCGCTTATGAAAGATGGTGGGAAGGAAGAAAAATCTGGGGAGCCTTCGTCAATAATTCTAGAAATTTGGCCATTAAATTGTCCGTTCTTGTAAAAGATGAGGCGACTAGAGAAAGATTAAAAATCCTAATTCAGAATTATGTTTTAGCCTCAAAAGAGCATCTGCGCAATGGCGTCAAATCTGAATTGTTGAAAGACACTGATAGATACAAAGTGCACGATTATGTCATGAATGCACATATACCTAATAAATTGGCTCAATTCATCATACTTGAAGTGAACGCTTTATATGAGGCAAAGGTGATTTCTGGGGAACAACTGCTGTTTTTAAACAACGAAATTCAATCATTCACAGATAATATTGGTGCTTGCGAGCGTATTAAGAAAACTCCTATTCCATATTCGTATAGCATATTCTTAAAGAAAATCATCTTCATTTATATAGCCAGTATGCCATTTGGTTTTGCAATGGAGTTTGGCTATTGGTCGTCTTTTATAGTGCCTATTCTATTTTATATATTTGGAAGTATAGAGTTGATTGCAGAGGAGATAGAAGATCCATTTGGTGAAGATGACAACGATTTGCCTACTGATCAAATAACCGAGACCATTTGTAGAAACTTAGACGAAATATTGAACTAATAGTTGATAGGTTCCATGAGTTTTCTCTTACTTTTGCGTTAATTAATTCTTAAGGTGAAACGACTATTTCTGTTTTTAAAATTTACTGCACTGTTTTGGCTGATATTTGAATTGTCGCGCGTGTATTTCATTTTATACCATTCACATCAATTGTCGAATTCTTTAGGCAATACCATTGCATTGACTACCTTGGCTGGATTTAGACTAGATATTTCAACCGTTGCTTATTGCATTTCACCTTTTTTGTTGTTGATACTTTTAGAGGGCGTGTTTAGAAAACAATTCCATCAGTATATCTATAACACGCTAATCATCATCGAGCTATTTGTCATATTTGCCATCACAATATCCGACCCAGAATTATACCGACAATGGGGAACAAAGTTTAACAATCAGGTTTTGGTGTATATATCCCATCCTAAAGAAATGGCTGTTTCTTCTGGTGCTGTTCAATGGTTTAAAACCATACCATTTGCAATTGTTCTGGCAGTATTATTGTTTTTTTTAGGAAAATGGATGTCTAAACTTTTAATGAAAGAAAGGCAATATTCTGTTCAGTACAGTATAGCAGATGTGGTATTGATTGCAGCTTCCTTTGTGATGTTGCGTGGTGGAGTTGGTGTTGCAACTATTAGTCAAGCTTCAGCTATTTACTCTGACAAACAAATCGAAAACGCATCATCTATCAATAGTTTGTGGAATGCTTTGTATTATATTTTTAACGATACAGAATCCTTATATGGTAAGCAATACGATGTTGTTGATGAGGTAACTTTGAACAAAGAATTTTCTGAAAGTATTCTGCCAGATACAGCAAGTTTTGTTGTAACAAAGCAAGACAAGTTCAATGTCATGGTGGTAATATTGGAGAGTTTCACTGCTTATGGAAGCAACTATTTTACAGGGTATTCAGATTGTATGCCGCAGTTGGACCAATATGCAAAATCCAATTTGAGCTTTATGTCTTGTTATGCTTCTGGAGATAGGACAGAAAAAGGACTTGTAAGTGTATTGTCAGGTTATCCTGCTCAACCTGCATCTTCAATTATCGTATTTCCTGATAAAGTGTCTCACCTAAATAGTTTAGGTAAAGTGTTTAAAGATTTGAATTATTACAATTCATTTTACTACGGTGGAGATGCTGAATTTGCTTCTATGAAGTCGTATTTGATACAACAAGGTATTACCAACATAGTTGATAAAAAAGCATACCCATCAAATGAACTCAATAGCAAATGGGGAGCTCATGATGCCAATGTTTACGACAAAGTATTGGCTGCTCATGCAAACATTAAAGGAAGGTTTTTTACTACTATATTAAGTTTAAGCAGTCACGAGCCATACGATGTGCCTTTAGAATCTAATGATTTGAAAAAAGACGAACAATATGCCTTTAAAAACTCAATTCGATACGCCGATAAAAGTTTGGGAGCATTTTTGGAAGCTTGCTCGAAAGCCCCATGGTACGAAGAAACATTGATAGTTTTGGTAGCCGACCATGGTCATGAAATTGGTTTGGCCAATGTGCCATTTTTTGGTAAGCAGAAATACCACATTCCATTTGTTATAGGAGGCGGAGCGTTGAAAGATGAACTTAAGGGAAAACGAATCGAAACAGTCGTGTCGCAAACTATTATTCCATCAATCATTGTTCAAGCTTTGAATAAGGAAAACAAAGACTTTAAATGGCAAACAGGCGTTTATAATGTGAGACCTTTTGCTCAGTATCATTATAACAGCGGATTCGGTAGAATAGAAAAGGATAAAGAAGCTGTTTACGACAATTTATGCCAATCGTTTGTGTATTCTGGAGATATAAAAGATAGTGCGCAATTGAAGCGTTCTGGGTTGATTTTTCAGCAGTATTTGATTAAAGATTTTAAATCTAAATAGCTGATACTTGAAGCAGTATGGTTTAAATACTCTAAAGTAAGATACATTTCTTTCACAACTCTTGATAAACTTGCCTTGAATTCTATATGGATATTCAGAAAATTAATTACTTTCGTGATGGATTATGAAACTCACAGCTTGGTCACAAAAAAAATGGTTTTCATGGATTTTAATCGCCGTGTTAATTGTTTCTAATGTAATTTCGTACATGGCTGTTGAGCAATATTTCTCAAGAATCAATCAAAGCAATATTGAAGAAGTAAAAGTTGAGAACAGCATGATTGGCGGTGGCAATAGAATCATCGACTGGGCGAAAGAGATACTTAGGTTTTTTAGAAATCCATAAAAGTGATAAACAAATTCTTTACAGAACTGGTTGCTGTGATCAACAGATATAAGTTGTATCACGTGCTTTTTTGGATGGTGTATATATTGTCCTGGGCATTGATATTTCTATCTGGAACATCTTTTTGGCGAGACGTTTTTAATGCAACTGTATTCATCTCTTTCCATATTATTGTCAGTTACTTTAACAACTACTTTTTAATAGAATGGTTTTTGTTTAAACGCAAATATTTAAGCTATCTATTGAGTTTATCACTTTCAGTTTTGCTGATGTGTTTTCCCTTGGCTGTAGCCACATTTAAGTATATTCCATTAAGCCAAGAAAGTGTATCCAATATTTGGACATTTGATTTTTTTACATATAATTTTCTTTTGATTTTGTTTACTGTATTGCTGACTACTTCTATAAAGTTGTTTAGGAATTGGTATTTGAAGGAGCAATCCAACAAAGAGCTCCAGAAATTAAATGTTGAAAGTGAATTGAAGTTTTTAAAATCACAGATCAATCCCCATTTTTTATTCAACAATTTAAATAACTTGTATGCACTTACATTAAAACAATCTGAATTGGCGCCAGATGCGGTATTAAAATTGTCCAATATTTTAAGATTTGGTTTGTATGAAAGTCAGAAACAAAAAGTAGCTATAGAAGACGATATACAGTTTGTTCGCGATTATATAGAATTAGAGAAACTCAGACTAGGTGATAGAACAGAAATCAATTTAGATGTGCATGGATCTACGTTTGGAAAAATGATTGAACCATTTCTATTCATCAATTTTATAGAGAATGCTTTTAAACACGGAGCGAATCCTAGTTTGGCTAAATCTAAGATAGACATCATGTATGTTATCGATGTTGAGTATAACCGGCTGACATTCAGTATATCAAATACAAAACCGACCGTTTTAAATGAGTTGGACAAGGCAAAAGTGGGCGGCATTGGTCTAAAAAATGTGCAGACACGTCTGAATATTTTGTATCCTAGTAAGCATGAGCTTAAAATCGTAGACGAAACAGATAAATATACTGTTACATTAACTCTACAGACAATATGAACAAAATTCTAAAATGCATTGCAGTGGACGACGAGCCATTGGCATTGGAGATTATGGAAGCTCACATTAAAAAATGCGACAATTTAAAATTGATTGCTAAATGTTCTAATGCGATAGAGGCTTCTGAAGCTATCAAACACGAAAAACCAGACCTAATTTTTTGCGACATCCACATGCCTGAAATCAGTGGTATCGACTTCATGAAATCGCTGCAAAATAGCGGTATTCTTGTCGTCTTTACTACAGCTTATACAGAGTATGCAGTTGATGCATTTACTTTGGATGCACTGGACTACCTATTAAAGCCTGTATCTTTTGATAGATTTAAAAAATCTGTTGAAAGGGCAGAAGAGTACTTCTCTATTAAAAACAAATCTGAACAACCTCAAGCAGAAATGAATGAAGGTTACATGTTTGTAAAAGCAGATTCTAAGATGATCAAAATCAACTACGACGAAATTTGGTATGTTGAAGCTTTTGCAGATTATGTGAAAATATACACTGGTGAAGACAAGAGAATCGTGACTTTACAAACCATGAAAAATATGGAACAAAGTTTACCGGTTGATAAATTTGCTAGAGTGCACAGAAGTTATATTGTAGCAATAAATAAAGTGTTGGCTATTGGCGCACATGAAGTAAAAGTTGGTAATAAGAACATTCCGTTAGGAAAGAATTACAAAGACGCTTTTGCTCAGAGAATGCAAATCAAATAAGAAACTGTTTTTCTGTTATAATTGAAATTCGTCATTCAAAGTTTTTGTTGAATGATGGCATATTAAGACCATAAAAAAGCCCCGCATTGCGAGGCTTTTTTTATTGAGTTTGAAAGCTTGTTGATTATCTCAACAATGTTAATGTTCCGTTGTAGTAATGCCACTTCTTGCGGTTGTCTCTCACTTTGATGTGGTAATAGTATATGCCTTGTTCACATTCACTGCCATTGTAAGTGCCATCCCAACTGCCAGTATTGTCGTTGCTGTAATACAACCTTTCGCCCCAACGGTTAAAGATGGTTACTTCAACGGTCATAATAGAGGTGAAGCTTGGTTTCCAAATGTTATTGATTTCATCGTATCCAGTGTTCGGAGTGAAAGCATCTGGAATAAAGATTCTATAAATATCCAATACACGTAATGATTTCTGAATGGTGTCATTACATAAGTTGTTTGAGTTGTTCGCTATCAATATCACATTGAACACGCCTGTGTCTGAATATGGATGTTGAGGATTTTGAACCACATCGGTGCCACCATCGCCAAAGCTCCATTTCCAAGAATAAGCATTTGTCGACTCATCGGTAAAGCTTACAAGTGGTTCAATAATGTCAATCTGACGAGGCAAATAACTAAAGTCTGCTACCGCTTGCTCGTAAACAGTTATTGTTTGCATTTTAGAGAAGCACACTTTGTTGTTTGATAACACCATTTCAACTCTTCCGGTGTATGTACCTGCTACAGAATAATTTTTTGGAATATCTGGATGGGTTGCGCCACCAGTTGAAGGTACATTGGTATTGTTAACGCCATCAAAATACCACTTCCATGTGAATGATGGATTAAGTGGACTCTGAGCTAGAGTTTTTGGATGGAAGAAGGTTGTTGACATAGGCTCACAACCATTCAGTTTTGTGGCTAAAACACTATCAGTAACAACTGGAGCAACCCACAATCTGGTTGATGTTGTAACTGGAGCTGAACAGCCATCGCTAACAGTTAATTTGATGTCCATTGAGTTGGTAGGAACATACGTAATAAAGCTGTTTATAGAATCTATCACTTGATTGTTGGTGATATCTTCCCATCTGTATTTATAACTTTGCACTTTGCCACCAGTTACATTAGCTGTGAAAGATTTTGATTGACCTCTGCAAAGTTCATCACCAGTGATTGATGTTAATGTCATTGGAACCCTAACCAACAGTCTAAATGTTGTTGAATCTGTTCTACTGCAATTGTCGTCTCCAACTATTAGATAATCTGTAGAGTTTGCAATAGGCGTAATGTTGAAAGAAGCCTGAGAAGGATTTGTAGTAGAATCTATTGCCACATAAGATGAACCATTTTTGCGTTTTAGTACAAATTTAATTGGCAAATTGTCAGCGCTGGTGCCGTTGATTTTTAAGTTGTAAGACTGACCAGTACAAATGGTGTCAATTAATGTTGGATTGGTAATGTTTAAGCCAGTTTTAATCTTTATATTGAATTTCTTGCTGACTTGTTGTGTGTTACAAGATTGATTCATTCTAATGCTAAAAGATGCATCGTCTGGCACTTTAATATTGAAATATGGATATGATTTACCTTGAGCTGAATCAATTAATACAAAGTTTCCAGTTGTGGTGTTATAAAGTTTGAATTTATAGCCAGTAGAATCACCGCCTTTTGCTCTAGCATCTACTCTAAAAATTGTGTTTTTACAAACTGGTGATGTAAACATTAATGTGTCTATTTTTATACCTGGACGCACATGAACTGTAAATGTTCCACTATCGTTTGGTGCGGTACAACCATCACTTAATACGGCTTTAAATGTGATGTCATTGGCGCTCATAGTATAGGTTTTGGATAAACCAGTTCCCAAGCCATTGTCCCATGTAACAACTCTATTTCCTGCAATTCCGCCAGCAACTGTTGCGGCAAAAGTAATGTCATTGCCTTCGCAAACTATGGTGTCTCTAGGCATTGTTATTTTTAAGCTATCCCCAACTGTTACTTTGATGTATGCGGTATCTGCATAAAAATTCCCAGCTCCGTCTCTTGTACAATTATCGGATAGTATCGCTCTGTATGTTGTTGTAACAAGTGGGCTAACTGTTTTTGTAAATCCTGTTCCTAGTCCATGGTCCCATGTTACAACGTGGTAGGAAGGTAAACTGCCTTTTGAGAAAGCAGATAATGTGGCAGAAGTTCCACGACATATAGATGTATCATTAGATACACTTAAAAAGAAACTATCTCTAACATAAATCCTGACTGTATCTCTACTAGGTGTGCAACCTTTATAGGTGGCTGAAACAGTGTACATGGTATCGATTATAGGTTTTGAAACTGGTTCAAAACATTTGTTGCAATTCAACCATGTTGCTGGTGCAAACGTGTAGTTGGTGTCTCCATCTGTTTTAGATTTTATTGGTAAGCTATTGCCCAAGCAAATTGTGGTATCATTCATCAATTTGATGTAAGGCTTTTTGTATACCCTGACTTCGGTTGGTATAGTGTCATCAATGGAGGTTTGACCGTTACAAGTTCCGTTAGTAGGACGCTGAGCGATTAATATGACGCTAAATTTACCTGTGTCATTAAATACTTTTGTGAAGTTTTTAACGGTTTTGACAGTTGTTGAAGACGTTTCTTTGATGATCCATTTCCATGATACACCAGTTGTATTAGATCCTCCAGCATCAAATGGCACCGTAGCGCCTTGACAAACTGTATAAAACAAACTATCAGGCTCGAAATCGGCACTGCTCTTACCATTTACAAGGGTATAAAAACTTAAAGGTTTGATAGAAGATCCTGCATTAAAGCCATAAGAACCGTGGTCGCCATATGCATAAAGAATAGCGGAGAAACCATAAGGAGAATAAATATTGTGTTTACCTTGAGTTAAACCATCTTGTTGGATGAAAGAGTAACTGGTATCTTTGGTAACTAGATTCCAAGAAGCTGTAGGAGAAGAATTGTCAATTAAGAATGAATTTCTTGTTGATGTTTTAACAATTACGTTTAAGAAGAACTTATTAATGGTTTGTGCATTTTCACAAACGAAGGACAAGCTCTTTAGTGATTGTTCAATAGGAGGTACCCACATCATCATTGGGTCTGTATCTGAGCCGCCAAAGATTTTATCACAATCTTCAGACTGACCAAATTGACATATTGCTACTGGTTTACTAGCGATGATTAAAGCATTTGAAGTGATAAAGAAGGTATCGGCCATACCTGCAGTTGATAGAACTTTCAATCTGCCATTTACTCTAATGGTGGTGGAGTTTTGACTTGTAACCACTCTTATCATATCGGCTCTACGCTGTTTGTTTTTGGCGTATATTGTTGGAATACAAATGAATTTTTTACCCCACATATTGATAGGGAACATTTGTTCATACAAATGGTCATAAGAGGCACCACATGAGTTGTTAGCTCCATTCAATACAGATGAACGGGTTGAGCCACCAAATACAGCAATTTTTTTACAGTCTTTTGCTTGAACCAAAGTGCCACTTAAATCGAGTTTATTGGTATTGGCTTTTACCATGTAGGTTTCACCTTTTTGAAGTGTAACGGTAAATTTGGTGTTAGCAGCATTGCCTCCAGCTGTTTGACATGAAGGTGTAATTTCTACATCTGTATTGTTTTCAGTTGCAACTATGACAAAACAAGAACGATAACAAGAACTGTTACCGTTTTGGTCGCCCATCCAAGATATAACACGATAGTCGACACCTAAAGCTTCAATAGGGTATATTAAGCTAGCATCACAAGAGTATGTTTTAGAGTTTTGTGCAGACACTGAAACAGTATCATTGGCTTGAACTATAAGACCTCGATCTCTATTAGAGCCCGTTTCGGATCCTGTAGTATAACCTTGCGATACTGGCACTAGCACAGTATCTACCCCGCCACCTGTGCCTATAGAAAATGGCATAGTGACACCACTTTTGGGATTTTTTACTGTACCAGAAGTGGCTTTGTTGCAACTGATAACTATTTTCAGTTGCGGCGTGGTGTTGTCACTACAACCACCTGTGCCACCAAAATTTTCCATAAATGTTAACCAGAATGTTTTACCCAAAGTTGTTAGCTCTTGAGCATTAGAAAGTCTGGGTGACACGAATAGAAAAACCAGTATAATTATTTTGGTAAATCTTGCGTTCATAAATTTTCAAATACGTTGCTAATTTACAAGTCATTTTATTGATTTTCACTATAATGGTGTAAAAATATTTTTGTTTTTTTGATAATGTTTGAAAATCAATCAGTTTGTTTTAAAAATGCTGTAAATGATGCAATTTCTGAGATAAATGATGTTTTTTTATCGACTAACGTATTTATTTTAATTGTATGTGGTTTTATGTCTGAAATTCAGTTAGTTGCAAATTTGGGTGTATGTTTCTACCCTTCTAGTATGTATATTTGCAGAAAATTATTTTATACTACATGGATTCTGGTCCTCTGGTCATTCTCATCACATTAATCTGCTCGGCGTTCTTTTCTGGAATCGAAATAGCTTTTATTTCGTCGAACAAACTTCGAATTGAACTTCAAAATAAGCAAGGGGTTTGGACGGCAAAAATTTTGGCTTGGTACATGAAAGATCCATCAAGATTTATTAGTACCACTCTTATCGGAAACAACATTTCTTTGGTTGTTTATGGTATTGTTAGTGGTAGATTGCTTGATGAATTTCTAATTATATACATCACCGACACTTTCTGGCGCTTTGTGGTTATTACAATTTTGTCAACTTTGTTAGTGCTGATAACTGCCGAATTTTTACCTAAAGCATTGTTTAGATTGAACCCTGATTTTATTCTCAATACTTTAATTTTACCTTTCCATATATCCTATTTTCTCCTTTGGCCTATAGTTACTTTTATCACATTTGTTTCAAAAGCCATAATAAGATTGTTGACAGGTGAGAAAACCGTCGCCTCTCAGCCGGTATTTAATAGGGTAGATTTAGACCATTTGATTTCTCAAACTGGTCAAATTGAGCTAGACAATGACACCAATTTAAGTACAGAAATGTTTAAAAATGCACTTGATTTTGGGTCTTTGAAAGTAAGAGATTGCATGGTGCCTCGTACCGAAATAACGGCTATTGATGAGGGTTCAACTATCGAAGAATTGTATCATTTATTCTTAGAATCTAGACATTCTAAAATCCCTGTTTTTAGAGATTCTATTGATAACATTGTTGGGTATGCTCACCAAGTGCATATGTTTAAAAAACCTAACAACATCAAAGCTGCCACTATGCCAATTCTAATTACCAATGAAAGCAGAGGTTTGCACGATCAACTAAAAGAAATGACTCAAAAAAGCAGAAGCATGGCTGTGGTAGTAGATGAGTTTGGTGGAACTGCTGGTATCATAACCATAGAAGATATCATAGAAGAAATTTTTGGTGAAATTGATGATGAGTATGACGTTGAAGAGTTGGTTGAAACCAAAATTAATGACAAACATTTTATTTTAAGCGGTAGACATACTATCGAGTATTTGAACGAGACCTATGAGCTGAACATTCCAAATGGAGATTACGAAACTTTAGGTGGATATATCATCAGTATATACGGCAATATTCCTGAAGAAAAGGAAATTGTTTTAACGGATAGATTTGAATTGACGATTCGCTCTGTTAAGCAGGCAAGAATTGAAGAAGTTGAATTGAGACAAACAAATTCAAGCAGCAATGAGTAAAATTCTTTTGATACATGGTCCTAATCTTAATTTACTGGGTATTAGAGAGCCTGAGAAATATGGATATGCCACTTCAGAAGACATTTTTAAACATTTAAAAGCGACATATTCTGTCAATAAAATTGACTATTTTCAGTCGAATGCTGAAGCAGATATTGTCAATGCCATTCAACAATCTAAAGCTCAATACGACGGCATTTTAATAAATGCTGGAGCATTGTCTCATACATCAATAGCCATTGCAGATGCCATTAAATCTGTAAATCTACCTTGTATGGCAATTCATATTACCAATATTTATCATAGAGAAGATTATAGACACATAGACATTGTTGGAGATGCCTGTGTTGGCGCCATAGTTGGCTTAGGTGTAGAAGGCTATGATTTAGCGATTGAAACGCTTTTAGATTATATCTCTTAATCTTCTAAAACCAGTTGAGCAGTTTGACCGAGCATCTGTCTTAATAAGATGTTCTTATTAGCGTAAAGACTTGGTAATTCAACTTCATTGCCACCATTGTAAACAGTTAATAAGGTACAATTAGGTTTGCTGTTAATGGTAAATTCAGATTCAAGATATTTTTTTAATTCATCTATTTTGTCTTCTTTGGTATCACAACATGCCGAGAAACTAATTGCAGAATTTTGCATCACATTGATTCTAACTTTGTGTATAGCAAATGCCTCAAAAATCTGACTCAAATTGTCTTCAGCTATAAACGAATAGTTCTTTGTAGATATAGACAACAATGTTTGATTGTCTTTAATGATGTAACACTCATCAGAAAGTTGAGAAGCGGTATTATTTACAACAGTACCAATATCATTTATATTAACAAATGAGTTGACAAACAGAGAAATGTTTTTGCTTTTTAGTGGTTGTATGGTTTTAGGGTGAATAACTGATGCTCCATAATAAGCCAATTCAATGGCTTGATTGTAATTGATGGCATCCAGTTTAACAGCTTTTTCAAATTTTTTAGGATCTGCATTCATCACACCAGCAACGTCTTTCCAAATGGTAACATCTTTGGCATCTAAGCAATAGGCAAATATCGCTGCTGTGTAGTCAGATCCCTCTCTGCCAAGTGTAGTGGTATTGTTTTGTTCGTCTCTTCCTATGAAACCTTGAGTTATGACAACGCTTCTATCTACGTAAGGTTTTAAGATTCTTGTAACAGTTTCTTCAGTTTCAGCCCATTTCACTCTACCTTCTCTAAAGTTGTTATCTGTTTGTATGAAATTTCTAGCATCCACCCATTTGTTTCTAATCTCGATGCTTTGAAGGTAGTCACTAACAATTCTAGTAGACAGCAATTCGCCGTAGCAAATGATGCCATCGTATATCTCGTCGTATGATGTATTTGGGAATTTCTTTTCAACGATGCATTCCAATTCCATAAACAAATCTTCTAAATCTGAGAAGATGTGGTGCTTTGGGTCGTTAATCAAATCGCCAGCAATGTTAAAATGGAAGTCTTTTAATTCTTTGATGATGTCGTGTTTTTTGTTGTCGTTCTTCCAAAATGCCATAACCAATTCTTCTAATTTATTGGTTGATTTGCCCATTGCAGAGATCACAACCAATAATTTTTCGCTAGAAAACTGAGCAATAATGCGGCCTACATTCCTTACTGCCTCTGCATCTTTAACAGATGCGCCACCAAATTTGAAGACTTTCATTCTTTATGATTATTTTTGCAAAAATAAAATAGAGTGCTCATGAAAAAAAATAACATCGTTACTTTAAATCAATTTATCTCCGACCAACAGAATGAGTTTCCTTATGTACAAGGTAATTTATCTAGAATTTTTAGAGATTTACAACTAGCTGCTAAAATGATCAACAGAGACGTGCGCAAAGCAGGTTTGATTGATATTTTAGGCAATTTTGGGGAGACCAATGTGCAAGGTGAAGAACAAAAAAAGCTAGATGTTATAAGTAATGAGGTGTTCATGGGATTAATGGATATGAGTGGTGCTTGTGTTTGTGTCGTTTCAGAAGAAGACGAGGGTATTCACTGGTGTCCAGATGGTAAAGATGCTAAATATATATTGGCAATTGATCCTTTGGATGGTTCATCAAATATTGATGTGAACGCATCTATCGGGTCTATTTTTTCAATATACAAACGTTTGTCATTGGATAAGCCAGTAACCGAAGAAGATATATTGCAAAAGGGAGTTCAACAAGTAGCTGCTGGGTATGTGATTTATGGAACGGCTACTATGTTTGTGTATACAACAGGTAATGGTGTAAACGGATTTACACTAGATGATTCTATCCAAGAATTCTGTTTGTCACATCCAAATATTATGACACCAAAAACTGGTAGTATTTTTTCAGTGAATGAGGGTAACTTAAATGAGTTTCCTCAAGGTGTTATTGATTACATCAATTGGTGTAAAGGAAATAACAAGGAAGAGAAACGTCCATATTCTGCTAGATATATTGGCTCATTAATAGCCGACTTCCACAGAAACTTATTAAAAGGTGGTGTTTATATTTATCCTCCAACAAAGAAGGCTCCAAATGGTAAATTGAGATTGTTATACGAATGCAATCCAATGTCTTTCTTGGTAGAGCAAGCTGGAGGAAAAGCCAGCAGTGGAACAGAGAGAATCATGGAGATTCAGCCTACAGAGTTTCACCAAAGAACACCCATCATCATTGGTTCAACAGAAATGGTCGACCAAGTTTTGTCGATGATGAAGTAAATATTCAATACATATTTGCAACCTGCATTCATTAAAAATGGATGCAGGTTTTTTTTTAGGGTTCAGTTTGGTTTATTAAATGGTGACAACCTTGTAAGGTTGGTTTAGAACGTTTCGACAACCTTGTAAGGTTGGAAGGGTTGATGTCCTCTCGTCGCGGACTTCAGGACTACCGAATGTCGGAGGTCGTAACATCGGAGGTCGTAACGTCGGAGGTTGAAACGTCGAAGGTTGTAACGCTTGCCCAGTATCGTGTCGAGTCCTCGAGACTCTGATGCTGGGTCGTAGGTCCTCTCGTCGCGGTCTTAAGGGCAACCGAATGGAGGTTGTATTTTATTGCTCAGATATTCAGACAGTTGTGATTTAATCGATAAAAATATTTTTTTAATTAACACTGTTAAGTAATTTTGTGCCGAAGTATTTATGGGAATTTCTGAAAGAAAAGAAAAAGAAAAAGCTGATTTGAGAAAATCCATTCTCGATGCCGCAAGGGATTTGTTCCTTGAGAAAGGCTTTGAACATACTTCTATTAGAAATATAGCCGAAAGAATTGAATACTCGCCGACAACTATCTACCTTTACTTCAAAGACAAAGACAGCATCTTTCTTGAACTTCACAACGAAGGTTTCCAAATTCTCGGTCAACAAATGTATGCCTTGACCCAAGTTGAGGATCCAATGGAAAGACTGAAAGCAATGGGTCGTATGTACATCCATTTCGCTAAGGAAAATCCAGGATACTACGATTTGATGTTTGTTCAAAATGCTCCAATGGATTGTCTCGATGAAGAAAAATGGGAAGCAGGCTCTTCTGCATTCGATGTTTTAAAACTGACAGTTCAACAATGTATGGACAAAGGCTACTTGCCATTTGATGATGCTGAAATGGGAGCATTTTCAATCTGGTCTACTATGCATGGTATGTGCACACTGCAGTTTAGAAACAGATGTATGGTGCTTTCTGAAGACAAACAAGAACACGCTCTAGAAATAGGGTTAAACGAATTTATAAAATTACTCACTCAACAATAAAAAAATTTTAATAAATACTTAACACTGTAAAGTATAATAACGATGAAAATAAATTTCAACATTAACTACTATTTAGTCCCGATGCTGCTTAGCTTAATGATGTTACCTTCAAAGGCAATATCTCAGGACTCGCTTCAGGCTTACATACAAATAGGCTTAAAGAACAACCTTACAGTTCAGCAAAAAAACCTCAATATCGAACAGGCGTCTTTAGCGCTTTCTTCAGCAAAAGGTTTGTTTTTGCCTACTATTAATTTTAATGGCTTGGTTTCTCATGCAGATGGTGGCAGATATGCCGACTTGCCTCTAGGTGATATGTTGAATCCTGTGTACTCAACTTTAAACCAAATGACATCTAGTAACAGTTTTCCAAGCATCAGCAACCAAAGCATCAATTTCTTACCTCAGAAATACTACGATGTGTATTTTAGAACATCTATGCCTCTGTACAATGGTCAGCTCAAGCAAAATAAGTTGATCAATGCTTCACAAATTAGCATCAAACAATTAGAATTAGAGGCTTATAAACGCGACTTGGTTAAGGAAATTAAAAATGCCTATTACGATTATCAATCTGCAAATGCAGCGATGGTAATTTACAGTCAAGCAATTCAGTTGTTAGAGAAAAACGTTCAAGTAAACCAATCTTTGTACAACAATGGTAAAGGGTTACAAGCAAATGTGTTGAGGTCTAAAGCTGAGTTAGAGAAGGTCAATGCCATGTACAAAGCTGCCGAATTGAACGTTGTAAACGCTAAATCGTATTTCAATTTTCTTTTAAACCGTCCTCTTAATGTGTTTGTTGATGTGTTAACTGAACAACAATTAATGGCAGTTTCAGAACTCTCTTCAGATACCAGTTTGATTAAAGTTAGAGAGGAAATAAAAATGTTAGAAGTAGCTGGTAATATTCAGTCTTCAATTGTAAAGCTCAATCAAGCTAGTAAGTTGCCCACTGTGGCTGCATTCGTTGATTTAGGTGCTCAAGCTGTCAATTTTGAAGTCAGTAAAAAGGCCCCATATTATATGGTTGGTTTAACAGTAAGTGTTCCTATTTATAATGGTTCAAGAAATGACATTCAAATTAAAACCAGTCAGATTGATTGTGAAAAAAACGATTTAATGTTATCTCAAACTGAACAAGCTTTTCAATTGGAACATTCAATGGCCGAAAATGCTTTGAATGTGGCCAAGCAAACTTTACTATCGGAAACATCTGCTTTAAAAAGCGCAGAATCGTATTATAATCTTATTGATAAAGGATACAAAGAAGGTATACACTCTCTTATTGAATATATTGACGCAAGGTCGCAGTTAACTGAAGCCTTAATGCGCAAAAATATAGCAGTTTTTAATGTATTAAAAGCTCAAGCAAATTTAGAAAGACAAAACGCATCATTTACATTTTAAAAAAACATCAAAATGAATAAACATATAACAATTTTAGCATTATCACTATCAGTTTTGATAGCATCATGCTCAACAAAAGACATTAAAAAAGACAACAAAGTTGACGATGATATTCCGGTATCAGTGGTTTCTATCGAGCAAGCAAATGCGTCTCAAACCATTGAAGCTACTGGAACTCTTACTACAGATGATGAAACCTATCTATCCTTTAAAACTGGTGGAATTATCAAATCAATTTTTGTAAAAGAAGGTGATGTCGTAAAAGCTGGTCAAATATTAGCAACGCTTGATTTGACAGAAATTAGAACAATGGTTGAACAAGCGAGAATAGGCTATGAAAAAGCCAAAAGAGATGCCGCAAGGGTTAGAAATTTGTATCGCGATAGTGTTGCGACATTAGAACAATTGCAAAATGTAGAATCTTTTTTAGAATTGAGCAGACAGCAATTAACTGGGGCTGAATTTAATTTATCACATTCTGAAATTAGAGCATTGAAAAATGGTGTGGTGATGAAAAAATTCGCCAATGATGGTCAGATGTCAGGACCAGGTACTCCAGTATTATTGGTGAATGGCGCGGGTTCTGGAAAGTGGATTTTGAGGGTAGGCTTAAGCGACCAATTATGGAATGCGACAAAGGTAGGAGATAAGGCTGAGGTAACAATTTCAGCCATTGGTAACGAGTTGCTTCAAGCAACAGTTGTGAGAAAATCAGAAATGGCAGATCCATACACAGGTACTTTTTCAGTTGATGTTGCATTGAACAACAGTCATTCGAAAATTGCGGCAGGTATGATAGGGAAGGTCATGATTCACCCAAGCACACAGTCTAAAGTGTGGACTGTTCCTTATGAAGCATTATTGGATGCCAATGGCGATGAGTCGTATGCCTTTGTTGTGGGAGCAGACAATGTTGCAAAAAAAGTGAAAGTAAAATTGGGCGCTGTACACAATCAATCGATAGAAATTATAAGTGGATTGGAGTCATACACTTTATTGATTACAAAAGGCAACGCCTATTTAAAAGATGGTTCAAAAGTTAAAATCAAATAAGCCATGAAAATTTCGCAGTACGCAGTAAAAAATTATCAGTTCACCTTGGTGATTTTCATCATGGCCATTGCACTTGGTTTGAATACCTTGTTCAATATGCCAAGGAGTGAAGACCCAAATACCAAAATTCCAATGTATCCAATTATAGTGGTATATCCTGGCGCTGGTCCGGCTGATATTGAAGAATTGGTAGTAAAACCGATAGAAAAGAAGGTCTATTCGTTAGAAAATATTAAAAGGATTAAAACCAACATCAAAGATGGAGTTGCAGTTTTAACAGTAGAGTATAAGTATGAAAGTGATGTCGATGAAAAGTATCAGGAATTGATAAGGGAAGTGAATGGAATGAGGGATCAATTGCCCAAAGAAATTTTGAGCATTGAAGTCAAGAAAACAAGTCCAACTGATGTCAATATTTTACAAGCAGCTTTAATCAGTGAGAATGCTTCACTTGATGAATTGAAGCACAAGGCTGAAGATTTGCAAGAACAATTAGAAAAATTACCTGAATTAAAAAATGTCAACATTTATGGTCTTCCTGAGAAGATTGTAAGAATTGATTTGAACCTTGAACGTCTTGCTGCTATGCGTATTCCCGTGATGGCTATTGCTGGTTCTATACAAAGTGAAATTGCCAATATTCCTGGTGGTTCTGTCATTGCAGGAACGAAAACTTTCAATGTTAAAACCAGTGGCAATTACAAAAGTTTAGAAGAAATAGCCAATACAGTGGTTTATAGTTACAATGGCAAATCGATTGTATTAAAAGATATTGCCAATGTGCACTTTGATCACGAGGCGTATACCCACATCACAAGGTTAAATGGTCATAGAGCATTGTTCGTAACCGCTGCTCAAAAAGAAGGTTTTAATATTTCAAAAACACAGAAGAAGTATTTGGAAGTATTTAAGGACGTAAAAAAGGGCATGCCTGAGGACATTGATTTGGTGTTGAATTTTGATCAGGCAAGCAATGTAAACAAGCGATTAGGCGGATTAGGAATCGACTTTATTATAGCCATTTTATTGGTTGCTATAACTCTTCTTCCTTTGGGAGGAAGGGCGGCATTGGTGGTGATGATTTCAATTCCATTGTCACTAGCAATAGGATTGGTGATTTTGAATGCACTAGGCTATAATATCAATCAGTTGAGTATAGTTGGAATGGTAGTAGCCTTAGGATTGTTGGTGGACGATAGTATTGTGGTTGTTGAAAACATTGAGCGATGGCTGAGAGAAGGTCATTCGAAAATGGACGCAACCCTTAAGGCTACTGGTCAGATAGGTTTGTCTGTCATTGGCTGCACCGTTACATTGATGATAGCTTTTATGCCTTTGATGTTTATGCCAGAAGCAGCAGGTGATTTTATCAGAAGTTTACCTGTAGCTGTATTGAGTAGTGTATTGGCTTCTATGGTGGTGTCTTTAACCATTATACCTTTTTTGTCGAGTAGATTGTTAAAAGAGCATAAGGGCGATGACAAAGGCAATATCTTTTTAAGAGGATTACAACGTGTGATTCATGTAACTTATTCAGTTTGGTTAGACAAAGCTTTGAAACGTCCAATTTTGTCTTTGATTATCTCAGTGGTAATATTTGCAGGTTCCTTAAGTTTATTTCCAGTAATTGGTTTTAGCTTGTTTCCGGCATCAGAAAAACCACAATTATTGGTCAATATCATTACACCCATTCAAACCAATTTAGAGCACACCGATTCGGTGACTCAAAAAGTTGAAAAAGTGCTTTCATCCACTCAAGGTATAGAGTATTTTTCTACCAATGTTGGTAAGGGCAATCCTACCATTTATTACAATGTGATACCAGAAAATGAGAGAACCGATTACACCCAAATTTTTGTGCAATTAGAAGACAATACAAGTGCTGAGAAAAAACTTGAAATTGCTGATCAATTGAGAGCGCAGTTTGCAGAATTTACAGATGCAAAAGTTGAAGTTAAAAATTTCGAGCAAGGTCCGCCAATTACAGCACCAGTTGAAGTAAGATTGACTGGAGAAAATTTGGATACTTTGAGGGCATTGGCCAATCAAGTTGAACAGATGTTAGAAAACACACAAGGTACTATGTACATTGATAATCCTATGCGCAATTTAAAGTCTGATTTAAAGGTGGATATTGATATTGAAAAAGCGCGATTATTAGGTATCAATACAGTAGACATAGATAGGACTGTTAGGCTAGCAATAGCAGGATTAAACTTAGGTAGTTTTACCGATACAAAAGACGAAGACTACGACATCGTTTTAACGACACCTAAATTAGAGCGACCAAATGTTTCAGTTTTTAGTGGAATATACATCAACAATATGGGCAATCAGGCTATACCATTAAGTCAGTTTGCTAGTTTGAAAATGGAAAGTTCGCCTTTGTTTATCAACCATTTTAACAAAGTAAGAGCGGTAACAGTAAGTGCATTTGTACAAAAGGGTTTACTAAACGATGAAGTCATTCAAAAAGTGATCAAGCAAATGGATAAAATGCCATTGCCAGAAGGGTATAAATATGTGATGGGTGGAGAGATAGAGTCGCGAAATGAATCGTTTGGCGGATTTGAAACAGTGATATTGGTAACAGTCTTTTTATTCATAGCAGTTTTGGTGTTGTTGTTTAAAACATTTAAGAGTACATTGATTGTATTATCTGTTATTCCATTGGGTATGGTTGGTGCATTAATTGCTTTGTGGGTGACTGGCAATTCATTGTCTTTTGTAGCTATTATCGGATTGATAGCTTTAGCAGGTATAGAGGTGAAAAATTCTATTTTACTTGTCGATTTTACAAATCAGTTGCGAGCAGGAGGAATGGATTTAGATAAGGCGATAAAGGAAGCAGGAGAAGTAAGGTTTTTGCCAATAGTATTAACAACATTGACTGCCATTGGAGGATTATTGCCAATCGCATTGTCATCCAATCCATTGATATCACCATTGGCCATTGTTTTAATAGGAGGATTGATTAGTTCTACCTTATTGTCGAGGATAGTAACACCAATTGTTTACAGGTTGATTCCACCAAAGATAGAACAGCAATCTGCTCAGTAATTTTGTTGTATAAAAGTTGAAAAAATCCTGGAGAAATTCAGGATTTTTTTGTTGGTGAATTTGGTTTTAAATATGTGTTAAATCAGAATTGTGTCATTCTAAAATATATTTTAAATAGTTGGAAAATCTATCTATTTAAATTAAAATTGTTTTTTAAAACTAAATTATTTCCATGTCAAAGTCTTTTCACAATTTTTTATTTCTTTTTGTCTATTGTGTGGTTTCTGTATCTCATGCCCATCATTTAGTTCCTTTTCAATACCCTGGCATTTCTGGTAAATGGGGCTACAAAGATACTGTTACCAATCAAGTTATATTGTATTGGCATTTTGATGCAGCCGAACCTTTTGGGGCTGATGGATTGGCGAGAGTGAAGGTTGATAACAAATTTGGTTGTATTGATACTGCTGGAGTAATCGTTATACCAATTCAATACCGCAATTTGTCGAGTGGATTTAAAAATGATACTTTGTATTGCTCTGAAAAATCAAAAAATATATTTTATGTCAGAAAGCAAGGTGTGTTTATCAAGTACAATGTCGATTTTCAAGTTAAAGAAAAAGAGCCTCAATTAAATCAGCTGACAAGAATTAAAGTGTTCAAATACCCAAAAGATAGTGCATTGTGTAATTTGTTATGGAGAGGTCAGATGAACGATAATTGGCCAACTTATCGTTTTACCTCAGATGATAATGCCTCAATCTATGGTGATGATAATTCACAAAACTTTCAGAGACGGAAGTATTTTAATCTGATATCTGGAATAGGAATAAACACAGCCTATCAACCTTTAGTACCAGTTGATGAACCCAACAGTCCATTTAATTTTACTTATATTGATGTAAATTACAGCAGATTTATAAACAGTAAATTAAATAAGCGTTCATTATATGGACTAGGTGTTTCGTATTGTAGAACCGTATCTTTCGGGGATAGTTTTTCTTATCGCAACAAGCAATTATCATTGGATTTTTTAAATCGATTTTATTTAGCGAAAGGATTTTACTTACACATGACAGTATCACCAGTTGTGAACAGCGATGTAAAATATAAATCAAGAATTCCTAATACCAATCAGTCATGGAAGAATTTTCCAACACAAAATTCAAGAATAAGTGCAGGTTTTTCGTTTGGTTTTGGATTCAATGTCATAGAGCGATTAGAGTTCTTGGCAAATTATCAATATGTTCCGAATCCTTTCAACAACAACAGAATTAGAAGTAATTTTTTAGAATTTGGGGCATTTATAAATTTGGAGTGATTTTGACCTATTTTATACTTATTCTCAGAAGGTCAACATGCTATGCTGCAATCTCGGTAGGTCTGCATGCATTCTGTAATCTCGGAAGGTCTACATGCTACGCTGTAATCTCGGTAGGTCTGCATGCATGCTGCAGACAAAAAAAGAGAGCTTAATAGCTCTCTCTTTTTTGTGGTATCTCGCGGAATCGAACCGCGGACACAAGGATTTTCAGTCCTTTGCTCTACCAACTGAGCTAAGATACCTTTTTCCGAATTGGAGTGCAAAAATATTCTTTTTTTTTAATCCCACAAAACTATTTTTCTCTTTTTTGTTTTATTATTGAACTTTCTTTTCAATATGATCAGTATAATTGCCTTTATAGTCACCACCGCAGTAGCAACCTACTTCTGCGCTAAAAGCGTTTCTAGAATTCGCAAAAATATTTTCCTCGGTAAACCCGAAAATCGCTCTGATAACGCTTCTGAGCGTTGGAAAACCATGGCAATGGTGGCTCTAGGTCAGTCGAAAATGACAAAACGACCACTAGCCGCTTTCTTCCATGTCATCGTTTATGTAGGTTTTATATTGATCAATATCGAAGTTCTTGAAATTATTATTGACGGACTTACTAACTCTCACCGCATATTTGAACCTTTCCTGGGTTCTATTTATGGCGTAGCCATTGGATTCTTCGAAATTCTAGGTGCTCTCGTTATTATTGCTTGCATAGTTTTCCTTCTTCGCAGAAATACTGGTGCTGTGAAACGATTTATGGGCACTGAAATGAAAGGTTGGCCAGTTAAAGACGCTAATTTCATCTTATTGATAGAAATCGTTCTGATGTCTGCTTTGTTGATTATGAATGCAGCTGATCAAGATTTCCAATCGAAATATAGTATGCCAATCAGCGGCTTCCTTGCGCCGATCTTTAGTGGAATGGAAGCTCACGCCGCTCATATCGTTGTAGAAGTGTGTTGGTGGTTCCATTGGATTGGCATTTTGTTTTTTGTTAATTATATTCCATTTAGCAAGCATTTGCACATCTTTATGGCTTTCCCTAATACATATTACAGCAATCTCGAGCCTAAAGGCAAGATAGCAAATATGGCAAGTGTTACTACCGAAGTCAACTTAATGCTAGACCCTAATGCCGTTCCTCCTGAAGGCTATACACCACCTGAAGGATTTGGTGCTAAAGACGTTGTCGACCTGTCATGGAAGAACCTTATGGATGCCTATTCTTGTACAGAGTGCGGTAGATGCACCAGCGTGTGTCCAGCCAATATAACAGGTAAATTGTTGTCGCCTCGCAAAGTGATGATGGATACGCGCGACCGACTTGAAGAACTTGGCGAATACAAAGCTAAAAATGGTGCTGACGTTCACGATGGCAAAACATTGCACGAACGTACTACGGCTGAAGAATTATGGGCTTGTACTACTTGTAATGCTTGTGCTGAAGCTTGTCCTGTAAACATCAGTCCGGTAGACATCATCATGCAAATGCGCCAATACCAAGTCATGGAACAGAGTTCAGCGCCATCTGAATTGAATGGTATGTTGACGAATTTAGAGAACAATGGAGCGCCTTGGCAGTTTTCTCAAAGCGACAGAGCAAATTGGACCATGTAATGCGTTTCTGCATTTTCTTTCTTTCTATCACTCTTTTAACAGCTTGTTCCAATACATCAAAGTCTGATGTGAACAAGGTGAACACGGATTCAATTTCTAAAATGGATTCATCTACTAATTCAGATACTACAGGTTGGACTGTATATTCTCCCAATAGTGCTGAGGCTATGCTGATGGAGTTTTATAGAACATATATTCAATTAAATAACACTACACCTCCTAATTTTGATCAAATCGACCCATGGGTCAATCAACATTGTACGGATGCATACATTCAATATTTGGATACAGCCGAATTAGATTTCGATCCCTTTATTAATGCGCAAGACCTATCTGAGGCATGGGCAAGTAACATAAAAATTATTAAGTCAGAAACCCATTCCAATCAATACACCATCATTTTAAACGACCCAAGCAATGACAATGCAACATCTATGATTGTTGTAGAAGTCAAGTTGGTTGACGGTCAGTACAAAATTTCAAATATTCTAAATTAGCATCAACCATTTTTAAGTAATTTTTGAATTACTAGTCAAATTTTTTATTTGCTAATATTTTCTCAAACGTATTCTAAAAAAAGATAGTTTGTGTTTAGTCCTGAATTTAAGGCTATTCGAGGCGTTTGGTGATTTTTACGACGATTATTTGATGCCGTGGTATTTAGGTTTGTAGAACATTTGATTTGAAACAATTGAATGCCGATTTGCCAATAAACTAAATAATGTTATATAAATTATGATGAAATTAAGAAGAACTCTAAAAGCTATCGTTATCGATGGAGATGAGCGAAGCAATTCAGCCTTTAAGAAGATGTGTGAAAATTATTTTTCACGGGACATTGAGATTATTGAATGTTTTACAACTGCTAACAAAGCCATTCGAGTCATGCGCACTTTGGATATCGAATTGGATGTCATTTTTATTGAAAGTCAGTTCTCAAGTATCAGTGTTTTAAATTTTATCGCTTCCAAACCATTTGGTGAATATGCGAAATTTGTCTTTTTAAGTAAAGATGATAAGCATGTGCTTCAAGCCATCAGGTTGGGTGTGTTTGATTATTTGAAGAAGCCTTGCAGAGTAAGAGATTTTAGACTATTTATAGGCAGATTGTCTGAATATTTTAGAGATAAAATATATGAATTAGATGAGAAGGTTAAAGACAATATCTTGCTTGTCAATGGCCATGACAAAGCACTATTTCTAGATGTATGTGAGATTCTGAGAATAGAAGCCAATGGGTCTTACACTGATATATACCTCGAGAAAGGTGGTAAAGTGAGTTCCAGTAAAAGTTTGTCTTTTTATCAAAGCTTGTTAGAAAGTCATCAGTTTTTTAAAGTTCATAGGAGCCATTTAGTCAATATCAATAAAGTTAAAGAATTAGTGAAATATGATGGAGAAGGAGTATTGGTGCTAAATGATCACAGTAAAATAGTTATTTCTAAAGGCAAGAAAAATGAGTTTTTAAGGTCGTTTACTAAGCAAGCTTAAAGAAAATTAAGTGATAGTAGTCATAGTAATGATATTTGTGTTTGAAATAATTAGCAAAACAATTAAGTTTGTTTATGAAGTCCAAAGTTTTACTACTGTTGTTGCTTGCCATAATGGTTGATGTTAATGCTGCAAAAAAACTAGGATACATCTCTTTTGCCGTAAACAATTTTGTAACCGCTAAGCCAATTTCTGGGTTCCCAAAATTATTTTATTCTCAGTTCCATCCTGGAATTACTGTATCAACAGGATTCAATTGGAAAGTAAAGGATAAACACAATTGGTCGCAATCCTTTAAATTCAGTTGCTTTAACCATCGTTATGTTCAAACCTCTCTTTTGTTGTATACCGAAATTGGTTACAGATACAAATGGAAATCATTGGGATTTACTGCTGCACTAGGCGGTGGTTATTTGCACATGATTCCTGGTGAAGAGCAATTTAAAAAAGATGAAAATGGCAATTGGGAGCGTGTTAAATTGAGATCTCGACCGCAAGGTATGTTTAGCTTATCTCTTGGAATAGATAGAAGTATTGGAGAAAAAGGACATAAGATTTTTGTCCGTTATCAAAATGTACTGCAAACACCATTTATCACTGGCTATGTACCAATACTTCCTTATAATGTTTTGCATTTAGGGTATTCAATTCCATTAAACAAAAAGAAAGGAGGTAATGATGCTAAAAAATAATGTATACAGTTTGTTGTTGGGTGCTTTGATGGTGATTGCTTTCAACTCATGCAAGAAGTCAATGGTTGAAAAGTCAGAATCTTGCAATGCTAATTTTGCAGATAGTAGTTACAAACATCCCAAACGTGCCATTTATCAAGCAATTCTTGAGAAATACAAGAAAAAGGGATTGCCGGGTATAGCAGTGGTTTTAGAAGATGAAGATGGTGTTTGGATAGGCAGTATCGGTAAAGCAGATATCAAAGCAGATGTTGATTTTAAGCCTTGCACAGTGTCTAAAGTTGCCAGTATCACAAAAATGATGTTTGCTACTGCCGTCTTTCAATTGGTTGAACAAGGTAAAGTCAATTTAGATGAAAAAGTTTCTCAGTTCATCGATGCAGACATCATTAAACATGTTAAGAATTCTGAACATGCTACTCTTAGAGATTTGTTAAGACACAGCACTGGCATTTATGACATCATTGACGATGGTGATTTTTACCTTGCGGTTTTAAACAACCCGAATAAAAAGTGGTCAGCAGAAGAACTTATTAAGTTTGCATATGATAGACCTGCTGTGATGGATTATGTATCTCCACCATCAAAAGGTTCATACAGCAATACCAATACACTTTTGTTAACGATGTGCATCGAAAAGATTACAGGTCAACCGCACGAGAAGTGGATGAACGAGCTTGTGATCAATAAAGCGGGTCTGACCAATACGATTTATCATTCGCATGCCAATTTGCCTACAAGTGTAGCCCAAGGATATTACGATTTGTACAACAATGGAAGTATCGTAAATGTGTCTAATTTGATTACTGGAAATGGTCATGGATATAATGGAATTTATAGTAATGTGATAGATTTGCATAAGTTTATGAAAGCTTTGTTTATCGATAAAACTTTGGTTAGTCAAGCTTCATTAGATGCAATGCAAACATTTATTGCAGATGATGAAAATGGCAACTTAGGTGTAGGATTGTTGCAGCAATATAAAAAGATATTTCCAAATGATATGGGTATAGGTCATAGCGGCAGAGAATTGGGATACACTGGAGATGCGCATTATTTTCCGACTAAAAACAATAGGATGTTCATCAATCTGGTGAACTATGGAACCAATGGAAATACCCCACTGAGACAGGTATTTTATGATATGAGAGATGAATTTGTAACAGAGTTATTGAAATGATAAAGTATTCGCTTGACATGGATGTACAGAGGGCAAAAACCCTTGTCAATTATCATTCAAAATTGGTAATGGCTGGCTCTTGTTTTTCTGAGCATATGTATAAAAGATTGTCTGATTTGATGATAGATGTTGAAGCTTTAACCAATGGTATCGTATTCAATCCAATTAGTGTTTTAGAGCCTTTTAAACGCATTTGCGATGGTCGCGATTTCAATGAAGATGATTTAGTGTTTCATAATCATATGTGGCATGGATTGTATCATCACGGTAGTTTTTCTGGAACAATTGTGTCTGACGTGCTCAAGAAGATGAATCATCACCTTTCAGAATTGAAATCCGCATTGGAGCAAACGACACATATATTCCTAACATTTGGTACTTCTTATGTGTATGAATTGAAATCCACTTCCATTGTAGTGGCAAATTGCCACAAAATGCCCTCTGAGATGTTTTCTAAGCGACTATTAGGTCTGAAGGACATGGTTGATGGTGTCAATGAGATTTGCGGCATCTTGCATAGTAAATATCCGAAGATTAAAATTGTCTTAACGGTTTCACCAGTCAAACATTTGAGAGATGGTGTAAGTAACAATTTGTTAAGTAAATCTCAATTGATTCAAATGTGTCATCAATTGGCTGGTGATTGTGATTATATAGATTATTTTCCAGCTTACGAATTGGTCAATGAAGATTTACGAGACTATAGGTTTTTTGAATCAGATGGAGCACATCCAAATGCAATGGCCATAGATTATGTATTTGATAAGTTTGTAGAGGCTTCATGTGATGATGTTAGTAAAACTTACATCAAAGACATGTCAGAATTCAATAGATTAAAATCTCATAAAATCATCCATGCTGATGGTGAAGATTACATCAAATTCATGAACCATTTAGAGGAGAAAAGAAGGGTGTTATCAGAAAAATATTCTATAGAATTGTAAGTTACAACAAATCGAAGCTAAAAGTTTGTTTCACCTCTTCGCCTTCTTTTAATTCTACTTTATATTTACCTTTTTTATAGGCTGGACTCTGAGTATAGTTTATTTTGAACTTCTGTTGAGTGCCATTAAACGTCACACTTTGTTTGATGGTATACACGTCGTCTGAGTTACTTAATTTGCTGTTGGTGTTGCTTAGTACAATGCCATCTGGATCTATCACTCTAACAATGTATTCTTTGTTAACAGCTTTTTCAGTCAGTTTGTTCGTCATAACATCAAAAGAAATTTGAAGTCTTTCAACTTTCTTAGCTTTATAAATTGGAATATAAACACCTTTTTTCTGATATGTAGGTGTTACATTGACTGGTCCGACACTAGGTTGAGCGGCGACATCCACCTTTTCAGTTAAATTCTTTTTTGTAGATTCGAGCGAAGCAATTTGTTCTTGTTGAGCAAGCATTTTGGCTTTATAGTCTTCATTTTCAGCAAATAAATTCTGCAATTGGTTTTTAAAGACATTGTTGGCTTCGGCAAGACGGCTTAAGCTATCTTTAAGAGCTCTTAGTTTAGATGGAGAACCACCAGATGCAATCATGCCTCTTAAAGAGCGAAGTTTGGCTTCTTTTTCTTCTATCAGTTGTTTTAAACTGTCGTTTTCATTTTGATACAAAGACAATTCAGTTCTAAGATTAAAGACTTTCAATTCTTCTTCATTGATGGCTTTGTACAAGCTATCTTTCAATAAACTCAAAGCGTTTAATGAATCTACTTTTGCAGTAGCGGTTGCAGTTGCTTTTTGTTCTTTATCCCAGAAAAAGTAATTAGAACCTAGAGATCCTAAAAAAAGTACAGTTAAAATAGCAATTAAGGCGCCTCTGCCTTTACTTTTCTTAGGGGCTTCAATTGTTTGCTCTTCCATTTTAAATCTTGTTATTTTGTAGCAAATTTAGTAATTCTTCAGGACTTATTTTCAATTGTTTTATCTTCAAACGTCTTTCTGTCAGTAATCCAAAGGGATATTTTTCTAGAAACAAGGATTCATTGATTTTTTGGGTCGAAAGGCCAATGTTCCAATTGATGTTGTTTCTAAATATAAATGCTCTAATTTCTTTTGGTGTTTCGCCATAGTTAAGTGTCAATAGGTTGATTTTGTCACTGTATTTTTGAGCTATGATTCTTAAAGCTTGGGTATCTCTACTAAAACTGTCTTGTTGGAAATTCCAGATATAGATGTAGGTTGGTTTTTTTCTGTATTTTTTAATGGATACTGTCTTTTGTTCTTTGTCTGTTGTTTTAAATTTAAACTTTTTGACTTTCTTTCCAACCACCAAAGTGTTTTTAAGTTTGGCACCAACTTCTTCTTGAATGACAACATAATTGCCAATGGCACTTATTTCATTGATGTTGTATTTTTTGCCGTTTCTCTCGAATCCAAATTTGCCAAGTTTAGATTCTATAGGCGTTTTGTTGTCTGGCATTACAGAGGTTTTGTAGTCGCCAATTATGATATAATCTGTTAGTTCATTATAAATGCCATTGCAGTTTACATCTTTAATGGCCACTCTAAAACTGTCGTAATCATCTTTGTAGTCTCCGGCTATAATGTTCAATCTTTGTTCTTTGAAACTATAATCTGTGCCTACATATTTTTTGGTTCCACTGCTGTTTTCGTAAAAATCGTTCATCAATTTTTTGTATGCTTCATTTGAAGACAAACTAAATCTTGATACATAAACAGAGTAAGTAGCGTTTTTAACATCAGGATTGTTGAGTGTGATTTCTACATAACCGACATTTTCATCTAAAATAAGGGGAGCACCATCATCACTTAAATCCAAATTGTGGTTTCTGTCCACCCATATGGTTGCTAATGATTTCCATTGTCTTTTGTTATTGGCAACTACAATAAGTGTGTAGCCTGGTAAGGTTGCTCTATTGTTTAATCCGCCAAAATAAATGAAGCCATAGCAGGTATCTTTGAAACCAGTCATATCGGGTAGTTTGGCGTTGAAATGGCCAAATTCTTTTTTGGTTTCAAGACCATTGTTGATAGGGTCTTCAAAAGGTTGACCAGTGTATTTGTAAATCGGAATTACCAATTGGGCTTTTTTACTTTTTACATCGTCAACAAAGTTGTTCAATACAATTTTTTGTGGTGGTGTAGAAGCAAAAGAATGCCTGCTAAAACTTAGCAGGCAAAGCATTAAAAATATGTTTTTTGATAGATTAATCATCTCTTCTTCCAAGATAAAGGGAAATAAAGTATAGCAAGTTAGCCAATGCTCCCAATGCAGCTACAACATACGTCATAGCAGCCCATTTTAGAGCATCTTTAGCGCCATCGTATTCCTTTGTTGTGGCAACACCGCTGCTTTTCATCCAAGCTAGTGCTCTGTTGCTTGCGTCAAATTCTACAGGTAAAGTTATGGCAGCGAATAAAGTTAAGAATACGTTTGCTGCAATTAATACAAGCAAAATGGTGGTTCCCACAGCATTTCCTTTGTATAACAAGTAACCTGCACCAAACATCATGATCATATTTGCAAAGTTCATGATGGTTGAACTGATTTGAACAGCTGGTACCAACTTACTTCTTAAGCCAAGCATTGCATAAGCTTCAGCGTGTTGAACTGCGTGTCCACATTCGTGTGCTGCAACAGCTGCTGCCGCTGCATTTCTTTGATGGTAAACAGATTCACTTAAATTAACTGTTTTGTTAACAGGGTTGTAATGGTCTGTAAGTTCGCCTTCAACATGTGTGATTTTAACATCGCGAATGCCGTGGTCAGCCAACATTTTAGCTGCTATTTCAGCGCCAGACATGTTGTTGCTTAAGCGCACTTGAGAATAAAATCTAAATTTCGATTTAAGTCTGCTGCTCACTAAAGAACTAACAAGCATTAAGACTATACCAATAATTAAATATCCGATCATTTTAATAATTTATTTTAATATTTTAATAATGACAATGATGATGCCTATTAAAAACATAAAGATAGAAATTCGATTAATACCATGCATCAATCGAAGATTGAGGTTGCTGCCTTGCTTTTTGGCATTATCTCTGTCAATAATGTCAGTATCATCTACTGAAATATTGTCATTGTTGTATTCAGGTTGTTTCTGAAAAGTTAAGTAACTCCAAATTTTTTTAAACATGATTTTTTAATCTAAAGGTGGAAATGCTATTTTCTCATTTACAACAATAGCTGTTGGGAACTTGCCTTTAATTGCATCATACAATTTCATGCATTCAAATTTTGAAGCAAATAATCCAACGTATACTTTAAAATTAGGTTCATCCCAAACCACTTCGCTATAATCTGAAAATTCAGTAGAGAATTTGGCTTTGATGGATTCGGCTTTAGAACGGCTGTCGCCATTGTAAATCAAAATATGGTAGCCATCCGTTTTGGAGTCTGGGTTTTTTCTGGTTGCAGTTCTTGATGCCACCAATCCATCCAAACCTGCTGGCTTAGTCACTTTGATTTGTGCATCAGCACTTAAAGCAAATAATCCAACAAACGATAAACTTAAAATATACTTCATTGTGTTAACGTTTCTTTTGTGAGTCTCTTTCCATTTTTCTTCTTTCAGCTCTGCTCATTGGCGCTCCACTGTCTTGTGGCATACCACCCATCATTGGGTTATTCATAGCAGGTGCATTTGAGTTGATAGGTGCAGACGTGTCAGAACTTGTAAGCTTCATTCTGCTCATATCCGTTTTCTGAGGTTCATTGGTTTTTTTAACCTGAGAATTGTCTTCTGCTGCTATCTGTGCTTTGAACAACATGGCCAAAATTCTATCATTCATTCGCAAAATCATGCTTTGGAACAGTTTTACTGATTCAATTTTATAAATCAATAACGGGTCTTTTTGCTCGAATGTTGCGTTGTTTGCAGATTGTTTTAAATCGTCTAACTCTCTTAAGTGGTCTTTCCATTCGTCGTCAAGTGTTTCAAGACAAACAAATTTTTCGTATTCTTTTGTTAGTGCTTCACCATTGGTTTTAATTGCTGTTTGCAAATCAATTGGCAAGCCGAAATTCTTCACACCATCAGAGAATGGAATCATCACATAACCAACTTTGTCTCCTTCTTGTTGATAGATTCTATTCAATACAGGCATCGCAGTATCTACAATGTGTTTCTTTCTTGTTTGATATGTCTCTAACAAAAAGTGGTACAATTCGTCTGCTAAAGTTTCTGTTTTTTGAGATTTGAATTCTTCAAGTGTGAATGGTACTTCTACTGCAAAAGACATCGCTAAATCGTATTTCAGTTGCTCGAAAGCATCTGGATTTGATTTGGCTTCCATCATTTTGTCGTCGCACCAATCTGATAGAATATTTTGTATATCTAAAGGCAATCTATCGCCTATTAATGCATTTTTTCTACGCTTGTAAACAACAGTTCTTTGTTTGTTCATCACGTCGTCGTATTCTAACAAACGTTTACGCTGACCGAAGTTGTTTTGTTCTACTTTCTTCTGAGATCTTTCAATGGTTTTGCTCATCAAAGAGTGTTGAATTACTTCTCCTTCTTTATAACCAAATCTGTCCATTAATTTAGAAGCTCTATCGCTTCCGAATTTTCTCATTAAGTCGTCTTCTAATGACACAAAGAACAATGAAGAACCTGGATCACCTTGACGTCCAGAACGACCTCTTAACTGTCTATCAACACGACGCGAATCGTGTCTTTCTGTGCCTATGATAGCCAATCCACCTGCTTTTCTAACTTCTTCACTAATCTTGATGTCGGTACCTCTACCTGCCATGTTTGTAGCGATGGTTACTGCGCCTGCTTGACCAGCTTCTGCAACAATCTCTGCTTCTCTTTGGTGCTGTTTTGCGTTCAATACATTGTGTTTGATGTTGCGCAATTTCAACATTCTAGATAGCAATTCTGATATCTCAACAGAAGTAGTACCAACAAGCACTGGTCTGCCTTCTGATGTTAATCTTACGATTTCATCAATAACAGCATTGAATTTTTCACGTACTGTTTTATAAATTTGATCGTCGAAATCTTGTCTTGAAATATTTTTATTTGTTGGAATTACCACAACATCTAATTTGTAGATTTCCCAGAATTCGCCAGCTTCTGTTTCAGCAGTACCAGTCATACCCGCTAACTTGTGATACATTCTGAAATAATTCTGTAATGTAATTGTAGCGAATGTTTGTGTAGCTGCTTCAACTTTAACATTCTCTTTTGCTTCAATCGCTTGGTGCAATCCATCGCTGTATCGTCTACCTTCAAGAACACGACCTGTTTGTTCGTCAACTATCTTGACTTTCGCATCTGCGATAATGTATTCTACATCTTTCTCAAATAAGGTGTATGCCTTTAATAATTGATTGATTGAGTGAATGCGTTCAGATTTGATGGAGAAATTTCTCATCAATTCTTCTTTTTTCTCTGCTTTCTCTTCTGCTCCTAAATTGCTTTTCTCTATTTCTGCAATTTCACTTCCTACGTCAGGGATGATAAAGAAATCTTTCTCTTCGCCTGATTGGGTAATCATTTCGATACCTTTTTCGGTCAATTCTACTTGATTGTGCTTCTCATCAATTACAAAATACAATTCAGCATCTGCTTTGTGCATTTCTTTTTGCTGATCTTGCATGTAGTAATTTTCTACTTTGGTCAACAAGGCTTTAATACCCGGTTCACCTAAGAATTTGATCAATGGTTTGTGTTTTGGTAAACCTCTATAAGCTCTTAATAAAGCTAAGCCTCCGCCGCCTTCTTTTTCTCCTGTATTTCCAGCTTCAATAGATTTTTTAGCTTCGTTTAAGAAGGTGTTGATGGCTTTTTTCTGTGCTTCAACCAATTTTTCAATTCTTGGTTTTAAAGCTGAAAATTCCTGAATATCGCCTTTTGGCACTGGACCAGAAATGATCAATGGTGTTCTTGCATCGTCAATTAAAACTGAATCGACCTCATCGACCATCGCGTAATGATGTCTTCTTTGAACCAGTTCTTCTGGACTATGGGTCATATTATCTCTTAGATAATCGAAACCAAATTCGTTGTTGGTTCCATAAGTAATATCGGCGTTGTATGCTTTTCTACGCTCGTCACTATTTGGTCTGTGGTAATCGATACAATCAACTGTCAAACCGTGGAATTCGAATAATGGGCCATTCCATTCGCAGTCCCTTCGAGCCAAATAATCGTTTACTGTTACAATGTGAACACCTCTTCCTGCCAAGGCATTTAAATAAGCTGGTAGTGTTGAAACCAAGGTTTTACCTTCACCAGTTGCCATCTCTGCAATTTTACCTTGGTGTAAAACTATACCACCTATTAACTGAACATCGTAATGCACCATGTTCCATTTAACTGCTCCACCTGCCGCCAGCCATTGATTGGCATAAGAAGCAGTGTTGCCGTTTATGACGATGTTTTTCTTGCGAACGGCCAATTGACGGTCCATTTCAGTTGCCGTAACCTCAAGGAAATCATTTTCTGAGAAACGTTTTGCAGTTTGTTTAACAACGGCAAAAGCTTCTGGAAGTATGTCCATTAATATGGTTTCGATTGCCGCTTCTTTTTCTTTTTCAATGTTTTCTAGTTCATTGAACAAGCTGTCTCTTTCAAGTACATCTTCAACTGGTAAGGCGTCTATGTCTGACTTTATGACATCCGATTTATCGTTTAAGTCTTTTAGACCAACGGCGATACGTTGTTTGAATTCGGCAGTTTTTTGACGCAATTCGTCATTTGTCAAGCTGTTGTATGATTCAAAATAGCGGTTTATCTCGGCAACAAGTGGCTCTAGCGCTTTAACGTCTTTCTCACTTTTACTTCCGCCGAAGATTTTAGATATACTTTGTATGAAACTATTAAACATAAAGATGCAAAGATATTGAATTTAAAATAATTTTCTTGGCATCAGTCCAAAGAACATACCAAAGCCAAAAGCTACTGATTTGACTCGGTTTTCTGTCGTAATGTCAGAATAATACAGCAGGCAACCTTACAAGGTTGTTTGGTGAGGAAAATCAACCTTACAAGGTTAACGACTTATACATTCGACCTCCAATGTAAAAAAAACGACTCCTTCTGAGGGGAGCCGTCTTTCATTTAATATTGAAATCCTAGTTACTATGAGTCTTACAATTTTTGGAATTGAGCGTTTACTGCTAAACGAACTTCGTCTGATACCACTACGCCACCAGCTTCTGTTACCGCATCCCAAGTTAAACCATATTCTTTGCGATTGATTTTACCTGTGATTTCAAATCCATGTTTTTCGTTGCCGTAGAAATCTACCATTTTACCTGAATACTCAACACCTAAAACGATTGGCTTAGAAGTGCCTCTGATGCTTAAATCACCATGTAATTCATAATTGTTGTCAGAAACTCTTTTCAATTCATTAGAGGTGAAAGTCATTTTTGGGTGACTAGCAGCATCAAAGAAATCGGCACTCTTTAAGTGCTCATCACGCTGACTGTTGTTAGTGCTTATAGTGTTGATGTCTGCTTCGAAAGAAATTTTTGCATCCGAAAAATCTTCATTAGATGCGTCGAAAGAAGCATCAAAACCTGAAAAAGTTCCAGTTACAGTAGAAATCATTAAATGTTTAACTTTAAAAGTTACATCTGAGTGCATTTGGTCTAATTTATAGTTTGCCATGTCATTAAAATTTTATGGAGCAAAACTACAACCACTGATGATTTTTGGTCGTTAAACTAGATTAATAAATTGTCTTAATCTAGATTAAGATTTTCTGTTTTGATTTCTGATTTTACTGAGAAATTCTGGTGTTATTCCAAGGTATGCTGCTATTTGTGTCTGAGGGATTCTCTGCGCAAATAATGGGTATTTCTGTACGAAATTGTTGTATCTGTCTATGGCTGGTAAACTCAAATTGTCTAATAACCTTTGTTGACTGCTGATCATGCCATTTTCTGTAATGATTCTGAAATATTTTTCGAACTTGGGGCATTTTTCGAACAACTCCAATTGGTCTTCACGCGGTAATAACAATACTTCTGTATCTTCTAATGCATCCACATTCAATCTTGCTGGTTTACCTGTTATAGTGCTCATTAAATCTGTGATCCACCAGTCTTCAATGGCAAATTGTAAAATGTGTTCAAATCCATTTGCATCAACAAAATAACTTCTCATACAGCCTTTTAAAACAAAGGCAGAATGCCTACTTGTATCTCCTTCTTGTATCAGATACTGGCGCTTTCTAATTTTCTTAGATTGCATGATGGATAGAATCATGTATTTCTCTTCATCTGTGAGCGTGATGAATCGTTCGATATTGGCAATTAGCAATTGACTCATAGTTTATTTATATGCAACAGTGGCATAACATGTCTGGTTGTTGCAAATATATAATTTACGTTCGTTTTTAGTGTATTTGTGCTGAAATAAGGGGATTTCACTGGAGATACCGGCAAACCCCAAAATGGCATTGGCTTGAGTAGTGTATGCTTCAGAAATAAAGTTTATTCTGTCGGTTTCTTCGCCACTGACAATGATTTGTTGCATGCCTTCTTGGACAATGATTTGTAAGTCGGCCCAGTTGCTGTACCAAGGAGCACTCTGTTCTATCAATGGTGAGAGCGACTGCAACATTTTGTTGACAATATCTCTCCATTCTGGAAGGTCAAAATACCAAGATAATTTATACATACAATGCGCCATGATGCTGTTGCCAGAATTGATGACATCGTCGCTGGTATCGTATTTTTCAGAAACCAAAGGGTTGTTGCTGAATTTGAAAAAGCCATTGTCTTCATGATAAAATGAAGTTAAACATTGTTCTGTCATCGCTTTGGCTTTTAACAAATAGCACTCATTAAACGTACATTGATATAGATGTAGCCATGCATCACAAAGGCAAGCATAATCTTCTAAAAATGCTGGAATTTTGGATGTGCCCTTGCTGTAAATGCGCATCAATTGACCATTGTCAAAAAAGTTGTCAGAAATGGATTTTTCAAGTGCAATGGCTTCTTTAACGATATCAGGATGTCTTAAATATAAACCAGCCTGTGCTAGTCCTTTTAGGTGTAAGGCATTCCAAGAGCAAATACATTTGTAGTCTAAACCTGGTTTGATGCGCTGACTTCTATATTCCTTTAACTTTTTTAAACAAGATTGGATGGTGTTTCTAAACACGTTCTCGTCCATTTCAAAATCTTTAGCAGCCTTCGAAATAGGGTTAATGGCGTAAAGAATATTTCTATTGTGTTCCCAATTACCTCCTTGCTTGCATTGAAAATATTGAGAAAAAAATACCGCATCATTACCAAGCACAGATTGTAATTCTTCGTAAGTATAAATGTAATACAATCCTTCAATGCCTTCGCTATCGGCATCTAAAGCCGACTGGAAAAGACCAACTTCGTTTTTTAATTCATCGTTGCAGAACTCAATGCTTTCAATAGCTATGCGTTTGTATTCTTCATTTTTTGTTGATGCAAATGCATAGGCATATACACCAATCAATTGGGCATTGTCGTACAGCATTTTTTCGAAATGAGGAGCAAACCAATGTGCATCTACAGAATACCTTGCAAATCCTCCACCTACTGCATCATATATACCTCCAAGATGCATTTGAGTCAATGTCAAATCAACCATTTTAAGCGCATCATTGTCTTTAAACAAATTAGCATGGTGCAATAAATACAATTGATTGTTAGGCATAGGAAACTTTGGTGCTCTATTCGGTCCGCCATACACAGCATCAAATTGATTGGCAAATACATTCAAAATGGTTTGATGGATATTCGGCTTAACTTCTTTTTGAATGGCAGTTGGAGGTAAGCCCATATTTGAAATGCCTTTTCCAAGTTTTTCGGCATACTCTATGGCAGAATCAGGATTGTTTTGCCACAATTCAGCAATGCTTTTTAAAAGTTTTTGCCATTGAGGTTTGGGTAAATAGGTGAGAGCATGTATTGGTCGCTTATCAGGCAATGCGAAAGCATTGAGAGGCCAGCCACCATTTCCCGAAATAAGCTGACAAGCATCCATGTACAATTGGTCGACGTCGGGCAGTTCTTCTCTATCGACTTTTATATTGACAAACAATTGGTTCATCAAACCAGCCGTTTCTTCGTCTTCAAAACTTTCGTGGGCCATCACATGACACCAATGGCAAGCGCTGTAACCAATACTAACCAACAATAATTTATTTTCTTTTTTAGCTTTTTCAAAAGCTTCTTCACCCCACTCATACCAGTCGACAGGGTTGTTTGCATGCTGTATTAAATACGGACTGCTAGAATTTATAAGACGATTTGTTTTGTGTTCTTGCTTTTCCAAAATAAATTTGTGAATTATTACGCTATGCAAAAGTACTTGATTTTATGTTTTACTTTATTGTTTTTCTCTGGCTTAAGCGCCCAAGAGGAGGCAGATTCTTCTAGTACCAAAGATAGCGAACATTTAAAAGATTTGATTTGGATAAAAGACAGTGCATACAGAATAATGAAAACACATAGATTTTCAAATTTCAAAGTGCTGTTTCCTTCTTTTAAAACTTATAGAAAATTCATTGATACATCTGTGGCTGGCGATCAAAGTAATATCACACAGTATACAGTCTACAATAGCATTTATAACAGTTTGCGCATTCAATATGCTAAGCTGATGAACAAATCAGCTAAAGCTGGAATAGAATGGTCAAAAACCACGCTTGATTCCTTTTCCATTGATACATCGGGAATAGGGGGAACAGAATATGCCTACATTCATTGGATCATCAAATACAACAACAAAAGACGTTATCATTATTCTGGATTGTTTATCAAAATGCAAGATAAATGGTTTTTGATGGATGAACTGAAATTTGTAGGAATAGTAGTAGAAAAAAAGAAGAAGAAAAAGAAGAAATGAGTCTATCTAAAACCGCTTTCGTAAGACAGCACACCAATTTAAACGAACGACACATACAAGCAGTTATCAATCTTAGTGAAGAAGGCGGTACAGTTGCCTTCATTGCACGATATAGAAAAGATGCCACTGGTAATATGGATGAAGTGGGTATCATCGATGTGTTGAAATATGCTTCTGAATACGATGATTTAGAAAAAAGAAAATCTTTTGTACTTGAGAGCATCGAATCACAAGGCAAGTTAACAGATGAGCTAAAGCAAAAAATTGAAACTTGTTATGATAAGGACATACTCGAAGATTTGTACTTGCCATACAAGCAAAGAAAGAAAACTCGCGCTGATGTTGCTAGAGAAAAAGGCTTAGAGCCTCTTGCGAAAATTATTCTTGCTCAAAGAGAAAAGGATATTGAATATGCCGCAAAGAGATTTGTCAATGATAAAGTTGCTAACGAAGAGGAAGCTATTGATGGTGCCTCTGATATTGTTGTTCAATGGATAGCAGATGATGCTGATACTCGAAATATGTTAAGAGGTAGATTCGAACAACATGCTGTGTTGACAACAAAACTTGTTAAAAATAAAGAACAAGAAGGAGAAAAATACCGAGATTATTTCAATTATTCTGAACGCTCAAGTCATATTCCTTCTCATCGAATAATGGCAGTTATGCGCGCCGTTGATGAGGGGATTTTGAAAATTAGTATAGAACCAGATGAGGAAAAAACATTGGAAGCTTTGGATAGAAAATGGATCAAACGCGATAGTGCTTCTGAAGAATTTATGTTGGACATCACCAAAGATGCCTACAAAAGATTGTTACAACCTTCGCTTGAAAATGAATTAAAACAAAAACTTTTTGAGAAAGCTGAATTGGAAGCCATCAAAATTTTTGCTGATAATTTGCAACAGTTGTTGTTGTCTTCTCCTCTCGGAACAAAAAGAATTCTGGCAATTGATCCAGGTATTAGAACAGGTTGTAAAACGGTATGCTTGAATGAAAATGGCAAATTGTTGTACCATACTGTTTTGTTCTTTAATTCAAGTTCTGAAAAAGAAACATCAGTACAAAACATCAATAAACTTCTAGCAGAATATAAAATAGAAGCCATAGCTGTTGGTAACGGTACTGCTGGTAGAGATACTGCAGACATTGTAAAACGCAGTGTAAAAGTGCCAGTGTTTTTAGTGAATGAAGATGGAGCTTCTGTTTATTCGGTTTCAGAAATGGGAAGAAAAGAATTTCCAGACCATGATGTTACAGTTAGAGGGGCAGTAAGCATAGGTAGACGTTTAATGGATCCATTGGCTGAGTTGGTTAAGATTGATGCCAAAAGTATTGGTGTTGGTCAATATCAACACGACGTGAATCAAACGTTGCTTAAAAAAGCCCTTGAAGAAACAGTTGAAGTATGTGTAAATAGAGTAGGGGTTAACTTGAATACTGCCGGTGAAGCTTTGTTGAGTTATGTGTCTGGCCTCGGACCAACATTGGCCAAAAACATCATTGCATTTCGAGATAAAAATGGTGATTTCAAATCAAGAGAAGAACTCAAAAAGATTCCAAGATTGGGCGATAAAGCTTTCGAACAATGTGCTGGTTTCTTAAGAATTCCAAATGGCACACAAGTATTAGATAGAAGTGCAGTGCATCCTGAGCAATACAAAGTAGTGAAACAAATGGTAGCTGCCTCTGGGATGAACATTGATGAGATTATTGGCAACAAAGTAGCCATTGCAAAAATAGCTGCCATGACCAACATCAAAGAGCAAATTGGAGAATATACGTTTAACGATATCATCAAAGAACTTGAGAAACCAGGGCTTGACCCACGTGAAATGCTTGGCGAAGAAAGTTATGATGATGCCATTAGAAGCATGGATGACCTTAAGCCTGGAATGTCTGTGAAAGGTATCGTAACCAATATTACAAATTTTGGAGCTTTTATAGATTTGGGCATCAAAGAGAATGGCATGTTGCATATTTCTGAAATGGCCAACCATTTTATCAAAAGTCCAAATGAAGTGGTGAAATTGAACCAAAAGCTGACTTTGAAAGTCAAAGACATTGACAAAGACAGAAAACGTATATCATTGACTTTGAAAGGATAAGAAAAAATATTTTTTAAACGAAGCAACTTTTGTTAAAAGGTGACGTTTAATAAGTATATGCGTTTACACAAATCACACATAACAATCGCTTTCTTGTGTGTAGGTTTTGCGGGTGGATTAAGAGCACAGTATCACACACAAATGGGATTAGGTAATTATGGAGCCGTTCACTCTTATTATCTCAATCCATCTAACAATTCATTTAGTCCATATAATTGGCAGATCAATCTCGCCGGGGTTTGGGCAAATGCCAACAACAATTTTCTAACATTGCGTTTGCCTTATTCTGTATATAGAATGCCAAACAGAGTGCCTGAGGCTTATCAAACTGCTAGTGGGAATCCTAGTTTTAATAAGTCTTGGCTGTCAGAAAACATCAATGGCCGACCAAAGTTTGCGTCTATAAGCGCTGATGTTTATGGTCCTTCAGCTTTTGTAAAATTAAAAAACAAATGGAGTGTTGGACTGATAACGAATGCCTCTGCTTCTGTAAGAGTACACAAATTGCCAGAAAATTTGGCCCATGCAATATACAATGAATTCGATTCTGCTCAAGGCGCATACAGCTTATTCAATCAAAATGGGAATAACACTATTGGTCCGTTTTCTTCAACTGGCAATAGTCGCGCATCTGTTGGAATTAATATTGCGAAAGGTTTTAAATTGGACCATAGTCGACAAATATCTGGAGGTATAACCATCAAAAAAGTATGGGGTGGTCCTGGTTATTATATGCATACAAGCGGATTGAGTTCACAGCAAATCGGTCAAGATAGTTTACTAATTTCTCCAACCAATATCACAATGATTACTTATGGTGAAAAGTTGGGAAAGGGTTGGGGTACGGATATTGGCGTAACTTATGTGTTTCATAAAAAAGAAACTAAACGTCAAAAAGATTACAAGAAATACCACACCGACTATTATGCCAAGTTAGGAGCTTCAATCATGGATATTGGATCAATTAAGTATTCAGACGCAGAGTTTAGAACAGTTGATGTTGCTCAATCAACAGGCATTAGTGTGAGAGGTAATTACAGTGGTTCTACAGATTATACCCAAGCATTGGATTCTTTTATGAACCAATTTGGCACATTCAGCAACACTTCTGGAACTGCAAGAGTTGGATTGCCAACTAGAGTTGTGTTTAGTGGTGATATGCAATTGAGAAAACATGTTTTTGTTGCAGGTGTCATCAATCAAAGTTTAAGAGCTAGAAATAGCATTCACAACAGATATCAAAGTTATGTGATGGTTTCTCCAAGAATAGAGTACAAGTTTTTTGAATTTTCTATGCCAGCGGTTCTAGAGTACGACTACAGGTCGTTGAGAGTTGGCGCTAGTTTTAGATTTGGTCCATTATATATTGGAACCAACAGTCTCGCTTCATTTTTATATACTAGACATGTCAACGATGCCGATATTTTTGCAGGGATTGTCATTAGCGATTTAAGCGATTTCAGTTTGTTTAAATTCAAAGGCAAAACAGGCAATAACAAAGGCAAGGGAGGAGTGAAGTGTTTCGAGTTTTAATCACCACTCTCTCAGTTTATCCAAAAGAAATCCATGTTTTAGTTTATTCTTATCAAATATTGGTTCGGATTCAAAAAGTATGAAGTTGGGATTGTTTGTTTGCTGATTATAATGATGTAAATGGATATATTTACTTGTCATGTCTTTAACCCATCTTTCATAGTATTTGGTATCTAACGCTTTGGTTGTGTCTTCTCTCCAATTTAGAAATTCTAAATATGCTTTACTAGGTTTGAAGTTCCAATAGATGTCTTCGCTGCTGTCTATTATCGTATTGTTTTTAATGATGTAATATTTTCCGTTTTTGTATCCCATTAATGATAGTTTTTCATTGCCTTCTTTGGTGTCAAAAAATTGATAATACAGTCGTTCAAAGTTTAATGGAATCAATGTGTTTTGGTATAATCCCACACTTTCATTTTTATTGCTTAGAACCAATATCTCTCTCCATTCATGGCCCGATTCTAAATTTAAAGTATAATAATTTTGATATTTGAATGGGGTTATATATGTCGTTTGACTAATGTTGACATAACCTAGAAGATTTGTGTAATAATTTCTATGTACACCTTTATATGTTTGGTTGATGTCTAATGAGTCAATAAGCGTTTTTTGATGGATATAATCGATAAGTTTGTAATGGAATTGATTTGTTTGTTTGACATAAGCCCAATGTGTATTGATGATTCTGATATCAGAATAATTGCCTTTTAGAATGGTGTCCTTACGGTCGTTTAAAATATAGTTGTGTTGATTGGCAGAATTGAAAATGTAATACTTAGAGCCATTGTTCAAATCAAATGAATCTTTATAGTAGTTTTTTAATTGTCTAAATTTAGAACTATAATGATATTTGTTTTTGTTTGTATCCAATAAAGTGAGATCATTGATTTTGGTTTGTTTGCAAATTAAGGTTTTAGTTCCATTGATGCCTGTCCAATATTTTGAGGAATCTTCATTATATATCGTTTCAAAAAGCTTGTTTTTATAAGGAACAATTTTAGGTGCATACACCCACGAAAACAATTGGAAATTTGAGTCTTTAAGTGTTACGATGAAAGTTTCCTTTAGATTTATAAGGTTGAAACTGTCTTTAAGCAACCACTTAAAATGTTCATCCATCATGCCGTATTTTCTGTTCTTTTCGACTACAAATCCCATAATTTTTGAACTGTGCCTATTTTCTAAATTGTATGGATGTTCCATTAGTGAAGGTTGTATGTAATAGCCTACTGTATAGTTCAAAATCATGCCATCAAACCCAAATCTAAAGATGGTGTCTTTGTGTTGCGCGATGATGTAATTATTATTTAATATTAAATTGCTGAATGTATAGTTGTTCCAATCGCATTTGTCAACTGAGCGGATAAAGAATAGATTGCCTGATTTTAAAAACACAGTACTTCTAAGAAAAGGATTGCATAATTTATAACTTTTAAACATCCATAATATCCTAGTTTTATCAGTGTTATGTTGAATAGGGATAATAAATGGGTCATAAAACTTGTGGATGATATAAGCACAACTGTCATTGTTAAGGATAATATGATTCAAATCTTTATGAATACTATTAAATAGTATTTTTTTGGATTGTTTGGTGTTTAAAAAAATGAGCTCAAAATTATCATTCTCTCTTTTTGCTAAGATGTTGTCTCCGCTTAGAATTACTGAATCGTATATGGCTGGATAAATGGTGCCTTTATGGTCGATGATACCATATTTGGAGTTGTTTTCATAGATGATTGCCTTTTGGTTGATGATGGTTTCAAAATGTCCTTCTATTGAAATACGTATGTCGTTAAAATGAATGATATAGTACTTTGTCATTTGGTCGATTTCGCCAATGCAACCATTTTCTAAATTGGTGTTGTTGCTCCAATGACTGATGTCTAGAATTCTATCAGTTTCAACGTAGTTTAATTCGTAGGGATTGAATTGCGAACTTCGTCCTCCAAAAGTCAATTTTTCTGTTTTGCCCCTTTTAACATTGTAGCTGGCTCTTATTCTTGCCTTCCAATAGTCAGCTATTGTTTTGGTTTTGAACATTGTTTGTTTAAACTCCTTTTCACCTTTTATTACATGAACACCGTTTTTATACATGGTGTATTGAAGCTTTGTTCCAAATAGTCTAGCGTTGTATAAGAAAGTATCTTCAGATTCGATAAAAGTATCTCTGTAAAATACCGAATCCATTATTCTAAATAGATGTTTGGTGTAGTTTTTAGATTGATAGAAGTATTGATTTTTATCATAAAATCTCATGTAAGAATACAAGTTTCCATACCCATCGGTTCTAGTTTTTAATTTGTAATTGTTTTTTACATCTAAGCTATCAGTTTTTAATCCATATTGATATACACTGAGGGTTTTAGTAGTAAGTCTTTTCTTGTTAGAAAACCAATACTTGTCTTTTGTGTTAAATCTTGTGGAATAGTGAAAACGCAATAGATTTGTGCTGTAAAGGTTGTATTTTTTTATGGTTTCGATATAAGTTCTATATCCAACTTTTTTGTATGAAGGAGAATTTATGTCATCAAAATTAAGTTTATAATACGTTTTGCTTTTTCTGTCATATAGATAGGATTTAAGAATGAAGTAATTGAAATTTCTGTGCCGCAGACGATACGTTTTGATGCTTGAATCATTTGCTATTTTGAGTCTGTTTTTTTCTAAGAAATAGGTGTAATTGCCTTTATAGTATATCACATTATTATTGCCTATTTCATAATGTGTTCTGTAGTTTTCTTGAAAAAATAAATTGTAGTTAGAATGACTAACATGTAGTTTAATTGTGTCACCATTCCCATTCCAATCAAAATAAATGGATGTGTCAATGCAATAATTTTCATAATTGTCAAAATCATTCAAATTCATTGTCGTGGATTTGGTTTTGCCTTTGAAAATAAGAGAAGAGTCATAAAAGTATTCAAAAAGATATGTAGTATCCTTGTATTCTTTTAGAAGGGTGTATCGATGCAGAATTTGTCCAAAGTGTTTTTCTATTACTTGGGCATTTAAGTAAATACTTGAGAAAATGAAAGCATAAGCTAGTAATAGTTTTAGACGCATGCTCATATATTAACAAAAATACTGTTTTTGTATTGTGTTTGGATTTTATGAGTGATTTATTCTCGTAAATTGGAAACCGACTTACATAAACCGAAAGTCATGTTTTTCGTAAAAGTCTAATTTTCTGGCTCGATTTTCGTTCTTTCAAAATTGAGAATAGATATTTAGAGCATTTTAATTTGTTTCTAAATTCTATCTTAGCACATTCAAAATTAAAAAATATGAAAAAAGTAATTACACTATTCGCGTTTGCTATTGCAGCAACATCAGTATTCTCTCAAACCATTGATTTGAATTCTTATAAATACAGATTTCAAAAATACAGAGGCTTCTTTACAAACTATTCTATTGGTGGAGGTAACTCAGTTTTGAATAATCAATTCAATTCTACTGCTGATACAACCGTTTATGATAGAACAAGTGACATGCCTGGCTACAATTTTTCTGGAAATATAAGATTTGGATATTTTTCTAATATTAATACCGATTCGCGTCAAAGAAATATAAGTGCCAACATTGATGGTCAGGCTTACTTTTCAGGCTCTAAAGTTGATAATAATGAAGGTGGTGAAAGCTATTATCAAAATGATTATTATTCTAAGAATACAAGCACAAGGGCTCAGTTTAATTACAATTTTAATGGTTTGAATAGATGGTACAAGCCTAATAACCATTTTAATCTTTTTGAAGCCAACGTGATTGGAAATATGAGCATTAATAACTTTGATGGCAGAGTAGATACCAATCAAGTGACTTTTCAATCTATGTTAAATAAGCAGTTGAATAATTCATCTACTGTTACTTTTAGAATGGGTAAGGGGGTAGGGCGATTGGATTTGGTGACCGATGCTGTATCTGCTATGTTCTTAGTTGAAGATTTGGTGCGTAAAGCTAATGTGAAAAATATTAGTGATGCTCAAATGCTATCCATTGCTCAGGGTATTACCAAAATATTAAACACTCGTTTTATTGATTTTCGTTTCCGTTTAATCGACCAAATTACCATGTTGGATAGTGTTTTAAAAGCAAATGGTATCAATAGTGAGAACTCGATACAATATGTTACAACCATTTACGACAACTGGTTGTATGCAAATAGATATCAAAGGTACACTGGCGCTCGTTTTACTTATAACCTTTTGGCCGAATCAATGATTTACAATTCAAATAACAGTACTACTAATAGAGTAAACAACTTTGAAAGTTCTTCAAAAAATAATTTCTTTAATAATGGACTTGGATTAGAGTTGGATTATACGTTTTACAAACAATTAAGCACTAAGAAGCAAGTGTATTATGGCGTCAATGCAATAGGTTTGTATAATAGAAATTTTGAATACATGAATGCCAATCAAAGTGGCAACGATTTGTTTAATTCTAATGGATTCTCTTCAAGATTCAATGCCAAAGTAGGGTACTTGTATCAACCTAACAGTCGTAATTATGTGTTTGTTGATTTTAACACTGCGTACAGACAATTGCATACAAATAGATACGATAAAAACAATGTGAAAACTTCAAACAACAATAATTACAGGTTTGATGCAGGTGTTTCGCTTAACTATTTCAAGTTTATTAGTCAGCGTTTAAACTATTCTTTCGGTGTTTCTATCAATACAATTCAAGGGAATAATACAACAAAGAATACCGAGTTGATTCCAAATTCATACAGTAGTTTTAACAAAGATTTTAATTTTTCAACTTCCTTTTCGGCTGGGTTGAATTATGTGTTGTATTAATAACGCCAAATTTCGTCGAAACACTTTTTAATGTCAGATATTTCAGCTTCAGAAATTTTTCCAATTCTCTTAGTCAATCTGTCTTTAGATATAGATCGAATGTGAAAGGTAAGAATTTCTGAAGTTTTCTTAAGTTTGTTAATGTTATTAGGTTGAATTACGACATTGCCTTTGTAGTATTTCACTTTTGTTGTTAGAGGGCAACAAATCAAAGTGTTCAGGTTGTCGTTGGCTAAATTGCCACTAACTATGACAACTGGTCTATGTCCAGCTTGTTCGCTACCTTTAGAGGGATTTAGATTTGCAAACCAAATTTCACCTTGTTTCATTGTTTTTCCAATTGTTTAAAGTAATCTTCCAATCCTTCTTCTGCTATGCTTAAGATGTCAGCGTCTTTTGACATTTTCTTGTACGACCTTAGATATTCTGCTTTGTTTAGTTGATCTAGGTATATAGACAAAGCTTTTTCTATCAACTTGTTTTTAGGCATTGAGAGCTCTAATGCTTTTTCATCAAGAAGTTTGAGTAAACTATCGGGTAAAGTGCTGGTAAATGTTGCCATTTTATAAATATGAAATACAAATATAAAATATATTTATCATATTTCTGCAACTTTTAATGGTCGACTACCTCACAAATGTTCATCTGACCGAATGAATCCATTCAGGCGGGGTTACATCGATATAGGATCGCAGACATCGACTTATGGTCGCCGACATTGCGAATGTTCGGTTACATTATGAATTTTGACTTTTTTGAGTTATCTTTGTTAAACAATACATGATTACAGAACAGTATTTAAGTAATGATATAGAGCCTTTTAGCCCTAATGTTACTGTTGAAGATGCCATTAGGAAATTGAATGGTCTTCATATGGATCTTCTGCCTGTTATCCATAACAACCATCTGGTTAATTATGCAGATATCAATGTGCTGGAAACGATGCAGCCTAATGCAACTCTCTCTGATTTAGAGATGTATTCTTCTGTTTTGCCTTTCGTTCATACTACCCAACATTTACTGCTAGCTCTTACCCATTTGAAATCTATCAATGTGTCTTTAATGGCTGTGCTAGACGAAGAAGGTGAGTATCAAGGAATACTTAAAACAAAAGATGTTGTTAAAGCCTTGAGCAATAGTTTAAGTATCCGCTCTAGTGGCAGTATCATTGTTTTAAAAGTAAAACCGATTGACTATTCGCTTAGTGATTTGTCGAGGGTTATTGAATACAGCGATGCCAAAATTATGGGCTTCTTTATTTTCGAAGTTGAAGGAAGCGACGATCTTGAGATACACATCAAACTCAATACCGGTGTCCTTAAACATGTGCTCTCAACGCTAGAGCGATTTGATTACAAAGTAGTGCAATATTTCAATAGAGAAGATTTGTCAGATGATATCGACCAGCGCTACGAAAATTTAATGAATTACATCGACATCTGATCGTAATGAATCTAAGACAAACCTGTCTTTTAAGCGTATTTATTTGTATTCTGAATTTTTCGGTTAAGGCAGGCGACTCTTCTTTTGTTGTTAAAGACATCAGATTGCTCAATCTTAGAAAGACAAAATCTGAAATTGTTCTAAGAGAATTAACCTTTAAAATTGGTGATACCATCAAAGATTGGAACTACCACCACGACCTCAGTCGCAAGCAATTGCTTAATTTGTTTTTGTTCAACGAGGTTAAATTGTTTCGCAATTCAGATACTGTTTATGTGCATTTGGTTGAAAGATGGTATTTGTGGCCCATTCCTGTTTTGGATTATGCCGATAGAAATCTCAATCAGTGGTTGTTGACTAAAGACCCAAAACGCTTGATTTATGGGGTTAATTTAGCTTGGTACAATATTAGAGGTCGCAACGAAACTATGATTTTGGATGTTGTGCTCGGGTACACCAAATCCTTGGGTATATCTTACAGAGTTCCATACATCAACAAGAAAATGAGTTGGGGCATGCAGGTAATGGCTAAAGCCAATTCTAACAGAGAAGTTTGGTACTCTACAATAAACGACAAAGTGGTCTTCTTCAATGATAACGACAAAACTTTAATCAAACGACAAATGTTTGAAGTGATGTTTACCAATAGAAAAAAATTCTTAACCTATCACAATCTTTACTCTGGTTTTAGGAAAATTTCTGTAGCCGATACCATTTTAAAACCTACGGTCAATGAGCAGTATTTGTTAGATGGCACTACTCGTCAAAGTGAAGCCTATTTGGGTTATCAATTGGTCTATGATAAGCGCGATTTTAAAGGCTTTCCATTGAATGGTCATCTATTGAAATTCAATACTGAAACCAGTAATTTTTTCAAAGTCAATGGAGGCGATTTTACAACTTTGTCATTCAAACTTGCATATTCAAGATACTACAAAATTTCTAAATCAATCTTTGGTTCATACCACATAGGTGCAAGATTTTACAACAACAAATATCCTCAGTATGCCAATACACAAGCTTTAGGTTATTTAAAGGATTACATCAGAGGTTACGAATTAAAAGTGATAGATGGTAACCATTTCGCTTTAGGTAAGGTTGAGTTTAAATACCAGTTCATGAACAGAACCTACCGATTTATGAATTCTGTAAGGAATTACGAAAAGATGCCAGTAGTGATGTATTTGACCATGTTTGCCGACGGAGGTTCGGTCAATAACAATTGGAACAAAATTGGAAAATATCCTTCTAACGCTTTACCCAATTCTCTATTATACGGTTTCGGAGCTGGCTACAATCTGGTAGTTTACTACGATTACTGCATGCGCCTAGAATACTCCTTCGACAAAGCCCTCAATAACCGATTCTATCTAAGCTTCGTAACTGCCATGTAATGTAACTGGTCATACGCGATGCAACAATAATTGATAAGTACCATTCTAAAAAATCCCATACTCCCTGAAGTCGCATAAATCACGACTTCAGAGATCTCTTAAAGTCAGCGTGCTTTAAGATTTGTATGGGAAATACGTTTATTGTTTAAACTCAGGATTGTTGAGAAATGTGTCGTCTGTTAAAGTATGTAAAAATGCCACAATATCCGCAACGTCTTGTGGTGTTAAACGACCTTTCGGACTGTTTTCTAAATTTGGGTCGAGGTTGGCAGTGTATTTAAAACCAATGTTGTAATGCTGTACACATTCTTCTAATGTTTTAAACCTACCATCGTGCATGTATGGAGATGTTACAGCAATGTTTCTCAAACTTGGTGTTTTGAATTTGCCTCTATCACCTACTTTTTTTGTAATTAACTCACGACCTAAATCAACTGCTATACTGTCAAGACCAGTATTTCTAAATTCAAAATCGGTGAAGGTGCTACCCATTACATGGCAATGACCGCAATCGCCTTTTTTCTGATCAACATAAAGGTTCATACCTCTTGTTTCGCTTGGCGTTAATGTGGCTGTGCCTTTTAAATATCTGTCGTATTTTGAGTCGCCAGAAATCAATGTTCTTTCGAATTGAGCCACAGAACGCATCAACATTGAAGTGGTAATTCTATCGCCTCCAAATACTTTTTTGAATAGAGCTGAGTATTTCGACGAAGCATTCAACTCATCGATACATGCCGCTAAATCCTGATGCATTTCGACAGGGTTTTGTATTGGTCCTACAACTTGAGATTCCATATCTGCTGCTCCACCATCCCAAAAGAAATTGTGAGCCCATCCTAAATTGATTAATGGCATAGAGTTTCTTGTACCTTGTACTTTGTCGATTCCAGTACTCAATTGATTGGTGCTATCAGTAAAGCCAAACTTTTGTATATGACATGTGGCACATGACATGGTATTGTCTCCCGATAAAATTGGATCGAAAAACAACATTTTACCTAAAGCAACTCCTTCAACCGTCATTGGGTTATTGCTAGGTATCATCATAGGAGGAAAACCAGCAGGAATTTGAAGTGTGTATGGCGTTAATGACTCTGTTGTGGGCGTTTCTTGCTTCTTACAGGCAATAAACACCAATGTACTTAAAACAAAACTATAAGAAATAAACAGTCTGGTCTTCATGTTATTCAACTTTTGAAAAAGTAAAGGCATCTTGGAAATTGTTGTTCATAATAAACATCCAGCCTGCATCAGCAGAAGATGAGGATTGACGATTGTTATCGATGTTGAAATCAATATTTGTTGGTGAGGTATACAAGCTATTCAAATCAAACTTGATGTGCATGTTTTTGTTGCCATTGATGCTCAAATTAATTGGAATTTTTATTTTAGTATAGGCATCATCGGTACCATAATGCAAAATCAATGCTCTGGTTTGATTGCTGCTGTTTATGTATTGACCTTCGTGTTTGAAAAAGATGTAACCTGTATTCCAGGTCCAGAACATGCCTTTAGAAACATCTAAATCACCATCCTGAGCACCTGTATGGTTTTTGGACTGGTCGATACCTATATAGAAAATCATCGAATCGTAGTCGCCTACAGTTAATTTTCCTGCATCAAAAGAACAAGTGCTTAAATTTGAACCGTCTATCAATTTGTAAACACCTGGCTTATGTACCGTGCCATCTTTTTTCTTTATTTCAATATTACTCACATAATATTTTAAAAGAGAGACACTGTAATTGTTTGCTGCAGCATTGGTGTATTTCATTACAGACATTTCAAGCGGACTGTTGTCTACCATATTGTCGAATGTGATGGTCAATTGTCCATCGGTTGGTGTATTGCTATTGGTGGTTGGGGTTTCTTCTTTTTTGCAAGCATTGAAAAGTATGCTCGAGCCAAGTATGATAGTCAGTATATATTTTGAAGCCATTTTTTGAATTTAAAGTTTAAAAGTTATTGAACACTATGTTAAAATTTAAAAGAGGGAGTAAAAAACTCCCTCTTTTATTTGAATTATTTGCAGCATTCACAACCGCATTCGCAGTTGGTGCCAGAACATTCGTCGCCGCAATAACAATCACTGCAAGATTTGTCTGTGCAACACTCAGATTTTGTGCAGCAAGAACCATTGCAGTTTGATTTGTTGTTGTTATTTATTGCATATAAAACGCCACTACCAGCTAATACAAAGAAGGTTGTTAATAAAACGATTTTCTTTTTCATGATTGTTAAAAATTAATTCTAATTAAATTAGATGTGAGAATCGCCACATCTTAAAGCGACATCCTGCAATTTCCATGACAGATAGGATATACCTGCACTGGGAGCCAAACATATCAGCTCATCGACCAATTAAGGTCTTCATCTCAAATTTGTAGGACGCGTTTTTTGATTAGAATCGGGACCGGGTAGTTGTGGTCAGCAATATTGTTAAGAACAAGCTGTCGATCGGTAGTAACACTTGGTAATAGTACCACTAAAGCATGCAAAGTAGCAGCTTTTACTTTGATAAGTTTTGCTAAGAAAGTGCCTGCAGTTTTAACCGCAGGAGTAGAATTGATTTGTGTTTGAAAATTGATTTCATCACAACATTGTCTTTCTTGCTTCTTCATTTTAAACGAAGGGCAACAAGATTTGTTGTCAGAATGTTGTTCGTGTGACTTACTAAAGCCAAGAGAAATACCTGCAATGCTATCGCAACAAGTCGCAATATCAACACTTATTCCGCTTCCGCCGAATATGAATAACAATGCTAATATGATGGCTTTTAGTCTCAAATCTATTACAAATATAGGGGAAAAAGTCAAAAGGAAAAAGTCAAAAAAGGAAATAGGATTTAGGAAATAGTGGGCTGACGCAAGATCAAAAGTCAAAAGTCAAAAGTCAAAAGTCAAAAGTCAAAAGTCAAAAGTCAAAA
>CAYTMQ010000007.1:0-10143 GCA_964438995.1 uncultured Chitinophaga sp.
ATCCTGAGCCTGATGATGGACGGTATTCATAAGATGTTTTAGAGGAACCATAATTAAATCCGATTGAACCATAAAACCCAACACTTGGCGTTATGAAATGTTCGTAACCAAAAGAGAATCCAGCATTCCAGTCACCTTTTGGTTTGGTTGTAGTTTCACTAGATGAACCTGTACTGGTTTCACTTTTACTCATACCACCACTTATGCCATATTGATAGTTTAACTGAACAAATGGTTTTCCTTTTTCATTAGCACCAAAATAGTATCTAGCTAACGGACCAATGTAGAAGGATGGTTGAGTTGATTTGCTTTCAGATGTAGTAGTTGATGATGTGTTGCTACTCTTACTTTTGCTACTGTAATAACTTAAGCTCAATCCTCCACCAATAGCAAAATTATCGCTAATAAAGTATGCAATATTAGGGTTGATACTTACTGAAAAAGAACTACCTTCACTTTTGTACTCTGTAGGAGTGTTAGAGTATGTAGTTTTGCTGTCGCTGCTGGTTGAACTTAAACTTCCAAAACCTACGCCAACCAATAAATCACCTTTGTTTGTTTGGGCATTTACTGCAAATGCTGCTAAAACGAATAGAATTAAAATTGAGTGTTTCATATTGCTGAAATATTTGCACAAATAAAAGGCGTATTTATGTGTATCCAACTTTGGCATGTAAGACAAAGACCATCTCAATAGGTGCATATCCTTTTGAAAATCCTAAAATCACCAATTATTCTAATCAGTATTAAAAAGTTATATCAATTCCACGAAAATGGAAATTGGTGAAGAAGTTTTTTGGGAAGGATTTAGGCGCTAGGGTTTAGGAAATAGGCGATAGGATTTAGGATTTAGTGGGCTGGCGCGTGCCACAATTTGTAATTTTTCTTGTAGTTTGCAGGGCATACCCTTGACAAAATAATAATTTATAAACACCATCACATCGAGCTACAGAGTAGCGTCTTGTTATCGACAAGATATTAGCCCAGGTTGAATATTTTTGAAAAAAATATGAGGCCTGGGTTTTCTGCAGCGCAGTATCATACGTAACATTTTGAAATTCGATAAAACAGCCCGAGGGTCAGATACCGAGGGATTGACAAAAAAAATTGATTAATCAAACCAACCTCACAATTCGGTCAAGCGATAATTATATAATTTAGCATATTGGATTATGGCAGCGCGGCTGCTGATTCTGACTACCATTTACCCCGCAGTCCGCCTCAGGCGCAGGGCTACCGAATAGGATAAATAATGATTCCGTCTTACCAACAGATAATATATGTTAGTGCGACTCTGTCGCATTCTTTTCCCAATAACCAATAACCAATAACCAATAACATCTAATATCGATATGACATGCATCATATTTATTCATTTTATATTGACGTATATTCGTTAGTGTAAATATCAGTCAAAATGAACATTAACGGAAAAACAATTGTCGTAACAGGTGCAGGGAATGGCATGGGTAGAGAAGTGGCATTGTTGCTGCTTAAGAAAGGTGCCCGTGTTGCCGCTGTCGATTTGAGAGAAGAATTCCTCAATGAAACGAAATCTTTAGCTGGGAATCAAGGCGATAAGTTAAGTCTACATGCTTTGGATATTTCAAATCAAAATGCCATTGATGCTTTGCCTGAACAAGTCATTAAAATTCACGGTTCGGTTGATGGAATTATGAACATTGCAGGCATTATTCAACCTTTTGTAAAAGTCAACGAACTTGACTTGTCTGTAGTGAACAAAGTGATGAATGTGAATTTTTACGGAACTCTTTATATGGTGAAGGCATTTCTACCACATCTGTTAAAACGACCAGAAGCCCACGTGCTCAATGTCTCTAGTATGGGTGGATTTTTACCAGTGCCTGGTCAGAGTATATACGGCGCTTCTAAAGCGGCTGTTAAATTGTTTACTGAAGGTTTGAGCTCAGAGATGGCAGGCACCAATGTGGGTGTGAGCATCATTTTTCCAGGTGCTATCGGAACCAATATTACTCAGAACTCGGGTGTTAAAGTGCCAGGCATGTCAGAAGGTAATTCTACTTCAGAATACAAAGTGATGTCGTCTGCTAAAGCAGCAGAGAAAATTGTAGAAGCCATGGAGAAGAATATCTTTAGAGTAATGGTAGGTTCTGATGCCAGTTTTATGGATAAACTATACAGAATAGCACCTGTCTTTGCAAAGAATTACATTGCAAAGAAGATGGGAGCATTGTTGAATCAATAGCTTTTACAAGCTTCGTATTGATCAACGTTCATTTAAAATAAACTTACTTCCCTTTAAAATCGGGTTTGCGTTTTTCTACAAACGCCGCCATACCTTCTTTTTGGTCTTCTGAAGCAAACAGCATGTAGAAGTTTTTGCGCTCAAAGTACAAAGCCTCTTGTAATGGCATTTCGTATGCTCTTAACACGCTTTCCTTAGCCAATTGAACTGCAATAGGTGATTTCTCAGCTATCAATGTCGCCATTTTTATGGCCTCACTTAAATAAAATTCTACTGGAACAACCTTGTTCGCCAATCCATAATAATGCGCTTGCTCTGCAGAAATAAAAGTGCCTGTTAACACCAATTCCATGGCTTTGTTTTTACCTACTATTCTGGTTAAACGTTGAGTGCCTCCAGCGCCTGGCATTACGCCAATATTGATTTCAGGTTGACCGAATTGAGCGGTTTCACTTGCTATAATGATATCACAAATCATGGCCAATTCGCAACCACCACCTAATGCAAAACCGCTCACCGCAGCAATCATAGGTTTCTTGGTTTTTCTAATGCTATCCCAAGTAGAAAACTGATCAATTTTTAACATGTCCATAGCCGTTCTTCCAGCCATTTGTTTGATATCTGCTCCAGCTGCAAATGCTCTCTCATTGCCGCTAATAACAATAGCTCTTACATTTGGGTCGTTGTCTAAATCAATTAAAGCTTGTTTGATTTCAAGCATTAATTCGAGATTTAAAGCATTTAATTCTTTTGGTCGGTTGAGTTGAACATGCGCAACGTAAGGCGCTACTTGGGGATTGATGAGTATAAATTCGGGCATTTTTATGTTTAATGTAGTGAGTCGTATTCTTTTGTAGCAGCTTCGAATCTTATTGGAATAAGCAGTATGCTGTCTACAGGTTTGCCATTCTTCATCGCTGGAGAAAAACTCAAGCTCAATTGTTGAATGGCATCTTTCGCATTTTTAGTATAATTGGTGCCTTCTGTTTGTAGTATTTTTGGATTGTACAACATTGAATCTTTCCCAACTGTTACCTGTAATATAACAAATTGTGGATTTGAAGAATACGAATATGGTACTACTAAGTTTCCTTGTATTTCTGTCATTAAAGCACCTATGCCACCAGTATAAGATGCTGGTTTGTCAGGGTTGGCTTCTAATTTTGCAATGGTCTTTGTTTTGAACTCATTGTTTTTATTGGTGATGTTGACACTATAGTAGTAGTCATCTGGAGCTTCTGTTGCTACCATTTCATCAGCAATGGGAGGAGGGGGCATGTCGTAAGTTTCATAAGGACCTTCTACATCCATTTCAATTGGTGCGACAGCTGAGTCAGTAACTTGTGCATTTGCTTGTAATGCAAATAGAAAAGGTAGAAGTGCTATGTATTTTAGTTGTTTCATGATTGTTTTAATAAGATTCTAAATGTGGTCTTTTTATTAGGGATACTTTCTCTCACAAAAATATGACCCTTATGGTAATTTTCAATAATTCTTTTTACAAGCGATAATCCTAGTCCCCAGCCCCTCTTTTTGGTCGTGAAACCTGGCTTAAACACGCGTTTAAACAGCGCCTTTGGCATGCCTTTTCCTGTATCGCTGATATCAATGACAATCAAATGCCCTTTCAATCTGCAGTTAATCGTTATGGTGCCTCTGCCATCCATAGCGTCTATGGCATTTTTACAAATGTTTTCAATTACCCATTCAAACAAAGGTACATTGATGTTGGCCATTAAATGGTTGGGCATTTCTTCTATCACATAGATCACTTCTTCAGCACTTCTTGTTCTAATATAATTGATGGCATGACGCAGTTGCACAGAAATGTCAACAGATGATAGCACTGGCGTTGAACCAATTTTCGAAAAACGCTCTGTTATGACCTTTAATCTATCCAAATCTTTCCGCATTTCACTTAAAGATTCTTCATTTGCAAAACTTCTGTCTGAGTCAATCAAATCAACCCAAGCCATCAAAGAACTCATTGGTGTTCCGAGTTGATGCGCAGTTTCTTTGGCCAATCCTACCCAAACTTGGTTTTGTTCAGAACGCCTACTGTAACTAAAGGCAAAATAGCTGACAAGCACAAACAAACTCACTATGCCCAGTTGAATGAATGGGTATATTTTCAATTGTTTGAGTGTGGATGACTCATCGTAATATACATATTGAGAATAATCCTCAGTGATTTTAATTTCTATTGGCTGTGTTTCTAATTTTAATTCCTGAAAATAGGCATCAATTTTATTTTTAGAGCGTTTCCAAGTTGAGTCAATATTTCTATAGGTTAGATATCCTGATTCATCTGCTAAAAATACCGGAATGGTGGTGTTAGATTCAACAATTTTAGCATAGAATGATATGTCTTGTTCTGGCTCTGATTTGGCAATTAATTCTTGAGCTTCTGCCCATTGTGAGATTTTTTTGCGCTCTTCCATAGAGAGCTTTTGAACCATTTTGTTAGAATAGTAAAGTGAAAATAAACCTATGGCCATTGCTAAAAGCAACAGAATTACTTTGAGGTATTGTTTGGTGCTGTAATCGTTCAATCCTTTTTGTTGTTGTGGGTTTTTAGTCATTTGCCATAGATGAATCATCCATTAGAAAACGCTAAAAGCATTCAAAAATAAACTTTTTAACTGAATTTTATTACCTTCGCCATCATAATGCACATCACATTAGACAATGGTAATGTTTCTGCTAAAATCAATTTAGCCGAAGGCCTTGATATCAGTTTGCACATCAATAAATCGAGAAATGTCAACTGTTATTATCTAGATGACCCAAATTTTACATATTTCGAAAGTCCACAATTTGTTGGCAGTTTAGCAAAAGGAGGCAGTGTCAATTGCGAAAAAATCAGTTTCTATCCTCATGCTAGCGGTACCCATACCGAATGTGCTTTGCATGTTTTGCCAGTTAATTTTGACATGCGTTCTGTGAAAATTCCGGTGTTGCAATTGTGCAAATTGATGACGGTTCAACCTCAACAAATCAATGGCGATAGCATTATCAACGAATCGGTATTGTCGCAGCTCAACAACCATGAGCAATTTGAAGCTCTTATTGTAAGAACTTTACCAAATGCGTCAGATAAGTTGACTAAAAATTATTCTGACTCCAATCCTCCATATTTCGAACCATCGGTTATGAAACACTTACAAAATCTTGGTTTCAAACACATCATCACCGATTTGCCAAGTATAGACAGGGAAAGTGATGAAGGTAGATTGGCTGCACACAAAAATTGGTTTACAGTTGGCGATGATGTTCCAAACGATAGAACCATTACCGAATTGATTTATATACCCGATCAAATTCAAGATGGTATATATGCCTTAGCCATGCAAACTCCGGGCATAGAAACCGATGCGGTGCCTTCTAGAATTGTACTTTATCCATGCGTTTAAAATGGCCATCAAACGAGCAGTTGTTGTTTCTAGCCAATGTGCTAGCTGATCGTTTGTGGTTTAAGAATAATGCCACTGAACTTAAGTCCATCTTATTTGTAAAATGGGATGAGATTGGAGACATGGCTGCTGCAATGCATGTTTTTGAAGCTGTTAAACATCAATATCCCAATGCCAAAATTACAGTGGTATGCAAGCCTTTTGTAAAATCATTGATAGAAAGTAATGGTTTTGTTGATGAAATACTGACAGACATTAACGCATTTAATCGACGTTACGATGCGGTGGTTGAATTGAGAGGTACTTGGCAAACTCTATTAAAAGCGTTTAAATATAGAATTCGATACCGCGTTTCTAGAGCTGAAATAAGATTTAAAAACAAAGGTCAGCAACTCCATGAAACGCTTACCAACACAGCCGTTATTCAGTTGTTGAATCCATCTATAGAACATGTACAGCCAGGCATTTCTTTTAGCCCTACTGATGAGACCTGTGTGAATGACTTTCTGAAAGCAAATGGTATTGAAAACTTTGCCATCATTCATGCTGGAGCGAGAAAAAAACTTCGTCAGTGGCCAAAAGAGAGATTTGCTTTGGCGATAGAATATCTCCATAAGAAGTACCAATTGAGCATCGTATTTGCTGGTTCTAGAGAGGATGAGGCAGATATTGACATCATTAAAAGTGATTTAGGATTTCAAACGTTTAATTTCACTTCTGGATTTAGTCTTTCTCAATTTGCCAATTTGTGTTCAAAGGCAAGAATTTATATAGGCAATGAAAGCGGTCCGATGCAAATTGCCTCAAATGCTGGAATACCAGTAATAGCTATATACGGACCAGGTGTGCCGCATGTATTTTATCCTTTAAGCAAGGGCTCAAAAGTGCTACATCATGTGCTAGATTGTAACCCTTGTGATCAAATACATTGCGTTAGACCAGATAATCCATGTATTTCAATGGTTAAGGTGGATGACGTACTTGAAAGTATTGACGAAATTTTACTTTGATTATTTGGATAATTCTTTTTTTAATTTTAGATTCGTTAATATTTTAACATCTATGATTATAAGACTTACACTATTATTTTGCATTTGCTTCTCTTCTCTTACAGCATTCGCTCAAATTAAGTCGGCAAACATTCCCATTAAAGACAATCTTGAGAAACATAAATTTCTTGATAATAGCAATACAAAAAGAAGTGCCTCTAAGCCTACCAGTTGTGAATCTGACACGGTAGAATACCCGCGTTATAAGGCTAGTAGTTTAACCACCATTTCGGTTAATAGAGGTCGTTCTCTTGGTCAGTTGTATTCTGCACCTAAGCCAATTACAGTTTCTGGTTTTACTTTTTACGCATTCATCATTCCAAATCCACCTACTTCAAAAAAGATGAATTTGATATGCAAATTGTACAAAGCTGGTCCAGATAGCTTACCGAGTGGAACTGCATTAAGAAGTTCTATCGTGACAATAGATTCTACTTTTGGTGGTGGCGTGCTAACTAAAATTGAAAAGAAAGCATTTTGGACACCAATTACTATGGATAGTGCTTACATCATAACAGTAGAAACTGATAGTGCTAATTTGACAGCTGGTGTGGTAGTAAACAATTACGCCAATGGCGATGGTGATAGAGAAAATTTAAACTGTGGTTCTATCAGTGGTATTTGGTACAATGGTAGAAATTTAAATGTGAACGGCACGCCTTTCGATTGTGATATTCTTTTACACCCTTATGTGAAATACAGTTTAGGTACCGATTTCATTGTTAAAAATACCTGTTTCAACTGGAACGATACTCAGAAGTTCACCAACATTGCACCTACCAATATGGCTGGCGCAAGAATGTATAACAGATATTTGATTTACAACCTAGGATATTTCTGCAATATGTGGGATTATGGTGATGGAATGGGGTATCAATATACCGTTGATGGTAAAGTGAAATACTGGCAAAAACAAAATGCTAATGTAACTTTAATAACGACTGTCTATGGTTACAAAGGACCAATGATGTATGGTTGTGATGATACAGCATCTAAAATGATTTACTACAAACCTGATATCCCAACATATTCGGGTTTGACAAATATTTGTAGTGGAGATTCTGCTGTCATCAATATTCAAAATACCAATCCTGGCGCCATAAACGAATGGTATGACAAAGCCAATAGTCCAACACCTTTTTTTAAGGGAGATGATTATGTGAAATATCCATTTACCCAAAGCGATACCATTTACATCAAAGCTGTCAACAACACTTGTGTTAGCGGTCAGAGAACTTTGATATTAAAATCAAATCCATATCCAACGAATATTTCAATAACTGAAGATTCTGTTTGTGCGGGAGCAACAGCAAGTCTCAAAGCAATTCCCAATGTGGGTAATGTGAGATGGTTTACCACTCAAACAGGAGGTTTGCCATTTTATTCTGGAAGTAATTACCAAACCAAAGTGTTGTCTAAAGACACGTTTTTTTATGCTGAGGCTAACAATGTTGGATGTATCATGAATCCAAGGATTAAAGTAATGGCTTATGTTGGAGCTAATTTTGCGCCATCTTCTCCTCTGAGAATGCCTGATACTGCTGTTTGTGTAGGTTCTGGCGGCACAGTGCAGTTATATGCTTCTACAACTCCTGGATTGTCATTGCGATGGTTCAATGATATTGGAACGCAAATTTCAACTGGTTCTACCATCAATTTTACACCAACAAAGCGCGAAACAAAAGTATTCTTTGTTGATGCTTATAACGGTGTTTGCGGTTCATCTAAAGAGAAGATTGAAATATTGGTAGAGCAAGCCCCAACTGTCGCTACAACATTTAAAGATACCATTTGCAAAGGCGATTCAGCCTATGTAGGATGTACGATTCTTTATGGTGATGCGAGTTGGTATGATGCCGCTACAAGTGGTAACTTATTAAAAGATGGTAGTTTTTATAGCAGTGCGCCAACAAGTAATGTAACGTATTACATACAGACTCAGAGTGGCGTATGTGTCAGTCCATCTAGAGTGCCAGTTGCAGTTAAAGTCAATACCTTTCCTTCGTTTACCAAGTTATGGGGAGATACCATTTGTTCGAAGAATACCGCGATTTTAAGGGCCGTTGTCAATGGTCCTGGTACTATTCGCTGGTATGAGTATGATACATCTACAACTGAATTGGCAACAGGCAACAAATACACAACAGATGTGTTGAATGGTAGCAAACGTTTTTATTCGAGAACCGATTATGCAGGTTGTGTTGGTCCAATGACTATGGTGCAACCTTTGGTAAGAAATTCACCTTTCAGTGGGTTTATATTTGATGTTCTGACCTTTCAACAGGTGAGGGTGTCGCCAATCAATTCAACTGGTTCTTCTATTTTCTGGGATTTCGGAGATGGATTTACATCCAACAAATTCTCTGTTACCCATAGATACCAAAACACTGGCATTTATAAGATAAAATTGGTGCTTACAAGTTTGGCCAATGGATGTAAAGATTCTTCCATAGTAACGGTTGAAATTTTACCTAGTAGCATCACTTCAATTCAAAATCTGTCTAGCTTAAATCTTTATCCAAATCCAGCAGGCAATGTGTTGTATATAGAATCAGACGACATAGCAAATACTTCAACTATTACAATTTACGATGCCAAAGGTATGGAAGTGAAAACAGCAGTACTGACAGCAGAGAACGGCGTTGTAAAGATGGATGTTGAAGGACTACCTACGGGCGTTTACATGATACAAGCACAAGGATTTAAACCGCAATTATTTGTTAAAAATTGAGAGCGTTTGTTTTAGTCTGCGTGTTGTTAACTTCTTGGTTGAATCTAAATGCACAAGTTGAAGTATTTAGAAATGCTGAAGATACATCTATTAAAATAAAACCTGAGGACACCATTACATTAGCTCCAAAGTTTGAAACTGGGGATGTGGATTTTTTACGGTACATAGAAACGCATTTTTCGATTATGAGTGCGGGTAGTTCATTGAGCTATACTGGTCATACGTTTAAATTCAGTTTTTATGTAGAGAAGGATGGCAGCCTCAGCGATTTTAACATGATAACATTTGGCGATGCAATCATAGCAGCCGAATTAGAGCGGGTAGTTTTGGCAATGCCAAAGTGGTCGCCCGGAGTATTTGTAGGCAAGAAGAAGCGCACCATGATGGTATATGACATTCAAGTCAAGAAGGTCAACGACTTCAACTCACTTCAAGTCACCCTAAACGAATCAGATTTACAATACACCCGTTCAACGAATCCATTAAAATGGTTTCTCGTAGCTGGCACCTTAATGATCATGACGGCGTTGTATATAATAAGGTCGTGAGGGGATTATTGAAGTTAAATAGCAGCGCTGCTATTTAGTTTATTTGCGAGCTATCCCAGCAGCTCTGCATGCGGGGCTATCGAAAGCCTGAATTTGAAGTTGCCGAATCACTGCTCGCAAGGCTACCGAAAAGTTGAATTTAAAGATTCTGAAACTTTGCTTATTCGAAAAAATC
>CAYTMQ010000007.1:10243-204979 GCA_964438995.1 uncultured Chitinophaga sp.
AAAAAAGTTGACTTAAGCCTCTTTCGGCAGCCCCGCAAATAGAATTTCGTTATTCGTCTGAAGAAAATCAAAAAAGTTGACATATGCCTCTTTCGGTAGCCCCGCATGCAGAGCTGCGGGGGTAACGAAGAATTCACCCCTCTCCAATTGCAGCCGTGCTGCAATTCCACAAAAGTTTCAAATTATTAAATGAGATTTCAAATATTAACTCTTCAATACCTTAACCCTATACATCTTCTCATTAGAATACACCACAACGTAGTAAATTCCAGCACTTGCAGTGCCTAAATTGATGTCTTGGTGCTGGGTCATATCGAAATGGTCAACAGAGTAGATTAACTGACCTTCTGAATTGAAGACGTTGATGCTGGTGTTTCTGTGCTTTTCTGGTTCTAAACACGTGATGCTAAATCCGCCATTGGTTGGATTTGGAAAGGCAGTAAAGCTGGTCTCCGGACTGATGTCGTATAGTGTTCTGCGACCAATCTCTTGCATCAATCCGCCTTTGGTATAAGCGTAAACAATATACTCTACTGGATAGAAATTGATGTTGTTGTCGGTGTAAGTATATTGGGCAATTTGAGCATCGCTAGCTTGTAGTCGTTTTAAAAATACTTTAACGCCATTCTCAATCTTCCACAACTCAAAACCCACCACTTCGGCATCGTATGTCGTTGTCCAATTGACCAACGCAGAACGCTTCTGAAGTTTTTTAACTTCAAAGTTCACAAGCTTCACTGGCAAAGCATTGCCTTGTGCTCTAAACACAATGTTACAATCTGTTTTTGAACATGGATTTCTATTTTCATCTATCACCAAAATATAGGCTTGATTGGATTTTAAACTATCAAATTCAATATAACCTGGAGAATTTACAAGTATGGTCGTGTCGTGTTGCATGCCCAATCCCGGACAAGCAGCAGAATCAAACAAACTCACCCTTAGACCAAATGGACAATTGTTCATCGTCGTGAAATCCAAAGTAATCGATTTGACGTAGTTATAGCCAACAGTTTTAAATCGGTAGAATATGGTATTACAAGCCTCATAACCGTAAGTATTTGGCTCAGCACCGAATCTTTTTGCGCCACATAAGTCGCCGTAATACGTGCCACCTGGGTCTGTTATTTCTATTGGCTGCAAACACTGGTCGTTTGGTTGAGGGTCTTCCATGATGATGCTCATAGAATCTTTATTGGTACAACCACCTTTACCTACTTCCCATTCATAAACATATCTGCCACTATCCAAATTGTAAATTGTAGAGGTATCAGAATTTGGAGTGACGATGGTAGGAGTGCTCATGCCACTTATAAATTTCCAAGTACCAATACCACTGGCAGGTTTCAATGCTTGCATGTTTACTTGAATCAAACACGTATTAATATCTGGACCAGCATCCGCTAAACTCGGGATGGAATCTATAGTGATGTTGAGCGTATCTGATTTAGTAGGGCAGGCCCCATTGCTAATGGCCCATTCAAACTGGTAGGCTCCAGCATTCAATCCTGCAACCAATGACGTAGGACTGTTGGGCGTTAGAACATTAGCAGTGGTGTTGCCCAAAGCTGTCCAAACCCCAGTACCTACAGTAGGCGTGTTTCCTGATATACTTACTGGGACATACAAACAATAGCCAGAATCATCTGCGCAAATAGCTTGCGTAGGTTCTGGATAGTTGTACAACTCCACTGTATCAGCATTCGAACAGTTGCCATTGCTGATTTTCCACTCAAAGAATATTTTACCTGTGTCTATTATAGTGATAGGTGAATTGCTTAAAGTATCGTCAACTATGTTGACTGAACTACCAAACAACTGTCGCCACTTACCTTGTCCAATTGACGCCACATTACCACTTAGTAGAATGGTGTCTTCTTGGCAATATAATTGATTAGAACCTGCAAGGGCATTGGTAGGTAAGTCGTATGGAACACTGATTTCAACCGTGTCTTTACTTGGTGGGCAAATGCCGTTGTTGACTACCCATTCAAATTGATAAGTGCCTTTGCTCAAATTTAAAACCTTGGTGTTAGGATTAACGCCTGATTGTATCTGCGCATTGTTAGGTCCACTGATTTGAGTCCACACTGCTGTATTAGTGGCATTGAATATGGCCTTTAATTGAACGCTTGGAGGGCACACTATGGTATCGTTCCCTGCTAGAGCCGTTACAGAACTGTCGTAATTTCTAATGACTACAAAATCGCTTTTCACACAGCCAAGGTTCTGACTGGTCCACTTAAATAAATACGAACCACCCTGCACATTGTAAGCCTTCGAATTGAATTGTCTAAAGTTGCTAAACTGAACACTACTAGGGCCGCTAACCTGACTCCACAAACCGCTATCAGGTGCCACATTGTTGCCATTTAAAAAGAAGGTATCACCATCGCATAGATTTTGGTCAATACCTGCAAAAGGCGTTCTAGTTGAATCAAATACTTCTATGGTAATGGTATCAGAATTGTTGCCACATCCATAATTTGGTATGACATCGAAAATGAATTTATAAGGAGAGCCTGCAGAATTCATACTATCTGCAATGGCTGAATTATCGCCAGTAGTATCCAAAGATACAGTGCCTCCACTCAATTTCCTCCAATAGCCTTTACTGCCTATTCCACCATTCAATTGCACATTGTACACTTTGCAAATGCGCATATCTGTGCCAGCATTGGCCGGAAATATGATTGTGTCATATCTCATAGAAAAGAGATCCGGACAAATGCCCATTGGGTTTACTGAATTCCATTTGAATGCATAGATGCCTGCAATCATTCCAGATACCGTCGCATTGGCCGAATCTCTCGGGAAAATACTTGGTGTGTTTGGATTGATGCCTGACAAAGACCAATACCCTCTACCTTTTGTAATTCTATTAGCAACCAAACTGATGGTACTTGGATTGCACCATATTCTACCAGTGTCTGCAAATGGAATTGTAGTTGGATTGGCTATATTGACTTTCACATCATCAAAAGAATTGCCACACGCACCATTGCGTATGGTCCAACGGTAGATATAAGTGCCTTGATTCAAATTTAACACTGGTGTTTCAAAAGAATCTGGATACATCATAAGGCCATTGACTCTTCCTATTAGTAAACTCCATTGACCAATGCCATTGATGGGTTGATTGCCTCTTAAAATAAGATTATCTGCACAAGTATCGATGTCTCTTCCGGCTTTAGCGATGGTAACACTATCTGCAATACTGATGCTCACTGTATCAACGCCATCATCACAAATGCCGTTGCCAATCGACCAAGTATAGGCGTAATGACCAGGTCCTGATGGCACCACGAAAGTGTTGTATAGCGTATCGTTGACGATGCTGTCTTGCGGTCCGTAAACCTTTCGCCATTTTCCCGTTCCAGGCCATGGTTGATTGCCCGATAATTGAAAAATCGAAGTGGTGTCTGGTAAACATCTATCGCTGCCAGCGTTAGCGGGTATAGCAGCTACATTTGAATTGACTGTAACCAAAACTGTGTCTGTAGATGAGCCACAAGCATTGTATACTCGCCAAACAAAGGCATATACTTTATTAGAATCCAATCCAGTAACTCTGGCATTGTAAGACGTTGTGTCATCGAAAACAATTCCACTATCTGGTGAAACAGACCAAACACCAAAACTGTTACTTGGAGGTACATTGCCTGAGAGATGCAGAACCGATGAGAAACAAATGGTTTGGTCGCTACCTCCAGCTGCTGCAACAGGTAAAGTATCTGAAACAAATACCACCACATCGTCTTGTGTTGGATTGCAAGATTGGCCTCCATCTATCAACCATCTATACTGGTATTTTCCAGCAATTAAATTTCTTACAACCGTTATATTGTTCAACGAATCTTCGAATTCTGAAACACTAGGACCATAGTTTTGGTACCAATGTCCAAGGCCTTCAGTAGGGATATTGCCAGCTAATTCAGTGGTATCAACATTGCAGTTCAATCGTTGACTACTACCAGCATTCGCGATACCTGGCTGTCGTGAAACTATGATTTTTATCTCATCTTCAATATTGGCACATCCTTGTCCGAAGCCCGAATTGCGCTGTACTTTGTAAGTATAAGTCCCAGAATTATTAAGGTCGGTTATTCTAACAAAGCTGGATATCGTATCAGTAAATACGGTATTTCCAATTGTGGAGAAAAGTCCACTAAGTTGACTAATGACAGTATTCCTTCCTCCTGAATAAGTGAAACGAAGTATGGCAGTATCCTGATTGCAATTGAGTATTCTATCAGGAAACACATACAGTTGAGGTGTGTCGATATACGTTACTGTAACTAAATTGTTTTGAACACAACCCGTCACAGGATTGCTCATCATGTAACTGAATTGGTACACATCATTGGCTATTCCTCTTAAGCCAGAAACAGTAGTTGATGCTGTATTATCTGGATTAAAAGTTACGGTAGAAGGACCAGAAATTTGCGACCATCTACACTCGTCGTTGACATAAATTGGAGGTGCACCGTTGATTACAATGGAAGTTGGTCTATCGCACAAAAACAAGCTAAACCCTCCACTAGGTGACAATGCACCGAGGGGTAGGGGAACTCTAACTTGCAAGGTATCTCTTCCACTAGCACATGGTCCAGAAACGACATATTCAAATCTGTATACTCCTGGAATCAAATTATATGCAATGGCACTATCTGAATTTTGATTGCTAAGACTTGGCATGTTTGGTCCGCTTAATACGTTCCATGTGCCAGATTGTCCTCCTAATCCTTTGCCTGCAAAACTGCCATAGAGGCCAGTTGATGTGGTTACAGAATAACACGGACTCAAAGTTATAGAGTCAGCAGTTTTAACTGGCATAACTCCACCATAATTGGTGATGGTTACATCGTCGTAAGAACTACAACCATTGGTATTGGTGATGGTCCAACGCAAAATACTAACACCGCCATTGCTATTGGTAATTGAATATGCAGATTTGGCTTGTGCGTTGTTGTTGATGTTGACATGACCATTGTTCTGAACAAACGACCATGCGCCTGTTTCACCAGAACCAGGGATGTTGCCATTTAAAAATCCATTGCTTGGACAAATGATGGTGTCTTTGCCTGCATTGGCTTTAGACGTATTTAATATAGTAAGTGTAACTTGGTCGTTGGCATTAGAGCCATCAGCACATCGAGATCTTAAATTGAACACATAAGTGCCCGGAACAACTCCAGATATTTTGGTGTTTAAGCTATTGGGTGAGTTGATGATAGACGAGGGACCAGAGACTTGTGTCCATTTGGTGCTACCACTCAATAAACCAGCTTTAAAACCTGTTAGACTGATAGAATCATACAGGCAAAAAGAGGCGTCAACACCAGCATTTACGGTACAATTCTGACCATAACTGACATATAAACACAATACAAACGATAGAAGTAGTAGTAGTTTTTTCAAGTGCGTCTAACAGTGTAGACGACGAATTTACTCAAAAGGTGACTTAAGGTGGTGAAAAAAAGCGAAATATGTGTAAATTTTTACAATTCACACATATTTAACAATCTTGCAGAAGTCTAACTAAACAGCTAAAAACTAAAACAATGCAGCTGATGTTGGAATCATGGTTGGGTCATAGTTAGCAACTGATGCTCCATGACGAACAATTTTCAATGATTCAATTTTGTCACCTTGTTGGATAGCATCCACAACACTTTGCCCATCAACTACATGTCCGAATACGGAGTGTTTACCATCTAACCATGGAGTTGGAACGTGGGTGATAAAGAATTGAGAACCGTTGGTATACGGACCAGCATTGGCCATACTTAAGATACCTGGACCTTTGTGGGTCAACGATGGATGGAACTCGTCTTTGAATCTGTATCCTGGTCCGCCGCTACCTGTACCATTAGGGTCGCCACCTTGTACCATAAAGTCAGGAATTACCCTGTGGAATGTTAAGCCATCGTAATACGGTACGCCATCAGCTTTAGCTTTATTAGCGATTTTTCCTTCAGCCAAGCCAACAAAATTAGCGACTGTCAATGGGGTCTTTTCGTGTTCTAATGAAAGAACAATGGTGCCTTTATTGGTGTGCATTTCGGCATATAAGCCTTCTGGTAATGAATTGTAATCCATGATGATCAATTTTAAACTGCAAAATTATAGAATTGAAGTGGCCTAATAAAATTAAAATTAAAGCCCCGACCTTTTTTAATTTTTTCGTAACATTGCAGATTGTTTTTCTAACTACGTTTACGAATCATTAATGGTAACAAAAGAAATTCTTATAAACGCCTATACGCTTATGTGCAAAGCAAGAGCTATGGCGACTATATACGACGAAAACCGACCTATTACAAAGTATGTTCACTCTACTAGTAAAGGTCATGAAGCAATACAACTAGCAGCTGGTTTCCAATTAAAATCTTACGATTATGCTGCACCATACTACAGAGATGAAAGTATGCTGCTCGCAATGGGTATGACGCCTTATGAGTTGATGCTTCAATTGTTGGCAAAAGCCGATGACCCGTTTTCAGGTGGAAGAACCTACTATGCTCACCCTTCTCTAAAAAGAGACAACATGCCTAAAATGCCGCATCAAAGTAGTGCAACTGGCATGCAAGCGATTCCAGCTACGGGTATGGCGCACGGTGTGAAATACAAAGAGTCTCAAAACATGATCATGTCTGCAGAAATGCCAGTGGTGCTTTGTAGCATTGGCGATGGTAGTATGACAGAAGGCGAAGTAAGCGAAGCCCTTCAAATGGCTGTATTGAAAGAACTGCCAATTTTGTATTTGGTGCAAGACAACGATTGGGGCATATCTGCCAGTGGTGATGAAATGCGCGCAATGGATGCTTACGAATTTGCAGCAGGATTTAAAGGATTGAAAAGGGCTCGCACTGATGGAAGCGATTTCGTTACCAGCTATGAAGATGTAAAATCGGCTATCGACTGGGTGCGTAAAAATAGAAAACCAATGTTACTACACGCTAAAGTGCCTCTGCTTGGTCACCATACCAGTGGCGTGCGCAGCGAGTGGTACCGAGATGATTTAGAAGTGGACATGCAAGATGATCCATTTCCAAAATTGAAAAATACCCTGTTAGAACTCGGTGAATCAGAAGACAGTTTAGACGCCATTTTCAAATTGGCTCAAGCAGAAATTGCAGACGATTTTAAACGCGCAGTGGAAGCACCAGAACCTACTCCAGAATCTGTGTATTTACATGAGTTTGCTCCAACGCCTATAACAGAAGAGCAAGGTGTAAGAGAACCAGAAGGCAAAGAACCTATTGTAATGGTAGATGCAGCTTTGTTTGCTTGCGACGAAATTTTAAAATCGCATCCAGAAGCATTGTTGTATGGTCAGGATGTTGGTATACGACTAGGAGGGGTGTTTAGAGAAGCAGCCACATTGGCAAAAAAGTATGGCAAAGACAGAGTGTTCAATACTCCAATACAAGAAGCCTACATTGTTGGTTCTACTGTTGGTATGAGTGCGGTAGGTTGCAAGCCCATCGTTGAGATTCAGTTTGCCGATTACATTTGGCCAGGTGTTAACCAATTGGTAGAAGAATTGTCTAAGAGCTGTTATTTATCCAATGGTAAATATCCTGTTCAATCATTGATAAGAATTCCAACTGGCGCTTATGGCGGTGGCGGTCCTTACCATAGCGGAACAGTAGAAAGTAGTATCCTTCAAATCAAAGGTATTAAGGTGGTATACCCAAGTAATGCGGCAGATATGAAAGGCTTGTTGAAAGCGGCTTTTTACGATCCAAATCCAGTAGTGATGTTCGAGCACAAAGGTTTGTATTGGAGTAAAGTGCCAGGCACAGATGCCGCAAAATGTCCAGAGCCATCAGAAGATTATGTGATTCCATTGGGTAAAGCAAGAACAGTTATAGAAGCATCTGAGGATGCAGTAAAATATGGCGAGTCGGTAGCTGTTATTACCTATGGTATGGGAGTGTATTGGGCTAGCAATGCGGCCAAGCAATTCGACAACCAAGTTGAGGTAATAGATTTAAGGACATTAAATCCGTGCGACGACGAAGCGATTTTCAATGCCACAAAGAAACACGGAAAAGTTATTGTCTTAACAGAAGAAACCTTGCGCAATTCGTTTGCAGAAGCCATAGCAGGAAGAATACAAAAGAACTGTTTCAATTACTTAGACGCGCCAGTAGAAATTATTGGTACAGCCAATGTTCCAGCCATTCCATTAAACATGGGATTAGAAAAAGAAATATTGCCAAATGCAGATAAAGTAGCAGTGGCGATAGCGGGGATGTTGGAGTATTAGAAGTTGATGATTTAGTTGACTTTATAAGTATTTCTTATTTTGCTTTTGGAAATATAGTATTTCATAATTGATTTATTAAATAAAAATTCATAGTTTTGGTGAAATAAACTACAACTATGGGTGTTAAATTCTATAGATATTTTAATTTACTTTTTTTACTATGGTGCATTGTAGGTTTCAGTTCTTGCAAGAAAAAATGCTGTGATGCAAATAATCCAGATTGTGAGAATTATGATCCGTGTATTGGGGAAACAAGAATCAATTCAAATTTTAGAGTTAGACCAGGAGATAATGGATTTAAACCACCAGAAAAGTGGTGTGATTTATTGCCTTGTGATACGTTTAATACAAGCAGTGTTCGATTTGATATGCCTTTAAATAACCCAGATAATAGCACTTATACTTGGCAAATTGGAACTGAACAAACGCCAAGAACAGGTAAGGGATTTGAAGTGGATTTTAGTGATTATTTGGATGCAGGAAATTGGGAATCTTCTGTCCCAGTTACTCTAACTATTAAGACGCCTATAAATGCATGCATGACAGACCTTAAAGATACTTTGATCAATGTAACTAGAAATTTGTTTTTTACGAAAACGAATTATAGTATGTATCCTAGACAAACATTTCCTAAAGATTCAGTCACTGAAATAAAGTATAGAGGATATCTTATCAGTGATAGGTCACAAGTTTTTGAATTCAAAATAACCAAGGTTTTGCAGAACTATTATAAAGGGTATTATATTGGTGGATTGGCTTATTTTTATGTTGGGTTACCATTTGCCGATTCTATAATGTTGCCAAGGGATAACTATGCAGAATTTTGTAGTAATTATAAACATATCATTATGCGAAATATTTACACTTTTGATAAAGAGTTTAATGCTTTTACTGAAAATTTAGAGAGAATTGATTTTATCGTTGAATCTAATAAGAAAAGGACAATTGTGTTTAATTTCTTTGGAAACAAACATCCAAAATATATTTTTAAAGGCGATGAGATCAAGTAATTAATTCTTTATTATTTATCAATTGTTTTAAGCTATGATCTCTCATTTGAATTCAATATTACCAAACCATAAAAAGCTCATTACGTTTGTCTTTTTATTGCTCGTTGTAAACGCACATTCTAATCCTCAACCTAGAATTGTTTTGAGTAAGAATTATCTGTTTAACTCTACATCGCTTAGAGATTACTTTAGCATTGGTTGTATTGGTGACTCGTTGTTTAAGAATAAAAAAATATCTTTAGCGCTGTTTGGTTATTTCAATACCTTTAAACAAGGTCAAAATAGTAAGAGAAATTATGTTGAAGGTGTTACGGGTGCATGTCTCTATAAATTGAACTATAAACATCTAGATCTCTATATCGGCCCCTCTCTTAACTATCGCTATGAAAATTATAAGAATAGGAATTTCCCTAGATATTATAACGAACGGATTGTTGGATTGGGCATCTATTCTTGCTTGGTATACAATTTTAGTAAACGTGTATCCATTGCAACAGAAACCAATTTCCATTATCGACGTAAGAAAATTACTGAAGGTAATACTTCTACAGGTTTAAAATATTCTAGAATCAATGATGGTCCTTCTTCTACTAAATACTTTTCGCTGGCAGTATTGTTCAATTTTTAATGACTGAATTGAATACATCCTTCGCAAGTCTAGTGTAAAAACCTATCCCTTTTATAATGATAGATTCATACAATTGCCAAATTACTCTAAGTTCATTTTTTTGATGTCTTAAACTTCAACTTCCTGAGATGTTTACATAAATAGGTTAGAAAATTTCATATTGTTTGTTCAATTGTTAAAGTTTTAAAATGCCTTAATATCTTTATATTTAAGTATCCATGAAGCAGAGTCTAAGATATTCTTTGATGTATATTTTTTGTAATCAAGTCTTACCAATCCATAATTTCTTGCCCAGTAATAACTGCTGAAATTTGCACTACCGTTTTGCCCACCCCATAACAATTTAGTATCATCCCAAAATGGTAGACCGTCATCCATTTCAAGATCAAATCTGTAAATATCATTATAAGTCTGACCACCAATCACCATAGATGGATAATAATTACAATAACTAGGATATTTGTTCCAAGGTATGTAAAATACATTACCCCCACGCATATACTTACTTATTGTAAATGTGGAATCATAATCAATACAACCCAAACAGGGATTTGTGGTCCAATAATTCACAACTCCATTTCTATGATTTGTATAAATTACAAAATTTATTTTCTCTTGCTTTACCAACCTTTTAAAATCAGCAGTCTCATATTCTAGAGTAACAGTATCTCTACTCATTGAAACAATAGTACATGTATCTAATTCTCCAGTTCTATTGTTTTCATATATCCAAAATGAACCTGGTTTGAAATAGAAATAGTCTTTGAAATTCCCAAAACCAATAGTACCAAAATCTTCCATCTTTCTTTCTCTTGGCTTGAATTTGCAGTTTAAAGCATTGAAAATTAGAAGAATGAAAAGATAAAATTTTATTGAGTTATTTATTTTTAATGGTTTTATATACAAATATATTAAAAATTAGCTATTTGTCAATTGATAACTTTAAAGGAAAGGTTATCAAACCTTAATCTTATAATACTATTTGTAATTATATTCTGAATAATTTAAAATTCGGGCTAATTGCAATAGATTGATTCCCCCTCATTCTCAATCATTTGCTTTTCTCCCTAATTTTTCTTATACTTGTAGTCACAATACCAAAATAATTCGGTTTGCCTATGAGTAAAAGCTTACCAGTCGTTCTCTTCTTATGCCTGACTATTTTTTCTGCCTGTTCTAAGAAAGACCTCGTCGTTTCTGGGAATGTGCCAAAATCTTATGAGGATGTCTCTACCGTTAAAGTGGAGAATTACATCAATCGTATGTACATCGACCTACTTGGCAGAGAACCTCTAGATGCTGAGTCTGATCGTGATGTCAAATTTTTAAGAGATAATAAGCTCTCTTTCGATGCTCGCAAAATCCTTATCAACCGTTTAATGACCGATACCATCTATGTTGTCGGTGATTCATCTTATAAAAAAGCATACTACCAACGCTTATACGACTTAGCTAAAGCTAGACTTCTTGAAGGCGCTGATGATGGTGAATTCTATCAACAAATTGGCAATGCAGAATTTGCTCTTAAAGTCTCTCGTCTTAATGGCGACTCAGTGGGAGTGTTTTCTGCTATGGCAACCATAGATAGATGTAAAAATGTTGTGCGCACCCGACGTGAATACCAATTTGGTGTCATTAACATCCACACCATGTATGCCCGAATGTTAGACAACCCAATTTACGATGTCATCAACATGAATTCACTCAATTTTGTGAATGCCTCTTTCGACGATTTGTTTTTTAGATTCCCTACTCGCGACGAATTTGCTATTGCTTACGGCATCATTGAAAGTGGTAAAGGTGGTAGTCTATTTGGCGCTTATGCCGATAACAAACCTGCTTATTGCGACATGCTGGTTAAATCAAGAGAGTTTCACGAAGGCATGATCAAATGGGCCTACTTAACTTTGATTGGTAGAGAACCCAATACACAAGAAACCTATAACCTGTTGCTCGATTTTTACAGTACAGGTAATTTTCAAAAAGTTCAACTTAACATCCTATCAACCGATGAATATGCACATTTTTAAAGGAATGGCGGTGCTTACATTGCTCACAGTTTTTGTGGCTTGTAAGAAAAATTCAAGTACCTACGAGGTGGTCAATACCAGCTCTTACGGTGACAATTTGAACAAAGACAAATCGAAATCGAATATCGAATTTCACAGTATTCTCTCGACCAACTTGTTCCAGAAGCCATCATCTATCAACGAATTGAGTAGAATAGACCGTGTCATTCAAAGTTGCGGTGATAAATCGCTCATCAACGAAGTCATCATCAGCAATTACATGAACTCATCTAATGTGCGTTTGCCTTCTAGACGAATGATGGTGGATAGCACTGAGCGTTTCGTTGAAGAAACGTATATACGATTCTTTATCCGCCGACCAACAGAGGCTGAGAAAACTTGGTTCATCAATTTTATCAACGCCAACAAATCTAACCCCAACTTCAGACCAGAGCTTGTATACACTGCTTTCGCTGCTTCAGACGAATACATGTTCTATTAAAATTTACACAACATGAAAAGAAGACAATTTGTAAAAAACGCAGCAGCTCTTACAGCAGGAGGATTGGTGTTGCCATATATCTTACCTTCTGGTAGATTGTTTGCAAGAACCAATGTGCCCAAAGCCGACCACGTAGTATTTGTGATGTTTGGCGGTGGCTTGCGTCAACAAGATTCTATACTTCAAAGGTATTTGGCCGATTCGCAAGGTTATAATGTAGAAGGCAATATCCTATACAACATGTTAGAAGGTGCACCGCCATCTTCAAAAATTGCTTATGGCACAACACCTGCTGGTCAGCCCAATGGCTCGCAACCCATTCCTAAATTGCTCTCTCAATCGCTGCAATTACAAGGCACCATCTTTGCCGAAATGCGCGCCATCTCAGGCGGTCACTATGGCGGTTGGAACTCTTTGATAACAGGAAGTAGGGTAGAAGGTCAGGGTTTAAAAGTGCGACCAATCAATCCAACCATGTTCGAATACGCCCGCAGATTTGGTGGCTTTAAAGCAACCGATGTGTGGTTCATAGGCAATACCATCAGCAATTCCATACCTCTGTTAAACTCGAGTAAACATCCAGATTTCGGATTGCAATATGGCGCTAACTTCTTCGCTCCGGGTATCACCTTTGGTGGTGATGGTTATGCAGCCTTATCAAATGCAAAAGTGTATCATCCTCAAGAAGAACTTGAGCCGATGTACAAAATGAAAAATTTCCTTGATAATACCTTTAACATCAAGAAAGGTGAAATGCCAGGTATTAAAAATACTGACGATGAAAAAACACAAATCAAGGAGTTTATCGCCAATACCTTCCAAAGACAAAGTGCTGGATTGATTCCAATGCCTCCTGTTTCTGGAGGAGATGGTTTCACAATAGGTTACGCTGCTGAAGTATTGAGGGTGTTCAAACCTAAACTGTTGGTGGTTAATTTAAGCAATATAGATGGCTGTCACAGCAACTTTACTGGGTACCTTCAAGCCATGCACAAAGCCGATCACGCTGTTGGATTCTTGTGGAACTATATCCAAACACAAATTCCAGAAATGGCTGGTAAAACCATTATGACTTTCGTTCCTGAATGCGGAAGAAACCTACAACACAACCCTATTCAAGATGAAAACGATTGGTATGGTTACGACCACGGCGACCAAAATTCACTGCGCGTGTTTGGCGGTATGGTTGGTCAGAATGTGCCTTCTAATTTGATGATGGGAAGTGAATCAAATCCCATCGGAAAAGTAACCGATTTTAATTTGACCATAGCCGATATTCTCGGATATAAAGACGAAGTAATTGCAACAGGCTTGATAGATTCTGAAGCTAGAAGTTTATTTGATAGAATATGAGAAAATTAGTCGTATTGGCCTTAAGTTCGATGTTGCTGTTTGCTTGTAAGAAAAGCAGTAAGAATCCATATGACGATTGGAAAGACGAATCTAAAAGTCCGCCAATTGTCGACCAACCTATAGACCCTAATACCATTCAAGGTTTACACAAGAACATTTTCAAACCTACTTGTGCAAATAGCGGTTGTCACGATGGGAATTTTGAACCAGATTTTAGAACGGTAGAAAGCTCCTACAATTCACTCATCAATAGATTGAGTACGAATACCGATCCCAACAATCCTCAATACGATAAACGCGTTGTACCAGGCGATGCTGCTAAGAGTATGATTCTGCATCGCATCAAAGATTTTATTCCAGGTACTCAAGGTAAAATGCCTTTAACAGTCGACCCAGGAAGTGATTGGCCTGCCAAACAAGCTGATTACATTCAAAACATCACCAATTGGATCAACGATGGTGCAAAAGACCAATTGGGTAACAGTCCAGCAAGCATCGATTTTACTCCGCAAATGGGCGGTTTAATGGTGTTTGCAGATGGCTCTAATACTCCTTTAGCCCATACTGGATATAATCCTGTTTCTGTGCCAGCTGGAACAAGCACCTTGAAAATTATGGTGGCATTTTTAGATGATAAAACTGCTCCTAACCAATTTGGAAAAACCACCATCAACTTTACTTTAAATCCCTATCAATATGATACCACTGTCAATACAATGTCTGTTGATGCATCGCCATTTTTAGCCAAAGGTGTTAGTGGTACAGATATCAATTACTGGCATTATGTGACACTTAATGTGGCAGATATCGGTGTGTCTGGTGATGTTGTTTGGGTGAGAACTGAGACAACAGATAAGGTCAATCCAAGCGTATTGATTCCTGCTCCAACTGCTCCTTTTAATTTTAAAAAATACTTTGCAATTAGATTGAATTGATGAAGACATTACAACATATAACCATATTCGTCGTGAGTCTTTTGATGTTGAATGCATGCAAAAAAGATTCCGCTGCAGGTACTGCGCCTGTCATTAAATTGATCAGTGTTAGTTCAACTGACATCAAGGAGTTTAAAGATAGTTTGACCATAGAACTTGAATACACGGATAACGATGGTGATATTGGTGAAGATGATCCGGATAAAAATTCTTTGCAAATCAAAGACCGTCGTTTATCAGAAGCCGATTTCTATTTCGTTAAACCTCTTGCTCCTCCTGATTCGGATATTAAAATTACTGGTAGGATTCAAGTGCAAATTAAAAACACGTTTTTATTGGGTACAGGTAATGCTGAAATTACCCAGTTTGATATCAAGCTAAGAGACAAAGCCGGGCACTGGAGCAATTCTATCAACACACCTAACATCACCATTACAAAATAATCGTGAATACCAAACAATATAGCGTATCTGTTAAAGCACTCTTTATGGTGTTGGGATACTTCTTGTTGTCTAGCCAACTAGTAGGCCAAACGACCTATAAAATGGGTAATGGTAAAATATACAGTTGCAAAGGCAAGTTAACCGATAGCGAAGGGAATTTACAATCGGCAAAGAAATATGCCAACAACGAAAACTACATCTTTACAGTTTGCGTGAAAGGCGCTAGTACCATCAACATCAAATTCAACGGTAATTTTTGTACCGAAAGTATATCCGACTTTCTTAAGGTGTACAAAGGAAGAGATACTACTGGTACATTGATTAGAACCTACACGGGGTCAATTAACAATCCTATTTCAATCAATGCTTCAGATACCTGTGTGACCTTTTATTTTCATTCTGATGCCAACATTGTTTGCGATGGTTGGGATTTGGATTGGGAAGCCAAAATCACATCGGTGCCTCAACCAAAATTCAATGCATTGGCTGATCCAAATTGCAACAGCAATACCATTAGAGTTACCCTAGATCAAAAATTCAATTGCGATTCTGTAAAGGCTGCCAATTTCAAATTGTCTGGGGCTTTAAGTACCGCCATTACTAGTGTTTCTGGTGTTAATTGCGATTCGAAAAATGAAACCAATACATTTGATATAACATTTGCATCAGGATTAAATAAGAGTGGAAATTACACTTTAGATTTTAATTCATCGTTCAAAGATGCTTGCGATAGTGTATGGAAAATCAACGCAAAGCTCAATTTTAAAATCACCAATTGTCCAATAAAAGTAGATTTAGTATCCAATAAATACACCATCTGTAAAGGCAGTTGTGCAACTTTAACAGCAACAATAACTGGAGGTAATTCTTCTAACTATGCTTACAATTGGATAGCAGGAGGATTAAGTGGTGCGCCACCGAAATCTGTTTGTCCAACGGTTGACACCAGATACATTCTTCAAGTTAGTGATGGCGTTTCAGTGCCAGGATCAGATACCGTTGATATTGTTGTTAAAGATCCGCCAACTGCGCAAAACGATACAACAGTTTGTCAATCTAGTTTACCATTTAATTTAACGGGTATTCCAAGCGGAGGTACTTGGTCGGGCACTGGTATCACCAATGCCGCCAATGGAACTTTTAGTCCTTCTGTTTCTGGAGCAGGTGCATTTAAAGCCTATTATACCATTGGTTCTTGTCGAGATTCTGCTGTTGTAACAGTAAGAGCAATAAATGCTGGTTCACCTTTGGCCGCATGTCCTAACTCAGCCCCGTTTTTGGTCAGTGGTTTCTCGCCTTCTGGTGGTACTTGGTCTGGACCAAATATAACATCTGCGGGATTGATTACACCACCATCAACTTCGGGTTCTTTTGTTGTTACTTACTCTTGGAATGGGTGCACCAGCAATAAGACCATCAACATTGATAGCATTGTTTTAAACAAACATTACGATACCGTTTGTAAATCGAAAACATTAGATACATTTAAGTTTTCGCCTTTAGGAGGTTTGTGGTCGGGCACTGGCGTAACCAATCAAAGACTCGGCATTAACAATCCTAACACAGCTGGCGCTGGAAATAAATTGTACATCTACACCATCAATGGTTGCAAAGATACTTTGAGAAGAAACATCGTTGATGTGGATGCAAGATGGGATGAAATTGCTTGTCCAGATGCGGGTCAGAGAACCTTGCCTGCCGGTTTGCCTGCAGGTGGTTTCTGGAAAGGGAAGGGGATATTCGACCCTATTGCAGGTATATTTGATGCCGATAGTTTTAAGGTGCCAGGTAAATCTACTTTTGTACAAACAACCTTAACCTATACAGCTCCAAATGGATGCAAGGACGATAAAATCATGTACCTGAGGTATAGCAGATTTTATGCAGATACAATAAAGAATTGTGTGAGCGATACTGCATATTTTATGAGGTACCAATACATTTTTAGTGATCCTTGGAATTTGTATTATACTGGTAGCAATGGTATAGTGGGCACCAGTGTTTACTATCAAAAATTCAATCCAGCATTGGCAGGAAGGGGCAGTATCAATCAAATTATCGGTGATGGAAATGGCTGTAAGGATACCATCATCATCATGGTGTATCCGCGAGCCAATATCCAAAAAGACACCGCGTTTTGTATAGCAGACAACCCTGTCAACTTAATGAATAAAGCTGGTGCAGGAACCTTCTCTGGTAAAGGCATCACCAATGGTAATCTCGGGACTTTTAGTCCTGCAGTTGCTGGAGTTGGTACACATTTGATATTCTTTTCTCAACCTGGAAAATGTAAAGATACCATAAGGATAACGGTTAAACCATTGCCTATTCCAACCATAAACGGACTGATAAGCAATTATTGCATCAGAGATACCAATATCGCCTTGTTGGTAACGCCAAAAGGAGGAACATTGACTGGCCCGGGAATAACCGATACAACATTTAATCCTAGACAAGCAGGCAGTGGCTCGCATACAATAGTGTATAAAGTAGGCACTGGAAAATGTGTCAATCAAACCTCATTTTCGTTTGATGTAGCTGATACTCTAAGACTCACTTTAAGTGCAGATAAGGACACAATTTGTATTGGAACACCTGTTAACTTAACAACCATTAGGAGCGGTGGTTTGGGTACCTACAATCAGAAATGGAGCAGTGGCGAATTCAATGTTCAAAACGTGTATGCCATCCCAAAAAAGACCATAACGTATAGAGTCGTGCTCAAAGATGGATGCAGCGATTCGGTGCTTAGACAAAAGGAAATTTACGTGCATGCTCCTATGACTGGCACTATATCTACTAGTACCATTCAGTGTTACGGCAACAAAGGATTTGCCAACTTGACCATGGCAGGTGTTGGTCCTTATCAATACACATGGAACACCATACCACAACAAACTACTGCCAATATTACGGCATCGGTTGGCACGACATACAAAGTGAGGGTAAAAAACACCATGACCCAATGTTTCTTCGACACATTTGCAACCATTCCTGGGTATCCAAGAATACGGGCTTACTTTGCGGTGTCACCATCTGGTCAATGTATCTATAGCAACAATGCCAACATTCAAATCATCAATTTAAGTGAAGGTGGAACAAAGGGAAATTGGGATTTTGGCGATAACATCAAGTTGAATTATGTGGCGACCGACAATCCATCTCACAGTTATTTGGGCGACACCGACAATTACACCATACGATTGTACATTGAGAACGATGGGGGTTGTAAAGACAGTTTCAGTTTGAACATATGTGTATTAGACACGGTTACATTGTTTATACCTACGGGATTTTCTCCCAATGACGACGAGACCAACGATGTATTTAAGATAGAGTCAAGCGCCTTGAGTCAGGCCAATTTACAGATATTCAACCGTTGGGGCGAGATGGTTTACGAAACCGACAAACCAAACATCGGCTGGGACGGCAAATACAAGGGCGAATTCTGTCCAAACGACTACTACGTCTACATCATCAAATACAAGGGCAAAAAGACCCCATGGCGCTACCAGCGCGGTTATTTCTATTTGATTCGATAAATCCGAGCTCCGGTGGGTAACCTCCGACGTTGAAACCTCCGACGTTCGGTAGCCTGCAGGCAGCGCCTAGGGGATCAACCAACCTTACAAGGTTGGAAACGGGCCAGCCAAAATTTTAATTAAAATGTTTGGTTGATTGTCAAATACTTGAAATAATTCGTTCGTTTTTTCGTTTTATATGTAAAATTCATTATTTTCGTACTTTGTTTTTTGTGTGTTCATGAAAACTATAATTAAAATCGCAGCACTTTCTCTAGCGCTTTCGCCAATATTCGCTTTCGCTCAGAAGAAAGCTTCCTCTCTTGATTTTGGTCTGTATCTAGGCGGATCCAATTACATGGGAGAATTCACAAAAGGTAGTATGCCTTTGTGGAGTAAAACCAAAATAGCAGGCGGTTTAATCGCACGTTACAACTACGGCCCATATTTAACGTTCAAAGGAACAGCTCTTTATGGTCAGATTGAGGGAGCAGATGCCAACTACGCAAATGACGATCCGTATAGAAAAAGACGTAACCTTAGTTTCAAATCTGATATCGTAGAATTTTCTATTCAAGGTGAATGGAACATTTTAGGATACGAAAATACCAGAACATCTTACGCTTGGACACCTTACCTTTTTGGTGGTATTTCAGTGTTTAGATTCAACCCTAAAGCACAATTCAAATATGTTGCAGGTTTACATGATGCAACATTGCAAGCTCAAGATGGCGATTGGATTGAACTTCAACCTCTTGGTACTGAAGGTCAGGAAACCACCAAATTCAACGACAAAAGACGTTATGCTTTAACTCAAGTTAGCATTCCATTTGGTGTTGGTGCAAAATGGCAACTAAACGACCATTGGGCTTTTGGTATCGATTTCGGTTTAAGAAAAACATTCACAGATTATCTTGATGATGTGTCATCAATCTATGTAGATAACATTATTGTAGGTGGCGCTAGCGGTCCAATGGCTGTGGCAATGAAAGACAGAGCTCAAGAAGTTGGAGAAGCACCTTTCGAAAACAATGATTTAAGAGGAAATTCAGGCACTAAAGATTGGTATATGATGGGTGGTTTAACCATCACTTATAGAATCCTTGGTGGACGCCAACCATGCTTTAATTTTTAAGCCTATAAGGGAAGCAGTACTAAGTGTTTCAATTCGTTAAAAAACTTTTACTTACAGTAGCTTTATTACTGTCTCTAGACGCTTTTTCTCAAAGGTTTAGAAATGGTGTTAATGAACTCGGCTTTTTAGTAGGGGCGGGTAATTATTTTGGCGATTTGGCACCTGAAATAGCGTGGAAAGAATCTCACCCCGCTTTAGGATTAATCTATAAATACCACCACTCTGGTTATTACAGTTCTCGATACCAATTTCTATTCACTTCCATCTCTGGAAACGACCAGAACTTTGCCGCCAATGCCTATAGAAACTTAAGCTTTCAAAGCAATATTTTTGAACTTGGGTATACCGGAGAATTCAATTTCAGAAGTTTCGGGATGAACTTCAATCAGAAAGAACAAAAATCCACATCTTACATCTTTGCAGGCATCAACCTGTTTATGTTTAATCCAACTGCAAAATTGCCAAGTGGTGACAAAGTAGAATTGAGAGACATAGGCACCGAAGGTCAAAAACTCAATGGAAAAAAAACATACTCATTTATCCAGCCAAACATCAGTTTTGGAATGGGGTATAAATTCAACATCAAACGCACCACTGTCATCGGATTGGAATTCGGATTTAGGAAATTGTTCACCGATTATTTAGACGACACAAAAGGGGCTTACCCAGATTATAATCAAATGGTTTTGAAGCAAGGTGTAGGTGCTGCAGAACTTTCTCAACCTCAAACTACACAAGGCAAAGCGCCTATCGCCGCCGGTACCATGAGAGGCGACAATCACCTCAACGATTGGTATTTTGTAACTGGCATCACCATCACATTCAGAAATGTTTTGGGAGATCCTTGTCCAGGCATGTAACTTTCGCGCGTCGAATTCGTTATACAATATCAAAAATTAAACTTACTTTTGCATGATTTCAGTACAATACATGCCCGCTCCTAGTTTGTTATCCCAAATTAATAAAGAAAAAATTCCGGGCCATATCGCTATTATCATGGATGGTAATGGAAGATGGGCTAAGAAAAGAGCACTACCACGAGTAGTTGGTCACGAATATGGAGTGAAATCGGTTCGTACTGTTACCGAAGCAGCCGCAAAACTTGGAGTAAAATTTCTTACCCTTTACACCTTTAGTACAGAAAATTGGAACCGTCCTCAACTCGAAGTAAAAGCCATCATGGCCTTGCTTGTTAGAACCATTCGTCGAGAAGTTGAAACCCTGCAAAAAAATAACATACGTCTTAAAACCATTGGCAATATCGAAGCTCTTCCTGATGATGCCAAAAGAGAACTGATGGAAGCCATGGACATGACCAAAGACAATACCCAAATGGATTTGGTTTTGGCCTTGAACTACAGTGCTAGATGGGACTTAATTAACGCTACACAAAAAATTGCAGAAGACGTAAAGTCGGGAAAACTTCAACCATCAGACATCAACGACTCAACCATATCCAAAGCCTTAACCACCTCTGAATTTCCCGATCCTGAACTCTTGATTAGAACCAGCGGAGAATACAGAATTAGCAACTTCTTATTGTGGGAACTGGCTTATGGAGAATTTTATTTTACAGATGTTTACTGGCCCGATTTCGACCAGGAATGTCTCTTTAAAGCTATACTAGATTATCAAAAACGCGAACGTAGATTTGGAAAAACCAGTGAACAAATTCATCAATAATATAACTAAAAAACTTTGTCTGTTTTTACTTCTTCAGGTGTTTGTTAACCACGCAAATGCTCAGGATTCAACACGTCAATATTTAAACCTCGATTACAATGTGCCAGGTGAATACACCATCGTTTCTATAGAAACAAAAGGCAATAAATACATCGACAAAAACATCATCATCTTTACCTCTAATTTGTCTTTCAACCAAAAGATTAAAGTACCAGGTAACGAAATATCAATGGCGATTGAAAACCTTTGGAAACAAGGCTATTTCTCTTATGTTGGTATATTTGCTAAAAAGGTAGTTGGCGAAAAAATTTACTTGGTCATAGAAGTAGTAGAACGCCCTCGACTAGAGAAATTCTCTCTAAGAGGCATCGGTAAAGCAGAAGCCAAAAGTTTGAGAGAAGAGTTGACAATTAAATCCGGTTTGATCATCAACGAAGATTTATTGAACCGCGTAACAAGAGAAATCAAAAACCACTACTACAAAAAAGGATATTATTCTGTCTCTATAGATATTGAACAAGCACCAAGTGACTCTCTGCCAAATCAAAACAAATTAAGAATCGCCATCAACAAAGGTAAAAAAGTTAAAGTTAGCGATATTGAATTTGTTGGAAACACAGACATCACAGATGGTGAATTGAGAAGAACACTTAAGAAAACCAAAAGAAAACGCAATAAAATCAACATTTTTGCATCCTCAAAATTTGTTGAATCAACCTATAAAGATGAATTGAAATCTGTTGTTACAAAATACAACAGCAAAGGATACAGAGATGCAACTATCACCTTCGACTCAGTAGTAAAAATTGGTCCGAATAGGGTAGCCATTAAAGTAGGTGTTAACGAAGGTAGAAAATACTTCTTCAGACACATCACATTTACTGGAAACAACAAATATACCAGCGAAGATTTAACAAAAGTCTTGGGCATCAAACGTGGTGATATTTACGACCAAACTGTTCTTGATGAACGCATTTATTTCAGTCAGAATGGTACCGATATCTCTAGTTTGTACATGGACGATGGTTATTTGTTTTTTGGTGTAACCCCAGTAGAAGTAAAAGTTGAAAACGATAGTATAGACATTGAAATCAGAATCATTGAAAGAACTCAAGCTACCTATAACAAAATCATAGTAAAAGGCAATACCAAAACCAGCGACCACGTGGTGCTAAGAGAATTGAGAACCCGTCCTGGTCAAAAGTTCTCTAGAAGTGATATCCAAAGATCCATCAGAGAATTGTCTCAGTTAGGGTATTTCGACCCACAAGCAATGGCGGTAAATCCTATACCTAATCCAGCCGCTGGTACGGTAGATATTGAGTACACCGTTGCAGAAAAAGCCAACGACCAAATTGAATTATCAGGAGGTTGGGGTGGTAGTCAGAATGCCAACAACATCAATGGTGCAGCTTATGGGTTTGGAGGTTTGGTTGGTACATTAGGACTAACACTAAACAACTTCTCTACTAGAAAATTCTTACATCCAAAAATGTGGAATCCATTGCCATCTGGTGACGGTCAAAGATTAAGCATTAGAGCGCAATCCAATGGATTGTATTACCAATCTTACAACTTCTCATTTACTGAACCTTGGTTCGGAGGAAAGAAACCAAACTCATTCACAACAAGTTTGTACAAAACAGTGCAATCGTTTGACTCTAGAGCCAACAACGATCCAGATAAGAGATTCATTAAAATAGCAGGTGCTTCAGTGTCGTTAGGTAAACGTTTAAAATGGCCAGACGATTTCTTCTCGGCATTCTACTCATTAAGCATTCAACAGTACAACTTACAGAATGCCAATGGTGCTTATGGCTTGAAACTGAATACTGGTAGAAGTAACAACGTTGAATTCAAATACATATTAAGTAGAAACTCTGTAAGTGAACCTATCTTCCCAACATCAGGTTCTAACTACACATTGAGTATTGCAGCAACACCGCCTATTTCGGCGTTTAGCAACAAAGATTATTCTAAATTAGGCAACGAAGAAAAATACAAATGGATTGAATACCACAAGTGGAAATTTGATGTAGAGAATTACTCTAAGATGTTCGGAAAATTTGTAGTAGCCACAAAAATGCGTTTTGGATATTTGGGTTATTACAACAAAAACATCGGCTTGTCTCCATTTGAAAGATTCGTAGTTGGGGGAAGTGGATTGAATAGCTTTGGTCAGATTGGAGCAGAAATCATTTCATTGAGAGGTTATCCAGATAGAACAATTACAGAAAACGCAGTTGGAAGCAGCGGCTCTGGTGCAGCAATTTTCAATAAGTTTACTTGCGAATTGAGGTATCCTGTAACCAATTCACCAAGTGCATCTATATACTTGCACACCTTTGTAGAGGCAGGTAACGCATGGATAGAGCCGAGAAACTTCAATCCATTTGATTTGAAGAGAAGTGCTGGAGCAGGTGTAAGATTGTTCTTACCGATGTTTGGTTTGTTAGGATTGGATTATGCCTATGGTTTCGATTGGAAAACCTTGGCGCCAGGCTTAACATCAAAAGCAGGACAATGGCATTTCTTTATCGGTCAGCAATTCTAAAAAAGAATTTGTCTTACCCTCTGATTACCAAAGGGATAATTATTTTGGAAAATAATGAATATTAAATTACCTTTGCAGTCCGTTTTTTAAAACCGTTCTGTGAGATGGATTTACTGAAAGAATATGATATTGAATTCATTAAGCTAAAGCTTGGTGACCACAAATTTGAGTACCACTTAACAGACCAGTTTTTTAAGGCATTCAACAGTTCTTTGTCAACGAAAGACATCAAAGTTGATTTGTTGTTTCAAAAATCGAACACCATGTTTACCTTGGTATTTGAGTTGGACGGCAAATTGGGCTTGGAGTGCGACAGATGTTTGAGCGATATTGATTTACCAATTCGCAACAAACACACAGTGTTGGTTAAGATTACCGATCATCCGATGGAAAACGAAGACGATTTGATTTACATTGGGTCACACGAGTACAAACTAAACATTGCACAGCACCTGTATGATTTTGTCAACCTATCAATTCCGATTAAAAAGACTTGTAGTGATGTAGGCAAAACATGCGATCCAGCCATGACGAAAAACATCACTAGCATTATTGATGTTGAAAACGGTGATCACATTCCAGACAGAGATTCTGATGAAGAAGAAGAAGAGACAGAATAATTATTTATAACAATTAATATAAAGAACCATGCCAAATCCTAAACGAAAAATATCGCGTACCAGAAGGGACAAGCGTAGAACTCACCACAACTTAGACAACAAACAGTTCATCGCAGACCCAACAACAGGAGACGTTTCTTTGTATCACCGTGTAAACCTTGAAACAGGTATGTACCGTGGTGTGAAGGTAATGAAAGGTCGTAACGACTAATCCACAAGACCATGCGTATTGGTATTGATGCAATGGGTGGGGATTTCGCCCCGTTCGAAGCCGTAAAAGGAGCTATTGAAGCCAAAAAGCAAATCGAATCTATCGTGCCTGTCCTATTCGGTCAGAAAGATAAGATTATGGAATGCTTTAAAGAGCTTGGATTGCCAGAAAACGCGCTTGAAATTGTTCATGCAGATGACGTTATCGAAATGGGCGAACACGCTACCAAAGCCATCGCTCACAAGAAAAACTCAAGTATCAATGTGGCATATAAATATCTTGCCGATCAACAAATTGAAGCATTTATAGGAGCCGGTAATACTGGCGCTATGTTGGTAGGCTCAATGTTTTCAGTTAAAGCAATTGAGGGCGTTCAACGTCCAACCATAGTCTCTGTTTTACCAAAAGTAAGTGGAGGCTTTGGTGTTTTAATTGACGTTGGAGCCAATGCCGATTGTAAACCTGAAGTGCTCAATCAATTCGGTATCTTAGGGTCTCTGTATGCGCAAAACGTATACGGTATCGACAACCCTAAAGTAGCGCTTTTGAGCATCGGTGAAGAAAAAGAAAAAGGTAACTTGCTGATTCAAGCAGCTTACCCACTGCTGGAAATGAACGACAGAATCAACTTTGTCGGAAACGTAGAAGGCCGTGACTTATTCAACGATAAAGCAGATGTGATTGTCTGCGACGGTTATACCGGAAATATCATTCTTAAATTGTGCGAAGCGTTCTATTATAACCTCGCTAAAATGGGTGTGAAAAACGATTATTTAGACAGATTTAATTTCAAACAATACGGTGGAACTGCCATACTAGGCGTCAACGAACCCGTGATCATCGGTCATGGTATCTCTAAATCAGAGACTTTCGTTGCAATGTTCCAATTGGCTAAAGACGTTGTTAACTCTCAACTGATTGATAAAATAAAACAATCTTTTTAATAATTTTCTAAAATCTTTTTTTAATTTGCAACGCTTAAGGCGCTAAATCATTAATGAGCAAAATTACTGCAGCAATTACGGCAATAGGAGGCTTTGTACCAGAAAAGAAACTTACAAATTTCGACCTAGAAAAATTAGTAGATACCAACGACGAATGGATCACTAGCAGAACAGGTATCAAAGAAAGACGAATTCTTGATATTCCTGGAAAAGCAACTTCTGATATGGCTGTTGAAGCAGTGAACGAATTGTTAAAGAAAAGAGGCATTGGAGCTGAAGAAATCGATTTGCTAATTATGGCCACCATCACCGGCGATTTGGTTTTCCCTTCTTGTGCAAACATCGTATGTGATAAAATTGGCGCTAAAAATGCTTGGAGTTATGATATCGCTGCTGCATGCTCAGGTTTCTTGTACGCTTTAGAAACAGGATCAAAATTCATAGAAACAGGTAAACACAAAAAAGTAGTGGTTTGTGGCTTCGATAAAATGAGTGCCATCATCGACTACACCGATAGAAACACTTGCATCATTTTTGGTGATGGCGGTGGAGCAGTATTGTTAGAACCAAATACAGAAGGTTACGGTATCATCGATGGCATCATGAAATCTGATGGTAGCGGAAGAGAGTTCTTACATCAAAAAGCTGGAGGCTCTTTAAAACCACCAACACACGAAACCATCGACGCAAGAGAACACTATGTGTACCAAGAAGGTAAAACTGTGTTCAAATTTGCTACAACCAATATGGCAGATGTCTCTACCCAAATCATGGAAAGAAACCATTTGTCATCAGACGACGTCAATTATCTTTTGGCACATCAGGCCAACAAACGCATCATCGACTACACAGCTGAAAAGATGAATCTTCCTCAAGAAAAAGTGTTGATGAACATCGAGCGTTACGGCAATACAACTAGCGGAACTTTACCATTGCTGTTCTGGGATTTCGAAAAGAAATTTAAGAAGGGCGATAACTTAATTTTGGCTACATTTGGTGGCGGCTTCACTTGGGGCAGTATTTACATCAAATGGGCTTACGACAGTAACTAAAAAACAAATAAGAATAAATCATAATCATTATGGATATTAAAGAAATAGAAAACCTGATCAAATTCGTATCATCACAAAAAAATGTTGGTGAAGTAGAAATTGAAAAGAAAGATTTCAAATTGGTGATTCGCAAACCAAACCCAACGTTGGTTTCTGCACCTCAGTACATTCAAGCAACTGCAGCACCTGCACCAGCTCAATTGCCAGCCGCTACTCCTGCTCCACAAGCACCAGCCGCAGCAGCAACTCCAGCAGCACCAGCCGCAGAAACTGCTTCAAATTTGGTGACCATTAAATCTCCAATGATTGGCACATTCTACAGATCGTCTTCTCCAGATAAACCAGCCTTCGTAAATGTTGGTGATGAAGTAAAACCTGGAAAAGCAGTTTGTATCATTGAAGCGATGAAATTGTTCAATGAAATTGAATCTGAAGTTAGCGGTAAAATCGTAAAAGTATTGGTTGACAACGCTAGTCCAGTAGAATATGATCAACCATTATTCTTAGTAGAACCAAACTAAATCACTTTATAAATCATCGGCAATGCAACACATTCGCCGGTTTTTTTTATTCTAAGATTATTTATGTTTAAGAAGATATTAATAGCTAATAGAGGTGAGATAGCCTTGCGTATCATTCGTACGTGCAAGGAAATGGGTATCAAGACTGTTGCTGTATATAGCACTGCCGATAAAGAAAGTCTACACGTTAGATTTGCTGACGAAGCAGTATGTATCGGTCCAGCACCTAGTAACCAATCTTACCTTAAAATTCCAAATATTATTGCAGCTGCAGAAATTACCAATGCTGATGCAATTCACCCTGGTTACGGTTTCTTAAGTGAAAACGCTAAATTCTCTCAGGTGTGTAAAGACCATGGCATCAAATTTATTGGTGCTACTCCAGAGCAAATCAATGGCATGGGCGACAAGTCGAACGCCAAAGACAGTATGAAAAAAGCTGGTGTACCTACCATTCCTGGTAGCGATGGACTTTTAGAAAGTTTCGAACAAGGTCAGCAATTGGCCAAAGAAATAGGTTACCCTGTTATCATCAAAGCAACTGCTGGTGGTGGTGGTAGAGGTATGCGTATCATTTGGAAAGACGACGAATTCGAGAAAAACTGGGACTCTGCTAAAACAGAAGCTGCAGCTGCTTTCGGAAACGATGGTTTGTATATGGAAAAATACATCGAAGAACCTCGTCACATCGAAATTCAAATAGCAGGCGACCAATATGGTAAAGTTTGTCATTTGAGCGAAAGAGATTGCAGTATCCAAAGAAGACACCAAAAGCTGATCGAAGAATGTCCTTCTCCATTTATGACGCCTGAACTGCGTAAAAAAATGGGTGAGGCCGCTAAGAAAGCTGCTCAGTGCATCAATTACGAAGGTGTTGGTACCGTTGAGTTCTTGGTGGATAAACACAGAAATTTCTACTTCATGGAAATGAATACGCGTATTCAGGTTGAGCATCCAGTAACCGAAGAAGTAATCAATTACGACTTGGTGAAAGAGCAAATATTAATCGCTGCTGGTCAACCAATTTCTGGTAAAGATTATGAGCCATTGAAACATGCTATCGAATGCCGTATCAATGCCGAAGATCCATACAACAACTTCAGACCAAGTCCGGGTAAAATTATTAATTTCCACATTCCTGGCGGTCACGGTATTCGCGTCGACACACATGCTTATGCTAACTATGTGATTCCAGCGAATTACGATAGTATGATTGCTAAGTTGATTGTGAGTGCTCAAACCCGCGAAGAATGTATCGTTAAAATGGAAAGAGCATTAGAAGAGTTTGTGATTGAAGGTGTGCACACATCTATTCCATTGCAACGTCAAATTATGGCGAATAAAGACTTTAGAGAAGGCAACTTCACTACAGCATTTATGAACGACTTCCAATTTAAACCAATGTAATGATATGAGATTAGCGACTGTTATTGTTTGCATGTTTTTGGCTTTTACGGCCTCTGCTCAAAAGAACAATTTAAAAGGAAAATATAGATTGTCAATGAAAGGGGATATGTATTATTACAATTTCACCAACGACAGCATGCTAAGCATCATTCATGGCAAAGACACCAGCTGGGCGAAATACAGTGTCGACACCACTCAAAATCCGATGCATCTCGACTTGCGTTTTTTAGACGACGACATGAACGAGTTGTATTTAACCAAAGCGATTTACGAATGGGTAGGCACCGATAAAATTCGCTTCAGAATGAGTGCAAACATGATAGACCGACCAACAAGTTTCTTGCCCAAAGGCAACCTCGAAACCTTCATGTTGGTCCCCGATAAATAATATCAAACAAGTATTTTTAAAAAAGCGATGAAGATTTTCATCGCTTTTTTTATGCAGTATCGCTGCGCTGCGCTCACTTCTTTATTAATTTAAAATGGGGTGGTATTTTCCATTTATAGATTAGATATACTCCAATATTTTCATAATATTCTTTTAAGGAAGATAAGGTAGAAAAATATAAAGTATCAGAACTTTGAGAAGCTTCTTCAGCAGATAAATATCTTCTATTAAAAGAATAGGCGTATGCACTATCTTTTCTCCAGTAGTGTAAATTGTCGTGAATTTCTATTTTGTATTTATCTAAACTATTGGAAATGTCATGAAAAGTTCCTCGCATTATAAAAAAATCGTTACGAGGTATAAATGTTCGTTTCATCACTATCGAATCATTGGGCAATGAGTCTTTTATAACTTGATTGAACTTCAATATATATTTATTTTTGAAGCTTTTAGGGAAGTTTTCATAGATTGGGTAATAACTGTATAATACGTCTATCTCTAAACTATCTTTATATCTTTTTTTAGCTTTAGTGATTATATGAACTATTTGATATAGGTCATAGTAATTATAATTGTCTATACAAGTATTGTTGTCTTGCAGAAAATACGTATCAATTAGCGCATAATTTGTAATAGTAGTTTGAGCAATAGCAGTATTTTCAATTACCTTTTTATTATTTAGGCAGGAATAAATTGGAAGAATACCAATACTTAAAATCAAAATAAAAAGCCCTTTCATCACTAGCTTTATTTATAACCAAAAATAGTGAAAAATATTGAGACGGAATCTATTGGTATGTGCCGGCATATTATTTCCTGATTTCTATTTCTATTTCCTTTTATCATCTGTCTCGGGCGCAGCCCTGCGACCTACAAGAAAAATTACAAATTGTTGCTTGGGTTATGTCAAGGGCATGCCCATTGACCTACAAACATTCCCATTTTTTGACTTTTGACTTTTTACTTTTTACTTTTGCTCGCGTCAGCCCCCTAAATCCTAAATTCTATTTCCTATTCCCTTTTTTGACTTTTGACTTTTGACTTTTTACTTTTTACTTTTGCTCGCGTCAGCCCCCTAAATCCTAAATCCTAAATCCTAATTCCTAATCCCTAATTCCTATCCCCTCCCCCTTAGGGGATACCCCATTAAAAATTGTATTATCAGCAAAAAATATAGCAAACATAATGTGTCGGGAATTCAATACTTTGTTTATAAGTACAAAATAAAGATATTACCCTAATCATTACATTTGCATAAAGGCAATACTTAATACAAAAAACACATGTGCGGAATCGTATCATACATTGGCCCTAAAGAGGCTTATCCTATTGTCATCAAAGGATTAAAAAGATTGGAATACAGAGGTTATGACAGTGCTGGTGTAGCATTGATTGACAACGACGACCTCAATATTTATAAAACAAAAGGCAAAGTTCAGAATTTGGTTGATGCTGCTGCCGAAAAAAATACCCACGGTCATGTTGGTATGGGACACACCCGTTGGGCAACACACGGCGAACCAAATGATGAAAATGCTCATCCTCATCTCTCTCAATCTGGTAACCTCGCAGTGATTCACAATGGTATCATTGAAAACTTCGCTACCATCAAAGAAGAATTACTAAAACGCGGTCATACCTTCAGCTCTGAAACCGATACTGAAGTCTTGATTCACCTTATTGAAGACGTTCAAGTAAACGAAAACATCTCTATTGATGAAGCTGTAAGATTGGCATTAAACCAAGTGATAGGCGCTTATGCCATCGTTATTCTGGTAAAAAATGAACCAGCAAAACTAATTGCAGCGCGTAAAGGTAGTCCGCTTGTTGTTGGTATTGGCACCGAACCAGGCGAGTATTTTATGGCCAGTGATGCAACACCAATTGTTGAATACACAAGAGACGTTACCTACTTAAACGATGGTGAAATCGCCATAGTGAAAGATGGTAAATTGAGCATTAAAACCATTGAAAACGTTGCTAAAACACCATTCATTCAGAAATTAGAAATCAATCTTGAAGAAATAGAAAAAGGTGGTTACCCGCATTTCATGATCAAAGAAATTTACGAGCAACCAAAATCTATTCACGATAGCATCAGAGGTCGTATCGACCCACGCAGAGGCAAATTCGCTATGCGCAGTATCCACGAATACGAAGAGAAGTTGCGCAACATCAAACGTTTGATTTTAATAGGCTGCGGTACCAGCTGGCACGCCGGATTAGTAGGTGAGTATTTGTTCGAAGAGTTTGCACGTATTCCAGTAGAAGTTGAATACGCATCAGAATTTAGATACAGAGATCCTATTATTTACCCTGATGATTTGGTTATCGCCATTTCTCAAAGTGGTGAAACTGCAGATACTTTGGCAGCCATTGAATTGGCTAAAGAAAAAGGAGCAACCGTATTTGGTGTGTGCAATGTTGTAGGTTCATCAATACCTAGAATGTCGCATGCTGGGGCCTATACCCATGCTGGACCAGAAATAGGTGTGGCTTCAACAAAAGCATTTACGGCTCAAGTATCTGTATTGACATTGATGGCATTGGCTGTTGCTCAAATTAGAGGAACCATTTCGCAAGAGCGTTTGAGATTTTTATTGAGCGAAATCGAAGCTATTCCTAGCTTGGTAGAAAAAGCTCTACAAACCAACGACCAAGTCATTAAAATTGCAGAGAAGTTTAAAGACGCTAGCAACTTCTTGTACTTAGGTAGAGGTGTTAACTTCCCAGTAGCTTTAGAAGGTGCATTGAAGTTAAAAGAGATTTCATACATACACGCAGAAGGCTATCCTGCAGCAGAAATGAAGCATGGTCCGATTGCCTTAATTGACGAAGAAATGCCAGTAGTGGTAATCGCTCCAAAACGCGGTATGTACGAAAAGGTGATGAGCAATATTCAGGAAGTAAAAGCTAGAAAAGGTAAAATCATCGCCATCGTTACAGAAGGAGATACCAAAGTAAGAAGCATGGCCGACCACGTGATAGAAATACCAGATACAGAAGAAGCGCTTACGCCTTTGTTATCGACCATCCCTTTGCAATTGCTGAGTTACCACATCGCTGTAATGAGAGGATGTAACGTCGATCAACCAAGAAACTTAGCAAAATCTGTTACGGTAGAATAAACGATACTGTCACTTGCATTTAAAATTTGTGAAATGAATGCAATTCAGAAACGCATATTGCAAGTGTATGCTTACTTGATATTGTTTTAAAAATCGCTAATGGCCAATAATCGAACAAATGTAAACGACATTGGGTTTGACAACAAACTCGAGATGAATTCTAGAAGGACCATCAATCCCGATGGCTCTTTTAACATCAAAAGAAAAACCAGTTTCTTAAGCGATTTTCATTTGTATCAATGGGCCATTACTTGTAAATGGCGAACCTATTGGTTGGTGGTTTTGGCCGTTTATGTTTCGGTTAATTTTTTGTTCGCAACTATATATTACATTATCGGTCCTGATCAAATCGTTGGCATGCAAGGAAGCGATTCTTCGCAGTTCTGGCAATGTTACTTTTTCTCACTTCAAACATTTACAACTGTTGGATATGGCGGTCTGCATCCACAAGGTATGTTGACCAATACTGTCGCGGGTTTAGAAGCTTTTTTAGGCCTAATGACCTTTGCCTTGGCTACTGGTGCTTTGTACGGACGCTTTAGTAAGCCTGAAGCCAGAATCAGATATTCTCCAAACATGTTGATTGCACCTTTCAGAGAAGGCAAAGCTTTGATGATGATGTTGTGCAACGACAAAAAAGGCAATTTGGTGGAAGTTGAAGCTAAGATGACCATGAGTTGGTTAGAACCAGATACGACGGGTAAATTGAATAGAAAATTTGCATCTTTAAATCTGGACATTTCCAAAATATCTTTGTTGTCATTAACCTGGACATTGGTCCACCCAATTGACGATAACAGTCCCTTAAAAGATTTTGCGCCTAAAGACTATGTCGACAAAGACGTAGAGATATTTGTATTCATCTCTTGTTACGACGATACCTTTGCTCAAACCGTGCATACAAGATACGCCTACATTGGAGCAGAAGTTGTGCAAAATGCCAAATTCAGAAAAGCCTTCTACTATGATGAGGAAGGCTTCACTGTATTAGATGTTCAAAAAGTAGGAGAATACGACTTGTTATGAGTAAACAGTTTCGAGCAGGTAAGTAGCCAAAGATTTTCTTGATTCTTTAGATACTGGTTCTTCAGAGCCATCACTTAATTGAGCGAGTGCAATTTTCCCTGGTTTGATTGACTCAACATAGTTGGGATTGACAATACAAGTTTTGTTGACTTTGATGAATCCATGAGGTAACAAAAGCTCTTTAAATTCGTTGAGCTCTTTGGTGAAAGAAAGGATGCGGTGGTTGTAAAAGTAAACGATTGTAAAACCATTTTCTGACTTGACCTTTACAACCACATGCACATCCATTGGGTGTTTTTTGTTACCGTCACTTACTATGACTAAATTTGAAACTGTTCCTGATTTCATGGTAACCTTTTTTTAGTGTGTTTTCTGTTTTTAAAATGGGCCAGCTAATGGATTTGTATTATAGTTACGAATCGCAATACAAAATTGTAGAGTATGCGTGAGAAAAAGAACTTTTTTGATGCAAAATCACCCCTTTGGGGGATAAAAATCAACCAAAAAGGTTACTACTTTTGAGAAAATAATTCAACTCAGAGTATAATTTTGACCTATATAGTTCAATTTTATTATCAAAAAAGAAAAGCTACATGATAATTGATTAAATTTGTTTGATTACAAGAATGATGGTTAAACTGAACTTGAAAAATACTTCCATATCTATCTGGAGTCTTATTGCAATTGCGTTATTGCTTTGTTGCAATAAACCTTATGATGGGGGTTTTCTTCCTGGACCATTACCTTGCTCTGATTCAAATACCATAAAGCTTCCATCTGATATGATGTCTCGAATGTATTTTAAAGATTCTACGTATTGGATATATGAAGATAGTGTAAGCCATATAATTGATAGTGTTTGGGTGGATGAGTCGAGTTTAATTACAACCAAAAAATTCGAAAGATTTATTATCGACAAGAAATGTTACGATTATTTCAATTATGACCAATACAGCAATATCAATGGTAAAAAATCTTTTTCATGTTATCCAAATTATATACATGATGAGAGCAAATTTTCAGATGTGTATTTTAATATTAAAATAATAGATACATCTACTGCAAATTACAATACGCTTTTCAGAATGAAAGGTGATAAATACTTAAATGATGGGAGATACAAATTAATAGAGAATTTGGATTATTTGAATGTAAAACAAAACGTGTTTAAAGATGTACTTCACTTTAAAGATATCAGTAATACTTTTGAACATTTGGATGCATATTATGCGCCTCATTTTGGAATAGTTAAGTACAGATCTAAGTCGGGTAGAGTATGGGAATTGCTTAGATGCCATATCAATCAGTAGACATTTAAATCATCTCGAATAAAAACTGATTCTTATTGGATAATATTAATTCTTTTTAAACTTTAATATTGATGTTGTCTTTAGTATCTTTGCGCCTTTAAAATTCAAGATGCGTAAATTATTAGAGAAATTCGAATCTAAGCAACCTGAAATCGTGTTCGAATGGAAGGACAGCGAAACAGAAGCTGAAGGCTGGGTAGTGATCAACTCCTTAAGAAATGGCGCTGCTGGCGGCGGTACTAGAATGAGAAAAGGTTTGGACAAACGCGAAGTGGAAAGCTTAGCGAAAACTATGGAAGTGAAATTCTCTGTTTGCGGTCCCCCAATTGGTGGCGCTAAATCTGGTATCAATTTCGATCCAGCTGACCCGCGTAAAAAAGGTGTCTTAGAACGTTGGTACAAAGCAGTGTCTCCTTTGTTGAAGAATTACTACGGTACTGGCGGTGACTTAAATGTCGACGAGATTCACGAGGTTATTCCTATGACAGCCGAATTGGGCATCTTGCATCCTCAAGAAGGTATCGTTAACGGTCACTTAAACTACTCTTCTGAAGAGAAATTAAAAAGCATCTCAAGATTGCAACAAGGTGTTTTGTTGCCTATAGTTGACGAACGTTTTACACCTGAAGTAGCTAAAAACTATACCATCGCCGATATGATTACAGGTTGGGGTGTAGCCGAAGCTGTTAGACACTACTACGAATTGTGGGGCGGTACCATGAATGGTAAGTTCGCTGTGATTCAAGGTTGGGGTAACGTAGCTGCTGCTGCTGCTTTCTACTTGTCTAAAAATGGTGTCTTAATCAATGGTATCATAGATAGACAAGGTGGATTGATCAACGAAAAAGGTTTTACTTTCGAAGAAATTCGCAGCTTGTTCCTTAACAGAAAAGGCAACGAATTGTATCACCCTGATATGCTGAGCTTCGAAGAAGTAAACGCCAAAATTTGGGATTTGCCAATGGAAATCTTCATTCCTGGTGCTGCTTCTAGACTCATCACTCAAAACCAAGCCGAACGCATGATTGCTTCTGGTGTTGAAGTGGTAAGCTGTGGAGCTAACGTACCTTTTGCTGACAAAGAAATCTTTATGGGACCAATTTCTGAATACATGGACAACCACACTGCTGTTATCCCTGACTTCATAGCCAACTGCGGTATGGCCAGAGTATTCGGTTATCTTATGAAACAAGGTTCTGAAGTAAACGATATCGCCATCCTTAAAGACGTTTCTGACATCATCAGAAAAGCTTTGATGCGTGTCCACCAATTCAACTCTAAAACCACTGGTCTAAGCGCTAAAGGATTAGAATTAAGTTTAACCGACTTAGTATCTACTGCTGCAGTAGCTAAATAATCTTTCTTTCTTCATGCTTTGCATGAAGAAAGAAAGATTTAAATAAACAAAAATGTCCGCCTCTGGCGGACATTTTTGTTTATTTAACATAATTGAACCAAGCATTAAGGAATTCGCGTTTGAATTTGCGCTCTCCCTTGCGGTCGCGGAGCTGTAAGTTGACTTCTGCTCTTATGCGCGCTTTGTTGTTTTTTACCGTCAAGACCTTTAGTTTAAACGTGTCTTTTTCGATGTTCGTATCCTCGGCTAAGGCTTGCATAAAATAAGATTCCAAATGTTCAATGTTACTTACCTTGTCAGAAGAAATCGTGAACTCCATGCTGGCTTTCTTACTCTCACCTTTTGAGAAATTGATGATGTCGTGACTTAAGACGTTGGTATTTGGAATAAAGATGATATCGTCCTCCTCGTTTTGTAATTGTACGTTTAGGAGGCTTATATGCATGATTTTGCCTTTGTGTTCTCCAATTTGTATGTGGTCGTTGATGGACAACTGGTTGTTGAACATTAAAATCATACCATTGATGGCATTGGCGATGTAGTCCTTTAACAAAATGGCAATAGCTGCCGCAATGATGGAGATAGAGGTAAAGAACTCTCTAATATTGACTTTTAGTACCACCATTAAAAGCAAGAATGCCAATAGTGCTAAGAAAATATAATAAATGGTGTTTACCCCAATGGTAAAATTGTCTTTTCCTTTGATGTTGTTTCGTCTTCTATAGACTAACAAGGTAAAGAATTTGATGATGTACAAACCCGCAATAAGAATATACAAAGGATACGTCTTCGGATGATTCTGCCAAAACTCCATATTGCAAAGTTAAATGTTCTAAGTCAAATCATGAAAATTCGATTTGGGAATTTGGGTCGGCAGCCTGAAGGCCGCGCCAAAGGAGCATCCGCGATGCTGGATTATTTTCCACGACCCTGAACCATGATCAAAATGGTGTACGCCATGATTTTGAAATCGAGCGCCAAGCTGTAGTTTTCGATGTAGAGTAAGTCGTAATACAAGCGCTGTATCATCTGGTCGAGGTTCTCAGCATATCCATATTTCACCTGACCCCAACTGGTGATGCCAGGCTTTACTTTTTGTAGTCTCTTATAATACGGCGCCTTCTCCACAATCTGCGTGATGAAAAATGCTCGCTCTGGTCGAGGACCAACAACGCTCATTTCGCCTATCAACACATTCCAGAATTGAGGAAATTCATCCAGTCTGGTTTTGCGCAAGAACTTGCCAATCTTCGTAATGCGCGGATCGTCTTCCTTTGATAATTGCGGACCAGCAGCCTCAGCATCCGGACGCATACTTCTAAATTTGATGATTTTAAAAGGCTTGCCTTTCAATCCAATACGCTCTTGTGTAAAGAATATCGGTCCTTTGCTGGTAGATTTTATCGCAATAGCAATAAGTATCATGAAAGGGAAAGTAACAATCAATACAAACATCGAAAAGAAAATGTCAAAGGCCCTCTTAGCATGTTTTTGCCAATCGGGCATCACCTCAAAATCCACCTCTATCAACACAGCTCCAAGTATGTTGTTCATCTTCACCATACGTGTGAAAATAGAATACATATCAGGAATAATTTTTATAAAAATGGTTTCGTTTTCTACAGTATTGAATATAGCGTTTAGCTGATTGTGCTCTGTGGTTTCAAGGGCAATAATCAGTTCTTCTATCTGTTTCTCCTTAATCAGTTTAGGTAAGTCTTTGTAATTGCCTAATAGTGGTAAGTTCTTCTCCATTTCAGAGGTGTCTTCACCATTCACACTCACAAATCCAATGAACTTAAAACCATTGGTGATTTTAGCGCTGCTAAGGTCGGCATAGAGCTTTAAAGCCTTTTCGTTGCTGCCAACCAAAACGGTGTTGAAACCATAAATTCTCTTTTGTATTTTGTGGTTGGTTTGTGACGAAAGAATGAAACGACCAGTAAAAGTTACTATCAATTGCAGGCCCAATAACAAGAAAAATGTGTTGTAATAATCTCTGTAATTGCTCACAGAATCGTCGAGTAGAAGGGCGAAAAAGATGAACAAAGTGCCAAAGAAAGATGTGTAAAACGTTTGCTTCAGCTCCCTCAATCTTGAGCGTCTAAAAATGTTGTTGTAGTAGCCAGTTAAGTAGTAAAGCAAAAGCCAAAAAGTAGGGATGGCAATGATACCCAATATCAATTTGCTGTCTCTGCTTAACGGAATTTGATAATCACTATGAGCGGTATCTACGTAGTGTTTTCTGAACCAAAAAAGCAAAAACCAAACCAGAGCTGCCGCCAGATAGTCGGATAAAAGATATTTTATAATTTGCTTGTACTTGTTCAAGGTTATTGCAGATAAACTAATTTTAAATTGTCGAGATAAATGTATTTGTCATCAGTGTCACCATTGTCTTTGTAAGTGCCAAAAAACAGTTTCACCAAAGTGCCAGTTTTTAAATCACCTGTTTCAGATTTTAGATTGACATAGATTTTTTTCCAGTTGCCATTGGTTGGATTAACCACCAATACAGGTGCTTGAATCACATTGACGTTGTCATCGGTATAAATACCAACTTGAAATACCGTATTGGTTTTAATGTCCATTTCAACATAGACATCAGAGCCTAAATTGGGTAGGGTAAACGACTGTAAGGTGCGACGTTCGAAAATCACATCTGAGTCGTTTTGGATGTTGATGAATCCAACGTAATTAGAACCAGAGTATGGCAAATCAACACCAACTGTATTGCTCGGAATCACGACAAGTGAATCGTCTGTATTCGAAAGACCAGATTTTTCTAAGGCAAAAGCACCATCTTCAAAATCTTCCATCCAATCAAATTTAGCGGTACTGCGGTAAGTGCTTTTAGGTTTGATGGTATCTATTTGTCTTGGCGTAAGCACCAGCGTGTCTACATAAGCGGCATAAGGTTTAAAGTATTTCTGATTGCTGATTGAACCATTCTCCTTGACATTCGGAAAAACCTCAACTATAGAGTTTCCACTGGCTAATACAGGGATGGTAACGGGCAATTCGAAATTGCCAATCTCCTGACCATTCACAAACACTTTGGCACCAATGATGTCAGAAGTGTTAAGTCCTTGGTTGACGGTATTAGAAGAGAAAGTAAATTTGGTGATGTGTAAATAAGAAGGAATTTGTTCGTCTTCTTTGTCGCAAGAATAGAAGAGTGCGGCTACAACAAATAGGGTTAAAAATGGCTTAAACAAATGATTCATGTTGACTGTAGGCAAAATTTTGCATAACACTTACTACATTCATAGCTTCTTCAAGCGAAACCATTGGCGAAATGCGGTTGGTGATACAATCTACAAAGTTCAACAAATCTTTTTGAATTACATCAAAATAGAGTATTTTTTTTTCGAGTTGGTTCATCTTTTGGGCCACAGAAGTATTAGATGAAACCGATTCAAAAGGCAGTTTATGTTCCAAATCGACATCCAATCTGGTTTCTTCAACTTTAAAGTCTTTGATGTCTGCGGTAATGATTTTGCCCTTTTGGTACAAGGTCAAAATGTTTTTGTGTGAGTGACTGATGGTGTTTAAAATCACTTCAGCAGTAGTACTGTTATCGAAAGTAATGGTCAGTTTTACCTCATCCGGCTTTTGGTTAAAGATGAATTGTTGGTTGAACTTTACTTTGCTCACTGGCGAACTAACACATCTCAACACCATGTCTATGGTTTCGTAAAACACCTCTTTGCTGTTGTGGTCAGTAAATTTGGTGTTGAAAGGAATGTTGATGTGGTGTTGTATAAAAGTTGGTTTTAAAACCGAATGTCTAGCGGTGGTATAGACACATCCGTTGCCGTGAACATTAGAAATGTAGAAGGTAGTATCCGCTTCGTTTCTAAGTTTTTGGAGCAGAGAAAGTTCGGTGTAATTAAGGTCAGGGAACTTCTCAAAAATGATGTGTTTGCTGTATTTGATACATTCAACAATGGTGTCAAAAAGGTGGAGGTGATTGAGTCCGCAGAACAAAATGGCTTCAGTTCTTTTAACAAAATCTGTAAGAGGCGAAATCCCATAAAAACTCTCGAAGTTTTTATCGTCAGTAGAATCGAAGGTCCCTATGATTTCATAAGAATCGTTCTTCTGTAAATAGGGTAAATATACCTCTATAGATTTAGGATTTCCTGCTATGCCTAATTGTATTTTTGACAATTGTTGCTAAATAAATTTGTTACAAAAATGCATAAGTTGCTTATTTGTAGCATCATTTTGTTATTAACCGTGTACTAAAGAACATACATTTAAGATTTTGAGCAGATACCAAGACACTTACAAACACAAGGGACAGCGCAGATTGTTGCGCGAGCAATTAGAGCAAAAAGGCATAAGCGATGCGGCTGTATTGAACGCAATTGATACATTGCCACGCCATTTTTTCTTGCCTCCCGAGTTCGAAAGTCACGCATACGAAGACAAAGCATTCCCCATTTTAGCTGGACAAACCATCTCACAACCATATACTGTCGCCTATCAAACACAGTTGTTAGGCATACAAGAAGGCTCAAAGGTTTTAGAAATAGGCACAGGCAGTGGCTATCAAGCTGCAGTATTAGCACTGTGCAAAGCACAAGTCTATTCTATTGAAAGACACAAAGAATTATCCGTAAGTGCAGGTGCTTTATTAAAGACAATTGGGTTGACCAATCAAATGCATCTATTTGTAGGCGATGGCACCAAAGGCTTGGCAGCCCATGCACCTTATGATGCAATAATAGTAACAGCTGGAGCACCTTCAGTTCCGAAAGCATTGATCTCGCAATTAAAGATTGGCGGTCGATTGGTGATACCAGTCGGCAAGCAAGCCGAGGTCCAGAAGATGGTCCGCATCACCAAAACCACCGACACCGACATCAAAACCGAAATCTTCGACGACTTCAGCTTCGTTCCTTTAGTAGGTGAAAACGGTTGGAAAGGGTAATTCTATGGCACCTGCAGCGTAGCATGCAGGTCTACCGAAGCAGCGATCCCATGGGGTATAAGGCATCAAGCAAGGGTTGCTTGAAGTAAAAAACATAAATAGAATCCAACATTTGTGATTTTTTTAAGACCTCAAGTTTTTCTATGAGTCATAAACATTATTCCTTTAGGAACCGAAATGTGCGGGTTGAGTCCACGTACTTAGCGAAGCGATCTCACGAACGAAGTGAGTAACCGTAGAATTTTGATTATGGCAGCCTCGAGCAGCAGAGATTTGCAGCGGCAAGCCATAATTAAAATTTTGGTTCGTGGTGGCCTTTTTTGATTACTTTTTTTGCCATAAAAAAAGTAATTGCCCTTTCCCGCGGCATGAGCGGGCAAAAAAAAGCAGGCATCATACATGATGCCTGCCCTCAAAATATCTAAAAAGAACTACATAGAAACACTACTCAACGCAGCGTTCATACTTCTTACAGCTTCAGCCGACTTATCGAAAGCAGCTTGTTCAGATTCGTTCAGTTTGTAATCAACAATTGATTCCCAGCCATTGCGACCAATTACTACAGGTACACCTAAGCAAATGTCGTTCTGACCGTATTCGCCTTCTAAGTATACGCAGCAAGGCATTACTTTTTTCTCGTCTCTTACGATGGCTTCTACCAAAGCAGCACCAGCAGCACCAGGAGCATACCATGCGCTAGTACCTAACAAACCAGTAAGAGTAGCACCACCTACCATTGTATCGGCAGCTACTTTTTGAAGTTCTTCAGCACTTAATTTCTCGCTTACAGGCAAACCATTGATGGTAGCGTAACGGGTTAAAGGAATCATAGTAGTATCACCGTGACCGCCAATTACCACACCGTGGATATCGTTTGTAGAAGCACCTGTAGCTAGAGACAAGTAGCATTTAAAACGAGCACTATCAAGAATACCGCCCATACCAATGATTCTGTTTTTAGGCAGACCAGAAGATTTAAGCGCTAGGTACGTCATAGTATCCATAGGATTAGAGATGACGATGATGATAGCATTAGGAGAGTATTTCAAAATATTTTCAGTAACACCTTTTACGATACCAGCATTGATACCGATAAGCTCTTCGCGGGTCATGCCCGGTTTACGCGGAATACCGCTAGTGATGACTACCACATCGCTATTAGCGGTTTTGGTATAATCGTTAGTAGAGCCAACGATACGCGTATCAAAGCCAAGAAGAGAGCTGGTTTGGAATAGGTCGAGACCTTTACCTTCGCTGATACCTTCTTTGATATCAAGTAAAACCAATTCTGAGCAAAGCTCTTTACGAGCGATGTTGTCTGCACATGTAGCACCAACTGCACCGGCGCCAACTACTGTTACTTTCATATTGTTAAATGTTATAGATTATGGGTTTAAAATAAAGTTTTGCAAAGGTAGATTAAAAAGTCAAAAGTCAAAAGTCAAAAAAGGGAATAGGAATCAGTATTTAGGATTTAGTGTTTAATTTGTGATTTTTCTTGTAGGTCGAAGGGCTGCGCCTGAGACATTTTATAATTTTTTGATTTTTTGATTTTTTGATTTTGAGATTCTGAGATTTTTGGATTTTGACATTTTTTGATTTTAATCCGAGACGTTGTTTGTGATTTTTCTTGTAGGTCGAAGGGCTGCGCCCGAGACATTTTATAATTTTATAATTTTATAATTTTATAATTTTTTGATTTTTGGATTTTGACATTTTTTAATTTTAATCCGAGACAATCGATATCGATCAATGTGCATGCATTCGACAAATAACGTAAAACAAAATATTTTCGTTCAAACAGGTTGAGGACATTGTCCGAAGAGAAGGGAATAGGCCCGCATGCCATGCTGCGGGCAAGATGATTTATTCAAAAAACATCCGCGATGTTGGCGATCTGCAGCGCAGTAACATTTGTAAACATTTTGAAACACAATAAAACAGCTCGCGGGGAGCCAACCGCGAGAAAGACACAGGATTTTAAGATTTTTGGATTTTGAGATTTTTTGATTTTGAGATTTTTGGATTTTTAATTTCTGAATTCCCTAGGCGCTACCGGAGCAAGTCCGTCTTAGGCGTGGGGCTACCGAACCGAACCGATATTGGAATTTAAAGATTTCGGAATACCTTCTGAAAGTAAAAGTTAGTGCGACGCTGTCGCATTTTTTTCCAATAACGAATAACCTAATAACAAATAACCACCAAAAAATGTCCTTATTTTCCCTAAATTTTTACTTTTCTCAAAAAACGTTTGCAAATATCTCCGAGCCTTGATTATATTAGCACCATAAAAACTAAGACACTGAAAAAATGTGACTGAGGAGGCAGCGCTTTGGGTGGAGTTGAGTGGCAAAGAATTGAGACATATAGATGGAATTAAGAGTAGAAATTGTAGAGCATAAAGGTGAGAGTAGGATAGCTGTTTATTTTAAAAAAGATCCCAAAATTATAGAACGGTTTAAGACATTGCCAGATGCCAGGTGGAGCAAGACACTTAAATGTTGGCATGTGCCAGATACATTAGAAAATCGCAAGCGTTTTAAAATTACTCAAGCAGAAGATTCAAATATAATTAATGAACAAGTTGAGCGTTTTAAGAAATGGCTATTATCAAAGCGCTACAGTGAGAATACAATAAAGACATATACTGAAGCTTTGAGCGTATTTTTAAATTATTACAAAAGCAAAGCACTTAAAGACATAAACAATCAGGATATAATAGATTTTAACAATCATTATATTTTAGCAAGAAAACTATCTTCATCTTATCAAAATCAAATGGTAAATGCCATCAAATTATTTTTCAGTGTAATAGAAGACAGAAGAATAGATTTGGATTTGGTGCATCGACCGAAGAGAGAGAAGACATTGCCAAATGTATTAAGCAAAGAAGAAGTGCAGCGCATATTAATGGCATTAAGCAATCGCAAGCACAAGTGTATGTTAAGTTTGATATATGCATGTGGATTGCGTAGGAGTGAGTTGTTAAACTTAAGAATGGAGCACATTGACAGCAAAAGGATGGTAGTAATAATCAAGCAATCGAAGGGCAAGAAAGACAGAATAGTTCCAATAGGTCAAAAAATATTAGATGTATTAAGAGATTATTATCTTCATTACAAGCCCAAGCAATGGTTATTTGAGGGTCAGGTAATAGGAGAAAAGTATGATGAAAGGAGTTTAGCCAATGTCTTGAAGCAAGCTGTGTCAAGAGCGGGAATAGAGAAACCAGTAAGCTTACATTGGTTGCGACACAGTTATGCGACGCATTTATTAGAATCAGGCACAGATTTGCGGTACATACAAGAATTGCTAGGACATTCAAGCAGTAAAACAACAGAAATTTACACACATGTAAGCACCCATCAATTGGGCAAGATAAAGAGTCCGTTTGAAGATTTATAGCAAAGCAAAAGAATACATAATAAACTAAAAAACATCACCAATCCAACTCATTTTGTAGTAATTTGCGCCAAAATGTGGCTGGTATAAGTGAGTTGGCGGTCATGCTAAAAGACACCCCTCTAACAAAAATGCAAACCAACAGAAAAATTGATATGGTAACAGAAAAAGAAATCCTCAACAAAGCTCAAGACAAGTTTATGCAACTTGACAATGTTATTGATGTAAGAATTGGATATAAATTCAAAGACGGTTGGATAACAAATGAACCTGCTATTGTCGTGAAGGTTGGAGAAAAGAAAACAGAGAATAAACTTCGCTTGGAAGGTGCAATAATTTTACCTAAACTATTTGAAGGGTATCAAGTAGATGTAGTTGAACCAACAATCTTTGATTACATCGGTGAATTAGAGTTAGCAGAAGTTTCATTAAAACGAAAAGAAGAAAGCGAAATAACTTCAAATTATTTTCCACCTAACAACTTACCATTGACTAAGGTAACTACAAGGATAAATTTGGTTGCCCACGTAAGTCCAGAAAGAGGTTGGGAAAACTTAGAAAACCATATTAAAAAAACAGAATTATCCAACACTATTGCTATGTATGACTTTGGGGCTAAGCATATACGTGATTCAATTATAACGACAGGAAAGAAGCAATCATTCAAGTCTCTCACATTGGCAATTCAGAAAGGAGAAAGCGTTGGAGAAGGCACAAAAGAAGATGATTTAAGAGATGCAGAAATGATTGAAGAAATAAAAGAAGCCTTAAGAAATAAATTTAAAAGCACATATGTTAGGATTGGTACTAATAATGGATGGGTTCCATATAGCTATCATATTAAAGTATCGGTATCAGACAGTAAAAGATTTTGGCTTTCAAGTGGAAATTGGCAGTCGTCTAACCAGCCTAATTCTACAATCACAGCAACTATGCCTCATGACAAATTACTCCAAACATACAATAGGGAGTGGAATTTGATTATTGAAAACGACTCCTTGTCTAAATTGTTTGAGAAATACATACTACACGATTATGAAAATAATTTAGAGAGGCGCGAATTGAAATATATGGAATTAGTTCAAGATGTATTTTTCACAATTCCAATTGAAGTATTTGAAGAACCCTTACGAGAGGATTTACAAGTCAAACCATTTCAAGACTTAGAAATAGATAGGGAAGTTACTCTAACCCCACTATTAAGTCCGGATAATTATTTTGAAGAAGTAAAACAATTGGTACAAAGTGCTGAAAAGGAGTTGTACATACAAAATCAAACATTTAATGCTCCAAATTCAGAACAATCACGTTTACATGAGTTATTAAGCATTGTTTTGGATAAGCAAAAAAGTGGGGTTGATGTCAAAATAATATTTAGAAGAGATGTTGGGCAGGTTAGAGAGAATTTGGAAAATCTGGTCAAGTTCGGATTTGATGCTAAGAATATAAAAGTGCAGGACAAATGCCATACAAAGGGGATTATTGTTGATAGTAAAAAAGTTCTTGTCGGTAGCCACAACTGGTCCAATGCGGGAGTTTCACTAAACAGAGACGCAAGTATTTTATTTGAAGATGATGAGATTTCCCAATATTATAGGGAAATATTTTTACATGATTGGAAAAATCTTGCAAGACAAAACATCCGAACTAGAAGTATATCAGACGATAAGCCAACTCAATTCATGAAAGTTAGTTTACGTCAATTACAAGAATGGATATAAATAAGAACATGAAAGAATATTGTCTAAATAAAATAAAATAATTATGCCATTAAGAAATTACGGAGTGTTAAAAGGGCAAGCGACAGAAGTACGTCTAGCTACTTACCAAAATGCACATTATCAAGTGCGTTTAATTGCAAATGATTTAAGCTATCGTATTGCAATAAATGTAAAATCTGCGCTAGAGCCTTCAGAGTTGGAATATATTGTATTAGAAAATTTTGCCCATCCAGTTATTGACAAGATTAAGGATTTGCCATTCGGATTTACTGCATTAGCACCAGATTCTTCGAGTGGTGCATTAGACTTTATTCGTGGCAATCTCTTTGATCGCAATAAAATGCGTCCCATACCTCCTGATATACCTGGCCCTGACAATGATTTGAATGATAAAGTCCATTCACTAATGCAGCGTGCCATGGCTGATGAGCTAGCTGTAATTTATGCATTCGGAGAAACTTGGGGACCCGAACATAATAAACGGGATAGATATTTTGCATTTTTACCAGGAAATGGCATACATGATATCCACATGAACCAAAGTAACGTTGGTAGATTTACTGGGGACGATGGTGTTTGGCAAGACGGAGGTTTAATGATACATTTTCCGCGACATAATTATTGGGTAGCCATATTTCTAAAGTTCCAATCTCAAGGCTGGCATACAGATGATAAAACTGGACATAAAATAGACGAGTATGAGAAGATATTGGCAGGCGCAGTATCTCCAGGTAATATTCCAGCATTCTATAGAGTTGAGGGTTCTATATACAATCCAACTCCAGAAGAGCCTCAAGGTATGGTTCGTATTATTGGCGCATTAGTAAACTCAACACATTCTCCAGAAAGAGAAATCGTAACATTATTAAATACCTCACCTAGTCCATTGGATATTAGTAATTGGGCTATCCTAGACTCACAAAAACAAAAACAAACATTAAAAGGCATTTTAGAGCCTGGTGATTTTTATCAAATTCAAATACAAAAACCACTATCGCTTTCAAATCAAGGAGGTTTAATAACATTAATAGATGAAAATGGCATGAAGGTGGATGGTGTAGCATACACCAAAGAACAAGCGTCGCATCCAGGTTGGACTATTGTTTTTTAAATGTAATTAAAAAATCTAACTGAAATGAATAAATCAAACAAACTATCGATAACAAATTATTTTACTACTACAAGTAGTAAATCTAATTTTGAGTCAAAGGGAACAAACTCATTCAACGGTACAGAGATAGAGCTAAAAAAACGCGGGAACGAAACTTTAAGTTGGATGCAACCAGGGCTAATTTATCCAGCACCTTGGCAAACTGCATTATCGTTATTTGATATACCAGACACACTGACCCTTAATGATTTTTCTGTTATAATATCCAATGCTCGTGATTTCATACACATGCATCAAGGCAGTAAACATGCTAGTGTATGTGTAGCGTTTTCTTTAGAGTTGTGGACAAAATTTTGTAAAGCAGAAAATTATCCTTTACCCGAAGGAATAAAATTTTCAGAAGTTGGGGAATCTCCATTTATACCTAAAGTATTACAAAAGGCACAAGGGGTACTTCAAGATAGTACAGCTAACGTGTGGTTTATTGTAAAGGCAGACGAAAAGGAAGTGGTAGAGGAAGTCGTGAAATATTTGTACACAGAACTAAAACGCTTAAGAATTAATACTGAATTGGCATACCGTGTAGATATGCATAGTCGCAATAATAGCACGATGCCAAGTGGTAAAGAAAAAGAAGGACGAGTACTCGGTGGTCGTTTTAAAGAAAACTTACGAAATCCAGCTTCCCCGATCGAGATTCTCGAACATGTATTGGTAGGAACTGAATCACCACTCTCTTCTGGTGGTACATTTTTGTTTACACAACGCTTTCAACTAAATTGGACAGAACTTCACTCTAAGTCAAATACAGAAATTGAAGCTACTATTGGTAGACGTCAATTTACAGATGAATTTGTGCCATCTTTTGATACCAATTCTCATGCTCGAAGAGCGCATACCTATGATCAAACAGGTAATACTATTAAATTGCTGCGCATAGGTCTCCCATTTGGTTCAAGCTCCAAAATAGATAATAGTACACCATTAATAGAAAATGCGGGTTCGAGTTCTTTAAAAGATGAAACTGGAATTTATTTTATTGGTATGTCTAAGTCTGTTTCAAGAATTGAAAGCATCCTACGTTCTCAATTTGGTAATGACATAGACCCTTTTGCTAAGGATAGATTGCTTTCAGGAACTATAGCACGCTCAGATTTAGGTGGATTTTTCTATGCACCAAGTATTCAGGAGTTAAAACCCAAAGCAATATTGAACGATTTAGAAACTCGAAGTAAAAAAGAGTTTACAGATTGGACACGCTTTCCAGGGATAGATTGGTCTCGTTTCAATAGGCACTACAAAAAAAGGTCGTTAAATAAGTGGATGTTTTATAATCATCAAGATTACCTTTATCATATTGGTACATCAACACAACATGGAAATGGAACTCCTATCCCACCTTCTCTACGTGTACAATACTTGTTGGAACGATTATTTTCTAAGTGGGATGACACTTGGTATCGTTCACAAAAGCCAACTGAATTGGATCCGTTGAAACCACAACTCATTAAATTTTTCTCCGATACTACTCGTGTAACAGAACTTAATGCACTATTTCCAAATTTGGCTAGCGAAGCTGATATTAATAAAAGAGCCGAAAAAGCAGCCGACAACATTATGCTTCAGCCCGTAGCTATTCGTGCTGGCTGGGCAAATAGAATACTTTGCAACTTAGCTGCCAGATTGGATATTGGAAAGCGTGGGGATGGTGGTATGGACACCTGCGATATTCATCCCTTGGATTTGTTGGCAGGTTCTATGCCTGCTCAATCATTAGCAGAGGGAAAATACTTTATCAATTATGTACAAGATGATGAAGATGAAAAATATAAATGGTTCAGTGAAGGCTTAGGTTCTAATTCTGGCGTAGGACATGTTGTACCAGGCTATGAAAAATTGTTAGAAATCGGAATATCTGGTTTAGATTCATATATCAATGATTCCGAAAAACAACTTAAAGCTGTCGATTCAGAAAGGGCAACTTCCGCTCAATCTTTCTATGAAGGAGCAAGATTGGCACTAAAAGGTTTGTCCGAGTATTTAGAAGGACTTGCAAAAACAGTAGCCACAAAAAAGAGGGGGTTATCTCCTAATCAAACTATAGAAATTAATAACTTGAATGAGTTAGAAGAGCGTTTACGATATTTAGCAAGCGGTAAAAAACCAAGAACGCTTCTTGATGCACTCCAACTTATATATTCCTGCCACGCCACATTACATCTATGTGGTGAGCCAGTTGCAGTAGGTCGTCTAGATAAACTTTTACGTCCATTCCAACAAAAAGACAACCTCTCTGAGGATGAACTACAAGAAGCGATTGACTGTTTTTGGATTAAGCTGGCAGAAAAAGTATTACTAAACCGAATTTTTATAGATGATAGGCAAGAACTTGGAAATATGGCTATGGGTAATAGAGCAGGTGCCTATCCCAAAGGTCAGAGTGTGAACCAATGGATACAACAATTAACAGTTGGTGGTCGCAATTCGGATGATACTTGGGAGTATTCTGACATTACGGTAGCTTGTCTTAGAGCATCTTCTCGTCTTCCATTTAATGCACCTGTATTGTCTTTACGCGTTTCCAAAGATATGCCCAAGGAATGGCGACACAGACTACTCCTTGAAGCGGCTTATGGACAGCTTAGTGGAGGGGCAAGTCCAATATTAATGAATGATGACAAGATTATTCCACTTCTTGCTCGTTCTGGTGATGGAATTGAACCAAGCACACAGACAGGCAAAGCTCTATGGAATAGCAAAGTAAACCCTATAGATGCACATAATTATGCTGCAGATGGTTGTTATGAGCCGCAGTTTGTAGGGGCTAACTGGTTTCATCTAGGTGGTACAATACTTCTGCAACCACTTGAGTACGCTCTTAATCAAGGACGACAGATTCAGTCTGCGGGTGCCGTGGATTTGTTTGGTAAAAATATGTCTTTCCGTTCTCCATCTGCCAATGCTATTACTAGCTATGAACAATTAGAGGAGCTTTTTTTTAAACATCTTGAGTGGGCATATGCAAAACAAATGGAGGATACGCTTCGGGACTTTGGAAGATTGGAGAAAATTTATTCGTCCCCACTTTTGAATATGTTTATCAACGACTGTCTAACTAAAGGACAAGATTTATATGCTGGTGGCGCACGATACAATGTGTTTGGACCTTGCTTTACTTCATTAGCCAACACCATTAATTCATTATGGGCAATTAAAACAATGTGCTTTGATGAAGAAACATCTGTAACAAGTCTTCCAGAACTCGTGCAGGCATTATTGAGCAATTGGGGTGAATCAATAATAGATCCTTTAGTACATCCAACTTTATTAGAGGAAAATCATCCGCTAATTGCCGATGCAGCCAAACGATTCAAACATTTACGCTCTATTGCCTTACAATTACCACGTTGGGGAAGAGGAAATAAAGAAATAGATGCTTTTGGAAATAAGATATGCGCGGCTGTAGCTACTATGGCAGTCAATGTAATGACTAAACCAAGACCAGAATTACTAAAACACTATGAACGCTTAGCTGTTCGTTTTGGAACTAAACAGCACCCTTTTGGTGGTTTTTCTATGCAACCAGGTGTAGGTACATTTGCTAGTTATGTTGAACAAGGACTTGGTTGCGCAGCCTCTGCTGATGGACGTCTTTCACGACAGCCACTTGGTACAGATATGTCTCCTTCTCCTTCTCCATTAGACCAACCCGCTACACCACAGTCTCAACAACTTTCTGATGCAGTGGAGATTCTCAAGAATGTGGCATCCAATGATTCTTTTGGATATGCAAATGGTGCACCTATTGACCTTAATGTTGCAGAAGGTATAGAGACAAAAAGACTGGTAGAAATACTTGATGCGTTTGTAAATGGCGCAGGTTCTAATGTGCTTACCGTTACTGTTGCTGATCAAGAAACATTCCTAGCGGCTAGTAAGTCTCCTGAATCTTATGATTTATTACGTGTTCGTATGGGCGGATGGACAGAAATGTTTGTGGCAATGCACGCTATTCATCAAAAAGTCCACCCCAGACGTCCATATAGCTTTTAGTTGAAAAATAAAAAAACAAGAAAAGCACGAACCGCCAACATCGTATTGGCAATAGTGGGGTTGACAGTTGTAAATACAACATTTGTAATTCTATTGGGCATTTGTGCAAATGTTGGGCTGACGTTTTCCAAATGCCCCACCATCGCCAATACGTAAACCGTTGGCAGTAATTTTAAAACACAGACATTAAAATAAAAGATGGAGTTTAAAAACATACAAGAAGAACATAACTGCGATTGCATAAAAAATTCATTTCAAGACAATGAATCGACTTATGCATTGAAAACTATGAAGAACTTTATCCGCATACAAGACTTTAATTCTTATTGGGATAAAGGTAAGAGACCTGAAAATTTTAATGATTGTGATGAAGTTTGTTCATTAAAAGGTGTGTCTGTTTCCATTTTCAATGAATCCACCAAAGAAGATGTTGTTTCCATTTATAGAGAATTATTTCCCTTGGCACCAAAATATAAACCTTATTTAGGTATTGTTAAATTTTACGAATCATCTGGCGTTGTTAAACATACTCCGAATGATGGCAATACTCATCACTATGATTTTTATAAAAGTGATACATTTGACTTTTCAAAAGTTAATGTTATACAAATTAATGAATTGCACTAATGTTTGAGCTAAAAAATAGACAATTACATATAAGTGGCTTATTCGATATTACGGATAACTACTGTAGCATCATTAATGATGGTTCTATTGATTTGCTATACAAAGGAACAAACAAATATGGCTCAAACATTTTAGGTTCGATTTTATACGAGGATGATGAAAATCTATACCTAAGATATATTCACACAATTATATCTGACGAAACACTTCATGACTTTTTGAACAGGAGAATTACTTTAAGAAACATCATATCAAGTTCAGACACAGTATATGTGGTAGACAAAGGATATAATAATGAATTAAAAGATTCTGCCTTAATACCCTTTATCGATTTACCGAATGATTATTTACCCCTTGAAAATTCATATTGCCCAAGTTTTGTTAAGCGAAATACATTTGAATTTGTTTTTAGTCTGAAAGGTGGTTTAGCTGACATTCACAAAGCAGAACCTCTAATAATGAGCGACACTAATGCGAAAGTCTTTAAGCTATTAAATTCTGCTACAACGTTTCTGAAAGAACTTGACATAGAACCTGTTATTTACTCAGAAGTTTCTCTAGCTGGGAGTTTTCAACTTAACTTTGAGATTGACTTAAAGGAAAAACCATCTCTTTTCTCTAAAAATCCAAATGATATAAAAGCATATTTCAGTCGCTTTTTAAACTATTTATTTGACAAACTACCAACAGAAAATCAAGACATTCTAAAGGATGAGCAAAAATTTTCAGACGAATTAAATTCTTTGTTTAAGGAATTGAAACAATTGTATAATAGCCGAAATGTTATTTTAGGTGACGAAGCTTTTGAACAGAGAGTAATCGACTTAATAATATATTCAGTCGACTCGATTAAGGATATTGAATATAAAGGCTATAATAAAATTGAAATAAGCAACAAACTTGAATCTGGTGAAGTTTTACCAATTGCATTAATTAAGACTGACTACTACGACAGTGTTCAAAGCAAAGTTTTTAAACCTGAGCAAGAAGATAAACCTGATGAAATAGTGTGCGATGAAAACCCCAAAGACTATAAAATCCAAGTTTATTCATTAAATAATGAAACAGGAAATGGTGGTGCTTATTATGTCGTTGATGATAGTGTATCAAAAATTGCACTCCATTTAAAAGGGAAATCAGATTATCACGGCACGGTTTATACTAAAAGTTTGGACGAAAAAAAATCAATAGATATTCAAGGGATTGGGAAATGGGTAAACGGAGTACTGAAAGACATAACAGTGGAATTATAAAAAAATAAAGACATCGAAGAACTACAAAAGTAGCGTGGACAGGTGTCAGGACTGAAAAGTCCTCTGGGTTCGACTCCCAGCCGAAGGTAAACGGTAAAAGGTTTCTCTTCGGCTGGGGTTGACTTAAAAAGATGAAAAATGACAGAACAAGAAATTGAGCAATACTTCATTTATCACAACGAAAATATTAAGTTGTTGAAAATTGGCTTTGACAATATCAGAGACCAAATTAAGACTCTTTATAAATCACAAAATAAAGATGGCAATTATATATACTCTTTAAGCGACACTGACCAAGAAAAGATAAAAGTTAGAAAAATTGAAAAATCATTATCAAGAGTATTATCAGGCATTCAGGTTTCTTGGGCAGAAGAAAGCATCAAAAGACTTTTGTACGAAAAAGCACTTTTCACAGAAAGACAAAGAGAATACTTACTTGAAAGACCTGCACTCGACCAACGATGGTATTCAACATTAAAAATTGTTTTTTCAATTGCTTATGACCTTGTTCCTCCATCTGACGAAACCTGCGATACAGTGACAATTGAACGAGAGAGAAGAAATCTTGGAGACGAATTAGTTGACCATTACCTGGAATTAAAAGATATTATAACCTACAACCTTGTTCCCAACTTTTCAATTCGTAATAAAGTTCAGCACGGAGAATGGGAATACGCTTTTAAACCTAAATATTCTGCCGAGTTTAGCCAAGGCATAACGGACAAAATAAACAAAGAGAATATCGTAACAACTACCTCAAGATATACTTTGGTTAATGCTATCTATCAAATGATTGTAGATTTAGGAAGGTTCAAGAGTAACAGTTTTGCACTTGATTCTATGTTGACACCTTTTGAATACTTTTACAATGGCTACATAAAAAAGATAAACTTTGAAGTATCTAAAATCAATACATTAAACTTAGACGACTTTATAAATGATTTGGTGGACAAAGAAAAACGGGGACAACAATACCGAACAAGATGAGAAAAACTACTGCCAACAGCACCTACCCAAAAGGCGGGGTTTCGTGCTTCGCAGACACATTTGTGCAAGCCGAAAGTTCAGTTCTCCGAATGAAGTTCAGTGGTAAAAATCCCGCCCTTCGGGTAGCTGCAAACCGTTAGGTGCAAGCGTAGAGAACGATCCGACAACATCAGACACGCTGACAATTAAACATAAAAAGTAAACCATTTTTGACGAGTGACCAAAGACATACAGACCATATTGAAATCGGACATCAAGTAAGCCGACACTCACTACCGACCCTATATTTTTTATTTTTTTTCCTACGCACTTTTTTAAAAACAATTTTAGCCAACCGCACAAACGGCACATTTGGTTTTGCCCCAACCGCACAAGCCGACACACAGGCAAAACCAAAAGAGCCGTTTTTTAGCCAACCCTTCAAATACAGATGAAACTCTATATTAAAAATATGGTATGCAGCCGTTGTAAAATGGCAGTGAAATCAGAGTTAGAAACACTTGGACTGCACCCTATTTATGTTGAGTTAGGTGAAATTGAAATTCAAGAAAGTAATATTGAAAAAGTTAAAGAACATTTAATTTCAAATTTACAATCATTAGGATTTGACCTGATGAATGATAAACAAAGTAAAACCATAGAGAAGATAAAAAACTTAATTGTAGAGTTAGTTCATTATCAAAGTAATGATACAAAATATAATCTTTCGGATTATCTCACACAAAACATTTTGCAGGACTATAATACGCTGAGCCGTTTATTTTCAGAAGTGGAAGGCACAACTATTGAAAAATATTTTATTAATCAAAAAATTGAAAAAGTCAAAGAATTACTAACGTATGACGAACTGAATTTAAGCGAAATTGCCGAACGGCTTCATTACAGTAGTGTAGCACATTTGAGCAATCAGTTCAAAAAAGTTACAGGATTTACGCCTACATTCTTCAAGCAGATGAAGAATAAAAACCGCAAGCAAATTAATGACATCTAAATTTTACAAATCAAACCCTTAATTGTGTAACGTGTCCTAATACACATAATGGTAAATTTGCAATGTTATTAATAGTATAAACTCTAAAAAATACAAAAATGAAAATCGCCTTAACATTTTTCACAGCATTGCTGTCATTTACAGCCTGTAATGCTCAAATTAAAAACTCAAAAACTGAAACCTTAAAAATTTACGGAAACTGCGGAATGTGTGAAAGCACCATTGAAAAAGCAGGTAATATGAAAAAGGTAGCCAACGTAGATTGGAACAAAGACACTAAAATAGCTACCATAACTTATGATGCAACAAAAACAAACCAAGACGAAATTCTGAGACGTATTGCATTAAGCGGTTACGACAGCGACAAATTTCTTGCACCTACTGATGTTTATGCAAAACTTCCTGAATGTTGCCAATACGAACGTGTAAACAAACCCGTTGCAAAAACAGAACCAAATACAGAAACACACGACCATTCAAACCATACGACAATAAGCGAAAAGCAGGAAACAAACCAATTGAAAGCTGTTTTTGAAAGCTATTTTGCCGTAAAAGATGCTTTGGTAAAAACTGACGGCAATACGGCTTCTTCAAAAGCAAAAGATTTGAGCAACGCAATTTCCTCAGTAAAAATGGAAACATTAACAACAGATGAACACAACGTTTGGATGAAAGTGATGAAAGACCTTTTATTTGATGCAGAGCATATTTCAGATACCAAAGATATAGGGCATCAAAGAGACCATTTTATGAGTTTGTCAAAAAATATGTATGAACTAATAAAGGTTTCAAAATCCGAAACACCTGTTTACTATCAGTATTGTCCAATGGCAAACGGTGGTAAAGGTGCAAATTGGTTAAGCAAAGAAGATGCAATCAAAAATCCGTATTACGGTTCACAAATGTTGACTTGTGGTAGCACAGTAGAAACAATTAAATAAAAAATCAATGAAACACACATATCACATACACGGAATGACCTGTAACGGTTGCCGTAGCCACGTAGAAGAAACGCTTTCAAAAATAGAAGGCGTTTCAAAGGTTACTGTTGATTTAGAAAAGGCAGAAGCTACTATTGAAATGGAAAAACATATTCACTTAGAAACATTTCAAGAAGTTTTAAAAAATGATGGTGGAAGATATAGTATCCATAATTTAGGAGAACATCATCACCATTCAGAACCCAAACAGCACGACAAACCAAAAGGAAAAGGAACGGGCGTATTTTATTGCCCGATGCGTTGCGAAGGCGATAAAACATACGACAAAGCTGGTGATTGCCCAGTCTGCGGAATGGATTTGGTGGAGGAACAAAATCTATCAACTTCCAATACAGAACAGTGGACGTGTCCAATGCACCCTGAAATTGTACAAGACGAACCTGGCTCCTGCCCCATTTGTGGAATGGATTTAGTACCCATGCAAGCCGACCTTTCTTCGGAAGAAAAGACCTATAAAAAATTATCAAAGAAGTTTTGGATTGCAACCGCATTTACATTGCCCATTTTCTTCATCGCAATGAGCGAAATGATTCCAAACAATCCTTTATATGAGCTGATGGGACAAAAACAATGGAACTGGGTGCAGTTTTTTCTATCCATTCCTGTCGTGTTTTATGCCACTTGGATGTTTTTTGAACGAGCCTACCGAAGCATCAAAACCTGGAATCTCAATATGTTTACGCTAATCGGAATTGGTGCTGGTGTAGCTTGGTTATTCAGTGTGGTGGGTATGCTTTTTCCGGATTTTTTCCCCGATCAATTTAAATCACATCATGGAGCAGTCCACGTTTATTTTGAAGCAGCAACCGTTATCTTAACCTTGGTGTTGTTGGGACAGCTTTTAGAAGCCCGTGCACATAGTAGAACCAATTCGGCAGTGAAAGAATTGTTGAAATTAGCACCCAATAAAGCCACAAAAATGGTTAATGGCGAAGAGGTGGAAGTCAGCATCGACAAAATAGAATTAAACGATATTCTTAAAGTAAAACCCGGTGAAAAAATCCCTGTTGATGGTGTGATCACCGAAGGTGATACAACCATTGACGAATCTATGATTACGGGAGAACCGATTCCTGTAAATAAAACTATGGGTGATAAAGTTAGCAGCGGAACAATCAATGGCAACCAAACCTTTTTGATGAAAGCCGAAAAAGTGGGCAGCGACACTTTACTTTCTCAAATTATTAAAATGGTAAATGATGCCAGTAGAAGCCGTGCGCCTATTCAAAATTTAGCCGATAGAGTGTCGGGATATTTTGTGCCGATTGTAGTGCTCATTGCGGTAAGTACCTCCATTGTTTGGGCAGTTTGGGGGCCGGAACCTGCTTATGTTTATGCTTTGGTCAATGCAATATCGGTTTTAATTATTGCTTGTCCGTGTGCTTTAGGCTTGGCAACCCCAATGTCTGTAATGGTTGGCGTAGGCAAAGGTGCCCAAAATGGCGTGTTGATTAAAAATGCCGAAGCACTTGAAAAATTCCACAAAATAGACACCTTAATCGTTGATAAAACAGGAACGATTACGGAAGGAAAACCAACCGTAGAAAGTATCGGTTCTTTCAATAATGGTTTTAGAGAAAGCGAAGTACTTCAATACATTGTTTCATTGAACGCAAATAGCGAACATCCTTTAGCCGAAGCAACCATTAAATACGGAAAAGAAAACAATGCTGAAATAATCAAATCGGAAAATTTTAATGCTGTTACAGGAAAAGGTGTTGAAGCTACTATCAATGGTAAGAACGTTGCTTTGGGAAATCCAAAAATGATGGAATACGCTAAAGCCGAAATCAGTTCTCAAATGGAGGACGAAGCGAAAGCATTTCAAAAACAAGGAAAGACGGTTTCTTATCTCGCAATAGACAATTCGGTGGTTGGTTATGTTGTTATAGGTGACAAAATAAAAGCAACAAGTGCCAAAGCCATTAAAGAATTACAAGAAAAAGGCATAGCAGTTGTAATGCTGACAGGTGATAATCACGACACCGCACAAGCAGTAGCTTCAGAGCTAAAACTTACAGATTTTAAAGCAAGTATGTTGCCTGAAGATAAACTGAAAGAAGTGGAGAAACTACAAGAAAAAGGGAACGTGGTGGCAATGGCAGGAGACGGAATTAATGATGCACCGGCATTAGCAAAAAGTGATGTTGGTATAGCAATGGGAACAGGCACAGATGTAGCCATTGAAAGTGCTATGATAACTTTGGTAAAAGGCGATTTACACGGAATTGTAAAAGCCAGAAATTTAAGTGATGCTGTAATGAAAAACATTAAGCAGAATCTGTTTTTCGCCCTTGTCTATAACATATTAGGAATCCCAATTGCAGCAGGTGTATTATATCCGTTTTTCGGAATATTGCTCTCGCCTATGATTGCTGCATTGGCAATGAGTTTTAGTTCTGTTTCGGTAATTGCAAATGCACTTAGACTTCGAAGTGTGAAAATATAAAAACAAGGAGAAGGTGAATTTAAAAACGAGTTTAATCAACGAATAGACATGGAGAAATTAATTAAAATAATTGCCGATAGTCAAAAACAGTTCATCAACCTTGTACGCATAGCAATTTTCATTGTGATGGCTTGGATTGGTGGATTGAAAGCGTTTCAGTATGAAGCAGACGGGATCGTTCCTTTTGTTGCCAATAGTCCGCTAATGAGTTTCTTTTATGATAAAGAAGCTCCTGAATACAAAGAATATAAAAACCCCGAGGGCAAAACAGTTCAGAAGAACATTGACTGGCATAAGAAAAACAATACTTACATTTTTTCCTATGGTTTAGGAACCGTAATTGTGATGATCGGAATTTTTACTTTATTGGGAATTTGGTCTGCCAAAATCGGTTTTATTGGAGGTATGTTAACTTTTGGAATGTCTTTGGTAACCTTATCATTTTTGCTAACCACCCCCGAAGTATATGTTCCAAATTTGGGTGGCGATTTTCCCACGCCTCAATTTGGATTTCCTTATTTGTCGGGAGCAGGGCGACTTGTAATCAAAGATATAATTATGTTAGGAGCAGGATTAATCTGTGCTTCTGATAGTGCAAAACAATTATTGAACAAAAGATAAAAATATGAAAATCTTAAAATGGATATACAAAACCTTTTTCAGAAAAAACTGTTGCCGATAGCTTTATTGCTATTGGCAACAACTTCTCTTTTCGCCCAAAAAGTAGTTCGTTATGATTTATATGTAACAGACACATTGGTAAACTACGCAGGAAAAGAGAAAAGAGCCATTGCCGTGAACGGTCAAATTCCAATGCCTACACTTACTTTCACAGAAGGTGATACTGCTGAAATTGTAGTCCACAATCAGTTAAAAGAAAGTACTTCGCTGCATTGGCACGGAGTATTTTTGCCGAACAAAGAAGACGGTGTGCCGTGGTTAACACAGAAACCCATTGAGGCAGGTACAAGTTTTACTTATCGTTTCCCCATTATCCAACACGGTACACACTGGTATCATTCACACTCTGGTTTGCAGGAACAGATTGGAATGTATGGAAGTTTTATAATGAAAAAACGAGATGATGATAAAACATTCAGGAAAGGAATAGATGATTTGGCAACCGTTCCGATTATCATAAGCGAATGGACAAATCTTAATCCAGATAATATCAACCGTATGTTGCACAATGCCAACGATTGGGCAGCCATTAAAAAAAATGCAACCCAGTCTTACGCAGAAGCGATCAGAGAAGGTCATTTCAAAACAAAGCTAACCAACGAATGGAAACGAATGTTGGCAATGGACGTGAGCGATGTGTATTATGATAAAATTTTAATCAACGGAAATCATACATCCGATTTAAAAACAATTGACGGCAAAATACTAAAAGCAGGTGACAAAGTACGCTTACGGATTTCAAATGGTGGAGCTTCGTCCTATTTTTGGTTGCGATATGCTGGCGGAAAAATTACCGTAGTAGCCAATGATGGCAATGATGTAGAGCCTGTTGAAGTAGATAGATTAATCATTGCCGTTTCCGAAACCTACGACATCGTAGTAACCATTCCCGATGAGGGCGTTTCTTATGAATTTTTAGCCACAACTGAAGACCGCACACAATCAGCAAGCTATTTTATAGGCAATGGTATCAAACAGTTAATATCACCACTTTCAAAATTGAAATATTTTGAAGGAATGAAAATGATGAACGATATGATGAAAATGAATGGCGATTTGGACGATATGGGAATGAAAATGAGCCTGAACCAAATGGATATGAATGTGGTAATGTATCCCGAAATTACAGGTGATGCAAAACAAAAGCAAGACCATAGCCAGCGCAATATGGATAACGACCCCAACCGTTATAATGCAAATGCTTTAGGCGAAATTACAACCCTGAACTACGCAATGTTGCAATCGCCCCACAATACCACACTTCCAAAAGATGCACCAGTAAAGGAATTAAAGTTTACCCTTACCGGAAATATGAACCGTTATGTGTGGAGTATGGACAATAAAATCCTTTCGGAAGTGGATAAAATCCCTGTAAAGAAAGGAGAAATTTTACGCATCGCCATTTACAACAACTCAATGATGCGACACCCAATGCACTTGCACGGATTTGATTTTAGGGTAATCAATGGTAAAGGCGAATATTCCCCGCTCAAAAATGTGTTGGATATAATGCCAATGGAAACCGACACCATAGAATTTTTAGCAAATGAAGAAGGAGATTGGTTTTTTCACTGTCATATCTTATATCACATGATGGGCGGAATGAACAGAGTTTTTGCCGTAGATGATTACCAAAACCCCTATTTACCTGACAAAAAACAAGCCTATAACAAATTGCAAAGAGAAAGCAATATGCCACACTTTATGGCTCAAAATGATTTTGCCACCAATGGAAATGATGGCGAAGCAATGGTTCAAAATGCAAGATGGTCTTTAGGGACAGAATGGCGATTAGGTTACAACGATATGCACGGTTATGAAGTAGAAACTCATTTGGGAAGATACATCGGAAAAATGCAGTGGTTTATGCCTTTTGTTGGTTTCGATTGGCGGTACAGAATAATGGGAATGGATGAACACGAAACAAATATATTCGGACAGAAAAATGAAAAAGACGCCCGAAGAGCCATTAGTGTAGGTTTTATGTACACCTTGCCGATGTTGATTAATTTTCAGGCAGAAGTTTATCACGATGGTATTGTACGATTGTCTTTGATGCGTGATGACATTCCAATTTCTAAAAGAATAAGAGCCGCGTTTATGGTTAATACTGATTTGGAATATATGGTAGACTTGAAGTATATCGTCAATAAAAACATGGGTATTCGTACCCATTATGATAGTGATATGGGATTAGGTGTTGGGCTTAGTTTGAATTACTAAAGTCAACGCAATTTGCAAGCACAATTAAAAACTGCGCAAGCCGACACACGACCAAAGTTTTTAATAGAGCTTGCAAAACCGACCCAAAATAAAAATTGCTTTTAAAAAATTTCCAACGCTTCAAAAAAAAATAAAAAACGCAACGCACAGCCGACACGACAATGACACAGAAACTCAATATTGACAATGGTTTACAAGCACAGCGGACAGAACGCCAGCACCTAACAGCGGTTTGGCAAAAGTGGCGGTTCAGTGCTCCGCAGACACATTTGTGGTTAATCAAAGTTCGGTTCTCCGCATCAACATTTGTGGTAAAAATCGCCACCTTCGCCAAGCCGCAAACCGTTAGCCGTCACCCTATAAAGACAGACCGTGCAAAAAAATATGACGACCGAAAGAAAAAAGAACTATATTTGCCAAATAATGTCAAGACAAAATTATGTCAACAATCTTTGGTAATAAAATCAGGACACTTCGAGAGGAGAAACAAATCCCTCAACGACAGTTGGCTGCTGCGTTAGAGATTGACACAGCGACCTTCTGTAAGATTGAAAAAGGCGACAGAAGAGCGAAACGAGAGCAAGTAATTATACTTGCGGACTTACTTGAAGTTGACTCAAAAGAATTAATACGTTTATGGTCTGCTGACAAAGTTTACGACATTATTGCCGAAGAGGAAGAAGCAACACAAATTTTAAATGTGGTTGCCGAAAGTATTGTTCAATATAAACGTAAATCAGCCAAAGTATGAAACCACTTGTAAAATACAGAGGAGGAAAATCAAAAGAAATACCTCATTTGATAAAACACATTCCCGAATATAGCGGACGATATATTGAACCGTTTTTTGGTGGTGGTGCATTGTTCTTTCATTTAGAGCCTAAAAGAGCAATCATTAATGACATTAATTCAAAACTTATATCATTTTATTTAGGCGTAAAAAATGACTTTGATGCACTCAAAAAAGAATTAACGGAGATAGAGAGAGTATACTCTATCAACCGAAAAAAATTTGAAGAACTAAAAAGTAAAACACCTGATAAGCGAGTTGAAGATGAAAACGAACCTCTGTATTATCAAATCAGAGATATGTTTAATGAACTGACTGAAAAAAAATACTCTGATGCTTTGCTTTATTTTTTCATAAATAAGACTGCATACTCAGGAATGATTCGCTACAATGCAAAAGGAGAATTTAATGTGCCTTATGGTCGTTATGCGAACCTAAATACTTCATTGGTTACAAAATCGCATAGCAATTTACTTGCTAATACAGAAATTTATAATCTTGACTATTCCGAGATTTTCAAAATGGCGACCAAAGACGACTTTATGTTTTTAGACCCGCCATATGATTGCGTTTTTTCAGATTATGGAAACGTTGAACACAAAGACGGATTCAATGAAAAAAACCATATAGAATTAGCTAACCAATATAAAAATCTAAAATGTAAAGCACTAATGGTAATTGGTAGAACACCGCTAACAGAAAAATTATATGGCGACTACATTGTAGATGAATATGGCAAGTCCTATGCGGTAAATATTAGAAACAGATTTAAGTCCGAAGCGAGCCACATTCTCATTTCTAACTATGGCAATGAGGCATTAAAAAGAGAACCCAAATTAATACTAGAAGAAGAATCTGTTTCCTATGGCTAGAATTGACAGTAAAGTAATTTTTGTAACCACTTCCCCACGGACACCCGCAAAGATGATTCCTGAAATTGGACTTTTGAACGCCCATTTCGCAGGACAAAGATGGAATACCGAAACTCAAAGAGCTTTTATGGAGCTATTGAGAGAGGAAAACTTTTTCAATGGCGAAGGTGCAAATGACCCAGCATTTAGTGCAAGAGATAGGATAAACAGAGCACCAAAAGCACTTGGTTTTGTAATTCTATCACCTACAATTCAACTTACACCGGCAGGAGAAGAACTCGTAAATTCAAGAAGAAAAGACGAAATATTTTTAAGACAGCTTCTCAAATTTCAAGTTCCTTCACCATTTCATAAACCAACTGAAAATTCAGCAGAATTTTGGGTAAAACCATACCTTGAACTTTTCAGACTCGTTAGACACTTTGGCTCATTGAAATTTGATGAGTTAATGATGTTTGGCTTGCAGTTAGTGGATTACCGTGAGTTTGATACTATTGTTGAGAAAATCAACCAATTCAGAATAGCAAAAGCACAAAACGAAGGAAACTACAAGCGTTTTCGGTCAGAGTATTTTGACAGAGAGTTAAGAGAAATTTACAGTGCTGACATAAGTTCAGGAAATACACGAACCAGAGAAACAAATGATGCTTCGATTGCAAAATTTCTAAGCACCAAAGCAAGCAATATGCGAGATTATGCCGATGCTTGTGTCCGTTATTTGAGAGCAACGGGTTTGGTAAATATTTCTCATTTAGGCAAATCTATCTCGATAGTTCCTGAAAAGATTCAGGAAGTTGATTATTTCTTGCAACACACAGACAGAGAACCTTGCTTTATTGATAACGAAGGACAATATGTTGCTTATCTCGGCAATCCGCAAATTCCGACACTGCTAACAGACAATAGAGAACTATTAGAACAAAAAATCAGAGCAGAGTTTCCGCAACTCAATATTACTGCGACCGCAACATTACAAGAACTCAAAAACATATTTGCAGAGCAATTAGAAAATCGAAAAGAGCAAATAATAACTGAACAAGTTGCAGCAATCAAGGACTACCGTCTTTTTGAAGATATTTCAACAACATTTGACCAAATACTTGATAATTCGCTTTACGACACGCCACTTATGTTGGAGTGGAACACTTGGCGAGCAATGACAATGTTGGACGGTGGAGAAATTAAAGCCAATTTAAAATTTGACGACTTTGGAAATCCAATGTCAACAGCACAGGGCAATATGGCTGACATTGTTTGCGATTATGGCGACTTCGGTTTAACAGTAGAAGTAACAATGCAAAGCGGACAAAGACAGTATGAAACAGAGGGAGAACCAGTAACAAGACACCTTGCAAAATATAAGCGTGAAACTGAAAAACCTGCTTACTGCTTGTTTATTGCCCCAAACATAAATGACGCTTGCAAAGCCCATTTTTACGCACTACACAAAATGAACATTCAATATTATGGTGGAACTTCGACAATTGTTCCATTGCCTTTGAGTGTTTTCATTAAAATGGTTCAGGACTCTCATAATGCAAACTATGTTCCCGAGCCAAGACACGTTCAACGATTTTTCGAGCGTTCAAATGAATTAGCAAACTCGACAGACAATGAAGTAGATTGGTATAACGGCATTACAGAAGAGGCTCTAAATTGGTTGACAGAATGAAGGGCGAACGGCTAACAGCGGTTTGGCGTAATGGCGGGTGCAGTGCTTCGTATGACAGTTTGGTGGTAGGTTCAAGTGCTGTTCTTCGATTGAACTTTTGTGCTAAAAATCCGCCACTACGCCAAGCCGCAAACCGTTAGTCTAATTATAAAATGAAAAAGTGAACCGACAAGAAGACAATATTGATATTTATTACAACAGCTTTGATTATTTTCGAAAGCTTGAAAAGTCCTTGGCTGAAAGTCTTGGATTATCCGAGCTTAAAAGTGGAGGGCAAGTTATTAGAAATGACAAGGGATGGCGAGAAAATGAAAAGTCAATCGACTATATATGGGTAGTTCAAATCTCCCGTTCTTTCATTGGTTGGGGGGGCTTATTTTCAATAAAGTTTAATAAAAATAAATTTCGAGAACATACAAATAAGGAGGAGTTGAAGCAAGGTGTTTTTATTTGCAATCAGAGTGGAATAGAACAAGTCCATACTAAGACTTTATCAGACGTAAAAAAAGATATAATTGAGTATTTTCAGTTTAATCTGTTTGAAGCGAATAAAGGAATAACGTTAGACGGGGTGAGTTATAACGTTAGAGTAATTGCTCCAAATGTAGACACTTTCATACAGTTGAACAATCCAAATACAATGGACTGGAGATCATGGGAACAGAAAGTTCAGAAATTAGCCGAGGAATTGGCAAACGAATCGGACAACCCAAACTTGATAGACTTATTCAACTTAAAAGAATAACTAGGCATAACACGGGTTTTGCGTCAGACGAGCTGACGAGCAAACTAGGAGCTTTCCCGTTTAATCGGGACAAGCGGTGCTTCAAATAACTTTAGTGCTAAATTGAAACTTTGTGCTTCTAAACCTACACCTTCGCCAAGCTGCAAAACTTTAGCTGCCATTTTATGAAGACACTTCAAACTCAAGAATTTAAATACGAACAATGAGAAATTACTTCATAATAACTTTTGTTTTTATAGGGTCACTTTTTGCTTGCCAACAACCGGCAGACCTACAAAATATTGAAAAAGCTATTTCAGATTTGATCCAGAAGTATCCTCAATTGACAATAGGAAAAACAACGCAAGCAAGCTATTACAAACTTGTTCGTAGTGTAAAAAACGAAAATAAGAAATTTCAAATTCAGTTATTTTCAGCACCTGACAGTATTGAAGACCCGCAACAAATTATTATTATCACTAACTCCCAAGGACAGTATTACGCAATTCCATTTTTTTCAAATACTTACCGAGACTTTTGGAACTTTCAGTTTGACAACCCAATTCCATATTTAAGGCTGACAAATACAACATTTGAAAAAGAGTTAATAACGGCTTTGGACACACTCAATCTAAATGACACTATTGGCACAGGTAGTGTTGTAATAGACGAAATACTTTTTTCCTTACTTCATTGCCGTACAGTCAAAGAAAGCGACAGCTCATCTCTAAATGCAATTTACTTGGTCGATAATTACGCCATACCCAACGAAAGTTTTGATAGCTGTTTTATCAGAATAGAAAAGAACTATAAAGCTATTTCTAATGAGATTCATTCAAAGGAATACTTCTACAATTATTACGCTTATGAGGACGAGAAAAATCATAGAATTTACCAATTCAAAAATCAGGAAAAAAGAAGAAGAAAAAAGTTGAACTTATCAATAAAGGTTTACCGACAAGATTGTATTTGTCATTCATTCACTATGTAATAAATACTTGCAGACAACACATGACACAAATTGAGACTGTAAACAATACAGCACCTAATAGCGGTTTTGCGCAACGCGGGTTTTGAGTTCTAAAAAGTCATCAATTTGCTTGGAAGTTTCCTTTGCTTTTGATGCATTAGAGCCCTAAAACGTTAGCGGTCGGTTTAGAAAACGACACGAAACAACAAATAAAAAATAATATTTTAAATATGGCAACATTAAGAGAAGATATTAAATCCCAATCAGACTGGATTGTAAAAGCATTTGCGGCTGATGGCTTCAAACTTGATTACACAATTGACAGTATAGTTGAGGTAGACAGATTTTTTACTGTAAATATGAAAAATGGACAACCTAAAAAAGGCGGACGACTTTATGGAAAAGGATTTGGACCAAAACTTTTTTCAATTGGTTCGTATGTTGGTGAGACAATTATTAAGAACGTAAAAGGTGCAGACTGGGTAACAGACGACAACGACCCTCAAGCAGAATTTAATGTGTTTTTACAACTTCCAAATGACGTACAAATTTGGCCGATTCAAAAAGTAATGAAACGATTTCAAAACGGAAGCGAAGACGCAGTTTATCCTTATGTACATATGATGACAAAGGAATTTACAAACTTACCATTTAAAGAAGAGTTTTGGACTGTATCAGCAGAGACAGATGAACCCGAACAGACAAAACCTTGGTGGAAATTTTGGTAGAAAAATACGACACTAAAGAAAACCGAACCGCTAACACAGGTTTTGCGTCAGGCGGGTTTAAGTAAGAAATATAATTACGAATAGTATTAAAATTTGTAATCAAAATAAAATGCGTTTTGAAACCCGCCTAAACGAAAAGCCCGAAATTGTCATAAGACATTTTTAGTACACACCACAAACAAACTGACTATTGGGAACTTGGAACAATAAATTAGAAGGCAACAACACCTTTCAAGACATTTATCAAAACTTCTTTGACTTATACAATCAAGGAAAAAATCCTGCTGACGTTTCAAAGCAAATTCAGGCCGACTTTGCTGAAATGTTTAATGACTATGACGACAGAAACAATAGTTTATTCGGACTCGCATTAGCTCAATGGGAAACAAAATCACTTGACCCTACCGTTTACAAACAAGTCAAAGAAATCATTGAATCGGGAAACGACCTTGAAATATGGAAAGCACTTGGTGCAGATGAAAAATCTATATTTCAACGCAAGCTTGCTCTTGACAAATTCCTTTCTCAGATTTCGTCTTACCGAGAAAAACCAAAACGTAGAGTTCGCCCTAAATTTGAATATAATGCAAACCATCTTTTAACCCTTCCTGCACCTGACGGTCAAAAGACATTTGAAATAATTGAAAGCTATGTAAACGGAGAATACAAAGACACAAGTTCAGCTATAACCTGGTCAGGTGGCGGTGGTTCTGTTTTTTATTTCTACACAAAAGGGAAGTTTGTTACTGCTAGATGGGTTGACAGTCAGACATTGGAAATTCGACACGACAAAACAATTGAATTTGCTAAAAAGGATGAGAGTTTTTATTTCTATGGCGACCAAGGAATAATAAACTACAAACCAGAATGACGAATGAAAGCCATATAACATCAAGTTTGGCAATGTTGAGGCAGAATTAATTCTTCAAACATTTGTGCAAGGGTCAACAACAATAAATCTTTCGAACTTTTGTGCTGATAACCCCAACTTTCGTTAGTTGTCAACCTTGAGATGTTCGCATAAAGCAAGAAATAACAAACTACTAACAAAGAATAAAATGAGCCATAGGAAGTTTAAAATACATACTTTCATTAATGCGACAATTATTTGCTGTGTTTTAGCTTTTATTACCTTGGTTGGTGCGGTTGCGGTTGACGAAGGAACCGCGGGAACAGGCATTTTTTACTTTGCTGCCCTAGTACTTTCAAAACTATTTTATGTTTTTCGTTTCCCGACTCATACTCTCCTCTTCAATCTAATGAATGGTTCAATGTTTTTTATCGGATTATTTATCAATTGTATTTTGTTCGGCATTTTAACTGAAAGATTAATTGCGTTTTTTAAAAATCGACATAAATGATAATTACTTTATTGACTCCAATTTTTAATACATTATTGCCAGTATGTAACAACCGATTTGCAAAAAAAATATTTACCTTCACTACTTCTTCGCGGTCGTTATCCGCAGATTGCTTTGTGGTTACTGAAAGTAGAGATCTCCACATAAATATTAATATGAATAGGCTGTTCTTTTAACGAGAAAAGGTTTTAAACTTGAAGATTGAACTTGGAATAAAAAGAACATTTGATTAATTCAACTTAAAAAAAAATAATTGAGTAACCATTTATAACTTTAAAAATGTGGCCACCAATATCATTATTTGAATTAGAAATAAATATCCAGAGAGGAGAATTAGAGCTTGAAGGAGAATTATTGAATTTTTGGAACCTAATAAAAATTGAACCTCAAAAATGGCAGGAAAAAGAATATGGAGAGGAAGGTGGTGGATTTTGGGTAGTCGCGATTTTGGGAAATAAAGTAATTTACTACAATGATATTGAAGAAGGTTTTAATATTTCACCTTTTGAAACATATGGACACATTAAAGAATATTGGTGTCAACAATCTGAATTAAATGAGACTATAGAAGGACTTTATAAAAAAATTAAAACTAACAAATAGAAAATAACTACCTCTCGCAAGGTGTTGCCATAAGCGGAACTGAATCGTCTCAATTGGAAATTTGCGCAAGACTCAAAATTCGTTCTTCAATTGAACATTGTGCTAAAAATTCGCCACATCGTCAAGCCGTAAACAGTTAGCTGCAAACAACCGAACAAATCCCGGTAAACAAAACAATTGACAAAAAAAATGACATCTGAACAATTTGACACCTTTTGGACTTCGACCTATCCCGACACAATTCCTTTGGCACATTATTTTAAACATGACTACAAGGACAGGTGGTTCAGAATTCATAGCCTTCCTGAATCAAAAAGGTATCCAGATTCCGAGGAAGAGTGGCGAATTTTATTAAACAGGCAAAACACAATTATTACTGACTTACTTGGTGACAATTCAGAAGTTTTATTAGTTAGTGGTGACTATCATTCAGATGAGCATGAAGAACTCTACCCAATCGAAAACGTAAAATCAATTTCTAGTATTAATTTTATTCCTCTTCAACTTATTGATCTGCATAAATACAGTCCTGACCAATATGACCAAGGCCAAATTTTCAGACCAATGTTCAGTGAGCAAGTGTGGCAAAAAAATAAATTCGACAATATACTCAAAGACATTGCTGATGATATATTGCGTGTATTCTTTGTTTCAACTACAAAAAATTGCCTTGTTGCTCCATACGACGGTGGCATCGACTTCGTTTTAAAAGACACTGAGACTAGGAATCTTTATAAAAGAAAATACAGCGACTGGTTATCTGAACACAACGACGGACTATAACAACTAGGTTTAACTGCACCAAGTTTGCCTCAGTGTAAATTTGAATCGGCTATCGATTTGGCGGACGGCTAAGTCGGCCGGAACTTCTTCAAGCTGCAAAGTGGTTTAGCTAATTAGGCGTAAATACCTTTTAAGAAATAAGTCGACTGACAAAGAAATTAAATGAAAACTATACAAATAGAATTCGCAAAACTCAGACACGCTTATATCGTGGTTAAAAGGTTTATCGACAAAGAAACTGATGGTTATAACAAACTAGAATCTTTGGACAATAAATTATGCAGTGACATCGGACTTTATGGCGACGACAATTTAGAGTTTCTAGAAAAGTTCGTTGAAAAATTTGAACTTGACTACAAAGACTTTCAGTACGATAGGCACTTTCATTCAGAAGGAGAGCTTTTTGGTTCTGATGCAGCTTTAGGGAAGCTACTTACATTATCTGTGTGGTTACCATTAAAAACAATTGAACTTCTTACTTTTAATAAAGTCAAAATTCCGAAACCTGAATTTAATCAACCTAGTAGACAAGTTTCTGACCTCACTTTTAAAGACTTACTGACTTGGTATATTGAAAAGGAATATAAGTCAAGTTCAAGTATTAAATACGAAATTAAAAAAGTACAGGAGGACATATGAGCGAATCGCACCAATATTTCGGCAACTTAGCTAAAACAGCACCTTCTTGCAATTTTTTGTGAGTTATCGATCAATTTTATATATTGATAAAGTAAAATCTGCCACTTCGCAAAGCCGCTAAACGGCAAGTGTAAATTTAATCAACCAACCAATGAAAGTAATTCAGGATATAATTTGTCAAGTTTATGCTGGACAAAAGTCAATGAAAACGATTGACTTGGTTTTGAAAATGTTTATCCCTGATTATGAAAAATTAAATTTAGACTACGTATCTCGACTTGATGATGAGAATTACGTATTTAAAACCGAATACGAAATGATAAATTATTTCATAGAAAACTCTGGACTAAATCAGACGTTCTATTGGAATAAAAGCTATGACAACCCTGATAGAATTATGGTTGGTGCAATAATTACTGAAGACGACAAATTAATAATGAGTCTGACTATTTATGGTAATGAAGAAACAGCAAATAAATATTTAGAAAAACTTAAATCAGTTTTGAATTCTGACATTGGAGTCATTTCATACATTAATCCAGCAGACTATGAAAATGGACTAGACTTTATTTCAAAATATGGACAGAACAACCGCCACTAATTGCACTTTGGTAATGGGCAGGAGATTACCATCACACTTCTTCGCGTTGATGTCCTAAAGAAAGTTTTAATTTTAATGACCCCATATCTGCGAATCCACAAAAGCGTTATTAGGTATTAACTCAACGATACGTTTGAATCAAAACATGAGCATATTGAAAATCTTGGGCAAATTGAATGTAATAATTGCATCAATGTTGATAGTATTAAACATTTACTTTATACCAAAAACAATATGGCATTTTAATCATTTCGGTGGACCATATTACAGTATTTTACCAATGGTCATTAGTTTGATAATTAATGGGTCTTTGTTAACAGCATTGCTTGTTATACTAAACAAAGAAAATCAAAATGTATTTTTGTTCATTATAAATCTATTCGCTTTTACCTTAGCTGTTTTGTATATTACCATGGAAATTTCTATCAATCTAGAAATGGGACATAATTGGAACTACAATTTACTGTAACAACAAGACTTTGTTAAAAGAGAGATGGACGAATAAAAACTCGATTTGAAATAAAGCCCCCAACCTCATAACATTGAAACACTTTCCCCCAATCCCCAACGCCACCGCTAGCTACAGAGTAGCGTTTTGTCAGCGACAAGATATTAGCCCAGGCTGAAAAATTTTCAAAGAAAATTGTGAGGCCTGGGTTTTTGCGCCCGCAAAAAAAGGAGCCCCGTAGGTGGCGACCAAAAGAAATCGAAGGAAAGATTTGTAAAATAAGTCCCCAACCTTGTATGGTTGGTTTGGTCAGCTTCACCAACCTTGTAAGGTTGAAATTTCCGAAAAAACAACCTTGTAAGGTTCATTTCAAAATCAAATGAGTAGAAGAGAAAGACGACAAAATAAAAGAGAAAGTCAGAAGAAAATTCCTCCTAAGTCCCCGCCTGAAATTGTGTCAAAGGGAGAGCGGATTTTTGCAATTGCGGTCTCCTTGACGATTGTTTTCTTTTTTCTTTATTTGGCTCATCGCGATAATTCATTACCTGAAGATGAACTTAGCTCAATCTATGTTACTCTTAAAGATACACCAAAATATGACGAATATCAAATCAAATCAACAACATATCGAGACATCATACTTACTACCAAAGAATATCAAAGGGAGTTTAAAATTACTGCAATGACATATAATGCGACCAATCATGATGCCTTTAAAACAAATGTTTTTGCTGGAGACAAAGTTGAACTTAAAGTGAAAAAATCAGATTTGGAGGACTTAAACGACAATACCTATTGGAATAATTATAATGATGTTTATGGACTAAGTAAAGACGGGATAAACTACATTGATATAAAATTAAGAACGAGATTAATAGATATAGACAGTAAATATGCATACTTTATGGTAGTGTTTGGTTTGGTGATTTTACCTTACGGTTTTATAAAACGTAAACCATATATTGATTTTGATACAGCTATTGCAGCAACAGCAATAATTGGATTAATCGTTTTGTTCATTGCTCACAAACTAAAATGAAAAAAAACTTTAAACAGCGTTTAAAGAAAAACTAAGTAGAAAGACTAAATCCACATATCGGCGCGACCGAAAGTGTTAGGTACTAGAATATGACAAACAAAAACAACATAGAAATTTGGTGGACAGACCTATTGAAAAAGCATCGAGGTTATATAGGGTCTGGTTATGACTATATCGAATATCTCAACAAGTTTTTTGTGAACCTTAATAATGCAGACAAACAATCAAAAATTGGAAGTTAGAAAAATAATTTCAACAAACCTCACCATGTCAAAATTTTGGCGTTAGTGGTGTTAGAAGCTTTTTGGTTCTGAATAAAATGATGATTATCCGATTGGGCTTCGAAATTTCAACTAACCAATAACAAATATTTTTAAAATTTAGAATGATGAATTTAAAACAAGGAATGATGACAAAAAATATAGTAGTCATGCTATTTGTAATGTTATGCATATACATAACTGTAAAGGCACATGGATTTTACGATTGGAAAATAGAGTTTGCAAATGTTACACAAGAACATACGAATGATTCTATTGTTCCAAGTTTTCCTGGAGGAGATAATGCCTTATTTGATAAATTGAAGAAAGAAGTACATTATCCTCAAGTTGCACTCGAAAATGGTATAGAAGGCTACGTAGTGATTCAATTTAAAGTCAATAAAGACAGCACAATAAGCGAATTAACGACACTAAAAGATAATGGAAGTGAATATTGTTCAAAAGAAGTTATTAGAGTTTTAAAAAAAATATCAAAATGGAATCCGGCAATTAAAGACGGTCAGCCCATCTCTGCATTTTTTGTTTTAAAAGCGTATTTTAGCTTTGAGTATATCAAAAACAAAAATGAGACAAAAGAATAGTCAATTTGCAATGGTTCTCAGTTAACCTCCATCAAAATGTTGCAACTCATTCCCCCAATCCCCAATACCACCACTAGCTACAGAGTAGCGTCTTGTCAGCGACAAAATATTAGCCCAGGCTGAAAAATTTTCGAAGAAAATTGAGAGGCCTGGGTTTTTGCGCCCGCAAAAAAAAGGAGCCCCGTAGGCGGCGACCAAAAGAAATCGAAGGAGAGATTTGTAAAATAGGTCCCCAACCTTGTAAGGTTGGTTTGGTCCGCTTCACCAACCTTGTAAGGTTGAAATTTTCGAAAAAACAACCTTGTAAGGTTGGACTTGTCAAACATTCTACTATTTTAGTATCAGTTTAAACATCATTATTTAAATTTACAAGTAAATCAATAGATATCAAATGCGAATCAAAATAATTTTCTTAGGCTTATTTGGTCATTTTTGTTTAAGTACTATCAATTGTTTTGGATTGTCAAGAAGTGTAGATTTTGATAGTACAATATGGAGTAAAAAATGGTATCCAAATAACAACGCTCGACTTAAAGGTGCAGTTGTACTTGATAGTTTAGGCACCTTGATGGTAGTTGGTCAGAATTTTACAACGACGGATTCCATAGATCATCCAACCACAATAGCTGTGATATCTGCTGATGGTAAGATGTTGCAAGAAAAACATATTGGAAGAACAGGGGTTTATAAAAAGAATTATAGAGAACTTAAACACTATAATTGGGATAGTTATGAAGAGAGATTGGTGCAGATTTTCAAAACCAATGATAATAAGATATTATTAGTTGGGTATAAAACATTTAAGAATAGGCAGCGCAGATTGTGGTTAGTGGAAGTTGATGATAAGTTGAATTTTTTAGTAGATACTGTGTACATGGATTTGGTTGTGAGTGATATTGGAAAATATTTTCCATTAAATACCACAGATGGATGGATGTTAATTACAGATCATTATTGGGAAGTAAACGGGTTGTCTAAATATGGCGTTTCAGTTTATTATTTTAATGACAGTTTGGCCTGTATTGATATAATAAGAAGTGTCACTTGTAATGTTGGTAAAAACATGTTTAGATTAAATGCTATATCAGATGTTGTTGATTTTGGTGATGATGTTTTTATTGCTGGAATGGGCGGATTTACAAGTGATTCTCTTGATGAAGATAAGGTAATTGTCCTTAGAAGGGGGTGTATTTTAAGTTTTAATAAGACAACAAAGAAAGTTAGACTTATTAAAATAGAAAATAAAGGTATGTACCCATTTAGTTTGCTTAATCAAAACAATCAAATATGTGTTGTTTATTCTCAAGAGAAAAAGAACAAGCAAGGTATTTATCTTGGAACGCATGTATTAGTGTGTTATAATGCCAAGTTTGTTGAAATGTGGAGAGATACTCAAGCTATAGGTAGAATAGGATGGACAGGCAAACTGTTTTTTGTAAATGGGGAATGGCTGAGTTACGGAACGTCATATTTGAAAGCCAAAGGAAGTTCATTCTATTTGCTAAGATACAATGCCAAAGGAAAGTTATTAGAGAAAAGATTGTCAACAACAAATTACGACCCCGCATTTATTCAAATTGTCGCAATTAATAAAACTACATTCTATCATTTATTAGTAGATGATAGCTGGAGAATAGATAAAATTAATTACTCAGAATGAATTTAATTGTTTTACAATAATATCAATCAGATTCTTAGCTTCCCCAACCTCATAATTTTGCAACACCTTCCCCCAATCCCCAACGCCTCCACAAGCTACAGAGTAGCGTTTTGTCAGCGACAAGATATTAGCCCAGGCTGAAAAATTTTCGAAGAAAATTGTGAGGCCTGGGTTTTTTGCGCCCGCAAAAAAATGGAGCCCCGTAGGTGGCGACCAAAAGAAATCGAAAGAGAAATTTGTAAAATAGTCCCCCAACCTTGTAAGGTTGAAATTTTCGAAAAAACAACCTTGAAAGGTTAAAGTGTACAGGTTCACATTAAGTATTAGAGAAGTGAGCAATTTTATTGATAACATCATTTGTAATATTAATTTCATAAGTCACATTGAATGAGACATTTTTTTTATATAATACCTTTATTGTTTGCCATGCTTTCCTGTGGACAATCCTCTATGAAAACTGAAGAAATTGAATATATCAAGGACAATCAAGACCAATTCACCTTTTTGGTATTTGATAAATCACAAGTTGACACATTTATGTCAAAATATGCGCCTTTAAATTTTGGAAACAATTTACTCAAACAGGACATATTACAACTGACTAAATCTAATCTTAACAGCAATGAGTTAAACGGGGATTCTTCATTTAGTAAAAACACAAATAGGCCTGACTCTTCAGATTTCAATCTAGCAAAGACTATTATAAAAGCAACATGCGAAAGAGGTGAAGAAGACCATTTTCAAGAATGTCTTAACTATTTGTTCTTTAACAAATGTTTACCGAAAGATTTTCAAAATAAGTGGACTCAAACATTTCAAGGAGATTTCAGATTTAACGCTTCGTTTTTTGCAACTCTAAGAGACAAATGCCAAGTATTCGATAATTTGATTTATGGAGAAATTGGTCACTGGGATGAAGAATTGATGACAATTTTTAATGGTCATATTTTCAACGAAATAACGCCAGACATAGCGCAACAAATAAAGGAATTAATTGAAAAAGATAAAAGTTTTGATGATATAGAATTTAAAAAAGACAGAACTTATTTTATCTATTTCCTTGAAATGACTATTAAAAAAGAATGGAGAATGATCTTGATCGATTGGAACTAAAGCAACTTATTGTTTGATTCATCATCAAGCGGGATTGTTTTTATTTGATGCGTGATAGAATCTATCTTTATACCTTTCAATTAAAATATTTAGACAAATGCATATCAAATGTTAAGCAATTACTTAGAATATAACCTGTTTCCCCCAATCCCCTTCACCGCTAGCTACAGAGTAGCGTCTTGTCAGCGACAAAATATTAGCCCAGGCTGAAAAATTTTCGAAGAAAATTGAGAGGCCTGGGTTTTTGCGCCCGCAAAAAAAAGGAGCCCCGTAGGTGGCGACCAAAAGAAATCAATGGAGAGAATTGTAAAATAGTCCCCCAACCTTACAAGGTTGGTTTTGTCCGCTTCCCCAACCTTACAAGGTTGAAATTTTCGAAAAAACAACCTTACAAGGTCGGATTGAATATCAATAAATTACACATCTCATCTCACTTCATCTTCACAACACACCCCTTTAAAACTAAAAGGTTCCTTTTATTTTAAATTCAAAAAATTGGTCTCTCAAATTCTTTTTTATGTTTAAAAAGTCAATGCATTATTGAATAATCTTTAAATAATAAATACTAAAAGGTTATTTAGGTATCGCTAAACTTAACAAACAGATAATTTTGTTTTTACAATCGCCTTCAGAAACTTTAAATACTTTTATCGATGTTTTTTATCTATAAAATAAATGGCAGAAATTCTATTATCAATTATTGCAGGGTTAGTTTTATTCTTGTTTGCAGTTAATAATCTATCGGAATCTATTCAATCAATCATTGGGGAAAATGCAAATGCTTGGATTCAAAAATTTACATCTAATACTTTTAGTGGTTTACTTGTCGGAATTGTCGTAACCACTTTACTCGATTCTTCTTCTGCTGTTATCATTATTACTATTGTATTAGTTAATTCTCAAATATTAACTTTTAAACAAGCAATGGGTATTGTGCTAGGTGCGAATATAGGCACTACTATAAGCAGTCAGATTATTGCCATGGATATCGGCAAATATTCACCCATACTTTTACTTATAGGTTTTCTATTATTGTTTATTTCAAAATCTAAAAGAATCAATAATATTGGTAAAGTGATTTTGTATTTTGGCGTCTTATTCTTTGGTTTGTTTACAATGGAGAATGCAGTGGAGCCACTTAAAGAAGAAGCATTCTTTGCAGAATGGATGAAAAAAACAGAAAATCCTATTATGGGTGCTTTAATAGGAGCCTTGGTAACTCTAGTAATACAATCTTCTTCTGCTACTGTCGGAATGGCCATTATTCTTGCAAAAAAAGGATTCCTTAGTTTGGTTGGTGGTGTAGCTGTCATGCTGGGAGCTGAGTTAGGTACTTGCAGTGATACATTGCTCGCTACTATTAAAGGTAGTCGACAAGCATTGAAAACTGGCTTGTTTCACGTAACGTTTAATCTGTTATCAATCTTATTAGGTTTGCTTTTATTTTATCCTTTTGTTGATTTGGTTAATAAAATTAGTAGCGGAGCACCTATTGAAAGAACATTAGCAAATGCTCATATGCTCTTTAATATTTTCGGCGTATTGATTTTTGTTTGGACAATTCCTCTATTTGAGAAAGTTCTTAACCGACTGTTACCTGATAAAATCTTGTTGAATGAAACAAAGTCAGTTGAGTAATAAGGTGTTATCAAAATAGTTAACAACGAATAACTATTACACCATTTTACTATATTTGAACAGTATAGTTTTAATTGGATTTGGTGATTGATTCCATCATACCTTTAGTTTAAAAAGTTATATTTAAAGGTTGGTGTTTAGAGTAAATTTAAAAGATTTGAAAGTTAAGGTCGTCATCTCATTGAAAACAAATTGTACAATGTTAAATAGTGACAATAGTACAAATTACAATAAAGAATGAATTGCTAGAACAATATAAAAGTAACCTTTTTCAAAGGTAAAAGATGAAATCAAAACTTGATCCAAAAAGAACATTCAATTAAAAAGTGAAAGTATTTCAAATTAACAACATAATGGTTTGGGGTGATGCTATGGGTAATCGTATTGACACACTTAAAACAATAGGAAAGTGACTTAACTAATTTTACAATGATTGAGACAATTGGTGGTCCACTTTTTCCTTTTTTGCTAAAATGATTCCACCTTTTGACCAAGCACTTGAACAATACTTGAAAGACCTTAAAAACGAAGCAAAAAATAATTTTAAAAATAAAATAAAAATCAATTTATGGCATACAAAATAGGCTCAAAAGATAAACCAATGGCTCTTAAAACGCCACCATTGACAAGTGAATATACAATGCACATTGACCAAAAAGATGGTAATGATGTTTTGGTTTGCACGGTTGGAAAAACTGTGTTGTTATACAATATTAATATCATAGACGACCTTCATAAGATGCTAAAAAAGCATGGTGATTGGATGGAACTTGGAAGTGCAGACGAGCAAAAGCCTGCAAAAGAAGGGACAGTAGAGTTTTGGGCGCGTGCTGAAAACAATCCTGTTGGTGGCTGGTACGGACTAAAGAAAGGACTTCGAGGAAGAGTAGGGATGTATATTCCTCCATTGATGGAAGCCCTGGGACTAGCAGAAGTTACACACGATCCTAAAGGAAATAAAATGAGGGCGAAATAGCAATTAAAGCATGAAGCTTCGATAATGCTTGAGGTTTGTAGTATTTCCTCCATATATATTTAGTAAAGTTATTCTTAGCTTTTCGTATACTTTGTTGATTCAATTAAGATGTATAGTTTTCTACGTCATTAAGCCAAATTATTTTTAGCTGTTATCTAATTTTTAAATATAAACCTTTATTAAAATGAAACGACTTGATTATTTTAGACTTTTTTATGATATAGGTACAACAGAATATGATGTATTAGCTGATAATTTAAAAACCAAATCTCTTAAAAAAGGTGAATTTATAACGGTACCTGGACAAATTCAAAAGGAACTCTTATTTGTCAATAAGGGAGTTCAAATGTCATATTTTGATGCAGAAAACAAATCACATGTGATTGCTTTTACCTATCCACCAAATTTGTGTGCAATCCCAGAATCTTTTTCTTTCCAAGTGCCTTCCAAGTATTATCTGACTTGTTTAACGGATAGTGAATTTGAATATATCTCTTATATTGATTTACAATTGCTCTTTAACCAATCGCAACAAATTGAGCGGCTTTTTAGAAGAATGACGGAAGCTGTTTTGGCAGGCATGATAAACCGTCATATTGAATTGCACAGCATGACAATTGAAGAACGCTATAAAACATTTTGCCAGCGCAGTCCACATTTGCTTCAGCTTGTACCACAAAAGTACATAGCTTCGTATTTGGGTATCGACAAAACTAATTTCAGTAAACTGTTTAATAGTGTAAAGTTTTAATGTTGGTATAGACCAACATTTATTGTCTAAAGGTAGTCGAACTTTGCCATAATTTTAAAGTATCAATTATGGAAAATCAATGGTTAGACAAAATAGAATACCCTTTTAAATCACATTTTTTTGACATCAATGGGAAACGCTTACATTATATAGATGAAGGAAAAGGCGACATACTTTTATTCGTTCATGGCACTCCTTCTTGGAGTTTTGACTATCGCAATATCATTAAAGATTTGAAAGAAAATTATAGATGTATCGCTATCGACCATATTGGATTTGGACTTTCAGACAAGCCAGAGCACTATGATTACTCAACGCAAAATCACAGTAAGACTTTGGAAAGATTTATACATGAAAAGCAATTAAAAGAAATAACACTTATTGTTCACGATTTTGGCGGTCCAATTGGATTAAATGTTGCTTTGCAACATCCAGATACTTTTAAAAATTTGGTGATACTTAATTCCTGGTTATGGAGCAGCGAGCATGACCCTGAGTTTATAAAACTAAAAAGAATATTAAAAAGTCCATTACTTCCTTTTCTTTATAAATATTTAAATTTTTCACCAAAATATATCTTACCACAATCTTTTGGCGACAATAAGTTACCCAAAAAACTATTAAAGCAATATACGAAACCCTTTGCAAACAAGACACAAAGGAATGGTGCATTATCATTTGCAAAATCATTGCTTAACGATCAAAATTGGTTTGAGGAACTTTGGGGCATGCGAGGCAAAATTTCTAACAAACCAACTTTGTTGATATGGGGCATGAAAGATGCTGTCATCAAACCTCATAACCTTTTTAAGTTCCAAAAAGAATTTTCAAACTCAAAAACCATTCAACTTGAAACATGTGGGCATTTTCCGCAAGAAGAAGAACCAGAAGAAGTCACGAAAGCTATCTCCAATTTTCTAAAAGAAAGGCAAACCACATCTAACATCAATTAAACAACTTGCTTGACAATTATTGCTTGTATGGTTGAAACACACTACTAACACCCCCAACTCCACCACTAGCTACAGAGTAGCGTCTTGTCAGCGACAAAATATTAGCCCAGGCTGAAAAATTTTCGAAGAAAATTGAGAGGCCAGGGTTTTTTGCACCCGCAAAAAAAAGGAGCCCCGTAGGTGGCGACCAAAAATGAACGAATGTACATGTCCCCAACCTTGTAAGGTTGAATTAGTAAAGGTCAAAATATAGGTAGTTGCATTGTTTGATAAATTAATTTCTCATATTGTAGTAACATTTTATCTAGTTCGTCGTTTTAGACTTAGTATTTGGCCTTAATTTTTATATTTTATTTAAACTGAAAACTATTTAATTCTTATTTATGAAAAAGCTATTTTTTTTAATTCTTTGCACTTTATTGATTCATTCAGTGAATAGTCAAATAAAATTTGATATCTCGAAAATGAAGAAGGTTGAGGTTGAGAAAATTATCAAAGAGAAATCACCTGAGGTTGTATATTTTCAAATGAAATATGGCGGTTTTGAATTGATTGATAACAGTGAAATCAAGAAAATTGAAAATAAAATCATCAAAAAAATCCAATATGTTTATACGGATTATCCTGTAGGATTTGATTACTCTGAATTAGACTTTCAAAGATTTGCGTCATTATATGTTCTGATGCCAAACTCTTTTAACAAACCATGGATAGAATGGGAAATTGTTAAGCAAACTAAATGTTCAAATTCATTCGAAGCGAGCACAATGTTTCATGGTTTTATTATTACATTAAAAGAGGGACCAGCACCTAACACAATTTTACAAATACCTCAAGATGTTCAAAAAAAATTAGATAAAATTACCTCAAAAGTTGAATTGTTTGACATTAATTCATCCGATGATATTTCAAAATTTTTGTCTTCAAAAGAAATTAAAATCAATGATGTAAAATATCCTAATAAAAATGGTACTGTAAAGCTTTTTAAACAAAAAGATCAAGGGGCATTTTATATTGCCAATGGCTTGTTTTTAACTACTGGTGTTCCTGTGGGGGCAATAGGTCCCAATAGTTCTCCTTCAACTACTTCTGTCAACAATGTAAAATTAACTCCAGATAAAGACTTGGCATCATTAGTTGGAAAAACATCTAAGCTTTTTGATGCTTCCATCGTAGAGTTTGATGTACAAATTGACGCCGATTCATTGGTGTTTAAATATGCTTTTGCATCAGAAGAGTATCCTGAGTTTCTTCAATTTAATGATGTTTTTGGACTTTTTATATCTGGTCCAGGATTGAATAATATATCCAAAGATACTATGATTAATTTGGCCACATTGCCCCAAAGTAAAACCCCCATTTCAGTGTCTTCAATTAACCATTTGAAAAATAATGAATATTATTTATCTAATGATTATACAACGGATTTGAAGTTATTTAAAACATGGCAATTTGATGGTTTTACAAAAGTGCTTACAGCTAAAATTAAAGTTAAGCCAAAACAAAAATACCACATTAAATTTGCAATAGCAGATTTTGGCGACCCTTACTATGATTCAGCTATTTTTATTGATGCATTTGGGATAAAGTCTAAATGATTTTGGCTTACGGTCAATAAAATATTCTTAATGTACTACTTTCATCTGAAAAAATGCCAGATAAATGGTTGAATTGGAGTCTAATTATATCTGACCTAAAATATTTTTCTAACAATGATGTGCAATCTTAATAATATTTCAACTTTCGGTCGGTAACCTCCTCCTTACGGTGACATTTTATGACAGAGGTCGTCAACCTTGTAAGGTTGAAACACATTACCCCCAATCCCCAACACCACTAGCTACAGAGTAGCGTCTTGTCAGTGACAAAATATTAGCCCGGGCTGAAAAATTTTCGAAGAAAATTGAGAGGCCTGGGTTTTTTGCGCCCGCAAAAAAAAGGAGCCACGTAGGTGGCGACCAAAAGAAATCGAAGGAGAGATTTGTAAAATAGTCCCCCAACCTTACAAGGTTGGTTTGGTCAGCTTCACCAACCATGTAAGGTTGAAATTTTCGAAAAAACAACCTTACAAGGTTGTATCGAGTCAGTTTAACAACCTTACAAGGTTGAAATATGAAACAAGTAACATGAAAAAATAGAATTTGAACAATTTAATATAAATAGAAGCGTTGTAATGTTCAGACTAAATGCAATTGACAGATTAAAAATTATTAAATGAAGCACATTTTAACTTTGTTTTTGATTGCTTTAACTATTCATGCTTGTAATGATAATAGCTCGCAAAAACATCAGGTATTAGTAAACAATAAAGACACCATAAAAAGTTCTATTAGCTTGCATGATACAGTAAGTGGTCAAACTATTTTTACTAAAGAGAAAATTGATAAATTTAGTGAAGCCATGATTTTCTATTTCAAGAATAAAGTGGGCTATAAACACAATGACTATTATACAACAGTTGATACTTTTATTAAAGAAGATTATACGTCAATAGTCATTACAATTAGAACGGGTGTATATAAAACAAATGGATTAATAAGCTTTGTCATATATACCTTTAAAACAGTAGATAAAGCAACAAATTTTTTTAACGATCTCAAGACACAAGAATTGGTTCTAGGATTTGGTATCAATAAGCGCCCCAATCATATTGTATTAGATAGTAATATTGTAATTTGGCACCAACTTGAACATAGTTATGGACATAGAGTTAAAGAAATCTCTAAGATATTTAATCAACAATTTAACTTCAACCCTCATGCTTCTAACCTAGATTCAGTATCTGGATTCACGTATTGTAAGTGTAAAAATGAAGACGCTTCTTTAGAAGGTATAACGGGTAAATGGCATGCTTACAATCCAATAAAAATTTGGGAAAAACATGAAGGTGATAACTATGAGGATTGCAATAAATTCAATTTGGATAAAATAGATTTCAAATTAAGCAAAGATTCAATTTTTTTTAATGGGTATTCTATGCCAATTGAAGTACATTCATCAATAAAATTGCCAGATAACAAGTTGTATTGGAAACATGTTATAGCCGACTCAATACCTAATTTTACCGATAATTCGTTAACAAAAGACTATGTTAAAAGGAGAAATCAATTAAGTGCAATACCAGGTCGGTTAACGACTTACCATATTAAGATAACCAATCATTGCTATATCAATATCGATAGATTGGAGAATGGCATAAGCTATATGTATGTAGACAATAAACTCTTCAATTTAAGAAAATAGATTCACTCATATTGAATTTCATTCAAACACATCCAAACCACATTCCTTTTCTCTTTTCTTTAAAAATTAACTATTTTCGCTTATGCTTAAAATTAAAACATTTCTATTACTCTTTATATTAAAGGCGCTATCTCTATATGCCCAGTCAGAGCCCGTTATGCCTAAGGCCAGCGAACTGAAGTCGTATTTGTTTAAACGTGTTGAACAAATTCAAGCTTCCATATATAAATCGTCTTTAGAAGGTAAAATTACCGTGTATAAAACCGATTCTTTGATCACACCTTTTTCATTGAAAGAGTTTTCGGAAAGAGGCAACTCCATGAATTTTGAAGGCAACAAAGCTTTGAAGTTTACGGCTAAAGACCTTAAAGGAATGATGTTCATTGCTTCAGTCAATAGCGCATTAGGGTCTGTAAACGATCAGCGTACACTAGAGGGTGTTAGTCTTTTGTTTCAACCAAGTATTGGTGGAGTATTGTTGCCGGTTCAACCAATAGGCAATTATAAAATAGACGAACTTAAACGTGTACTAAACGAGCAAGACCTGCAATTTATCATGTACATGTATTCTTACGCATCGTATTCTAATGCCTATTTTGGATTTGAATACCCCGACCAAGATCCATTTTACTACTTCAATACACAAAAAAGAACATATATATCAATCGACACTCAAGCAGTGCATTATACTGCAAACATGCTAGCCGCAGTAAACGACTACCTTTACAATGTCAATGAATTATCGAAAGCAAAGCCTAACGAATTCATGATACTCGATGAACAAAGTAAACGTCAGATTGCGTTTTCAGATGTCGGAAATTTATACAAACAAACATTGGTGGCCTTTATTTCAACAGATGAGAACGATCCTACAAAAGGTTACGACACAACATGGAAACAAAACAGTGACATCATCAAAATTGGCACACCCATCATTGATACAGCTTCCGGAAAAATCATTTCATTTCGCACATCGGTAGAAACAGATAATTTAAAATTAGCTTATTTCACATTACCCGTTTCAACCTTAAAAAAGTACGCGCCATTATCCGCCATCATCTGGTTCCATGAAGATTATTTCCGTTGGAAACCCAACCCCAAAACCGCGAAAATGAATAAACGGTAATCCGTTATTTGGTTATTGGTTATTTGTTATTGGTTATTGGTTATTCGTTATTTGGAAAAGCATGCGACAGCGTCGCACATTCATGTATTACCTGAAGGTAATCCGTAATCATACATGCCCATCTTTTCGGTAGCCTGCCGGCAGCGCCTAGGGACAATCATTATGAAACCTAAGATTTCGGAATCATTAATTTCCCATTTCGGTAGCCTCTCGCCTGAGGCGGACATGCTCCGGCAGCGCCAAGGGACAATCATTATGAAATCCTAATATCCACAATCATTAATTTCCCGTTCGGAAACCCCGCAGTCTACGACTCGGGGTAAAAGAAATGAAAAAAAAACCAAGCAGCCGTGCTGCTACTTCCCATTCTTATATTTTTTCTTCCACCTCAAATAATCTTCCAAATACCAAAGGGTAACTCTTCCACCTTCAAAATTTCGATATGCACTAGCATCTATCCTAAATCTATAGTAAATGGTTTTGTTAGAATTATAGTAACGAATAAAAGTGTTCAACCCAATTATTTGATAATTGCTATTGATTATAATACTATCACAATAGGTTGGATAACGAGCATATTCAATCATTGAATCTCTATTGCCATACAAGACCAAAACAGAATCAGGATATAAATGACCAGTTTCATATAACCCAATATACTTGTTTAATTGATAATCGAAAATCGGAAATGGCTTTTCTTTTTTGTTATCTCTCCCCGCATATTGCCAAATTGAAAAATAACTTCTACCTGAAACAATCATTTTTGACATTTTTAAAAGAAATGAAGAATCAATTTTAATGTATTGTTTCCCCTCAACACTTATTTGTTGGTTTGGCGACCAATTATTATCATGAAATTTAACTTGATTGTTCAAGCTAGCATAATTACCCAATAATAGCAGAAATTTGTAATCATTTGAATCTACTACGTTTTTTATATCTGATAATTTGATCCAACAAATTGGAAAATCATTCCCGATGAAACCATTATATGTAGGTTTGAATAACAAAGCAATTGCGCTTAATTCTAAAACTTGTGTGGATTGAAATAGAGAAGATTGAATCGTTCTAAGAAACCATAAGCCTGAAATATTCTTTCTGTCAAATGGTACAGTTATCCCATTTGAATCGATGTATCCTCCAAGGATTTTTAATATTTCAGAAGGAGTTTTTATATTTAAGGAGTCTCTTAAATATGCAGGAATTTTGCCACCAATACTCAAATCATACAAATTTCTAATGATGCCATTTGTTCTCTCTTTAATATAAACATTTAGACTGTCTTCTTTAGGATATTGTACCAATTGCTGCGATTTTATAACCGTCATTTGGAAGATAATTGCTACAATAATTAAAGATTTTTTAGGAAGTTTTAACGTCATAAGTATTAGTATTAATGCGCTTTTAACGCACTTATTGTTGCAATTTAAAAAAAAATAAATTTGCTTCCTGAATTTTTTTGACTTTATCTTTGCACCCACGTTCTTAAAATCGTTTACTTATCCAGAAAGATGGAGGGAATTGACCCTGTGAAGTCTTGACAACCTAGTTCTGCTTGCAGAAAAAAGGTGCCAAATTCAACCGTTGTAAAACGGGGAGATAAGTTAGAATACAGTTTACAATAATCACCAAATTATTATAGGCTCTTCTGACTTGTCGGAAGAGCTTTTTTTATGCTCTTTCGATAAGCCATTTGCTCAATCTGACTGCGATATGTAATGTTTTTTAAGTCGAATAACTTTCAAACAATTTAAAAAAATATACCATGTCAGAACAAACCCAAATCCTACATTCAATTCCAGTAGATCCTCTTACAGGCGCTATATCAGTGCCGATTTACCAAACTTCTACTTTCGTGCAATCTTCTCCTGGTGTTCACCTCGGGTTCGATTACGCACGCACCAACAATCCCACCAGAAGAACACTCGAAAACATTGTGGCCGAACTCGAAAATGGAGCCTCTTGCTCTGCCTTCGCTAGCGGTTTAGCTGCCATTGATGCGGTTCTAAAATTACTTGATTCTGGTGACGAAATCATCGCTGTTGAAGACATTTATGGTGGTGCATTCAGACAGTTCACACACATCTATGCGAAGTTTGGTATCAAAGTACATTATGTTGATACAACTATAGCCGAAAACATCCTTCACTATGTGAACGCCAACACCAAGCTTATTTGGATAGAATCACCAACCAATCCAACGTTAAAAATTACTGATATAGCTGCTGTTGCTAAGATTGCAAAATCATTGAATGTACTGCTGTGTGTCGATAGTACCTTTGCTTCTCCTATATTGCAGAAGCCTATTGATTACGGGGCCGACATCGTCATACACAGCGCTACTAAGTACCTCGGCGGTCATAGCGATTTGATCAGCGGATTGGTCATAACCAAAACCCAAGAACTTGGAGAAAGAATCAGATTCATACAAAATGCCACAGGCGCAATTTTATCTCCATTCGATTCTTGGTTGGTCATTCGCGGTATTGAAACCTTGCACTTGCGTGTTTATAAACACTGTGAAAATGCATTGAAACTGGCACAATATCTACAACAATCAGAATTTGTTAATCATATATATTACCCTGGCTTAAGTCAGCATACCAACCACAACATCGCATCAACACAAATGAAAGCTTATGGTGGTGTCATCTCATTCGACTTAAAATCTGATGACAAACAACTCGCATCTAAAATAGTATCGTCAACTAAGTTGTTCAAATTGGCTGAAAGCTTAGGAGGTGTCAAAAGTCTCATTTGTTTGCCTTGCGAAATGACCCACAAATCCATCCCTCAAGACAAACGCTATAGCTCTGGCGTAACTGATAGTCTTATTCGTCTATCCGTCGGACTAGAAGACGTAGACGACCTAATTACCGACCTAGAAACCGTCTTTAAATCGACTTTAAAAGCAACCATCACCACTTCAATTTTACAACAATCAATATGAAACAATCAACATTAAACATAGGCTTATTTGGCTTCGGATGTGTAGGATATGGCTTGTACAACGTTCTCCAAAAATCCAATAGCATCAATGCCAATATCGTGTCCATTTGCGTTAAAAATGCTCAGAAAGAACGTCCCATTCATTCGGATATTTTTACTGTAAACGCTGACGATATTTTGCTCAACCCAAACATCAACATAGTAGTTGAGTTGATAGACGATGCAGATGCAGCTTTCGAAATCGTAAAGAAAGCATTACAAAATGGTAAAGCTGTTGTATCTGCCAATAAAAAAATGATAGCTGAACACTTTTACGAATTGCTTGAATTGCAGAATATATATCAACAGCCAATTCTTTACGAAGCAGCGGCATGTGCCAGTATCCCCATCATTAGAAACTTAGAAGAGTATTATGACAACGATACCTTGAATTCTTTCGAAGGTATAGTCAACGGTAGTACCAATTATATTTTAACGCGTTCTATCAACGAAAATCTAAGTTTCGATTCAGCTTTAAAACAAGCACAATTATTGGGATATGCAGAGAGCAATCCATCTTTGGATGTAGATGGATTCGATGCCGCTTACAAACTTAGATTGTTGTGTGCTCATGCCTTTGGGATTTTCCCAAATCAGGAAGATGTTTTGAGGATAGGCATCAGCAAAATCAATGAAAAAGACATTCAATACGCTCTCGAAAAAGGCTATAAAATCAAACTCATTGCCAAATCTGAAAAGCAAGACGAACAATTGAGTGTCTTTGTCGCCCCTCATTTTGTCGACCAAACATCTAATCTGTACAAAGTAGACGATGTGTTCAATGGAGTGGTAACAGAAACAGTTTTTGCCGATAAACAGTTTTTCTCAGGGAGAGGAGCAGGTGCATTTCCAACAGCCTCTGCGGTATTGAGTGATATTTCGGCGTTGTCTTATCGATACAAATATGAGTACAAAAAACTCAACCGACCACATAAGCTGTCTTTATCAAATGATCGATTGGTGAGGGCTTACATCAGATTGGATAAATCTTTGGTTGATGAAATAGAACATTTCTTTTTAAACATTGAGGAATTGCATATCAGAGCCAATGATGTAGTAGGCATTGGGGATATCAATTTGAAAACCCTTCAAGCAATCGTCAACAATTATTCTTCTGCTTCCGTAATTTTGTTACCGACTTCAATAGAAGAAAATCAAATCATTAACTCACAACAAAAACTAGCTTCAGTATGAATTTACAGTACATTTTCGAATTAGTAGGTACCGCATTGTTCGCCTCTTCAGGAGCTTTGGTGGCCAACGATAAAAGTAATGCCGACTGGTTTGGTGTTACATTTTTGGGACTCATTACATGTCTTGGTGGAGGTAGTGTTAGGGATATTTTACTTGGGGCATATCCATTGGTTTGGATAAAGGACATCAATGTGTTGATTGCAGGTTTTACTGGCATCATTCTAGCCGCTTTATTTTATAATACCCTAAAGCGTTATAGGAAAAATATTTTTATAGTAGAAACATTCGCTTTAGGCATTTTTACCATTATAGGTACTCAAAAGGCACTCGATTTCGGCGTGCATCCCATCATTGCCGCCATGATGGGCATGTTTTCTGCCGTAATGGGCGGAGTGTTAAGAGATGTGTTAACCAATGATATTCCAGTCTTATTTAAAAAGGAAATTTACGCCACAGCTTGTATCGCTGGAGCCTTGCTGTATGTGGTGCTAGTCAAAAATGTGAACGCACCCCATGTCAACTTAATCGTCTCTTCTTTGTTGGTAGTAAGTATCAGATTTGTTTCAGTGAAATATAAATTGAGTTTGCCAAAGTTTAGGACATAAATTATGACGTAAAAATTTGGAATTTGTTGATTAATTGATATTTTTGGACTCAAGGATGGAAACTAATAACTATACTAAAGGTCTACATATTTTAGCTGAGTTGAGTTCAGTCAATATTCCACTTCTTACAGATGCACACCCCTTTGTTGACTATATCGATCAACATATTGCTAAAAATGGGCTTACTCGATTAGGTGAGGTGAAATACAATTTCAATGGTGGAGGATTTACTGCCGTTATCTGTCTAACCGAATCTCATTTGTCTGTGCACACTTGGCCTGAATTTGAAATGTTAACGACAGACATTTATCTGTCTAATCATACCAAGGACAATCAGCAAGCGTGTAGGAATTTGTACGATGCCATAAAACAGTATTTCGGAGCCGGTGTCATAAACATGCAAGAAATATGGAGATAAAGCCTTTGGTTATACATTTTTGTAGTAGCTGCAAAAAAGAAGTTCCGATATTTTCATCGCATACAAGCTTTTATATTTGTCCTTTTTGTGCCCAGGTATACAAAAAAATAGGGAAGGATATTGCTGCTTCACCTAAATATGCTAAAAGGCCTGTTACAATTACGCCATTAAAAATTGGCACAACTTTCACTTTTGATGGGATTGATTATCGAATCATTGGTCGCGTGGTTCTTGCATTTGAAGAACGGATATGCCAATTGTGGAGTACAATTAATTCAAAAGGCGATCAATATTGGTTGTTGCAATTTAATAATCAGTTTATATTAGGCACCTATTTTACAACAGACAAAGATGTAGTTCTACAATTGGAAATGCGTGTCGGAATGAGAGGTACTAGTGTGCCTGGGCTGGATAAAAACTATATTTTGAATGTGATTTCTAGATTCAAATTTGCTTTGTACGAAGGCGAAACTGATTGGATTGGAAGCAATGATGGCAATGGTTTGTTGTATGTTTTTCAGACAAAAGAAGGCAAGTATTATTTTCTTCTGGTCAACAATGAGAAAGATATAAAAGCGATTGCTGGACTATCTATTCCGTTTAATGGGTTTAAATTTAAACATCTAAATGAATTGGCACTATGGGAGTAAACAATCAATATCCAGAGCCAAAAGCGGTAAAATGCCCAAACTGTCAAACTGTTCATCAACTGTTGCTGCATGATCAATCTTTGTGTTTTATTTGTTCTAACTGTCAAACCTCAGTCAGCACATTCAACCTTTCACAAATCAATAAATTAAGGGCATCAGCTCGAAAGTTTTATTTAGAATTAGGCGCATTTGGGACCATTAAAAACACAAAGTTTCAAGTGGTGGGAATGCTAACAAAATCCGATGGAGCAGGGTCTTACTGGAACGAATATACATTGTACAATCCCATTAAAGGATATATTTGGCTAACAACTTACGAGGGAAATTGGACCTATATAGAAACCATGTCTGACCCACCATTGATTACACATCTCAAAAATGTTGCAGCGCATGAAAAAATCATTGAATATGATGGCGACCAATATACCAAGTTTTTGATGTACAAATCGCGTATCGTTGGTGGTCATGGCGAATTTAGCTATCCTATTGAAAAAAAGGAAGATGGCAATACCATCGAATATATTAAGCCTCCCAAGCTAATATCGTTTTATAGAAGCTCTGATGAAATAAAGTGGTTTAAAGGCGAATATTTAGAGCCTGACGAGGTGAGAAAGGGTTTCAAGTTGACCGAAATGCCCATCAAAAATGTGCAAGGATATCTTGAAATTTTTAAGCAAGAAAAACGGTTTAAGTATGCATTTGTGTTGTATCTTGTAAGTGTACTTTTAGTTATTGGCTTTATGCAGCTAAACAATTTATCAAAAGAAAAAGGTACAGTACTCGCATATTCCAGTCATTATGATACTGTTTCAACCCAAATGAAAAAGATCGGGGAATTCTCTTTGAATGATGATAATAATATTTTAGAATTTCAGATTGAAGGCCCTCTGCTTAACAATCAATGGATGGATATTGAATTTGAAATGATTGAGAAAAAGACTGGTGAAGCTATTTATTTTGTCATGCCTTTAGAGTATTATCAGGGTTATGACGGAGGCGAATACTGGACAGAAGGGAGTAGAGACGACTATGAGATATTGTCTAGTGTCAATAAAGGGGATTATGTTGTAAGTTGTAGGCCTACTGGTATGCTTTTTAATGATCACCTAGAGTACAACATAAAAATCGAAAAAAATGCAACTGTGCATCGAAATTGGATACTATTTATATTGTTGGCCGGACTCGGTCCGTTGATACAGTATTTTATTAAGAGGAATTTTGAAGTAAAAAGATGGAATCAAAGCAACGTATACGATGAATAAATTACTTTCAGAAATAAAAGAAGGCGCTAAGCAAAACAAGTTTTATACTGCTGTCTTATTGATTTTGATAGCAGCATTTTCTGTTATGCAGTATAAAGGTTACGTATTGTTTAGCTCACAGTCAGATAAAGAAGTCACACATAACGGTTCATCAACATATCATCACAAATAATTAATAATATGGAAAATTATATACATTTAAAGGCCATCATAGGCTCCATTACCTACTCAGTAATAGGCATCATTTTACTGCTATTTATGTTCTGGGTGATTGAAAAATTAACTCCAGAAAATTTATGGAAAGAAATCATCGTAAATCAAAATAGAGCATTAGCCACCGTTATTGGTGCGTTTGTTTTAGCAATTGGTATTATTATAGCGTCTGCTATTCATTAATAATGCCAGTATTGTTGCTCTTCTCCGTATTTGTTATTGCAACATGCGGATTGATTTATGAATTGGTGGCAGGTACTTTAGCTAGTTATCTGCTAGGCGATTCTATTACCCAATTTTCAACCATTATCGGATTGTACCTATGCTCTATGGGTATTGGATCTTACTTGTCAAAATTTGTAACTGGTAACCTGCTTAGCCGTTTTATTCAGATTGAATTCCTTATTGGGTTTGTGGGTGGTATCAGTAGTGGATTGCTGTTTTATCTGTTTAATTATGTCGATTCGTTTAGAGTGATTTTGTATGCACTCGTTTCTGTTACAGGGATATTAGTTGGGATTGAAATCCCATTAATCATGCGCATTTTAAAAGACAATTATAAATTTAGTGATTTGATCTCCAATGTCTTTACTTTTGATTACATAGGCGCATTATTGGCATCTTTAATTTTTCCTCTGATTTTAGTACCCCATCTTGGACTCGTGAAAACCTCTTTGTTGTTTGGTATCTTTAATGTTGCAGTGGGTATCGTTTTATGCTACAAACTAAATGTTACCCATGTTTGGGTATCCCGTTTGAAAGTAATAGGATTTACTTTGGTCATTCTTCTAAGTTTTGGATTTGCTTTCGCTGATACTTTGTATCAACACAATGAAGAAGTCTTGTTTGGCGAAAAAATCATCATTGCAAGGTCTTCTCCTTATCAAAGGGTTATTATTACATCTAATAAAGGTAAATACAGATTGTATTTGAATGGAAACCTCCAATTCAGTAGTGATGACGAATACCGGTATCACGAAGCCTTGATTCATCCAGCTTTTAGATTGAAAAAAAATATAAAGAAAGTGCTGGTATTAGGTGGAGGTGATGGTCTTGCTATTAGAGAATTGTTAAAATATAAAGATGTAGAATCGGTGCAATTGGTTGACCTAGATCCCATCATGATTGAACTGTTTAAGAACAATTCTTTACTCACAAAATTGAATAAGGACGCATTTAAAGATAAACGCATTCAAGTGTTCAATAAAGATGCGATGCAGTGGATCAATACTTGTAAAGATTCATTCGATTTTATTTGTATAGATTTTCCAGACCCCGGAAATTACACTGTAGGAAAGTTGTATACCAATACATTCTATAAAAGTATGCTGTCTGTTTTGAAACATGACGGCTTAATGGTGGTGCAATCTACTTCGCCTTATTTTGCCCCTAAATCGTTTTGGTGTGTCGAGAAAACCATTAGCTCAGTTGGCCTAAATACTTTACCTTATCATGTGTATTTGCCTTCGTTTGGTGAATGGGGTTTTGTTATGGCAAGTAAGCAAACTTCACTTTCTAAAGAAGGGCAGTATGCCAATGGTTTGAAGTTTATTAATGACAACAGTTTTGAAAGTGCTACCAATTTTCCAAACGATATGAAAGCAGAGAATATTGACATCAATAGATTGGATAATCAAGTTTTGGTGAGCTATTTTGAAGACGAATGGCATAAATTACAATGAGCCAAGATGAGAAAATATCAAGAAAAGCTTTTGTCAAGCTAGGTTTGGTCGCAAGTGCTGGCTTAGGCTTAGGGTATTTTTGGTGGTCGAAATCAAAGGCTGCTTCAACAAGAAGCTTGCAAGTCCGCGAATTTGAAAATAATAGCAAAATTGCTCACTTGATGCGTGAAGGAATCAAAATAAAGCCAGAACATATTGTAAAAGTGCCGATATTAATTGCTGGTGGAGGGGTGAGTGGATTGGTTGCTGCCATGCACTTGTCTAATAACAATCAAAACAATTTTCACTTGTTGGAATTAGAGACTCAAGTCGGTGGAAATTCTATTGCAGGCTCAAATGCTTCTGGTTCTTTTCCATGGGGTGCGCACTATTTACCTTTGCCAAACTTAAATCAACGTGAAATGATAGAGTTTCTTCATAAAGCTGGCATTGTAAAATCATTTAATAAAGACAACATACCAGAATATGAAGAAACAAACGTGTGCTTTGATCCTGAAGAAAGATTGTTTAAAGACAGCAAATGGTACGAAGGACTGGAGCCAGCTGCCGCATTAACGAATGAGGATAACAAACAACTTACCGATTTTCATCAATTGATGAACCAATATGCCATTTTGAAAGGTAAAGATGGCAAAGATGCTTTCTGTATTCCAGTATTTGAATCTTCTCAAGATGAGGATATACTTGAATTAGATAATATAAGTATGAGGGATTTTTGCGAACAAAAAGGATTTAATTCTGGGTTCTTTAATTGGTATATCAATTACGTGTGTTTGGATGATTATGGTGTTACAGCAGATATCGCTTCAGCTTGGGCTGGAATACACTATTTTGCGTCCAGAAAAGGTGTCGCTTCTAATGTTAAATCCAATCAATCTCTTACTTGGCCTGAAGGCAATAATAGGTTGGTGAAAGAAATTGTAAAGCAAATTAAAGGCTCAACAAAAACTCATCAGCTGATTTATTCAATTTCAAAATCAAATTTAGACTACTTAGTTGACGTTTATGATTACAAAAACAATTCCTATACAAGATATGAAACCTCTCAATTAATTGTCGCCTTACCACACTTTGTTTGTAAGAAAATAATGGACCCTAGTTTGTTGCCAGAAATGCCTAAAAATACACAGTATTTTCCATGGTTGGTGGTGAATATGGCTGTCGATGGCAAACAATTGTTTTCTAATAGTTTCGGACTAGCATGGGATAATGTGTTGTATGGTAAAACATCCTTAGGTTATGTCAATGCTTCTCATCAACATTTACAGTATGCCGAGCAACAATTGAATCTGACTTTCTACATGCCAATTGTTAAAAATAGCCCATCTGAGGCAAGACAATGGTTAAGAGCTCAGTCGTCTGAAAATATTAAACGAATTGTGCTTGAAGAATTGAAAGATGCGCATCCTAACTTAGAGCAAGCAATTCAAGATGTGCAATATAAAATTTGGGGTCATGCCATGATAGCGCCTGTGAAAGGGTATATTTCAGAACGTCTTAAGTCAAATGACATTTCAGGTAATGGATTGTATTTTGCTCACAGTGATAAAAGTGGAATTTCAATTTTTGAAGAGGCATTTTATCACGGAATTCGGTCTGCTAAAATGGTTTTAAAAAGTTTACAAATCCAATGATAAAGCAACCTTATTTGTATCGCCCATGGATAGACTGGTTGTTTGTACTACTGCCACCTTTTGTTTGCCTTTTTATAGTCATGCTCTTTCCAAACTATTTTAATCAATCAATTGAGGTCGCTGGTTATTCATGGTTAATACTGATAGTTTTAATAGATGTTTCTCACGTCTATAGCACTTTGTTTCGCACATACTTAGACAAAGACATGATGTCAAAATTTAGGTCATTGTTCTACAGTGTTCCAATTCTGGTTTTTGTAGTTGGTATTATGTTATTCACTAGCAGTCAATTGTTGTTTTGGCGCATTTTGGCTTATCTGGCAGTGTTTCATTTTATTAGACAACAGTATGGTTTTTTAAGGTTATACAGCAGAAAAGACGGTATTGGAAAGCTAAAACGATTGATAGATAGCATTACAATTTATAGCTCCACTATTTATCCATTATTGTATTGGCATTTGTCGTCCGACCGAGCATTTAATTGGTTTGTAAAAGGAGATTTTCTAATCATTGAATCGCCAGTTTTAAAACATGTGTTTTGCTATTTGTATGTTCTTATACTCTTGGTTTATGTGGTGTCAGAGATTCTGCATGTAGTGCAAAATAAATATTTCAATGTGCCTAAAAATATGGTGCTAATCGGCACGGCTTTGTCTTGGTTGGTTGGTATCGTTATTTTAAATAGTGATTTAAGTTTTACCCTCCTAAATGTCGTAGCACATGGTATACCATACATGGCCTTAGTTTGGATGAAAGCACATCAAAAAAACCAAAAAACACCCTATCATTTTTCAAGATTTGTGCGATTTGCACTCACCAATATTGGTTTGCCAATATTTATAGCATTTATGCTAGTGCCAGCTCTGTTAGAAGAAGGCTTGTGGGATTTGTTGATTTGGCATGAACAATTTGAAGCTATTTTTGGGTTCGAGTATCAAATAGAATTACCTAAATTTCTTGTAAATGTTATTGTGCCACTTTTAGCAGTGCCTCAAGTTACCCATTATATATTAGATGGATTTATTTGGAAAGTTTCAAAAGACGAACAACTACAATCAAATTGATCACTTAGATTACCTCAACACCGTCAATGTGCCAGTGTATTTGTATGCTTTGCCATCAATAAATTTGAATTCGATGAGGTATGAATACACACCCTCCATCACAAAGTCATTTTGATAGGTGCCATCCCAACCTTTACTTGGGTCTGTGGTTGTAAAGATTTCTTCTCCCCAACGGTTGAAGATAGACATTTTATAATCTCTTGTTGCGCCTAATCCTACTGGTTTGAACTCATCGTTTAACAAATCTTGATTGATGGAAAAGGCGCTCGGTATAAATACATTGAAGTTGTTTGGATACACATAAATGTCGCGATCACTTGAGTCGACACAGCCAAATTGGTTGGTGATTTTAAAGTAGATTTTACCTTTTAATAAATCGTTGATGATAATGCTTGGAGTGTCTTTGTTGCTATTGCTACCATTAGGGAATTTCCAATCGTATTTCAATGCGCCCATTTCTATTGGTTGTATCAATACTTTGCTTTGGTTGATGCCATAATCTATCGCATCGAAACTAAAGTTGGCATTTGGCAATGGATGCACGACTTGAATACCATTCGATGTAATCACTGCAGAACAATTGTATTGGTCGGTAATGGTTAAACTGTTGTTAAAGTTACCTATGTTGTTATAGGTGTGATTGAAGCTTTGTACATTGCCGTTGTTGCCATCGCCTAAGTTCCAATTCCAAGTAGTAATAGGGTTTCCAGATGTTTGTATAGCACTTATCAGACTTGGCTCTCCAATACAAACTGTATCACCAACAATTCTAGCATTTGGATTCGATAATACCGTTACAAATTGCTCTGTTGAATCTACGCAAAGCTCTTGCGTAATAATTTTTAATTTGGCTTTGTATCTTCCTACTGCTGCAAATTTTAATCCTGTGATATTAGGTGTCGAAACTTTAAATGTATCGTCAACTATGTATTTGTAAGTGTTGATGACATCGTTGTTGGCAGTAGATGTGTTGTTAATGTTGAAAGCGTGACCAACAAAACATTGTGTGTCATTGTTGATTGTGAACGCCGTAATTGGCTTGTCTAATACTCTAACACTTGCAAAGGTGCTATCTCCGCAACCCAAAGCATTGGTGCCTGTTATAACAATTTTGTGTTTTCCTGCAGTAGTTATACTTCTTACCAAACTGTCTATTGTTCCTGATTGAACCAAGACATTATTTAGCTTCCAATTGCGAGATTCTCCATTTGGTATCGTGGTTCTAAACACAAATCTATTGCCATTGAAACATTGGGTCGTGTCGTTAATGCTCAAAGCCGATTTGGTATGTGCTGCTACTCTGATATATTTAACAAAAGTGTCAGAGCACAGTTCAATGTCTTTAACTATCAAGGTTACTTTAATGGATCCTGTATCTGCAAAGGTTTTGTTGGCGATGTTGAAGTTTGTATCTGAGGTGTTTGATGTATCTGCCACAAATTGCCATAAACTTTCTTTGTATTGTCTTAAGAAATTGGATGTATTGCTCAAAACAAATTTGTGGTTGTTTAAGCACTGAGTATCTTTATTGGAAGTAAATGCAGCTGTAGGTGGTTCTAGCACATGCACTTTTTTAATAGTTGAATCGACACAAGAGGCATATTGACTGTTGACTACCAATTTGACATCATAGTCGCCAGGAGCGCTGAAGGTAAATGAATCGACTTGTTTGCCAGTATCTGTCTGACTTATGGTACTCCAATTATAGGTCAAATATTTGCCAGTTGACGAATCTTTGAAGGCAAAAGAATGCCCTGCAAAACATTGTTGCGAATCCACGATGTTGAACCTCGCAATAGGCAATGGCAATACTTCAACAGTTTTGATAATAGAATCTTTACATCCAAATGATTGGTCGATACCCACCAATTTAACCTTATAAATTCCAGGAGCATTGTAACGCACGTTTCTCAAATCTTTGCTAGTGCCTTTTACACCATTTCCTGCATCCCATTTCAAACTAAAAGTATCGAAATAGGTTTTGGTATTGCTGTTGTATGTCCATCTTGCTGCTGGCAAACATTTGATGGTGTCCGCAGTGTTGATGGTGAAATTTACGTCGGGTTTAGGCCAAACACTGACAGCTGATTCTATGGTATCTCTGCAACCAAAATTTGAGATTGGAATTTGTTTGTATTTTCTCGTAACAGCTACAGAGGTTGGGTCAAACATGATGGTTTTCTGTGTTTTGCCAGAATCACTTATAACGGTGGTGTTGTCGTCAAAATCCCATTGTACTTGTTTGATATTGCCTGTAACAATTTGCGAACTGTCTTTAAAGGTGATTTTTGTTCCCGAACAGAAATCATCACCGTTGAAATTGGTGTATGGCTTTGGCATTGGATGCACAACCACATCTATAGGATATCTGGCTTTACAGTTGACTTGCTTGGTGTACACATCAAAGTATACTTTGTATTTACCGGGCATAGGGAACTTTACATTGATGCTGTTTTGGTCCCAATAAGTGCCAAAAGGAAATACCCAGGCTTTGTGTTCAATCTGATCAGCAAATATTTTTGTCGAATCTGTAAATTTAAACAGATTGTATTTGAAACATTTTTCTAATGAATCAACTCTTAAACTTGAGAAGATATTGATTTTACCAACCACACCTGAGTCGACAAACTTGCAATAGCCTGATGTATCTGTCGCAAACACCCATACATTGGCATTGTCCCAAACTTTAAAGTAGTTGTTGGTTGAACTGTCTTGCCATTTGAAGTTTGCAAAGAAAGGATTGCGTTCTTCAAATTTTACTGTGTCAATACCGCAAATAATTTTATTTCTCACTGGGTCAAAACTTGGCCAATCTACTTTAACCTGTCTGGTTACCGAGTCTTTTTTGCCACTAAAATCTTCACCTACAAGTTTAACTGTAAACATGCCAGTTGAATTGTATAAATGTGTTACAGGGTTGCCTGTGCCAGTAGTATTGTCTCCAAAATACCATGTATATGATTTAAGTGTTTTAGAGACAAGTGGTCTGAATTGCATTTTGATTTTTTTGTTTTTACAATCGTATTGCACAACAGAGTCTTTGAAGTCTAAATCAAAATTTGGCAAATTAAATCCTGCCAAATACAAATAGGATTCATAATATCCAACACCATAGCAATAAGCCAACATACCTCCTGAACATTCTATCAAATGAGTACCCAAATTGATTTTGAGGTAGGCATAAGAGCGTTTGTTGTCGTATGGGAATGGTTTGAATTCGCTTGAATCTATTTTCGTTTTATCCAGATATACATTGTTTTTTTCTACTGTGTTGATGACAATAGATACAAAGTGGTCGCGAAGATTTGATGAGTTAACCGTGCTAAACAAAGCTCTTTGGCCCATGTATTTGTTGCTGAGTAATTCAAGCATCGCTGGGTCGCCATAAGATGAATTGATATAACCATTGCAACCTGAAGCGCCTTTTAAAAATTGAAATACATGAAAAAGTTTGTTTGAGCGAATATAATATCCACTATCACCTTTTACATTGATGGTGATTGGTGTAAGTCTACTTAAATTGCTATACGTTGTATTGTTAACTTTTATGGAGATGTTAGAATCAACGGGAACTATCTTAAGGTAATAGCCGCTGGTATGACCGAAATGTGGTGGAGCATAATAGGCAGTATCTGTCAATTGATTTGGCATCACTTGCTCGTACTGATGGTCGCATGCCCCACAAGGGAAATTTGAACATGCATCGCCTGAGAAAACGGCAACTTTGGTATTTGATACTACTCTGATGATTGAACCAGTTAGATTTGCCCCTTTGATTTGATACAACTCGCCCTTTTTGAGTTTAACTGTGTATGGCACTCCTGCAGGTTTACCAGTTGAAGTAGCTGATATCGGGGTGATGCTAATTGTGGTAGAATCCTGACTAGCCACCATCATCGCCAAATTGGTATTACCATTTGGATTGCCAATGATGTATGTTGCTCCTGGTGGGATGTTGACATTGGGTAAAATAATACTGGCATCTGTTGTGGCGTATTGCAAATTCATTGCTGCTACAGATATTGGTAAATCAGATGTTATGTGAATGGCTTATTTCTGAACAGAATCATATACATTGATATTGCCCAAACTCAAAGGCACTTGAAATACCCTAACGCTGTCTTTCGGGATGTATATTGAATCAAAATAATTCTGCAATGGGATACTGATTTTAACATTGCTGTTATTGCTCGCAGAGATATACAACTTTAATTCATTTGAACTAAAAGAAATATTGGACAGAAATCCCATCCAAAAATCCGTTCCTTCGTTTGTTTTCTGTGCAAACGAATAAAAAGGAGCTATTAAAAAAAGTAATATTGGTAGCGCTTTCTTCAAATTGTTTCAAATATAAGTTATTAAAAAATCTTATAAAAATTTCTGTTCAAAATATGACAATTAAAAAGTATTGACTATCAGTGTGTTGTGTGTTTATCCGTTTTTGATTTTCTTCTACATATTTTTTATGGATGTTGTTTATAAAGTGTCTTAAACATCTTTCTTAGATGCTTTTAAACTCTCTGTTTTTTTGACAACTTTGCATCTATGAACAAAAGCAAGATCATCAATGATCCAGTCTATGGTTTTTTAACTGTTCCAAGCAAACTGGTTCAAGATTTAATTGAACATCCTTTTGTACAACGTCTCAGAAGAATCAAACAATTGGGTATGTCCGAATATGTCTACCCTGGTGCTACTCACTCAAGATTTCATCACGCATTAGGTGCTTTACATTTGATGATGAATGCCGTTTATACACTTCGTCAAAAAGGCGTTAAAATTTCTGACAAAGAAGCCGAAGCTCTGTACTGTGGTATCCTTTTACACGATATCGGCCATGGTCCGTATAGCCATTCTTTAGAACACACGCTCATCAAAAATGTGGCCCACGAAAAGGTGTCACTGATGATGATGGAACAACTCAACAAAGAATTCAATGGCAAACTAAAATTGTGTATCGACATATTTACCAATAAATACCCAAAATCATATCTGCATCATCTCATTTCGGGTCAGTTGGATATGGACAGATTGGATTATTTAGGAAGGGATAGTTTTTACACTGGTGTAAGCGAAGGTATCATCGGCTCTGAGCGTATCATCAATATGCTAAATGTTGTCAACGACGAATTGGTGGTGGAAGAAAAAGGGATATACAGCATTGAAAAATTCATCATTGCTAGACGTTTGATGTATTGGCAAGTGTACCTTCATAAAACTGTTGTTGCAGCTGATTTGTTGCTTACAAATACCATGAAAAGGGCTTCAGAACTGGCAAAGTCAGGGGTTAAATTAAACGCATCTCCAATCTTAAGGTTCTTTTTAGAAACACACATTTCAAACAAACAATTTACTGAAGACCCACAGGTGCTTAAAAATTTTATTCAGTTAGACGACTCGGATATATTTTCTGCCATTAAAGCTTGGCAGTTCGAAGAAGATAAAGTGTTGGCTTTGTTGTCCAGAAATCTTGTTCAAAGACAATTGCCAAAGATGATGGTGGCCAACAAACCTTTTGATGAAAAAGATCTAAAAGAGAAGGAAAACTTAGTTGCCCAAAAATTCAAGTTGAAACCTGATGAAATACCTTATTTTGCATCTATGGCCATGATAAAGAACGATGCTTATAAAGTAGAGAAGAGTACCAGTATCAAAATTTTGATGAAAAGCGGTGAAGTGCTTGATGTAACGGATGCCAGTGATAACTACAACTTAAAAGCTCTTAACCAGACAGTTAAAAAATATTATTTAAGCTTTTATCGTTAAGTCGTATCTTCGCGACATTGTAATATGCAAATTACGGCCAATCAAATAGCACAATTAATAGGTGGAACTGTTGAGGGTGACGCGTCGGCAATAATCACTAAAGCTGGTAAAATAGAAAATTCTAATCCCGGCGAAATCAGTTTTCTGGCCAACCCCAAATATCTTAACTACATTTACGAAACCAAGGCTTCTATTGTAATTGTTAGTTCTGATATTGTTTTTGAAAAACCCATTCACACAACCATTATAAGACATCCAATGCCATATTATGGTTTTTGTGTGGTCTTAAACGAATATTTCAATCCGCATCAAACCCGCACTGGCATTCATCCTACAGCCATCATTGCAGAATCTGCTGTGATAGGTAAAGATGTCTACATCGGTCCGTATGCTGTTGTTGAAGAAAACGCTGTTATCGGCGATACCAGTCAGATTTACGCTAAAGTGTTTATTGGTAAAGGTTCTAGAATTGGCAACAATACCATTTTATATGCTGGTGTGAATGTGTATTCTGATTGTTCTGTTGGGAACAACTGTATAGTACACGCGGGAACAGCCATAGGTTCTGATGGGTTTGGATTTGCTCCAACACCAAATGGCACCTATGCTAAAATACCACAAATCGGTAATGTGATTGTTGAAGATGATGTAGAAATTGGCGCTAATTGTTGTCTCGACAGAGCAACTATGGGCAGTACTATCATCCGAAAAGGTGTGAAATTAGACAATTTGGTGCAAATCGCTCACAATGCTGAGGTTGGTGAGAATACAGTAATAGCGGGACTAAGCGGTGTTGCCGGAAGTGCTAAAGTAGGAAAAGGATGTGTAATAGGTGCTCAAGTTGGTATCGTTGGGCATATCACCATAGCAGATGGAACCCAAATCGGGGGCCAATCTGGTGTGCCTAAATCTATAAAAGAACCCAATCAACAATTTATAGGTTCTCCTGCATTGCCTTTAAAAGAAGCATTTAAAAGTCAGGTTCTGCAGAGAAATTTGCCGGCATTGGAACAAAGAGTTAGAGAATTAGAAAAAATCATCAAAGAATTAAGAGATCATAAATGAAACAAACTACCTTAAAATCAGCAGTTACAATTTCAGGAGTTGGCTTACATACTGGCGCAAACGTTACATTGACGTTTCTTCCAGCACCAGCAAACCATTGGTACAAATTCCAAAGAACCGATGTCGAAGGTCAGCCCATTATTGAAGCAGATTGCGAATTGGTAACAGATACTAGCAGAGGCACTACACTTGAAAAAAATGGTGTTAAAGTAAGCACTGTTGAGCATGCTTTGGCTGCCCTTGTCGGATTAGAAATCGACAATGTATTGTTGCAAATAGATGGACCAGAAATGCCCATCATGGACGGTAGTTCTATGCCTTTTGTGCAAGAATTATTAGCGGCTGGCATCGTTGAATTAGAGGCAGAACGCGAATATTTCCATGTTCCAGTTAATGTCCACTACAATGATCCTCATAATAAAGTTGAAATGGTGGCAATGCCTTTGGATGATTACAGAGCAACTGTTATGGTTGATTACAACAGTCCAGTTTTGGGTAGTCAACATGCTACCATCACCAACTTAAGTGAGTTTGAAACTCAGATTGCTCCTTGTCGTACTTTCTGTTTCTTACACGAACTCGAAATCATGTTGAACAACAACTTGATTAAAGGTGGCGATTTAAACAATGCCATCGTGATAGTTGATAGAGTGGTTGAGGAAAATGAGATGGAACGTTTGGCTAAAATATTCAATAAGCCAAAAGTGGAAGTGAGAAAAGAAGGGATTTTAAACAATGTCGACTTGCGTTTTCAAAACGAACCTGCTAGACATAAATTATTGGATTTGTTAGGTGATTTAGCTTTGATAGGTATGCCAATTAAAGCGCAGATTATGGCGGCTCGACCTGGACATGCGTCTAACGTAGCATTTGGTAAAAAAATCAAAGCCTTGATTAAGAAAACAAAGAAAAAATCCAATTCGGATGCACCGGTTTACAATCCAAATGTAAAACCTTTGTATGAACATAAAGAGATTTCAAAGTTCTTACCTCACAAACATCCGTTTTTGCTGGTAGATAAAATCATGGAGAAATCTGCTACACATGTGTTGGCGATAAAAAACATCACTGGCGATCAGTATTTCTTTAATGGTCACTTTCCTAACGACCCAATTTTTCCGGGTGTTTTGCAATTAGAAGCAATGGCACAAGCTGGTGGCGTATTGGTGTTGAGTGAGGTTGATAATCCAGAAGATTACACCACATTGTTTTTGAAAATTGACAATGCGCGTTTCAAAGACAAAGTTGTACCTGGAGATACTTTGATCATGAAATTAGAATTGACCGAGCCAATAAGAAGAGGTATCTGTTTGATGAAAGGCAGATGCTATGTTGGAGAGAAGTTGGTAAGTGAAGCCGATATGATGGCTCAAATTGTTAAAATTAAATAAAAAAAACTTGGGGGGTAAGACCTTCAAAATTGTATAAACATCAAATAAGTATAAAATGATTCAACCTCTGGCGTACGTCCATCCACAAACGAAGGTTTCAGAAAATGTGGTAATCGATCCATTCGTTACCATTCATAAAAATGTTGAAATAGGAGAGGGTACTTGGATAGGTTCTGGTGTCACCATATTTGAAGGCGCTAGAATTGGCAAGAACGTAAAGATTTTTCCTGGTGCAATTATATCTGCGATTCCGCAAGATTTAAAATTTGACGGTGAAGAAACTCTAACTGTAATTGGAGATAATACCACCATCAGAGAATGTGTAACACTCAACAGAGGAACCAACCATAGAGGTCAAACCGTTATTGGCAGCAATTGTCTGATTATGGCGTATTCTCACGTGGCGCACGACTGTGTGATAGGAGACAATGTGATATTGGCTAACAGCACTCAGGTTGCTGGTCACGTTGTTGTTGGTGAGTTTGCAATCTTAGGAGGTGCCACATTGGTACATCAATTTGTGAACATTGGAAGACATGCCATGATAAGCGGAGGAAGTTTGGTGCGTAAAGATGTACCACCTTACACCAAAGCGGCGAGAGAGCCACTAAGTTATGAGGGTGTGAATTCAATAGGTTTAAGAAGAAGAAATTTCAGCACTGAAAAAATTGCTGAGATACAAGAAATATACAGAACACTATATGTGCGTGGATTGAACAACAACAAAGCCATTTCGCACATAGAAGCCAACATGCCGGCCACACCAGAGCGCGATGAAATTCTACAGTTCATCAAAGCATCCGACAGAGGCATCATGAAGGGGTACATTTCCAAATAAGATCATCTAATCTACAAAAAGAAGGGTATGTGTCGACGGCGCATACCTTTTTTTATTGGTACAGGTCATCAACCTTGTAAGGTTGAAATTTCCCCAAAACCAACCTTACAAGGTTGGTTAAGTTCGCCAAGACAACCTTACAAGGTTGGAGGGAGCAATTAAACATTTGATAAAATTTGTATTATTGTATAACCAATATTGCTCTCTAAACAACTATGAAGTCTATCAATTACCATTTTGAAGCTGATGATTCAAGGAAATTCCTCAAATCTTTTTTTCTAAAAAAAGAGTATGTGCTAAAATTTTTCATTCTGGTTGTTGTAGCAGTTTGTATCAACTACTATGCATCTGATTTTAACGAATCAACAATATTAGAATTTGCTAGAAATACCATCATTAGTTGTATTTTGATTTTTATAGTTTTTTATATTTTACCCTATCTCAATGCAATGTATAAATTCAAATCATTCTTGAGAAGTTTAAGTGCTCAGCCATTGAAAATTGAAATAAAAGATGATGGTTTAGAAATGTATAACAATGGAACATCCGTTTTAAAATATTGGGAAATCATTCAAGGTTTAGAAGTTTACGGAGATTACGTCTGTATACTTTGGTTGAATAATGCCTCATTAGTTATTCCTGAACGGGCATTTGAAAATATAGGTGGTCTCAATGCATTTGTTGAATTGGTAAACAATAAAGTAGAAAGAAATACCAGTCAAAACAAATTGGAAAGTATAAAGAGGTATAAACTTTTAGGGTTGTTGTGTCTTGTGCCTATTTTGGGGTTTATTGTAGGTTTAGTAATCATTTTTAAAGGTATAGATTTAAAATCAAATTTGCTTAAGATTATCGGATTAGCGGGAGTATTAATTTCAATATTTAGCAATTCTTTTCGATTTTATAACAAAGTTGAACCAGTGGAAATACGAAACAAACAATATATCCAAATTCAATTAATGTCCTTAGTGAAAGAAATTGAGTATTATAAATTGGTAAATGGCAATTATCCAGATAGTTTAAGTCAGTTAAATAGTGATGACAATTATGTTCAAATTATAGATTTTAGCCAGTTTTCAAATTCATCTAAAGAGCAACCATTTAATTATCAAAATTTGGATTCAATGTATATACTCTTTTCATCTGGCAACGATGGAAAGCCAAATACTGAAGATGATGTTTTCCCTAAGATACAAACAAAGGATGCTCAGGGTCTTAAATTTAAGAGACAACATGAAAAAACTAAATAACTAGATTGATGGATAAATACATTAAGGAATATCCGATTTTAATATATATGATTAGTAAAATTGGGAAATATCTTCTGAATACGTTTCTTTTCCTTGTGTTGTTTTATCAAATTCTTGCATATGTACATTATCTATTAAGATTTTCATATGGGATGGTTGAGGATAATAGTTTATTAAATATGCTTTGGTTTCCAATAAATGAATTTGGTGGATTTTTAGTAGATTGTTTTGGGAAAAAGATAGGAGCTCTTATCTTTCTAGCAGTATGGGGATTAGGAGATTATTTGATATTTCAAAAATTGGTAAATATGAGGTTATCAAATTTACTTAAAATCACATTGTATTTCTTCTGGGGAATTGGTGTATTGTTGTTTCTAATTGGTTTGATTGCGTTTTTTTCAAGTTGATTGTAATATTGTAGGGTATAATGTTGAGATTTTATTTTTGTATTTGCGTCTTGCTTTGCTCATGTGTTAATAATCCTCAGAATAGTAAAATTGTGGAAAGTCCACTTCATGATACTTTCAAATGCGATAAAGGAGAGATGTATAGTGCATTAAATCTCAATGGACTTATTCAAAACATTCCAATTAAATATTCGAATTTAAACGGATTGTATATTGTTGTTGATACAAGCAATCACTTGGACAATTTTATAAGCCGTAATGATTTTATAGATAATGGTATGGATAGTAATTTTAATCAACTATTGGGTATGTTAGGAGGTAATCTTTTTTCTGGTAAAACTAAAGCCATCAAACATCATTACTTGAATATGCATATTCAATATCGTCAAGACCAGCGACCACAAATTGTTTGGATGATTAATGGTTCAAATGATACGTTTGCTTTTCATATTTCAGATAATATGACTGTAGCATTACTCCAAGGAAAAACAAAAAATAACAACTGGCACCCTGTTCAGTATTACGATATTTCTAACTGTGGTAATAGTTCTAGCTTGTTATATTTGCCTCCAAACAAAGCTATACCTGTATTGATTTTCTTGCCTAAATTGGGTAATTTTTCAACAAAACTTAGATTAAAATTACACGGGGTTGACAAATTCTATTATTCCAATGCATTTGATTGGACTATTGACGAATGTGCTTTTGTAGAAGATAGATCGACGTATAGAAGTTATAATGGAAAAGACTCTTTTCCCAATAACAAACTTGATTCACTTTGTTTATATTAGAGTATAATTACATTTTTACAAGCTGATGATTAAAGAAAAGTATATGCAGTTCTTAATAAATGTCTACCTTTGGGTATTTAATTTAGGATTCATTATTTCTCTTTTTTCATATTTCACTAAAATTAAGATGACTTTTATTGTGTTTCCTTTAGTTAGGTTTTGGGCCTTTATTGCTGACATTTTCGGGATTGTAATGTCTGGTTTTTTGTTTTTTATTTTATGGGGGATAAATCAATTTCTTTTGTATAGAAAAATTGATGTTTTCAAGAACCATTCGGTCTTTTATTATTTATCTTTTTATGTATGGGTAGTTTTTACCATTATAGCAGTGTTTAGTTTTATGTTTTTTTGTTGGTTATACCAGAGTTATAGAAATTAATATCTATTAATATTTAATCCTACTATGAAAACTGAAATAAAGAATAAACTAATTCAAATTTTTATCAATACTTACGTTTTTGTATTCTTGATTGAATTAATAACATACATGATGGTTTTTTTATTTGAGAAAATAAACATTGATACGTTTGGTTTTTTTGAATTTGTCTTCAAACCAGTAAGTTGGTTATTAACAAAATTGAGCTTCATATTTGGAATTGAATTAACATACTTATTCGTGATAGTTCTTTTTTGTTTAGGACAGTATTTGTTGTTTCAAAAAATTGCCAATCAGAAATATAGTTTTATTAATCTATTCTTGGGTGTACTTTGGTTACTAGGAATGATTATTTTAATTGGTGTATTGTTGTTTTATTTTTCTGTGATTTATGAAAATTAGGTCATCAACCTTGTAAGGTTGAAATTTCCCCAAAACCAACCTTTCAAGGTTGGTTAAGTTCGCCAAGACAACCTTACAAGGTTGAAACATATTTAAAATTTTTAGAAACTATTACCCGTTGGTAAATCCATCGCTCCATGCCTGAGCATCTTTGCTCCACTCTGAAACCTTTGTTTGTGCGTCGGCGCTGATGTAGTTGATGTTGGCCGCCTCTTTGGCCAATGTGTTGAAGTCGCACAATGAAATGTATGAACATTTGGCGTCTGCAAATTTTTGATGTGTCGCAGCAAAGCCATAATTGAATATTGAAACCAATCCTATTACCTCAAATCCGTTTTCTCTTAAATCCTCTACAGCCTTTAAACTGCTCTTGCCAGTACTAATCAAGTCCTCAACTACCACAACCTTACAGCCAGGCTCTAGGTGACCTTCAATGGCGTTTTTTAAGCCATGTTTCTTAGCTTCTGAACGGATATAGGCAAACGGAATGTCTAATGCATCGGCAATCAAAGCGCCTTGTGGTATACCCGCTGTAGCTACTCCAACTATACCTTTCACCTCTGGATATGATGCTTTAATGACCTCACTCAAACATTTGGTGATGTATTTTCTGATGTGTGGATACGACAATGTTACGCGGTTGTCGCAGTATACCGGCGAGCGCATGCCGCTAGTCCATGTAAATGGATTTTCGACATTCAGCTTAACGGCTTCGCATTCTAATAAGTATTGTGCTATTTTTGCACTGATTTCACTTGATACCATGGCGGAGCAAAACTATAAAATATTCATCAACCAACATACTTTGGTGCTGACAAATAATAATCAATTTGCCAACAACAAAGATGCTGAGTCGCATGCTGATGCCGACTTAGATAAAATCTTGCAACAGCTCACCTCTGGTACTTTCAGTGGTAAGAAGTACATCGTCTTTAAAACTGCCCATCCTGGTGAATTGTTTAGACGTGTCAAAAAACATTTTAAACTCATCAAAGCCGCTGGGGGCGTCGTATTCAACGAGTATGGCGAATTGCTTTTAATCAAACGTTTGGGCTTATGGGATTTGCCTAAAGGTAAACTAGAACCTGGTGAAGATTTGCGTTTGGCTGCTCTGCGCGAAGTACACGAAGAGTGTGGTTTAAACTTCTTAGGCATTCTTGGGAAATTGGCCAATACCTACCACGTATACCATTTAAAAGGTCGTTGGATACTTAAAAAATCGGCGTGGTTTAGAATGGTAGCTTGGGGAGATATTGAAGTAACTCCTCAGATTGAAGAAGACATCACAGAAGTGCGTTGGGTAAAGAAATCCTTTATTAAAGACAAAGATTTTGATACTTATGATAGTTTGCGCGAATTATTCGATATGATTGAGTTTCCTAAGAAACACAAAAACTAAGTCAAAGTTTGCTGAGTTTGATAGTGTTGACGATTGAAAGTTGTTTTTTCTCATTCATTGCAATGATATAAAGGCTATTTGAATTGCTATCAAAGTACATTTTCCCTTGCATATTATTATTTATTGGGTAATTTATATCAATTGATTTTTCAAGACTATTTGTTTTTTTATCTAAAATAACTAATCTACAAGTATTAACATTCTTATTTGAAGGGAAGAATAGTATGCAAATAAATGAATCAAAATTACAAAAGCCACCAAGATTTGGTCGTTCAGAGTCATTCTTTTTGTTGTATTTGTATACATCAAATACAGTTTTTGAAGATAAATTTATTAAATTATAATCATAAGTTAATACCGCTGACTCTGTAAAATTGTTTTCTAAAAGATAAAATCTAAATAAATTCTCATTTATTACAGGTATTTCACCTTTTTGAGAAAAATCCAATGTTTTATAATAGTATTTTCTATTTATGGGATTCTTGTCCCTATATACCCATGCTGGTATATTATTGATAATAGAGAATTGAAGTCTGTATTCAATTGGCATTTTATCTTCAACATTTGAATCCCAGCTTTGAAGAATTTTATACGGGTTATTTGAATATATATCTACTTCTATTTCCAATAATTGTCTTTTAAATCTTAGTTTTAGTTCCCCACTTGAATATACTTCTTGAACAGAAGGCAACGAATCCCAGTTAATAGTTGTTAAGTAGACATATAACTTTTTATTATAGAATGCATGGTCGTGAATTTGAAAGTTGATATTTACGACGTCATTATCCTCTAGTATAATTTGATAAGATCTATACTTTTTGATGAAGTTAGAATCTTTTAATTGTTGGGAAAAAAGGGTATTTAAAATAGTGGAATCGTTGATAATAAATTCTTTAATCTTACCATTCTTAAAACTTCCATAAGTAATACTTGGGTTAAATTCTGATGAAATTGAGTAATTGTCGCCATTAATGTTAAATCTAATTCTTCCAAAGTGCTTTGAATCAATAATTTGATTTAAATTAGTTAAGGCATCCAATATTGGGCTTTCAGAATAAGTATTTAATGAATCAATAAATACATCAATCTTATTGGTTAAAAATTGCATTCTCTTTTCTCCATCAATAAATAATGATGTTAAATAGCTTATGTTTCCTTTTTCATTTACAAATGTTAGAGATTGATGTGTTGTTTTGTCAATTCTATAAGGTACAGATTTAATTTTTAGATAATTTCGCACAAAGAATTCTGCATCATTTGAATCCATGTCCAAAATGATAATTGGATTTAATAGTGCATTTATTTTGTTGATTTTTGGTAATATTGTTAAGCAAGAACTACAGTCTTTATTACTTATTGCGATTAAACACTCTGTTTGTGCTTTTGCTGCAAATGCAATAAAGATTAATAAATGTTTAATTATTTTTAAACTTTTCGGCATATAAAAAATTGGAATCAACTAATTCAAATCTTCTCTATCTGTATCTTCAGATTGGTCTTGTATTTCAAAGTTTTTGTGCTGCCTCCACTTGAAGCACGCTCAGGTCTGAGCAACGAATGACCATGTCCATATCTTGAAACCAAAACAATTTCTCTGACAATTAAATACACAGCACCTATGTAGGATGTAAATATCAAAATCGCAATGACTGCTCCAGTAGATAAAAAATATCTCTGACCACTTTCAGAGCCCTTGCTTTTAGCAGGAACATACCCTTCGTTGTATACATAAGCATGAATACCTTTTATCTCATTGATGTTATACATCCTTGACTTAGGCTCATTAAAATAGTTTAAAAAGTAAAATTGTGAATCGTTTTTGATATAGATCTTGCCATCTACAACTTTGCCCCCAGTATCTGTAAATGTAAATTCTTCGTAACTTTTAACGGTCTTAAGCAAATTAGAATCCGAGTAAATCAACATTTGTCTGACTGCTCTTTTCTGAGCAAATGCATTGGATGTTGATAGTAGTAATAGTATCAGTAAAAGTCTAGTCATGGAATTTTTTTTCTCCTGCATTAATGGCTACTTTTAAAATATTATCCATCGGCACCAATGGACAACTGTATCTATTGTTGTAATGACAATATGGGTTAAAGGCGTAATTGAAATCGATGTTTAATGAATCTTTCTCGCCTTTGTAGTGCATTTCAATATACCTGCCTGCTCCGTATGTGGATTTGCCTGTAGTAGCGTCTTTAAATGGAATAAATAAATCTGTTGTTTTGCCAGTTGAGTCGAATGCATATCCTATAAGCGCAACCGAACTATCACCAATTTTAAAATGGAGTTTGCAAAATTTATAATACTCTCTGATGTCAGATTTAGAAGTGGTAAATAAGACTTTACTGTTGTCTAAAAATTCTATTTTAGCCTTAACTCTGAAATTGGAATCTACTGGGAAATACTGCAGACCTTTAAATTTTTCAATGTCCTCGTCTTCTATGACACCTTCGGTTAAAAGTTCCTTGTTTTTTTGAATGCGCTCGTTTTCTATCTGAACCACATAAGCACTAAGATTAGAACTATTGGTGTTAACTGTTTCAGAACAAGACCATAAACCTGTTAAAACAAGTAAGGAATAACAAATTTTGCGATTAACCATAGTAATAAGATTCCTACAATATTAATTAAAAATCCTGCAACTGCCATATCCTTAATCTTAATTTTTCCGGAACTAAATACAACAGCATTGGGTGGTGTACTTATTGGGAACATGAATGCAAAACTGCATGCAATGGTAACTGGTATGCCTAGCACATGCGGATTTGCCAATCCAATTGAGCTTGAAATGGCAAAAACTACCGGAATGTATATTTGTGCCAATGCCACATTGCTCATTAGCTCTGTTAAAAATAATGCAGTGCCAATCACGATCAAAATAAAGACATCTATATTGCCATTTTGTGCAGTTTTTATGTATTCGCCCATGGCTTTTATGACACCCGTACTCTCAAGTCCTTTAGCCATACACATACCTCCTCCAAACAACAACAAAATGCTCCAACTGATGTGTTTTAAGTCGTAAAATTCTAACAACATTCCTTTGCTTTTTCCGCCACTTGGAATTAAAAACAAAAGTAATCCAAAGACAATGGCGACATAATGTTCTTCTATTTTAAAATGGATGGAAAAATGTTGAAGTAAGGAAGAAATTGGTTGACCAAACACCCACAATAAGGCAGCAATAGAAAATACGATTAGTGTTCTTTTTTCGGATGTTTTCATTTTGCCAAGTTGCTCTGCTTGGTTGTCTAACATGGCGGCAACTTCAGGTAACGACTCAGCTTTAACTTTAAAAAAGACATTGGTCATTAAATAGTATGAAATCCACAACATCAATAAACTCAATGGCACACCAAGTACCATCCATTTTAGAAAACTTACGTTGACTCCTAACAAATCGCTAGCCAAGCCTTTGTATACGATGTTAGGCGGCGTGCCTATAATGGTTGCTATTCCTCCTGTATTTGCTCCGTATGCAATACCCAACATCAAACAGGTAAAAAATGCTTTGTTTACTTTGTTGTGCTGGTCTTTAATAATAGAGCCTATAGAAATAGCAACAGGTAACATCATAATGGCAGTAGCTGTGTTGCTAATCCACATACTGATCAAACAGGTGGTTAACATCATGCCCCAAATGATGCCTTTTGGTTTGTCTCCCGTAAACGATAAAAGTTTGAATGCGATACGCTTGTGTAAATGCCATTTCTCAACGCTGAACGCCAGAAGAAATCCTCCCAAAAACAAGAGATTGGTTTTGTTGAAATACGAATTAATGGCTTCTTTAAAATTAATTACACCATGTAATTGCAGTAAAATAAATGGGATAATAGATGAAAGCCAAATAGGGATGGGTTCTGCTATCCACAAGTTGATCAATAATGCTGAAACCCCTATAGCTTCATAAAAATGATTGTCTAATGCAGAATGTGTGTGTATGAAGGCAAAAAAAACATAAGCAATTAATCCAGGTAAAGACGCTAGAATTTGTATTTTACTTGGAACGGGAATGCTTAAGTTTTTGTTCAACTTCTTTTAGCTAATTTTCTTTTTTGAGCCGTCGTCATGGTATTGATTTTTTTGTACTGAGCGGCTTTGGCTTTTGGGACTTTTATTTTGAGTTTCTGACCTTTGAAAATAGAATCTTTTTTGATGCCATTCCATTTCTTTAAGTCGCTTACTTTAACATCAAACAAATCTGCAATCAACAACAAACCATCGCCTTTCTTTACAACATAGGTAATGGTGGTTTTGCCATCTGGTTTTGGTGTTTTGGGCTTTACCACATCCTCGTCTTCATCTTCTTCGTTTTCTGTAATTAAGGTATCAGAAGGCTTTACCATTCTGGGTAAAATGCCTTGGTCGTCCATAATCAAAGAGTCGGTTAAAGTAGAATCAACTACAGTAATTGTAGGAGGAAAAAGTATCAATAGTTTTTCGTGGTATTCTGCGATTTTGTCTTTAGGTAATTTTAATCCTTTGTTGTTGTATGTTACCGGTACAATGTCCAATCTCAATTCAGCATTACATTGTCTAAGGATATCTTCTGAAATATTCAAATTGTATGAAATAGAATTCAACCCAATTTCTCTTTGAACTTGAATGGTATCTGTATCTGGTAATTTGTATTTGACAGGAATGATTTTGTGTTCGTTGTAAAAATTCCAGATGTACCAAAATGCCATGTAGTTTACTGCTGCAGTTTGGTGCTCAACGCTCAACATGTTGTGTACTTTAGCATAATCAAGAGAATTGTTGGCTTTGTGTATGGCCATATTCATGTTGATGGGACCAGTTTTAAAAGCTACTAAAGATTTTAACCAATCCTGATAAATGTAATTTAAGTCGTTGAAATATTTGGCTGCAGCTATAGTACCTTTTTCAGGATTTCTTCTCTCGTCAACATAACTGTTAGTGTTCAACGCATATTTTTTTGCAATGGCATAACTAAGCGACCACATACCACTGCCACCATCAGCATCACTGTATAATGGATCGCAATTGCTAAATGCTGCTGCAACCAAAAACAACTGTTTAGGCACTCCAGCAGAATCGAACAATGGTCCATAATGATTTTGGTAATATTGTGTTTTACCAATTAGCATGGAAGTTGTGTTGTTGAGGTTTCTTACATAAACAGCAATTTGACGTTTAACCTGTTCATTGTAAAAAATAGGAACTTGAGAATTGGTCTTAAGCAATTTCAGGAAATATGGGTCTTTGGCATAAGTAGAATCTGTAGGCTCTGCCAAGAGATTTACTGCACCCGAAACCATCAACCAAATCAAAAGTAATTTCTTCATTTTTCTATTAAACGCAATACGAATTCTTAAATTGTTACGAAGGTAATTATAAAGATTCGAAACGTAAATTTAAGTTATGCCACAAATGTGGATTGAGTATGAAGGGATTTTTATGACAGTTTTTTTGCTTCTCTCCACCACACATCCATTTGCTCTAATCCTAATGATTTAAGGTCTTTGCCTTCTGCTTCAGCTTTGGATTCGATGTACTCAAAACGCGTTTTGAATTTGCTGTTGGTTTTTTCGAGGGCATCATCTGGATTGATGTTATCGAAGCGAGCATAATTGACCAATGAGAACAATACATCACCCAATTCATTTTCTCTTTCTTCGTTGGTAGTAGCTTGTTTGAATTCTAATAATTCTTCTTCAACTTTCTCCCATACCTGTTCTTTATTCTCCCAATCAAAACCCACTTGAGCAGCTTTTTCTTGCATGCGATAGGCTTTCACCAAAGAAGGCATTGACTTTGGAACACCGCTTAAAACAGATTTCTTTTCCTTTCCTTTCTCTTTGAGTTTGATTTGTTCCCAGTTTTGTTTTACGGTATCAGAATTTTCTGCCACCACTTCACCGTATATATGAGGATGTCTTCTAATCAATTTTTCGCACAACTGATGTATGATGCTTTCGATATTATATTCATTGCGTTCAGAACCAATTTTAGCATAAAAAACAATGTGGAGTAGAAGGTCACCCAATTCTTTTTTGATCTCTTCAGCATCGCCAGCAATAATGGCATCGCTCAACTCATAAGTTTCTTCAATGGTTAAATGTCTAATAGATTCAGTAGTCTGTTCCCTATCCCAAGGACATTTCTCCCTCAATTCATCCATAATATCCAACAAGCGTTTAAACGCTTCTAATCTGCTATCTTGCATTCAACAAAGTTAATGTCTTAAAAGGAAATAGGAAATAGGGAATAAGAAATAGGATATAGGCAACAGGATTTAGGGAATAGGGGGCTAACGCGAGACAAAAAAGTCAAAAGTCAAAAGTCAAAAGTCAAAAATCAAATGGGAGCGAAGCGGACATCCCGCGCCATTGTGAGGTATCGAACAAGGGTTGCGGGATGTCAAAAAAGGGAATAGGGATTAGGATACAGGATTTAGTGGGCTAACGCCAGCCATATTTTGAAATTTTTCTTGTAGGACGAAGGGCTGCGCCCGAGACAATATATAAAACCACAAAGCCACAAAGTTCGCAAAGAATACACAAAGGTGATGATTTATGTTTATGTAGGTCGAAGGGCATGCCCTCGACAAAATAATAATTTATAAACACCATCACAACGAGCTACAAAGTAGCGTCTTGTCAACGACAAGATATTAGCCCAGGTTGAATATTTTCAAAGAAAATATGAGGCCTGGATTTTCGTAGATCGAAGGGCATGCCCTCGACAATTAACGCCAAAAAAAAATCGTTGATTTTAGGGTTACCGAATATCAGAAATAAAAGGATTCTGATTTACAAATAACAAATAACAATTACCCCAGCTTCGCAGCTATAGCGCCATCGTATTGCGCTTTATTGCCGTTTACTGAACCGAAGTTCTCTGAGTCGATGACCATGTCGCTGCCTTTAACAGTACCTATTCTCAAACACGGAACGTTTAAGCTGGCGAAATGTGATTCTATTGCAGAAGTGTTGCTGGCAGCTACTGAGATAACCACTCTGCTTTGAGCTTCACCGAATAACCAAGCATCTTTTCTATAATTGGCATCTGTGCACACATCGAATCCTTTGCCACTTTGCATAGCCGACTCTGCAAGTGTTACAAATAAACCTCCTTCACTCACATCGTGAGCAGATCCAATCATGCCTTTTTCTATGGCTGCATACAATGCATCCTGCAATTGTTTCTCAGCATCCAAATCAAAATATGGAGCAGGAGAGTGGGTTACTTTATGAAACTTAGCCAGATATTGAGAACTGCTAATGTCGTTTTGAGCGTGACCGATTAAATAAATGGCATCACCTTCATTTTTGAAAGCTGAACCAGTATGGTGTTCAGGTTTTTCAATAATACCAACCATACCGATAGTTGGTGTTGGATATACCGCAGTACCGTCTGTACTTTGATTGTAGAAACTAACGTTACCACCAGTCACTGGAGTGCCAAATTTGAGACAAGCTCTGCCCATACCATCGATGCTGTGTTTGAATTGATAGTATACTTCTTTGTCGTATGGATTTCCAAAGTTTAAGCAATTGGTAATTGCAGATGGTTTACCACCTGTACACACTATGTTTCTTGCAGCTTCAGAAACTGCTATAGCACATCCTACTTCAGGATTTGCGTACACATATCTACTGTTACAATCAACAGTTAAAGCCAAAGATTTGTTACTACCTTTTACTTTAACAACCGCAGCATCGCTGTGAATGTTGGTACTTTGATTAACAGTACCAACCATGCTGTCGTATTGGTTAAACACCCATTTTTTCGATGCAATGTTTGGCTCTTGCAATAAGAACGAAGCCACTGCTTTCAAATCTTCTGGTTGTTTGATGTTGTCTATTGAATATTGTTTTATTTTTTCAAAATATGTAGGCTCGGTCCACTCGCGTTTGTATACAGGAGCACCACCACCTAATGCCAAACTTTCTGCGGGAATATCAGCTTCCAATTCGCCATGCATGTAGTATTGCACTCTTCCAGTATTGGTTACTTCACCAATTTGAGCGTAAGTCAATTCCCATTTTTTGAAAATCTCTTCTGCTAAATGTTCTTTGCCTTTTTCTAGAATTACCAACATGCGTTCTTGACTTTCAGAAAGTAGGATTTCCCAACCTTTCATGTTGTCTTGACGGAGAGGTACTTTGTCTAAGTGAACAATCATGCCAGTACCGCTCTTAGCAGCCATTTCGCTTGTTGAACAAGTGATACCTGCAGCACCCATATCTTGCATACCAATGATTGCACCCGTTTGAATCAATTCCATTGACGCTTCAAGAATTAATTTCTCCCAGAATGGGTCGCCAACTTGAACACTTGGCAAGTCGTTGATACTGTCTTCAGATATGTCTTTAGAAGCAAATGCAGCACCGTGAATACCGTCTTTTCCTGTAGAAGCACCAAAAATGTATACTGGATTGCCAACACCCTCAGCAATTGCTGAGATGGTGGTTCCCACTTTAGCGATACCTACACTCATAGCATTCACTAGAATGTTGGTCTCATAACAATCGTCGAAATACACTTCGCCTCCAACAGTTGGAATACCAAAAGCATTGCCGTAATCGCCAATTCCTTTAACAACCCCTTTCAACAACCATTTGGTTCTTGCAGTATCGATGTTGCCGAAACGCAAAGAGTTTAACTGAGCAATTGGTCGAGCACCCATAGAGAAAATGTCTCTATTGATTCCACCAACACCAGTTGCAGCACCTTGATAAGGCTCGATAGCTGAAGGATGGTTGTGAGATTCTATTTTAAAACAAACCGCTAAGCCATCGCCAATGTCTACCAAACCAGCGTTTTCTTCACCTGCTTTGGCCAACATAGCTGGACCTTCTTTAGGTAAAGTTTTTAACCAAGTGATAGAGTTTTTGTATGAGCAGTGCTCGCTCCACATCACCGAGTAAATGCTCAATTCTGTGAAGTTTGGCGTACGACCAAGTATACCTTTGATTTTTTCAAATTCTTCGGGTAATAAACCTAATTGCTGTGCTTGTTCTAGGGTTGCTTCCATTTTGCTGCAAAAATACTGTTTTTAGCCCTCTAAAAGAAGCCTAAGTTTCAACAATTTTTAAGCAGTTTTTTATTCTTTGATGAATGTGGTCTTAAACTCGCCAATTTCTATAACATAAACACCCTTGCTTAGTCCTGATACATCAAGTGAATTAGTGCCTTCTGATAGCTTGCCTTTCATCACCTGTTTACCTTCTGTAGAATACACAGAATAATCTGAAGAATTTGGTGTCTTAATACTTAACGCATCGCTGACTGGATTCGGGAATATTTGTATGTATAGGTGCTTGAAGTTTTTTATGCTTGTTTTGCCATTGGTCCTGAAACTTATTGATTTGGAATTGCTACAGCCCCAAGTGTCTTTAACAGTACAGCTGATGGTATATCTGCCTGGTGCGCCCAATTCATACGCCCAAAATTCTGTTGTAAAATCAATGTCATTATTTGACCAAACGTATGAAGGAAATGAAGTGTTGATAGAGAATTTTACTTTGTTGGCTTTGTTGTAAATGGTATCGCCTTGTATATTAAACTCTGGTTTAGGATGCACAGTGACATTAATAGTAGTATCAGTAGCACAATTGTATAACCCAAAATACTGTAAGCGCAATTTAAAACTTGCGTTATTATCTGCAGTGAAACTTGAATCCCAACTCGGAACATTCATTGGTGAATTATTGAGGTACCAATAATATTGAGGATTTGTTGCTGTTGAATTGAATACCTTGGCTTGTATATCAAACTTTACACCTCCACAATGAATACCAGTATCTACTAAACTGATATTTGGATACTCTTTTTCCTTAATGTAGATTGAATCTGAAGCTGAACATCCTTTTGAATCTGTTACCGTAATTTTTGCAATTGAGTTGCTAACAACTTTAAAGTACATATACTTCGAATTTTTGTAGGTGCTGTTCTCAACACCATTGACTTTCCAAGTGATGCTATATGGACCAACTACATCAAAACTATCAGCTGGAACTAACACTATACTATCCTTACAAATGCTCTTACTGAACAATGAAAAGACATATCTATCTATACTGAATTTAGGGGCTTTATTGACGATAAAACTTAAAGAATCATAAAATTGACAATGGTTGTCATCCTCTATCTTTAAATAGATTTTTTCGTTGTTAGTTGGATACAAACTTACTTGATTCGTCAAGAATGTATCAATATTTCTAATCTTCCATTGGTAATGGATGGGCGATTTTAAAGTACTGATTTTCGGTGTGATTGTATTCAGAATGTTGCTACAAGTGGTGGTGCTTATTGGCAAAATGTCTGTAGTGTTGATGTATGGTGTAAATGTTCTATAGGCATAAGCTGTGCAACCAAAGTTGTCATATAGTTTTAATGCAAACTTACTTTTGTTGTATATGTTTTGTTGTATACTACTGTCTATGTAATTAAACAGCGTGTCATTTTTGCTCCATTCCCAATATATTAAGTTGCTGTATTTACTTGGACTAAACGTCATTTTGGAAGGATATGATTTGCAAACACTGGTATCTAAAATAGTATAAGAAAATGGAACGGATAAAGCATTAGAAACATACACTGTGTCAACCTTATTTACGACGCAATTAGGATTGATGTTACTAGATAAATTATAACGGATATAAAATGTGTCATTGTTAGGTACTTGCAATGAATCCGATAGTTTTGAAGTGCTGTATACAACAGTTGTTTTTGAAGATACTGTAATGCTTCCTTTCAATTTTTCGGAAGTGTCAATTGCAATGGCTTTAAATTTTAAATACCCGCACGATTGCTTCTCGACTTTTGTCGTATAAGCTGTTTTCCCATACGTTTGAATGTAATAATTGTAGGTGTTTAAATACGTATTACATTGTTTGTCTATAGCTTTCACACCGAAGAAACATCTTTCGTTTCTGTAATGGGGTTTAGTCGTCCAACAAAATTCTGTGGTTTTTTCTCTGGCACTTGGATCTACAATTGTAAAGCTTGCGCCTGGAATGCCATAATTCCAGCTCACTCGTACTGTATCTGGAATTGTTTGCTTGGGTAAAAAGGGGTCGTCTTTGAACGATGAATTAAAACAAATTTTATTGTTGCTACATACCGAATATTTTTGTGAGCCAGAGATGTATGGAGCATTGTTGTCTGGTAATATTTTTATAGTTAACATCATTTCCCTCCTCACATACCCCAGTAACTTAAATTTACCCGTCGAATCTCTTCTATATTCTGAGACCTTAAATACGATGGTTGCTATCTCATCACATTTAGTGCCCGTTACAATAAATTGACACAATTCTGAATCGAAATACACCCCTCTAGGTGGCTTAGCGTTTGGAAGTGGTTTACAATTTATAACTCCTGGATTAGGTGGACAGTATGGTGTCATTGGAAGTGATTTGGTGAAGTTGCTAATGTAAGTTACTGCTTTGTTGTAATCGTACATGGCAGCATCTAGCTCATAACCCATTGAGTCGAATTCCATAGTATCCAAAGCGCCAGGTGTGTATTGCATTGGTTGATTACAACCTACTGACATCTTTGGCTCGAATGTAAATTTGGGAGAACTTATATTGCTGTAATTGCTGCAAATGTTCACCATCGCATCAGTATACAACATGTCTCCATGCCTATCATGTGTGGTGATTAAAGTACTGCGCAATTTTTGATGAATGGCAAATCTTACTTGACACAATCCTGCTTTTACTACACTGTCAAATGGAGAGTTACTAAAATTGATGGTGTCTGTAAAAACATGTTTTTCATATCCCCAATTGCCTACAGCATTCAAATTGTTGCATGGATTGCCACAAGTATCATTGATTTTTGAAATAGAAATACGCTTCAAATTCATCGGAATTTTAAAAGTATCTGCTATCACATACCCATTCAAATTGTTTAAGGCTGTGCTTGTACACAAACGGTATACAATGGCTGTCACCTTATAGGTCGTTTGGCCTATTTTGTCGTAATACACTTCTGCACCACTTACAACTTGTGCATGTATTGCAGTATTAGAAATTAATAAAATAAGACCTAGTAAAAATTGCTTCATCAATGGGTGTAAGACACGCAAATATAAGCAAATGTTGCCTATTGTGTTTTAATGATTTTATAGCTTTCTGTGCCATTGCTGATGATGTATTCGCCACCAGCTAAATCATCTAATACTATTGTTTGACTGCCGCTTTTCAAGGACCCGGTTTTAATCAATTTGCCGTTTAAATCAAATATGGCATACACCCCATCTTTTTGAGCAATGATGTCGATATGATTGGTAAATGGATTTGGTGAAATCAACAATTTGTTGATCGATATGGTCTTAACATCTGTTTTACCATTGGTCCTGAAATACAAAGTATCTCTACCTTTACAACCATTGCTATCTGTTACTTCTACCCATGCAAAATACTTGCCCGGCGTACCCAACTGATAAGCCCAAAAATTGTTGCTTCTAGTGCTGCTGTCATTAAACCATTTGTATCCATTGAAAACCTTATCAGTAGTCAAAGATATATAGTGTGCTTTGTTGTAAACAGAATCACCAACAATGTTAACGATAGGCAGATCAAATGCTGTGACCTTAATGGTTTTTTCAGAGCTACATCCTGTAGAGGTACTTACTCTAAGCTTCAGCACAATGGAACTATCAATGTTTGAGAATAATATTTCACTGCTATCCAAGCTTTGAATACCGTCAATAAACCAAGTGTATTTGTATATTTCAGTATTGTCTAATTTTGGGTCGAATACGGCAATAGAACCAAAACAATATCCTGTATCACTCAATTGAATATTAGGTGAAATTGTTTGTATAAAAGCAGTGTCAGTGTATGGACAATTGGCACTATCGGTCACACTAACACTTAATCTATCTTTATTGTTGATGGTATAAACCAGCACTGAGTCGATACTAACCAATTGGTTGTTGATGCTCCAATTGATGGTAAATGGTCCTTTGCCTGTAAAGTTGCTTACTTTCAAGGTGTCATTTATTTGTTTGCAATATGAGAGTATAGAGCCTTGTGGAGAGCGTTTAAATCCGCCTCTTGCAAGCACATTGACTTCATCTTTAAGGACACAACCATTTTGGTCTTTTGTTTCTATAGAGATGGTTCTATTTAGTCCGTTTAGCCTAAACGAATAGGTTTGATTGCTATCCAGCAATGTTGTTGTTCTTTCACTGTCATACCATCTTAGATGATAACCTTTATAACTCTTGTTAAGTGGTTTTAAAGTAATAGAATCGTATTGACAAAATAGGGTGTCTTTATTTGTTGCAATTTCTATAGGTTCGTACACAATAGAGAAAGTGTCAATTTGTAAAACAGGGCAATTAAACTGTGAGTTGTTGACATAGCTTTCTATGATGTAGGTTCCAGGAGTATTGATTTTGAAGGAGTCGTTTTTCTTAAAACTTCTTGCAATTTGCGAATTACTATTAGCTTTTAGTATCCTAACAGAGTATCCATTTTTCGTAGATACATTGTTTACAGAATCTAATACCGTAATGTTATACTTTATTTGATTGCATACAATGTCTTTATCAAGTTTGAAATTAGAACTTGGACTTTTTGATACTATAATACCTTTGCTTACCAATCCAATATTGCATTGTTTGTCATTTGCAGCAACAGTGAAACGGTTGTTTACACCGCCATTGTTTTTGCTAGCCATCCAACAAAATTGCATGGTTTTTTCTCTAGAAGTACTGTCATTCAATTTGGCTGTTGCGGTGCTTAAACCATGGTCCCAGTACATTGTTACAGTGTCGGCAACAGTTTGTTTAGGGAGAAATTGGTCGTCTTTTCCACTAACATTAAAACAAATTTTGTTGTTTTCGCAAACAGTTATTTTGCTGCTTCCAATTAAGTATGGAGGATTGTTGTCTGGACATTGTTTAATGCTTAAAATCATCTCTCTACTCACATATCCAATTAAGATAAATCTATTCAAACTGTCTTTTCTGTATTCTGACGCAGTCACTTTAATGGCACTAATTTCATCACATTTAGTAGGAGTGAAGGCAATATCTCCAGTTTCTCTGTCGAAATAAAATCCTCTTGGAGGTTTTGCATTTGGCAATGCTTTGCAATTTATAACACCTGGATTTGGTGGACAATAGGGTGTCGCTGGTATGTTTTGATTGTAACTACCCGCATAAGAAACAGAGGATTTGAAATCTACCAATGGTGCACTGATGTCTAAAACAATTGAGTCGTAATCAGTAGTATCTAAAAATCCCATGTTGTAGTTAAATTGGTAATAACAACAAGCAAAAAATTTTGGTTCTATGCTGAATTTTGGGGAAGAATTTTTACTGATATTTTGACAAATATCCACCATAGCATCTAAATAAAAGATGTTGTTGGTGGTATTGACATTTAGATTTGTTGTATTGGGTCTTAATGCCTGTTGTATCGCGAAATGCACTCTGCAATTGCCTGCTTTTACAAATTTGTCGTATGGTGATTGGTTGAAATCTATTGTGTCAATAAACGTGTGTTTCTCATACCCTTTGTTAGATGCTGAATTTTGATTGGCACATGGGTTGCCGCATGTGTCGTTGATTCGCTGAATGCTGATGCGATTGAAGTTCATTGACAATTTAAACGAATCTGATACCACATAGCCTGACAAGCCATTTAAGGCAGCACCACTACATTCCCTATACACATGCGCGGTTACCTTATATTTTTTGTTGCTTAATAGATCATAATACACTTCGCCTCCTCCAATGGATTGTGCAGAAATGGTAATAGAATATGCTAATGTAAAAAATACAAGTAATCTTTTCATCATACTATGAGACGTTAATTTTTATGTTTTAGTTGTTTACTCTTTTACAAAAGAACAGATTCCCTTGTCAGTCTTTATAATGTAGATGCCTTTGGCAAGCATAGAAATATCAATGGTTTCAATAGCTTGTTTTATCTCTATTGTTTGAATCAATTGTCCCTCTATACCCAAAATGTCAATTGTGCCTGGTTCTAAGTTTTCTATTGTGATAGCATCTTGTGCTGGATTTGGATAAACTTTTACCCCCAAATAGTTTAATTGTTGAAGCCCTGTAAAGCCATCCGTGCGAATGGTAATGGTGTCTGATGATCTACAACCTAAGGTATTTGCTGAACTCACCATAAATGTATATTCACCAGGTTGACCAAGTGAATATGCCCAAATATTAAGGGTTTGACCAGTATAGCCAGTTGACCAGTAATAATTGTTGTAATCACTTTGGCAAGTCAAATTAATTCTGTTGCGGTAATTGTAAATGGTATCTCCCAAAATTTTGACTTTGGGATAGTTGAAAACTTTGAATTGCTCTGAATCACTAGCAAAACAGTAATCGTCATTGCCAACTTTGAATTGAATTTGACCACTTGTGTCTGGGATGAATTGTAAAAATGTATCTTGAGTTTTGATCAATTGTTTGTTAAAGTACCAATAGATACTTGCTCGGTCAGGATCGGTGATTTTTACATTTGCTGTCACTTGGACGCCTGAGCATACATCTTTTATTTTGTTTAATTCGACTTTGGGATTTGCAATTGGTTTTAATTCAAAAGTGTCAATATGGAAGCAATCGTTTGAGTCGATTAATGTGACATAAAATGTTCTTGGATTTGCTGAAATTAAAGTAATAGAATCTTTATTGGAATATTGAATGATACTATTGTCAGGTTTCCAATACACCATTTTTATTTTGTCATTTTTGACTTCAGATAATTTTAATGTATATTCTTCATAATAACAAATTTTTGGCTTACTCGTAATAGTTTTAAATCTCGGACTCTGATATACTGTCATCCAAATTGAATCTTTATAAATGCAATGATTGTCATCTGTTACTTTTAAGCGCAAATAGTGCTGTGTGTCTGGTTTGTTATGTCTTAAATCAATTGAACTGGTATTGTTAGGGAAAGTCTCGTTGTCAAAGGTCCATTGATATGTAACTGGCGCTTTGAATATGTTTTCATAAGCAGTGATGTTTAATGAATCATCCGGACATTTATTTAGGTTGTCATATGGAAACAAGTTGTAATTTGTTTTTACACTTTTAAATAGAACATTGCTAAAGCTTCTACAACCTTTTTGATCAAACATAATCAATTTGTAATTGCTAGTATTGTAATATGTGTCTTTGAAACTACTGTCAATTGAGTTGACCAATGTATCGTTTTTATACCAGTCCCATGATTTTAAATTTGGTATGCTCGAAGGTTTAAACCCAATCTCTATTGGCGCTGAAGAACAAACTGTGGTGTCCTTAGCTGAACTCAATATCGCTTTTGGAAATGAGTTAACGACATTGATGGTGTCGATATTGGTTAGAGTGCAATAATTATTTCCAACATTTGCATTCGTGTATAAGATGTATTTTCCATCACCATTTAATTGGTATTTGTTGCTGGATAAATTGGTAGTGTAAAACCCAGTAACATACGAATAGGTTGAGTATTGCAAGGTGGTATCTTTGAGCTTTACTTCAGTAGATAATATGTTGCAACTATCCAATGTATATTGATGGGTGTGTTCAACTACAGGTTTGGTTGTGATTTTAGATGTTTTTGTTATCAGACTGATATTGCATTTTTTATCATATGCTGCTATTGTGTAATATTTGGTTTTGATTTTACCACTACCATCATCGTAAAAGGTCAAATCGCTTTGCATTTCTCTTAAACCTTTACTGGTATTAAATGTTGACGGGGTAAAGCCATAATCATATATCACATAGGTTGAATCAGAAATGGTTTGCATTGGCAAAAACGCATCATCTTTTGCTGTGAATTTTAAACTCAATTGCTCAGAACACATTGAATTTGAAACAGTATTTGAGTATACAAAATAGGGTGGATTGTTGTATGAAGAAGCGATGGTTTGGGCTCTATAATCGCGACTCACCGAACCTAACTCTACCCATTGATTGTTGATTTTTCGAAATTCTCTTATCTTTATTCTTATATATCCTTTTTCGCCTACTCCTGTTGGTGTTGTTATGATTGTACAAAGTGTTTCATCAAAATAACATCCTCTTGGTGGTTTTGCATTTGGCAATGCTCTACAATTAGTAACTCCTGGATTTGGTGGACAATAAGGGGTTAATGGTACTTGATAACTGTATCCTGTTTTGTATTGGATAGGGGTTCCATAATCTACTAATACTGGTTCGATAGAAAAAGCAAGAGAATCGTAATCTGCTGTATCTTGTGGACCGGGAGAATAGGATAATGGATTGTTCGCATTCATATGAAACTTCGGTTCCATACTGAAGATAGGAGAGTGGTTGCTGATGGTTGAATCACAAATATTGATGGTGGCTTCGTTATAGTATTTGCCAATATTTTGTGTTTTAAGATTGCCATCCCTGCCATTCTGAAATATTGCCACACTGATTTTACATTGGTTTAAAAATACTTGATATGCACTTATGTTTAAATCGAGTGTGGTTTCGTAAATGTGTTTTTCATATCCTGGATTGGAAAAATCATTTATATTTTGACAGGGTTGACCGCAGGTATCGTTGATCTTGGTAATAGAAGTCCGTGTAAATGGCAGGTTTTGTTTGTAAGTGTTATTGATTACCCAACCATCTATATTGGTCAACGGACTGGAATTGCATGCTCTATAAACAACTGCCGTAATTTTATAGGTTCTATTTGAAGTTCTCTCATAGTAAATCTCACTTCCTGCTATAATTTGAGCGGATAAGCTATCGATGGAAAATAATAAAATGATAAGATGTATTAGTTTTTTCATACGCACAAAATCTTATTTCAAAGATACCTATAACAATTGAATTAAGCGCCTAAATGACAGAAGATTGACAAGAATTTGACCTTAGCTTGACAAGTAACTGACTTCGAATTGTGAGCATTACCTCTAATCTGGGATCCTCCACTCGGTAGCCCGTAAGTCAGCGACGAGGGGATCTCCGATGTTCGAAAACCCTGAAGTCTACGACAAAGGAACTAACCTCTCTAATCCACTAAATCCTAATCCCTAATGCCTATGCCCTATACCTATTCAACCCACAACACCAGTCCCTTTAAGTACTCGCCTTCAGGATGAAAAATGTTGACAGGGTGGTCGGCTGGTTGACTTAATCTATGCAGTACCTTCACATTTCGGCCACTTTCTAATGCAGCTGACATGACTGTTTGCAAAAACGTATGAGCATCTACTACTTGCGAACAACTAAATGTAAATAGTAAACCTCCTTTACTAACTTTCTTTAAGCCTTCAATGTTTAGTCGTTTATAACCCATGATGGCATTGTGCCTAGCACCTATGTTCTTCGCAAATGCAGGAGGGTCTAAGATGACAATGTCGTATTGTTGAGTATTGCGCTTGAAAAATGAAAATGTATCTTCAGCAAAACTCTCAAAATTTGTCGCATTAGGTTGGTTCAACAACATATTGCGGTTCAATGTTTCAATGGCATTTTTAGACACATCAACTGAATCAACTTGTTTTGCCCCATTCATTAAAGCATACACCGAAAAACCACCGGTGTAGGCAAAAGTATTTAACACAGTTTTATTTTTGGCATAATGGCCTAATAATGCTCTATTGTCCCTTTGGTCGATGAAGAATCCTGTCTTTTGACCACTCACCCAATCGACATAAAATTGATACCCATTTTCATTGACAATGCCATCTGATGCTTCTCCCCACAACAAACCATTGTTGACGTTTTCTACAGAACCATGCAGACTTTCTTTACTCTTGTCGTAAACAGCCTTCAATGATGCGCCAAGTACCTGTTGTAAAGCCTCACAAATCAAGTTGATTTGACCATACATACCACTGGTATGGCATTGAATAACTGCAGTTCCATTGTAAATGTCTATAATCAATCCCGGAATGTCATCACCTTCACCATGCATCAACCTATAACAATTGGTCGCGTTGTTATCTTTTAAATTGAGATATTGACGCAGCTGATAACTTTTAGCTATGGTTTTAGTCCAAAAGGCCAAATCAATTTCACATGGTTCAAAACTGATGATTCTTACAGCAATACTGCCATGCTGAACATATCCAGTGCCTAGAAAGTTGTTGTTGATGTCAGTAATGTTGACCATACTGGCTTCTGGCGACTGACGAATATCATTGGTCAATGCACCACTAAAAACCCATGGGTGTTTGCGCTGTAGTGACTTCTCTTTGCCAGGCTTTAATTTTAGACTTGGATAACTATTCATTTTGTTGCAAATTTCAGACTTTTGTCACGTATCGACTGCATTTTTTTTTGTATATTTGTTAAAATTTTTGTGTTACGACTTGCAACAATATTGTTTTTAATGTGTCTTATTAATAGTTCTATGGCTCAACCTGAGATGGAAAGTCATGCCAAACAAGAACTAACAAGATATATGACATTGAGAGAATCTTCAAATAAACGCACGGATGATACCAAAGTGGATATCAAACACGCTGATTTATTTATGTTCCCAAATATGAATACTGGCGCTATCCGACAAGGATATGTCAAATTCAAATTCAAATGTCTCAATCAAATTTTTACTTTCGATTTTGATTTACACAACAATCTTAAAATAGATTCTGTGGTATTTCATTCTACTAGATTAAATGTCTCTAGAATCAATGGAGTTGCTCAAGCTCAGTTGCCTGGCGGACTTGGGAAAAACAAAGAAGATTCTATTGAAATTTACTACAATGGTACTCCAGACATGTCTACCCGAGCTTACTTCAGAGATGTAAATATTTCTGGGCCAACCATTGCAACCCTATCTCAACCTTATGGCGCCCATTGGTGGTGGCCATGTAGAGAAAATTTATACGATAAAATTGATTCCTTAGATGTTAGAATATTAGTGGATACACCTTTCTACGCAGTATCTAATGGCGTACTTCAAAATGTCATCAACTACGGTCCAGTTAAACTCTACCACTACAGTCATTCTTATCCAATCGCCACCTACTTAGTAGCTGTATCCATTTCCAAATACATCAAATATACCGATGTAGCATATCTGTCTAGCGTCAATAAAAACATCGATATCATCAACCATGTTTTTCCTCACAACGATAATTTAGACAATCGAAATAGAACAGCCGCAACTGCGCCAATCATGCATTTGTTTGACAGCTTGTTTGGAACATATCCATTTCATAAAGAACACTACGGTCACGCCCAATTCGCTTGGAGTGGAGGGATGGAACATCAAACTATGAGTTTTATGGCCAATTTCAATTACGACCTAGTAGCACACGAATTGGCGCACCAATGGTTTGGCGATAAAGTTACTTGCGGTACATGGAAAGACATTTGGCTCAATGAAGGCTTTGCAACTTATTTGAACCTTTTGTGTTACAATTTTTTGAAACCAAAATCCGAATGGTTGAGTCAAATAAAATCTACTCAAGAAGATGTATTGGTTGAAACAGATGGTTCTGTGTTTGCACAAGATACAGGTAGTGTGAGTGCATTGTTCAATTACAGAACAACCTATCAAAAAGGCGCAATGGTATTGCATCAGTTGAGGTATTACATTGGAGATTCAGCTTTCTTTAACGGATTGAGAAATTACTTGATTGACCCTCAAATCAGTTATGGATTTTCAAAACAAGACAATCTTAAATTCCATTTAGAAGCAAGTTCAGGAAAAGATTTGGACGATTATTTCAACGATTGGATTATGGGCGAAGGTTATCCTACTTACCAAATCAATTGGTCTCAAAAAGGCAAACAATTCACTGTCTCTTACACACAAAGTAACTCACATCCTTCGGTTACTAATTTTAATGTACCAGTTCCAATAGTGCTTTACGGAACAGGAAACGAAATGGCATACAAAATTCAAGTTAACGGACTATCCGATACGCAATCTTTTGAAGTACCATTTAAAGTTAAAGAAGTTGTTGTAGACCCAGATAGATGGTTGTTGGCTAAATACGAATTAACATTCCCTTTGCCAGAAAATATAGCATTAAGTCTTTATCCTAATCCTTTTACAACACAAATTAACTTTTCGTCAGATGATGTAGATATAGAAGCATGGGAATTGATTGATGCTTGTGGTAAAACAGTGATGTCTAAAAACTATGAAGAAAGTTTATTAAAAGGATACATTGAAACCATTGATGCCAAAGCTTTGGCAGATGGTGCTTATATATTAAAAATACAAGGTTCAGACCGAACCATCATCAAAAAATTGATTAAAAATTGAGTGTTATGAAAAATATCAAATTACTTATGACTACAATGGTCGTTTTATTTATGGCTTGTAAACCAAACGATCCACCACCTGATCAACCAAAAGATACAGGTTTTACATTGACCTTAAAATTCGTGCCTTTTTTTAAAGGATCTCTGATGTCTTGGGCTACCTCTTATACCAATAGTTCAAATGATACGTTTTCGTTTGATAAAGTGAAGTATCTGATGTCAAATTTTGTTTTAGAAAAAGAAAACGGCGAATTGTATACCATACCAGATGGGTATGCATATATAAGTTTGAAAGATGGTAGAGACAGTGTGATACTCAGAAACATTCCAGAAGGTAAGTACAAATCTGTGCGTTTTATGGTGGGATTGGATTCTGCAGTTAACCATTCTGACCCTGCAAGTAGAGCACTCGACCACCCATTGAGTCCATCTTTGAATGAAATGCACTGGGGCTGGGCTGGTGGATACATCTTTAACATCATTGAAGGTTATTATATTAAGAACGGAACAAATGCTGGATTCTCATACCATGTTGCGTTAGAGAAAAACTCAAGAACCCATTCTTTTATTGAATCATTCGAAATGAGTAAAAATTCTAGAATTCAATTCGCTATCCATTTGGATAAATACTTTGACAATGTAGTCAATTTCAGTATTAAAAAAGATGGCGCATTTTCTCATAGTGGAGATGTGGATCCAGTGATGGATAAGTTTATACAAAACATGAATGGTTTGTTTGAATTCCAAATATTTCAATAAATATGAAGTACAAGCTGTTTATAATTGGATTAATAGTCGGCGCTCTGGTGCTTAAATCTTGTAAAAAAGACCCTCAGGCAACGAATGACAATTCTGATTTTACACCTACGCCTTATGCTTTAGAAAGGACTGCAGCTTATCCTCCATTCTTGTTGCCAACAGACAATCCTTTAACAGAAGAGGGTGTTATGCTTGGTCGTATGTTGTTCTACGACCCAATTGTGTCAAAAGATAGCTCAATATCTTGTGCCTCATGTCATAGGCTTGAGTTTGCTTTTACAGATGGTGCAAAAACATCTAAAGGCATAAGAGGACAAGTGTTGTCAAGAAATTCCATGCCTTTGTTCAACTTGATGTGGAGTAAACGGTTGTTTTGGGATGGTAGAGCCACTTCATTAAAAGAACAAGTGTTGATACCAATTCAGGCCCACAATGAAATGGACATGAATTTATATGATTTGGTTGAAGTGTTTAAATCATCCAAAAGATATAGCACTCAATTTGCCAAAGCATTTCCTAAAGAATCTATTTCACCAAAAACCATCAGCAAAGCATTAGAACAATTCCTAATCACATTAAATACTTTCAATGCACCAGTCGACCAATTGAAATTTAGAAATGATACACTTAATGTGATCAGTGCATCTGCACTTCGCGGACTAAAATTGTTTTTACAACCTATTGAAAATGGTGGAGCAGATTGCTTTCATTGTCACAGCAACTTGCCGTTTTTTGGCAATACAAGTTTAAATGGGTCTATGGCAAACAATGGTTTAGATTTGACATTTACTGACAAAGGTTTTGGAAGTGTAACAGGTGTTGAATCTAACAACGGAAAATTCAAAATACCTTCATTGAGAAATGTTGAATTAACTGCTCCATACATGCACGACGGTAGATTCGATAATTTGGAAGAAGTATTGGATTTTTACTCCCATAACGTCCAATTGGCCTCTCCAAATTTGGATATCAATATTTTGTCGCATGGCAAACAGCTCAATTTAACACAGCAGCAAAAAGACGATATCGTCGAGTTCTTAAAAACCTTAACCGACCAAAGCTTCGTAAGCAATCCTAAGTTTAAGTCGCCATTTTAGAAGATTCGTTAATCGTTATTCGTTAATCGTTAATCGTTATTTGGAACTCCATGCGACAGCGTCGCACAAACATTTCCTATCAGAAGGTAAGCCGGAATCATTATTTTGTAGATTCGGTAGCCCCTCGCCTAAGGCGGACATGCTCCGGCAGCGCCTAGGGAAATCAAAAAAATGTAATTTCGGTAGCCTGAAGTCAGCGACGAAGGAAATCATAAAATTGTAATATCGGTAGCCCCTCGCCTAAGGCGGACATGCTTCGGCATCGCCTAGGGAAATCATTAAATTGTAATATCGGTAGCCTGAAGTCAGCGCCTAGGGAAATCATTAAATGTAATATCGGCAGCCTCTCGCCTAAGGCGGACATGCTTCGGCAGCGCATAGAGAAATCATAATATTTGACTCGTCCTAAAAAAGGTTTACACATTTAGAATCCGTTTTTCTAAAGCACTTTAGTTAAAGTTTGTATTACTAAATTGTATTCTCTATTGCCAAATGACTTTTTTCCCCTTATTTTTGAGGACTATGGAATTTTTTCAAAACTTAGAACCTCTTCTTAGAACCTTCTGGTATGTTGCTATTCCTGTAAGTTTGATTTTTTTAATTCAAATGGCATTGACCTTCATGGGTGCCGATGCATCGGATGGATTAAGTGCAGACTTCGATGGTAATATGGATGGAGCTGATGCACCATTTCAACTATTTTCTTTCAGAAATTTAATCAATTTTTTATTGGGATTCAGTTGGACAGGCATTTCATTTTATACCACAATTGGTAATCATACTGTATTGATACTTGTATCGTTTTTAGTGGGTGTCGGATTTTTATATTTGTTTTTTCTCATCATCAAACAATTACAAAAATTGGCTGAAGACAACACATTTAAAATCTCAAACACATTAAACAAAACCGCAGAAGTATATTTAACCATTCCTGAAAACAAAACTGGTAAAGGTAAAGTGATGGTAAGCGTTAATGGCGCCTTTCACGAATTAGATGCCATGACCGAACAAGAAAAATTGGCTTCTGGTACAGTTGTGAAAATAGTAAAAATTGAAAATCAAAACATCTTAATAGTAGAAAAAATTAAATAAAATTTATGACACCTATAACCATTATAATAGTTGCAGCAGTTGTGCTGTTTGTTACCATTTCGGCTCTAGTTTCAAGATACAAACGATGCCCTTCTGATAAAATTTTAGTCATCTATGGAAAAACAGGAGGCACTTCTGCTAAATGTGTTCACGGCGGTGGTGCGTTTATCTGGCCTGTGATTCAGGACTATGCTTTCTTGGATTTGAAGCCTCTTTCTATCGAAGCAAATTTGACCAATGCGCTAAGCAGACAAAACATTCGTGTTGATGTACCTTGCCGCTTTACCATTGCTATTTCTACTGAAGAAGATAGTATGAATACTGCTGCTGAAAGGTTGTTAGGACTGACATCAGAGCAAACCCAAGAGTTGGCAAAAGACATTTTGTTCGGTCAGTTGCGTTTGGTTATCGCTACAATGACCATCGAAGAAATCAACTCTGATAGAGACAAGTTCTTAGACAACATCTCTAAAAACGTTGATAGCGAATTGAAAAAAATTGGTTTGAAGTTGATCAACGTAAACGTTACAGATATCAAAGACGAATCTGGATATATTGAAGCTCTTGGTAAAGAAGCTGCTGCTAAAGCCATCAACGAAGCTAAAATCAGTGTGGCAGAACAAGAAAAGATTGGGGAAACTGGAAAAGCTGTTGCCGATAGAGAAAAGGATACTCAGATTGCAGAAACCCACAGAGACAGAGATGTGAAAATTGCCATCACTCAAAAAGACAAAGAAATAAGTATTGCAACAGCAATGAAAGATGAAACCATTGGTAAGGCAGAAGCTCAAAGAGATACCAGGGTTAAAACATCAGAAGCAAATGCTATCGCTATAAAAGGAGAGAACGAAGCTAGAATTGCTATCGCTCAATCTGAAGCTGTAAGAAGAGAAAAAGAGGCAGAAGCTTTAAGAGTGGCGTTGGCATCAGAAAAAGTACAACAAGCTAAAGCATTAGAAGAATCATATTTGGCAGAACAAAAGGCTGAATTAGCGCGTTCTGAAAGAGAACGTTCAACCCAAATTGCAAACATTGTTGTTCCAGCAGAAATCGCTAAACAACGCGCCATCATTGAAGCTCAAGCTGCAGCAGAAACCATTAGAGAAAATGCAAAAGGGGAGGCAGATGCTATCTTTGCAAAAATGGAAGCTGAAGCAAAAGGTTTGTTTGAAATTTTGACCAAACAAGCTGAAGGTTACAAAGAAGTTGTTGCCGCTGCAGGTGGTGATCCAAATAAAGCATTCCAATTGTTGTTGATTGAGAAATTACCTGAATTGGTGCGCACGCAAGTTGAAGCTGTTAAAAACATCAAAATTGATAAAATCACTGTATGGGATTCTGCCAATGGCGGTGGAGAAAATGGCAATTCGTCAACAGCCAACTTCGTTTCTGGTATGATGAAAACAGTTCCTCCACTTAACGATTTGTTTAATATGGCAGGATTGAATTTGCCTACTTATTTAAAAGGGGAAGATGTGAAACCGGAAGATAAAAAGCACGATAAAAAAGAAGATTAATAAGTTCAACTTACCCTTAGCGCTGAAGTTGATATAAAGTCCTATTTCTATGAAAATCATAATTCTTACCTGCTTTTTAGGATTTGTAAGTCTTTTTAATGTTAATGCTCAAGTGCTGCATTTTAAGGGCACTAGCGATTCTAATGTTGAAGGCTACACGGATTATTGGGACATTATTGTGCAAAACGATTCTATTAAAATGTTCTGTTCTTTTAAAACAGATTCTTTAGATATTAGGGCAAATAACAGACAGTATTTTGGGGTCTTGCAATCTGATTCAAATAATGTGAAAATAAAAAATATACTGCTGTACAAAACTTTATATGTAGACGATTGCAACAAGCCTAGAATTAATTATTTATATACAGATACCTTGTCAATGTACTTTGATAGTGGGCTTATTAAACAATGCCATTTTGAACTTGAATTTAAAGCGCCTAACAAACCTGTAAAATTGTTCCATTTGACAAACCCTTTTTACACTTTTCCTGTTAAAAAGAATCTCAAATATACACTTGCTTTTACGCCAGATTCTACGTCTGATTATAGACGAATTATCGTGCATTCAAAACAAAAATGTGCAGTGATGATAGGTACATTGCTTCCAAGTTATAACTACCAACTGTACCAAACTGATGAAGGCTTTTTTCTGTACAAAATGTATCCTAATTACGGTGAATGTCATACGCGATTTTTAAGAATTAAATTGCATCCATACTAATTGTTGTTAGTCAAGATACTTATGGAATTTCATCCCAATAACCCTATTGTTCAAATCTGTCTTGAAGCTCAAAATCTTGAAAATTCAGGTGATTTGACGAGTGCGCTTCAATTGTTAAATAACCATTTTGATCTGATAGATAACGATTTCGATGCGTATTTGTTAGCCTATTTTATAGCCCGTTTAGAAACAAGTGTGGAAGTTAAATTGCTATGGTTTGAAAGGTGTTTAAACTTCGCTCAAAAAGTTAATTCTCGGGTTACTAGAAGCGCATATTCTTCAATTTACAAGCAAATGTCTGTGTTGTATAAAAGTCTTAAGCAAATGGATGATTCATTTGAAATGGACTTGAAATCAAAAGAATTTAAAAATGTTTCAGATGATGATGGTCCGTTCTATCATGGCACAAAAGCCAATTTGCAAGTAGGAGATGAACTAACTCCAGGATTTAGGTCGAACTACCACTCTGAAGTCGTTATGAACCATATTTACTTTACAGCTGTTATTAATGGCGCTTCCTTTGCCGCTGAATTGGCAAAAGGTGATACTGAACCTAGAGTTTATATTGTGCAACCTCTTGGCGATTTTGAAAACGACCCCAATGTAACAGATAAAAAATTTCCTGGCAATCCAACTCGATCTTACAGAAGCTTAAAGCCAATTAAAATTGTTGGTGAAATAACCCATTGGGAAAAGATGAACCCAGAAATTCTGCATGAATGGAAGAATAAACTCTCCAAATTTTCAAAAGAAGACATCATTAATTGAGTCAAAATATATATAAAAATGTTATATAAATGATAAAATACATAAATAAAAATATATGTATTGGATGTTGCATTTTTGCGGCATGAATTTTAAATATCGATTAAAGAAACAGAACAAAAACAATTATTTAACAATTTTAACATGTGTTGCCATAGTATTTATGGCCTGTCATCGCAATTCTCCCAGCACAAATTCCGCGAATTTGGTTCAACAGCCTCAAGGGGTTAAAAGACTTCATTTGCATTCGAAAGCTGACCAAGATGCTTTAACGCCTGATATGGTATTGCAAGATTTGATTGATGGCAACAAACGGTTCAATAATGATACGATTACTTTTAGATTCCATTCTGAATCTGTGAGGAAAGCCGTTACTGGTGGACAGTTCCCGAAAGCTATGGTTTTGAGCTGTGTTGACAGTAGGGTACCTGTAGAAGATGTATTTGATCAAGGTTTGGGTGATGTCTTTGTCGGAAGAGTTGCAGGGAATTTTGTCAACTCCGACTTGTTAGGCAGTATGGAATTTGCCTGTAAAGTTTCTGGAGCCAAACTAATTGTAGTGATGGGACATCAACATTGTGGAGCAATAAAAGGGGCTATTGATGACGTACACTTAGGTAATTTAACCCAAATGCTAACAAACATTAAGCCTGCGGTTGTAAGAAGCGCTGATTTTATTGGTGAGAAATCTTCTAACAACGATACTTATGTGAGATATGTAGCTGAAAATAATATTAGAAATACCGTTAAAAACATTAGAGAGAAAAGCCCAATATTGAGACAACTTGAATTGGAAGGTAAAATAAAAATAGTTGGAGTGTTCTATGTATTAAGAACTGGGAAAATAGAATTCATTCAGTAACTGTGTGGCTGTCGTTTAAACCTTCAAAACGACAGCCTTGCTATTTTTTATGTCATGTTAGCTTTTTAGAAATAATTCAAAAAAAAGTTCTTTCTTCGTTAAACCTTTTGTAATAAGTATAGTCTAACCAAGAAATATTAAAATGAATAAGTACCTCTATCAATTGTCTTTCCTAGCTGTTACTGTTTGTGTAGTTTTCACTTCTTGTAAGAAAGAAACTACAACAGATTCAAGTAATAACAACAATACTACAACTGTCTATTCTAAAATTTATGGTGCCATTAGCATATCTAATGATGGGACCTATGTGACAATAAAAACCAATGGTATGCCAGATCATAAAAGTCCGTATTTTCCTACTTCCAACACACTTTATGAAGCTTATAGTGGTACTACTTTTAGTGGTTATACATTTGCTAAAAATCCTAATACCATTGCTTCTCAATCTCTAACATTTAAAATTCCAGTCAATCCTAGTGTTGCGACCAATCATGCTGCCACACCATTAGGACCAATAGGTATCGCCATAAACGGGGTGCCTCTGTACAATCAATATGCTGGTCCAAACAATCAAGCTTTAGCTGGTGAAATAGCAAGCTTCGATAAATACTATGGACATCCTCAACAAACTGGTCAATATCACTACCACGTCGAACCATTATATCTCACCACTGTTAAATCGATTAAATCTGGTTTGATGGGCTTTTTATTGGATGGATTCCCAGTGTATGGTCCTCAAGAAGAAAATGGTAATACTGTTAGCAGTGCCGACCTAGATGCCTATCATGGTCATACCCACGCGACTGTTGATTTTCCGAATGGTATCTATCATTATCACTTTACGGCTGATGCTCCTTACCTTAATGGAAATGGATTTTATGGCACCCCAGGCACGGTTACCCAATAATGACTTTCGGTAAAGTTGTATGCGTATTAATGTTGTTGAGTGCCTGTCATTCTTCACCCAACGACTATAATTCAAAGTTAATAGCAACTCCAAATGTCTATTTGAAATTGAATAGTGATTTAATTAGCAGAAGTGGTGATACCATTTACCGTCATGGTCAATTGTATTCTGGTTTTTTGTTTCAAACATTTGCCAATTCTAACGATACTGAAATTTTACTGGCTTATAGCAATGGACTTCAAAGCGGGTGTCAAAAAAAATGGTATTCAAAGGGCGTATTGATGGAGTCGAGGTATTACGTCAATGGGAAAAAACACGATCAGCAACTTGCCTACTGGGAAAATGGTCATAAGAAATTTGAATTCAATGCTATTGACGATGCCTACGAAGGCGAATTAAAAGAATGGAACATCGAGGGGGATTTGATTCATCTCGCACATTTTAAAAATGGACAAGAAGAGGGGGTTCAAAAACTGTTTTATGACAACGGAAAAATAAGGGCAAATTACGTGATAAAAAACGGCAGACGCTATGGGTTATTAGGAACAAAAAATTGCAGAAATGTATCGGATAGTATTTTTAATGTTAAGTAGTTTGTTGTTTGGTTGTCAACAACAAAAAGAAGTAGAATCCTTGCCTTACTACAATGAGCCTACATTCTCGCCAATATTCAATCTCCAGCCATCTGAGGCTGCCAAACAAATAACACATACCATTGGCGATTTTTCGTTTCTTAATCAAGATAGCTTAATTATCAATCAGCAATTTATTCAAGGTAAAATACACATCGCCAATTTTATTTTTACAACATGTGGCAGCATTTGTCCGGTAATGACCAAGCATCTTAAAATGGTGAGTGACAGTATTGGGCAACACAAAGATTTGGTATTGATGTCGTATTCTGTAACACCATGGATAGATCAACCACATGTCTTAAAGCAATATCAAAAATTAAACAAGATTACCAATCCAAATTGGCAATTTTTAACAGGTAACAAAGCTGACATTTACAACCTTGCAAGACAATCGTATTTTGCTGAAGAAGATATCGGCTTTAGCAAAGACAGCACAGAATTCTTGCACACAGAACATTTTATTTTGGTAGATAAAACCAAACGCATTAGAGGTATTTACAATGGTACTTTGCAATTGGAAATGTTGCAATTGATTGAAGATGTAAAAACTTTGGAACGGGAATAATTGCGTTAAATGTTGAGGGCATGGCCTCGATTTACGAAAACCCAGGCCTCATATTTTTTTCAAAAATATTCAACCTGGGCTAATATCTTGTCTATGACAAGAAGCTACTCTTTAGCTCGTTGTGATGGTGTTTATAAAATATTATTTTGTCGAGGGCATGCCCGTCGACCTACATAAACATAAACCATCTCCTTTGTGTATTCTCTGCGAACTTTGTGGCATTGTGGTTTTATATATTGTCTTGGGCGCAGCCCTTCAACCTACAAGAAAGATATCCTGTATCGCGGATACGAGGTTACATTAATGCTGGCGTCAGCCCACTATTTCCTAAATCCTAACGCCTATTCCCTTTTTTGACTTCCCGCAACCCTTGTTCGATACCTCACAACGGCGCGGGATGTCCGCTTCGCTCCCATTTGACTTTTGACTTTTTGTCTTGCGTTAGCCCCCTAAATCCTAAATCCTAATTCCTAAATCCCCTTTTTGGCATGCAAACCATCACCATCCCAATCAAATACAATGATGCGATGAATTTTGGATGGAATATGAGGGTGCCATAATTGTTCAATTGTAAATATTTACAGATGGATTCTAAACTCAATGCATATGCCAAACTGATGAGCACCCATTGCGCGTATTGTTTGTATCTAAATGCGAGAAGTGTAGAAAATACTATAGCTGGATGCACATAGCGCTCGTGCATTTGTGTGTTGAAAAAGAAAAATACCATCACTACTAATAGCATCGCTTTTAACCATTGTACGGTTTCTATATTCTGCGCATTCTTATTGCGCAGTTTCTGAATGGTCGATTTTAAAATTGGAATACATATAAAAGCAGAAGCAATTAGAAACAACAACAATCCAAATTGTTTGTGGGTCATGCCAAATATAAAATTGGTGTTGTCTTTCACAAACATCAAATCGCCATTCATAATCAAGTACCAGAAATTAAACGCATTCATGCTGATGGATTTGTAATAGTCTACTGACCCAAAAATTACATCGCCAATATTGGCCACAACGCCTGCTTTGATAAATGGAATAAGTATGATGGTTTGAGTTAAAACCATTCCAAGACATCCCCAAATTACACCCTTCCAATTGAATCGGTACAACCACATCATGCCTAGTATAGGCAAGAAAATAATGCCTTGAAGTTTGAAATTTAATGCCAAAAGATAACACACCATCGACCAGCTGATGCGCCCTTTGTCAGCAAACACAAATGCAGCCAATATAAAGAAGGTTAAAATGCCATCAACTTGATTCCAATAATATGTGTTGTATAAAAAGCCAACATTGATTAAAGCAAATACCACATATTGCCATGGACGTTTGCTGTCTTTTACATAAGATGCGATAATGATGGCGGAAGCAACATCAAACAACAATGTGACAACTTTTAAGGTATAAATGTATGGAAATATTTTTTCTGTACCTACAAGCCAGCCGTAGGCCCTTAGGACATACAAATACAATGGTAAATAATTTACAGTACTGCCTTCTGTATAGGCAGAGGCAATACCCTGACTGTTCATACGTGTCGCCCACATACCCCAACACGCACAGTCCCACGCATGACCAAAATTTGGCATACATACCACCAACACAACATAAGCAATTAGTCCTGCTAGTAAAAGTGTGCGATTAGTTTTTATGGCCAGTAATAACGACTGTTTTAGCATTCTCTGTTTGCTTAATGGTATTGAATTCGTAGCGCAAAGGTAAGCTGTCTTTGTATAGGTTGCCCATTAATACTGTATCTCCTTTCTGAAGTGCTCTAAATTGACCTCTGCTGATTTCAGGGTGTTGTTTGGTGTAGAAATAAAATTCAGCATCGTACCAATTGGCTATGTATTTTGCTTTCTGATGTTTTGGATGGGCTTTCATCATTTCACTTAATTCATAATGTCCCAAATCCAATAAAAGTCCTTGTCTCTCTACAATGAAGTTGTATTTGTTGATGATCGGTATCGCTATACCAATGCATACTAGAAGAGTTGAAATAGTTGCTACTACTGGGTTTTTAATGGTTTTGAACAATTGCGAAATACCCAAAGCGATGACTATGGCAACCAATGATAAATAGGGCATATCGTACCAATGGATACGCGTTTTTGCTAAACTTAAAAAGGTGATATATCCTAACAAAAACAAACTAAAATAGATGCCGTTTCTGTCTTTTTTTACAAATAGAAGTACCATTGAAGGCACCAATAACCATATCCATAAACTGAATCTAAAGTCAAATAAGTTGACTATATAATAGTGCCATTCAGAGGTATGACCTTCTAATGCTTTTGAAAATCTGCCGTGAAAATCGTTGTTCCAAATGGCTTGCAAATAGCCAGGTTCTAGAATCTCTCTTATGCCTGTAAACAAAATAAAAGGGGCAAATGATAAGGCTATTGCAATTGAGATGGTTTTCAAACTTGAATAGTGTTTGAAATATAGAAGTATAGCAATGTATACTGGAATTGGAATCAATCCCGCTGCACTTTTACATAAAATAGCGAGACTTTGAAAAATGGTAAAACCCAATAATGATTTAGGGTTATTGTCGACCACATACGATCTGAAATACAAAATGGCAGCCAATACAAAAGCACTTAGCAAGGCATCGTAGTCGCCTGTCATACTGCCGTGTAGTTGAATAAAGCCACCAGAGGTAGCCAATAACAAGGTGCCAAATACACTAACATAAATGCGACTTGTAATGATGTAGACGATATAAAATACGGCAAAGAAACAGGCCAATGCCGCCAATGCTGAAGGCAGTCTTATCGACCATTCATTCAATCCAAAGACTTTGATAGCTCCAACTTGAAACCACAGCAATAAAGGTGGCTTGGTGTTGTATAAATCGGGTTGGTTTTCAAACGTACTGATGATGAAACTGTTGCTTTGAGACATCTCTGCAGCATTAACAGCCAAACGAGATTCATCCCATTGTATAATGGGTAATTCGCCTAAGCGATAAAACTGAATAAATAAAACGTAAAGTGCAGCAATTGCTACGGTTGAATACTGAGTTATTCTATGCTCAAAAAATCGTTTCAATCTAGGCTTTTAAATGTAACTGACCAGTTTCTTCCTTCGCTTTAAGCTCCATGATTTGCTCTAATGCATCCGGAATAACATCGCTACAAATAACGATAAAAGAATCCATTTCTGCATTTTGAATGGCGTAATCAATCGCTTCTCTTTCAGCTGGAATAATGGTGATTTTTTTATTAGGGTCGATATTCTTAATGCCTTTTACCATTAAGTCGATGATTTCGTTTTCTGTACGTCCTCTTAAATTGCGGTCTTGACGGATGACAACCTCGTCAAATATTCTCGCAGCTTCTTCGCCTAGTGAAATGGTGTCCTCATCTCTTCTGTCACCAACACCAGCAATGATACCAACCTTTTTGCCTGTTTCTGTTTTAGCCAAAAATTTGCCAATGGCAATCAATCCTGCAGTATTGTGGGCATAATCAACCATCACACTGAAATGTTTAAAGTTGAATAAGTTCATCCTTCCAGGCGTTTGAGCAGGAGATGGGATAAAGGTTTGCAATCCAGATTTGATATCTTCAATTTTGAAGTTTCTTAAGTATGATGCCAATACAACTGGTAAGCAGTTAGCGATATTGAATTCTGCTCTACCACCAAATGTCATTGGAATATTCGTAACTTTTTCTACGCGAATTTTCCATGTGCCTTTCATGATGGTGACATATCCATTTTCATATACTGCGGCTAGTCCACCTTTTTTACAATGGTCTACAATGCGCTGATTGGTTTCGTCCATGCTAAACAAAGCCAGCTTACATTGAATGCTGTCTTTCATCTTGTATACTAAGTCGTCATCGGCATTTAAAATGGCATGACCCTCTGGGAAAACAGATTCAACAACAACAGATTTTACTCTAGCCAACTGGTCTAAAGTATCTATGCCTTGCAAGCCTAAATGATCTGCAGCAATGTTCGTGATGATGCCTATATCGCAATTGTGAAAGCCTAAACCAGCTCTTAAAATACCCCCTCTGGCGCATTCTAAAACAGCAAAATCAACAGTAGGGTCTTTCAATACAAACTCTGCTGAAATCGGTCCAGTACAATCACCTCTCATCATCATTTCATTTTGAATGTAAACTCCATCGGTAGTTGTATAACCTACTTTATAGCCCACTTGTTTACAGATATGAGCCATCAAACGGGTGGTGGTAGTTTTACCATTTGTACCTGATATGGCGATGATAGGAATCCTTGCACTAGTGCCAGTTGGATACAACATGTCTATTACAGGTTCTGCAACGTTTCTTGGGATACCAACAGTTGGTTCTAAGTGCATTCTAAATCCTGGAGCAGCATTTACTTCTAAAACAGCACCTCCATTTTCGGTGATAGGTACACTGAGGTCAGGTGTCATGATGTCAATACCACAAATATCCAATCCAATAATTCTGGCGATACGTTCGCACATAAAAATGTTGCTAGGATGTACATGGTCGGTAACATCTTCGGCGGTTCCTCCTGTACTAATATTTGCTGTTGGTTTCAACAACAGTTCATAGTCTTTTGGTAAAACAGTTTCTAGAGTAAATCCTTTGTCTTCTAATATCTGATTGGTAAAATGATCTACTTTGATGGCAGTTAAAACTTTTTCGTGACCATAGCCTCTGCGAGGGTCTGAATTAACAATGTCAATCAGTTCTTGAATGTTGTGTTTGCCATCACCAATTACACAAGCTGGAGTGCGTTTTGCGGCAGCAACAAATTTGTAATTGATCACCAATACACGGTGGTCGTATCCAGTGATGAATTTTTCAACGATTACAGATCTTGAATAGTGTTTGGCAGCATCAAATCCGATTTTTAAATCTTCCCAGTTGGTCATATTTGTAGTTGCTCCTTTGCCATGATTGCCATTAATTGGCTTTGTAACCAAAGGATAACCAATTCTAGAAGCAGCAACTTCTAAATCTTCTAAATCATAACAAATGCGGCCTTTTGGAACAGGAATTTCAGCTGATTCTAACAACAGTTTTGTGTCTTCTTTGTCGCATGCAATTTCTACAGCTATGCTGCTTGTAGTGCTTGCAACTGTGGCTTGAATTCTGCGTTGATTGATGCCGTAACCTAATTGTACAAGCGAACGACCATTCAAACGGATGAATGGAATATTGCGTTTGATGGCTTCTTCAACCAGACTGCCAGTCGATGGTCCAAGTCGCTCTTCTTCTCTAATTTCTCTTAAGCGCTGAATGTCCTCTTCTAAAGAATACGCTTGGTTGTTGATTAAGGCTTCTGCAATTCTAACACTGGCTTTAGCAGCGTAAACACCAGCTTTGGCTTCCCAATAATTGAATACAACATTGTATACACCTTTGGTAGATGTTTCTCTGGTGCGACCAAAGCCGCAATTCATGCCTGCTAATGTTTGAATTTCTAAGGCTATATGTTCTATTACATGTCCCATCCAAGTGCCTTCTTCAACTCTTTGGAAAAATCCTCCTGGTACTCCCGGACTGCAACGATGCGCAAACATCGATGGAAACATGATCTTTAATCGTTCTCCAAAACCATCAATCTTATTTGTAGGTCTTTCTTCCATGTCCTCTAGGTCTAAGCGCATAACAATTAATTTGTGACGTCTTATACTCCAGTAATTCGGACCATTCATGGTTTTGATATCAATGATTTTCATATGCCTTTATTCGTTAACTACTGCAATAAAGGAATGTTTTCTCAAATAAACAATAAAGACTCACAATAATTTTAATGAAACCCCATTTTTATTGTAAACTAGCGTCCGCGATGCAGGGCATCCATTATCGATACCTTATCTTTTTTATTCTTAATTTTTCTATAGCAACGATACAAGGTACTCTGCTTCCGGTGCTCTTTAATTGGATGTCGATTTTAGACGAATCACTTAACGTTTGATGGATAAGAAATTGAAATTTAAAGGATGTCGGAACCAATGATTCAACCTTCCGACACAGTAATAAAGTTTGTTGCTCAACATATTTGCCATCGTCAGTAACTAAGATGTCTAGATAGGCATCTTTATTTACGTTGGTCGCTTTAAAGTAAAGGTCAAACAACATAGAAGAGTCTCCAACATTGATGTAACCAATAGGTACGTTTAAAGATGAATTGAGTGCCAAATCGCAGTCTAAATCGATTTCACTATGATACTGTACTGAATCAAATCGACTAAAATCCCAGAAAGGAGAGGTGCTGTAATTGTATACCTTATCGGTTTTTAAATACACCATTTCAAAACGCTTTTTGTCCATATCACACCAATTGATGATGTTGTTGAAAAACTGATACACAACAATGCGGTTGTAATAGGTTAAAAGCATCAGAATACTAACAACTACCCATCTGATTTTAGAACTGTTTAATATGGTTTTGGTGCTATATCCTGCTAATAAAACAATCAAGCTGTAGTACTCTGTAATTGGTCGGCAGCCCGCTGTGCAACCATAGTGCAAGTAGTACCAGCATGACATCAAATACAAAGTAACAATTCCAATAATGATGCTTAAAGTGGCTTTTGTAAATTGTTTTTGAAATATAAGTAATGCAATAGAAGTTAAAAGCACCAGCACAATGCCAGGGGTATAAACAGCCCAACCACAATTGTAACTAAAAATAAATTCAAATAATTGAGGGTGACTTAGGTCCAATGTTTCTTTTCCATATGGATAGACATACAATTGACCTGTCTGCCAAAACCACAACAGCGATTGAACCATAGGAAAGAAACACGATGCAACGATTGTTAAGACAATGTTTTTGTGTTTCAATAAGGTGAAAAAGGATTTGCCCCAAATGATTGGAACTATTAAAATGACGATACCATTTAAGGGTCTGATAATGGTAATTAAACCAAAAATCAATCCTGAAAGTATGTAGTATTTTGCACTGACATTGGATTTGATTTGATACACACAAAAGGCAAATGCTGAAAATGCAAAGTATGAGAAAGCATGGCTGTAGGCCGCATCATAAGATGTATAAACAAATAAATTGGTGCCAAAGATTCCAAATGACACCAACGCGATTGAAACCAAAGGTGTTTGACCGATTTTCATCAGGAGCATATACAAAAGCAAACTGCCAATCAACACATAAAAAATACTTGAAATGAGTATGAATGTGTGATGGGTGTTGTCGAATTCATCATTTGAAAAAAGCTGTGCAATCAGGTAGAATGGGGCTTCCAATAATGCGGGACCGCAATAATATTTGCATACTTTTTCTCCATTGTCAAGTTGGTTGACTACTGGAGGTATGTAATTTTTGTAAGCCTCTTGATGTCTAACAACGGTATCTAAAAATTCAAAGTTTGGGTCGTGGTATTTGAAAAATGCCGGTAAAATCAAGTAGTAACCAAAGGCATCTTCATTAATGACTTTGTTGGTTCTGTTGTAATCAACGACCGTTTCTTTGACCTCAAAACAGTAGAAAATTGAAAATACAACAAATAGAAAAGCCGGCACAAAACGTTTAAGATGTCTCAAACGTTCCATGTTATTACTGTAAAATAACCGCTTGTTTATGGACTACTTCGTTTGAAGAATTTCTGATGGTGATGTAATACACCGCTTTTGCTAAAGCAACTGTATCAAGTTTGATATCCTTATTAGATGTCATCTTAACACTTAAAACCTGTTTGCCACACATGTCTACAACATCTACTGTGTAGTTTTGTTGCATGTTTTCAGCAATGCGTATTGTTATGTCTTTGTCGCCATAAGATGGATTAGGATATACACTGACATTGAAATCTACATTAGGTGGCGGAAGAATGGTGTCGTATTCTACCACGCGTTTTGGCAATGATGGTCTTAAATTGTTTAAGACAAATCGCATCATAGCTGCTTGTTGCTTGGTAAACATTGCTGCACAGCCATCTAAGGCGTAATCCATATAGTTTTCTGTTTGGTCTGGCTTGTCGTTTGTAGCGTCAACACAGGTGTTTTGACCACCGCAAGTCGAGTTAGATACTCTTGCATTTGGTGTGTCTTCAATACCGTCGTCTACAGAACAACCACTCGCTGAATTGCCATCACCCCAAACATGTCGTAGGCCAAGATAATGACCAACTTCGTGCACAGCAGTTTTCCCTTCAACATATTTTGTTGGGGAAAGAGGACTCATTCTACCAACTACTTTGTAATGCAATACAACACCAGATTCATAGTCGTTGGTATCTTTTGTAAGACCAGTGTTATTCCAATTTGGAGAACCAGTAGGAGGGGTTGCAAATCCGTAAACAATTCCAATTGGATTTGGATACTCCATGTCGCATACCCAGAAGTTTAGGTATTTGGTAGGATCCCACGCTCTTTTGCCAAATGTAGAATATTTCATATCTAATGAATATGCGCCAAACTGATTGGTAGCAAAGGTTGTTTTAGTCGTTGAAGTTCTGGTAATACCTGTTGTGGCATTGCCGTTTTCATCTATAGTTGCAAGTTTAAATTGGATTCTTACATCTGCTGCAATAGGTTTAAAAATGGAACGAATTCTTGAAGTGTCTGTTGTTAATTTGCGGTATGCATAATTCAACTCGCGAATTTGATTGTGAATGAGTGAATCGTTGATGTTCTCTGTAGAGTTGTTGTAAATGATATGAAACACTACAGGAATCTCGAAATACAAAGTATCTGCTATGATTTGTCTCTTAGAATTTTGTAATTCTTTGTACTGACTTAAAGCCTCTTGAAACCAAGCTTCTTGCCATTGTAAGTAATTTGGTTGTCTTTTGATGATGCGCTCAACTTCGGTTTTATAACCACAAATTTCATGTGGCTCGGTTTGAGCATTTACATTGTGAACAGAGAGTAATAGTGCGAAACAAATAAATAAATTTTTCATGGGCTTATTTTCCAGTAAATACAGGTTTGCGTTTTTCGTTAAAGGCTGCAACACCTTCTTTGTTGTCTGAGCTACTGCCTGCTACTTCTTGGCAATACGCTTCATATTCTAACATCGCTTCTAGGTCGCTGTTAAACGATCTATTCAGCATTTTTTTCATTAATCCTATGGCTTTGGTAGGTGCGTTAGCGTAGTAATTTGCGACATTAGCAGTTTCTTCATCCAATTGTTCTGCTGGTACACATCTGTTTACCATGCCCCATTCATACGCTTGTTTTGCCGTAACCTTTGATCCCATGGTGGCCAATTCAAATGCTCTTGCACTGCCTACCAACCTTGGTAAAAAGAAAGAAGAACCACTATCTAAAACTAGACCTACATTGATGAATACTTCTATCAAACTGGCATTTTCTGATGCTACAATAAAATCAGAGGCAAGTGCTAGAGAACACCCTGCACCCGCAGCAACCCCATTAAGTCTGCAAACGATTGGTTTAGACATGTTGCGCATTTCACGAATGATTGGATTGTAACGTTTGTGCAAAGAATCTATGAACGAACGTTTCTCTGCTCCAGCTATGGCCTTTAAATCTTGTCCGCTGCAAAATGCTTTACCAGAACCTGTTAAAACCACCACTCTACACTCTTCGTCTCTTTTCGCAGATTTTAAAGCATCTTGCAATTCATAACTTTGTTCGTCATTAAATGCATTAAAAACATCAGGTCTGTTTAAGGTAATTGTGGTTATTGAACCGTTCTTTTCGTAAAGTAAGCAACTATAAGCCATAAAAGTACAAATTTAATGAATTTTAGGCACAATTCAAAAAAATAGATGTCAGTCTATATGTCTGAATAGCAAGTGTTTGAAGAAAATATTATCAGTTAAAAATCACTAGAACTGGTCAGCTGCTTTATGGCATCAACTATCGATTTACTGTGCCAATTAACTGTTTTATCGGCATTGTTTTTTATCAAATCTACGATTTCTTTATTGAGCCATGGAGCAATTGCAATGATAGGCTTTTGGTGTTTTTTTGCATATTCAATCTCAAATTCTAGCCATTCATAACAAGGAGTGTCTACACCTGCTAACAAGAGTATACAATCGCAATCTTTAATGACTTTTTCTATGAGATTTTCGGTGTTTAAATTGGTGGTATTTTCTGCGTTATAAGCTTCTAAATACTTGAAGTTTAAGCGCTCTCTTAAAAAAAACTCCGTTTTCTTTTTAAAAGCGGTAGGGTGACATTGCCAAGAATAACTAATGTATAAATGATGTGTTTTATCCAACTTTAAGTTTTTTTAAATCAATGTTTTAGATCGATTTGTGTGTGTTTTTGCGAGTGCAAATGTAAGGAAAAACTATAAATTGTTTAAAGTTATTTATCAGTAAATTAATTAAATACGAGTAAAAAATGATAAAATAAATCAAGTAAGTTGACTAAAAAGGGGGCTTTCGGCCCCCTTAAAAAATTGATTGTTAAATGTCTATTTCGCTGTTGGTTTTGGAGTGGGTACTGGTGTCTTGATGCCAGGGAATGAACCTTTGCGTCCGCCTGAGCTTGAACCACTGCTATTGGTTCTTACTCCATTGCCTTTTTTGTACAAGCCTCCATCATTCGAATCTCTATCGTCATTGCTTGCTGGAATGTATTCCTCTTGGTCTCTGTCATTGTATGACTGATCGTTTTTGCTTTCATCGCATGGTGAACAATAGCAAGGTAAATACACTTTGTTGCTGTCTTTTGGGTCTACCTGTAAACTATCAATGATGGTTTCTTTGTAGTAGCCTTCTTTAACCAATTTCTTGTCGTAGTCTCTTTCTGATAGATTGATCAATATGCCCAATTTGAATTGCTCTAATTTTGGCTGACCTTCTTTGTATTTTAAGTCGTAGTTGAGACCATTAAACGTGGTTTTGTTTAAGTCAACTTGCTTTACTTTTGTGCCATTCATCCATTCGTATCTGAGGTCTAAGCTAACTACTGGACTAACTCTGAATCTAAGTCCAGCGCCCAAACCATACATCATAGAAACAGATGTGTGAGCGTTGTTGGTTGTACTGCTTTCAGTGTTCTCCAATGGTACATAAGATGCTACATGTTGGTTGGCGTAATAGATACGCGGACCGGCCATAACATTCAAATAAGGAACGATAGCAAATTTTGAATATTCGAGATGGACTCTTCCAAGAAAATCCATAGAACGACTTCTTAAAACACTAAATCCACTGTCCTGACGGGTATTGTTTAAGGCGACGTTGGTCTTTTTACTTTTTCCATAAAATTGCATACCCCAGTCGAAACCACCATACAAGCCCCAATGTTTATCATTCAATCTGTTTCCTGACATGATTTGAAAGTTGAAACCTGCTGACATAGTATCTGTAGCTCTAGGCTTTTGAGCAGTAAAATGGAATCCAATAAAAGCATCTGAGATGGTCTTGTTAGATACATCTTCTACCCATTCGTATTCTTCAGGAATCCAAGTTTTGCGCACCAATACCTTATACACTTTGTTGTTGTTGATGACAGTTTTAAACGTGTCTAATGGTGTTTCATCGACAACAGACCCATTGGTGTTGCCTGACTCGCTTGAACTTGGTTCGGTTTTACCAGCAGTTGCATCTAGTTTTGATGATCCAGATGATGTTGAAACCAGCTTTGACTTTACTGCTTTAGTAGAAGAAACTGCAGATTTTACAGCATTTGTAGAACCTTTAGCTGGTATATCAACTACGGTTTGGTTGTGTTCGTTTTCTGTAACTTTTTCTACAATAACTGTAGAAGAAGATTTATCATTTGTACCACTGTTGTGGTTGGTATGGTTGTCGGTGTTAACCATTAACGTACTGAAAATGGTTAGTATGCTTATTATGCTCATAATTCCTAATATTAAAAAGATTAAACGTTTGATTTTTTTGCCCTTGTCGTCAGTAACTAACAGTATAGGTTTTAAATCGTCCTCTTTGTCGAGAAGTTTTTCCATTTGTTCCCAAGCGGCTGGATCAAATGTTTCCTCGTGGTTCTTGAAACCATCTCTGAACAAATCTTCTGGTAAAATGTGTTGTTCTTTCATGACTTTTGAATGGTTTTAAGGATGAGGGTTTTTAAAATGGTTCTTGCATTGTTGACATGCCATTTGCTGGTGCCTACAGAAATACCTAATTGTTCAGCGATCTCTTCGTGTTTGTAGCCTTCTAAGGCATGCATGTTAAAGACGATTCTAGTGCTATCTGGAAGCTCGTCAAGTAATCTGTACAAATCCTCGACATAGAGATTTTCGAGACCTGATGCATCAAGACTTGATACCTCAGAAACTTCACTGATTTCACTGGTTTTCATCTCTTTCATGTTAACTCTTAATTGATCGATGATACTATAGTAAACTATTCTGTGAACCCAGCCATCAAACGAGCCATTGTATTCAAATGTTTTTAGACTTTTAAACACTTTTAAAAAAGCCAAATTCAAAATCGACATGGCATCGTCGCGTTGTTTGACATATCTCAAACACAGTGACATCATCTTACCGTAATAACGCTTGTACAAGTTGGCTTGTGCCGACCGGTCGTTTGCAATACAGGCATCAATCAACATCACGAGATCCGGCTCTCTGATGATGGCTTGTTGCTTGTTGTTTTCAACTTGAAGCGATATTTCCGGTGTTAATGACATCGAACTTTTTCTGTTGGTTCTTAATGCAAATGACGTACCCCTCGAAAAAAGGGTTGGGTAAGTTGATGAAAAAAGGACAAAATTCTAGTTTTATCGGATAAACGTTGTATAACAAAAATGCCCCGGTGTTATCCGAGGCATTTAATATTTCTTTAATATAATTAGTTGCCAGACTCGGCTGCACCTGCTCTGCCAACCATCTCCATAATGTCGCCACTGATTCCAGTGTAACTAAATCCTCCATCATGAAATAGATTTTGCATCGTCACATATCTGGTGTAATCACTAAACAGTGATACCACATATTTTGCACAGTCTTCTGCACTCGCATTGCCAAGCGGACTCATTTTGTCTGCATAAGTGAAGAAAGCATCAAATCCACCTACACCACTGCCAGCAGTTGTCATAGTTGGACTTTGTGAAATGGTGTTTACCCTAACTTTCTTAGCTTTTCCAAAATGGTAACCAAAGCTTCTTGCAAAGCTCTCTAACAAAGATTTAGCTTCTGCCATCTCATTGTAATCAGGGAATACCCTTTGTGCAGCAATATAAGTTAATGCAACGATACTGCCCCATTCGTTCATGGCATCTTTCTTCATCAAGGTTTGCATCAATCTGTGAAATGAAATCGCAGATATGTCAAATGTCTTGTGCATGAATTCGTAGTTCAAATCGTTGTAAGGATTTTTCTTTCTAACATTTAAACTCATGCCTATACTGTGTAATACAAAATCTAATTTGCCAAATTTTGCAATAGCAGCATCTATTAGTTTGTTAACATCCTCATCTAAACTGACATCACAACCTATCACTTCTGAATTGGTTTTAGATGCTAATTCGTTGATAGTTCCCATTCTTAATGCTATTGGAGCATTGGTTAGAATGAACTCGGCGCCTTCGGCATGTGCCAGCTCCGCTACTTTCCAAGCGATTGACTTAGAGTCTAATGCGCCGAAAATGATTCCTTTTTTTCCTTTTAATATCATAAAGTTTGATAGCCTGCAAAAATAAATACTTTTATTGAATAACTAGTTTTTCAGTTTCCATTTTGTCACCATGCTTATATGTTACTATGTATAAGCCTTTGCTCCACTCATTTACTTGAATGGTCTCAATGCCCTCTATACTATGTGCACTGAATACCACTTTGCCATTGATGTCGTAAATAGTGATATCAGCATTGGCGTCCCCTTCAATATGCAATACATCGTTGCTTGGGTTTGGATAGATGCTTAGTTGTTTAACAGAAATTTCTGGAATGTACGTATTGGTTCCATTGACATTTGCAACTTCTACCATAACGCCTAAACTGCTGTTCATATAGGTTCCGCAATTTCCAGTCTCCATCTTCACAGCTTTCACAACATAGTAATTTGTGCCTTGATATGGATCCGTGTCTGTGTATGTTAAAGCTGTAACTGGTGTGGTGTTAATAGCGTAATACACATTGCCTTTTTTATTGGTTCTATAAATGTTGTATCCCAAAATTCCAGGTTCATTTGAAGCTGTCCAAGTTAATGTAACATCGCTATTGCCATTGACTTTTGTGGCATTTAAGTTGGATGGCATCTCAAGATAATGCAATCTCAAACTAGGATCACCCAAAAGATTCATGCTAATTCTTCTATCCAAATAGGTGCCGCTAAAGCTACCAATGTATCCTGAAGTTAAATTGAAATCTGTCAAATTGTTTTGAGATGTTATCACTGAATGCCCAACCTGCAAACCCATTGCCATTTGGTGGAAATACCAATGTGGACGGTGTGCCCAAACATTGGTCAATGTCAATCCTTTGCTGGCAAGACAACTTCTTAAAAAGTTATCTGTAGTATTCCAATCTCCGAAATAACTGCCAAATTGAATGTTAAATACAGAAAGAATGCTGTCTTTGAATTGAGATGAACTGCCAACGCCACCACAAGTAGTGAAGCTTCCTCCACCCATTACATCAGAGATTAAATAAGTGTTTCTTTTTGTTGAATCAAAGTAATTTCCTGCACTTGTAATGTTGTTTTTTCCAACTATTGATGATAGATTGTTCCAACCACTTCTCATAGGCATTTCACCACCTAAGTAACCAAAGTTATCAGATATAAAGGCTTTGTTTGCTACTTTAACCATTCCAGATTTAAAGTTGTGCAGTTTTCTTAAATAGTTTTCTACCATTTTAATGTCTCCTTGAGCTTGTGATGGTAAGTCTCTGAAATCAACTCTGCCAATTTGAATGTCGATATCATCTGGTAAGAAATGTGGGTCAAATTTGCCATCACCCGGAACGTTCTTATTGGCTGCTCTAGTAACATTAGTCGTCATGGTATTGACATCTGTCCAGTTGGCATTCATTTCGGCATAATATAAATCTGTTGGCCATGCTCCACCGTGATCAGGATGTGCATCTGGTGGTAAATCTATGGTTGCAGCTAACATAGAACCTGAATATGCCACAGGTACTCTACCAATCAACAAACACTGGTTGTTTAAAGAGCTATTGATGTTGTACCATGCACTAATAACAGATTTTATTGCTGGTGGCTTCGAATACTCAGAAATGAGTTTTAAGTCAACACCATATCCGTCCATATAGTAATCATTTTTCAAAGTAATCCAAGCATTACTATCTATGCCATTATATGTGCTAGAATCTACTAAAATAAGAATGTTGCGTTTGTAATTTCTCAAAGGGATGTCTACACCAGAAGCCACAAAACTAACCGCTCTGAGAGCATTGCCTTTTACTTTAAAAATTCGGTATTCGTATATTTCTCCTTTGGTAGCTGTTTTGTCAACATAAGATGTTGCTGTTCCTGCAACGGTTACTGGAGCATCCCAATTGCTAGAACTCAATGCTTTTCTGCTGATTTGAAATCCAGTTGCATCCGTAGTTGTCCAGTTTAAAGTGATTTCTCCGTTATTAGTGTTGACTGAAGCACTTACTAAAATGGAAGAATCTTTGATGTTTTGAGCCTTTGCTGCAAAAGCACAAAACAGGCTTAAAATTAATAGCTGTTTTTTCATTGTTACTCTTTTATGAATGTTGTGTGTAGGAAACTGTCAAATGATTTGATCATCAATATGTAATTACCCTTGCTCAATCCATTACAAGAGATGCTTAAATCATCTGCAATGTACTGTTCAGATATCAATTTACCATTAAAATCAAAAATACATGCTTTCGCATACATCAATGATGGGTCGTTTAAATAGATGTTCTGCTTTACTGGATTTGGGTATATGTTGATGCCATAGTTATTAATAGCGGCAATACTTTGGTTGTTGCCATCTCTGCTTATCGTTATCATATTGGTAGCCGTTGTATCTCTACTGCCACCTAGATTTGTGCCTTTAAGTGTAACAGAATATACGCCAGCACTGTCAAATACAACAATAGGGGTACTAGATGTTGCACTTGTACCTTCAACGTATCTAATGCCTTTGTTTGGATTGAAACTCCAAAGATATGTGTTACCAATATTAGGTCTGGTTTGATTGATAAAATAAAATGTGTCTTTTCCAGCTTTGCCTGCATATTTATCTGCATCAAAATCTACTCTTGGTCCTAATGGCGATTGCCCCGGATTTCTAAATACATCCCTATATCTTATCTGATTTGGCGTAAATGTACCGCCTATATCTGTGCCAATAACTTCTAATACCGGAATTTTTTCGGTAGTACTCAACCATCTGTACTCAACTCTATCAGCAGGAAAGCCAATATTAATGGCTGGTGTAGAAATTTTAACTGAATCTACTTCAGTAACAATTGAGCGAATTTTTATGCAACTGATGTTGTTGCCATATGGTGTTGTTATAGTACCCCAACCTTCTACTTTGTTTGATCTCGTACCTTTTTGTTTGTATGTGCCAAGTTGTACAAATTGATTTCCTAATGGCGTAGTGACTTGAAAGGTGCTAAAATCACTGTCATTGTAATTCAGTGGTAAGGTGTAAATTTCATCAAAGTCGCTGTAAATCCCTCCACTTGGTATTGGTAAGGCCGCCATTGTAAATCCGGTGCCTACAGCTCTCCAAACATTGGATTTTTTCTCAAAAAAATTGTACAAATTTTTTAAAGCCATTTGACCAGTACCAACACTATCTGCTACCTTGTAACCTATCGCCCCAATTGGTAACTTAGACAACAATAAAACAGAATATGGTGTTGAAGTTACAGCTTCGTATTTGTACAAACCTTGACCAGTAATTCCAAGTGCAGAATAGTTCCAATTGTAATTTGCCCCAGTTTGTCTGAAATTAAAACCAGTACCTGTAGCAGAGCTATACCTAATCGTATCGTTGATTGATGGCATGTGGGCCTGAGTAATGGTAATTTGGGCTTTTATTTGAATGGAAAATGCTATAAAAAGAATTAGTAGAATTTTTCTCATATTTGATATTTATTCTGTAAAATTACTATTAAATTTGAATTTTCCAAAGCATATATGAAAATCAGGCACTTACTCGTTTTAATTCTAGGTTTGTCATTCTTTTTGAATGCTCAAGCCAAACGCGTTGACTCAATGAATATTCATCATTCTGAAATTCACTTGGATATGCGAAATATTGCTTCTAAAACCATTGCTGGCAATGTTAAACTAACCATTCAATTTAAAATCGCTACCAATTTTGTACGTCTCGACTTAAAGCAATTAACCACTGATTCAGTTTTTAATAAGTCAAGTAAGTTGACATTTTCGACAATCAATGAATCTCTCAATATTCAGCTTGGACAGACTTATCAGGTCAATGACACTGTTGTTTTAAATATCTTTTATCACGGTACACCGGCACAAGACCCTAGCGGTTGGGGTGGGTTTTATTTTACTGGAGATTACGCATTCAATTTGGGTGTTGGATTTGCTGTATATCCTCATTCTTTTGGCAGAGCTTGGATGCCTTGTGTCGATGAGTTTGATATGAAATCGCAATATGAAATGTATGTTGAGACCGACCCATTGTACCGCGCCGCATGCAACGGATTGTTAATAGATGTCAACAACAAAGGCACCTCAAAGGTATGGCATTACAAAGAAACTGTACCAATGAGTGCTTATCTAGCCTCTGTGTCTGTTAGCAAGTTCTATGTTATGCAATCCAATTACAATGGAATTTCTAATGCATTCCCCGTAGAACTATTTGGTTTGGAAAAAGATACTGCAGCAACAAAACTTGCCTTTAGAAATTTACCCAAAGCCATTCAGTTTTTTGAAGAAGCGTTCGGTCCACAACCATATTCTAAAGTAGGATATAACTTTGTACCTTTTAATGCTGGAGCTATGGAACATGCTGGAAATATTACATATCCAGCTTCTTTTAGTGTTTCTGATCTATATCAAAGAACTATGGCCCATGAATTGTCTCATCATTGGTGGGGCGATTTGGTGACCTGTAAAGATGCTGGCGATATGTGGTTGAATGAGGGATGGGCAAGCTATTGTGAATTTCTGTTCATAGAAAAATTGTATGGAGATAGCGCAGCAAAAGTTGATGTGTATAATGACAATTATTCTGTTCTTAGATACGCTCACATTACAGATGGAGGCATTTACCCTTTGATCAACATCCCAGAAACCATTACTTACGGTAGACATGTTTACAAAAAAGGGGCAAGCACTATTCACAGTTTGAGAGGTGTTATGGGTGATTCAGCCTTTTTTGCAGCGTGTAAATTGTATTTAAGTCGATACAAATTAAAAAATGCTACATCTGCTGATATGCAAGCTGTATTTGCTGAAGTGGGTGGCGCAAAAGTTCAGCAGTTTTTTGAAGATTTTGTGTTCAATGTAGGATTCCCGCACATCATCATTCAAAAACAAATTCATTCAGGTTCTGGTCCGTTTAATTTAACGTTTAACACGCTTCAAAAACCTAGATTCAAAAGTGGTGTTTATAAAAATTTACCTGTAGAGGTATTTTTCTTTAAAGACAAAAGTACATTCGAAAAACGTACTATAGTTGTAAACGCAGAAGAAGAAACCCATTCTGTAACTTTGCCATTTAAACCCATTATGGTTTGTATAGATTACAACCAAAAATTAAACGATGCCATCACTGATAAAAATTATGTCTTCAATAGTGTTGGCAAGAAAACATTGGATTTCGGCTTTGGTTCAATTACAGCCAAAACCAGCGATACAGCTTTCTTAAGATTCGAGCACCATTGGGTAGGACCAGAAAAATACATTACCACTTATCCTTATATGAGTAATTATAGATATGTCTCTATTGATGGTATCTGGAAAGATGCATTCGCATTCGATTTAGAATTAACGTATGATGGTAGAGTAGGTGCAACAGGTGGAGATATCAATTATTTGGACCATACATTGATTTTTAAAACAGAAGACAGTTTAACTGTATTGTATAGAGCCTTTCCGGGCGACCACTGGAGGGAGTGGACGGATATGACGTTTACTTATGGGAATAAAAACAACAAGCAAGGAACTGTATTAATTAAAAATGCTAAAAAAGGTGACTATGTGTTTGCCATGAAAGACAAAAATTTGAGCATTGATCACGGTAGTATCAATCAACCTTTTCAAATTTATCCAAATCCAGCAAGCAATGAAATTAGGATAGAATCTAAAGTGGGTTTGACAGAACAAGTGCAAATTGAGTTGTTTGACATCAATGGTAAATGTGTTCTGAATAAGAAAGTGATGATGGAAAACTCGTCAATCAAGTTGAATATTTCTGACTATTCAGCTGGATTGTATACTTGTAAGCTAACTGCCGCAGATACTCAGTTTTCTCAGAAAATTGTAATAAGTAAATAGAAGATATTGTTATGACCAATTGATCAAATTCAGATCAATTGGAAGTTAAAAACAAAAAAAAAGCTCGGTATTATACCGAGCTTTTTTTTGTTTAAATGATGTTATTTATTCTCATCAACGATGGCATCGTCATCGCTGCTGGCTAATTCTACATTTGCTAGTTTGTTGCGACTAAATAGGAATAAAATTCCACCAACCACAATCAAACCAATTTTAATGCCCCATGCAGCACCTTCACCCTAATTGTATATCCATTGTAGTAAAGATGGAACCATGTCAAAAAATCCTAATGCTGTGGCAAGTAATCCGAAAATTGCCATTAAACTTCCAATTTGATTTAAAACTTTCATTCTATTAATTTATTTGATACATTCAAAACTATCATTAATTTTAAAAAAAACAAATTAATTTTTGAATGGTAAGTAACTATATGTCTTGCTATATCTCAACATTTGGTCGATGAATGATTCTTCATAATCAACCTTAATGTCAACAATAACGCCGTTTTCCATTACAGGCGTATATCTTGGCTGAATGAAACCACGATAAGCAGCAATGTCTAATACTTTTGTTCTTTTTAAAACTTCTGTATGTATGTTTTTGTCAACTTTTACACCATATGACTCAACCAATTTCTTACCTTCTTCAAAGTTTCCAGTTGATTTTATGGCTTGTATTTTATTCAATAATTGACCAAATAATACCCTTAGTTTTTCATAATCGTTGATGACAAAATAGGTTTTACCATTGCTGATTTTTTTCTCAATGACATTGTCCTTTTTGCCCATTTCGTATACCCAAGATGCAACCAATTGGCGATTTCTCATATGGTCTTCTTCCAAATTTTCACCTGGTTGTAATCTTCTCAATTGAACCATTAAGCCATTTCTGATATAGTCATCGTATTCTGCCATGCCTACTTCTAAACTTGGAATGATGCCGATGTCTATCAATTTTTTATCCATCAAATAATACAATGCAACCAAATCGGCTCTGGCTTCTTCAAGCGTAGAACCATAAGCGCCTAAATTGTCTTTAGTAACGCCTTTGTTCATTTGTCCGCTGGCATGACCAATTACTTCATGAAGAGCTGTATGCAATTTAGCTGCAAGTTGACCATATGTTTTAGAACGGTTAACTTGAATTGTGTCCCAACAAAATTCAGCAAGCATACCACCTGAATTGGCTTTGTTGTATGCATCTACAATATTGCCTAAACTAACGGATTTAGAACCGTGCACCTCTCTAATCCATTCAGCATTCGGTAAGTTGATTCCGATTGCAGTTGATGGTGATAAATCGCCAGCTTCCATAGCAACATTTACAACTTTGTAAGTAATACCAGTAACTTTCGATTTTTTGTGCGCTTTTTCTATTGGAGAATTGTCTTCAAACCATTGTGCATTGGCAGCAATAATTGCCATTCTTTTTGAAGCTTCAGCATCGTTTATTTCAACGGCTGATTCATAATTAGCCCTCATGCCAATAGCATCGTGATACACTTCTATAAATCCATTGATGAAATCAATACTGCTTTTTACATCTTTAACCCAAGCGATGTTGTATGTGTCCCATGCCTTCAATTCTCCACTGTTATAAAAGTTGATCAACAATTCTAGAGAGTGCTTTTGTTCTGGTGTTTCTGCTATAGCAACAGCTTTATTTAACCACTCAACTATTTTAGAAATTGATGCACCATACATGCCTCCAACTTTCCAAGTTTTCTCAACAATAGCACCGTTTTCTCTTGTTAGCTTAGAGTTTAAACCCCAGCTTAATGGCTCAACGGTATCTCTTTGTTTCTTTGGTTTGTAATACCCTTCTACTTCTGTTTGGGTTAATCCTTCATAAAAGTTGTTTGCAGACATTTTTATTTGGTCAATTCCTTCTGCTTTGTTGACACGTTTGGCTTCAAATTCAGGATTGAAGACGATGTCAATCAACCATTTTTTAAATCCTGCAGTGTCTTTGTTGTCCATCAATGGCAATGCTGCTTTTGGAGATTCAGCCATCATCTTCATTAAAAAGTCTGATGAAAACTCAGGCATGATTTTATTCTCTGCGTAATGATGGTGAATACCATTGCTCATCCAAAATCTTTTTAGATAGACTTCAAAGTATTTAAACTCATCCGACTTTCTATCACCTTTGTAATTCACATACAATTCTTCTAAAGTCTTTCTCAACCTCAAATTGTATTTGTTGTTTTGGTCGTATATCATATCACGGCCGCATAAGGCTGCTTCGCTAAGATAGTACACCAATAATTTTTGATTCAAAGACAGATTTTCGAAACCAGGGACATCGTATCTCAAAATTTCAATATCTGCAAATCTGTTAGGGTCGTCATACAACTTAAAAACAGGTTTTGATGGGTAGTTGTTCCCAGTATCTGTCTTTTTAGATTGCTGACCGCATTGGCTGAACAATAGTGCCGTTGCAAGTGCGATTGGGGTTATAAAGTTTTTCATTTGATTTAAAATGGATGTTCTAAGTGGTATGCTATAGCCAGTGTTTTCAAATCACTGCCTACCTTGTCTATAATTGGAATGCCATTGATGGCTCTCTCTTTGCTTAACTGTAATTCTGGTGCACCATGTATGATAACTGGCTGTTCAGGATGGATAGGTGTTGCTTGTTTGAAGCGTCTAATCCATTGGTCCATGCGTTTTTTGAATTCCGATGTTTCTATGAATCCATCGACATCCATAGCTCCTAAAAAATGACCAATACCTTTTCCTGGCAAATCTGGTAATACTGGTAAGAATGCCACAAAAGGTGGCACCCATGGTCCGAAATTAGCACCCGATAAAACGCCGCTAAGAATGTCTACTACAGCGCCTAATCCATAGCCTTTGTGAGAACCATGATCAATGTCGCTTCCTAAAGGCAATAAATAACCACCACCTTTAAGGTCTTTTGGATCTGTCGTACTTAAGCCTTCTTTATTTTCTAACCAACCTTGAGGCAATGGTTTATTCTTTCGCTCAGCAATTTCAAGTTTGCCATTAGCCGCTGCACTGGTTGCAGTGTCTAAAACAAAAGCATCTTCTTCTCCTGCTGGAATAGCATAACAAATTGGATTGGTGCCCAACATGCGCTCTTTGCTGAATGTTGGAGCTACAAGTGGAGAAGCGTTGGTCATGGCCATGCCAATGTAGTCCTTCTCTAAAGCCATCATTGCATGGTAGGCTGCTATGCCAAAGTGATTGCTGTTGCCAACAGTGGCAAATGAACTGCCATACTTTTCAGTTTTATTTAAAATCATTTCCATGGCTCTTGGCGCAGTTACTAGTCCTAAGCCACTATCACCATCAAGTGTTAAAACAGAATGTTTCTCTCTAGCAATGGTGATATTGGGTTTGGGATTGACTCTGCCTTTTTCAAAAAGTCGGATATAACCGCTCAATCTTGCAACGCCATGAGAATCTATACCCCTTAAATCGGCTTTAATTAATACATCTGTTGAAAGAGCCGCATCTGTGTCAGAACATCCAATTGCCTTGAATACAGAATTGGTAAATTGGGCAAGATCTGAACGACTAATGAGATGGTATTCGTTTTGACTCATAATGCTTTTGCTATAATATCTATAATGTGGTAAGTCGTGATGTTGTCTGATCCTATAACATTTTGGACATGTTTTCTACAAACATCATCTTCAAAAACCATAGCATCAGCGCCAGATGCTTTAAAGGCCTCAATTAAAGCCATTGCCATATTTTTAGCAAGTTCTGGTTGACTGACAGGAAATGAAGTTCCAGCACCACAGCATGTTGCGCTAAGCGGACTGTACATCCATTCTATATTAGAAAATCCAATCGTTTCTGGATCCAAAGCTTCAGTTCTGCAACACTCCCTAACATAAAAGTATTTTCCTTGTACAGATTTAAATTTATCAGTATTGATTTTACTAATAATGGTTTCAAGGTTAATGATGTGCTTTGCTAAATGCATTGCATCGTTGTGAGAAACCGTATTGTTGAATATGTTAGGATAATGTTCAGTGAAGGTTTTATGGCATTTCGGACTGATAGAGATGATGGCATCAGAGCCATACACTTTTAAGTTATATTCACCAATGGTTTTTGCAGATTTTAATTCTCCTTTTTCAAAATAAGGCAGTCCGCAACACGTGGCATTTTCGTTAATACTAGCCTGATAACCTGCGCTTGAGCACAATTTTTTGATGTTTTCCAAAGTATCTGGAAAATAATGCAAGGTTATACAAGGGATTTGGAGGGCATAAGCCATAGTGCAATATTAATTGTAGAATAAGAGAATTTTAATCACTAAATTTGAAGCTTATCAACAAGTTTTTAGAATATTTAAAATTTTTTTTGTGACTCATACCACGAAGACCAGTTTTTTTGTGTCTTAAGTGAAATTGAACACATTGTGGAACAATATACAGCGTCAAATGAGAGAAGAAGACCTAGTAAAAGGCTGTCTGAAAGAAGACAGAGATTGCCAAAGGGAACTTTATAAACGTTTCTCAGGGAAGATGATGGCTGTATGCATGCGATATGCGGGAAATAGAATGGAAGCAGAGGATATGTTGCAAGAAGGTTTTATAAAAGTGTTCGATAACATCGGTAAATTCAAGATGGAAGGTTCTTTGGAAGGTTGGGTGCGTAGAATTATGGTAAACAATGCCATAAATAAAATACGCTCCAATAAAGTAAAATTCGAAGAACTTGGTCAGGAAAATGACGAATTCCTACACCATGACAAGAATATCATCGATAGAATGTCTGAGCAGGATATCCTTAAACTGATAGCCCAGATGCCCCAAGGTTACAGATATGTTTTTAACATGTACGCAATCGAAGGCCTCAGTCACAAAGAAATAGCAGATAACCTAGGTATTGAAGAGGCTAGTTCCAGAAGTCAATACGCTAAGGCGAAAAAATATTTACAACAACAGATAATTAAATTAGAAAAAATTAATTTATGACGCAAAACTCTTTTGAAAAGCAGATTAGAGAAAAATTAAGTCAAACGGAAGTCAATCCGAGTGACGGTCTGCTAGATGCAATTTTTGAGGCACGCGCAGCTAATGCCAGACCTTTCTTAGGCCTAGGATATACTAAATTCTTCATAATGGCTGCTGTAGTAGCCGTTACTGCTGGTATATGGTACTTCAATGCCGATGAGTCTAAAAGCACAACTCAAATAGCTTCTCAAAATACCCAATCTCAATCACCAAATCAATCGGATAATAACGTTGCCAATGCTAATGCAAATAAAAATGGTAATGCTAATGCCGAAAATCTTGCAAGTAATGAAAGCAATGGTGCAAATAGTGAAGATTTAACTGCCATTAAGCCTAATATTAAGGCTAATAACAATGCAGCTTCTAATCAAAACAATAAAAAGCATACATCAACATCACAACATCAAATGGCTAAAGCGGATAATGTGAATGCTGTTAAAAACACTTTTGTTAAACCTACTGCTAATAGAAAATTCGATAAGCCTTCTAAATGGAATGGTGAAAATGCTGACGTTAATGCGTATTTCAATGTTGACGCTCCTAACAGACCAATCATTGATCATGCAGTTCACAACGGCAATAGCCATTTGTTTGTTTACGAGTCTGTTGATCCTGCGATTTTAGCTAACGAAGGTTTGAGATATTCCTCAACTTCAAATGTGCAAAAATTGAATTATAATTTCGATTTTGAAGCTGCTTCTATGGTTGAAAAAAGTAAGAATGGTCTAGCGCTTAAAGGCAATCATTCATATCCTTTATTTGTAGATGTTCTTTACAGCCCTACTTATACTAAAGTTGCTCATGCGAAAGATGAAAGTTTCGATTTCAGTTCTATGAATAGAAATAGCCTTAACCAACAATTTGGCATAAGAGTGTCTACACCCGTTTTTGGTAAGTTTACAGTATTTGCTGGTATAAATTTATTAAACTTAAATACCAATTACAATGGTACATTCAAATACCAAGAACAAGCTGAAGTCATTCATAAAAGAATTACCTATATCAACGACCCACTTAAAGGTGTTATAACTGTTGTTAAATATGATACTGCAACAGAACTTCAAAACAAGTCTAAAGATTTGAATTTCAAGAACACATATTCAGTGTTCAGAATGCCAATTGGACTAGCCTATAATTTCGGTATCAAGAAATTTGATTTTGCTATCAACGCTTCTGCCGATATAAATGCAATCACCCATTCTACTGTTAATACTCAACTAACTGAAGCACAAACTGCTAATTACACAACTCAATCAAAGTTCTTAAATATAGGAGCTGGATTGAGTTTCATGGCAGCGTATCAGTTAAGTCCGAAGTTTAAATTGATTGCAGAACCAGGTGTGAGTTACATGCGCTTGAATGCCAATAGAACTGGTTTTGCCAGAACTGAAAGAGTATTGAATTACACCACTTCAATTGGATTAAGATACTCATTGTTTTGAGAAATCATTTGCTGATATTGTTGTCTATTATCGTTCTCGATTGCACTGCTCAAAAAGCGGTTGACAACTTGAGAAACAACAACCTGCTTGTTCGCATGAACAGTGCAGGTTTGCTTGTTGATAGCGCATCAACACCTGCAATAAGAACAATTGGGGGTTTGTCGTTGCTAGACCAAGCTGGCGTTTGGATGTCAGCAATCGATGCCAACGGTGTAATAAGAGTGGCTGCTCATAATGTTGTTGGAAAAACGTCCGACCTTTGGGCTGGTCCATTGCAAACCAGCAACGAAATTGCTTCCGACTCAAATTCATGGAGGAAAGTGTGGTATGTCAATCAGTCAATGGTAGATTACCATGTTTCAAATTATAAGAACAATGGCTATTCAGCAGCATCCGAGTTGGTTAACTGGCCAGGTAATGGACAATCAGGATATGCCAATATCCTCGCAGCTTTTGTTGACAACGAAGTCAACGACATGAAATACAATCCCAGCAATGGAGATTATCCCTATTTACAGACGAGTTCAAATTTGTTAAGTATATCAAATGATAGAGCAAATACCCATTTAGTAAGCAAAGCTCAGCCACTTGGAGTTGAATTGCACACTTCAATTATGGGATTTGGAGAAAAAGATTCTGCACTTAAAAACTGTTTTATGGTGAGGTATTCTGTGTTCAACCGTTCGCCAAGAAATTATACAAATTTCAGATTTTCAACGGTTATGAACTTCGGAATAGGAGTTTTTGACAACGAATATTTGGGTACCGATGTGGGGAATAAAATTTTATTTGCAATAAACGACACAAGTGAAGCAACGTATTCTAATAAGTTGGTGTCTATGGGTTGTATGGCTTTGAATAGACAATTATCTTCAACTATGTATTTCGAGAACTCGGCTGATCCGGTAAACGGATTGCCAGTAATTGATTCACATTATGTTAGATTGATGAATGGCTATTGGAAGAACGGAAAAAGATTGGTGTATGGAGGCAATGGGGTAGATGCTAGCGGAACAGATGCACAATTCGTTTATCCGTATAACACAGATGCTTCACATGGAAACATTATGTGGAGTGACAACGAGAGTTATCAGCCAGGCAAAAGATTCGGCATCATGAATTTCGATTCAATAAATCTTGCATCTGGTGCAGGCATTTATTACGATGTGCTGTATTTTTATGTTGAAGAAAATAACTTTGATATTAAACAAATAAGCAATTCTTGTTTAAAGTTTAAGCAAGTATTAAGTACTAAAAATCTCCTAAAAACAGACAATATTCGTCGAAACAATACTCAAAATTTGGAGCTTTATCCTAATCCAGTAAAAGCGGGGGAAAAAATGGTGATAAGATTAGCCCTTGAAAGCCCTACCAATATACGAGTTATTGGTTTAGATGGAAGAGAAATAGTTAAATTAGATTTGGATAATTTTGACAATAGCATTATATTACCAGAAGATTTATCTGAAGGAATGTATCTATTGGAATATGAAACATTAAACACAAAATGGTACACAAAGTTCATTTTAAATCATTAGAAACAACGCAACAACGTAATATGAATAGATTCTACAAAATATTAATTATTCTAGCAGTATTCCTGGGATTTCAGGAAGCGAGAGCCTCTCACATGATGGGTGGTGACATCGCTTATGAATGTATATCACCAGGAAAGTACAAACTTGTAATTAAAGTCTACAGGGACTGTCGTGGTATCCCTTTTAACAGTCCAGACATTAAAGTGTTCTGTAAAGATGGGACCAATTCAACATCTGTGAACTACACAAGAACAGCTATCAATGATTTGACACCAACATGTACAGGTGGAACCGCTCCTTGTAGTCCTCAAAATACACCTTCAAACGAGGGTATTGAAGAGCACGTATTCGAGGCAATTGTTGATTTCAACACTAGTCCATTCAAAGCGATTAAAGACGCTGGATGTTGCGAAGTGATGATCAAAGTTGAACAATGTTGCCGTAATGGTGCGATTACAACCATCTCTCCAGGTAACTTTTACACCGATGCGATGATTAACATTTGTAAAATCGGAAACAAATGTAACACATCTCCTCAGTTGTCAATCCCTCCTGTAGCTTATGTTTGTTGTAACCAACCATTTACTTATAACAACGGTGTTAGAGAAGTAATCGATGGTGATAGTTTGTCTTATGACTTATCAACTCCATTGAATGCCAATGGATCCAACGAAACATATACTGGTAACTTTAACTCTCAAATTCCAATGACTCCATATTGCCCGCCAAACCCTGGTGTGGTAAACTGTAGAGCATTGCCAAACGCTAAACCTCCAAGAGGTTTCTACTTCGATAGAGAAACAGGTGATATCGTATTCACTCCAACCAAATGTGATGAGGTAGGTATCATCGTTATCCAAATTACTGAATGGAGAAGAGACTCAACTAGAACATGGCAAAAAATTGGTTTCACTAGAAGGGATATGCAGATCGTTGTTAAACAATGTCCTGACAACAACCCTCCTTATTTCAAAGGAACCAATAAATACACCATTTGTGAAGGTAATAAAATCTGTTTCACTATTGGAACAGGTGATGATCCTTTCTTGCCTAAACAAACCCGTTTAGATACTGTAACCCTAACTTGGAACTACGGTATCCCTCAAGCAACATTTACAATTGTTGACCCAACAGCCCGTGAAAAAGAAGCACAATTCTGCTGGGAAACTAAAATTGGTGACGCTCGTCCAAATCCATATACTTTCACAGCTACTGCTAAAGATGACAACTGTCCTAGACCATCTTCAGCAAATAGAGGTTACAACATCACTGTTAAACCTAAAGCTCGTAGTATCAGAACGTATACACTTGGTGATTGCGGTTGGTTGAAATTCAAAGCGCTACCAGTTGACTCTGTGAACCAAAATCCTAAAAATTACAACTATAAATTCACCATCCGTGATAGTACAAACAGTGGTATTCCTTACTACGATAAGTTCAAACAAAACGATAGTTTCAAGTTTAAACGCGGTGGTAAATACATTATAGAACATTACATTAACAACTCTCAGTACAACTGCCCAACCATTTACACTGATACGGTTATTATACCTCCAGTTCTAGATGTTGAATTGGCATTCGGTAAAGATACTTTCGTGTGTGCTGGCAACAGTTTGACTTTAGAGCCTAAAATTGCTAATGGTGTTCCTGCTTACAAATACAGATGGGAAGTGCCAGTTAATACTTTCGATCCAAAAGATACTTTAGATAAATATACTCTGGTTAAACCAACACAAAATACTTATATCTTGTTGCAATTAACAGATAAAAACAAATGTGTTGACCGTGATACCATCTTCGTTTTGTATCAACCAAATCCAAAAGTAGATATCGGTCCTGATCAAGTAATTTGTACCTACGAATCTGTTACTTTAGATGCACAGAACGATGATACAATGAGATATTACTGGCAACCAAATGGTGATAGCACAAGAACCATCACTACAAGTATTGCTGGAAAATACATTGCTAAGGTTATAGATCATCTTGGTTGTAACACCAGCGATACAATGGAGTTGTTTGTTAACGATACTGTCATTGCGATTGCGAAACCTAACAGAGAAATCTGTATCCAAGATACTTTAAAAGTAAAAGGTATGCGCAGTCCAGTTGGTTATCCTAAACAAGTAGTTTGGAAAGACTTAAACAATGGTGCGACAGTATCAAATGACTCAGCATTCAAAGTAAAAATTACGGCTATGGCTGAACGCGATTATGAGATGTACTTAAAAATCACTCAACGCAACCATACCTGTGAAGATAAAGATACTTTCCACTTAGTTGTAAACGCCCTACCTACGTTTGCCTTTAAAGGATTGCCACCACGTTGCTATGCAGACGGTGCAATCAACTTAACTCAAAATGCTATTGCAGTTGCATCTTCTGGTGACAAAACTGAAACCCAAGCAGATTTGAGATACTACCAAAAGTTTAAAAAACCAAGTTGGGTAACTGGTGGTCCTGTAGGTGTTAACTCATATATTTATGATTTCCCTAAATTTGTTACTAATGCTCAAGTACCACAAGCTGGTTTAAGAGATACCATTTGTTACGAATACAAAGATTACAAAGGATGTTATTTCTCTGAATGTAAACCTATCAAATTAAATCCTAACCCAATAGTAGAATTAAAAGATGGTGTATTCTGTCAACGTGCAGGTATCATCACTTTAGATAACCTAATTGTAAAACCAACATTGAGAACTGGAGCAATCCAATCTTTCAGAGTATTAGATGTTCCTGCCGGTTCTGGTGTTGACCCAGCTGCAATCGTTGCACCACTTCCTACTTTCCCTGTAACTACAGGTATGGATCCTGGGGTGGAAGGTGAGAACGAAAAAACTGGTGACTATAAAATTGAATACTGTTTCAAAGATGCCATCTCTAACTGTCAAACTTGCGATACTGCAACTGTAACAGTAATTAGATTACCTGAAATTCAGTTCTCTTCAATGCCTAAACAATGTATCAACGACCCATTGTTAACTCTAGATAGCTTTGCTAAAGACCGCAACACTGGTAAACGTTTTGTAAACAGCGTTTGGTCAACTGTTGAGTTCGGAGGTTCTAGAGACATGAGTAACTCTAACGTTGCTAACAAAATCAACAACTCAATTAAGTCACCAGGCAAACAATTTGACCCAAGTTATGGTCCTGGTCAGTTCTTATTGAAAATGGTAGACGTATCTTCAGGTTGCCCAGTAGCAGACAGTATAGAAATATTGGTAAATGGATTACCTATCATTCAAATCGATGTTCCAGACACAGTTTGTTCTAGTTCAGCTCCATTTGATTTACAAAATACAGTTCCAGCTGGTCCTGTTGGTAAATGGACTGGTCCGGGTGTAACTGGTCGTCAATTCGACCCAGCTATGAGTCCGAAAACCAAACAGTATGAAGGTAAGTATATGATGAAATTCGCTTACACCAACCCAATCACTGGATGTTCGGCATCAGATTCTCAATCATTGTTGGTTCAATCACAACCTACCATTACAATGGTTACTCCTCCAAACTATCAACAGTGTGAAGGCATACCATTTAATATAGAAGCCGACAAAGCTTGGGCGGCAAATATGAGATGGTCTACCAATGGAGACGGTTCATTTGCTAACTCAACATCGCTAAAAACAGTATATACCCATGGCACAAACGATACTGCTGTAGCAGGTATGGATGGTAAAGTGAAATTAACTGCAACAACTGTTAAAGAAGGTGTGTGTCCTACAAGAACAGCCGACTTAGATTTGATAATCGAGCCTTATCCTCAATTTAACTTCATTGCAGATCCAGAAATCCAATGTGAACCTGCAATCGTTAACTTCACAGCCTTGGTAAACAAACCATTTGCATCTCCAAAATTGAGATATACTTGGTGGTTCGGAAATGGTGATACAATTTTGAAGAGCACTACTTTCAACCCACAAAACGTAAAATACGATACAGCTAAACGCACTTGGTACGACGTTACTTTAATAGTAGACAACCAATGGGGTATAGCAGATACACAAGTGTGTAGAATACAAAAAGATTCAATCGGATACATCAAAGTATTGCCTCAGCCAAAAGCAGGTTACAGCAGTGATCCAGGTTTCTTTACTACTGTTGCCTTCCCTAAATTCAAGTTCTTTAACGAAACCAAAGTAAGATGGACTAGTCCAGGTAACATGAGCTACTTGTGGCACTTCGGAACAGACGATGTTGACGATACCAGCACATTGTATAATCCTATCCACTCTTATACTGCTGATACCAATAAGTATTATGTTCACTTAACGTCTACTTATACGTATAACTATAAAGGAACAGACTACACATGTTGGGATACCATCAGTCAGTTGAGAAAAATTGGACCAGATGTAACAGTATTCGTACCAACAGCATTTAGTCCAGAAAGAACTGGTCCGAAAACCAACAACGTATTCAAAGCAGTTGTTAACGGAGAAAAAACATTCCATATTGAATTGTACAACAGATGGGGTGAAAAGCTTTGGGAAACTGATGACAAATACGCTGGATGGGATGGTACCTATAAAGGCGAAGATGCCCAACAAGATGTGTATGCTTGGTTCATTAAGGTGACAGCCTACGATGGAGAAGAATACAGGTACGAGGGTACAGTAACATTATTGAGATAAACATTCGATATAACCAACAAATTCTCTAAATGAGAATTTGTTGGTTTATATAAATAAATGGCAGCTCAATTGACATATTGCAAGATTTTGCTCAGAACTACACTGGTTCTGATTTTGTGTTTACTAACGCAAAGGGAGAGTTTTGCAACCCATATTTCTGGTGCTGAAATTTTTTACAAACACTTAAATGGCAACAATTATAAGTTTACATTGAAAGTATACAGAGATTGTCGCGAATGTAAATTCAACAATATAGGTGGGGGCGATAATACAAGCAGTTGCAACGAAGTGCCAGATTTAATCATTAAAGGTGCTATTGGAACTTCATATGCCAACACAACTATTGGAACAGTCGAAATATCTAGAGTATCTATACAAGACTTAAGCAATGTATGCTTTAATCAAGTAAGTAAGTGCCGACCAAACTCTACTTCTGCTTACGGATTTGAAGTGCATACGTTTGAAGGTACTTTCGATTTCAGTTCAGCCATTAACAATGGACAATGTAAATTAGATGTATCTATTGGCATGTCTGCTAGAAACATCAATTTAAACAATCAATTTACCGAACAAAACTTCTTTAACTATACTTCTTTAAACCTTTGTGAAGGTATTGCTAACTCATCAACTGAGTTTACCTCTTCTCCAACTTTCCTTCACCAAGTTAACCAATCCAATTATCAATCATTAGGGGTTATCAATCCCGATGGTGATTCTTTGGTGTTTTCTTTAAAGCCTGCATTAAGAAATAGAACTGTAAGCGTATCATATACATTAGGGTACGATTACGATTATCCATTCAGTTTTTACTGCTCAGGAGGTTTCCCTTGCGCAGCTAACATCAATGGAACAACTGTTGAAGGTTTTTATTTATCAAAAACTACCGGAGATTTAGCTTTTACTCCGAATTTAAACAACCAAAGTGGTGTGATTGTGGTAGAATGTGAAGAATTTAAGAAGCGCTCAGATGGTACATATTTCTCCGCTGGTATAACAAGAAGAGATATTTATTCTGATGTTATCACACAAAACAATAATTTACCAAGAATAAAAAATAGAATTTTAGAGTACCAAGTTTGCGAAGGCGACGAGCTTACAATTGACTTGGATATCGATGATTTACCAGTTTTAGGTAATCCAGGAGATACAGTATACACCGATGTGATATCTACATTACCTGGTACTATTATAACAAGAGTGCCAAAGAATGGTGCACCGTTCTTCTATTATACCGTGCGTACTGGTAGCACCATCAATAAAGTTGGGAAACATTATATTACAGTTTTGGCAAAAGACAACAATTGTCCTTTAAGAGGAATTTCTTCAAAGACATTTGTGATCAATGTACTAAAATCTAGGATTCATAAAATTGCAACGACAATGAAAAATTGTGGCACTTTAGAAGTTGTTTCTTCTACTATGCCAACAACTGCATTGTATTGGACCATTCTTGATGATAAACACAATATTATTCGCCAACAACAGTCTAGAAAGGTTTCTATACAATTGCCAAAAGGAGGAAAATACTACATCAACTCTTTCCTTCCTGCCAATGGAGTTTATTGCGAATTGAATCAGAAAGATTCAATAATAGTGAAAGATTTCACTAAACCTGAAATCAATATGGGTGCCGACGTTACCATTTGTAAAGGCTCTGATTTTAACTTGCAACCTCAAATATTAAACACTTATGATAAATTTGATATTTTAATCAATGGTGTTAAAGAACAAATGCCATATAAATATGTGGCAAATGCGCCAAAGTCGTTTATCGTTAGAGTTACTCAAGATAATGGATGTTGGTCTGAAGACAATATCAATGTCAACTTATTCCCAGTATTGAATTACAAGGTAAGCAATGATACATTCTGCCTCAATTCAGTTTTCCCTGCCCCAGTTAAAAACATACAAGTTGATAAAGCGAAAATATTTGCTATCGACTTAAACTCAAACAATGCCAATTCTAATATTCACCAGTTGAATGCTTTTGATTGGGAAATAGATTTGATCAATAGAATCAGTCACAAACAAACTGTTCACAGTTTAATAATAGATAAAAACTTATGTCATTATATTGATACATTCACCATTGATATTGTAGAGCCAGATCCAATCAATGTGGTTGTACCCAATGCCATTTGTATCAATAGCGAGCCAATCAATCTGCCAAGTACTAAAACAGGTATTTGGCAAAGTATATCTCGACCAGACCTAGTTAAAAACAACCGTTTGACATTGGATATAGCAGATAAAAATGCTATTGAGTTGTTATATACCGAGAAAGTTCAATGTTTAAACAGCGCATATTTCACCATACAAATTAAAGACACTACAGCTCTAGGTTTTGGTCATGGTACCGATTTGAAAATTTGCGAAAGTCAATCTCCTTTTAAACTTATTGGATTACCTGCGGGAGGCACTTGGATAGGTGAGAATGTTTCTGGAAATGATTTCCTTGCTGATAAAGCGGCAGGGAAAACCACCAAATTAATGTATCAATACAGCAACTTAAGTGATTGTATTTCTGAAGCAAGTATAGATATTGCTGTTGAAAAATTACCATTGTTATACATAGAACCAACTAGAACAAAAATTTGCGTAGGAGATGTATTGAGTTTGTCTGCTAAATCAAATACTACTGCAAGTGGTTATTGGTATACTGATGGCGATGGAAGCTTTGATCAGGCTGGTAGTGCAAAAACCAATTATACACCTAAACAAACGGATGTTTCTAAACCATTTATTAATTTTGTGTATACATTACAAACCAATGGCATTTGTGGCAATGTGAGTGTCGAGGTAATGGCGATTGTTAAAAATGGTCAGGTAGGTGAAATCGTAAAAAACTATCCAACTACAGTATGTGAGCCTGCAAGTTTCAACTTTAAAACAACCTTTAAAAACTTAGAAAAGCAATACTGGTTAATCAACGATAGTACATATGAAATTTTTGATTACAACTTTGATTTTAATCCAGTATTAAAAGCAGGAGAGTATGTGGTTAAAACAATGGTTAATGACAGCACTTGTGAGGCTATGGCTATTTCTGAAGTGATAACTGTTTTGCCAAAACCAGATGTTAAATGGTTAGCCAATCCAACAGTTAAAATGTCAAAAGAATTCCCTCGCTTGTACCTCAAAGATTTGACAGAATGCAAACATGGACATACGGTCAACTGGTACATCAACAACGAATGGTTGGGTAATAACCGCGAATTGAATTTTAAAGTAGAAGACAAAGGAGATACTTTCTTTATTAAATTGGTTTCAGCAAGCGGAAAAGGAGATTGTAAAGATTCATTGACTCAAATGTTCTATTTTGCGCCCATCAACCAATTGTTTATTCCAAGTGGCTTCTCTCCAGATTCAAAAGGTCCTAACGAAAACAATGTCTTTAAAGTTGTAGGGGTTGGTATTAAGAATTTTAAAATAGAAATTTTCAATAGGTTCGGTGAGAAAGTTTATATGTCTAACGATATAAATACATTCTGGGACGGTACTTACAAGAACCAAACTTGTATGCAAGGAGATTACTTCTACAAGATTGAAACCACCGATATTGAAGGGATTAGCAGAGATTATTCTGGTACAGTTACCCTTATTAGATAGGATTTTTAACTTAGCCTATTTTAGAGCATTCCATTCTCAAATTTTTTTTCACTTTGCTTTGTCTGTTCGTATTAAATTTAATACCTTCGCAACAACAAAAAAACAAAGTTCCATTTTCTAATTTCTTTTGAAAAATGCCTGATATTAAAGCACAAAATTGTACCATTAACCTTGAAGGTAACTCTTATGAGTTTCCAGTAGTTGTAGGATCTGAGGGAGAAAAAGCCATAGACATCTCTAAATTGAGAGATACTACTGGTTATGTAACCCTTGATATCGGTTATAAAAATACCGGAGCAACCAAAAGTAATATCACTTTTCTAGATGGTGAATTGGGTATTTTAAGACATAGAGGGTATTCTATCGAAGATTTGGCTGAAAAAGCCAATTTCCTTGAAGTTGCTTATTTGTTGCTTAAAGGTGAATTACCAAATAAAGAACAATTTGAAAACTTTGATGATTCTATCCGTCACCACACTCTGGTAAACGAAGATCTACAAAACATTTTCAAATCTTTCCCTACTGGTTCTCATCCGATGGGTCAGTTAATCGCAATGATTTCTTCATTGTCTGCATACTACCCTAAAGCTTTAGACCCAAACAGAAGTGCTGAATCTAAAAACAGAACTGTATTGCGCTTATTGGCTAAAATGCCAACCATTTGCGCAATGATCTATAAAAAACGCTTAGGTCACCCAATAGTATACCCAAGCAATAACATGGATTACGTGAGCAATTTCTTGAATATGACATTCAAGCATGTTAGCGATAGCGATTACCAACCTGATCCAGTTGTTGTTGATGCTATGAACAAATTGTTGATCTTACACGCCGACCACGAACAAAACTGTTCAGCTAGTACTGTGCGTTTGGTAGGTTCTTCTCAAGCTAACTTGTATGCAACTATTGCAGCAGGTGTTGCTGCATTGTGGGGACCATTACATGGCGGTGCTAATCAAGAAGTACTTGAAATGTTAGAAGCCATTAAAGCCGATGGTGGTAACGTTCAAAAATGGGTTGATAAAGCAAAAGACAAAAATGATCCTTTCAGATTGATGGGCTTCGGTCACCGTGTATACAAAAACTTTGACCCAAGAGCGAAAATCATTAAGAAAACTTGTGATGATGTTCTTAACCGCTTAGGCATAAATGACCCTGTTCTAGAAATTGCTAAAAAACTAGAAGAAGCTGCTTTGACAGATCCATATTTCGTAGAAAGAAAATTGTATCCTAACGTTGACTTCTATTCTGGAATCATTTACAGAGCAATTGGTTTCCCTACTGAAATGTTTACTGTGTTGTTTGCACTTGGTCGTTTACCAGGTTGGATTGCACAATGGCAAGAAATGGTTAACGAAAACCAACCAATTGGTAGACCAAGACAAATTTATACTGGTCAAACTCCTAGAAATTTTATCCCTAGAGGAGAAAGATAATAAGATATATCAATCAATAAAAAAGGCGAGAAATTCTCGCCTTTTTTTATTTGAATAAGTTTAGCTAAGGAACCATTTTCCATCTCCCAGTTTGATTGGCTGGTCGCTGTGCCCTCACTTTTTCTATGAAGCTTTTAATCAATGGTACATATGGCATGCTAGGGTCAGCTTGTTCTAGCAATTCATAATAGTAGATCATTTCGTCAATTTGCCAGCTATATAAACCTTCTCTGTATAAAATATGTTCGTAGCAATTGCCAATGGCTTTATAAGCCTCTAATAGTCTTCCACCCCTGGCTTTCTCTAAGCGAATAAAATGCTTGTAATTGATGATACCTAAACTATCTTGTTTTAAAGATACATGGTTGAGTCCTTTATACCAATATACTTTACTAGCGTTAGAATCCAAGCCAATTGATATTTGATAAATGGAATCGGCCATTTTGAATTGCTTCTGTTTGTGTACTGAAAATCCCAATAACGTATACAAATTGGCATTTTGAGGTTCTTTAGCAATTGCTGCCTGAAACAATTCTTGTGCATCGCGGTATCTGCCCTCATTCATGGCCTGATTGCCCATTGCTACAAGATTAAAGTTATCTTGAGCAGATATGGTATTAAATCCTAATACGACGATTAGACATAAGATGGTTTTGATTGTTGTCATCTGATTTAAGAGGTATCAAAAATTATGCCCAGTAAATGACCGTCTAAGAAAACGCATGTTGTACAACCTCTGATAAAACAAATAAGTTGTAACTGGTTCACGCCAAGTGATGATCCAATGTGTATTCATCATCTTTCTTTTCTCAGAATCAACCGAAGAATAAGGTTTGTTTTTAATAAATGGTAAATGTAGAAATAACGACCATCTAGATTTAATATCTAATACGGTAAATTCTATAGTATCGCTGTTGATTGGTTGTATATGTACTGTAAATCCACCTAAAGTTTGTTCTACCATATCAAATCCAGAGCGCCAAACACCTTTTAATGTCTGAAACCTGCCTGCAAAATTTGTGACCCCTAACCAGTTATGTCTACCAAGATGAAAAGAGTCTAAATTTTTATTGTACCAATATTCTCTGGCTCTTCTAACTTGATAGGCATCTTGCAAGTTGTTGATGATACCCGGATGTGTATTGAAATTAAAGTAATAGACACTATCACTTTTGCCCTTCATCCATTTCCAAACGATAGGGTATAGGTGTTTTGCTGGAGGCGTATTGCCTTTTATTCCAGAATAAAAAGATAGAAGTACAATTAGAATTAGTCTCTTAGGAAACAACATAGAGGTTTTACCTCAATATCATGACATTGCCTTTTTCTTCATGTCGTATTTCATCCGCTCCAATAAACTCGAGTCTATAGAAATACAAATCTTGATGCACTAGTTCACCTTCATATTTGCCATCCCATCCTTGTTGAGGATTGTTGGTTTTAAATAAGATATCTCCCCAACGGTTAAAGACGATGAATTGGTATTCTTGCGCATAAGCTAATCCAACAGGTTTGAACGTCTCATTGATGTTGTCATCGTTAGGCGTGAAGGCTGAAGGCATATAGTACACAACATCAGGTAAGATGAACAATACTTTAGTTGCAGTGTCTCTGCATCCAAAAATGTTGGTTACTATCAATGATGTTAATTGTGTTAATGTATCAACATAATACAATTTTGGATTTTGATCTGTAGAAGTGCCCATAGGACCAAAGTTCCATTTCCAAGAAACAGCACCTATTGATGTGTCATGGTATTGTATGTCTACTTCATTTTCCCAAGAACGTTCTTTTGTGTAATAGAAGCCTGCCAATGGGTTTGGATTTACTTTGGCTACTTTTAATTTCTTTAAAGTGTCAAGGCAATTTAAATTGGTATTGGCAATTAAAGTGATGTCATATATACCTGCATTTTTATATTTGTGTTTAGGAGATTGTAAAGTAGATATTTTGCCATCTCCAAAAAGCCATTTCCAACTGGTAATTTGACCGCCAGCTGCAATTGTTGAATTATTGATAAAAATGGAAGAATCTTTTAAACAAACAGAATCTACTGAAAAATCTAAATTTGGATTAGGATTTACAAGAATTGATAAAGTAGCAGTATCCCAACATCCTTTATCGGATTCTACTCTTTGCAATACAACAAAACTACCACTAGCAGGATAGCTATATGCAGTAGGACTCGGTACAGATGATGAATCGGTTGTAGCTGGATTTAAAGCATCGAAGTAGTATTTGTATGTAGCAATTGTGCCACCGTTACCTATTGTGGCTTTATTGGTGAAATTGAAACTGTTTTTTAGGAAACAACTGCTCTTCTTATTTACTGTGAATGCCGCAACAGGCATAGGATATACCCAAACTTTTCTTGCCGTTGAATCGAAACAACCATTATTAGTAGTGACAGATAAGGTTACTCTAAATGAGTCAACTTTGTTGTAAGATTTTACTGGATTTGGAATGCTAGAACTTGTATTGTCTCCAAATTTCCAATCGGTGAAATCAATAGTGCCGCTCGCAACATTTGAAGTCGAAGTAAATCCAAATGTGTTGTTTAAGAAACACTGTTTGTCAATATCAATTAAAAACGATGCTACTGGCATAGGGAACACATCCATTACTTTTTCAACAGTATCTTTACATCCGCCAATATTAGTAGAAGATATCAATCTTACAGTATATTGACCAGCATTGGTGTATTGTTTTCCAGATACCGCTACATTAATGGCTGAATCTCCATCACCGAAATACCAATTGTGATTCATTGGTGTATTGTTACTAACTGTAGTTGATGCCGCAAATTGGAAATCGTTACCTAACAAACATTTTTTGTTGTAATTGAAGTTGAAATCTGCCACTGGCATAGGTAAAGTCTTAACTTGTTTTACCAAGGTATCGTAACAACCTTCATTAGTTAAAGAAATCAATCTTGCATTATAGGTAGACACGTTGTTGTATTTATGTGTAACTGAAGACGTGTTGTTGTACGAGTTACCATCACCCATATTCCAACTTGTAGTATATGTGCCTCGTTTTAATGTTGTAGTTGAGTTGAAAGTAAAACTATTGCCTAAAATACACTGCTGAGGATTGTCAATTGTGAAATTGGTTTTAGCTTTAGGGAATACTGTTACAGTTTTAACAATTGAATCTTTACAGTTCAAATCAGAACTAAACGATACAAGTTTTACAATGTATGTGCTGTCTTTGATGTATTTTTTTGTTGCATTTAATGTAGAAACAAATGGAGAACCATCTCCAAAATACCATCTGTTGTTAAAACCACCTTCAGATATAAATGTATTACTTACAAATTGGAAGGTGTTGTTGTTGACACATTGTCCAGTATCATTGATTAAGAAATCTGTTCCAGGGTGAGGATACACTTTGATTTGAGCAAAAGCTGTATCAAAACAACCATTATCACCATAAGCTATCAATCCTGGTTTGTATGGTCCTTCAGCTATATAAGTATGTGTTACATTTGGTTGATTGCTTACAGAACCGCCATCATCATATAACCATTTGTTACCAGTAATTGTTCCTTGATTGAAGAACGATTGGTCAGTATACGTGAATGAATTGCCATACAAACATTGGTCGTTGTTGTTGACAGTAAAATCTGCAACTGGCATAGCCAATACTCTCAATGTGTCTGAAATAGTATCTTTACAATTGTAGTTAGAATTTAAAGCCAATTTTACACCATAATTACCATAAGAATTAAACACATGTTTGATGCTGTCTACGTTGGTGTAATCAGCGCCATCACCTAATAACCATGTTTTAGTAAACGTGCCAGAACTTATTGAAGAAGTTGATGTGCCTTTAAATTCATGGTATTTGAAACATTGGGTATTGTTGTTAAAAGTAAATGCAGGAACTGGAGTAGGTCTGACAATAATTGAAGTTGATGCAGAATCAACACAGCCTTTGTTGGATACAGTTGTAAGGGTTATGTTGAAGTTACCATCATTTGTATAGGTATGGAATACTGTATCGTCATTATTGATGGTACCACCATCACCAAACTGCCAATTGTGAGTCATAGTTCCTGAAGACAATGTTGACTTAGCTATAAATTTGAAGCTGTTGTTCTTTTGACATTGTTCTGCTGTTATACTCGTAAGAAGAGCTTTTGGCATTGGATTGACTAAAACTATTTGATAAGCAGTATCTGCACAACCATCTATTCCATCATCACTAATGGTTACCAACCTAACATTTCTGTTAGCTGCTGTTGGATAAGTATGTTGAGCAGAATCTTGCATCTCTCTTTGGATACCATCGCCTAAATCCCATGAGTTGATCAATGGTAAACCATTGCCAATAGTAGATTGTGATTCATATATAAATCTATTACCTGTCAAACATTGGTCAGTATCATTGGTGTTTATTTGCGCTACTGGGTGTTCGTTTACCAAGCAAGCTGTAAAGTTTGTATCAATACAACCATTCGCCAATGTATTTATTTGACGGATGTTGTATAATCCATCAGTTGCAAATTGGTGCGAAAATGAGTCTATGTTGCTAATAAGAGGAGTGCCGTCTCCAATTAAAAAGCTTAAAGAGGTTACAGTTGAAGAAATAGGATCAGTTTCTGACTTTATTATAAAGAAGTTACCTCTAAAACATTGAATGGTATCATTGAAAGATGTTTTAATGTCTGGTGTTTCTCTAATATCTACCTGTATTGAACCAGAATCTGAACAGCCTAAATTGCTAGTTGCTTTTAATTTAGGATAGTAATAAGGATAGAAAGGTTTAAACTTGTGAGATATCGTTGTCGATGTAGTAGTGTCATTGTATGAATTATCATCCCAGTCCCACACATAACTTGTAATAGTTCCAGAGCTTATGGTTGATGTTGAAACAAAATTATAGTTGTTGTATTTGTAACATTGATTGTTGTTCAACACATTATAACCAACATTTGGTTTTGGGTGAACTGTTAATGTTAAATCTGAAATGAAACATGTAAAAGCTGGACTAGTTGAAGTTACTCTAATTTTGTACTTATTGCTAGGTAAAGTACCAATAGGTAATTCAATTGTTTGAGTATTTAAGACAGTGTCATTGATAGTCGCTAAGGTGTAAGCTGTTCCAAAATTACCAGTGGTGTCAGATAGTTCAACTTTGAACTCGTTGCCATTGTTAAAGAACAAACCTGTTTTCGAAAAGCTAATGGTAATGGTTCTGCCTGGGCACATAACAGTTGGTGTGAATGACACTCTAATACTCTGACCAACTTCAGCGTTTACTGTTGAACTGAATTCTGTCGGAATGTACAATCTGCCTCTAACCCAATTCATACTCATAGAGCCTATGCCATTGTTTAAAATACCAAAAGCTATATGATTGGTGCCTGATAATGCAGGAGTTGCTCCCGCAGCTTGTGTACTTCCGTTCGGGAAAGTAGCTAAGGCAGTATTAGTTGCCGACCAATCTAATCTCCAAAATCCATTTGCTCTGGTAATTGTTGAATTGTTCGCTCCAGCTCCATAAGAAGAACCTGCAGCTCCAGCTTGTATGGTATGAAATGTTCCTGTGCCAGCTGATGTGTAAGTTGTTACACCATTAAATGTACCATTGTTTAATAAAGCAATACTAGGAAAACTTCCGCTATTGCCCATGACTTTGCCTTCAACCACCAATGGTCCAGTGAAAGCAGAGTTAGTTCTTAAAATATTATCAGTAACTCCAGATGTTGCTAAAGTGATATTGCCAGAAGCAAATCCCAAACTAGTACTTGCTGGCGTGGTTCTGTATTGTGTCCATTTGCTGGTGTTCAAAGAACCTGCATTAAAATCGTCGAAAAACAAGAATGTGCTGTCTCCATTCTGAAAAGTGGTAGCACAATTGTTGCCATAATACATGTAAATTGTAGTGTTTGCACTTGATGGAATGGTGTTTACTTTAACCCAAATAACTGTTGAGGTTGTGTTAAAGTTACTGTCTATCCAGTAATGTAAAACATTGCATGAACCATCGGTAAATCTAATGTCATTCCCTGTATTCAACATTTTACCTGCAGAAATCAAAGCAGCAGTGTTGATGGTGATTTTTACAGGTTGATTCGTGTAAGCACTAGCATTTGCATTGGTAACAGTGATGCTTCTATTGTAGCGCCATCCAGGTAAACATGAAATAGCAGAGCTTATTTGAATGGATGAAACGAATAATAAAAAGATCAGTATACGTTTAGTCATATTTGCGTTTTTCGGTTGTTAAAATTTGATTAGTCTACGAAAGTACGTAAAAAAAACGAATTCTGAAAACGCAATAAAGCCTACCAAAGCTTGGCATTATCGAAGTTCCCGGAACTCATAAAGAGTAAGACACTAGGTTGACCAGAAACGTTGCTTTTGAAATTTGAAATTTTTGAAATTAATTCTTCAGTTGAATCTATCGCCATAACTTTACTCCCGAATGAATTTGTAATATCTTGCTTGTCAAGTATTTCCATTTTTTTCAACTCGAATACATGTGGGTTAAAATAAACAATTGAAACATCTGAAGGATCCATTGATTGTTGATAATGTGGTAAGAAATTTTTATTTAAACTACTAAAGGTATGCAATTCAAACGCAGACAACATTTTCCTGTCTGGATATCTGCTTCTTACAGCCTCAACTGTGGCTTTTAATTTACTTGGTGAGTGAGCAAAATCTCTGAAAACAACCATTTTAGAATCTTCATACACTTTTTCTAATCTGTTTTTGGTGCCTTTGAAACTTCCTAATGCTTTGTAAAATTCTTCTTCTCCAATGCCAAGTGATTCACAGACAATTCTGGCACCTTCAGCGTTCTGAAGGTTGTGCTCACCGAAGATTTCGAGTTCGTAGCGCTCTTTTTTGGAAACCACAACCTTCCCATTTCTTATATGATAATTTGGCGTGTTGTATGCAATGCATTTTATGTTGTCATTTTTTGAAATGGCACTTAAATCTGCGTCACCGCCAAAATATGCCAATGTTCCGCCACTCTCTATGCTGTCAATAAATATTTTGAATTGTTGAACATAGTTCTCATATGTCGGAAATACATTGATATGGTCCCAAGCAATTCCTGTTATCATTGCAATATGAGGTTTGTATTTGTGAAATTTTGGAACTGGATCCAAGGTAGAAGTGAGGTATTCATCACCTTCTATAACCATAATCGGTGCATCAGAAAATCTCACCATAGTATCAAAACCCTCTAATTGAGAACCAACTAAGTAATCGAAATCTTTACCAAGCAGTTTTAATACATGCATTATCATGGCTGTGGTGGTTGTTTTACCATGACTTCCGCCTACAACCACGCGGGTTTTGTTTATGGCATGTTCGTACACATATTCAGGAAAGCTGTATATTTTGATACCAAGTTCTTTTGCCTTAGCTAGTTCAGGGTTATCACCTCTTGCATGCATCCCAAGAATAACAAAATCAAGTTGAGTGGTGATTTTTTCAGGAAACCAACCAAATGTTTCTGGTGCCAAGCCATGCTTTTTTAACCTGGATAATGCAGGGTCAAATATTTCATCATCACTTCCCGTCACCTGATAACCCATGGTGTGCAAGGCAATCGCCATGTTGTGCATTACAGCACCTCCACATGCAATAATATGTACTTTCATTTTGCCTAGGCAAGTAAATTCAAAATTATTAAAATCTAAAAATTAGTTTGAAACAGCTGCAATAAAATCAGGACACCTTTAAAAGATAAAAGATATACCCGACCAATTCTTTCATCATCAATTCAGAATTCATCAAGGCAGTTCCACTTGGCACCAATAAATTCATTGGAGAATAATCGCGTACCGGATTTGACATGTAATTTGTGGCAAAAAAATCGGCTTTCATGTAGTTATCAGTACACAATTCTGTTCTAGGGATATGCCATGCAGATGTATAGATCAACACCTTGCTTTTTATACCCAAAGAGTCTAAAATGGCTTTGCTGAATTGAATGTTTTCAATGGTATTTCTGCTTTTGTTTTCTATGATGATACTTGAATCTGGAATTCCAATCGCAATCAAATACTCGTACACAGCATCCGCTTCTTTTAGCTTCTGGTGTAAGACACTTGAATTGCCACTTGTAATCATTAACTTTTTAATTCGGCCTTCTTTGTAATGTCTTATTGCTTGCATCAATCTATCATTGGCTTCAAAAAAAACTGTTCTGTCCAGTATGGTGTCTTTTCTTGAAAAACCACCTAAAACAAGACCAACTTCATAGGTAGAATCAAGTTGTTTTGTGCCGTCACTTTCATAAAAGCGCACTGCTTCGTTTACCAGAAATCCATTTGACAGTAAAAAGAAAAGTATGCTTGTAATTATGAGTCGTTTCTTTCGTTTCTGTTCATCTTTTGTAAAGATGGCAGCCAACAAACCAATAAGAACCCAAATCAAAGGTTTGATGATGAACAACAATATTTTTGACAGATAGAAAAACATTTTGTCTGCAAATATGACAAAATTACGGCAATTTTTTCAAGGTATAGATTTTGACACATGAGGTTAAACAATAAGATTATTTATGGCTAAATCAGGATCTATATCAGTAAACACCGAAAACATTTTTCCAATCATTAAGAAATTTCTTTATAGCGACCATGAAATTTTCTTGAGAGAATTGATTTCAAATGCTACAGATGCATGTCAAAAGCTAAATACCTTATCTCGAATAGGAGAATTTAAAGGTGAAACAGGCGATTTTAAAATCACAGTTTCCATAGATAAAGAAGCTAAAACCTTAACCATTAGTGATAATGGTATTGGTATGACTGAAGCTGAGATAGATAAATACATCAATCAATTGGCTTTTTCTGGAGCAGAAGAATTCGTTCAGAAATACAAAGATAAAGCCGATGCAAACGCGAATGTTATTGGGCATTTCGGACTAGGATTCTACTCTGCATTTATGGTAGCATCTAAAGTTGAAATACAAACCTTGTCTTATCAAGATGAAGCTAAACCTGCTAAATGGGAATGCGATGGTAGTACCTCATTTAAAATCACCAAAGGTAATCGCAAGACTAGAGGAACTGAGATCGTTCTTCATATTGCCGAAGACAGTTTAGAGTTCAACGATAATTTTAAAATCAATGGTCTACTGGAAAAATACTGTAAATTTTTACCAGTTGCAATTGAGTTCGATGGTAAAATCATCAACGAAGAAAAGCCTTTGTGGTTGAGCAAACCTAATGATTTGACCGATGAAGATTACATCAAATTTTACAACAAATTATACCCTTTTGCAGAGGCGCCATTGTTCTGGATACACATCAATGTTGATTACCCTTTTAACTTAACAGGTATTTTGTATTTCCCTAAAGTGGATAGCGCTATCGAAGCAGAAAAACACAAAGTACAATTGTACAGCAATCAAGTGTTTGTTACCGACAACGTTAGGGATATCTTACCAGAATTCTTAATGCTCTTGCATGGTGTAATTGATTCTCCAGATATTCCTTTAAATGTCTCTAGAAGTAGCTTACAAAGCGATTCGAATGTTAAGAAGATAACGTCTCACATTTCTAAAAAAGTTGCTGATAAATTGGCTGAGTTGTTTAAAAACAACAAGGAAGATTTTCAAGCTAAATGGCCTAATATCGATTTGTTTGTTAAGTATGGCATGTTGAGCGATGAGAAGTTTGCTGAAAAAGCAAAAGAGTATTGTTTATTACAAACAACCGAAGGCGCTTTCTATACCATTTCTGAATATATTGAAAAAATAAAAAGCAATCAAACAGATAAAGATGGCAATACCATTGTTTTGTATACCAATCATGCCGACGAGCAACATGCGTATATCAGTGGTGCGAAAAGCAGAGGCTATGAAGTTTTGAAATTCGAAGGTCCTTTAGACAATCATTTCACAGGCTATATCGAACAACACAATGAAAAAGTGCAATGCAAACGTGTAGATGCTGATGCTTTAGACAAATTGATACCAAGTGAAACCGCAACGGTAGCATTGCTAAATGAAGAAGAATCAAAGCAATTGTTGAGTTTATTTGAGAAGGTGAACCAAAACAATGATGTTAAATTTAAGACAGAAGCATTATCACCTAGCGAAAATTTACTCACTGTTACCGAAAGCGAATACGATAGAAGAATGAGAGAGATGAGTAAAATGAACGGATTTTCTATGTTTGGCAGTTTACCACTTAACTATCAAACCATATTGAACACCAATCATCCCAAAGCTAAGAAATTGGTTGAAATGGGTGAAGGTGCTGATAATGTGGCTTTAAAGGCATTGAATTTAGCATTGTTGTCTAAAGGATTGTTAAAAGGAGAGAAGTTGACAAGCTTTATTCAATCTGAATTGGAAAATTTATAAACATAGAAAACCTATATAGCAATTATTAAAATCGATGTTGAATATTGATATGTGGATTTTAAATTTGCATAAGAATAAAATAAAATATTTTTTTTGAACCTTAATTATAAGAAACAGCATGGCAAAACAATTCACAGATTCGAGTTGGGAACAAGAAGTCTTAGGCTCGGATAAACCTGTATTAGTAGATTTTTGGGCAGAGTGGTGCGGACCTTGTCGCATGATTGGTCCATTGGTTGAAGAACTTTCAAAAGAGTACGATGGGAAAGCAGTAGTAGGCAAATTAAATGTCGACGAAAATCCTGGAGTAGCTTCTAAGTATGGAATTCGTAGTATCCCAACTTTATTGGTATTTAAAGGTGGTGAAGTAGTAGATAAAATTGTAGGCGCAGTACCTAAAACCATGTTGGCTCAAAAAATTGATGCACAACTGAACTGATTCGTTTTATAATTAAAATGTATAAAAATGGGACATTCTTTTAATGTCCCATTTTTTTTTTGATGTTAGTATTGAAAAAACTGATGCCGTTCAGATGACATTTACAAGTATGTTTGCTAAAAATATCCCTATGGTTATTACAATTACAGACAACAATTTCGAATCTATTATCAACGATACAAAAGAACCTTTAATCATAGATTTTTGGGCGCAGTGGTGTGGAACTTGCCTCAATAATGTCGGTCCAGTTATAGATGCATTGGCTCAAGAACTTAATGGCAAAGCGGTGTTTGCGAAAATAGATGTAGACAACAATCCAAAAGCTGCTCAAACGCTTGGAGCAAGAAGTTTGCCCACCATCATGTTTTTTAAACAAGCAGTGATGTATGATAAACTAACGGGACCAGTCACCAAACAATTGGTATTAAAAAAAATAGAAGAACAAATTGTTTAATGAGATGTTTGATTTTGCATTCATTAATAAGCCATAAAGAAAAACATCGGCTATAGGTAACTTTAACTTAGTTAAATAATGCATCAAAAATATATGTACTTTTGTTTTAATGATAGATAAAAATCTATACATAATTGCAGGGTGTAATGGAGCTGGTAAAACGACAGCTTCATATACAATCTTGCCTGAAATTATGCATTAAACAAAGAATTTTAAAAGCAAAACAACAAGGCTATAAAGTATCATTATTTTTTTTGGTTGCGCAATATTGAACTAGCTAAAGAGAGGGTTTTTATTAGGGTATCTGAAGGTGGCACAATATACTTGAGAATACAATTGAAAGAAGATATATTAGAGTTATAATTAATTTATTTGATATTTATTTGCAATTAGTTGATGGAGCCTGGATTTTTGATAATTCTGATGGGGAGCATGAATTAATTGCTGAAAAACTAATCAATCAAGAACTAAATATCTCCAATAAGCTAAAATTTGAACTGTTAAAGAATTGGTATGATAAAAATTGAAGAGCAAATTGAATTTAGAAATAAAATTGTTCAAGGATTACGTGTTACTTACACGAGACTTCTTGAATACAAAAAACAAAAGAATTCTGTATTGGTCGTACTTAGAGACAACAAGATTGTCAAAATTAAACCTTAATCATTTTACTTTTAACCAATTTACTTCAACCTTATAAGGTTGAATTTAGAAGTTTGACAACCTTACAAGGTTGATAGTGATGCCAAAGTCGTCTGATGCAGTATTTTTTGGCATTAACTTTTAACTTTTTTAATATCTTTACCACATGAAAAGAACGGTGTTTTTCATTTTGCTGATTGGCTTTTTCTTTAATGGAAATGCTCAAGTAGCTAATCCAGGAATGGTAGATGTATACGATTCTCTTGAAAAAGGGAAATTGAATATTGGAGGATATGTTGATGTGTATTATGGCTATGATTTGTCACACCCAATTAACTCAGACCGTCCGTATGCAGTTTCTTCCTCTCGCCATAATGAAGTCAATCTTAATTTAGCATACGCAGAATTCAAGTACATCAACGATTTTGTTAGAGCGCATTTTGTGCCTGGTTTTGGTACCTATATCAATGCCAATTACCTCAATGAAAAAGGAACACTTAAGAATTTATTGGAAGCTAATGTAGGCGTTAGAATCAGTAAGAAAAATGATATTTGGATAGATGCCGGCGTATTGCCTTCTCCTTATACCAACGAGTCGGCCATCTCTAAAGACCATTTTATGTACACCCGCTCTTTTGCTCCAGAATATGTCCCCTACTATTTATCTGGAGTAAAATTGTCTTTGCCAATTGGTAAAAAAGTCAAATCATACTGGTATTTACTCAATGGTTGGCAAGCCATTCAAGATGTCAATAATCCATTGTCCCTTGGTACACAAATAGAATACCGACCAAACAAAAAGTTGCTGTTTAACTGGGATACATACGTGGGCGATGAATCATCTGTTATCAATCCAAGTTTTAGAACCCGATACTTTTCAGATTTGTATATGATTTACAATCCCGATGGAAAATGGTCGACTACTGCCTGTGTGTATTATGGCATTCAAGAAAAGAAAGACACATTAAATGTTCAATCTTTTGGCAAATGGTGGCAACTCAATTACATCACACAATACAAATTCAATAAAAGATCTGCTTTAGCATTTAGACTGGAATATTTTGAAGACCTAGATAACATTCAAATTCAATCCATTAATAACAACGGAGGATTCTCTAGTTTTAGTGGTGGTTTTTGTTTCAATTATAAAATCAATAGAAATGCTCTGTTCAGATTAGAGTCAAGAACATTTTATTCGGATAAGAATGTGTACCTCGACCAAAAAAGAAATCCAAGCAATTGGTCGCAACTGTTCATCACCAATCTGACAGTATGGTTCTGAACATTAAGCAAAATTTATTCAAGCATTACAAATGCGCCTCTTTGGTAGTGTTTTTTTTTGTGGTGTATGCTCTTATAGCATTTGTTAACCATTATTTGTTTAAAACCTTTGCGCTTGACTTAGGCGTTTATACCAACGCCCTTTTCGATTACAGCCATTTTCAATTCAATGATAAAGCAGTATTCAAACCTGTTGCCGAGAACCTATTGTCCGACCATTTTGATCTGTTTTTAATGTTGTTTGCACCATTGTCGTGGTTGTTTGGTCAATACACTTTGCAATTGGTGCAAATTCTAGCAATTCTTTTCGGTGGGGTAGGTGTATACAAATTGATAGATGTGGTTTCAAAAAATACTGCATATGCACTTTTCGCTCAACTGTTTTTTTATACCTCTTTCCCAATTTTTGCTGCATTGTCTTTCGATTACCACAGCAATGTACCAGCTGCAATGTTGTTGCCATGGATCATATATTTTGCTCAAACAAAACGTTACAATGCCTTTATTGGCTTAAGTATTTTAATGTGGCTTGCAAAAGAAACCATGTCTTTTTGGTTGGTGTTTGTAATGCTTGGTTTGTCTGTAGAATATAGAAAAGATACAACTTTAAAACGTCTGACTTTGTGGATGTCTTTGTTTTCCCTTTTGTATTTTATCATCGTATTGAAATTTGTAATGCCTTATTTTGCCAACTCAGGGGCATACGAGCATTTTAAATTCAAAGCTTTGGGAAATGATTATGCAGATGCTTTCAAGTTTGTCATTGGACATCCTGTTGAATTTTTCAAGATATTAATTTCAAACCACCTCAACAAGCCTGAATTCAATGGCATCAAACAAGAATTTTTTATGTTTATTGCTTTCAGTGGAGGGATGTTTTTCCTAGTCCGACCATCATTTTTAATTATGGGAATCCCATTAATTGTTATGAAAATGTGCTACGACGATCCAGCTGCTTGGAGTATAGATACCCACTATTCAATTGAACTTGCTCCGCTTCTGGTGTTAGCAGTTTTTTATACAATCAACGACATCCAACAACATTGGCTTAAAAAGATTTTTATAGTTGTATCACTAGTTGGCGGTGTTAGCATGACATTGAAATACATGGATAACACTGTTTATTGGCATGATTATTCAAGAGTAAGAATCTATCAAAATTCGCATTATGTAAAAAATTACGATGTTAAAAAAGTGCACCAACAATTAAAGCTATTGCCAAAGGATGCCGTTATTTCAGCTCAAACGCCATTTGTACCACACCTTGCCTACAGAGATAAATGTTATACTATTCCAATTGTTAAAGACGCTTCCTTCATAGTGTATTCCCCCTCCGAAGAGGCGTTATACCCTATTATAAGAGAAGAATTAAACAAACAAATGGGAGATAGTCTAAAAAGCGGACGATGGCAATATCAATACAAAGACACCAATATTGTCATACTAAAAAGAATTAAACCATAATCACTCTTTAATGAAGCTTGATGTGTAAAAAGTGTTTTGACCTTTCAGAACAATATAATAAACACCTGAAGAGAGCATTGAAACATCTATGTTTGATTCTAGAATATTAGAAGTAAACATTCTTTTGCCATCAGAGGCAAAGATGGTGAATTCCTGAATTTTGTAGTCAATTAAGTTGTCTATGTTTAAAGAATTGATAACTGGATTAGGAGAAATTGATATGCTTTGCTGATTGAAAGAGTTGATGTTTTCCAAATTGTAACAAATGAATGAATCAGTGAAGTCAGACCAACAGTACTCATTTCTTATTCTCAATCCAAAGGTATTGCAATTGGAAAAAGGAATGCTTCTGGTGCTGTCTGTCATGATGGATTTGTTTTTGGTCCATTGATATTTTACTGCTTCCAAAGATGAACGCAAACTATCAGCATAATAGACTTCAATTACTGGCTTCATTGGAATGTTGTAAAATCTTATATGTACCTTATCGCTTGTATCACTTATACATCCATACAAATTGGTTGTATATACACTCAGAGTTTGTGTCGATGTCACTTTGATCTCGCTCGAATTTAGGCCATTCGACCAAAATATACTATCACCGTTTGAGAAACATAATAGGGTGGCAGAATCTCCTTGACAATATTGCAATCCGCCTATTACTGTAATTTTAGGTTGTATTGGTCTTGGGAATTTGTATATCCTTCTTGAAGGTGATACATCGCTCTTGCAGTTGTTGTTGTCTATGACATATAATGTAAGAGTACTATTGTCTTTTATATATCTAGATTGCCCACTGAAGCCATCCGACCAATTGATCGCATTGTAATTACCTTGTACATATAACAACACACTATCACCATTGCAAATACTGGTGTCTTTAGAATACAAAATAGTAGGAGTGGTTGGCTTAGTGAAATAGGAAAAAATCAAACTGTCTGAAATTGGACTGATGCATCCAAAATTTGTTTTTACTCTTAAACTTAAACTGCCTGCATTGGTTTTATAATTGCTTTTTCCAGTTTTGCCATCCGACCATGAGTATTGAGAGTAATTGCCAATGCCAAAAAACTTAAAAGTATCGTCATTGCAAAGTTGTAAAGCATTGTAAGAGATACTTGGTTTTAGAGGTGTTGGATGCACCGTTACAATAGCAGTATCAAATGCGCTACATTGATTGCTATTGGTCATTTTAACTATATAAGTGCCTGAACTATCTGTGGTCATGGCATTGATTTTGGAAACGATTGAATTGGAAGGGAAATGCCTCCATTCGTATGAGTTGCCAGCAGCCGAACCTGCCGTAATCCTATAACTCGGTCCGCTACAAAATGCAGTATCTTTTCCAGCGTTCGGAGTAGGATTGTTGTAGAAAGAAAGCAACATTGTATCACGCTTAACGCAGTTGTTGATGTCTCTCATTTCTACAGATATGGTTTTTTGACCCAAGCCTAATTTGCTGACATTAAATGATACATTGGCTCCCGTATCGTTTGTTGACCATTTGTAGTTGTATCCTTTGCTTAGTTGTTTAACTAATGTATTGTTTCCGCAGATAAAAGTATCATTGCCTAATTTTAAACTCATAGGGTAGAGGATACATGGGTCTACTGTGCCAAGGTTTGCCACTTCAGAATGGGATAAACATGTATCGAAAATGGCCACAGATGCTATGTCAATGGTGTCGTCTTCCAAGTCGTTATCCGCAAAAAATAGTATTTGTGGATTTAAAGCAAACCTATCATCTACACCTTGGTTGTTGCCATCTAATATCAATTGACCATTGAGGTAATACCTATAATAGTTGCCAAGATCTACTGAAATAACCAAACGGTACCATTGATTGGTATTGATAGCAACTGGAGTATACCCTGTAGTAGCAGTGCCTATTCTACCGGGATTTGAACCAGTATTTGGGCGAATAAAACACTCTCCGTCGTTCTGGTTGGTAGTATCGGTTTGAAAAAAAGTATGCCAGCGGTTGAGATTGTCAATTTTGAAATCGAACATGAGGGTATATCTATTGACAGAATCACCACCGCCATTTGGAGCGATACCATGTGTCGCTTTGTAATAAGAACCTAGGCCTATTTTTACTGCTGTGTCTTTGCGCTCTGGTCCTGCAACCCATTGGTGAGAGCCAACCAAGGTCAAATTGTTGCCAACAGTTGCTTTGGTTAGATTGTTTGGATTTTGAAACTTCCAATATCCTTTTAAATGGGGCAATTGAGATGGATTCAAATCTTGACCAGCAGCATTTTCAAAGTTAAGAAATGAAAAAAATAGGCAGCTTAAAATTTGTAAAGTATGTTTCATATAGCATTGGTTTTCTGGATTCAAATAAGCATTTTTTTATCAAATATCAAAATTCTTTGTTTTTTAAAAAATGTCGAGGGCATGGCCTGTTAACTACAAAGGAAATTGCACATTTATGTTTGCAACAAAATGTCGAGGGCATGCCCTCGACCTACATAAACATAAATCATCTCCTTTGTGTATTCTCTGCGTACTTTGTGGCATTGTGGTTTTATATATTGTCTTGGGCGCAGCCCTTCGACCTACAAGAAAGATATCCTGTATCGCGGATACGAGGTTACATTAAATCATGCGTT
>CAYTMQ010000008.1:0-163193 GCA_964438995.1 uncultured Chitinophaga sp.
CCCTTTTTTGACTTCCCGCAACCCTTGTTCGATACCTCACAACGGCGCGGGATGTCCGCTTCGCTCCCATTTGACTTTTGACTTTTGACTTTTGACTTTTGATATTGCGCCAGCCCACTAAATCCTAAATCCCAATTCCTAAATCCTAAATCCAAGCGCCTAAATCCTCCCCAAAAAACTTCTTAACAAATTTCCATTTTCGTGGAATTGATATAACATTTTAATACTGATTAGAATAATTGGTGATTTTAGGATTCTCAAAAGGATATGCACCTATTGAGATGGTCTTTGTCTTACATGCCAAAGTTGGATACACATAAATACGCCTTTTATTTGTGCAAATATTTCAGCAATATGAAACACTCAATTTTAATTCTATTCGTTTTAGCAGCATTTGCAGTAAATGCCCAAACAAACAAAGGTGATTTATTGGTTGGCGTAGGTTTTGGAAGTTTAAGTTCAACCAGCAGCGACAGCAAAACTACATACTCTAACACTCCAACAGAGTACAAAAGTGAGGGTAGTTCTTTTTCAGTAAGTATCAATCCTAATATTGCTTACTTTATTAGCAATAATTTTGCTATTGGTGGAGGTTTGAGCTTAAGTTATTATAGTAGCAAAAGTAAGAGCAGCAACACATCATCAACTACAACATCTGAAAGCAAATCAACTCAGCCATCCTTCTTCATTGGTCCGTTAGCTAGATACTATTTTGGTGCAAGTGAAAAAGGAAAACCATTTGTTCAGTTAAACTACCAATATGGCATAAGTGGTGGTATGAGTAAAAGTGAAACTAGTACAGGTTCATCTAGTGAAACTACAACCAAGCCAAAGGGTGACTGGAATGCTGGGTTCTCTTTTGGTTACGAACATTTCATTACACCAAGCGTTGGTTTTTATGGTTCTATTGGATTCAATTATGGTTCCTCTAAAACATCTTATGAATACCGTCCATCATCAGGCTCAGGATACGATTACACCAGCACATACTCAAGATTCTACATCCCTGTAAATGTTGGTTTACAAGTCCATATTCTTAATAAAAACAGAAAATAAAATTTTCTCTTTATCCCTTAAATACATACAATGAATAAAAAGAGGCGCTAAATTAGTGTCTCTTTTTTTATAGAATTTATTCGCTTGACCGAATTGTGAGGTTGGTTTGATTAATCAATTTTTTTTGTCAATCCCTCGGTATCTGACCCTCGGGCTGTTTTATCGAATTTCAAAATGTTACGTATGATACTGCGCTGCAGAAAACCCAGGCCTCATATTTTCTTTGAAAATATTCAACCTGGGCTAATATCTTGTCGATGACAAGACGCTACTCTGTAGCTCGTTGTGATGGTGTTTATAAATTATTATTTTGTCTTGGGCGCAGCCCTGCGACCTACAAGAAATATTACAAATTGTGGCACGCGCCAGCCCACTAAATCCTAAATCCTAACGCCTAAATCCTTCCCACAAGCAACCTTTCCCCATCAATTATCATCTTATTGTAAAACTTATTTGAAGTTGACGCTATTGTGATATGGCATTCATGCTTGTTTCAAATAAGTGTGTTAACTTTGAATAACAATTAATCTTATACGACTATGATGAAAAAAATTACCTTATTATGTATTGCAGCTTTTGCCTTTGTTTCAGCTTCTAAAGCCTCTAATAAATTGCTTGCTTACGCGATGCAAAACACCAACTCTTCTAATTGCGAATTCTTCTTTAGAGACTCCTTTTACAATTTGGGCTACACGCCCACTTCATTCTTCTGGGACTTCGGTGATAGTTCTACAGCATCCATTCAAAACCCAACACATCAATATGCTGTTAATAGAACCTATGTCGTTACTCATATTGTTAGCAACGGCAGTAATAGTGATACGGATATTTTCAATATGGTAGTTTCTTGCTCTCAAAATTTACCTTTAAATGCCGATTTCTCATACAATTTTAACGATACCGTTCCTAATTATTTATACCATTTCAACAATACTTCTGTAGGTAATTACACCTCATCGTATTGGGATTTTGGTGATGGCAATTATTCAACATTGACTCATCCTTCGCATCATTTTAATGGGAATACTCAACAAACATATACAGTAAAACTTGTTGTAAGCAATAGCACGAAAAGCGACACCATCACTAAAAACATTACAACATACCTTTACGATTCTTGCAAGGTATTTAAAGCCTACTTCATAGCTAACCGCGATTCAAATTGCATGAAGATGAATTTCTTTAAGGTAAGTCATTACAGCGCCACAACACACTACTGGGATTTTGGTGATGGCAGCACTTCTACATCCGTTAATCCTAGTCATACTTACGCAGCCATCGGTTATTACGATGTCAAATTGAAAATCACCAAAGGAGCTTGTAAGGATTCTATAGTTGAACCAACTAGGGTCACATGCAGAACCTGTTTCTCAGTTACTGCCATCATCGATTTACAAGTTGATTCTACCAATCCTTCAAAAGCAAAATTGATTAACACATCTTCCGGACCAGTAGCTTCTCATTTCTGGGACTTCGGTGATGGTTCTACATCAACAGCCAACGCTCCTACCCACACCTATACCAGTCCGGGTAAAATACGTTTAAAATACATTTGCACCGACACTGGTACATGTTCAGACACAGCATACATAGATTTCGAAATCGATTCATTAGGCAACATCAAGCGTGGCACTGTTAATTTCACATTACAGGTTATAGACAAAACCAAAACATCTTCCATCAAAACCACTCAGAAGCTAGCTATCACATTGGGTATTTATCCAAATCCAGCAAGTAATAACATACAATTGAGCAACACAGGCAACAACGATTTAAAAGTATCAATTTTCGACCACCAAGGCAAACTACTTCGTCAACTTAGTTTACCAAGCAAGTCAGCAGAGGGCATAGACCTCAGCACATGGACTAGCGGCATATACCTGATACAAACCGACACCGGACAGACACTCAAGTTCATAAAAGAATAATTAAAATTGATTAGAAACGCCCTTCAGAATTGTAGGGCGTTTTTTTTTGAGAGATATTATAATTAGGTATTGATGAATAGAGCTATTTTGAAAAAAATTGATTTACATTAAAGAAAAATGGATATTTTTGACAAAATGAAACTAACAACGATAGCCATATTATCTTTACTTTTATTCATTGGTTGTTATTCAGACCCTGATTATGATGAATATAAAATAGTTAAGCAAAATACCGAAGGGGCAGTGCATTTATATCTCAACCCAAAGGACACTGGTGGTTCTTTAAAACTAAGCATTCAAAAAGATTCTACAAAAGCCACGGATTCGTTTCACAACGATGATTTATATATAAAATACAGTATGCTTCATAGAACAAATATCCAAGGTCATGTTATTTTCATAGACCAATACAATGGCATTTCCGTTTATAAAAGAAAAAATGGCTCAAAAGGAATTTACTTAAAAATCATTGGTGCTTATGCGGCCGATTCAATTGCTCCAACTATACTAAAAGTTAAAACTGCCATAGGAATTGCCTATCTCAATTTTAGTAATCCAAGCAATCCAATTACAGAGTCATTCAATTTCAATTATCCTGGTTACGGACCACCAATAGATTTTAACATTGTATATTATTTGATCAGGGGTAAATTCTGCACGGGGAGCTGCTCTTGGAGGTATTACTTCCAATGTCCTACTGCATCAGATAAAATCATATATGGCTGGAAAGTAGGCACGCTAAATACAGACCCTATTTGTTATCAATATTCAAAATAAAATCTAAAATGAAAAGACTGATTTTACTCCTAACTTGTATTTTTTACTATACTTACTTGTCTGCTCATTTTTACAATTTGGAAGACAAAAAAGAACGGTTAAAAATCAATTTAATAGATTTTTCTCAAAGACATCTGTTAACAATAAAAGGCAGTTATGAATTCAAATTGAGAGACAATAGATTTTTAGAGCCAGAGTTGGGTTATACTTTTTATTCCTTTGAAGATGGCATACAAGTAAAAGGACTTTTAATTGGCTTCTCTTATAACAGATATAAATTTGAAGAAGGTCGCAAACCTTTTTTCATCAAATTCAATCCTTACTATCAAAAAATATATTTGCAAAACTATTTAAAGTATGACACCTTCCTCCCAGACTTTGGAGAATATGCAGATTATAGAATGACAAGATTCACAAAAAACAGATATGGTTTAAATTTTCAAATAGGTCGTCAATACCCACTTAATGAGCATTTGTTCTTTGAATTTAGTACAGGGCTAGGACTAGAAGTTTACAACACCATAACACCAAAAAATGTTACCCAAAAATATTTCAGAAATGGCAACGACAATTCTAAAATGGGCATTAGACCAACACTTTTAATTGGCGTTAAACTTGGCTGGGCTTTGTAACATCCAATCAAAACACAACAATTCTCACCCATTTTATCTAAAAAACTATAAATGCCTATACCATTTGAAATATAAGTCATTTAATTTATCTTTGCACCACCAATGGGGGATTAGCTCAGCTGGCTAGAGCGTTTGCATGGCATGCAAAAGGTCATCGGTTCGACTCCGATATTCTCCACCTAATAGAATCAAGGCCTCACAGAGATGTGGGGCTTTTTTGTTGGAGGTTTAATAAAACATTTATAAAACAAATTGGGAATACTTATCATCTGTTTTTAAACAGTCATTTATTATGATAAAAGATTTAAATATTTTCGTTTTAATGATACATTGACTTTGTATGCGAAGTTTTGTTTCGCATAAGGAATATTTAACAGGAAATAATAAACAAATTAAAAATGATACATAAAGCTTACTCATCAGACATCGCCAAATTACTTTCATCGCCAGAAACAGGAATGGGTTATCAAATATTTGAAGCAGCTTTATATGGACGTTCACAAAAAAGTAGGTATTGTGCGTACAACGGCGAATTAATAATAGACTTAGATATCAATTTTTCTATTAACAAACGTCTAGTTTTTTCGAAACATTTTAGTACTGTACTTAATGAATCAAAATCTTTGGCATTAGAAACAAGTTCAATTACAATTCTACGTAAAGCCCAAATTGTTGACACAGTTAAAAATTTAGCACTTGAGGTCAAAATGATGAGTGAAAGTGAGAAGAAAGATCTGCATAGATATTCGGGTGGAAGGGGTGCAGTTGATAGTCCAAAAGAATATGCTAATGGAAAGGAAGTTTTTGTTAGGGTATCTGCATACGAAAATGATCGAAGAATTGATTTTACGAAAAAAAAATTAGTTGACGGCACATTCACTACAACTCATCTTGACTACTTAGATTGTGTTTTATATTCGGACGATCCTGTTGATAGATATGCCTTGCCAAATGATGAAAAAATAAAATGGGCGTTTTACATACTGCCTAAATCAAATGACAGTTTACAACGTGGAATAGTACAACCAGCTTTCGGACACCAAGGTGGAGGCATTGAAGCTTATTTTGAAAAAGGAACTTCGGAAAATACCTATATGGACAAAAGAATCTATGGGAAGTAAAACAAGAATTTCTTTACCTGAGAATTTTATAACAAAACTGGTTAAACTTCCTGAACAAGGAATGGGTTATCAGTTAGTCGATGTTAAATTAAAAAATGGAAAGGTATTAAAAAATAAATTCGTGTATAATTGTTCCATTCTGGAATTAGATGAAAATGAATTTATAAATAAAGAAGATATTATTTCTATTCAAATTCATAAGATGTAAAACTTTTGTTAATTTGTGTATTGAGTTATCCGTCGCACAGTAAGAATTGAAAAATTTGAGCAATCAATAAATGTATCAACAAGTATTAAATTTAAAGACTGAAAACGTAATCCGATATATAATTTGAATGAAATAATAATAAAAAGACCATATAAAAAAGAAAAATGAGACCTGTAATATCCTTTTTAATCGGCTCGGGATTTTCAATTCCAGAAGGACTTCCAGATGTTGGAAAACTAAACAAAAGACTATCAAAAATTGACGAAAGTGAAATTTTAATACATACAGACCAAAGGGCAATATTCCTAGACGGAAAAAACGACCCAAATCGTTGGTCAAGATGGGACGAAAGAATTTTCCTTCAAGAGTTTCTAGAATTTTACACCTCAGAAATTCTTAAGTCTCCAACAGAATTCCATTATGAAACATTTTATGATTTCTATTCAAGCTATTTAGCAAATAATGAAAACAAGGAAGTAATTGAAGAATTCTATAATAGGTTTAATGAAAAACATTTTAAAGGTTCAGATAGTCTTAGGGATTGTTATAATAGAATTTCGGATTTTAATCGCAGCTATAATCAACTTTTAGCTTCTCAGTTACACAAGTCCAAATACTTTGAAGACATAAGCACATTAAATTATCCTCCATATGATTCGTTCATTGGTTTCTTGAAAGAGTTACTTAAATCTTGTGAAATTAAATTTCACACACTAAATCATGACTTGTTTTTTGATTGGCTTGGAAGACACCATTCCGATCTCTGGCAACATTTCACTGATGGATATCAACTTGAAGGTTCGCCATTTTATGGAACAGTAAATTATAATTTTAATCAAAACACAACAAATAAAGTCCATAAGAGCTACTTCGTTAAACTTGAACAATTTATTGATAAATACGATAAATCACTTGCTTTATTTAAGCTACATGGAAGTATATTTAATACAATAGTCTATACTCCAAAACCTGAACAAAAAAAAGTAAGGTTAAAAGACAACTTTGGAATTTATCAATTCTATATGGAAGCTTTAGATCCAATAACAGGCGAACTAAGATTTGAACTTTTATGGGATGAAGTTGCTCCAGATTTTTTAAGTGGAACAACAAACAAAACACGTTATTACTCAGATGATCCATTTTACAAAAATCTATTCAAGCATTTTGAAAACAATCTTTCAGTTTCTGAGTATTTAATTGTAATAGGATATGGGTTTCAAGATGGTGGAATAAATGAATACCTTGAAAAGAATTTTTTATCTAGGGGCAAACCGATGATTTTAATTGATCCAAACAAACCCACAACAGACTTTTTGGATAAATACAAAACAACTCATATTGCAAAAGGTGTAACTCAAATTGAATATTCTGAATATTTAGAACTTTCGCAAATCATTTTAAAAAATTAAATCTTTGAAATTTTCAAAATGGTTATCCGAATAATAAAAGTTGTAATTGCTTCACCGTCTGATGTTATCAGTGAGAGAAAATCTTTACTTGACAAATTACAAACCTATTTTACTAGATACAAATATGAGGACCTGTGCAATGCGAGAATAATAGTTGAAGGATGGGAAAATGTTCCTTCGCAATCTGGTTACACCCAAGATATAATTAATTCAACATTAATTAAAAATGCAGACATTGTTTTAGCTCTCTTTAGACACAAACTTGGTAGTCCTACAATCAACGCAAAGACAGGGAAAGATCGTTCGCCTTCTGGTACAGCAGAGGAGCTACAATATGCAATAAATCAAAATAAAAAAAACAGAAAGCCTCTTGCCATGCTTTTTTACTATGAAAATCCGCCGAAATTGAATTTTTTTGCTTTTAAAGCTAAAGAAGAATGGAAAGCTTTGCAAACTTTCAAAGAAAAAATTAGAACAGAAATAAGGCATAAACTTTATGATGATGATGAAGAAAAATTATTAAGAACAGTATGTGATGATATTTGTGATAACATAAGAAGTCATAGATTATTAATAGAGTAAAAAACGACAAAGCCGTAAAAACTGAAATGATATATCTTTTGATTGACAGAAAAACTACCGAAAAGATGAGTGATGCTCTTGTTAAGGTTATATGCAAATTTCGAACATTATGCTACTTACTTATTATAATGTTATTTTATGGTTTTGAGATTTTAAACCAAACCATACTTATAGCTCAAAATTTATAATGGAAATTAATTCTAAAAACACAATTAACTTGATTAGATTAAGATTAAAATACTTAATTTCAACAAAAAACCTTAGGAATATAGGAGGCAATTTCCTGTTATCATTTGGTTGCACATGGTTATTAATAGAATGTCCTAGTGCATTAAGCTCTAAATTTAAAAATACTATTGACAATTTAGACCCTTGGTTACTTATCATTGCTTTATTTTCTTCTGTTTTTTACGCGCTATATAAAGCATATCCGAGAATTACTTATACGAGAAAATTCAAGAGTACACAAACAAGTATTTCAATAAAAGTTGGAGACCTATTAGGAGAGAAAGGTAATTTAGTAATTGGTAGCAGTAACTACTTTGACTTTGATTATAACAAGTCGACAGGAGTTTCACTTAAAAGTCAAGTAATTAATAAGCTATTTAAAAATGATGTTAATTCTATCAATAATCTTATTAAAAAAAGTTTAAAAGGTTTAGAACATTTGGCTGAATTTGATGAAATAAAAAAATATGGCAATAAATTAAAATATCCTATTGGCACAGTTGCAATTTTACCTCAAGATGAAAGAAAAATATTTGTGGTCATATTGACAGAACTTATATTAAAGGGAAAAGATAAGGATACTAAGTCAGATCCAGAGATTTTGAATAAAGCATTAATAGGTTTATGGCAAAAGATTAAACTTGAAGGAAGAAAGAAAGAATTTTCACTTCCCGTTCTAGGAGCAGGACTTTCACATGTCCAACTCTCATATTTACTAATTATCCAGACAATACTATTATCATATGCAATTTATTCAAGAAATACAGCTATATCAAACAAAATGAATTTAGTAATTAGTCCAGATGACTACAATCCAGAAGACTTTGAAGAGGCAAAACAATTTTTGAATTCATTACAAATATAAATACTATATATTACAAACAAATCCATAAACATAGTGGACCTGTATGTTTTACCAAATAGAGAATAAAACAATTATCAAACTCAAATTTTATACAAAAGTTACTCGGAATTACTCATTTTTATCATTTCATGTGTAATTCTAGCCCCTTCTACAATTTTTACACTAAATAGAACACATGTTGCTGTATTACAGACACATAAATAAAATACATATAAAATTATTCACTTTATTTTGATAGAAAAATCAAAGAAATATCGTGGAAAAATCACGGAAATATCGAAGAATTATTGAGGAAATATCATTGAATTATTACTGTTTATAGTGTTTCATATCGAATTAAACCTTAAAAGATAATCTGCCAGGTCTAACCCTGCATCCCATTCCTCTTTGCTTGCCATTTTCTCTAACCAATCATACACCCTAATATTTAACCCTAATTGTTGCCTAAGCTCTTTTGCCTTTTTCTCCCAGAGAACCAATCCTTTCAAATCTGGAAACAGAAAAACTTTGCGACCTTTCAAAACTTTCGACTTTTCGAAATTGATCCCATGAATACTTCCTGATGCCAACCAAATCATGTCAGGGATATAACTACTGCATATAATGGCTGTTTTTTCGCTTTCTACGATTGCAATTGGCATTTTTGGATTACCTGTCAGCAAATGTACCCCAAAATAACACTGAGATAAACTAAACGACGAAACAAGCCCATTTTTCTCTAATTGTTTATGCACCCAATTGTTTCTTTCCTTTATCCTTTTACCTGAATTTGAATCATAACACATTATTTTGCCTGACCGCACTTTTCCATTCACATCCACTTGCCAGAATACTGTAGCTCCATTCCACAATGAGGATTTGCCGATATTATACTTTCGTTTTAATTCATGAGCTTTATTATGACCAAAATGAAGCATTAAAAATTTAGTAAAACAATCTTCATTGCCTAGAATATTGACTTCAATTGATTTTTTGAAATATTGAACATCAATATAACTTGGTTCAACAAATTCAGATTTGAAATGACTTAGTGGAACTACAACAGCATTAGGATCATTTAAATATTCCTTAGGTGTTTTATGATAACCGCAACTATTAATCTTATCACACAATCCAACTGCCTCAGATAAGTATTCATTTGTCGCAATATCAATATACAAGGTAAAAACCTTCGGTTTTCGACATTTGGGACAAGGGAATTTCTTCTTTCCAGGTCGATTATCTAAAGTATATTTCATCGTTTTCTAATTACTACCTTACTACTTTATATTTTATTCAACTACAATATACTACATCACTTAAAACTATTAAACTGAGAACTAATACTTTGCAAAAAATGTAGTAATGTAGTAAGTATATTATTCTATAAATTCGATTTCACTTTCTATATACCAATACCCATAAACCGCATTATCTCTTCCTTCTGCCCGAACTGAACATTTTTCGAAACCACAAGCTTGCAATGCTTTTCCAAGTCTATTGGGACTTGTGAGTTTGCATTCTTTTGAGTTAAGTAATTTCATTATGTCTGAAGCCGTTCCAAACTTAGCTTTCCCAACTTTTAAAAATGGGTCATTTTTATCGGCAGGAATAATATAACTAATAATAGCATCAACCTCTGGATTAGGTAGCATGAAAGCCTTATTTCTAATTTCGTTTTCAATAATTTCAGTTTTGGTCAATTCAAAATCATACCCATTGTTAAATTGATAATAGGCTTGAGCCCAAACTTGGTCTAAATCGAGACTATTATAACTTCGATCAATATCAGTGATGCGAAAACAAATCCACCTGACATTACCTGTCAAATCATTCAAAAATTGTAAATCATTGGTACTGCCAAAAAAGTTGGCCAGCCTTGGAATTTCGCAATCAATTTTAGCATATGGTCGCCTAATTTTCGTACCCTCTTTGCTTAACATTGATTTTAGGCTATTGGTTTCATTTCTATCAAGATTTGCCAATTCATCAATATTGATAATCAAATTAGAACCTAAAGCAATAATTGCGTCCTTATCTTCCCAATTTAACACCGCGTCTGTAATATATGATTTAAGCTTTAGTGGCAGTAGCTTACGAATGAAAGTTGTTTTACCCATGCTTTGTTTAGTTCCAACCAATACAAAACAATGTTTATTAAAATAATCCTTTTTAAACACCGAAGCAACGCATCTTACAAGTTGTTTTTCAAACATAATTTTCATTGAAGCATTTTGGTCTTGGTTTTTACACTTTAGTGCTGCGGCTAATTCTCCAATTCTATCACGACCATCCCAAGTTGACAATTGAGAAAAATACTCTTTTATTGGATGGTATTCTTTAACAAAATCGGACCTTAAAAGGGTTATTACTATGTTTTGTACTCCCGTGATTCCTTCTCTTAATAATTCTATTATAATATTTGATTCAAATTTCTCTGCAATTTTAAACTCGCTATCTATACCGATTCTTTTAACTTCAATAACGTTTAAAACCAAATTTAATCTTACCTCGTAATTCTTGTTAATGTATTCTTCAATCATTGCAATCTTTGTTAAACCTTTATATTTTTTAGTAGGTTTGTTTTTATCATTATTTACAAACTCATTTATCGATTGTTTTAATTTCTCTGGATCAATATTTGATGCCTGAGAATCGTTTTGATCATTTGTCATAATCCCCCCTTTCTATATCTGCTTTGATTTCAGAATTTGATTTGCGTTTGCCTTCCATTAGCCAATTGTCGAGGTCTTCAACTAGAAACAATAAATGCTTAGCTCTTTTGATGCTTGGAATGTCTCCTTTTGCACTGAACGCATATAAGGTTTGTTTGGCTACACCAACATATTCAGCAGCTTCAGAAACATTGAGGTACTTTTTTTCTTGGTTACTAGGCTGATTGTTTTTCTGTTTGCCTAGTTCATTTTGAACGGTAGTCTGGATGAGTTCTTTTAACTCTTCTGGGCTGGTGATGATAATTTTTTGCATATTTTTTTCTAAAATGAATATGCAAAACAGTATGTAAATGAATGAATATCAAAGCTCGGTAATCATTACCGTAATGACTTGAAATAATAACTACTTGTTTTTCAATTTTATTAAATTTTGTTCAATTCCTTTAAATTTTGGTTTATAACGCTTAGTATATATCTGATTATACTCATCTATTTTAGTTTTGGGATTATTCCCAGGTTTTAATACTTGTTGAATTGTGTCTGATTGGGTAAAAGCGTTCATAATTTTTGTTGGGTTAACTTCTTCAATCCATCCTTTATTTTTGAGTTCTATAAATAATTCTGCCAATTCCTTTTGAGTGCCTTTCCAATCGATCTTTTCTGAAATAATTTGTATATTTTTAATGGTAGGTTGCTTTTTATGCTCTTTAAATTTAATGAGCACTGAGAACATATCATCACTTTTATCAAATTGTATTGTTTCCAAAAACTTATACATATCAATGTATGCATTTCTTCTAGCAATCAAATCAATAGTTTGCCGATAATCATATTCGAAATTTTTAGGTATCAAATGTTCATTATCAGCAAATTTAGTTTTAATGTCTTCTAAATATCGTTTAAGATAATTTTCTAGGTTATGATCTTCGAAATCACCAATATATTTATCATAATGATTGAATAAGAATTCTGTATATGGGTCAACCATTTCTTTACCTTCCTTTTCAATACAATACAATTCCTTTAACCATAAGTCAACTGCTAGCCTAGCTTCCTTTTGATTATAATTGGCTGTCATTCCATTATCACAGCGAATATGACTTGCAACTAAATTGCTGCAACTGGAAGCTGCGTAGGCATATGATTCTTCATAATCGCTTTTGAATGACATAATTTTACATTTTCCAAATCTCCATCGCAGTTTGTGTTAAAATTTTCCCTCTCTTTATCACGTGAGAAAATTTAAAATCGGAATAGTTACATAGTTGTTTTGTCAAAACAATGTCTGATTGCTTGTAAAATTTCTTTTTTGATGAGAAAGGATTATTTGAGGCACTGATATTTAATTCCCCGGCAAGCAAAGTCATATTCCCAATTTTAGAAACATGCTTTTTATGTAAAACTCCAGAATGTTCGCCTAAATAAGTTTCCCAATCACCAAATTTCTTCTTCCAAGAATTTGGTTTGATCTTTTCCGGTATAATATGTTCTAAATGAACCTCATTTCCACTGTTAAGAGTGAACTCTCCAGTATTTCCTCTTAACTTATATTCAATTTCAGCTAAAACATACTTTGCCCTTGGAATCAAAATGCCAACAAAATCGTGCTTAGAAAAGCTATCTTGGAATTCAATGTCTTCCGGATAGTCCTCTTCTAATTGAGACTTTATTTTTGAAATAAGATCAGGTCCATCAATTCTTAATAATTTTGCAAAAATGTCATCATTTTCTGATGTTCGCTTATTACAAATATGTCTTCTGAGCATAAATACTTCAAAAATCCGAAGCACCTCAAGTTGTTCATTTTCATTGTCTTCCCCTTGAAGGTAGAACATGAGAAAAATGTAGGATGGTGTCGATAAAATTGATGCTAAATTTCTTAATCGCCTATTGATCTTGACACTTGGGAACTCTTGCTTGATGATTTTTTTGTAACATAGAGATGCAGAAGCAATTTTCTTTAGAAATGTATCAATAGGCATTCTTTCATCAGCTTTTGGCTTTAACACTAAAGAATCATCATCTTCTTCTTGAATTTGTTTTTCATCTTCAATTTCATCATCTTCATCAGGATTTGAATCCCAATCAGAGTAATATGCAAATTCACCAAGCAATTCAGTGTGCTTTACATGTTTTAAGTAGTATTTTTTGAATTCCTCCACTAATTTACTTTTCGGGATTTTACGTGTAAGAATTCCGCTCATGTAATGACGGAAAAAATCATCTGTATCAATACCGTCCAAATTAGTGATAATTTTAGACCATATACTTTTAGCTTCGTCCAATGTTGTTTGATTAACTTTTGCGGCATGACCTAGTATGAAATTCTTTAGCAAATCAGTCGGTGAAAGCCTTAATCCTCTGTTATTAATGGTTTCAAAGAGTTTATAGGCATCTTTGGCCATCCCAACATCCAATCGAATAATTTTAGCGACATTGACAAATTTATAATAGAATTTTGCGAGCCATTCCTTATCTTCTTTTCTTATTTCATCCAAATACCAATTGTAAGCATATTTCAACTTCTTATTGAATAAGTCCGAGTCTTCCCCTTTAAGTAACTTTTGGTAATCTGGATTATCTAGTTCTCCTAAAACAATCTTGCTATGCTCAATTTCATCATACCCTTTGTAGTAAAGCATTCTGTTAATTTCATCTACCTTAGATTGATTCCCAAACTCCATAAATCTTTCTCTGATAGCCATTAATAGGAGAGATACCGTAGTCATCCTTTGTTGTCCATCAACAAGTTCAGCTTTATTAACCCCCTGATTTGAGCTACTGTGTAAAATGAGCATTCCGAACAAGTGACCCTCATCGTCTCTTAACATATCAATATCTTCTAATAGTGCTGCAATTTGATTATGTTCCCAGGCATACCTCCTTTGATAACTTGGAATAATGAATTGTTCTGATTGGATGCTTAAAAGCTGGAATAAATTTAAGTCTTTTGTGTTTATTTGCATTATTAATGTTTAATCTTTATTACAGTTTTTTAGTTTTTTATATAATTGTTTTACATAGTTCCAATATTTTATCCTCTTTCTGATATAATTTTTCGGAAGGAATTCGATTAAATCCTGTTCCCCAGAAACTTTTATTTATCGGTATTTTAAACTTAGCAACCAACCTGCGACCAAAGTCAAATTGATTTATTCTTGAAGGTTCATCTAATTTATAATTGGGGAATGGCCCGGTTAAATAACCTTCCTGAAAGTATGGCCTTTGTGCCTGAGGAGGACTAACTCCCAATAGCTTCAAATTCACCAATTCCTCATTTGAATTGTATCCAATAGGGTCATTCTGCCAAGGCATCCCCAATAAATAGATAATCCCAAAATCACTTTCATTCCTATCAAAAGCAAATGAACATGCAACATGCAATGAATGAGTAATATCAAGCAATGGGGTGGGACAAATTTCATAGTGTTGTAAAATAGCCCAGGCTACTTCTGGATATTTATTTATTAATTGTGTACCTACAAATTTTACTGCTCTTGAATTAAACAAATGCCTTAATTCATCTACTTTTTTTCCAAGATTACCAAATCTTTGTTTAAGATTGCTCCTTTCATCAGCATTAAATCTATATATTGAAGGCATTATAAGAGTTTTACCATCAATCATATAATCTTTAGATTGTCCTCTGAAAAACAAATTCATATTCCTTGATCTATATTGAATTTGCGCTACATACTTAACCAGAGTATCATATTTATCTACATATAACGGGACAGATTTTAATATTTCTTCAGATACTACAGGTTTTGAACGTCTATCTGGACTAATCCCATATTTCTTATAGTCTAGATTAATATGTGAATATGATTTAATAATTGATTTCATATTAGCCTACTACAATAAATTTTTCATTAATCTCAAACTTGCCAATTTGCCTGACTTTTCTCTGGATACAATACGCCTCATGTTTTTCAAACACATTGCCATTTGTTATTAAGCAATTAGAATTAAAATCTTTTAATTTATCAAATCGAAAATCCTTTGTACTTGCATCTTGAACCTTTAAATCAGAAACGATTTGACAAAATTCTCTAATTTCACTAACAGAAAATTTATCATCATCATCATACTTGTATTTTGCATCAAAAACCATTTCAACCATACTTTCATTGGGAGCATCAGTAGATTCTATATTTTGAAAAGTAATATCTGGAGCAATAGGACTATCAGGGGCATCACTTAAAAGCACTTCGGTACCAAGGCAGAGTTGATATTTTTTTTTCAGATCTTCTTTGCTTTCTATAATAAAATATGAATAATTAATTTTTTTACCAGGAGACTTAGGGAATTTTAAATTTTTACTTTTATCTCTTGAAATTATCTTGATGTTATTTTTATGAGACAGATCTTCTAATATTTTCATCATACATAGAAATTCATAAATTCTGTCAGGTTTATATGTACTTAAAGAATTAAAATAACCAAAACATTCTCCTGATGAATCCCACTTTGATAAACTAGATGCCGCCTTAGACAACTCTTCAATTTTTTCTTTATTCATACTAAAATAAATTTATTGGTAATCTTACATTCTTAAAAAATTTATCAAATGCTCTTTCATTTGAAACATCAATTCCTTCTAAAGAAGAAATCACATCAGACAGTTTGTCTAATTGTGAATCTATTATTTTGATTTGATCATCAATTGAATTAGATAAAAAATCATTTGTTAAAAAGGACAGCTTAATGGACTCTTTGCTATTTATTTCTTCATCTTGTGAAACAACTTTTAAAATTGCATTATTTTCTAAATTTTTAAATGTCGAATATGACTCTTTCAGAAATAGAGCTGGTTTTATGATAGCGAATGTCAAATACTCTTGCAATAGCTCTATTGCATCAATTAAGCTTGGGTGACTAGTTAATATTCTAGGCAATTTATTTGAAATAAAAACAATAAATGATTCTCTGTGTCTTAAGTGAAGATTATTAATTATACTGCCAAATAATGTTCTTGAATAAAAGATTCTATCCTTAACAATTGCATCGTATTCAATTTCGTCAATTCTATTGTACTGTCCTGTAAAGTGCTTAATTGGGGATTTGAAATTAGTAATTCTTTTTAGACTGTATTTATAATAATCTAAATACTTAGTTTCTTCAAATTTTTCGATTAACTTAAAAGTGATTGTCGTAGTTATAAAATCTGAATTTGATTCACGATTCACTATTATGTCCAATATTTGATATCTTGAATCAAACCCCCACTTTCCGGTTTTTTCATCTAATACTAATGCATAATCACTCTTTTTCCCAGAAAAATTCCTTTTTTGAGTTATAATGAAAATTACCTTTTCGTCTCTAAAGTCATTGATGTCTCTTCTTTTAAAAATCCAATTCATATTTTAAGTTTATCTATAATAATTGCTCTTGGCTGTAATCTGAATTTACTTTCTTTTTTGAAGCTTTCTTCTTCTCCCACAACCCTGCCTTAACTTCCTGCTCATGTATCTTATGATTCAACTCCAACAACCGCTTCAACACTTCTTTCCTTGCATCTGGATGAATTGTAAATCGTGTTCTATCATTCTCTGGCAAGTAATCTACATCATAAAAATCATGTCTAAGTTGAATATCATTCCAACCATATGCATCCAACACTAACTCATCCATTTGCACATGCAGTTCCCTAAGTTTGAGAATACCTTGTATGGCTTCTTTAAGAGAAATGGCATTAGGTGTTTTTTCTAAATGCTTTTGCAGGGCTGTTACCTGTTTGTCTTTCTCATTTATTCCTAGTGCCGTTATGGTATTGCTGTGAAACAAATTATAGGTTTTTGTTAGCCCAAGTTGCATACCTTGCATGAGTTGCCTGCGGTGTTCATGATAGAATTCACCAATGGATTCTAATTGTTTTTCATGAATTTGATTTAGATTTTTAGGGAAGGGATAATTTTCGAAGCAATCTTCATTAGTATACCTTAATCGTGTTTCTAATGAACTCCCATATTTTCTTGCCCAGATTTCATGGATTGTCGAATGGAGAATTGAAAAGTAAGTGAAATTATCAAAGATTACCACATTTGTACCAACATCATAAACATATCCTTTAGGCACAAATGAGAATGATAAGAATTTTGTTACTCGACAAACCACTAATGCCTTTTTGCATGAGGGTAGTCTTTTATATAACTCAACTCTTCTTTCAGCAAAAAGCCACCATCTATCACGATAAGCCTTTCGCTTGTCTTCCATTCGTACTGGATATACAAATGTTTTTAAATGTTCAAATGCCCAAACATATTCCTTTGCCTTTTCTTCATCCCAATCAAAAAAGTTTATAACAAACCGTGATGGCACTTGTTCAGGACTTGTATTTATATCATCACCTATTAGGTATGGCATTATGACATCCGAATGGTTTGGATATTTTAATGAAATATTTTTTGCTTCCTTTGGATCAAGAACAAATCCTTTCCCCAAAACAGTTGAACCAGTAAAACATTTCAATTCATTTGCAATTAGATTTTTTGGATTGCCAAGTGTCTTACCTGTCTCAAGTAAAGCATTAATGAAGTCAACCTTCTCATCTTTCAGGTATTTTATAGCCTTTGGGAAGTGTTTGTTAATAGTAACCAAAGTAATTTCAAGATTTGCCTGACCTGGCCATTTCATTGATTTGACAGCAAAATTGATTTCTCCTTCCTTACTTATAATGACATCCAAAGCACCTTCCTTAGTGTCACCTTGAGAAATTGTATTAGTAGAAATCAGTGATTGAAAGCCACCGTGTTTGATTATATCGAAATCTCTCCTAAAGAAGTAAGCTACAAAATCACAAGTTCCACCTGCAGGTGCATAGTTGAATTTTAAATAACTCAAATAATTATCACCGAAGTTTGACGAAATTCTTAAACCTCCTAAAAAGGGAGGGTTGCCTATAATGCAATCAAATCCTTTATTAGAATTATTAAACACTTCCGGGAACTCAATAAACCAATGAAAAAATTTATGTTCAAAAGCTAAAGATTTTACGATCCCAATTTTATCTCCCCTTAACCCACCATAACCACTCATGATTTTCCTATATTCAGAATCTGTTACAAAAAATTCTTTATTTGATATTGTTTTAGGGATAAAAAATTGTGAAACGTGAGTGTCGGCCATTATTTTCAAAAACCCATATCCTTTACCATCAATAAACATTTTGTAGGCCTTAGCTTTCCTCTCAATTTCTTCAGGCGTGGTTTCTGGAAGTTGGCTAAAGCTTTTATATTCAGCCATAGCTTCCTGTACCGAATTCTCGGTACTTTTTTCAAACTCAGCCTTCAATTGCAAAGCATTGGCGACTCTTTCCTTGCGTTCCTTTACATTTTTATCACGTAACGATTTGGCTATGTCCTTATCATCTCCTGGTAGTGTCTTAAAGGCTTCATCCGCTATGCCATTTTCTAGTTCACTTCGATGGGCCAACCCTACAATTGCATCGCCACATTTGATGTGGTGATCTAAAAAGTTCAGCGGTTCACCTGGGTTGTATGCTTCCAGCCACAGTGCAATTTTGCACAGTTCCACCGCCAATGGGTTTTTATCTACCCCATAAATACAATTCCTCACTACATCCTTCATGGCTTTGCGTATTGCCATTGGGTTGGGTTGTTCTTCTTCAGTCTGTACCCGTGCAATCTCCAATGAGAGTCTGCGTGCTGCACTTAACAAAATGTGTCCACTACCGCAAGCGACGTCTGCTATTTTTAAACTGAGTAAAGATTGTATAGTAACTTCTTTTGTAATCTTTTTTTCTTGATATGGTTTTATCCGGTCTTCAATCAAATATTCCAGTGAATGTTTAATGAGAGGTTGCACCAATTCTTCAGGTGTGTAATGGCTACCACTTTTACCTCTTTCATTACTGGTATCAAAACTGCAACTATATTGGTCGCTGCCTTCAATCTTTTTTACATCTAGTTTCAGCTCCAGTAAACCTTCGTACACTGATCCAAATTCTTCCACATCCAACCCGCCATAGTTTACGGCTATTAATACTCCATTGTCGTTTTCAAAATAGCTGAGTGATTTAATAATATTTAGTAACACCGCATTGCTAAGATAACATTCGTGCAGGTCGTAACTATTATTACTTATGGCATGGTAGCCAAACAAATCACCTTGCAAAGCCATAATACCAAGCTTTTGACCTATCTCTTTTTTCTCAAATAAAGAGAAGGTGCTTATTAAACCCTGCCATAAATCGTGATGGCGACTTGCTTCAGGAGGTAATAATTTCTTAGCCAGTTTGCGTAAACGTAAAAGACTATAATAGTTGAAATAAATATGGTTGAAGCGTTTGGCTTCTGAAGATTTATTATCAGCATAAACCAAGTTGCGTTCTTCAATAACAAACAGAAAAAGCAAGCGATAAATGATACGCAACTGGTGGCGGTAATATTCATCGGCATTGAAATTGACAGAAGTTGCTGCTTCTCGCAATTCGTTATTGTTGGGATGGTTGATAAAACCATTGGCCAAACTCTTAATGGCTTCCTTTACCGCATCACCAAGTTTGTTTCGTATGGTGCTGCCGGCCGCTAAACCTTCCTGATGGTATTTTTCAATAATACTTTCCGCCCCCTGGTCCATCTTTTTGGGCATACGGCTGGCATGAAGCATTCTGTATAGAATAACGAAATCGGAATACAGATCCTCTTCCATCATTTTCTCCAAGTTAAACTCCACGTAACTCAGGCGGGTAATACGGCTGGCATCACGTAACAAACGCAACTGTCGTCCATTGGTCACTAGGCCATACAAGTGCTCGCTGTAATTGAGGTACTCTTGCAGCATCGCATGTGGCGATACACGAAGTTGCTTGTTCTCCGGTCGCTTATCCAACGATTCATAGTATCCACCTACATATAAAGGGAAATTATCTAAGTTGATATCACGGTAACCAATTGGAAATGATTTGCCGTTTAGTTCTTCCGACTGACGGTTAAAGGAGAGGTTATAGCCCAAGTTGGTAAGCAGGGGTGAAATCCAGAAATTCCGGGTTTCAGTTGTTCCTGTCTCGCCTTCTTTTAGACGGTTTAATTTGCTTTTGAATATTGTCCATTGTCCTTTAGCTTCTTGCCACGCAAAACTAATTTCATCTTTAAGTTTGGAATTGGTCAAATCTGAGCTAAAATCCTTACCCTGCTGAAAACTGGCTTGTTCACTGCGGATTTTTGCCAACAGTTCGGTGGAGAGAATGGAACCTTGTATGTCTATGGATGGGAAATTCATTTTGATGACATGGTTTAGATTTTAGGATTTGGAATTAAAACATACACCCCTAAAATATCTGGAGGCAGCACCGGAGTTACAGCTTCAAATCTTTTTGCTCCAATGTATTTGGCAAAACGGGTATGGGCATTTACTAATTCATCGGAACGCTTTTCAACCACCTTGATGAAATCAGGATGCAATTCTTCAAAATGTTTCAGTTCCTTTTCAAATATAAGTTCCTGCCTTTCAGAGCTGAGGTCTAAAGCATTTGCAGTATGTAATAGTTCTTTGCAACGGTCAATATCCAGAGCATTGATGCCATTCGGTGTTTGCTCATAGCCCCAAAGAAACATTTCTTCCGATACTATTTCATGTTGCTTGCTTACTTCTCGAATTACATTACGAACCCGGAATTGTATTAATGTGGTTTGTGTTGATACAGCATCCGAGCGGAATACAGATGCTCTTGCTGCTTTATTGCCATTTCTTTCTTTATCTAAAGAGTTGGCAATGATGCGATGGCATAACTGCTCAACAAATCGATGGTTGCGGCCAATATATCGGAATCCTTGAGGTGTAGGTGACTGAAATGAAATGTGAATTTTATCGCCCTGCCCCAATGCAGATGCCATCCAATCGTCCATATTCAATTTTTTAAAAATGTAGCCCCCCGCAACCATTTCAAAGTTTGCTCCCAATAATTTTGAGGCTTCAATTACAAATGCTTCCAGGGTTGAAACATCACCAATAGCCTCATCTACTTCATACAAATCTTTTTTTACTTCTTCCGGCATGATGCTTTCATGGGCAAAAATGGAACGGATTTTTTCGGCTTTCTCTCTTGCTTCTTCAATCTCGTTGGTAATTTCAACATCCAATTCGTCTAACTCAGGACTTGCTCCAAAATCAATGCGAATTTGTTTTGAAAATTTGTTTTGTGCCTTTTCTGGATTTAGTAATACTTCTTTCAATACCTTGTCCATCACCGAACGGTTATCATCTGCTAATGCAATGCTTACTCCTGAAGTATTTTGAATACGTTGTATTTTTTCAATGATGATTTTGAGTACTACCACATCCATCGGATTATCTTCACCAAAAAGCACCTTTACATCTATAGTATTTTGATAATTACCATTTTTATCAATCCATCCCGGCTGGCCATATCTGTCAACACGGCCTTCTCTTTGTTCAAGGCGGTTGGGATTCCAGGGTAAATCATAATGCAGAATGGCGTTGAATTTATCTTGTAAATTGATACCTTCACTTAAACAGTCAGTTGCAACTAAAACACGCTTTTTGCTTTTTGCCATTTCATCAATTTTCTCTCTACGTTCTTCATCACTAAGTTCACTGGTTATTGCACGAATATCCACATCCTTTGGTAAATATTCTATGAGAATTTTAGCGACGTATTGCGCAGTAGCAATGAAGCGGCAAAACACTATTGGGCTTTGACCTTTGCTAATCCAAAGTTTTATTTGTTCTGCACCTAATTTAACTTTCTGGTCTTTTTCAATTTTTGTTAACTCCGAAGCTTTTTGAGCCAATCGGTGCAATGTATCCCATTCACTTTCTGTAAGCTCAGCCTTGTCAATAACTTCAACCTGTTCAGTATCGCTTTGTTCATCCCATCTTTCAATGTTTGGATTTTCTTTAACATCATCAGCTGTTATTTCATCAGATTCAACAATTTTAGCTTTCCGTTTTTGCAACATTTCGAATCCGGCTGCCGGGCTGCTCATTACACCTCTCAATAAAGAAAGGGCTGCAAAATATTTTATACGGGCTTTATTTTCTGTAATACCTTCAGTGCTAATTCCCCTAGCAAATTTTAGAACATCTTGATAAAGTTTGTAATAATCGGATGAAGCTGAAAGTGTATAAGGCAATTCTTCTGTTATTCTTTTAGGAAAAGGTGTTTCTTCATCCAGCCATTTCTCAATGTTCTTTCTTTTACGTTGGATGAAATGTGCAGCTACTTTTCTTTTTTCGGAGGTTGTCAAGTCTGTAAAATCATAGGTTTCAAATTCTTGATTTACCAAACCTAAAAGTGATTTAAATTCCCCATCCTTCCCGCTGTGTGGGGTGGCTGTTAATAATACCAAATGTTGTTGCTCTTTTGCTGCTATCTTTTCCAATAATTCATAGCGTTGCTGACTTTGGCTTTTTTTGTTTACATCAATGTTTTTAGTGCAAGTGTGGGCTTCATCTACAATCACTAAGTCAGGAACGTCCTTTATGAAAGCAGGCATCTTAGTAGAGCCGTTTTTCACATAATCAATGGATACAACTTGGTAAGGGTAATAATTGAATACATTCAAAGTATCATCCCCAACAATCTTTCTTTCCAATGACGCAACAGTACTTGAACGAATGATGACTGCTTCAATATCTAATTTGTCTGACAATTCCTTTTGCCATTGCTCACAAAGGTGTGGTGGACACAACACTGCAAAAGTCTTAATAGTACCCCTTTCTAGCAACTCCCTTAAAATCAGGATAGCTTCAATGGTTTTACCAATACCCACATCATCCGCAATCAACAACCTTGTAATGGGTTGTTTCAATGCCATAATCAGCGGAACCAATTGATAAGAACGTGGACGGAAAGAGAGTTTTCCCATACATCGAAATGGACCACTTACTTGTCGGAAAGAAAGCCTAGCAGCATCATATAATAATTTGGCTGTAAGAAAACTATCCAAGTCTGATTTTGAAGGTAACTCAAAATGATCGTCTTCAATTTTTTCAAACGATTGTAGAACAGGTTCAAAAATAGTTATCATCTCATCATCTGATCCACCCAAAGGTTTTAATTGTATTATCTCATTGTCAGAAGATGGTTGAACAACACATCGTCTGCCTCTGAATCTTACTAATTTCCCCGGTTTCTTTAATTTGCTGTCTATCATAGATTTTAGCGTACTTTTCTAAAAATATCCAGTCTTCTTGTTACAAAGGATGAAACTTCCTCGGAGGTTTCATCCCAAACTAATACATCGAATCCTGCCAGTTCAATGGTTCTGCGTTTTTTTTCATCATCAGCCTTCACAATTGATTTCTTATGTATACCACCATCCACAAAAATCAAAGCCTTTTCCTTCTCATAGACAAAATCGGGTTGCACATAAAATTGTTCCATATTGTGATTGGTGTAATCAGGTAGACGGTAACCGTTCTGATATAAATAATCTAAAAATATTCTTTCTCCAGGGCTACGGTGATGCAGCCCTTTGCTCAATTCTTCGTATTTCTCTTCGTATGTGCCCCCAATGGTATCATCAGGGTTTGATGCAATTAAAAGCTCCAATGCTTTGATGATAGAATGACGGTCGATTTTGCCATGATCCATTTGGTTGTAGTAAGACAGTAAATCATCATAACTAGCTTTAGGTCGGGATGGGTACAAATCTACTTTGGTATTAAAATCATAACCGCATATGTTGTAGGCTTCCATGAAAATATCACGTAACTTAATCGGATTGCGGGAAATATCTTTTAACACTCCAATACTACCCTCAGCTGATTCATATAACATGATATTCTTATTTTCTCCAGACCCCATCAGTTTGGCATCAATCTCTACAGGCTCAATGTTATAAATCTTCTCTATGGCTTTTTCTAATGCATATTGCAAAGTAACTACACCTTCCTCAGACAATCCAAGTGATTTGACCGGTTGTATATACAACACATCAGAAGTGTCATAAGTATATAGCATGATGTTTTGAATTGGGTCTTCGGGATTGGGTTTTTCCACTTGTTTTTTGGTTTTGAAGAACCCTGTCTTAGTTCCAATGTCAAAACCATCATCTCTCCCTCTTCTCCACTTTTTATTGAGAAGAATCAATTTGGCTGCAGGCGCATAAAATAACTTCATCAATTCATCCCCTTCCACAGTGAGTTTAATTTTAGTAGCATCTAACAAGCTATCAGCCGAATTTAGATACAGCTCTGTATCATAACCTTCAGAAGTACGAACTTCTTCCATACATGAGATACGTTCCGAATTTTCAGATTGTGCTTCTTCTAGTTCGAGTAAATTCTGATGAAGTTCTATATTGCTGGCAGTAAACTGAACACCGGTGATAGGGTCCTGATTTTTCCCTTTTCCTTCTTCATTCCCCAAAAAAGCATAACTGGTTTCTTTTGAAATTTTGATTACGGTAAGGTCTAAAGATACATCATTAGGTGTAATTCGATTTACTTTATACTTACCACCGTTATGATAAATTAGATTATTCGGACCAAACTCTTTCAAACCAATGAAACGAGGTCTAGATATGGCTTCATTTCTGTCTTTACCACCAAGAAAAACCCGAATAGGCAATCTGGTGAAATTGTAACCTGGCAAAAAGCCTTCCGAAGCCAAATATCTAAATGTGTAAAATTCAGAAAGTGATGAATTCTTACTTTTATCTGACTGATTCTCCAATAAGCTTTTTCTGTCCTTAGCACGCATATATGAAATGTTAGCCAGTTTCTTTAACTCTTGATCTTTTACTATTGGACTAATATGGGTTTCGTGTGCTTCATTCATTTGACGTATAGCATCCAGGTACATTTTACGCCAACGTATAAGAGCATTTTCAAGTTTATCAGGGACTGTCCTGATTTGGATTTCTAACCAAGTCTCATTAAACCACTTGACACCAGTAAAATCGATACTTGAAACAACAGAAATCACCACCTTTTTTATTGTTTCAAAGTTAGTATCAATAACATCTTGGTATTTTGCCTTGACATTTTGTTTAAGCTTGTAAGTTCCTCCCGCAATATCTATCAGGTCAATCAACGAAGGTTTAAATTCTTCTGCATTCAAGAAAGAAAGGACAGTTGCGTTTATATGAGACCGAATCAACTCCTCGTTTGTTAAATCGATTCTAGGAGCTTGCACAACACCGGCAACCATTTTTACAGGATTGGCAAAATAATGTTTGTCATGTGGAGATACTTTAGAAGCATATGTAAATACTAAAGCAGATTGACCGCTTCTTCCGGCACGTCCACTACGCTGTGCATAGTTGGCAGGACTTGGCGGCAAGTTTCTCATGTGAACTATATTGAGTGATGAAATATCAATACCCAACTCCATAGTAGGGGAGCAATACAAAGCGCTTAGTTCAACTGCCTCATTAAATTTCTCTTCTCTATCAATTTTCTCTTCATTTTTAATCTGTCCTGTATGTTCGGCAGCTATATATGATTTTGGAAGTTTAGAGAAATCTTCCTGGTAAAGTTTTTGAAAGTAGATGTGAGGTTTAATTTTAATTTCATCATCAAGTGTAATCAAGGAAGTTTTATCGGCCGTAACAGATGATAAATCACCTTTCTTCCAGAGCACCTTTGAAAGAATCAACTGGTAGGCATCCTTATCTCCCTTTTCTGCTTTAATATTGATTTTCTTTAAATAATGCGCTTCGGCTAATGCATCAAGAATTAAGGTCACGAAATCATTATAGTCGTTTCCTGATGGCGGGGTTTTGCCTTCCTTTCTGAATTCGTGTTTGATATAACGAGCTAATCTGCTTGCTGGTCCAATACTTTGAATAAAGGTCTCTCTAGTGGCTTTATCAGCCCCATGAACAGATAAGAAATTAGGAGCATCCAATTTTTCACCTTTATCCAAAGACCAAAGTTTCTCCTTATTCAACTGTTGGTTTAACTCTCCTTCAATCCTTAACCTGTTTTCATAACGCAACATGTCGTAATCAACTGCATACATATTTCGAAAGTAGTTAAGCACTTGCAAAACAAATTCCTTACGTTTGTAAATTGACCAATCCTTTAATAAATCGATATTGCTCCAAAGACTTTCATCAGCGATATCTTGGTCAATATTTTTGTAAGTTATTTCTAAAAGTGCGGTTTGCTCAAGGTTAGGTAAAATATAACGCCAGCCTCTTTTCAAATCCTGAATGATACGATACGCTATGTAATTCCTTAGGGCTTCAAGATTATCTTCATTCGGACGATTTGGATTTGGTGCAGGATTGGTTGCGTAATCTTTTTCAGGTAATTGTAAAGCCTCCTGAACCTTAAATATTAAATCGGATATTCTTAAAGGTTCAGTGCTGCCGCTAAGTACCTTTTCTATTGCTGAACGCAAATGAACAACCTGAATAAAATCATTAAAATGCCCGGCTTGTAAGGAAGCATCTTGCCGATTATCGGTAAAACTCATCAACTTCTGTTCCTTCAAAACTTTACCTTGACGGTATAATGCAAGTAAAGTTTGAAGCGTCAGTAGTGTTGTCGAAGTGGAACGGCCTTCATTGCCTAAAGAAATAAGTTTTGATTTTTCGCTAAGCTTAGTTTCCAAATAGATTAGTCCGCAGGTTGGGTCATAGATCAGGGGCGCAGGAATAAACCAAGCCTTCTCACCTCCGTTAGGCTTATCAGAAAATGAGCCATTTCTTAATACATAGATTTCACTAGGCATCAAAAATTCTTTGACTGGGTCTATCTTATCACCAGCTTTGTTTTTCCATGAGGCAGGCAGTAAATCAAGGAATTCATTAATATCTATGTTATATCCCTTATTGAATAAAATATAACCATCTGTAAAATGATTAGCAGTTCTACTTCTTACTTTCTTGACTTTAGTTCCATCATTAGTTTTCAAGTCATCATCATTTTTAGGATTTTGATTTTCATTAAAATCTCTAAAAACCAACTTGGAATCATTATATTCCTTTCTAACACAGATAAATTCTATACCACTTACCCTACTAAAGACAGTTTGAAAGACTGGAACTTCGGCTTCATCTTTTCCTAGTTTTACATATGGATTTGGATCTAAAGTAATATAACGTTTATCTGCATCTTCAAGAGTCACATAAACATAGCCGGTCTGAGATATAAATTGATGCAGTTTAAACGGGAGCACAGTGTCTTTTTTCCTGTCTCTAGCACTTTGTATATTTATAGATTCAGCCCAAACTAAAATCTCTATTAGCTTTTGTTCACATATTAAAAAGTCAATACCTGTAATTTCAGCTAATGCATTAGCTATAGATTTTAGAGATTGAGGTTCATTTCTTCGCTTATGAATTCCTTCATTTCGAATAGCAATGGTTCTTTCTAACCAAATAGCAATGGGATTTTGTAGGATGGCAGTTCTTGATCGATCTTTGATAGGAGCATGAACAGCATCAACAAGTTGATCCCGAGTTGGTATAATATCTTTTGTGCTATAAGTCAGGGATTCAACAATAATGTCAACGGGAAGAAAATTGCTAGCAAAGAACCTGGAAGCAACTTTTGAGACCTCACTTTTTTGCTCATCTACCGAACCGGTTGCCATAGTAGCAGATGTGCCAATACAAATAATATTCTTATTTTTTGCTGCAGCTTTAATTCTTCTGTTTAACAGCGAAACATCTGCGCCCTGTCTTCCTTTATAAACATGAAGCTCATCGAACACCAGATATTCAATATTTTCAAGGAAAGAACTTCTTAAACTCTCATCAGTTTTTCTCACCATCAATAATTCAAGCATCATGTAATTGGTAAGAAGAATATCGGGGGGATTTGCAATTACCTTATCTCTGTCTTCTTGCTTTTCTTGTCCTGTATATTTTGCATATGTAAAAGGGAAAGTGTTACCAGTCCGCTTTCTGTAATTTTCTTCAAACCCATTTAATGCCAATTCCTGAGAATTTATAAGAGCATTTAATGGATAAACAATGATTGCTTTTATGCCTGGCTTAGCTGGGTTATTAAAAAGGTGATTAAAAATTGTCGAGATATAAGTTAAACTTTTGCCGGAACCAGTGCCTGATGTAACAACAAAACCTCTCCCTTGATTGCCTTTGATTATGGCTTCGGTTTGATGTTTGTATATTTCCCATGATTTATTTTCAGCATCGTAAAAAATGTTGTTGAATTCTTTTGATAAAATGCCATTGTTAACCAAGTCATTTACACTTCCACCTGATTCAAAAGAAGGATTAAATTGAATGAGAGGCTCCGGATATAAATTGCCAGAATTGAATTCCTCTTTTACTTTTGATAATATCCTTTCATCTGCAATATTGATAAAACTATCTATATAAAGTTTGTAGTCATCTAGAATATCTTTGTGAAGATCAAATATGTTTTTATTTAATTCCATTTAATAAAAATAAAGTCTTAGAAATTAATTAATCCCTTTGACCCGTTAAGTCAAGTAGATATTTGAAATAATAAGTAGTTTCAATAGATGTGTTTTCCATATATTTAGTGTGTGTTTTGTAATTTGCATAACTACAAAAAATACTTCAAATTTCCAAATTCACTAATAATGAGGCAATTCCCAAATAGTTAATGATTAATTTAACAACACACTACTTGATTAATACTAAAATTCGTCTACTAATTATATTCATATTTATTCTGTGGGATTTGTATCCTTGAATGCAAAGTAAGTATAAGCCCCAACAATTGGCAACGCTAAATAAATAAATAACTCCAGAAAACCATAAACTTCGCTGTGAGCAAATGAAATACCGAGACCACTTATATTTGATTTATAAAATGGATAAAAATCTGCTGCATAATAATATTGATTTCCATTACCATTAATATATAAAAAAAGATGAATAAGCGCCCAAATGGAGTAAATTGATTTTGCTTTTTTGTTTTGCAATAGTTGTTTCATAATTATAAATAAAAAGTTAGCATTATTTGTTTAACCACAAATCTAGCTTTCTTAATTAAAGAAAAAAATGATTCCTTAAAAAAAAGGGTATTTCAAAACATTTTTTCATAAATCCAACAACACTTTATTCGCCTCATCCAAAGCATCCTTACCAAATCCATCCAGATAAATCTGGGTAGTAGATTCACTTCTATGACCAAGCAGCTCAGAAATAATAGAGGTTTGAACACCCTTCATTTTTAAAATGGTGGCAAATGAATGCCTGGCTACGTACATAGTAAGATTTTCGTCTATACCACAGAGTTTGGCTATTTCTTTGAGGTCGTTGTTGATGGTGCGCAACATTTTGACTTTGCGATTTTCTTTAGACATGGCTGTTTGATGCGACGGCTTAAGAATTGGAAACACATAAGCATCTATATTTTCGAAATACTGTCTTTTGAAATACTTGATGATTTCAATGGCTGGGTCGACCAACTTAACATGAAAGCGTTTTTTAGTTTTGTTTCGAATGTACTCAAACTCATAGTTTTTAATGTCCTTCCATTTTAAGTCGGCCATGTCCACAAAGTTCATCCCTCTGCAATACAGGCTAAACATGAAATATTGCCTCGAATTGTAGATGCTGGAACCGAGTGGTAAGTCTAAAGCTTCAATCTTTTTAATTTCTTCACTTTCTAAGGCACGCTTTTTAGTCACAATACCCCTGAACTTCTTGAGTGAATAATCTTTAAATGGGTCATAATCGGCTCTGACAATCTCATCCATTTTTGCTTTGTTGATGAGGGTTTTGAAAGTCCGAACCAACACAAAAATGGAATTCAGTTTCCATCCTTTGCTCAAATGAAACTCTTCATAGCGATTCAGAAAATTCACATTGATATCCGAGAAAAAGAAGTCCTTACCTTCTCTATAATTCATTAAACTGTTTTTAGTCGCTCTAAAAGTCTTGGCTGTCTTTATTTTGTCTTGCTGCATCAATTCTTCATACACCTTGTCGAAGTATTGAAATACTGTTATTTTAGAACTCTTTTTCTTGGCTATTTTTCTTTTGATTTCTTCGGCTGAGCTCTCTTTACCTTCAATTTCTTCATGCAGTATCAATTTATTGACATCCGATTTTCGTTTATCAATCAAAACACATAATTCTCTATAATGCGGATGTTTTTTGGATGGCAGTCCTAAATCTTTGTCCCATAAAGACTCTTTGCAAGTTGCTCCAACCTTCTCATATCTCGACTTCCTATCTTGCGTAATCCTTAGATATATCGGGTGTTCGCCGTTCTTTAATTTGTTGTGGGTAAACAATACCACCTTAAGTGTTGCCATAGAATTTTAATAAAACATTTATAAAACAAATCTAGTAAAATTCCATAAATATCGAGCAATTTTAAAATTGATAAAAATCATATAACATTGATATTCTGCACATTAATAATTATCTACAAATATTAAAAACAGTTTACTCTTTGCATGGCATGCAAAAGGTCATCGGTTCGACTCCGATATTCTCCACTAAATCGGCACAATTGAAATTTACTTCGGTTGTGCCGATTTCTTTTTTGTCCAAACCCCTCTTCAGTTGGGCGATGTAGGAAAATAATGGATTTATTTCTTTGGTTCGACACTCGTCATTTTTCTTGTTATAAGTAATTCCACTCGGAAAGATGAAATTTTGAAGTCTTACTTTTGTGTTATATTGGCTAGAAGTCCACAATGACGAGAGGTTTCGTGAAAATTTTATCAATTCATCTACCGACTTTTCAAGGTTCGACACTTTTTTTGAGTATCTTTCCAGTTGTTTGTTGATTTCTACCCTTTCAACTTTAAATTTATCGGTAAATTTCAAAAATTGTTCTTTTGAAATTTCCTCCAATATAAATCTTTCTTCCAGTCTGTCAATTTTAGCATTAACTTCTAAAAGTTGTTTCCTAATCAATTGCTCCTCTGATTGCCTAGTTTGAAGATGAGAAGACAAATTAGACAAGATTTCACGCTTCATTAGTTTGGTCAACTGCTCAGAGTAATTAATTTGGAATGGCGTCAGCATTCCTACAAAATCATCATGCATTTTTTTAGCACTTTTATTATTGCAACATCCAATTGTTCTGCACTTGTAATACCAGAGATTTTTCTTCTTTACTATATAACCTGGCATAGAAGCTCCGCAATGATCACATTTAACGAAATTTTTGAGAGGGATTTCTTCGTTTTCATGCTTGACTGTATATCCATGATGGTTTTCATCCAGAATGTCATTGACCTTTAAAAACACTTCTTTACTTATCATAGGTTCTTGTTTACCTTCGATGACTCTGCCTTCCAATACTGGATGCGAGATTAAACCACAGTAGAATGGATTTTTAAGTAATGCTGAAATTTTTTGATGATAAATATTAATTCCTAATGCATTTAGCCTGTCTTTTATTTCTTCAATAGACAAATTCTCGTTGGCTTTCCATAAAAAGGCGTTCTTAAGAAGTTTACCAGTTTGATTAAGGACTAATTGTCGATTTCTACCTGTACCCACAACATCATACCCCATAGGAACACGATAACACCATTCGCCCCTTAATATGGCTTCTTTCACACCCGACATACATTTCTCTCTTCTTAACTGGTTGTCGTATTCAGAGAATATATATTGAATATTCTGTTGCAAGCTGCCACTTGGAGTGGTTGAATCTGTTGGCTGGGTAACAGAAACAACCAATACTCCTTGCTTCTTAAGTTGCTCGGTAATGTATATGGCATTTGCTCCACTTCTTGAAAATCTGTCAACACTATAAACAATAATAAAAGACACTTTTTCTTTTGACTTCTTTACAAAAGAGAGCATTTTATTGAACTCCTTTCTTTCATCTGTCTTTGCGCTTTCGTATGTACCCCCAAAGCTACCAATAATATTGTAGTTATGCTTTAAAGCGTATAATTCACAAGCTTTTTTCTGAGTGGTAAGACTCATATTGTTATCAGCTTGTTCCTTTGTTGAAACCCTTGTGTAAATAACACAATTGCTTGTGGATGCACCCAATGATGTTTGCCCCTTGGCAAAGGATGAGAATTTATCAAGAATTTGATTGTCTTTAGTCATTGTGTTTTTAGTGTTTGTTGTATTTATTATTACCAATCGTTGCCTTTTAATTCATCTAAATATTTTGTAGAAAGAATATTGCAAAATATATTAATTGAACTAAGCATTTTTTGTGCCATTTCATCTGATATACCTTCAAATTCTGGACAAGAACGTAATTCTTCAAGTGTAATATTTTCTTTTCTCAAATTCAAAATTAAATTTTATCAGTTGTATTATCAGTTTTTGGTTTATTAGACCCTTTCATAAGTTTATCTACTAACGTTGCCGCTCCTGCAATTCCTAATATCCAAAACAGGGTATTTGATGACATTGGTTTTACTGAAGTTGAACTAATAGTTTTTGGCTTTTTGAAATTTAGTTTTGGTAACTTTGATGTATTAGGCTTTACTATTTCTTTAAGTTTTTCAGCAGCAAATTCAGATGAAAGAATTTCTTTCAATTCTGACTCGGCTTCATTGACTTCTGGATTTGTTGGCTCAATTATGGAAGAATCAGATTCTTGAATACGTATTTTCTCATTACCATTCAAATTGTCAGTTTGAATATCATGACAAACAACTTTCTTTTTACGGCTTACTGGATTCTTCATGTAAAGTGACTCATCGAAAATACCTATTTCAGTTGTTGTATTAAATCTACCAGAGTGGTAAGCTATTCCTGCAACTACTTTGATAATGAAATCGCAGTTGTGAGTGAGTGCCTGATCACCTTTGAAATTGCCTCCTTTGGTTGCCTGTACAATTGAAATGAATGATTTTGTCGGATTTTCTTGCTTTATCAGTTCCAAAAATTCATTGTCTATTCCTGCATTATTGATTGAATCAATAAATACAAAGTCACAAGACTTTGATTGTAAATATTCCCTTATGGATTGCCTGTCCTTGTTCTCTGCAAATGTTACCTTGCTGCCTCCAATTGCTTTTATTTTTTCTTGCAGAGTGACAGATTCACCTTCCTCGGCGGCAATGTATACCACGTCTCCAAAATACTCTTGCAAATAATCTGCAAAGCGAATTGAGAAATTACTCTTGCCTCCTTTTGGTAAACCCCAAATAATGGCAGAAAATAATTTAGATGGTTTTCCGATAAGTTCTAAAAATTTACCTTCAAACTCAAGAGAGTCAAATTTCTTTTCTATCAGCTCATCACCTGTAAATTCTTTCACAGCCTTTTTCTCAGGTATAAATTCCTCTTTGGCATTTTCTTCGGTATTTCCGCTTGAGAATTTTAGCTTGAATCTCTTTTCGATAGGCTGTTCGGAACTGTTTATCTGTTCTAATTTATTTTGGTTACCATTAAGATTCATTCTGATTTCTTTGATGTAATCATAGGCTGTAGTTCTGCCTATTTCAAGTTGTTTGGCAATCTGACCATAGCTCAGTCCAGATTGTTTTAGTTGGTATGCTTTTAATTTGATATTCATTTTATGTGTTTTGATTGATTTTTTAAAGTACTAACATTACTAACAGACCTTAATGAGTGTTAGCATTGTTAGTAGTGTTAGTATTGGATTTAAAGTTTGATTCTTCGGCAGCTTTATCTAGCACCCGCTTGACTTTCATTTGATTTATGCCTAGTCTTTTGGCTATTTCATATTTGGATATTGAAGGCTCGGAGCTTCGTAGTTCCAAAATGAGCATTTCTGTCTGGTCAGTTTCATCACTGCTTGGAATTCTTAAGTGATCTCTTTCGTTTCCAAAACCAGTAAACTCAAATCCAAGAAAATTGAAAGGCTTGCTTATTTCACATAAGATAACATTTTCAGAATCGAATACAACATCTGTATCTCTTGCTTTTATTTGTTTGATGTACCTTAATGCGCCATCCTTATGACTTTTTCCTATAGCAAAGATGCTATCAGCGAAATAAGCCAGATGCTTGCTCCCAGCCATATCATTGATGCCAATTGGGTTGTATGGACTTCTTTTTGGAGTATGAGCCAAAATAAGTAATGAAAGCCCGTGCTTAACTTTCAACTCCTTAAGCTGTTTCATCAGCGGCAAGGCTTCTTTTGCTGATTCAGTGGTCTCAGCCTTAAGCCAAGTAAGGTTATCTATGATTAGTATCTTGGCATTGTATAAACAAATGGCTTTTTCAATTGACTCAAACAATGTCTTTTCAAAGTCATCAAAGCTAGTACAATCAGGATTGATGTCAATTCTTAAGAATCTATCATCAAAATCATAGTGGCTTGTGTAATTATTTGAATAACGCTTCTCAAATTGCTTCATGCTCATTTCAAAATCAAAATAAAGCACTACTTGTTTCGAGGCTTCTAAACGGAAACCTCTAATCGGCTCACCTCTGGAGATTGAGTCCGCTATCTGCACAGAAAGAATTGACTTTCCAATGTTAGTATCTGCAAACAGGATACATATTTCTCCCTCATGCCACAGCTCAGAAAAAAGCATTCTGGGAATTGGCTTGGTACTGGCCATTCTTAGAGTCTCATTCGCAGAACGTATATTTAAAAAATCATCAAATGCCACCTGATGTGAAATTGGCTTGGAAACTTCTGCTTTTTTAAGCTTAGTAAAGGTCAGTGGATTCATCTAATGTCAAATTAATGTGTGAAAAATTATTTCCGTTGGGTTTGGTTCTAATCATTACAATATGACCAGTGAGATTTGGATCAAGTGACTCCATCCTTAAAATTTCTTTTTCTAATGGATTTAAGAAATGACTTTTGGATTCAAGCATAGAATTGTGAACTTCCACAAGGTCTGAAATAAGACTGTTTTGCAGGTCAATATACTCCTGCCTTGAATCGTGTCTTTTGCAATAGGATTCCAGCCTTAAGGACATGACTGAAATAACCCTTTCAAGTTTAGAATGACTCATCAATTTTTACAAAAAAGTTTAGGGTGAATAAAATAGAAATAAGACTGTTCGGGGCTGGTTTGTTCGCTCTTGTTCGTACAATGCTCCGAACATCCTAGAGACGAATACCAAATGAAACGTTTTGCATCAGTTACGCAAATTGCTTCTAGTTTGAATTGGTTTGAAATTAAATAATTTATCATAAAAAATCGGGTCAGTTTTTTTGTTGTCTGAACCCGTTTGCGATGATAAATCTTTAGGGAGGCGAATGCTGGCTAAACTCCTACAAGCCGCTCCAACTTGGAGTAGAAATTCAAATTTGAAACTTTAATAAAAATACAAAATGCTATTAATCAGATGTTTAAAAACAACTAATCTTCCTTTGAGCCTTGCTTTTCATCAAGTTCTTTCTTGATTTTTTTCTTTAATTCTTTGGTTTCAATTCTTGATTTTACAATTTCGAGGTAAGAATTTTTTAAATCATCAAAAAAAGCACCATGATCATAGGCGTAACCTTGCTCGGTAATTCCCTTTGAAAAATTTGATTCCCAATCGTTCAATTCAAGACCAAAAATTGGAGCGAGTGACTCAACAGTATTAGTCACTTCCCCTTCTCCCTTATCAATATATTTTGAATGGTGTAATGAATAAATCAGTTTTACAAAGCTATTTTTATTTTTACCGTCTGTCCATTTAACAAGTTTAGTCGTTTCTCTTTTCCTTTTTTCTTTTGTCTCAACTAGAGTCTTTTGTTCATTCGGCGGAAGTTCTGATAAATACAACTCAGGTAAAAACTCCTTATTTGCCCTGTATTTCACCAAAGCTTTAAACCATTTTCGAATATCAGTCTCAAGAAAAGAGATAATAGAACTTGTCATAGGATTTGATTTTTGAAAAAGATATTCTTTCCTGTTGAGTTGATGAAAAAGTATAAACTCTATCTCGTCTTTGGATTGAGCCTCAGAAAGGTCTATTTTAAATATCCCTCTCCAGTTTCTTTTTAACTTGAAACGAGATGTTAATTCTCCCTTATAGTCGAATGTTTCATAATATTTAATTAAAGGAAGTTTTATCTTCCATACCTGCTTATGAACCTTTACTATTCTTTGCTCTGGTCTTTCTTTCAACTCATTTAAATGATTTATTCTGGTCTCATTATATAGGCCATAAATAATTTCATCAATCGGTTTCCCTATTTCATAAAGCCAATCAAAGACTCTTGAAACTTCTTGTGAAAATTCATCCATAGGAAGATTATCCGTAAATAGATAGCTAAGCCCATAAGCTTGCGCTGCCGTTTCTATTTTGCGAGATTCATTCAAGAATTTATTTCTAGAATACCTTAGTTTTTGAATATATCGGTTTTTTAATGTCTCAAATTCTTCGTCTGTAAAATTCATAAATGGGCGCGAAAATAAATCACCCTTTCTTTTTGATAAAAAAATGATACTAACAGATGCTAACAATACTAACATCTTTTACGGTTGTTAGTATGTTAGTAGTGTAGAAATTTACTTGTAAATTAATATATATAGAATTCAAAAAAGAGGTCTTAGTAATACATACTATTGTCGAAAAAGTCAGCCACGTCCCCCCCCATTATATTTTAGATAAAATTCTTTAAAATCTTCTGGAAGTCTTATGTCAGATATGTCCTTTTGAAGTTCAATTTCAAGTTCAATAAAATCTTTGTTAGTCAATTTCTTGCCTTTGATTCGATGCATATTTAAATCTTGCATATATTTTAAATTTGTAAGTCTTAAGAGTTCATCAAATATAGGATATAAATCAAGATGCGCTATTTCTGAGTGAATAGTATTTATCGTCAAGTCAAACTTCCAAAAACTCCTTAAAGCTCTCAGCAACTAGTAAGGGCTCATCATAATCATGGCTAATAAGAAACCCGATAAAATACTATTCATCTTCAATTTCATCTTTAGACTTTAAACTATTGATAAATTCTTTAAATGACCTTGCAAGAATAGAAGGTTCTTCTCCTCCTTCATGATCAAAAAACCAAATATTGCCAAAACCATCATCATTGCGATTGTCTAAAATAAATAAATTCCCATATGAATCACGTGCAAATGGCAATCCCCATTCTGGCAATTTTAAATGAATTGGTGCATATTTATTTGTGCGAATAATGGTATCTTTCATATCTACAATTGAACCTTTATAAGGTTCATTTAAATGAAAAAATTCACATACTTCATGTTCCATATCAAAATAAGAAATTGTTGGCATACCACCATTCATTTTGAAGTAAAATTCCTTAAAATCGTCTGGTAATATAGAACCAATTTCTTTTTCAAATTCATCAAAATCATTTTTTGATAATTTTACCCCATGGCTTAATGTAATATCTAAATCCTGCATAAATTTTATTTATTATTTCAGCAATGTAAGTCTTAAGAGTTCTTTAAATAATGGAAATAATCCAAAATGGAATATTTCTGGGTGAATAGGATCAATCGTTAAATATATTCTTCCTTCAAACCTTCCAAAAACTCTTTAAAACTTTCAGCAACAAGTAACGGCTCATCATCATCAGCTAAATAATATACAAATCCATGAGTATTACTCTTACTTAAATCAAGGCAGATCAATTCGCCACAAACATCATTTGCTATTGGTAAATATCCTTTAGGTAATATTTCTTTTAACATTGCATAGGCTTTTTCAACAGTATTATCACCATATTTAATTGGAGTAAAGTATGAAACTTTAATCTCCTCAAAATATTCTTTATTGGGCACACCTCCATTATTTTTTAGAATAAATTTTTTATAGCTTTCGGGTAATATGTATCCGATTGATTTTTCAAATTCTAATAGTTCGTTATTAGAAATTTTTTCTTTAGGTAAATTTAAAATTAGTTCCATATCATTATTTTAAAAGTCTTATATATTGTTTAGGTGAACCAATATGAGGTCTTGTAGCAAGATGCGCGACTATTTCAACTAACTGCATAGTCATTTCCAAATTCTCATCTAGATCATCCAAATGATGCCATACATATTTTTCTTTCAATATTACTTGTGTTTTTTTATCTGTTATTCCAAGTTTTCCCCAAGCTAACTCCTCGTCTTTTGCACGATCAAAAGTACAATTAATTTTAATTGAACTCTTCTTATTATACAAATATTTTGTATTTTTAAAATCTGGAGCAAATCCATTTTTGGATCTAGGAACTTTATAACCAAGATCGAGTGCATCTTTTGGATTAAATAAATAAATATCCCTTGTGTTTCTTATATCATCATTGGCATCATTTATGAGTTTTTTTAATTTGTTCTTGTTTTTAAAACTCATTTGATACAAATCCAAGTATAGCTCTACTTTATTCGGAGGTATTCTTGCTATTGTTTCCCCTTTGGATGTAATGATGTCTACATTTCTAGAATTAAATTTTACATCAAAATTGTATTTTTTTAGTAATGATTCTATTTTCTCTTTTAATTCCCTTGGAATTTTATTGCCTTTGGCAATATCTTTCAAATCTTCATAAACTTCTGGGTGATTGAGTCTAATTTCATCAGGCAAGGCATATAAAGCTTCTCTTGCCGATTTCCTTAATAAAGCACTAGTTATACCGTCTACACCTAGTGTTGCTAAATCTAGATAAATCAAAAATGTTCTAATTTTAGAACAAGTACTATTTTCTTCATCACAATTATCAATGAAATTTAGCAGAACTCCTACAGTACCGCTTGCAACCTCAATACCAGCAATTGCTATTTTTATTATACTTAAAGTAGATTTTAAACGAACTAAATGCCTTAGTTTTAAAAGATTTCCTACACCTGTTGCTGTAGAAATTACATCGAGAGATAACCAGGCTGCCTTTTCAAAATTATCTGTTAGATTTTTATCTGATATAGCTTTCAAGAAAAACGCTGGTATTATATTTTGAGGTTGTTTTAACTCACCATTACTATGTTTCCTTGGTACATTTATAGGTTGAAATATATGAGGGCTTGCAACTGCAAAAGTGTCTAAAACAGGATCTGATGTTTTTTCAGCTAAATTAGCACTACTCCCAATTTCTCTAACTTCTGTTACAAGAATAAACTCTCTATTAAACTCTAGGTCATAGTTTGAGCTATAGAATCCTAGAATCTTATGGCTTTTATAGTCAATAATTATTACATCGGGTGCATCATTTATTGGCAAATCTACTCCTATTGCATATTTACTATTTAACCATAAAATATATAATAATTTAATCCAAGTTGTAAAATTATCCTCTCCTCCAAAATCATTTATTTTATTATATAATTGTTCAAAATTAGTTTTACTATCATCATTTAAAATCAATAACCATTCAAACAGCCTATTGATTTTTTCGGTTTGAATTATGTTTAATTTATTTACATCTGTAGATTCATATTGAAATGATTGAAAAATCTTTAGCACCACTTCTTCATCACTGCCTGTAATACTATCTTTTAAAATAATTCCAAGGTCTTTATGAACAAGAGTTTGGTCTCTTCTCTGAATTACCCAAAATGGAGCTTCTCTGTAAATAGCAATCAGTCCAATTGAGTTTTTTCCATATTGAGCAAGAACACTATCAAAAAAATCATAGATATAGTCTTCTATAGGTATATTTGAATGATGATGTATAATTTTTAACAAAAAAATGAAATCATCATAGCTATATACACTTATTACAATTGCATATTTATTTTCTCCAAAAAGCTTATCGTGATCAGTATAACTGATCTTTACCTTATATATGTCAATAATAATGCCAGCAGACTTTTTGGGATCAATTTCAAAATCAAAAAGATATTGTTTACTTGTATCTATTTTGCCTACTCTAGAATTCAATTTTATCGCAGCCCCAAAAGTTTTTGAAGTGCCATCTTGAGCCTTATAATTTATTCTATAATCAATTACTCCTTTTAATGGATGTTTATATGCATTTTCATCAAAGAGAAATTCAGATGGTGTATATAAAAATTCACCATTTCCAGATAACTTGTCTAAGACTTTGTTTGCATCTATAGGGAAATTGAAATACTTAGGGTCACTAGATTGTAATGGACTTTTAATTCCAACTGAATTATTAAACTCAAATTCAATAGGTTTCATAATCAAAAACCTTTATGCTTCAGGCGCAGTATAACCTTCAATATACACCTCCAAATTTGTTAATATATCAGGGGCATTTGTTATATTCTCAGCTGGCGGTTCAGTATCACACCAACATGGTAGCCCTGATGCATCTAAACTTATTGAGTTGGCTTGTAGTAATGTTAAACTGGTTGGCACTTTGGTTTCCCAAACATCATCTATTGTGTATTCTGGGACTTTTAATTCTTCAATAATAGATAGATATAGATCGTCTCCAATTACAGGTACTTCGCCTCCGTTCCAAATTTGACCAGTCTCCATATAATGCATTACAGCTTCTTCAAATCCTGGCCTAACAGAAACTATAACTCTAGCCATACCCGATTGTAAAAATGATTTGAAAAGTTTATCTTCATTATCGATGTTATATAATCTTGTCCATTTCTCGCTTCCTGCCCAATAGAAGGGATAAAACATATAACTCATTATGCTCCATTCAAAAGCTTGTTCTAAGAATTTTACACTTGAAGCATATTTGTCCATGCTTTCAGTAATCTTGACATTAAATTCCTTTGTTTCAGATCCAGTTACAAAAGATTTACCCATATTAACGTGTCCAATCAAATACGACATACAATTTTTTCTAAGTACCATGTTTTCAATTTCTCTGTAGTAAGCTGGATTGTCTTTTATTGCTCCTGACTTTTTAACTTCCATTTCAGCAACTGCATCTTTGTAATCTTGTAATTTGGTTTCATAGGCATCAAGAATTGCATTAAATGTCTCAAGTTGCCATTTTGCAAAAGCTTCGTGTTTTCTAACCAATTCAATAGTAAGAGTTACTAAACCAACTTTTATAAGAATGTATTGAACTCCAATTGGAATAGATCCTAAATACTTATCTAGTTCTAAATTTTCATTATCTTCTAAAAATAATTGTTTAGGCACATTGCCAGACCAATACTCTCTTGTATTGTCCCCAATTGCAACATAGTACCTTCCTGCAACATCTCCTCTTTCACCTATAGCTGAAACATAAGCTTTGTTAAGTCCATAACCTTCTGGAATACTCAAATCTTCTGTAACAGATTTATTGCCAAGATACCAAGGTTGACCATCGTCAGGCATTTTAAAAGATTTACCAATAACCTGAATTTTTGGAGGTGGAGGATTAACTATAGCATTATAAGCAGCAGCCCATAAATGGTAATTATCTTCTGTAATTGAAGCTGATGATTTAAGCGGATTAAGAGATCCAAATTGTTCCTTCCTTGGGTCAAGAGGTTGAATAAGTGGTATTTCAGTGCCTGAAGAAACTCCAGATGCTTTAGCAATTAAATGGAAAGCGGATGGCTCTGGAATCATAAATTCATATTGAAGCCTTTTTCCATAATTATGTAATTGATTGTTATATTTAGCATCAACCCATCTATAGACTCCGGAAATGTGGTCTGCTCCAAGTCGATTATCAAAACCATGTTTATTTTGTTCTTCAAACTCTTCAACTACTTTTCTTACTCTTTCTTCCTTTACTTTAGATACAACTCTATTTAAAGTTTTCTCAACCACATCTTTTGCCATGGTAATCGAATCTCTATTATTTTGCTGTTTAGATGAGTTCACGGCAAAACTTGAACCTGTATCATAGCTAAGGTCTAAAGATGTATTATATGGTCCACTTTCAAAATTTGTTCCTGCACTAGCATGAAAGTTTTGGTTTTTTGTTGAGTTATAACTATCCTGAATAACAACAGCAGCTTCTTTCTGCATATCGAAACGACTTGTTGAAGTTGTATCTGATAAACTTTCAGATTCGGATTCAGAGCTGCTAGTTATCGATTCTTCTGATCTTCTTAATCTACGAGTACTTCTTTCTTTATATTCTCTGGCCATAATATTCTCTATATGAGAAACCTCGCCAGGCACATAACAACATAGATATTGTTCTACTTTTTTATATTCAGCCAGTCCTATTCTAGTTAAACCAAAACCTGAAGGAATGAAAAGATTAGAATTTCCAGCAAGATTTGAACCTTCTGTCATGATACCATAACTACCCTCGCTCATATCAAGCAATTGACTCCATGAGAGGATAAGACCATTATTAAATTTAAGTTCTCCAGATGTTGCAATAGTTGTATTTACATCATCAATTACTACATGAGAATCGTTAGCAAAAACTATTGTTATTACACCATTTGAAGACGTATAATTGTGTTTAGTATATTCTGTTCCACAGGACAAACTGGCAGAAACTAATTTTATACAATCGACTTTAGTATCAACAGATAAGATTACTGCATATTTGTCGTTCGCTTTTTTAACAGCTTTAAAATAGTAGGAGAATTTTTGATTGTATCTATTTTCAAGACTACAAGTAGGTATTGAAGTCCCATTTACATCAATACTCTCTAGATTAAAATTAGTGGCAACAAAAGTTTTTTGAAGATTAGATTTAACAAAATTAGATATATCTTTTTTCACATCTGCATAAGTTGATTCAATCAATAAATCATTATTATCTAGAATAAAAAATTAATATTCAGATGTATTTGCTTCTATATTTGCTTCATTTATTTGTGCATCTGGAGCCCAAGAGTATGCGGGAATTGTGAATGGCTCATCAAAATCAGTAAATGTAAAGTTAGAAAATTGATCAACAACTGAGACTTTTGCTGCACTTGAAATGGAATCCTTTAAATCATTATTAAAAGTTACTACGTATGTTGCTTCATCTGCCTTCTGTGTTACTAAATAATTTTTTTCTAGTACTTCGATTTCTTTTAATGCATTATTTGCCAATTCAGCCAAAACTGACGCTTCTGCAGCTGAAACATATTTTCTTACCAAATCTGGTTCAGGCATATCTTCAACATTGGTTGTCGCAGTATGATAGCTTTGTTCGATGGTAAAAAGTTCTTTAGGCATGACAACTCTCGAGTCTGCTCTTTTTCTAATGCCATCATTGTCTGTAGGTATTGAAGCAAAGTTTTCTTTTAGACTATTAGCAATTAGAAGGTAGATAATCGCTTCCCTAACATATGCATCTTGGTTGGTTAGTGTTTGATAAAAAAGATTATCCCACAATAGTGTTTTATTTCCACCGCTTATAGCTGTTAATGGACTTATTGCAGTGTTAACTTCACTGTAAATCAACTCATATTTATTAGGCAGATATTCCATTGCAAAATCATACATCGCAGAGTTAATTGCAATGACTCCATCTTTATCTAATGGAACAAATGTTTCTGCAGTAGCCTCCATTACTTCACGAACAGTTTCCTCAGGATCTTTTGATTCAACTGCATCATAAAAGGAACCAGAAGTTCCATCTGGATGAAATATATAAAAATTTTGTTTTGCTTCTGTTGAGAGTAATTCAGGCGACCTAGAAGTTTTAATGCTGAAAAGTGTCGTTTTAGCTGGATTTGACATAATTTTATTTTAATTAAATTTAAGAAATTAGTTTATTAATTAAACATTTCTTCCTCTACTTGTTTGAAATGCTTGTATTGCGGTGTAATTATCGCTTATTTCAGTGTCACTGAAATGTTCCCCTATATAATGCAAGGCAATTCTTCTGGCACTACCTGCTGATTCTCCTGCATAAGCAAGAAAGGTAAAATTATCATGAATTATATTAGGGAATCCTAGATTTGAACTACTTGTTGCTAATATAGCGCCATTTCTTGCTATGGCTTTCCTGCTTCCATTCATAACACAATCAAATTGACCACTTGCATTAGAAAGAGAAAAAGTCAATTTAGTTCCATAACTTTTATTGCAAAAAAATGGTTGACCTCCCATAGAGCCATTATTTCCCAAATACAGACCTGTGAAATCGCCGTATCCATTTCCAAATCCCATTTCTAATACAATAGAACTCGTTAAAGCGCTGTCCAATGAATATAAACCCATAGAAAAATTCGTTTCATCAATATCCATTATACATAGTCCATTTTTTGCATACTTGCTGCTTCCACCTTGAACACCATCAGAATTATGGGTAGGAGAGCCAATAAATTTAATTTTATTTCCACCATTTGCATAGGGGTATCTTAAATTTAGTGAATGGTCAGCCTCTGTGCCTCCAACATAAGGCGCAAGCCAAATAAATTTACTTAAGGTGCCAATTGAGAAAAGATCTTCGGTAAGTTGAAGAATATCGTTTTCATCTGCTGTAGTTGGAAATGATAAGGCAGATAAAAATGCGTCTGCAAAATCATAACTTTTCCAGTTTAAATCTGGTGCCTCAGGAGTAATAATAATTGTAGGAAGCACATTCCCATTTTTATCCGTGGTAATTGCCTCTATTTCAGAAACTCCACCACTTGGATTTGTTGCGCCAATAGTAATCATAGTGTTTCAATTTTTTTATAGTAAAAGTTAGAAGCTCTTTGAAGAATAACCTTAAGATCGCATGATCCACTAAATTCAACTTTAATTTCTCTAATATCAATAGTACCAGTTGGAGTCGGCGTATTAACTACTTTATACATGCCAGTCTTAAGAATTGTTCCTGAAACATTAACATCATCAGGACCATCATTTACAAAACAAAGGCTGTTAATAAAATTGTAATCAATGATTGAACTCTTGTACTTAATCCAGTCTTGTTCTGATGTACAAATTCTTAGAGGTTCTTCTTTTAGGGAATAACACAGAATAGTTTCCATAGCTTAGTTTAAATTTCTCTGGCAATTAAAAATGAAAAATCAATAAATGCAAATTTTTTTTGTAATTTTTTTATCAAAATAAAAGTATCTAAATTATCAAGCAGTTAAAAAAATTGAATGCTGAATTCTATTTTCGTATAATTAATTATCAATTGGACAATTTCAAAGAACCTGAAATTATCATTTCAAACTTGTCTACAATAGTTCTTATTTTTGCTTTAAACAAAAATGAAAAGACAAAGAATAGATTTTGTAATTCCGTTAAGAAACTATGTGGAAATTGACGAGCACGGAAATCCCAGAGAAAATGGGATTTCACGTGTCCCTGCTTATCATAAAAAGGAATTTTCAGGTTTAACATTTTTAATGGGGCCAGCTAATACAAATGTTGATTTGAGTAAATATAATATTTCAAAATTTTATTCTCCAATGTTATTGTCACTTCGAATTGAATCTGATGATATAAGGCATGCTCTAGATATTATACAAAAACCTGTTGAAACTATATTAAATTGTTTTTCATTTAAGTTTCATGAATTGTTTCAACCGATTTCAATGGTTATGAAAGATGTAACTCCTAGTTTAAAAGAAGGGGAAGTTAGAACATTTCAAATGTTGACTGAACCTAGTTCTGCAATTTTGTTACAAAACTATATTAATCCTCAAATTTTAAGAGGAATTAACATTCTGACGCCAGATTTCTCCTCTATAAAAGAAATTGAGGATAAAAATATCCAGATTGCACTATGGTGGTTTAACAAAGGTCTTAACGCTCATTTTTTAATAGACTCTATAAGTTTTTTCTTTATTGCAATGGATAATCTTAGTAAACCTTATAAAAAATCACCTTACAAAACGACATGTAATCATGAAATTTTTAATTGTCCAACTTGCGGAATTGAAATCGAGAAAGTCCATTTTTCTGATACTTTAAAAGATTATTTGGATTTTCATAATTATTCCCAAAAAGAAATAAAGGATTTGCTCAAGATAAGAAATTATATTCATGGTAAAAATATTTTTGATTTTAATGCAATGTTTAATAATTCAAGATTGATTGATCGGCTAAGAGTTACACTACACCAAGATTTAATGAAGCGATTAAAAATGAAGTCTAATCCAATAAAACCATCAACCTTTACAATGGCTCCATTTCCGTATATGTCTGGAACGAGTCAAATAAGTAAATTTGATATTGAAATTGAAAATTTATTTGAATCAATATGAAAGTATTTAGGATTGATTTATTGATACCTATAAAAAATGCCCTTCTGCCACATTTGGATAACAATGTCTCTACATCTATTCCAGCTCGTTTTGAGCCTCTATCTAGAGTCCCAGAAAGGTTTTGTGGTTACTTTGGAGACTTGAAATACATGGTTGGCCCTACAACTGATTTAGATCTTTCGGTATTAGCATTACCTGAAAACTCTAATTCGATGTTACTCTCAATTAGATATTCTGCATTTTCCCCTCAAGATGCCTTAACTTTAGTAAGGTCAAAAGTAGAAGCTATATTTGACAATATTTGTTTTCAAATTCATCAAACTCTTTTTCCAAGATGTGTTGATATAACTGATGTTTCAGGTGTGATTGCTGTAAATGATGTGCGAGAATTTTATTCATTAAAAGACCCGACGTCATTTTTCTTGCCAAAATATTCCAATTCCACTATCGGCAGAGGAATTTCATTTGCAAGTAACACCCCACCTTCATTAGAACATATTAGTAATGTAGATGATGAATTACAAGTGGCAATATGGTGGTATTTCAAAATACTGCAGACTAACAATCTAATAGATAAGTCAACTTTTTTGTTCATTATTTTGGATATCATTTGTAAACCGTATGCATTATTAGGTCCATTTGTACCTAAATGTGGCCATGTGATTGAAAAATGCTTTTGCGGAGAAAGCACAATGAAACAATTGCCAGGAGAATCAATAAAATTAAAACTATTAGAAAATGGTTTCTCGCTAGAAGAGGTAGAGTTTTTATGGAGAGCTAGGCAACTTGCACATGGAATTGATTTTTTTAGCCCAAATGATCTACAAAGTTTGTCTGGCTTAATAAACAAGTTGCACCTATTCGTATTTAAACAGTTAGAAAATAAATTAAATATTAAGGTCGTCAATAGTCCAAAAGGAGAAACTCATTTATTCCCTTCCATAACTAATGTTGATATTGAATCAAAGCTTCGTCAAATTACAAAGTTTGATATAGAGATTGAAGAGGCATTAAACAACATTTAGAAAAAATTATCCATTGGATATAATTGGCTAAAAAGCAATGTTTTCTCAAAATGAAACCAAATGTAATTTATTGCATCGAAAAATATATTATCAGGTTCGACATTTCGCCAATTGCCTCCACAATAACATTCAATTCAATGCCGACGCCAAAGTGTCGGCATTTTTTGTTTTTAAAACAGCGTTGAATTAGATGTTCTTGTTTGGCCCTCACTTACCAGAGCAGCATAGCTAGTCTGATATTCTCCTATTCTTCCTCATATCCCAAACAAAAAATACACACCTTTTCTTTTGTCAATCTTAAGTCAAATTTTAGAACTTGAATAGTATCTCTCTTCAATTCAATTAGATTTGTATGTTCAGCTATGAAAATAAAACTACTTTTCTCAAATCATTTTATTAAATCCGTTTGGTTACTTTTATTCTTTTTTGCATTAAAGGCAGAAGCACAATTTGTAAGTATTCCAGATCCAAATCTTCTCCTTGCTCTTAAATCAAAGTTTCCAACGTGTTTCTCTGGTAACTTAATGGATACGACTTGTAACCGTATAATATCCTGTAAATATTTAGGGTTTGATTACGAAACAAACGACAGTAATATTTCTAATCTCGATGGGGTACAATATTTTGATTCAGTTTCTCATTTAGCTTTTGATTATTTAAATGTTTCTAAAATTGTAAGATTCCCTCCACAACTGCAAGAAATTAGTGGTCATAGCAACCCTATTACCAGTTTACCGCCAATACCAAACACTGTCAACACTATTTATTTGTCGTATCACCACTTAAAGCAATTGCCTAATTTACCTGATTCTTTAAAAACATTGTGGCTTAGTTATGGCGAGCTTACTTCTCTACCCAATTTGCCCAATGGCATAGAAAATTTATATTGTGAAAACAATTTAATCACTTCCATACCCAACTTTCCTTCAAGCTTAAAATACTTGAAATGCCAGTACAATCAATTGAAGACAATTCCCGAATTTCCGAATGCTCTCATACTAGCAGAAATTTATAACAACTTATTGGATAGCATTCCTGAACTTCCATTTGGTTTGATTGATCTAAAATGCAACAACAATCAATTATCGAAACTTCCTGAACTACCCAATACATTGTTCAATTTGTTTTGCACTAACAACAAGATATCTTTTTTGCCGAAGCTACCTGCTTCATTGGGTATATTTTTGTGTGACTCAAATAATTTGGATAGTCTACCTGCTATTCCTCCATTTTTACAAAGACTGGATTGTGGATTTAATCAATTAAAATCGATTCCAACATTGCCCCCTTTCCTTCAAACACTCAACTGTCAAAACAACCAACTTACCGAACTCCCAGAAATACCAGCCAAATTAAACACACTCAATTGCGCTTTCAATTCTATCTCAAAACTACCTACACTAACAGATAAATTATACATCCTCATCTGCAACAACAACCAACTGAGTGAACTGCCTCAATTGCTGTCTTATTTAATTGTTTTTGATTGTAGCTACAACAACATCAAGTGTTTTAAGCCATTCCCAGACAATTCTATAGTTAGCGACCCCCTTGTTACACTCCACCACAATCCATTTAAATGCCTCCCAAATTATATGTTAGGAATGGATTCTGCCACCCTTACATTTCCGATATGTAAGGAGCTAGAATTAGGCAACAACCCTTACGATTGTCCCTGCGAAATAAGCATAAATGGCAAACTGTATTTAGATGCCAATAATAACTGTCAATACGATAATGGTGAAAAACCATTAGTCAATTTCCCTGTGAGAATAAAAGATAATACAAAAACAAATGTAGCAACAAAATATACTTTACCTAATGGCATATATGAATTTACAGGTTTCACTAAGGGTATGTATACTGTTTCTATTGATACCGCTGAATTATTATTTAAAGCGCGTTGTTTGCCTGGAATTGATTCTACCATCTTTCAAAACTCTTTAAAACCGATAAGTAGAACCATTGATTTCGGACTGACATGTAAGCCTGGTTTTGATTATGGGGTCACTAGTATTATACCATGGGGGGCAATATTTCCTGGGTTAGAACACTCTGTTAGTATTAGTGCTGGGCAATTATTAGAAAGTTACGGAAATTGCAATACAGGCATTGGTGGCAATGTTACCATCTCAATATCTGGAAAAGCAAATTACATCAGGAGTGGAATTGGTACAACGCCTAGTAATGTGAATGGTAACACCATAAGTTATGATATTGCAGATTTCAGTAAAACAAATAAAAAAAGTGGATTTATCCTTGTTTTAAAGACTGATACTTCAGCAAAATCAACTGATAGCATTTGTATCAATGTGGTTATAACACCTTCTACAAATGGTGATTTAAATCCAGAAAACAATATAAAAAGAATTTGTTACAAAGTGTTGAACTCTTACGACCCAAACATGAAAGAGGTTTCCCCTGTTAACGTTTCGCCGGGATATAATGATTGGTTGACATATACCATCCATTTTCAAAATACGGGGAATGCACCAGCACTTAACATTCGCTTAGCTGACACATTGGATACTTTATTAGATCTTGAAACTTTTGAGATTATGAACTATAGCCATCCAATGCAGACTTCCTTATATGGCAATATTGTCAGCTTCAAATTTAAAAATATTGAATTGCCAGATAGCCATACCAACAGCGACAGTTCACATGGTTTTGTTCAATACCGCATAAAGCCAAAAAAAGATTTGACGCTTGGCACAAAGATTAGAAACACGGCCTATGTCTATTTCGATTACAATGACCCAATAGTGACTAATACTACAGTCAATGAATATGTGAAACATCAAACTTCATCGATTGATAAACAAACTAAACAGGCTATTGTCAATATTTTCCCAAATCCGTCTGATGGTAAAGTTAAAGTTGCTTCCAGTATGCCATACCTTCTTGAAGTGTCAGATATGACTGGTAAGGTTTTATATAACAGTAATGATTTATCAGAGGTCGAATTGGATAAAGGTGTCTATATTTTTGATATTACTATTGACGGGGTGCATTCTGTTCAAAAAGTGATTGTTTACTAATCGTTTTTGTAACTTCTCTATTTAAAAAGATTTTTAAGATTATATCACGTTTAAAGTTAATTATGCGGATTATCTGAACCTCGGCTTGACAAATTCCCATACGCGGTTGGAATAAGATAACTCAAAATCTATATCCTTCCTTTTTCAAAGACTAAACATTGTATTGGCTCGGGTTAATTATTGTTTAACATTTTGGGGTAAAAATTAGAAGAAAAAATACACTTTTGTAAACTAACAATTGATGATGTAAACGGAAGTATATATTGCTTTTAAATGTGGAGGACTGTATACTTCGGCACAAGTAGGGCAATATCAACGGACTTTCCAAACGACTGGTTTCAATTGGTTATTTATTGTCCATTAAGAGGAGAATAATTAAGTAAACTTGAGGAATGACAGATGGTTCGAAAAGATATAAGTCTTTAAAAAATTTAAACCCATTCAAGTATACGACAAATCGAACCTATTTAAACCAATTATCTAACATTTGGAGTAACATTAATTTTCAAACGTTGTTGTTTATCACCGTAGAGTGAATTTTATAACTGAGTTAATTTAAGAATACAAATTTATTGTATATACTGTTATAGGTACTCATTGTTTAATCAATGCGTGATATTAATTCAAAACAGATTTTCATGTACCCCCCCTCCACTCTCCCACCCCAACTATCCATCATTTCCCCATCCAACACCATCATCAAACATCACTGCAATTGCACAATGTCTAGTCCGTTTTCGTTGTTGTAAATGGCTAGTAATATTTGTCGCGGACTGCCATAGATGCCGGCTAGATGTTCTAGGTTGATTGGTAATTGAGTTGCCATGGGTGAATTCTTGCTTATTTTAAACAATTTGTTTTTCATACTGGCGTATATTTGGTCTTTATGTTTGAAGAATTTTATAAGCGCTAAATCTAAGACTTTTGTATTGGGGAAAGTAACTGTAAATGGTAGTTCTGTTTTATAATCATCTAATAGTGCAAACGTATATTGGTGGCGTCTTTCTTGTCTAAAAACAAATAAAGGAACGTCTGTGCCTGTTTCAACGAGATACGCGTACTTGCCTTCATAAACTCCATCATCTGCATATGCTATGTGATCAACTAACAAATCTGATTCAAATGTGCGATTAAATATTGGTCCATTCTTGTCACTGACCATGATATTACAGGTGGATGCATTTGAGAAAAGGTACAGTGCAGTAGCTTTGTTATAGATAAAATAGGATTGATTGTTAAAACCAAAGAGTGCCGCTTCGTAAACAAAAGAGTCTATAATTTTATCATTGCCACGCGTGTAAACTATGTCGTGCAGCTTCTTTAGAACAGTGTTGTAATAATAAGTACTCGCAAGGGTGGAAGTATATTCATCCCCTAAACCTGATTTACCTCCAAATTCGGAGGTGTAATTGGAAACCGCAGAGTTTCCATCTTCTTCATTGTAAAATGTTGGATAATAATAGTATCTCGACCTGTATTTTAAAAAGTCTTGAGACGTTATACTGTAATAATCTTCTTGTTTAATTTTGGATAAGTCTAGTCCGGGTAATAACCAATCTCGCATACCATTGTTGTATGTTGAGGCAAGGTTCTGTATTGATCCATTTCTAAACTTAGTGTACAAACATCTTAATTCGTCGCCTGATGTTTTCCCAAAAAATATGGGAGCAATTGAATCTGCATCTTGACGATCAATACTGAACAAATATTGATAACCCTTGTTCTTGTAAAATTCAAGTTTTTCTGTTTGATAGTTGCTTTTGCCCTCAGCTTCTTTCTCATCTGTCTTTTTGCAAGCCGATATGAGAAACAAGCACATTACTGCTATATACCCATAGTTTTTTGAAGTCATAGCTTAATAACCCAAGATGTATTGGTAAATTATGTTGATGATGGAAATATGACATTTCACATTTATAGTTTCAACTATTTACTGAATAGTTCATATACCGAATACAATCAACGGTTAGCTTAATCATTGAACAGGCGATAGCTTATTCATTGTCATGCTGAATTTGAAATCGCTCTGGGTCCTTTAGAAAATCATTTTTACAAAATTTGCAACAAAATCCATAGACTTGGTTATTATAATGCGCCGTATCGCTAATACCTGAAGATAACTTCATTTTACAAACAACATCTTCATCATTGATAAACGTTACATTACTATATTTTCCAATGTTCTTAGAAGCCTCGGCTTGCATATACTCTTGTTTATTTTTTTCCTGTTGACATCCAATAAGGAAAAAGATGGTCGAAATGCTTAGAATTACTTTAATCATATATTTTCTTTTTAATTAAGACACATATTCAAACATTTCGTTGCATAAAATTAGCACATTCAATAAGGATTTTTTTTAAATCTATATTTTAAAATCATTTGAGAAAAGGTTTTGAGTGGAGAAATGGGAAATATACATACTCCTAATCTACATTAAATCACTTTTATACGTCATACATTCAAGTCAGTGAATATTTCATAGCATCACCTCACTTCTCATCTATACATATATTCTCACATTAACAAAACAACGGTGCCAATTCAAACATCTGAGATTTGAGCGAACATTCTTTTTAAATTGCATATCACTTTTTTTACCCATCCTTGACACAATTATTACAATTCACCGACAGAAAAGTCATTGAAAATGAGACTTCTTAATGTAATTTTGTAGTATGAATACAAAACTACTAACTACAAATTTGAGAGCCATTCTTGTAATTGGAATTTTTCTTCCTTTCTTTGGTGCTTTCGCTCAACCCGTCATTACCCTTATTGGCAATTCAACGGTTTACACTGAAGTAGGCAAGCCTTATGTGAGTCTTGGTGCTACTGCTTACGATACGATTGATGGCAACATTACTTCATCAATTACTGTAATTAGCGACGTGGAAACTTCATTTGCAGGTATATGCACTGAAACATTCTCGGTCACCAATAGTAGAAATCAGAAAAGTTCAGTTTCTAGAATTGTAATAGTTAGAAATGATTTAACACCTCCTGTGTTGACTTTAATTGGACCAGACACACTATTTATAGAAGCTTCACGGGACAACTCTAATTTCAATGATCCAGGAGCAACTGCTATAGACAATAAATCTCCATTTAATTTAACGTCGAATATTGTAGTTTATGGCAAAGTAAATACTAGAAGAGTTGGTATTTATCCTCTTACGTACTTTGTAAGAGATTTGAGTAACAATTTCGATAGTGCTATCCGAGTTGTCATTGTTCGCGACACTAAAAAACCTGAATGGATCAATGCCACTACACCACATTATCTGCCATTTGGAAAACCATTTATTGACTCGGTAGATATTGTAGACGCTTACGACAACAGCATCAACTTTCTTGTTCAAATTCCTGTTGGTGGGATAGTGAATGTCAACAAATCTGGCGTTTACAATTATGTCTATATTGCTGAAGCTGACAGCTCTGGCAACGTGCCTGACACCTTGTTTATGACCTATATTGTGGGGGCTAAAGTTTCAGTAGAATCGAATACATTCAGTCATATTAAGGTATTCCCAACCATAACCTCAGATATTTTAAACATCCAATTAACAGAGGGAACAGATGCATTAAAATTTCAAATATTTGACATAAATGGCAAATGCATTTCAGCAGATACTAACAATACAGGTGGTGTTTTTACAATCAATGTATCAGCATTCCCATCAGGCATGTACTTGCTTCAATTAGAAATTGCGGGTAATTTGATGGTGTATAAGTTCATAAAAGAATAAATATATTTTATCTTTTAGTCAACTAATTTTACCAATTTTAACAACGAGTTACGTTGTATATCCACCAACAGCATATGGAAATGCCTTTTCATTTTTAGCTACCCGCGCTAATACACTAAAAACCTCTTCTCTTATAGATTGATGTAATAAATTATTCCTGTATTTAACGCAAAAAACGACATGATAAATTGTTCTATAATATGTATGCCCCATAATAATTATTGTGAAATTTGACCAGGTCGGAGAATTTTCACAGAAAATTTTTAAGAATGGGAATCCGATGTTAAATTAAAATTTAAAAAAAATCAAAAAGAAAAAAAGAGTCCGGTATTTGATAAAATCCTTAATAGTAGGATTCAGCCTCCGCTGGTTTCGCAACCTTCTAACGTCTTCGAAATTGCTTTCAAAAATCCCACAAGGGTAAAAAAAGCCTGGTTTTGAAGAGCGGTTAAGCCATATTGAAAATGATGTTAATTTTTCAAATTGTAACCGGACTCAAGGGCAAAGGTAGTTATTTATCTTGATAATAAGGAATTGGAATTATACAACAAGCAATCGCGCAATCTCCTTAAAAATTAGGGAAGGTACATCCCGGTCCAAAGGTATTCCGACCGAAGCTAAAACTGTATCCCAATGAAATCGCAATATAAGTTCCATTCAAATACCTCATAGAAATATTTGGCCTAACACCCACTTCTAGTCCGTACCCCCAATGATTCGAAATACTACTGCGTTTTATCAAACCAATCTTAAAGCCAGGCTTTACTTTGTGTGCTTGAATTTGATAAACATCAGATGGCTGCTGAAAAGCATAGTGTAAGGTATTTTCATAAGAATAACTGATTGGTTTCAATAACGCCACATAGGTCTCCAAATGTATGTCTTTGATACTTGATTCATCATCAAATATCCATTTAGAAGCGATGATATGTTTAAATTTCAAACCCAAAATAAAGTTCTTGGACACCACATTTGTACTTATTCTGGCCTCAGGCAGCAATTCTTCTCTACCTTTACTGACATTGTATAATGGCATCGTATTTCTTGAAGCATTTGTCTCTCTTAAACTGCTTATTGTAACGTGGTCGTGCCAATATTGAAACCCTACAAATGCCGCTAATACGCGTCTTTTCAACATGTTTTTTTCTACATAAGCTGAATTCTGAGTATCTAATTCTAATTGCTTTGATGTCTTTTTAATATACCCTTTTCTCTCCTTTCCTTTGTCATACAAGTGCCAATCGAGCTCGATGCTGGATTGAAAATACCTATATGGTTTAGCTTCTGGAACGAATGCTCCTTGAGTATTATTGACAACTCCATAACTTGTCTCAATTTCCATTTGTAACCAGTTTCTGAAATAGCGCGAATACCTGCATTGCGGACCAGCAGTGCCCATACCCATAGGAGCCATCATTAAATACAAGCTAAGATTAGATTTTTTCAGAATGTATGAATCTCCTGTATATTGTCTATTGCCAAAAGAATCCGACTGATACAGCAATATCAGAATAGCAATAAACGCAGTATGTTTGTGTCGAGACATCGAATATCACAGCTTTACAAATTCAAAAATAAAACAATTCTTGTGGTTTATAAATAGTCTATCAATAATTGTTTATTAGTGATAATCAAATTAATTGCAAAGAATTTAGACTGTTATTTGATCATTATAATGAGTATGAATTAACGACATTGAAGAATTTCTAAATGAATATAAAGCAACTATTTGTATTCAAATGACATCTTACTATAAATTACAATGAAAAAAACTATTACAATTGGGATTTTAATTTTATGCTTTCAATCAGAAGTATTTGGAACTTATAATTTCGCGTTTAGTGAAATGACTTTGCAACCAAATATTGTTGGTGGCTATAGTATTAGAAAGCAAGAAAACCGAAACTCAAGTCAGAAATTTTATATTACCCAAACTAAAAATATTGCAACGAATAAAACATCGCATATTTTTAGCGTTTGGGATGGCACACAATGGAGTAATTTGAATGAATTGATTCTTTACAAAGGTGAGATGCAACTTATCACTTGGAAAGAAAGAATATTTGCTTGGGGATATACCAGTGAATTCAACTCTGTGTCTGCACCAACTGGAAAAACGATAAGATTCTTAGAATATACATCTGGTCATTGGGATACGTTACAAGGCGGCACATTCCCTACAAACGAATTTCTTAATTTAAATGCTTATGCCACCAACAATGGATTGTATTTTAGCAATACCGATTTCAACCATAACACATGTGAAATATTCTATTATGACATTACAAAACAATCTTTTAAAAAACTAGCGAATTGTACGTTCTTTCTGGGTGCTCCAGTGCTCATTAGAGCTGGTAAAGAAAAACTATTAGTCAGCCGCATCGACTCATTCAACAACCAAAATAACACAACATATATCACCATTAACGGAGAAAAAATCACCACGAACAAAAGTCCTGTTATCTCTTATCAATACTATTTTTCAATAGACCCAACAACAGATAGAATTTTTAGTTTTTGGTATGGATGGGGCAATAAAGATGTATCAGCGATAGAGTTAGACGATTCAATTGTAAACTATAGAAACACTGCAAACATTAAAAGTTATTACACTTTAAAAATATTTAAAGGCACTTACATTTTGCAAGATGAGCAATTATTTACCAATAGTTATCAAACCTTATTCCAAGGTGAGAATAGATGGGGAAAATTACGGACCAACGACTATGGATATTTCAATACAACTGCTTTAGATGTTGCCTTACAAGGTATGTTTTTTGTAGATTTATCAACAAACAAAGTCATAAAAGTATTTCCAGGTGCTAAAATTTCAGGTACAACTTTTATAGACATTAATAACAATTGTTCGTTTGATAAAGGCATTGACTCTGTTTTGAAACACATTCCAATTACATTTAAACACAAATTGTTTTCTCAACAAACTCAAACTGACAATTTTGGAAATTATTTGTTTTTCTCTGGCCTAGGAGAAACAACCATTCATGGCCCAGTAAAATCACCATCATGCTTCAATCCTATAATTACAATTTCGAACATAAATGACTCATACAATTTAAATTTACCTATAACTAAACCAATTAACCATAAAGTAAAAACCAAACTATTTGCCCCTCCATCATTAAGACTATTTAGCAATTCATCAGCTAAATTAAGCATTGAAAATCAAGGTCAATTTTGCGACTCCATTTCGATACTAATTGAAATAGACCCAAGATTGCAATTTACAAAACAAAGTGATGTCTCTATCAAACGAATTTCAGGCAATAAAGCATACGCAACCATTAAAAACCTTGACTACTTTGAAACGCGTGACATTGTTTTTGAATTTAGTACAGATTCTAATGTGTTAAGTACTCAAGACATTGTCTATTTAAAAGCAATTGCAACAAATCATTCTATGGATTTTGATACCACTGACAATTCAGATATAGTATGGAGACATATTGTTTATAGTCGGGACCCCAACTATATTACAGTTAATAAAACCACTATTCCTAAATTAACTGTCTCAGAATTGGAATATGAAATACATTTTCAAAACGAAGGAAGTGATGATGCAATTGATATATCAATTCAAGACAATTTACTACCCAATCTTAACGTTATTAACGGCATAGAAGTGACTTATTCAACACATCCTTACGCCTCACAATTGGTTAAAAACACTCTTACATTCAATTTCAAAAACATCCATCTTAAACCCAAAGACACCAATGAAATTTTAAGTATGGGATTTATTAGATTTAAAATTCAATCTGCAAACAATCTAATTGAAGGAGATAGCATCATCAACAAAGCCTCCATTTATTTCGACTTAAACGATGCTGTTATCACGAATTCAGCTGTAGTTCGAGTGTCATTTGACAACAATATCTCTTCATTATCGGAAGAACAAAAAATGACAACAGTTTACCCTAATCCATGCACATCTGTTTTGACTATAAATAAAAGTAATCAATCTTCTATTGAAATATATGATTCTAATGGCAAATTGTATTATAAATCTCAAGACCAAAATCATGACATTCAGTTAAACATTGAACAGTGGAACAGTGGTATTTATTTTATAAAAAGCGGTAATGAACTTTTTAAGTTTATTAAATTGTAGTTTCTCACTTCATTAATTCAATCAAAGCGCCAATAGTATGAATATGAATTTCGTTTTAATGATTCTATAGAAATATTACAAATACTTAAAATCAAACCTCCTACTCATGAAATTTACGTTTACTTTCACTTTAACATTATTGTCTTTCCAATTACCGGCTCAATATCTAGATACCTCATTAAAATACAGAACTGCTATAACCTATCTAAGTCCGAATATAAATTATATCCCATACTATTATGGAATTGCTTTAGATTCTATCAACAACGACACACAATTTTACCATACCAAAGATTTAACGTTTAAAGGTGCATTAATCGACAGTATGCGCATTAAATACATCAATGGAAAAATATGGACTAATTTGTTCAACTATAATGACAGAAACGCGTTTCAGCTCATGTATGATTTCAATAGAAAGCAAGGCGAAAAAATCAGATTTTCTGCAAGCTTCTTTGTAGAAGATAGTGCCTACATTGATAGTGTTCGTTCAATTCAACTCAATAATAAAAAGTATACTGCTCAGTATTTGAGCAATGGTCATATATTGGTTGATTCTTTGGGTAGCTTAAGAAATGGATTGATTATTAAAAACTGGGGATTTGAACAGCAGTATGATCTGATTATGCTGTGTAAGAATGATGAACTTTTATATTGGCGCGACCATGATTTAGTGAAGAGCGGTCAAAACACCTGTTATCCAGAATTGTTTCCTACACGAATTGATGTACTTAAAAATACAGCTTTTACAATTTCTCCTAATCCTTGTACAAATTCATTTATTATTCATTCAATAAGTCACCCTCAAGCTTATTACGTTATTTACAATTCAATTGGAAAGAAAATAAGACAAAACATGCTTAATTTACCAATTTCAGAAGAAAATATTGAAGACTTATCCACTGGAGTTTATTTTCTCAAAATATACATCAATAGCACTGTCTATTCGGAGAAGTTGATTGTTAATAGGGAATAAAACGGCAAAATTGCAATTCTTATTATTTACTTTAAATTTCAAAAAATATTATACTTTTGAAGTATGAAAAAACTACTATTACTAATTCTAATATCATTTACAATTCAAATATCAAAGGCTGAAAAAGCTCCAATTATTAAAAGTCAGAAAATAAAATTCGGAAGGAGTTGTCCTGTTTCAAAAAAACCATTTGTTTTCGAAGACAATAAGTTTACATATTTTGCAGACGCAGCATACAGACACCAGGGCAATAGACTAGTATTTAACCTAGCTAGACTTGACAAAAGTCTAAAAGTAAAAGGTAAAATAAAAATCAAATATCCAAACAATGAGAATATTCAAAATGCTGGATTTAGACATTTAAAAACATCAAACATCTTGTGTTTTTATTACGTTCAACATTCAGAAGAAAGTTCTAAAATTTATTGTCAAAAAATTAATTTAAATACCTTTAAAAAAATCAGTTCCCCAAAAATGATTATTAATTTCAAAAGTAAGGATGAAGATTATAAACGAAAACCTGAATGCTATAGTTCTCCTAATGGCAAATATACTCTCATCGCTTTCAGAGGAATTAAAACCCAAGCACAGTATCTATTTGATGAAAATGAAAACTTAATTTATCAAAAAGATTATAATTTATTGGGGGCCAATTTATCTGTAACAAACAAAGGTTGGGTAATAGGTATTATAGATAATTTTAAAACGTTTTCATTGTTTAAATTAACTGAACCAGAAAATTACAATAACTTTAGTATCATAAGTATGGATTTGAATGGAGAAATCAATCAAGAGAATTACAAGCCAAATACTAATCCATATTACAAAAGCCGCACTTGGAACTCAACTGTTATGCGTTCAAATTTTGTAGTTCAATCATTTAATTCTACCAATCAATGCAGTTACAAATTTGTTGTAAAGGATAACTTCATGTATTTTGTCTCATTTTTCTCAAATGATAAAACAGGATACTCAGGCACAAACAAATCGAATCTTTCAAAAGGCATTTATATTGAAAAATTAGGAATTGAAGACACTTTTGCATTATTAAATCAGAAAAGTTATTTTTTTACTAAAAAACAAACCAACGAAGTTCTCAATCAAATTTTCTCGGCAAAAGAAGAGACACAAGCACAACGTATAAAAGAATTTCAAAATCTCTCAAAAGAAGGCGTAGCAAACACCCCTTGCATATATATTGATGATGTATATATAGACAACAATGACAACATATCTGTTTTTGGCAGTACTTATACGAATTTTGACGAAAACATTTATGTCGATCCTAAAGAAGAACCTGCGTCAAATAAAACGAACTCATCTACAAAATATTTTGAATACAACCGCAGAAACTATCACTTTTTTAGAATTGATAATATTAACGGATTGAATGAAAATGTTGGTACTGCCACAATGAATTTTCATGAAAACATGTTTTTAGATAACAGTGGATTTGCCAAAACTCAAGACCCAAATTCTTACACTGTTAAAAACAGATACACAAATTTGAACTTAGAACTTGGTAAAGTTGAACATGACCACTCAAAAACACGTTTACAATTTCAAATAGAAGACTTTTATTTTCATTCTTCATCTGGACAATTGTATGGCGTCAATACAAAAAACTTAGATGTTAATGCACATTTATATCGCCTTGGTTATTAAATATAGAATTCCAAAGCAGCTAGTCTCCTACAAAATTATTGCACTCTTTATTAAATATTAGAATGTTATTATGATATTTTTTAAAAAAATTCTAATGTAGCTGCCCATCATTTTGACTTCCAGCCACCCATGTTAGATTCCTCACAATGGCGCGGGATGTCCGTTACGCTCCCATTTGACTTTTGACTTTTGACTTTTGACTTTTTTACTCATCTCGGGCACAGCCCTTCAACCTACAAGAAAAATTACAAACAATTTTCAATTTTAAAATCCCCAAAATCAAAAAATCAAAAAATTATAAAATCATAAAATTTAAAATTATGTCTCGGGTACACCCCTTCAACCTACAAGAAAAATTGCAATTAATGGCAGCGTCAGCCCACTAAATCCTAAATCCTATTTCCTAAATCCTATTTCCTAAATCCTATTGCCTATTCCCTATTCCCTTTCCTCCTCCCCATCAATCACATCAGGCTCTTTTTTGCTCATGCGATAGGCCTTTAACCAATGAAAAAATTTTTCTACTAATAATATCAGGACGATGAGAACAATTGTAATAGAAAGCAATTTTTCACCATCAGCAATACCTGCTGTACCCGCGTATAGTGCGTGTGTGCTACACAACAACACTAAAAAAATTAAGTGTTTCATAAGCGGTTTTTATATCGAATATACAACTTTCTATCTCAAAAAAAAACCTCTGCGTTTTGGACAGAGGTTTTATCTATTATATGATGATAGTTTAATGTTCGATTTTTTCAGATGCAGAGTCATCAACTCTGTATTCTTCTGAAGTTAGAGTATTAGCTGACACCAACATTTCTTCGAATGTGGCTTTAGGCTGATTTTTTTTATCCAACTTGCGTTCAAATTTTTCGTCGCGCTTCTTCTTCTTCTTTGATTCTAAATTCTTTTTGTTAAAACTTGCTTTCGATTTTGCCATACTGTTTTTCTAATTCATAAATGTGACTGCTTTACCTAATTTACCTGCTCTACCTGTTCTTCCAATTCTATGGATGTAAGAATCCATGGTTCTTGGTACCTCGTAATTAATGACGTGGGTAACATTGTTAATGTCTAAGCCTCTAGCTGCAATGTCTGTAGCCAATAACACATTGGTTCTGCCAGTTTTAAAATCGTGTATGGCTTGTAAACGTTTACTTTGAGATATATTACCGTGAATTTGTCTAGCGTTGATGCCTTCGTAATTCAATTTCTTACAAATCTTTTCTACATTGTGTTTTGTTTCGATGAAGACCAATACTTTTTCATATTCATCTAAATCTAACATGTCTTTTAACACCAAAAACTTGTCTTCTCCTGGTTGAATTCTCACCGAAGTTTGATCGACGTTGGTACTAGTGGTGTGACCGTTGCTAACTCTTACTTCAAAAGGATTATCAAGTAATTTGTTGATGATGTGTTTCTGACTAGCATCTTCTGTTGCCGACAACAAAATCGTTTGATTTTTATTGATGGCCGAATCTACCAATTGTAAGATATCGTTTAAAAAGCCCATGTCCAACAATCTGTCGAATTCATCTAATACAACCGTATTGAATTTAGACATATTTAAGGCTCTAGTATTTTGCATGTCTTTTAAACGACCAGGTGTTCCGATAACGATGTGCTGACGACGCTTTAGGTCGCTGATATTCCTACCAACACTTGTACCACCAATTAAATTGATAGAATACAAACCCAATCCTTTTGCTAATGTTTTAAACTCATCCTCTACTTGAACAGCCAATTCGCGTGTTGGTACTATGACCAAGATTTGAGAATCTGCTTTTTGATTGATGAGTTGTTGGATCAAAGGCATTAAATAGGCAGCAGTTTTACCTGTACCTGTTTGAGCAATACCCATAATATTTCTGCCATCTAACACAGCTTGCAAACACTTTTCCTGAATTTCAGTTAAATGTTTAAAGTTGCGTGCTTGTAAATTTTGAATAATACCTTGATGAATTGGCAATGATTCTATTGCCATTTGTGGGACGTAAGCCGGAGCTTGTTCTTCTTTTACTTGTTTGTGTTGAGCATTCAACAATTGAGTTAACTCACCTTGGATGCTTTGATTCTTTTTTGACTTGCCAGCACCTTGTGCTCGCGCATTTCTGCCTGTAGCAGAATGTCTTTTGTTTCTGTTAATTTGATACATTATAAATTGTTATAAATCCGGAAGTGATAAAAATGCTCCTCATTCAATGAAGTAAAGAATTCCGAATCTTTTTCAGCTAAAACAGCGGTGAAGTGAAAAACCCTAAGTGGTTGTTGACGACAGAATGAATTTCTGCTAAAAGTGCTACAAAGGTAGGTATAAACTACGGGATTAACTATTTTATTATTTAAATATCTTACATTTGAATTAAAAATTCCCTTATAAACTATGCCATCATTGGTAATTAGCAATTATTTTACAACTACAATCATTATCCTTGCTTTGGGTGTATCTTGTTCTACAGATAGGTCAGCTATACCAGACAACTACATAGAATATGATGAAACCATCTATGCCTTAAGCGATAAAGACACCAATTTTTATCGCAACAATTTTATGCCTTATTATGCTGGTGTTACTTGGATTAAGCGGACAAAATCAAAAAATTTAAATGTATCTATTCACAATACATGCGACAACAATAGAGGCAATCTGAGCAACCATAGAAGTGAAATCCAAATAGATGTTATTGACCATGACTCAATAAAATCTTATTTCGGTAAAAGTACTACTTTGCCATTAACCATGATAGATGATAAAGGATATTTTGTATTTGATCACATCAAAGTATTTAATAGAAATAAATACGATTGGAGATTGATAGATTCTCTAGATGTTAAAATTGTTTCAGGTAGAATTAAGATGTACCCTTAATACTGAACATTACTTAAAGATACTTCAACATTGTTGTACAAGGATTGACATCCAGTAAATGATAATTTTGCATCAACAATCTTTACAGACAAATCGGATAAAGATACAGTTACTTTTTTGAGTGCGTTGGTATAGTAAACCAATTCATTCGTTTTGTATTTGAAACACAAAGAAGCTTGAACAGGTGTCTGTGCCTCTTGAACATCCAATAGCACACTTTTTCTTGCTGTAGCAAATTCATATTTCCCTATTTGTATCGAAGACCCTAAATTAATGGCATAATACACACAATCTCGTATAACATCGTATTCGACATCGGTTGTACTTCCTAAATTGGTGACCGTTTTAATTGTCTTATTGTTCAAATCAATAGCAAACAAATCAGCAAAACTAGCAATGTACAAAAAACCTCCTCTTACAAAACTTTTGCCTGGTGCAATAAACAAATTGCTACCTGAATAACTGCCAATATTGGTTAACAATTTAGTTTGCAAATCGAATGCATATACAAAGCACGAACTAATACCAAAAGCTGAAATACACAACAATCTGTTATTTGATTCATCTAGCACCATATTCGCAATAAAAACACTGATTTGGTATGACCCAATAATATTCCCCGTTTTGGTATCTATCTCATCAATATATTTAAATCCAATAGAATCTGTTTTTATGAGATATAAGAGAGATTGTTCTTTGTTTAATGCAGTGAAATTAGAGAGCGATTGATTGATTTTAGAACGCTTAAAAAGGAAGGCTTTATCATTGCTTGGGTCAACGCCAAATTTGGTTCCATTAGTCGCCATAACCCCAATGATGCCATTTTCAATTTTGAATGCAGAAGTTTCATTTGTCTTTTTACAAGATGCTACAAGAGTTAATATAAAAATGAATAGAGTTATCCGATCAATCATACGAGGCAAATTAGTTGTTATGGCACAATGTGATTTCAAACAAAAAAAGTAGTTTAAGTTTATTCAATTTCATTTAAAGCAACCTCTACATTATTGTGCATAGATTGACACCCTGTAAGCATATATTTACAGGTCTCAACTTTATAGTCTAATGCATCTAAATCAATGGTAATTTTCTTCTGTCCACTGTAAAAGAAAAACATAGTATTAGATCTTAGATTTAAACACAATGAACCTTGAACAAAAGAATTACTGAAATTCAAATCCATTAACTTGTTCAATGTATTGTTACTAAAATTGTATTTGTCCAATTGCATGCCAACACCGTTGCCAATCAATGCATAGGCCACATCGTTCACAGGGTCGTATTCCAAATCCCAACAATTGCCCATTGTAGTGACTTTTTTAATTTCCATAGTTGTAAAATCTAATACACTCAAATCGCTTAATGAGTTAAAATACAATTGGCCATTCCTCATGAAACTTTTGCCAGAATATAAATAAAGGTTTGTACCACTAAAATTTCCCAAATATTGTAGCATCTTTTTACTCAAATCAAATGAATAAACAGTCAGTGAACTTGAACTAAGTGTCATCAAACACATCAACCTATTGTGTACAACATCAAATACTATGTTTGATAAACCATTAGGCAGTTCATATGAACCAGTTAACTCGCCCGTTTTTGTGTCAATTTCTTGCAAAAAATAGGTATACGTTGAATCTCTGAATTGAACATATAATTTAGATTGTTCTCCATTAAGTGCAGAGATTGTAGAATAATAATACCTGACTTTTGATTTCTTATAAATAAACTGTCTATCACTTATAGGATCGACAGCAACTGAATTTAATTTATCATATAAAATACCAATTAATCCGTTTTCAACTTTAAAATTTGAATTTTCTGTTGATTTCTTACATGAATAAGTAAAAATTACAACAACAGTTCCCAAAAGAAATACAGATTTAAACCTCATATTTTAGTTGATTTCATACAAATATAATTCAGTAAAATTGAAACTCCATCAATAAAGTGTCATAATAATTTTACTTTTTAAATTTTTGTTTGATGATTTTATTCTAGAATACTGTGTAACTCTTGATATATCAATGTTTGAGGCTACAACTATTAACCCACATTTTATGTCTAAAATGGCATTTATCAACCAAACAAAAAGTCCGCTTACGCGGACCAATTGCTTTGCTCATACTATATGTTTACTAATTTACTTTCGGCGACAAGGGATTTTATTTTGACTCTAAGACTTCTGAAGGCACATAAAAATTACCTTCAATAACTTCTGTGTTAAACAATGGGAAATCTACCAACTCAAATTGACAATCTAATGTGTTTACATTGATTGTTACACGTTGCTTATCCGCATTATAAAAATGGTAATCTCCTGTAGATTCATTGTACGATGTTGAGTTCAAAATCATCGTTTGCACGTTTGGATAGTTCTTAATTTCTACATCTTGATTGGTGGTAAAATCGTAAGAAAACAACGTAAACGTTTTGACATCTTTAGAATGCATGTAGTATACTTTATCTTTCTTTGAATCATATTTTATGCTATTGGTAATGCCTTTTAAGGTTTTTACCAATTTCACTTCCAAGGTATTCAAGTCAACACTTTTCAAATCATTACCACTTAACAAATACATCATCCCATTTCTAAAAAACACTGTTCCGGTTGGAATACCCATGTTCAATTTGATAGTACCTAAAGTAGTTTCCTGACCAGTACTTAGGCTGATTGAGGCAATGGTAAATTCATAATTTGTATTGGATGATGATATGGCTACGATTTGGGCATTTTGCAAATCATATAGAATACCAAAGTAAAATCTGGACAAACTAAACGACCTAATGACTTCTCCGGTAGATGTATTGATTTCGTCCATCCCTTTGTCTGAGCCAATGGTGTAATATCTTGTATGATCGGTGCTAACGGCACTCGGACCAACCACCACACCTCCATCGATCACCGACTTGAAGGCAAATTCATTGCTTTTAATCGGATCGATGGCGGCTACTACACTGCTACCTGTTTTGCAGCCGATAATAACATCATGGTAAGTAATGGTATTATTGACGTTGTCTTTCTTTTTACATGATACAACCAATACAGTTGCAATGAGAAATAATTTGGTGATTTTCTGTTTCATAAAGTTTTTGTCAAAGGGTGCGTTTCATATTTAGACAATCATTTATTGCATTTCGATGCCTGACATTATAATTTTTTGTGATAAAACTATAAAAATCGTTGAAACAAATATTTGTAAGTATCTCTTATATTTGTACTTAATCAACGAAAAAAAAATTTATGGCTGAACCACTAAAACGCAGAAATTTTCTTAACAGATTGACCTTGGCTGTGTCAGCTTCATTGATTGCACCAATTGATAATTTCTCTAAGACACTTAAAAAAATGCAAGAAGACAATACAAGCGTTGATCCTATTATTTCCACTCAAGCATTAGGATTTCAATGGGAAACATCTGACCCTTTTTTATTTTGCGTCCACCACGAGGACAATTTTCCTGCTGGAAACGCTCAAATGGGTCCCGACCCAAAACACTTTAACGGCAGACACATGGGCGATGATTTCATTGTGAAAGATGGTTTCAGAATGTATCATGGAAAAACGGTACCTGGCTTTCCGGGCCATCCCCACCGAGGATTTGAAACTGTAACTGTTGTTAGAAAAGGATTGGTAGACCACGCTGATTCTATGGGAGCTGCAGGTAGATATGGCAATGGAGACGTGCAATGGATGACCGCAGGTAAGGGTGTTCAGCATTCAGAAATGTTTCCATTGATCAACTCTGATAAAGAAAATCCAATGGAGCTGTTTCAAATTTGGCTCAACCTACCTAAAAAGAATAAGATGGTTGACCCACATTTTAAAATGTTGTGGAGCGAAAGTATTACCAAATACGAATTTGAAGACAGCAACAAACACAAAACCAAGATAGAAATAATTGCAGGTAAAATTGACGACAAACAAGCTCCTGCTTGTCCTCCTAACTCGTGGGCAGCAGACCCTTTAAATGAAGTCGCCATTTGGAACATAAAAATGGAGGCCAATGCAACATGGACCATGCCAAAAGCCACTGCAGGTATTAACAGAACATTGTATTTCTATGAAGGAGAATCGGTTGTAATTGCTGGAATTACTGTTCCAAAATACAATGCTATAAAAGTACTTCCTGAACATGATTTGGTGATTACTGCTCAAACAGAAGCTATTAGTATTTTAGTATTACAAGGCAAACCCATCAACGAGCCGGTGATACAATACGGTCCGTTTGTTATGAACACCAAAGAAGAAATACAGCAAGCATTTGAAGATTATCACAACACCCAATTTGGAGGATGGCCATGGAGCAGGTACGACCAAGTGCACGACAAAAGCAAAGGTCGTTTTGCCAAACATGCCGACGGCACCGAAGAAACCAAAGATGCTTAACCCCACATAAACGAAGTAACCTAGAATTCTCGATATAGGAAAAACCCCGACAACCTCAGAACTCATAGAGGTGTCGGGGCTTTTTTTTGTAGTTGAATATGTTATTTGTTAATGGTGATTTTGTGTGTTTTGATATCGTTACCTACTATTACATTTACGAAGTAGATACCGTTGTTTAATGATTCAGTGTTGTAAGTTATTTTACCAGACTCGATAGTACCAGCAATCTCAACTGATTTACCCATAGCATCGATGATTTGCACATTAGCAGATTCGATGTTCTCGCCAGAGATTGTGAATTGAGTAGTAGCTGGATTAGGATACACTTGAAAGTTAACAGTGTTGTTCATTACTGCAACCAATGTATTGTATACAGTAGTTTTACCGTCTTTATCAACTTGCTTCAATCTGTAGTAGTTGATACCGCTTGCTGCTGACTGGTCGTTGTATGAGTAGTTGTTTATTGTAGCTGATTCAGTAGAAGCATCAACTTTAGCAATTTTTGACCAGTTGATACCATCTGTTGAACGTTCAACTTCGAAATGAGAATTGTTTAATTCAGCGGCAGTTGACCAATCCAATTTAATGTGAAGGTCTTCTGGATAAGCATTGAATTCAATCAATTCAACTGGCAATGCAGTTGTTAAAGCCATGTTGATGGTTCTGCGGGTGATACCAGGACCTTCAATAACTAGAGCAAAAGTATTACAACCTAAAGAAGTTGGAGTAGCTGTTGCACAATCATTGCTTGGGTTCCAAGGATTAGAATTGGTGTTTCTTTGACCGCTTGTGTTTCTTGCATTTGTTGGCAATGATGTAAAGTTGTTGTATGAGCCACAAGCTAAAGTAGTTTGTAAAGTATATAAATTTCTAGGAATGCTGCTTCCACTGTATTGGATATCATAACTGATTCTTGTATTGAAGTTGTATCCCCATTTACAAGAGTTTGGAGCGTTGATTCTTACTACATCTAAAGTAATGTTAACTGAATAGCCTGTAGTAGATGTTACAGTAGTAGAAGCTTGACCGTTAATGTTGTTAATAGTTACGAAACTAACTAGAGCGATAATCGCTAATTTTAAATTGTTTAATCTTTTTGAGTTCATTTTGTGTGGGTTATTTGTGTAATGTTAGCTTAAATACTTATTTCATTTTGTTAGGTATAAATACTTAATCTTAACGGTTACAAAATTACAGTCAGAAACCTTAAAAAAACCGATTTTCAAACTTCGCGAGCGCACATGCGATAATTTTAGAGTTAACCAACTCAGTATCTGAGAGAAAAATTTCAAAAATTTTTCATTTATATGCCTGAATATCAACGTTTTATGAGTATTTTTACTTAGTCCGAACACCCATTTTTTACCTCAAAAACGTCATTTTTTTGTTCGAATAATCTAAAAATGTAAAAATACCTACTCAAATTAGGTCTTGTTTAAGGTCTAATTTTCATTCCTAGCTTATGTCCATATTTTACTAGCACCTTCGTGTTTAATGTCAAACTAACACTTACTAATAAGACAAATAGATGGTATTAATACCTAAATTTCCAATTTCACATTAAACAAAATACCAAATCTCAAAACTGAGAGTTTATCCTTTTAAATCTATTTTTTATCGATATTGAAGATTTATTTATTGTTTTTCGATAAATACTCAATAAGTTTGCATCATAAATTTAACAATATCATGAACACTAGTAATTTTAACAACCGATTAGAAAAGCTCCTTTCGAGCTCGTTCTTTTTCAACCTTGGTGGCACTAAGTCATTGAAATCTCTAAAAGCTTTTTCTTACATCATAGCATTTTTTGCTTTAATGTTTGTTGCTGCATACATCTATAAGTGGTCGGCAATCCCCAATGGTCAAACGACTTGGTTCAAATTGGTATTTAACGACATCAACATTTTGCCATTATACACACAGTATAAACTTGTCTTTACAATCGTATCAATTCTAGAAATACTAAAACTTTTACTTGCGGCTCTTTTGTTTTTTCAATTGGCGAAGTTCTTTCAATCATTGAATCCTGATGATCCTTTTAAGAACATTGACTCAAAATACTACATACTCAGAGTATTTGCAATTGCAGTAGTATTTTTTATTGTTGATACAATTTCTATTCTATACTTACATTTTTTCGAGGAAGCATTGGGGATGAACCGTTCGCTTAGATTGTTTCATTTTGAATACCTATTCATCGTCTATTTCCTTTTTGTGTTTGCCAATATTTTTAAAAGAGGTGTAGATTTAAACAACGAAATTGATTTAGTAATATAAGTTATGCCAGTAATAGTAAATTTAGATGTGATGATGGCCAAGAGAAAAATCAATTTGAGTGAATTGTCTCAGAAAGTAGGAATTTCGTTGGCCAATCTTTCGGTTCTTAAAACAGGAAAAGGCAAGGCCATTCGATTCTCAACATTAGAATCTATTTGCGAAGTACTTGACTGTCAACCGGGCGATATATTGGAATACAAAAAAGATTAGGACGATTTATTTATCGCCATTAACATAAAGCAAAACAAAATATTAAATTTCATTTAAATAGTTCAAAAGTATAAATTTGCGTCAGAGAAAGGGTAATGTTCCAACTCCTTCTCTGCATTGTAATATTATAGTAAATGGGTGACTTTAGTATTCTGAATTTAATAACGGCCATAATGGGCTTTGTTGTTGCTTCAATTCTGATTTATACTTCTTATAAAAATAAGTATTCAAATTGGTTTTTGGGCTGGGGATTTTTGCTCCTAGCTTTTCGCTCTTTAAGTATTTACTTTAGACAACAAGAACTCTTTGCCAATACATTCTTGATGGGCTCTGTTAGCGCTTTTTACTATTTTATACCCCCAGTTTTGTATTTGTACATTAGAAAACTGTCTTACGACGAGAATGAGAAAAACCCAAAAGACCTTATACATTTCATTTTCCCAGGCTTAAGTGTCATTTTATTGTTGTACTATTTATTTGCTAATTACTTCTATTTTGGTCAAATTAGTTTACCATTACAAACAACTAAATTCAATGATTACTATCCATTTTTTTACATTCAAATTGGCTTACATGCTCAAATTTTAGTATTGTATAGTATTTTCTATTTGGTATTATCCTGGCGTGTATTTTATAAAAAGTTGCGAAAGTCGGACAACGAACACCCGCAATATACTATGACTAGAAAATGGGTCAAAGTATTGCTTTTTTATTGTACTGCCCTATCAATACTTTTATTTGTTACTGCTATTGTGACATGGGCATACAACATTAATATTCTCAAATTAAATGTTGCTCGATTGATTGTAGTGCGCAGCATTGTTCTAATCTTTTTATTTACAAGGATATTTTTTAAACGAGAACTGCTATTAGGTATTCCAAAAATCAATACCAGTTTACCTGTTATAGATGACATGCCATCGTATACGTTTAATCATTCTGAACACCATGCTATTCCGGTAACTTATGTGTCGAATGCCAACGAAAATACAGAAGCAGAAATCATTATTGAAGAGCGCACAAAAGACGTTTATTTTGATAGTTACGGATGGATTCAACATCTAAATGTTGAAGTGGATGAGAAATCCTTGAATTTAGAAACAGACAAAATAGATAGCTACATCAAACAAATCAATTCTTATATGGACAAAGCACCATATACCAATCCAGATTTCGACATGAAAACCATTAGCACTTCTCTCGGCATACCATACTACCACTTAGAATTCCTTTTCAGATATTACAACCAATACACATTTGCCGAATACAGAAATATGGTTCGAGTAAGACATGTCCTAAACGACATTGACCAAGGTGAGCGTGCAAACCATACATTAGAAGAATTAGGCAAAAAAGCAGGATTCTCTTCTCGCTCAAGTTTCTTTAGAGTGTTTAAACAAGTAACAGGCAAAACCCCAAAACAGTATTTCGAAGATTCTGACCTCTAACTTCGACCATTACCTTTACAACCTTACAAGGTTGGATTAACTTCCAACAACAACCTTACAAGGTTGACGACCTATACACTTCGACCATACAAGGTTGGCAAATTTCAAGGTTACCTTATAATCTGCCGAAAAGTTAGATTGATGCGGGGGGATTTCACTTTTTTGGATTTTGGTAAGGCGTGCTTCCAGCAATGTTGGAGCTTGCCTTTCATGATGAGTAGACTGCCAGATTCTAAGATGATATCTACCTTCTCTCCAGTAGTATTGTGTTTCAAGCTAAACTTTCTAGTGGCTCCTAAACTCAATGATGCTATCATTGGTTGATTACCCAATTCAGGCTCATTGTCGGCATGCCAACCCATTCCCTCCTCTCCATTGTGGTACAAATTCAACAAACATGAATTGAATTCGAATCCAGTTGCATGTTCGACCAAACGTTTGATTTTAGTCAACTCGGGTGACCAACTCAATGGACGTTTTTGTTTGCCTGAATAGGTGTAAACCTTTCCCTCATCTCCATACCAAGCTACTTTTCGCGATGTCTTAATAAGTTTACCGAACATCACGAGCTCATCGTTTTTCCATGGAACATTCACAAGCAATTCATTATATAAATTAGCACAATCATGAACGTTTAGAAAATTTTGCCAATAATACATTTCTCCTTCATATGGCAAATAATTGTGAGGTTGAAAGACATTAAAATCCATATAAATTACAAAATTGGATATTTTTCTAGTCAAATAAAATAGTATTAAATCTTTTCTTACATTTGAATCATGAAACAACTACCACTTCTTTTAATCATTCTATCTGTTTTTGTTGCCTGTAAACAAAAAGCAAAAACACAGCATTCGATACTGCAAGCGCAAATCGACAGCTTTGCAAAGTCAAAAAAAGCTGATATAGGCGTTGCCATCTTCGGCATCAACCCTGAAGACACCTTCTTTTATAATGGAGACAAACCTTTTACCATTATGAGTGTGGTTAAATTCCCTCAGGCAGTTGGATTGCTCAATTTGGTTAAGAATGGTAAATTGGATTTTAATCAGACGGCATTTATTGATAGCAATGAATTGAATCGCCCTACCCATAGTCCGTTTGCTGAAGAACATCCTTATGGAAATGCCTCAATAGTATTAAAAGATGGTTTTAAATATTCTGTTTCAAAAAGCGATAACATCATTTGTGATATGTATTACCGTTATCAATCACCACAAGAATTGACGGCATTTTTACACCAATCAGGTTATAACACAATTAACATCAACCGCACTTACAAAGCGATGAACATAGATAGTTTGTTTTTAAACAACAGCACACCTAGAGATATGGCTAGATTGTTGCGCGATTTCTATGAAGGCAAATACACCAATCAGTCCGACCGCGACACATTGTTAAACATCATGCGCAATACTGAAACGGGTCCGAAACGTTTAAAAGGCCAACTACCAAAAGTTAATATTGCTCACAAGACAGGCACCTTCTATATAAATGACAGTTTTATCAATGCCCTGAATGATGTAGGCATAGTTGAAACACCAGACAAAAAAGCCATGTATTACATTGTAGTTTTTGTCAACAACTCCACAGAAGGAGAAGAAACAACTGAAGCCATAATAGCACAAATCAATGCCATGGCGTATAAGTATTTTAATAAGAAGAAGTAGCGTTATCTTAACAAGGTAATCGTACCTGTTTCCCTATAATTTTGATTGTCTATTCCTTTGCCTTTAAGCACAAAAAAATAGACATCTTGTTGAACCATTTCTCCTTTGTATTTTCCATCCCAACCTATTTCTGGGTCTTCAGATTCAAATAGTATTTCACCCCATTTATTGAACACAATTAACTGATAATTGTACAATCTATTGGTATATGGTTTAAATGTAGAGTGGCTGGGATTAAAGGCATTAGGAATAAATAGATACACTTTATTATTAATTATGTACTGTGTTGAATCAGAAAAACAGCCATACAGATTTGTGACCCTCAATTTTACTGGATATTTACCAGTATCTTCAATTGATATCTGCAAGAGTTTTTCTGAACTTGAATCCTGATCGAACCACCACTTATATTGATGTGTTAGAACTGTATCTAATGGATAAAAAGCATACATATTTTTACCAATTATATCATAATAAAATTCAGATTTTGGCTTGTTATAGGCATTAATTGAAGATTTAAAAGTATCGCGACAACCATTGCTATCTATTGAATACAAAGTAATGGGATATATACCTTCTCTTTCTGGCTTAAATATCAAAGAATCCAACACTCGAGTCCGAGAATTATACAACCAACTGTAAGACGACCCTTTTAACTTGGGAGAAGGCACAATCATTACACTATCCCCAACACATATTTTGGTGTCAAAAAATTTAACCAAGTGTTTAGCATTTAAAGCACTAACACTTAAAGAAAATGTATCAGAACAAAAAGAATCATTGCCATATAATTTGATTTGATACGTCCCCTGGTTTTTGTATTTGTGTTTGATAGCATTATTATGTGAAGTTAGCATCCAATCACCATCTCCGAAATCCCATTTAAATTGTGCAAATCCTTTGCTTAAATTATCAAACCTAAATGAATCGTATAGGCATATAAAACTATTTCCTCCAAATTGTACATCTCTCAAAGAATCTGAAGTAACAATTATTGTTTTTTCTGAACAAAATCCTTTTTTGTAACTCAACAATTGATATGAAGCATTCTGATTAACTTTTAATTGAATGATTGTATCTTCAGAGGTATAAACGATAGCTTTGTTTTCTTCTAATAATTTTGAAGATACTTTAGGATTTAAGAAAAGATGCAAATCATTATTGCATTGATATTGCCTTACCTTTGTATTAAGAGGCATACAAGAAAAATCTACCCACATAATCGAGGTATGCCCTCCCTCTGAACAGCCTTTTACTTCAATTTTAAATTTCAGAGATTTTCCTTTAAGGTTGTTGATTTTTATTTCCCTAAAAGTCCATTTTAAAAAACGGTTGTATAAATTACCATTGACAATAAAGCTGTAATTTCGATGCAACAGATTCAATTCAGCAAATTCTTCATAATAGATTGAATCATCATCAGACAATGAAATCCTGTAATATCCATCGTGAATTTCATAGTACATCGAATACCAAAATGGAATTGCAAACACATTGCTATCTATATCTATGGTATTTTCAATTGAATACAAATTACTGGTATAGCTTCCTCTATTAAATGTACCCAACATCAAAGAATACAATCCACCATCAGGACAAACTGCAGGTTGATTTATGTAGGGTGCAATCTTTTCTGTATCTGAAGTGATGTAGAACCCAGAGTTTTTTGAGTTTAAATTGGGTGTTAATGCAGCTCCTCCTAGTTTAGGAATCCAAGCCCCTAGATTGTTATTTTCAAATCCTATATCATTTTGCGCATATACATAAGAATCTATGCACATCAAAATGACAACAAACAATCTTAATGGACTCTTCATATTAGTTTCAGTGATAGTTTTAATCCACTTTAACAAAGGTACTAAAATTATATTAATTAGTACATCATCTGCTATCCCCTAATACAACACCACCTTATACTTCTCTGCCATCTTCTGTAATTGCTCGCCACTTACACCGTGAATATTGGAAGAATGATGTCGGTTTTCAACTGTTACTACATGCACTTGATAACCATATTCTGAAGCCAATTTAAAATACGGCTCAATTTCCCATTCGATGCTAAAGACGTTGTCTAAGAATATCTTTTCATCAGCTCGAATCATTGCGTCTTTAACATTGTTTTCGCACTGCTTATAGGCCAAATGATTGTCTTCGAATCTGAAGTTATAACGACCCGAAGAATCGGTGAAATAATCGTCAATTGAATACACTTTACTGCCATTTGACAACACTTTAGCCAATGTTGATTTACCACTGCCAGGCAAGCCTCTTAAAATGATGAGGTGTTTCAAGTTCAATCTTCTATTTTGACTTTCCTTATCTTGAACAACAATATAAATCCAATTCCAAAAAACACCACCAATGAAATTACCGAATTACGCATGCTGACTTCGTTGTTCATTTCTCTAGTGATATGCTCGATAAATCCAAAAAAGAAAGTGCCAATTGCAATAGCTACTTTTTCAGAAAATTCGTAAAAACTGAAATAAGATGCGTTGTCTTCAGAATCGGTTGGTATTAGTTTGGCAAAGGTAGAACGAGACAAACTTTGAATACCGCCCATTACCGAACCAACTATTGCTGCTAATATATAAAACGCATTGACACTGTAAACAAAATAGGCACCAACGCATATTCCTATCCAAATACCTGTTAAGATGATCAATGCATTGATGTTGCCAATTCTCTTTGATATGTATGAAAATAAATAAGCTCCAGCAATGGCTATTAATTGTATCAATAGAATGGTAATAATCAAACTGTCTTTGGGCATTTTAAGTTCTTTATCTGCAAAAGAAGATGCCACATACATGACAGTTTGTGCGCCCATACTATAAAAGAAAAAAGCCGTCAGATAGCGCTTAATTAAATGTGACTGTTTGATCTGACCGAACACCTTTATCAGTTCTTTATACCCTTTAGAAATTGAGATATTCGCTTTTTTTAATTTGTTTTTAGGCAAATAATAAAATGGAATTAGAGAAAACAACAACCACCAGACACCCACCAAAACAAATGCGATTCTAGAGGCTTCGCCAGTAGCTTGCGATATTGCCAACTTATTGGCTTCTTTAGGATCCATGTATTCGTTTGCATCTAATATGCTCAATACCCTCGAATTCATATCAAATAAAATGTCTGGATTTAATACCAATACCAAACAAATGACTAGTAAAATAACTCCTCCAATATAGCCCAATGAAAATCCTTTAGCGCTGAGTTTGTCATACCTATCTTCAGTTGCAATTTCAGGTAAATAGGCATTATAAAATACAATACTTCCAGCATATCCAACAGTACCTAATATAAATGTGACGATACCTATATGAATGTGTTGACTATCGAAAAAATACATACCAAAGCAACTTAAAACACCAAGGTATACAAACACTTTCATAAACGATTTTTTGTTGCCTGCACTATCCGCAATGCCACCCAAAACTGGATTGATTAAAGCAATGATGATAAAAGAAAAAGCAAGACAATAACAAAACAGAATAGAATCGGTTAAATGCATCCCAAATATATCGATGCCATTTTTGGTTTGGTTGTTCCAATAAATAGGAAACAAAGCCGATGTAATGGTTAATGGATATACGCTATTCGCCCAGTCGTACATGCACCATGCATTGGTAATTTTCTTATCGTTTTTTACTGCTACCATCTAAACTATTTTTTACAAATGTATATTTTGTTACCGTATGTTTTATGCTTTAAAGTTTGAACTTCAGAAAAGGTCTCTTTTAAAAGTGCTTCGTACTCTGCTTGTCCCTCAAAACCGTGTGCCATCACATTGCGCATATAAATGCCTCCCTTCTCTAAAAGATTGTAGTTGTTAGAAACATAAACAGCTTCTCTGCAAAAAGTGGGTACTGCATCGTCCCAGAAAACATCATCAATGATGCAATCAAAACTCGCTTGAGGCAATTCGGTTATCACCTTTGACGCATCACCATGTATCAAATTCAAATTATCGATGTCGCTTGCTCCAAAATGTGTTTTCGACAATTGAATCAAATCTGCATCCAACTCAACAGCCATTATTTTTAAAGGCCAATGGCATTTGGTATTTAAAATTGAAACAGCAGAACCTGCTCCATATCCAAGCATCAACACATTGCTTACTTTTTTGTGCCTTAATACCTCTTCGATACCTTTCAGCATGATTTGATGTAGAGAGCCAAAGCTGTAATTCGTATTGCGAGAATTCAATACCTTTACACCATTTTCAAAATTGATTTCATAAGTCTGCCCAATACTGGTTTTACCTTGTTCTACAACCAATGGCAATACGTAGCTCAGCAGTTTTTTGGTACTCAATTTTAAAAAACTATTAGAAAACCAACTTTAATACTGATGCTACTAATGGCCTGTGTGTAGGTCAATTTATCTGTCGCCAAATCCTTTTTAAAAAGGGCCGGCAATACACTGGCGTTATTTCTAACAAGAGTGGGGTCTTTGTGATAGATATACTCTCGATCTGAGACATTGGGATAAGCAGATTCAAGACTGCCATTTTGGTCGTCTTTGTACTCCGAAACACTTGCACTTTTCACTTTGGTATTCAACACCATCAATTCTGTGTTGATAAAGAATCTGACATTTTTAGCAATTTCTTTGTTGACGTTAACACCTCCAACAAAACCAAGAGATGTATAATTTTTTATGGACATGATGGTTCTATTGTAGTGGTTACTATCTGACATATATTGTTCTTCTCTGTTGTTAGAGGTGATGGGTAAAACCACTCCTGCTCTCAAATCGATATCCAAGAAATTCAAATTAAATTTATACGCCAATTGGGTTTGCAAACGTAATGAATTTAGGCTTCTATAATTTGCTTGATATCTGAACGAATCTTTTCTTAAAAAAGCTGTTGTAACTTGTGTGCCTTGAAAGCCTTCTAATCCAGCACAGAAATACCAGTTTGAGCTGTCTGGCATGTATTGAAACATCAGTTTTTGAGTCTGACCTTGACCAAGACTAAAGGATTGCTCAGAACCAAATTTCGAGTCGGTTTCACTGTTTTTTAAAGTTCCAAAAGAAGCACCGGCCTCGAAACTCACACCATAACGCTGCGCATGCACATTTGCAATCGAAAGGGTTGTGATCAATAGCAATAGAATTCTCATATTTCTATGCGAATCTATACAATTTGAATTGTAAAACAATAGAGAAAACCTTGTATTTCGAAAAGGCAGATAAAATGTTCATTATTATGCTATGATTACAGCGCTTTATTGCTTAATTTTGCAGTCAAATGAAATTTGGCGTTGTTATATTCCCCGGCTCAAACTGTGACAGAGATTTAATCGAAACATTAAGTGCTATTTCTGGCTCTAAAGTTGAAGAGCTTTGGCATAAAGATACCGATTTAAAAGGTGTTGATTTCGTATTTCTTCCAGGTGGATTTAGCTATGGCGACTACTTAAGAAGTGGTGCTATTGCAAAACTTAGCCCTATTATGCAAAGTGTTAAAGAACACGCAGCCAAAGGTGGTTATGTGATGGGTATATGCAATGGCTTTCAGATTCTATGTGAAAGTGGTTTATTGCCTGGTGCATTATTGCGCAACACCAACCAACAATTTATTTGCAACAACGTGTACTTAACTCCTGCTAATACAGATTTAAAAATCACCAACTTGTTGTCAAAAAATTCAGCTTATAAAATTCCTATCGCTCACGGCGAAGGTAGATATTACGCTGATGCAGAAACATTGAAAAAAATCGAAGACAACGGTCAAGTGCTATTTAGATATTGCGATGAAAATGCGCAAGTAAATGATGCTGCAAATCCTAACGGCTCTCTTAACAATATTGCAGGTATCTGCAACGAAGGCAAAAATGTATTTGGTATGATGCCGCATCCAGAGAGATGTTTTGCTGAGCATTTGCACAATGCTGACGGAAGAGGCATTTTCGAAAGCATAATGGCTAGCGGTAAAGTAACTGCTTAATAAAACAATTCTGATGCTATAGCATCTGCGTACAACTTTCCTTTATTTGTTAATGTAAGTTTGTTTGCATTCGAAACAAGCAATCCATCTTTTATAAACTTTTCAATTTTTGAATGAAACCCATCACTTGCTAAACCAAATGATTGCAGGTGATTCAAATCTATTCCCCAAACAGTCCTCAACGATGTCATGATGTATTCATTGTACTTATCTTCATCGCTTAATTGCTCCCTTGTTTCTGGTACTATATCTTTAGATAATGACTCAGAATAAGCCCTCAAGTCAGCCACATTCCACGATCTATAAGTACCATCATAAGAATGGGCAGAGGGACCCAAACCTATATATGTTTGATTTTTCCAATAAGAGGTATTGTGTATGGCCTCTTTTCCTAGTAAACTATAATTACTGATTTCGTATTGCTGCCATCCTTGACTGGTTAAAAATGACATGGCCATTTCAAATTGTTCTGAAGCTAAAGCATCGTCTGGAACTTGGTAATTCATAGTCTTTATCAATTTACTCCAAGGTGTTTTTTCTTCGAGGGTAAGGCCATAACAAGACAAGTGTTGTATGTTGTAAGACAAGGCTTTTTCCATGTTGTACTGCCATTGTTGGTGTGTAGAACCAGGAATACCAAAAATCAAATCCAAGCTCAAATCAAATCCTAAATCCCCTGCATTAGTTAATGCTTGATGGGCTTCGTTTGTGTTATGGGCTCTATTCATCCACTTGAGATGTTCATCAAAAAAACTTTGAACACCAACACTTAACCTTGTAATCCCTAAAGCTTTCCAAAACTTCAATTTTTCGAGACTCATATCATCAGGATTGGCCTCAAAAGTCAGTTCTTTTAAAGAAGCCACATCAACATACAATTTAAGTTTTTCAAAAATCGCTGTTAGATGCTGTTCTTCTAAGAAAGAAGGCGTTCCACCTCCGAAATAAACTGTTTCAACAAACTCTGTATTTTTGTTTAATTTAATATCTATTTCCCTCAACAAAGAATCAATAAATTCAGGAGCATATTTTCTTCCATTCTTAAAATAGAAGTTGCAATAGATGCAAGATTGCTTACAAAACGGAATGTGAAAATATATACCTGCCAAGGTTTAAGTACTTGATTATAAAACTGCAAAATAAAGCATAAAATTGGTTTTTAGATGAAAAAATCATGTTGATTGATTTGTGATTTTTTTAAATAAAACTTTGATTTAACGATTATTTTGTTATATTTGTTAAAGGGAAATTCTAACAAACGTATGATAAAAATAGAGAACATCTTAGTACCATTCGTGAATTCACCTTCGGCTATAGGGGCCTTAAAAACTGCCATTTCACTTTCTAAAATTCACAACGCAAAACTTCACGTTATCCATGTTGTCACTGAAAAATCCAATGAGGATGTCTTAGACAAAATCAAGGAAATTTGCACCGCTGAAAATGCAGTATTTACCTTTGTAGAAAGAAGTGGTAACATTCACAAGGAAATTACTAAAGCAGAAAAAGAAATTGGTGCCGACTTAATTGTCATGGGCGCTTATGGCAGAACAGGATGGCAAGAATTTTGGGTTGGCAGCAATGCCTTCAAAGTGATTAGCACATCAAACTGCCCTGTACTTACTCTACAAAATGATGTTGGTTCATTTACTGGATTCAACAAAATTATGTTACCACTTGACGACAGCGATGAGACACGCCAGAAAGTTAATTGGGTTATCAATATGGCAAAAGGATTTGATGCCGAAGTGCTCATCTTTAACACCACAAAAGTTAGAGGTGAAGAAACCCGTCTTAAACTTGCCAGATACGCTCAACAAATTGAAGAACTTGTGCAGAAAGATGGCATCAAAACTAGCTTCGACGAAAGTTATGGCAACAACATAGCAGACGATTGTATCAAGTTTGCTCAATTGCACAATTGCGACCTAATCACTATAATGACCGAAACGGAGCATACCAACAGTTACTTTATGGGCACTTATGCTCAGCAACTTGTCAGTAAGTCTCCGATTCCGGTATTGACCATTCACGCCAGGTCTGTGGGTATTCTTCAGAAACTTTCCTAATTACTGAAGAGTTCCAATGTATTTACCCTTAGGGTACTTCACTTCGTAAGAGAATACTATTTTCTTGCTGTCTTTTGGTTTTACATTTATTTTCCAAACCAACTTTCCTGTTTGGTCGTTGTATGTTGCACCATCTTTACTTTTTAATTCGATTTTAATTGTATTATCAACTGTTACTGGTATTTGATCCTCTATCTCAAAATCAAGTGGAATTGACTTTGTGTTTCTTACAATGATTTCTACTGTTTTTGTAATGATGTGATCATCTCCTATCACTTGATCTTTACATTTGTCTTTCAAAATTTGTCTTTTAATAATGATTGAACGGTCGCGACCTAAATCCATATACATGGTATCTTTGGTGGTGCTTGGGTCTATCGTTGTCATACCAATATACGACTCATCAAAGTACAATTTCGCGGCTGCTGGCAATAAATTTAAGTCCTCCCAGTTGACTACTTTACCCATTAAAAAGGCATCCTTATCCAATTTTGGAACAGCTGAATAGGTTAATGTAACTGGCACTTCAATGTTATTGATTAACACGTTGTGCGATTTATTATCTGAATTGATAGAATACTTGGTTTTAATACTGTACTCAACCCTCATCAAATTTTCAGTTAATGTAAACATCGGTTCTGCGATACCATTAGCATCGTCAATGCCTTCTTTATCTGCCATACTTGCATCTTCTGTAACAGCAAGCGATTTCTTTTTCATTTCAGGTTTTGCCACATTGTTATACGGCATTTTACCATAGACATTTTGAGATTGAGAGTAACTGCCAGGATAACCATAAAACAAATTCCAAGTATTAAGTGTTGGCTTTGTATTACCTAAGTTTGGATTGCTAGTAGACAAGGTTAAATCTACTTCTTTCCAATCTATTCCTGAATTTTGATATACTTGTGCTCTGTATACCAATTGTACTTTATCTTTTCCAGATGCAGCAAGAAGATCGTATCTCGGCATCCATCCAGCGCTATATACATAATATTTAAGATTTAGGTTACCAGTAACAGCCGCATCTGTCTCAATGGTTACAATGATTTGATTTATGGCTTTGAACAAATTTGGATCAACTTGAATGTCTTGATTAGAAGCCATCAACTCGTACTGATTCAACCTGGCTTCTAAAACTAAATTGATTTTATTGAGCTTGTACAACTTTTTTTCCAATTGAAGTTTTTCTTCATCGATGTTCATTTGTCTTGCTCTCAACAAATCAAGTGATGATTTTAAAAGAGCTACTGAATCCCTAGAAAATTCACCCCTCATCAACCTATTGTTGTACAAAAGATATTTCTCTTTATCTAGTGCAGTAGATTTGTTGTTACAGTCTTTTACAAGAAACCCTATATCATCAATTGAGTCGCGAATTCTATTGATGATTACAGCGTACTTCGATGACATGTCAACTGGTTTAGCGGTCTCTGGATACCTAAGAGATTTTCTGGTATCTACAATCATGGCGCCTTTGAAATAGGCTGAGATAGAATTTTCATCAATGTCGCCAGAAACTCCTTCGATAATGATTTCGTTCTGACCGGCGGCAAGTGTAATTAGTTCGTTGTAGGTTAGTTCCGCACCAGCCAAATACACAATGGCTTTGTCTGGTTTCGGCTTAATCGTTTTAATGGTTTGGGCTCGTAAATACGAACCAAAGCAAAGGCTTAGAATGGCAATATAAAGTTTCATATAAATAACTTTTAATGCCGTTTAATACCTTTAACAAACAAAAGGTAAACGATTTAAAATACCATTAGGGATGTACTGATGTGGAATCGACAGATGTAGAATCTGCACCATTCACTTTTGGCACATCTCCATTTAAGGCTTTATGAGAAAATGTAACGGATGTCATGTTCAAAGAACCTCCTACCAATTTATCATTGAAAATGGTTGCGATGTCTTTGTCGTCTTGCAATCCAAGGCTATAAATAAGAGGAATGTAATGGTCGGGTGTAGGTATTGACAATGTAGCACCCTTACCAAGTTTGGTATAATCGATAAGTGCTGCATGATTCTTATCTAAGATGTGTTTCTTAAATGTTTCATTCATTTCAATGGCCCAATCGTAACCATAGTTATCGGTGTTCAACTTATCCCAAGCTACCATACCAAGATTGTGAATCATATTACCACTGCCTACAATTAATACCCCTTTTTTTCTTAAAGCCGACAGTTCTTTTGCCAATTCATAATGGTATTGCATAGGTTTAGAGTAGTCGATACTCAATTGCAATACTGGAATATCGGCATTAGGATACATATTTTTTATAATGGACCAAGTGCCGTGGTCTAAACCCCAATCGTGGTTCAATCCCACCTGTGTTTTTTTGACTAAGTCGGCAGTTTCTTTTGCCAAAACAGGATTACCTGGAGCGGGATATTGGACGTCGAATAATGCCTTTGGGAAACCACCAAAATCGTGTATAGTTTGAGGTTTATCCATTGCTGTAACATATGTCCCATTGGTAAGCCAGTGAGCTGAAATGCATAGAACCGCTTTTGGTTTTGTTACTTCGTTACCAAGTAGAGCCCAGCGTTTGCTAAAGATGTTGTCTTCAATGGCATTCATTGGAGAGCCGTGTCCAACAAACATCACTGGCATTGTTTCATCTTGTTCAACCAATGCCTCTCCTATTTTACTAAACGAACCTAAAGTAATCATTCCTGTTGTAGCTGCTAAATATTTTAAAAACAGTTTGCGATCCATGTTTTGATGCAATTTAATACAAAGATACAAATTATTATTTGTTGCAACAAATGTTAGGGTGTTTTCTTAATTTCAGAACCTTGATAAGATTTTATGGGGTTAAAAAACCAACGTTTATCACATTATAAACTCTTTCAATTACAGATGTCTTTTAAATGTAGTATTTTTGCAACAAAAAATTACAATATGCCATATCCAGAAATGTTAGTCGCACCAATGCGTGCAGAATTAACCAATGTAGGTTTCAAAGAATTAAAGACAATAGAAGAAGTTGAAAGCACTATGTCTAACGACAAAGGTGTGAGTTTAGTAGTAGTAAATTCGGTATGCGGTTGTGCAGCAGGAGCCGCGCGTCCTGGCATTATCCGTTCGTTAACAAACGACAAAACGCCAAATAATTTGTATACAGTTTTCGCTGGTCAAGATTTAGATGCGGTATCGAAAGCGAGAGAATTTATGTTGCCATATCCTCCATCTTCTCCATCAGTAGCGTTGTTTAAAGACGGCAAATTGGTTCACTTTGTAGAAAGAATGAACATTGAAGGTCACACCGCTGACCAAGTTGCTGAGCAATTAAAAAAGGCATACGATCAACACTGTTAATCTATAACACATTTTAAAAAAAAATCCTGTTCAAAAGAACAGGATTTTTTTTATGTCAATTCTACAAAATTTGCAACCAAACTTTCTGGTGAGACTTCTTCTTGAATGGTGCCAATTTTCTTAAGTGAAAACATCACATTCTCGAGCATTTTTTCGCTCACCTGAAAATCGGTATTCCATTCGGTACTATAAAACCAAGCATGTGCATCTTCAGGAAGAATATTGAAATTCTCTAGTACCATATCAATGCTGTTGTCAGCTTTCATAAATTGTTTTGATGCAAAAGAAATCACATTTAACAAGTCGACCACCACAGAGGGATGTTCTTCTAACAATTGATTACTTGCTACAATCTGGAAACAAGACCAAGGTGTTACAAACTCGCCAATTCTTCTGATTTCTCTATTATCGACATGTGGTTTTGTGGTGTACTTTTCCCAAAAGAACACTTGAGTATCATTTTTCTGAAGGGATGGTATAGCGCCATCCATATTTTCTATTGGAACAAAATCGTGTTGTTCGATTTTTTTACCTCTAACTTCGGCATCTATCATAGCCATTAGATGACTTCCACTGCCAAAGCGACTTATAGCATACTTTCTACCTTCGCACTGACCAATATTATCCAAACTTGAATCGTTACCGGTGTGAATTCCCCAAATCAAAGGCGAGGTGATGTATTGTTTAACGATTTTGGCTTGCAGTCCGTTGATGATTGCAGAGACAGCACCTTCAGTTAAAAGGACTGCCATATCCAATTTTCCAGCTTTTATATCTGAGACCATTGCACCAGTACCGGCGCTGTAGTACGACCATTGTAAGTCGATGCCTTTACGTTCGAAGAGGTCAAAATCTTTTGCTAATTTCCATGGGAGGTTAAAATGTTCGGGCACGCCTCCTATCCTAATTGACAACATAATATATAGGCAACAAACTTAGTTCCAAAAAGTTGTTGAGAAAACAGAATTTTCATCAGAGGTTGGTAATATTCTACCAACGTCGGAGGAGATTCCCTAGGCGCGGCCAACGGGCTACCGACCGGAGGTTCCTTTGGCGCGGCCTTCAGGCTACCGACCGGAGGTTACGACGTCGGAGGTTACAACGCTTGCCCAGTTTCGAGTTGAGTCTTCGAGACTCTGATGCTGGGTCGGAGGTCTAAAAGTTGGAGGTCCCTAGGCGCGGCCAACGCCTACCCCCGCATCAGGTAGAGACTACCGACCGGAGCTCGAACGACAAATACCCAGAAAAACCACTGATTCTTTTTACTTTTACCTTGGTATTTCAATATCTTTTCCATACCTTTGCAGCCCTTAAAATAAATTTTTAATAAAAAACGTATGAGTTTAGTCAATTATGAATCTGCAATCATACTAACACCCGTACTGTCTGAGGCTCAAATGCAAGAAGCCGTAAAAACCTACAGACAGTTGGTTGCAGAACATGGTGGTGTCATGGTGGCTGAGAACAATTGGGGTCTCACCAAACTGGCATATCCAATCAAGAAAAAATCTACCGGCTTCTACCACTTTTTCGAGTTCCAGGCAAAACCTGAGTTCATCGCTTCATTAGAAACTCTTTATCGCAGAGATGAGAGAATTCTAAGATTCTTAAACATTAAATTAGACAAGCACGCTGTTATCTTCAACGACAGAAAGAAGAAAGGTGAAATCGCACCAGCTGCAAAAATCGTTAAGGAGGACGCAAAATTATGAGTAAACCAGCATCACAAGAAAACTTCAACTTCAACACCCAAGCAAACGCTCAGGTAATTAAGAAGAAATATTGCCGTTTTAAAAAGCACAACATTAAATATGTTGACTACAAAGACGCTAACTTCTTATTGAAGTTCATGAACGAACAAGGAAAGATTCTTCCTGGTAGAATCACAGGTACTTCAGATAAATATCAACGTAAAGTAGCTACTGCAGTTAAACGCGCGCGTTTCATGGCTATTCTACCTTATGTTGCTGATGGTTTAAAATAATTAAAGGAGGTTTAAACAATGTCAAACATGAAATTAATTCTTACCCAAGACGTTAGAAACTTGGGTCATAAAGACGACGTGGTAAGCGTACGCCCTGGTTATGGTCGTAACTATCTTATCCCTCAAGGAATGGCTAAAATGGCTACCGAATCTGCTCTTAAAATGTTAGCAGAAGACGTAAAACAAAGAGCCTTCAAACAAGATAAAATTAAGAAAGACGCTGAAGCTTTAGCAATAAAACTTGAAGGTGTTACAGTTACTATCAAAGCTAAAACCGGTACTTCTGGTAAAATCTTTGGTGCTGTTACTGCTCTTCAAGTTGCTAATAACTTAAAAGAACAAGGTATCGAAGTAGATAGACGTAAAATCGTTTTGTCTGAAGAACCTAAAGTTTTAGGTAGCTACAAAGCAATCATCAACTTGCACAAAGAGGTTTCTAAAGAAATCGGAATTGAAGTTGTAGCTGAGTAATCAGTCATTCAAATACTTTTTTTAAAAAGGGATGAAATAAATTCATCCCTTTTTTCATTCTATAAGGGCAATCCTATATCTTCGTATTTTATTTTTCACATGATAAAACAATCTATCAAAGCACTGCTCGCTCTCACTTGTGTTTTAATCTTAAACTCAAGCTTTGCACAGACAAAACAAAAAGGCCTCTTATGGCAAATCTCTGGTAATGGCTTAAAAAAGCCTAGTTATGTCTACGGCACTATGCACGTTAGTCAGAAAATCGCCTTTCACCTCGGCGACTCTTTCTACATCGCCCTTTCAAAAAGTGACATTGTCGCTCTTGAACAAGATCTTGACAGTGTCATCCACAGATGGATCACCGAATCTGAAGACGACAACCCCGAAGATGCTGAAAAAGTTTACCCTAGAAGTTTTAGTAGCTACTTAAACTTATACGACTTCACTCTTAGCAGCTATAACAAAGAACTAATTGAACGCAAACTTAGCGCTGAAGTTAGAGAAGTAAATTACTTACTAAAACGCGGAGATCAAGACGATTTTGAAGAAGATGCTTGGTTGGATTTATACATCTACCAAATTGCTAAGAAATTAGGCAAAGGTTTTACTGGCGTTGAAGGCTATGAAGAAAGCCGCGATTTGGTTAAAAAATCTCAAAAAGAACCTAAAGACGCTAAAAAGAAAAAAACCAAACGCTACAACTATAGACTAAGACAACAGATTGCCGAAGCATACAGAAAAGGCGATATCTTTATGATCGATTCTATTGATAGAATGACCGAATCTGAACATTACCTTGAGTATATGTTGTACAGAAGAAATGCGAATATGGTACGCCGCATGGACTCTATTATGAAACTTGGCAAAACCATGTTTACTGGTGTTGGTTGCTCTCACCTTCCCGGCACTAAAGGCGTGTTGCAAATGTTGATTGAAAAAGGCTATAAAGTTAGACCCGTTCAAAGTATCGCTCTCGACAAAAGTAAAATGGCCAAGAAATATGAAGAAATGAAATTCAAGCACAAATATGCTGATTACACTTCTGATGACGGCTTAATTACCGCTAAACTTCCAACTAGGTTGACTAAAGTAAACGATAACAGTTACTACTCTTCATACTTGAGCCCAGATCTTGCAAATGGATACTACTATCAAATTGAAAAGATTTCTTGTAATACTGTCTTCTCAGGTAAATCTCCTGAAGATGTACTGATGGTTATCGATACCATGATTTTTGAAAACCTACCAGGCGAATTGAGGATGAAACGCCCAATGATGTCAAATGGATTCTTGGGAATTGAAGTGGTAACAGAACTTAAAACTGGCGACCTTAACCGCTTCCAAATCTTAGCTTCTCCATTTAACGTATACATCATCAGACTATCAGGTAAAAAAGAATTTGCCTTAAGTTCTGATGCTAATAATTTCTTTAAGACCATCCAAATCAATGAAGGCAATGCCTCTACTTGGAGAATCATCAATAGTCCGGATAGCGTATTCAGCGTCGACTTGCCAAGCAATAGCAAAGAATCAAAATTGCATAGACCTTATAAAGCCAATCCTTCTTTTGAACATTTGGTGTATGAGAAGAATTCAGGAAACACGTATTTGATCAAACAAGAAGATTTCTTAAACTCATCTTACCTTGAACATGATACTTTTGAATTAGACGTAATGGCTCAAAGTTTTGCAAAAACAGACGACTTTAAAATGACCTCAAAACGTCATTTCGCATTGCAAGGCTATAGCGCAATGGATGCAGAATTTGTCAATAAAAACAGCGATAAAATGTTGGCGAGATTTGTAGTCTGCGGAACCAGATACATCATGTTTGTTTTGAAACCAAGTACTAATGGCGACTTCAATGATAGGTTCTTTACATCCATCAAATTCAATGGCAAAAGCAATTATCAATTTATAGATTACAAAGACACTTCTCTATTCTATTCGGTGAAGACGCCTGTATTGCCTGTCATGACCAAAAAATATCCTACGTATTCGTATTACTATGGTGATTCGGAAGACGAGGACGACCAAAAAGAAAACAAATACAAAGGCACTTATAAAGAAGTGTACTATTACACTCAAAATGCCAATGAATTTATTGGAGTTGGCTTCTATAAATATGGTTACTATGAGAATCAAATGAAGTCAGAAAAAGACTATTATGAGAACTGGATAAAAAACAATTCTTTAAAAGTTACTTCGATAGAAAAAGGCAAGAGAAACAACATCCCTTATACCACTGTTAGCTATACCGATACCAATACTACAAGAAAGGTAAAGATCATGAACATCTTGCATGGTCAAGTTAAATATACCGTCACTGCATTTATTGATACTGTATCTGGTAACAGCGATTTCATCAATACCTTTTTCAATACTTTTGATGTTAGTGATACATTAATTTACGACAACATTTTTAAAACAAAAGGTGAAAGATTCTTTGCTGATTTTACTAGTAAAGACAGTGCTACAAGAAAAGCAGCTATTAAAAACTATAGAGAAGTTAATTTCACTAAAAACGATGTAAAACATCTGTGCAACATGATTGATACTATAAACATCAAAGGCGATGCTGGTGAACTTCGCTCAGTAATGTTATATGAATTGAGTAAGATAGACAGTGCGCAAGATGTGATTGTGCCTTATCTACAAAAATTGTACAATAGATTTACTGATACTGCATACATGCAAATCGCCATTATCAAAGCGATTGCAAATCAAAAATGTGACAAAGCATTTCAAGCCATTAAACCAATTCTTGCCAATGACATTCCGATTTCTGATAACGAATACGATATGAGAAGTATGTTGTACAGCTTCAATGATTCGTTAAAATTAACCAAATTGATTTTGCCTGAATTAATAGAGTTGACTACCATTCCAGAATACAGAAATACCGCTTACTCTCTCATTTCACAATTGAAAGACAGTGGTATCATCACCGAAAACGATTATCAAAGTATTCATGAAAAAATCGTCAAAGAAACTAAGATTGAATACAAAAGGGTCATGGCCTCTATCAATAAAGACGAAAGTGAAAGCAGTTATTCTTCATACGATTACTACAGATACTCTATAAGAAACGGTATTTCAAATTACATGTCTCAAATCATGTCGTCGCGATATGGCAACAGTTACCGAACCAATTACAGAAATTATAATTCTGAATTAACGTTGTTAGCCGACATGTTAGATTTATCGCTTCCATTGCGCACTAAGAACAAAACTATGCAAGAGATATTGCCAAAGATTTTAAAAATCAACGACAATGAAAAGCGTTTGGGTTTATTGCCTGTAGTATTAAAGTACAATTTAGATTACCACGATACTGTATACCAAGCTTTGGCGAAGAACTTAAAAACCAGAATTGAGTTTTACAATGTGTTGTCTGAAGCCAAAAAGGTAGACAAATTTCCAAAGTCATACATGAATCACAGCGATTGGGTAAAAGCAGACATCCACAAGCAATTGAGAAGTCGTGATGTTATGGACACAATTATTTTCCTTTCTAATTCCAAACTAACCATAGGAAATGATTCTGGCATTGTGTATGTGTGCAAATACAAGTTAGAAGAGGAAGATGAATGGGAGCTTTATATTTCTGATGCCTTACCTTGCGATACCACAAAATTACCTGACACCAAAAAAGATAAGATTTTGTATGGCACGAGTTATTCATTAGGTGAGAAAGACATTATTGACAATATTGTAAGAGAATATTTCTTTGAGAGCATATTAGCCAACACCAGAAATAAAAATGGTGGTTATTATGATGGTTACAGAGATTATTCTAGTTCATATTCGTTTGATTGGTAATACCTGACACATTATACAAAAAGCAGCAATCAAAAATTGCTGCTTTTTTTGCTTCTAACGCCCTTAAACAATCTTCGAGGCAGACTTACTCCTTTACAATCATACACGCCAAGAATCGCTCCTAAAGGGCATAAAAAAAGTCGCAACATTAATTGCGACTTTCTCATTATGGATAAATGTATTATTCTTCAGTTGTTTCGGTTGCAGTTTCTTCAGCAGCAGATTCGGTAGACTCAGCTTTCGCTTTGGTTTTACCTCTTCTTGTTTTTGGTTTAGCTGCTTTGGTTTTCTTACCGATTGCGTCAGTGTACTCGTTGAAGTCTACGAATTCGATCATAGCCATTTCAGAGTTGTCACCCATTCTGTTACCTAATTTAAGAATTCTCAAGTAACCACCTGGTCTATCTGCAATTTTTTGAGCGATAGGACCGAACAATTCTTGGATAGAATCTTTATCTCTTAAGTAAGCGAATACAGTTCTTCTTGAGTGAGTATCATCTTTTTTAGCTTTGGTGATGATAGGCTCAGCATATACTCTTAAAGACTTAGCTTTAGCAAGAGTTGTAACAATTTTTTTGTTTTTTATCAAAGAGATGGTCAGGTTAGCCATCAATGCTCTTCTATGTGAAGATGTTCTACCTAATTTATTTACTTTATTTCCGTGTCTCATTATATTCTTTTATTAATCTTCACCTAAGTTATATTTAGATACGTCCATACCGAAGTTAAGACCTTTTTCTCTAACGAATTCTTCTAGTTCAGATAGAGACTTTTTACCGAAGTTTCTGAATTTCAATAAATCGTCGATATCGTAGCTAACCAATTCGCCCAAAGTACGGATTTCAGCAGCTTTCAAGCAGTTGTATGCTCTTACTGAAAGATCCAAATCAGCCAAGTTGGTTTTAAGAATTTTACGCATGTGTAAGAAGTTCTCGTCAACCTCTTGAGCTGGCTTTTTAACTTGAGAATCCAACAAGATATTTTCATCACTGAATAGGATAAAGTGTTGGATAAGAATATTAGCAGCTTCTTTAAGAGCGTTTTCTGGGTGGATAGAACCGTCGGTAGTCAATTCGATGATCAACTTTTCGTAGTCGGTTTTTTGTTCAACCCTGAAATCTTCTACAGAAAACTTTACGTTTTTGATTGGAGTAAAGATAGAATCGATTGGAATTAAACCAATTTGAGCATCTTTAGGTTTGTTTTCTTCAGCTGGAACGTAACCACGACCTTTGTCGATAGAGATTTCCATTTCAAGATTCACAAACGGTTCCATATTGCAGATCACTAAATCTGGGTTCAACACTTCAAAAGTGTTGGTATATCTCGCGATATCACCAGCAGTGAATTGTTCTTTACCTTTAATGCTGATAAACACTTTTTCGTGGTCATCAGAGTTGCTGATTTTTTTGAAACGCACTTGTTTTAGGTTCAAAACGATCTCAGTGATATCTTCAGATACACCTTTGATGGTAGTGAACTCATGCTCTACACCTTGTATACGGATTGTAGTGATAGCATGACCTTCTAATGAAGAAAGCAATATTCTGCGCAGTGAGTTTCCAATTGTAACGCCATAACCTTTCTCAAGCGGACTGAACTCGAACAGACCAAAGAAGTCTGTGTCCTTGTGCATGATTACTCTTTCGGGTTTTTGGAATGCTAATATTGGCATTTGATTTATTTTTTAATTATGGTTTATTTAGAGTACAACTCTACGATTAATTGTTCTTTAATGTTTTCAGGAATTTCAGATCTTTCAGGATAGTTAATGAAAGTACCTGTCATTTCTTTTTCGTTCCAATCTAACCAGCTGAAACGTTTGTGACCTGAAGCCAATGAATTGGTGATAGCTTCTAGAGATTTTGATTTCTCACGAACTGAAATTTTATCACCAGCTTTTAGCAACATAGAAGGAATGTTCACAATCTCACCATTCACTAGAATGTGGTTGTGTGTTACGAATTGTCTTGCAGAACTTCTAGTTGGAGCGATACCCAATCTGAAAACTGTGTTATCTAATCTTGATTCTAACAATTTCAATAAGTTTTCACCTGTGATACCACGTTTTTTAGCTGCAATGCTAAAGGTTTTCGCGAACTGACGTTCTAGAATACCATATGTATATTTTGCCTTTTGTTTTTCTGATAACTGAATAGCGTACTCAGATTGTTTACCTCTTCTTCTTGAGTTACCGTGCATCCCTGGAGGGTAGTTCTTTTTCTCAAGAGTTTTATCCGGACCAAAGATTGCTTCTCTGAATCTACGAGCTATTTTTGTTTTAGGACCTGTATATCTTGCCATTTTCTTTTCTTTTTAAATAGTGATTAGATACGTCTGCGTTTAGGTGGACGACAACCGTTGTGTGGAAGTGGAGTTGTATCGTTGATTGACATAACTTCTAGTCCAACTGCTGCTAAGTTTCTGATTGCAGAATCTCTTCCTGAACCCGGACCTTTTACGAATACATCTACTTTTCTTAGTCCTAAATCGTAGGCTACTTTACCACAATCTTGGCTTGCTAACTGAGCTGCATATGGAGTGTTCTTTTTTGAACCTCTGAAGCCCATTTTACCTGCTGAAGACCATGAAATAACATCTCCGTTTGCGTTTGTTACTGAAACGATGATGTTGTTGAAAGAGGCCTTAATGTGTACCTGACCGATTGGGTCAACTTTTACTTTCTTTTTGTTCTTTACAGTACTCATTTATCTATTATTTAGTGACTTTCTTTTTATTGGCAACTGTTTTACGTTTACCTTTTCTGGTACGAGCGTTGTTTTTTGTGCTCTGACCTCTTACAGGCAAACCTTTACGGTGACGGGTACCACGGTAGCAACCGATATCCATCAAACGTTTAATATTCAATTGGTTCTCTGAACGTAGCTCCCCTTCTGTTTTGAAAGAGTTTGCAATGATGTTACGGATACTTGTTAAATCGTCATCATCCCAATCGCCTACTTTTTTATCGTGACTAACTTTAGCCTCGTCTAAAATCATTGCGGCTCTGCTCGATCCGATGCCGAAAACATAGGTTAAACCTATGACACCTCTTTTGTTTTTAGGTAAATCAATACCAGCTATTCTTGCCATGTTTTAAAATTATCCTTGTCTTTGTTTAAATTTTGGGTTCTTCTTGTTAATTACAAAAAGCTTGCCTTTGCGTTTTACCAATTTGCAATCGGCGCTGCGTTTCTTTACTGAAGTTCTTACTTTCATGTCCTTATTATTTGTATCTATATGAAATTCTACCTCTTGAAAGATCGTATGGACTCATCTCCACTTGAACCTTGTCGCCAGGTAAAACCCTGATATATTTCATTCTCATTTTCCCTGAAATCGTAGCAATGATCTCATGTCCATTCGCAAGTTGTACGCGAAACATCGCATTAGACAACGCTTCTACTATCGTACCATCTTGTTTTATTGAGTCTTGCTTCGCCATTTTTTCGGGGGGTGCAAATTTAATACTATTTTTTTAATTTATCAAATTGATTGTGTTGCGATACCTGTTCTTCCTTTGATACGTCCCGACTTCATTAAGCCGTCGTAGTGTCTCATCAACAAGTGACTCTCGATTTGCTGCAATGTGTCTAAAACAACACCTACCATAATCAATAATGAAGTTCCACCAAAGAATTGAGCAAACCCTTGACTCACTCCGAACACCATTGCTATTGATGGTAACACCGCAACTAATGCTAGGAATAATGAACCTGGGAATGTGATTCTTGACATGATTTCTTCAATGTACTCGCTGGTTGCTCTTCCTGGTTTTACACCTGGAATGAAACCTCCACTTTTCTTCATATCATCAGCCATTTGGTTAGGATTAACCGTAATCGCTGTGTAGAAGTAAGTAAACAATATAATCAATAATGCAAATAAACTGTTGTAAGCTAATGAACCATAATCACTCAAAGCTCTTAAAATTGAACTTTGTGAATCTATAGCCTGTGATAAGGTTGGAGGGATAAACATGATTGCCTGAGCAAAAATGATTGGCATTACACCCGCAGCATTCACTTTTAGTGGGATGTACTGACGAGCGCCTCCGCCTGTCATTCTAGTACCTTCAATTCTCTTAGCGTAGTTTACCGCAATCTTTCTAACACCTTGAATCAACAAGATGGTAGTGACGATAACTAGCAGCCAGAAAATGATTTCTACTATGAATAATGGCAATGCACCTTTAGCCAATTTTAAATCCAATTCTAAACTCACTGCTTCAGGAAGACGGTCGATAATACCTACCATAATGATAAGAGAAATACCGTTGCCTAAACCTTTGTCAGTGATACGCTCACCTAACCACATGGTAAACATTGTACCAGCAACCAACATACATACGTTAATGACCATAAACAATGTTTCTGACATTAAAGCAGGATTGGTTTTGAACAACAATGCACCCCAGTTGTCTTGTTTAGCTGTGATGTTATATAGATAAGCAACAGCTTGAACAGCAGTGATAGCGATGGTTAAGAATCTTGTATATTGATTGATTTTTCTTCTGCCGTCTTCACCTTCTTTTTGCATACGTTGGAACGCAGGAACTGCGATAGTAAGCAATTGGATAACGATGGAAGCAGAGATATAAGGCATAATACCTAAAGCGAAGATGGCACCTCTACCGAATGCACCACCAGCAAAAACGTTGACCAAACCAAGGATACCTTCAGTTTGGTTTTTCAATGCACCCATAAGCACACTACCGTCAATACCTGGCAAAATAATAAATGTGCCGATACGGTATACCAATAAGAACAAGAGAGTATTTAATATTTTTACTCTCAGATCCTCAATACTCCAGATTTCCTTTAACTTTTGGACAAATTTTTTCATGCTTAGTAAATCGTGATTAAGTTAGTAGAACCACCTTTTTCTTCGATGGCTTTTTTAGCGGTGTCAGAGAAACCGTGTGCATGCACTTCAAGTTTAGCACTTAACACACCACGTCCTAAGATTTTATAATATTCTCTTTTACCAACCAAGTGGTTAGCAACTAGAGTTTCGTGATTGATTACAGTTAGTCCTTTGTTGTCAGCTAATTTTTGAAGAACATCTAAGTTGATGCTAGCCAATTCAACGCGGTTAAAGTTTTTGAAACCACCTTTTGGAATACGTCTTTGCAATGGCATTTGACCACCTTCAAAACCTTTTTTACGAGAGTAACCGCTACGGCTTTGAGCTCCTTTATGTCCTTTTGTAGAGGTACCGCCTCTACCAGAACCTTGACCTCTACCAATACGTTTCCCGTTTTTTGTCGAACCTGATGCAGGTTTTAATGTACTTAAATCCATTTTAAATATTTTCGATTTTTATAAGGTGTTTAACTTTTCTGATTATGCCCTCGATCTGAGGAGTTAAATTCAACTCATTAGAGCTGTTCATTTTGGTCAGACCCAAAGCTTCCATGTTTTTTTCAACTCTGTCTGCTTGACCAATGGTACTACGAATTTTTGTAACTCTGATTCTTGACATAATATTATCCGTTAAATACTTGCTTTAAGTTAATGTTTCTTGTTTTTGCGATGGTGTTAGGATCTCTTAGTTTAGACAAAGCATCTAAAGTTGCTTTAACCACGTTGTGTGGGTTAGAAGAACCTTTAGATTTTGCTAATACGTCGTGAACACCAGCACTTTCTAAAACTGCACGCATAGCACCACCAGCGATAACACCAGTACCATGTGAAGCAGGTTTAATGAATACGTTACCACCACCAAATTTACCAAGTTGTTCGTGTGGAACAGTTCCGTGAAGGATTGGCACTTTGATTAAGTTTTTCTTTGCGTCTTCGATGGCTTTTTGGATAGCATCGGTTACCTCACCAGCTTTTCCTAAACCATTACCAACGATACCATTACCATCACCTACAACAACGATAGCTGTGAAGGTAAAAGTTCTACCACCTTTGGTAACTTTGGCCACACGATTAACTGCAACCACTTTTTCTTTCAGTTCCAATTCTGATTGTCTTACGCGTTTTATATTGCTATTTGACATGTTATTATCTTCTTATGATTAAAATTGTAAGCCTCCTTCTCTAGCACCATCAGCTAAACTTTTGATTCTACCGTGGTAAAGGAATCCGTTTCTGTCGAACACTACTTTTACGATACCAGCAGCAGTAGCTTTCTCAGCAATTCTCTTACCTACGATTGCAGCTTTAGCGGTATTAGTTTCTTTCAGACCAGTGATATCTTTTTCAAGGCTTGAAGAAGCACAGATAGTTTTGTTGTTCACGTCTACGATCTGAGCATAGATCTCCGAATTGCTGCGGAAAACTACCAATCTTGGACGGTCAGCACTCACTTGGATGCTACCTGCAACCCTTGATTTTATTTTCAATCTTCTCTTTGCTTTTGTATTGCTCATTGTCTTATCTTAATTATTTTTTAGATGCAGACTTACCTGCTTTTCTTCTTAATTGTTCACCAGTAAACTTGATACCTTTTCCTTTGTATGGCTCAGGCTTACGGAATGATCTGATTTTAGCAGCAACCTGACCCAATAATTGTTTATCAGCACTTTCCATGATGATAGCAGGGTTTTGACCTTTTTCAGTTACTGTTGTTAACTTGATTTCTTTTGGCACTTCCAACATGATTCTGTGAGAGTATCCAACTGACAAATCAAGGATTTGACCTTGGTTAGTAGCTTTGTAACCCACACCTACAAGTTCTTGTTTGGTAGAGTGTCCGTCTTTTACACCTTTAACGTTGTTGTTTAAAAGTGAACGGTACAAACCATGAAGTGCTTTATTTTGTTTTTCGTCGTTAGGACGCTCGATTGTTAAAACGCCGTTATCAACTACAACTTTAAAACCTTCTTTCAAAGGTTGGAATAATTCACCTTTTGGTCCTTTAACCGAAACGATATTGTCTGCAGAAACTTTGATTTCTACACCTGCAGGGATGCTGATTGGAGCTTTACCTATTCTTGACATTTTCTTATTCTTTTAAATCTATTATGATACGTAGCACAATACTTCACCGCCTACGTTAAGTGTTCTAGCCTCTTTATCAGAGATTACACCTTTTGATGTGGAAAGGATAGCGATACCCAAACCGTTGATTACTCTTGGCAAATTATCTGCCGGAGCATATTTTCTTAAACCAGGTTTAGAAATTCTTTTTAATTCTCTGATAGCCGGTTGTCTGGTCATGTTATCGTATTTCAACGCAACTTTGATGACACCTTGTTTGTTATCGGTTTCTTCGAATTTGTAATTTAGGATATATCCTTTTTCAAACAACACTTTAGTCATTGCTTTCTTAATATTGCTTGCAGGGATTTCCACGATTCTATGCTTTGCTTGCAAAGCATTTCTCAATCTGGTTAAGTAGTCTGCTATTGGATCAGTCATTTTATTCTAATTTTATATTACCAACTTGATTTTGTTACTCCTGGGATTTTACCAGCTGAAGCCAATTCTCTGAACTGGTTTCTGCATAATCCAAATACTCTGATGTAACCTCTTGGTTTACCAGTAAGTTTGCATCTGTTACGTAGACGAACTTTTGAAGAACTTCTTGGAAGTTTTTGAAGACCGATGAAATCACCTGCTTCTTTTAATTGGGCACGCTTTTCTGCGAATTTCGCTACCAAACGCTCCTTCTTAAGTTCTCTTGCTTTTATTGCTTCTCTTGCCATGTTATTCTTTTATTTTTTAAATGGTAAACCAAATGCTCTTAACATCTCTAAACACTCTTCATCAGTTTTTGCAGTTGTTACAAAAGTGATGTCCATACCCGAAATTCTGTTGGTTTTATCGATATCAATTTCTGGGAAAATGATTTGCTCGGTAATACCCATTGTGAAGTTACCTCTACCGTCGAAACCTTTCACTTCCAAACCTTGGAAGTCTCTTACCCTTGGTAAAGCGATTGCGATCAAACGCTCCAAGAATTCGAACATTGTGTTTTGACGTAAAGTCACTCTTGCACCGATTGGCATCTTAGATCTCAATTTGAAGTTTGAAATGTCTTTCTTAGATGTGGTAGCTTGAGCTTTTTGACCGCTGATTCTTGTCATTTCATCAACAGCTGCGTCAATTAACTTCTTATCATTAACGGCAACACCAACACCTTGATTCAAACAAATCTTGGTTAGTTTCGGCATTTCCATTACGTTGGTATAGCCGAACTTCTGTTGCATATGTGGCACAACCACTTCGTTATATTTCCTTTTTAAATTTGGTGTATACGACATGTAATTTCTTTTTATTTGATAAATTCTCCGGTTTTAACAGATACTCTCTGTAATTTACCATTGTCATTTAATTTTCTTCCAACTCTTGTTGGTTTTCCGTTCTCTACTAACATTAAGTTAGAGATATGGATTGGAGCTTCTTTCTTAATGATACCTCCGTTAGGGTGGGTAGCATTTGGCTTAGTGTGACGAGAAATGATGTTTAACCCTTCCACTAAAGCTCTGTAAGTTTTTGTGTAAACACGTAAAACTTTACCTGTATTTTGATTGTCTACAATCTTACCAGCGATTTGCATCACGGTGTCACCCTTTTTGATGTGAATCTTTGCGGTTTGATGTGAATTATTATTTGTCTTCATTCTCTTGTATACGCTTATAATACTTCCGGAGCTAATGATATAATTTTCATGAATTGTTTTTCACGCAATTCTCTTGCTACTGGGCCGAAGATACGAGTACCTCTTGGCTCATCTGAGTTGTTAAGTAAAACACAAGAATTCTCATCGAATCTGATGTATGAACCATCAGGTCTTTTGATTTCTTTTTTTACTCTTACAATTACCGCTTTTGAAACGGAACCTGCTTTTACACCTCCTGAAGGAAGGGCGGTTTTTACAGCAACAACGATTTTGTCTCCTACTGAGGCATAACGTCTGCCTGTACCACCAAGTACTCTGATGCAAAGAACTTCTTTTGCACCGCTGTTATCAGCTACTTTTAAACGACTTTCTGTTTGTATCATTATTTTGCCCTTTCTACTATTTCAACAAGTCTCCAGCATTTCAATTTGCTCAATGGTCTTGTCTCCATGATTTTTACAATGTCATTAACGTTACACTCATTCTTTTCATCATGAGCATAGAACTTTTTGGTCTTTTTGAAATATTTACCATACTTCGGGTGCTTTACTTTAGTTTCTAAAGCAACCACGATGGATTTATTCATACCATTACTGGTAACGCGACCAATAATCTCTTTTCTTGAATTTCTGGTTTGTTCCATTTTGTATTATTCCCCTTTTTCAGCGGCTTTAATTTCGTTATCCATTCTACGAGAGTTGATTTCAGTTAACATTCTGGCAATCTCTTTTCTCGCTTCTTTTAATTTGTGCGGTTGCTCGATTCTAGCAACAGCATTGTTAAACTTCATTTTTGTAAGTCTAACTTTTTCTTCTTTATATCTCTCTACTAATTCTTTAGTAGGTAGATCTTTATATTCCCTGTGCTTCATTATTCTTCTGTATAATCAGGTTTTACTATGAATTTTGTTGAAACTGGAAGTTTCTGTGCTGCTAGGTACATACCTCTCTCTGCTACTGCTTGAGGAACACCTGTTACTTCGAACATAATGGTACCTGGCTTTACGATGGCTACCCAATATTCAGGAGCACCCTTACCTTTACCCATACGCACTTCAGCTGGTTTTTTGGTGATTGGTTTATCAGGGAAAATTCTGATCCACACCTGACCTTCTCTTTTCATGAATCTAGTTAAAGCTACCCTTGCTGCTTCTATTTGTCTAGCAGTAATCCAAGATTGCTCCATACTTTTCAAACCGAAGGTTCCAAAACTCAAACGGTGACCTCTGGTGGCAAGTCCTTTAATTTTGCCTTTATGCTGTTTTCTGAATTTGGTTCTTTTTGGACTTAACATGTCTACTTCCTGTTTTTATTTTTAATTATTTGTCCTCTCTTAGTTATTGTTTCTTTTTCCTCTTCCACCGTCTCTTCTTCCGCCTCTTCTGTTATCGTTACGAGGAGCTTCTTCTCTTTTCGGACCTCTATCTGAACCTGCGTTCAATGATAAATCACGACGTTTACCGTAAATCTCACCTCTGCAAATCCATACTTTTACTCCGATTTTACCATATACTGTCAATGCTTCACCTAATGCGTAATCAATATCTGAACGCAAAGTGTGCAATGGAGTTCTTCCTTCTTTATATTTCTCAGCACGTGCAATCTCTGCGCCGTTTAAACGACCAGATACACTTACTTTGATACCGTCTGCTCCCATTCTCATCGTGTTACCTAAAGCTTGTTTTACCGCTCTTTTGTAACTAACACGACCTTCGATTTGTTGGCAGATGGTTTCAGCAACAAGCTTAGCATCTAACTCAGGTCTTTTGATTTCGAAAATATTGATTTGAACATCTTTCTTAGTGATTTTCTTCAACTCTTCTTTGATCTTGTCAACCTCAGCACCACCTTTACCGATTACGATACCAGGTTTAGCAGTGTGAATGGTGATGATGATCCTTTTAATCGTTCTTTCGATAACGATTTTAGACATGCCTCCTCTTGGAATACGCACGAATAAATATTTACGGATCTTTTCATCTTCGGCTAACTTATCGGCGAAATTCTTTCCACCGTACCAGTTGCTTTCCCAACCTCTGATGATGCCTAATCTAAGCGCTATTGGATTTATTTTTTGTCCCATTAATTATGCTTCTGCTATTTGGTTTTTGCTTGTTAAACTGTCAACTTTAATTGTAACGTGACTGAAACGCTTACGGATTCTGTACGCACGACCTTGTGGAGCTGTTCTCATTCTTTTAGCAACAACTGCACCGTCTACGAACACAGCTGATACATAAATCTTGCTGTCTTCTACTTTACTGTCCTGGTTTTTGTTCTGCCAGTTGCTGATGGCTGATTTCAAAAGCTTCTCAACGTATACTGCATAATATCTTCTTTGAGAAAATTGCAATATGTTCAATGCTTTATCTACTTGTTGACCTCTAATTTGATCAACTACCAATCTCATCTTACGTGGAGACAATGGACAATTTTTTAATACTGCTACTGATTCCATAATTATTTATTGTTACCTCCGTGTCCTTTGAATGTTCTTGTTGGAGCAAACTCACCTAATTTATGACCTACCATGTTTTCGGTAACATAAACCGGAATGAATTTGTTACCATTGTGCACAGCAAAAGTGTGACCAACGAACTCTGGTGCTATCATGGATTTTCTGCTCCATGTTTTGATAACTGCTTTCTTCTTTGATTCGTTCATTTTGGCAACTTTTTCGTCAAGTTTCCAATCAATGAAGGGACCTTTTTTAAGTGACCTTGCCATTATTTATTTCTTTTACCTTTTCTACGTTCTATGATATATTTACTTGTACTCTTTTTGGTATTACGAGTCTTCTGACCTTGTGCATAGATACCAGTACGTGATTTTGGCTGACCACCTTTTGATCTACCTTCACCACCACCCTGAGGGTGATCTACTGGGTTCATTGCTGCTGGACGTGTTCTAGGACGTCTGCCTAACCATCTGCTTCTACCTGCTTTACCGTAGTTCTCTAAACTGTGGTCAGGGTTTGATACAGAACCGATTGTTGCTGAGCAAGTGCTCAAAATCATTCTTGTCTCGCCGCTTGGCAATTTAACAACTACATATTTTCCGTCTCTCGCTGTCAATTGAGCGTAAGAACCTGCACTTCTGCAAACCTTACCGCCTTGACCTGGAGCCATTTCAATATTGTGGATGATAGAACCCAATGGAATTTCTGATAATGGAAGAGTATTTCCTAAATCAGGTACTACACCGCTGCCAGATAATAACTTCTGACCAACTTTTAGGCCATGAGGGCAAAGAATGTATCTTTTTTCACCATCAACGTATTCTACTAATGCGATGAATGCAGAACGATTTGGATCGTACTCTACAGTTTTTACCTCAGCTGCAATACCGTGCTTATCGCGTTTAAAATCGATGATACGGTATTTCTTTTTGTGACCACCACCAATGTAGCGCATGGTCATCTTACCTTGGTTATTTCTTCCTCCGGATTTAGATATAGATACAGTTAAACTCTTTTCAGGTTTTGACGCTGTAAGTTCTGCAAACGTGTTTGCAATTCTGAATCTTGTTCCCGGTGTTGTCGGTCTAAGTCTTTTAACTGGCATTTTCTTTAAATATTTTCATAAAAGTCAATTTCTTGACCTTCTTTCAACTTACAAATTGCTTTTTTATAAATGTTGGTTCTACCTGTGATTTGACCAGTACGTCTGTTTCTTTTGCGTTTTGGCGTTGAAACTATTGTATTGATCCAATCAACTTCTACATTGTAGACTTTCTCAATCTCTGCTTTTATCTCGTCCTTGCTGGCAGTTCTCAAACATACGAAACCGTATTGTTTTCTTTTGTCTGTCAACATGGTCATTTTTTCTGTTATCAGCGGCTTTACTAATACTGACATAATCTTAATTCAATGTGTTTTTAATTACTTCAATTGAGTCGTTCGTTAATACCAATGTTTTTGCTTTCAAAATTTGGTAAGTGTTGATATCTGACGCTGGCATTGTATGTGCCTTGTTGATATTTCTACCGCTTAAGTAAACATTGCTATTGATTTCAGGTGTTACTACCAACACTCTTTGATCGTTTATTTTAAGGTTGTTTAAAACGCTTAAAAATGATTTTGCACTTGGCTTGTCAAAGGTCAAACTGTCTAATACAATGATGTTGTTGTTAGCAGCTTTGTATGACAAAGCAGAGATCCTAGCCAAACGCTTAAGTTTCTTGTTTAATTTGAAACTGTAATCTTTTGGACGTGGACCATGGATTCTACCTCCACCAACGAACACACCCGACTTGATACTACCAGCACGAGCGCCACCTGTACCTTTTTGACGTTTGATCTTTTTAGTACTGTAGTGAACTTCTGATTTGTCTTTTGTCTTATGTGTACCTTGTCTTTGATGAGCTAAATACTGTTTTACATCTAAGTAAATAGCATGATCATTTGGAGTAGCACCGAATATGTCACTTGGTAATTTTACAGTTTTACCTGTCTCAGAACCATTGCTTGAATATACTTTCAGTTCCATTTCTTATTTTTCTATTACTACTATTGAACCATTGTGACCAGTGATAGAACCTTTAATAACTAATAAGTTCTGTTCTGGAATCACTTTCAAAATCTGTGAGTTGATGTTCTTTACTCTTTTTCCACCCATTCTACCAGCCATTCTCAAGCCTTTGAATACTTTTGATGGATAAGATGAAGAACCTACTGAACCCGGAGCTCTTTGTCTGTCGTGCTGACCGTGGGTTGAAGGACCAACGCCGTTAAAATTATGTCTTTTAACAACACCTTGGAAACCTTTACCTTTAGATGTTCCAATCACGTCTACGAAGTCGCCTTCAGAGAAAATTGTTACGTCTACTTTATCACCTACGTTACCAGCTACAGAGTCAACTCTGAACTCGTGAGATACTTTCATGGCTTGAGTACCGGCTTTTTTGAAGTGGCCTCTAGCTGCAGCATTCGAATGCTTTTCTTTCAACTCGATAGCTGAAATTTGCAATGCATTGTAACCCTCTTTTTCAGATGTTTTGATCTGAGAAATTACGTTAGGCTCAGCTTGCACCAAAGTACAACCTACCTTTGCACCGTTAGCATCGATGATGCTGGTCATTCCTATTTTTTTTCCGATTAATCCTACCATGTCTGTTATACTTTAATTTCAACATCAACTCCACTTGGAAGCTCTAATTTCATTAAGGCTTCTACTGTTTTTGCAGTAGAGCTGTGAATATCCAAAAGACGTTTGTATGAGCACAATTGGAATTGTTCTCTAGCCTTTTTGTTTACGTGTGGTGATCTCAATACAGTGAAGATTTTCTTGTTGGTAGGTAGTGGAATTGGACCACTTACTACTGCACCTGTTGCTTTAACAGATTTTACAATCTTCTCTGCTGATTTATCAATCAGATTGTGATCGTGTGAACGCAATTTAATTCTTATCTTTTGTGTTACCATTACTGTAATTATGCGTTAGCTTTTTGCCCTTTAACTTTTTTGATTACTTCTTCTGCCATCGATCTTGGAACTTCTTCGTAGTGATCGAATTCCATTGTCGATGATGCTCTACCTGATGTGATGGTACGTAAACTTGTTACATATCCAAACATTTCTGATAGTGGCACTTTTGCTTTGATTACTTGAGAACCTGCTCTCTCGTCGATACCTTCTAACATACCTCTTCTTCTGTTCAAGTCACCTTGCACATCTCCCATGTAATCTGCTGGAGTTAATACTTCCAACTTCATAATAGGTTCCATCAAGATTGGTTGTGCTTTTGGTGCAGCTTCTCTGAATGCTGATTTAGCACAAATCTCAAATGACAATGAATCAGAGTCAACTGCGTGGAATGAACCATCAAACAATCTTACTTTCATCTTATCGATTGGATAACCTGCTAATACACCATTCTTCATTGCTTCAGCAAAACCTTTTTGAACTGAAGGGATATATTCTCTTGGGATAGATCCACCAACTACTTCGTTTACGAATTGTAAACCTTCGCCAGTGAAGTCAGGATCAGCCGCTGAAATTTCAAATTGAATGTCAGCGAATTTACCTCTACCACCTGTTTGTTTTTTGAAGGTCTCTCTGTGAGTGCAGCTTCCTTTGATTGCTTCTTTGTAAGCAACTTGAGGAGCACCTTGATTTACTTCTACTTTGAATTCACGTCTCAATCTGTCAACGATGATTTCTAAGTGAAGTTCACCCATACCAGAGATAACTGTTTGACCGGTTTCCTCATCAGTTTTAACTCTGAATGTTGGATCTTCTTCAGCCAATTTACCTAAACCTACGCCAAGTCTATCAACGTCAGCTTGAGTTTTAGGCTCGATAGCCAAACCGATTACCGGATCAGGGAACACCATAGATTCTAATACGATTGGATGTTTCTCATCGCATAAAGTGTCACCAGTTTTGATATCTTTAAAACCAACCGCAGCACCGATATCACCAGCACCTAAGAATTCGATTGGGTTTTGTTTGTTTGCGTGCATTTGGAAAATACGAGAGATTCTCTCTTTGTTTCCACTTCTTGTGTTCAATACATAAGAACCTGCATCTAACTTACCAGCGTATGCTCTCATGAAAGCTAAACGACCAACATAAGGGTCAGTTGCAATCTTAAATGCCAACGCTGTGAAAGGTTCGCTGTAATCAGGTCTACGTACCACTGGCTCGTCTGTGTTAGGGTTAGTACCAGTAGTCTCTTTTTTATCAAGCGGACTAGGCATTAACTCCATTACTAGGTCAAGCATAGTTTGAACACCTTTATTTTTGAATGATGAACCACATACCATTGGTACGATACTCATATCCAAACAAGCAGCTCTTAAAGCATCCAAGATTTCTCTTTCAGTGATTGAGTTTGGATCTTCGAAGAACTTCTCCATTAATTTCTCATCGTATTCAGAAACAGCTTCAAGGAGTTTTTCTCTCCACATTTCAGCTTCTTCTTTCATATCGTCAGGAATTGGAACTTCTTTGTAAGTCATTCCTTTATCTTCCTCATTCCACACCATACCTCTAAAGTTGATCAAATCAACAACACCTTTGAAGTTATCTTCAGCGCCTATTGGTAATTGAAGTGGAACTGAGTTAGAACCTAACATGTCTTTAACTTGCTTAACTACGTTTAAGAAGTCAGCACCAGAACGGTCCATTTTGTTTACGAAACCGATTCTTGGAACATTGTAGTTGTTAGCCAATCTCCAGTTAGTTTCAGATTGAGGCTCAACACCGTCAACCGCACTAAACAAGAACACTAAACCATCTAATACACGTAAAGAACGGTTAACCTCAACAGTGAAGTCAACGTGACCAGGAGTATCGATGATGTTGATGTGGTATGAATTGCCTCTGTAATTCCAGAATACTGTTGTAGCAGCAGAGGTGATAGTGATACCTCTTTCTTGCTCTTGTGCCATCCAGTCCATCGTAGCTGCACCATCGTGCACCTCACCGATTTTGTGGTTAACACCAGCATAGTACAATATACGCTCAGTCGTTGTAGTTTTACCTGCGTCGATGTGAGCGGCAATACCTATATTTCTCGTGAATTTTAAATCTCTTGACATTGATTCTCCTTATGCTTTAAAGTGTGCAAACGCTTTGTTGGCTTCTGCCATCTTGTGAGTATCGTCTTTTTTCTTAACTGTTGCACCTTCGCCTTTTGAAGCGGCGATGAACTCAGCAGCTAATTTTTCAGCCATTGATTTTTCGTTTCTTTTGCGAGAGTATGAAATGATCCATTTGATGCCCATAGCCGCTCTTCTTTCAGGAACGATTTCTGTTGGGATCTGGAATGTTGCTCCACCTACTCTTCTTGCTTTTACTTCAACCATTGGCATCACATTGTTCAATGCTTTTTTCCAAGTTTCGATACCAGGTTCTTCAGTAATTTTCTTTTCTACTAAATCAATTGCGTCGTAAAAAATTCCTAATGCTACACTTTTTTTACCGTCATACATCATGTTGTTAACGAAACGGGTTACCATTACGTCATTAAACTTTGGATCAGGTAATAAAATTCTGCGTTTTGCTTTTGCTTTTCTCATTGATACTTATCCTTATTTTTTACCTTTAGCATCAGCGCCTGCTTTTGCTTTTGGTTTTTTGGTGCCGTATTTACTTCTTCTTTGGTTTCTACCTTCCACACCAGCTGTGTCTAACGCTCCACGAACGATGTGATAACGTACTCCTGGAAGATCCTTAACCCTGCCTCCACGTACTAATACGATAGAGTGCTCTTGTAAGTTATGACCCTCTCCTGGGATATAAGCGTTCACTTCTTTTGAGTTAGTTAAACGTACACGCGCTACTTTGCGCATTGCTGAATTTGGTTTCTTAGGGGTGGTAGTGTACACACGAGTGCAAACACCGCGTCTTTGCGGACAAGAATCAAGAGCAGGAGATTTGCTCTTAAACTTCAAGGTTTGTCGCCCCTTTCTCACCAATTGTTGTATGGTTGGCATAATTCTTAAACTATTCTTTTTTTGTAAAAAGGACTGCAAAAGTAGATGATTTATTTAAATCTACCAAGAATATATGGAAAATTTTATAAAATATTTAAAATTATGACGACAGTTCTGCATTTTTGCAGTGTTGATAATGCAAATTTTCCCAAATAATTATATCGGCTCTTGGCTCAAAAGATCCCTTTTTGCTCTCCTTTTGCTCTCTTTATGCCGTATTTTTTTCATTTTTTACCTTTCTGAGTACTTTAATGGTGCTCCAACTGGTCAAATTCCCTCCGTTATGCTTTGGGGTGTCCTATTTGATGTACAGGCGATGGTCTATTTTCTTCTACCCTTCCATCTCATTAGTATTCTGCCCCTCAACCACTCTAATCCCAAATTACAACTTTGTCTGAAAATCTTTTTTGTATTAGGCTGTACCCTACTCATTACCCTCAACCTTATTGATTTTGAATTCTTTAAAATAAAAAACCGCAGAAGTGGTATTGAGTTGTTCCAATTGTTATCTGACCCAGCCAATCCTGTCATTTCATACATCCTTAATTATTGGTGGTTGTCTGTCTTATTAATAGGTGTCATAATTCTCATCATCAAAATTTACCCTAAACACAATGTATCTTCTAATAATCCATCCATAAAAAAAGGTAGCCTTGCTTCCGTTCTGATTGCTGCTCTACTTTTTTTAGGCGCTAGAGGTAGTATTAGTGTTAAGCCTCTTAGAAGTTTCGATGCTGCAGCTTTTGTCGAAGCCCAATGGGTGCCCGCGTGTATCAATTCGCCTACTCAGTTGCTAACTTCATACAGCACCAGAATACCTCAAAAAATTGAATGGTATTCTGAAAATGAAGTCAAACAGTTATTTCAACCTGTCCAATCCATCAGTCCATCTTTTAATCAAAAACCCAATGTGGTTCTCATTATTCTTGAAAGCTTTGGCCGTGATTACTGCGGATTCCTTAATAAAGAAAAAAGATTCACGCCTTTTTTAGATAGTCTAGCCAAATTGTCTTTAAGTTTTACGAATGCTTACAGCAGCGGTACAACTTCTATGGAAAGTCTGCCTGCAATTTTTGCCTCTATTCCTTCTTTGTTGGATGTTCCTTATATTAATAGTGCCTTTCAGAGTAATCAAGTAAATGGCATTCACCATTATTTATCCAAACACGGATACGATTGTTCATTTTATTATGGTGCAAAAAATGGTTCTATGGGTTTTGATAATTTTTTATTGATTTCTGGACCGATATCTTATTATGGTTTGGATGAATATCCTAGCAAAAAAAGTGATTTTGATGGTCATTGGGGCATCTGGGACGAACCATATTTGCAGTATTATGCGGAAGAGTTAAAAAGAAAAAAAGGACCATTTTTTAGTTCTGTTTTTACACTTACTTCTCACGACCCATATCACATCCCCGATCAATACGCTTCAATATTTACGGCCAATGAATTGCCTATTCACAAATCTGTTCAATACACGGATTACGCATTAAGACAATTTTTCAAATCTATATGGAACTCAGAGCTCATCAATAATACTATATTCATTATCACAGCCGACCACCCTTCTCACAGTAAGAATGAATATTATTATGCTCCAACTGGCAAGTACGAAATACCATTGTTGGTATACGGACCTAAATTCATCACTCCAGGCATAAACGATTCAGTTACTGCTTCTCATCCTGATATTTTCCCGACGATAATGGGCATGACAGGCGTTACCGATTCTATTTTCACATTTGGTCGCAACCTATTATCCAACAAAAATGGTCGAGCCATTAACTACGACAATGGGATGATTCAAAGCATAGACTATCCAATGTGTATTCGTTATTATCCAAATGGTAAAAGTATTTACCACATTCAACCAAAATACACACCAAATACCCGCATTAGATATCAACTCAACGAACAAGAGTTAAATAGTGCTAAGATAGCAGAAAAGGAATTAAAGGCCAAGTATCAAATATATATCAATGCGTTGTTGAACAATCAATTTAAAGTGCAATAGTCTGAAAGACAATTAAAAAATATTTGAGGAAACTTTTCGGTCGAAAAACTCAAACAGATGCCTGTTAAACCTGTTAGTTTTGAAGTTATGAAAGAACTTATTAGACAGGTATTCGACCAACAAGCTATCCTTAGTAATGATGAATGGGAATTATTTAGCAGTAAACTTGAATTAGTTCAATTCACCAAAAATGACATGATACTTTGCCAAGGTGATGTAGAGAATTACCTAACCTTTATTATAAAAGGAACAGCTAGAATGTTTACATTTGATAATCGCTCAAATGAGTTCTCAGTTGGATTTTGTTCTGAAAATTCTTTCAGTAGTAGTTATTCATCATTTATCACACGAAAGCCATCACAAGTTAGCATTGAAGCCTTAGAAGCAATTGAAGCTTATAGAATGTCATACGACAATCTTCAATCACTTTATAAACTATCACATACAGGAGAACGTTTGGGTAGAATCAATGCTGAAATGTATTTGGCACACAAAGAAGAAAGAGAATTAATGTTACTTACAATGAATGCGAGTGAACGCTATTTATACCTCATAGAAAAACATCCAAAACTCCTTAACCTAGTTAAACAAGAACATCTTGCTACATATCTTGGCATAACACCTCAAAGTTTAAGTCGAATAAGAAATAGTATTCGCATTTCTTAACAATTGGTAATTCGGTTATCACTTCTAATGTTTTGTTTTGTAATATGAATTTGAAACATTTAATCATTATAGTTTTATTGATGGCATTTAATTCAAATGCACAAAGTCTTTTACAAAATGTTAGAGGAAGAGTTGTAGATGCTCAATCTCAAAGTAAAATTGCCTCAGCAGTTGTTGAAATAGAAGATAGTTTAAAAGGTAAATTTATTGATACCACAGATGAAAACGGGTATTACTTAATTGCCAATGTTCCAATAGGAAGATTAACGATAAAAGTATCTGCCAATGGATATCAAATGTATGTGGCTTCTAACATCATTCACACCTCTGGTAAAGAAACAGTGTTAGATATAGAGTTATTCGAAAAAATCAGCGAATTAAAAGGAGGTACTGTTAAAGCAAAAGCTAAAGGCAGTTTGAACAATTCTAATGTAAACATTAGCGGTAAGTCATTCGATATAGAGGATACTAGAAGGTTTGCTGGTAGTAGAAATGATCCGGCGAGAATGGCGAGTAATTTTGCTGGGGTTGTTGGAAATAATGACTCAAGAAATGATATCATCATCAGAGGAAATTCACCACAAGGCTTATTATGGAGAATGGATGGAATTGATATACCAAATCCAAGTCATTTTGGTGCAATGGGTGCTTCTGGCGGACCAGTAACAATTTTAAACAACAACGTTCTAGCCAAATCAGATTTTATTACTAGTGCATTCCCTTCAATGTATGGCAATGCTTTATCAGGTGTTTTTGATTTGCAAATGAGGAATGGCAATAAAAGTAAACATGAATTTACGGGACAAATTGGTTTCAATGGTTTTGAAGCAGGTGCAGAAGGTCCAATCAACAAAACATCTAAATCATCGTATCTAATTAATTACAGATACTCTACATTAGCAGTCCTTCAAAATATTGGATTAAACTTCGGCACTGGAACCGCAATTCCTTATTACCAAGATGTGAGTTTCAAAATTCAAATGCCAATTAAGCAACATCAATTAAGTTTCTTTGGTGTTGGTGGAATAAGTAATATCCATTTTGAAAATAGTACTACTACAGATTCTAGCAACTTTTATAGTTCAGGTAATCAAGATTTAAAATATCGAACATCAATGGGCGTTATTGGCTCTTCGTTCACTTATTTTATCAATACTAAAATGTTCATCAAAACATCCATTGGTTTAACATTTTCGGGTGTAAAAACCGTTGCCGATTCGGTGGGAGGAAATCAAAGAGTTGGAGTTTACAGAGACAACTCAAAATCCAATAAAGCAATTTTAAATTCTGTTTTCAATTATAAAATCAATGCTTCTAAACAATTGAATATTGGCATTAACATTCAAAACCTCTCTTTTAATTTTAATGATAGTGTAAGAGTTGACAATACTTTTAGATCGCTAAGAGATAACAGAGGAAGCACTCAACTTATCCAATCTTTTGCGAATATGAAATTCAGACTTTCTCAAAATACAACTTTAAATACGGGATTGCACCATCAGTGGTTAACGTTAAACAATGCCTCTGCAATAGAACCAAGAATTGGATTAACCTATCAATTAAGTAGAAACAAGAAGTTGAATTTTGGCAGCGGACTCCACAGTCAGATTCAAAATCTTCAAATGTATTTTTTACAAACCCACATTGGTAACACTACGTATTATACCAACAAGTCGCTTGGATATAGTAAAAGTTTGCATTCTGTTGTTGGTTATGAGTATAAAATTAGTCGCAATTGGAATTTAAAATCAGAAGCATATTACCAATACTTATACAATATTCCTGTTACACAAAATGCCTCTTATTACTCGGCAATTAATGAAGGAACTGATTTTAATACTCCAGGTACTGATAGTTTAATCAACAAAGGCAAAGGAACTAATTATGGCGTTGAACTAACATTAGAACGTTCGTTTGCTAAAGGATTTTACATGATGAACGCCCTTTCATTATACGAATCTAAATACAAAGGCAGCAACGGTATTGAAAAGAACACTGCTTTTAATGGAAGATTTATTTACAATCTTTTAGCTGGAAAAGAAATTAAAATCAACGACAAAAATTTGATTTCATTTGACACAAAAATATCTATAGCAGGCGGCAGAAGATATACTCCAATCAATTTGATCGCCTCGAAGCAAAAGAATCAACAAGTAGTTTATGAGGACCAATCTTTTGATAAGCAATTTGACAATTATTTTAGATTAGATTTCAAAGCTACTTATAGAAGAAGTGGCAAAAGAATAACTCAAGAATGGTTTATAGACATTCAAAATATTACAAACAGAAAGAATGTATTTATACAGAGCTATGACCCATTGCGAAAGGACATAGTAACACAATATCAATTGGGATTATTTCCGAATTTCAACTATAGAATCAATTTCTAACCCATAAAAAAAGGCTCATTTTATTGAGCCTTTTTAATATTAATCTTCTGTGATATTGTATTTCTTTTTGAGCTTCTCAAGTTTGGTTGGTTTTTGAGAAATTTGATGTAAGATATCGTATAACATCATTTTAGAATAAACACCTGTTGGTTTACCTTTTCTTACTTCTTTTTCGTATATGAATTTAGAACCTCCAGCATTCAAATCAAACAGTATAAATACCACTTCTAAAGCCTTGTTATTGTTGGTGACATAACAGAAACCTACGTATCCATATTTTTCTCCATAAGGTTTTATATATTGATCGATATAAGTGTATGCTCCCATTTTACCTATTGATAATCTTTCTTCAAACCAGCTCAACATATTTTGATACTCATTAAAAGATTCTGTTGTCATTTCTGTTTGTTGAGTGCTGCCCAATATATCAACGCTCATATTCAATTTCTTGGCATACTCAGACATATATCCAGCAATAGAATTTTCAATATCTTGTTCTTCTAAAGGAGATAAATCTGGATCTTTTACTTTGTAATTGTAAAACAAATAGTTGTAATACGAGTATTGATAAATATACTTATTGTAATAAGGGCTAAACATTACCATTTTGTTGATGTCTAATGCATCGCCATGCTTGGCAATAATCTTCTCTTTAGCTTCTTCGTATTTTTGATACTCAGGGTCGTCTTCTCTTTTTTCTTTCTTGGTTTTATCTGCCATATACCAATCAAAACTCTCTGTTAAAGTTGAATCGGTATAAAAATTCACGAAGGCATATTTATAATAATACACATTGGCTTGTTCATCTTTTTCAGTTTTAGAAGCTTTCTTCTTTTTGATTTTACTTACTTTAGACAATTTGGTTTCCTCATCTGGTTTGATTTCTTCTTCTACTTTCTTTTTAGTAGTGTCTTCAATAACAAATTCTTTTTTGAAATTGTCTAGACTTAAGTCGTGTATGTTTACCAGTTCGTAAACCAAACTATTGAATCTGTACAAGAAGAATTTATCGTTGTATTTTTTATATCCTTCATACATTTTTTTAGTAGCAAGGATGTTCAGTTCTTTTGAAGGAATGGTATAGCTAAAATGGTAAACGCTTTGAGATTGACCTTCTACGTTTTTCCACCAAATATCAGATAGCTCATCGTCATTCCCTTTTTTGGATACCCTTCTTGAACTCGACTCATCTTCATGATTTTTTTGTTTAGACATGGTATACAAAGCGGCTGCAATAATTTTATCACTAAACTTTGTTTTACCATAAATTTTTTCCATCAAATAAGCCGCATAAAGGGCATCTTCACACTCGGTTTCTTTAAGATGGGCAATAGCCAGTTCGCAACGCGCAATTCTTTGGATGTCTTGAAATTCTTCTTTAGTCAATACAAAAGATAGTCCAGATGGATTGTTCTTTGTTTCCAAAAGTTTCTGAATACCCTCTCTTCTTTTCTTGATGTTAGGGTGGGTACTTAAACTGTCATTCACATCTTCTTCAGCTGTGATATCTGAGCAGGTTTTTAAGAAGTATTTACCAGGTATGATAAACCCAGGATTTGAATTGAAATATGTTGAATCAAATGACAACTCATCAAATGGCAAATAAGAATACAATAACACATCGAATAGATTCGCCAATTCGTTGGTACCGTATTTGGTTGTTAAAAACAATTTCAACCCTTCCCTATCAGCTTCAAGTTCATTCTCTTTGCTGTAGTTCATCATGTTGCCAATTCTCTTGTCGTAATTGGTGGTTTTATCGTTTCTCAAATCTTCATTCTTTTTATAAGTTTGAAGGTTGTGGTTGTTTTTAAAGTGAATGATTTCGTGACAAAGAATAAAGGCCAATTGAGCCTCAGATTCAATTTGAGCTAGTAATCCAATTGTCACAAAAATAACCCCTCTCTGAGTTGCATATGCATTGGGATCGGTATTTTTAAGGATGTAGAAGTTCAATTTTCCTCTTAATTCTTTATCGTCTTTAAGAATTTCATCGGCAACTTTATTGACGTATGTCGTCATTTTGTCACCGTATAAAACCTTACCACTATAAAGAATATTGGTTAATTGATAATTAGACAATTCAGCAAATTCAACTTCTTGCTTTTTGTCTACTTTACTTTCAGACTTTTGATTTTTTGCTTGGTTAACCAGTTTGGATAGTTCCAGTTTAAAATCTTCAGGCAATTCGCCACTACATTGCAATGGTGTGTAATCTTCAAAATCAGTTTTAGTTTGAGAAAACAAATCTGTTGTGTAAACCAACAGAAGTACCATATATAGAATTTTCTTCATAATACTTTCGACAAATATAAATTAAAAAACCAAAATTCAAAGAAAATAGCATCTGTTTTTGAGCATAATAGATAATTTCAACACACAGAATTGTTCAAATTTCGAAGGTCTTCTGTCGGTTAAAATGAATGGATAATCGAACTTCAACCAAAGTCCATTTTTTTTTCTCAATTTTGTCCCACCTACTTTTATATGGAAAACACAATACTGCAGATCAATGGTGTTTGGAAAAACTACACCAATAAAACTGCTCTAAGCAATGTTTCAATCAGTATTCCGAAAGGCTGCATTTATGGCTTACTCGGTCCGAATGGTGCTGGCAAAACCTCTTTAATACGCATCATCAATCAAATCACTAAAGCAGATTCTGGAGAAGTGCTATTTAATGGCGAAGAACTGCAATCAAAACACATCAAGCATATTGGGTATTTGCCCGAAGAAAGAGGCTTATACAAAAAAATTAAAGTGTTCGACCAATTGGTTTACTTCGCTAAGCTTAGGGGACTGGACACTAAAGAAGCCAACGAGCGCGCTACATGGTGGCTTAATAAAATGAAGCTTCTGGAAGTGAAAGGCAAAAAAATCGAAGAATTAAGTAAAGGTATGCAACAAAAAATCCAATTCATTGTTGCTGTAATTAATCAACCAAGTTTACTAATTCTCGATGAACCATTCAGTGGTTTCGATCCGGTAAATGCAGAACTTCTAACTGAAATTATCTTAGAATTAAAACAGCAAGGCACCACCATTATCTTTTCAACTCACAGAATGGAAAGTGTTGAAAAGCTTTGTGATTACATGGCCCTTATACATAAATCAGAAAAGATTCTTGATGGTAAAGTCAGCGATGTTAGACAGCAATTTAAAACCGATAAATTCGAATTGACAGCTCTAAAATCTCTTACTTTTAATCACCCTAACATTACAGTTATCAAAGAAGAAACCAACGAATTAGGATTGCCTAATTACATCCTAAGTTTAAAATCTATTTCTAACAATGAAGTTCTGAAAAAGGCTATGGAACAATCAGAAATAGTATCATTCAATCAATACATGCCAAGCATTCACGACATCTTTATTCAACTCGTTTCAGACAATTAAGCCCATGAAAAACATACTACTCATTTTCAAACACGAATATTTAACTAGGGTGACTAAGAAGTCGTTTATCATCATGACACTATTAGGACCTCTATTAATTGCTTTGTTTTACGGCTCAATAGCTGGCATTTCTTATTATCAATTAAACAAAACTGACTCTAAGTCGGTTTTGGTACTCGATCACTACAATACCCTTGGAAATGCCTTGCCTAAAAACAAATCGTATGATTTTAAACTTGTCTCTAGTTTGACCGAAGCCAAATCAGAAATTCAAAATGAAACAGCCGATTTGCTTATTGACATCAAAGATTCCACTGGTACCAATATGGACTTGTTTGCTAAGAAAAGCTTGTCAATTACAGATAAAAACGAATTAAAAGATTTATTGAACCAACATTATTTCAATCACAAACTTGCTGAAAGAGGTTTAAGTTCAGAATTGATTGATAGCATGAAGACCAATATCAAGATGAGTGACCAATTGTTATCTGGTAAAAATAGTGGCACTGAGGTAAAATCTGCCATTGGTTATATTGGTGCTTTCATCATTTACTTGTTTATTTTTATGTATGGAGTGATGATTATGAGAGGTGTTACTGAAGAGAAAAACAATAGAATAGTTGAAATCATTGTCTCTGCAGTTAGGCCTTTTGAATTGATGATGGGCAAAATATTGGGAGTGGCTTTGGTAGGTCTAACCCAATTTCTGGCATGGATCATTTTATCAGGTATATTGCTTGTTGTCTTAAGTATAGTGATAGGTGTAAGTCATGGAGGTATCGATGCATCTGCTGTTGCTGAAGCACAAAAAAATGTGCCTCAGGATATGAGCTTTTTACAAGAACTAACACTGCAACTTCAAAGTTTGAATGTTGCTAAAATTATAACTGGCTTTATTGTATTTTTCTTTGGAGGATTTCTATTATACAGTTCCATCTTTGCTGCCATTGGCAGTGCTGTAGATAGCGATACAGAAACCCAACAATTTATGTTCCCAGTGTCTATGCCTTTGGTATTTGGTTTAATTATAGCTCAAATAGCCGTTATAAAAGACCCTAACAGCAGTTTGGCTGTAGCCACCAGCATGATACCTTTCACTTCTCCTGTTGTGATGATGGTGCGTTTGCCATTCGATGTATCGTGGCTTGAAATTATAACTTCAGCTGTGATATTGTTTGGCAGTTTTATTTTTGTTGTGTGGTTGGCAGGAAAAATATACAGAATAGGAATATTGAGTTATGGACAGAAAGCCAGTTACAAGCAATTGTTTAAATGGATGATGATGAAATAGTAGATTAGAATTCTACCCAAGCATTAAGCCATTCTGGATCAAACCCTGAATTAAACGACTTATAAAAATCTATTGCAGGTTGGTTCCAGTCGAGCACCTGCCATTGCAAGCGTTTGTAACCATTGTCTTTGGCATAAGTTAAAGTATGCTGAAACAAGGCTTTGCCAAACCCATTGCCTCTCATAGATTCTGTAACAATTAAATCTTCAAGATACAACACTGGTCCTTTCCAAGTTGAATATCGAATGTAATTGAGTGACATTCCAACGATTTTACCTTCAAATTCTGCAACGAAACAAATAAATAAAGGTTGTTGACCAAAGCCATGTTTGACCAATTGTTCAGGTGTATTGATGACGTCGTTAGGTGCTTTTTCAAAGATGGCCAATTCGACAATCAAATCGAAAACAGCCGTCATATCAGAAGGTGTTGCGTTTCGAATTATTAGACTCATTCTACAATTATAGTGATATCTTCAATAGATATGGTATCACCTTTTCTAACTTTATAGCGTTTTCTGGTTTCAGTTTCGCCATTGCAAAACACCATACCTTCAAGCACCAATTCAGATGCATGAGCACCAGATTCAGCAACACCAGTAAATTTAAGTAATTGTATTAGGGGGATAAATTCCTCTTTTAGAGGAAATGTGATGGTGTTCATTATCTCACCACCAGCTTTTGAACTGAAGAGTGGTCACCGTTGACCATTTTAGCAAGGTAAACTCCCTTGTCTAATTTAATTTCATCCATTCTCACTGTGAAACTTCCTTTTTTGATTTCTTCATCAGTAAGCGTGTGGTTGTATACTACCTGACCAATAACGTTGGTAATTGCGAAGGTGTAAGTTTGACCAGCTTTGAATTCGACATCAAAATTTACTTGCAAAACATCACCAGTCATAGGGTTAGGATACAATTTGAATGCAACCGGGTTAGGGTTTGCAGACACTGTACTAACAGCCAATAATAAGGTAAGAATGAAAGCGTAGAATTTTTTCATTGCTGCAAAGATACACAAATTTCTGATTTTTAGAGCAAAAAAAAATGCAGCCATCGAAAAATAGCTGCATTTTAAAGATTGTTAATAAATTAGTGAGCTGGAGCAGCTGGAGCAGCTGGAGCAGCTTCTGGAGTTGCAGCTGGTGCCATTGAATCAGTAGTTGCAGGAGCAACTGGAGCAGTTTCAGCTGGAGTAGCTTCAGTAGCAGTAGCTGGAGAATCTGTAGCAGTTGTTTCTGTTTCTTTTGCAGCGTTGTTGCAAGCTGTGAAAGCGAATGCAGCGATAGCGATAACTAATAATTTTTTCATTTTTCTATTTTATAATTAAAATTGGGTGCAAATTTATACAATTCAATCTGAATAAAAAACACTTAGTCCAAAAAATATTCACACTTTGTGTATTTTTTATGACATCACTTGTTTAGCGTAACGTTCTCTATCTGTTTGTTTTAAGTATATTTTTCTGATTCTCAATGATTTAGGCGTAAGTTCCACATACTCATCCTTTTGTATGTACTCTAAAGCTTCTTCCAAAGAAAATTGTCTTTTTGGCGCTAACTTAGCTGAATCATCCTTTCCTGCAGCTCTAAAGTTGGTTAATTGCTTCGCTCTAACCAAGTTTAATACCATGTCGTCTTGTCTGTTGTTTTCACCTACTACCTGACCTTCGTAAATATCTTCACCTGGCTCAATAAAGAAAACACCTCTGTCTGACATTTTATCTATAGAATACGCTGTGCTTGGACCCGTTTCCATACTTACCAAAGAGCCATTGGTTCTTCCTGCGATTTCACCTTTCCATGGTTCGTAATCAACAAATCTGTGCGCCATAATAGCTTCACCTTGTGTAGCAGTTAACATAGCACTTCTCAATCCCATCAAACCTCTTGAAGGAATCTTAAATTCTAAGTGTTGCATGTCGCCTTTTGGCTGCATGATCAACAACTCACCTTTTTTCTGAGTTGCCAATTCAATTACCTTTCCTGAGAATTCTTCTGGTACGTCAACTACCAACATTTCTATTGGCTCACATTTAACACCATCAATTTCTTTGATGATTACTCGTGGCATACCTACTTGTAACTCGTATCCTTCTCTTCTCATTGTTTCAATCAAGATAGATAAGTGCAACACACCTCTACCGTATACCAATATACTATCAGGACTATCGGTATCTTCTATTTTTAGAGCCAAGTTTTTCTCAGTCTCTTTTTCTAATCTTTCTCTAACGTGTCTTGATGTAACAAATTTACCTTCTTTACCAAAGAATGGAGAGTTGTTGATGGTGAACACCATACTCATGGTAGGCTCATCAATTTTAATTTTCTCCATACCTTCAGGATTTTCATAATCAGCTACAACATCTCCGATTTGGAAATTTTCTATACCAACAATAGCACAGATATCACCATTGATCAATTCTCCTACTTTCTTTTTACCTAATCCTTCAAAAGTATACAGTTCTTTAACCCTCATTTTAGCCATAGAACCATCGTTCTTAACCAAAGTAACAGGTTGGTTTTCTTTGATAGTACCTCTGTGGATTTTACCAACTGCAATTCTACCTAGGTAGTTGCTGTAATCTAATGAAGTGATTTGCATTTGCAAGGTTCCTTCGTTTTCTTTTGGTGCTGGTACGTAGTCAAGTATGCAATCCAATAATGGCGCGATGTTATCGGTTTTTTGTTTGTAATCAGTGCTCATCCAACCTTGTTTGCTACTTCCGTAAATAGTTGGGAAACTCAATTGCGCTTCTGATGCTTCAAGGTTGAAGAACAAATCAAATACAGCTTCGTGTACTTCGTCTGGACGACAGTTTTCTTTATCTACTTTATTGATCAATAGAATTGGTTTTAATCCCAATTGTAAGGCTTTTTGTAGTACGAATCTTGTTTGTGGCATTGGACCCTCGAAAGCGTCCACCAACAATACAACACCGTCAGCCATTTTCAAAACACGCTCAACTTCACCACCAAAGTCGGCGTGACCAGGGGTGTCGATGATGTTAATTTTTATGCCTTTGTATTGTACTGACACGTTTTTAGAGAAGATGGTGATACCTCTTTCACGCTCTAAATCGTTGTTGTCAAGGATTAATTCACCTGATTCTTCGTTCTCACGGAAAAGGTTACAGTGGTGTAAAATTTTGTCTACCAATGTCGTTTTACCGTGGTCAACGTGTGCAATAATTGCGATATTTCTTATGGCTTGCATGTATTTAAAAAAGTTTGCAAAGATAGGTATAATTCTTCGAAATACCATGTTATGATAATATGAAGGTTCTTTAAACAGGAAAACGGCCACTTTTGCGGCCGTTTTCACTGTTACTCAAGCTTCACAAAAGATCATTCGTTTTAGTACTGCCAAAGGTCGTGCTCAAAAACAAAAAGGTCGTTTTTAATTTCCTCTGCTTTTAGGAGAGCACCTACCTGGTCGTTCTCATATTCCTGAAATTGGTTGATGTATAAATCAAAAACATTCGACTGAAACACGATGTAACTGTCAAACATTCGCATTTGAAATAGGTCATCGTAATTCAATCTCGCTGCATCATTGTAGGTATTAAAATACTCCCAATGACTCATCATATCTCTTAATCTTTGATCCATTTTAATCCAGCACAATGGTTGTTCTTGTGCCGTGATACCAGAGGTTATCTGTCTCTTATATATTGGTGCTATCCCCAATATGACAGGCTTGAAAACACTGTGCTTGGCATCAAAGTACCAATCTTCCATAATCCAGAATTTTTTGATATCGTCGGCTCCCATCGCCTCCATGTAAGTGGTATCTACAACATAACTGGGATCTTCAGGATCTGGTGCAATAGTGGTAACGACTTCGTAAGACAATTTGATTCTGTATTCTAGTGTATTTAGAATTGAAGCCATAGAATCGGTTCTGTAAGCCGTTATACCGCCTTCCCATAATTCATCCATCAAGTGTTGAGCAAAAGAGCTTCGAGGCCATTCCATTGACTTGTTCATCTTCTGCCTGACATCAATGCATCTAATGATGCGCTTACTTGATTTCATATCTCTTTCAATTCTATTGACTAATGGTGGTTGAGTGCGTTCTTGAACTGCCACTTTTGTATAGGAAGGTGCTTCTCCGCTTATCCATTCTAGATAATTGATTTGCGCTTTTGGTGATAGATACATCATCAATAAAGCGATGGTTAAAATTGCTTTTAGTTTCATGTTATTTAATTTTTATGGTAAAACCTTCTAATTTTATTTCTCCATTCGGACCATTTGCTCGTATTTCATCAAAGTAAAGTAAATCACCTGATTTAGTAGATTTTACTATGTTCTTAATTGGGTCTGTAGAATTACCATTTACAGTTGCAGTTGCAGAATTCATACTTTTTGTTGACCAAGAGGTTACTTTGTATTTTGTAATGTTGTACCGAACGCCGTTGAAATAAAAATCTTCTAGATAGGCATAAATGGTTCTTTGGGCTAAAATCTCAGTTTGTGTATATGTGCCCGGATCATAACTGCCATACTTTATTTTTGGTTTCGGAACCTTGCGCAATTTGTAATTCATAGCCCCCATGTCTTTGATGCTGCCATCTTGCATTCTTGCTTTTACAAATACTTTACCTTCTTTAGCTGTTCCAGTCACTGTAGCGGTGTATTTTCCTCCACCCAACGACTTTAATGATATCCCATTATTTGAAGTCACAATGGTATTTTCGGGTGTTACACCAGGCACTGATATAGACATTGGATTTTCGAGTCCAAAGAACAACACATTCATGTTATCTGCCGAAATGGTTGCCGAAGCTTGAAATGAATTCCAAACTATAGGAATTGATTTCACCATAATTGGGTTGCCAGTTTCTGGATCAATAGATTCTATTTGTGCTTCTACTTTGTGTGCGCCTGTACCGGTAGCTGGAATGGTAATACTTCCAACTCCATTTACCACTTGAATTGGATTTCCATTAACGAACATCGAATTGGCTGTTTTAGAATCGTAGGTTACCAACGCAACTTTGGCTTTGAATGATTCGCCACTCATAACAGTTTGTTGTTCTGGTATAATCATGGCCATTTGTTGGTCGTTGGTTAGTGTTGAAATATTGATGTTCTCACTTAGTATGTTCAATATTTCGGCTTCCAATAATTTACAGTCGTGTTGTGTTTTGGTCAGTAAAGTGACAACACTGGCAAGAGGGGCATTTTCAAGATACTGAGAGACCCAAGTGGATTTGTCTAAGGCTGTTGATTTTGGATCTAGAGCTTTGAATTGTGTTGATTGTTCGAGACGCTTTGCAATCTGTTCTCCATTTCGTGTAGATTTAACAAGAGCAATAAGTGTATTGCGAGTGGTATTGATTTTCTCTTGAAGGATTTTACCATTTCCCAACCCATCGTCTATAAAATAATGGGCATGTTCTTCCATATCGTCTGGACGTTTCAGTTCGGGTACTTTTGAATTCGATGGATTCTCTTCGTCTCTTCCTCCCCCATTTTTGATGATGTCTTTTTTGACTTGTTCTACATACTGACAGAAATCTGCAGATACTTTTCTGGTTTGTTCGGCAAGCTTATACCATTCCTCTGTTCTTGCTTTCGACTTAGGATTTTCCATTTTAGTTTTAAAGGTATTGAACATTTCGATGTTGCGTTTTTCTGTATTGTCGTTGGCATTGATATATGACAATTCGAATAGATAAAACGATTTTAAAATCTCTCTCGAGACATTGAGAGCTAGCATTGCGATTAACACGAGGTACATCATGTTAATCATCTTTTGTCGTGGTGTTAGTTTAGTCGTGGCCATGTTATTTAATGTTGTTTATTAGTTGTTTGTATGGTGTGAATAGCATCGACAAAAGAGGTCTGTTTTCATTGACGAAAAACTATATCGGCAATAAACTATTATACCTTAAAAATTAAGGATTAAAATGACATCAATTGAAGAAAATAAGATTGCTGTTGATAAGCAATAAAAGAAGTAAAAAAAAATACGGTTCTTAATGAGAATTCGAACTAGGTATCTTTATAGAAATGTGGTTTTAAAAAAGCGTAGATATTCATGATTCTTTTTATTTAAATGCTATACTTATAACGTTTAAACAAGCGCTGATATTGCCTAAATTTCCACTCAAAAATTCAATAGTAATCAACATTATAGAACAACCAACCTTGTAAGGTTGGTTGACCTGGAAATTTCAACCTTGTAAGGTTGGTTCTACGACAAAATACAACCTTGTAAGGTTGGTTCTACGGCAAAATACAACCTTGTAAGGTTGTTACAATACAAAATTCAACCTTGTAAGGTTGGCGACCTATACAATTAGCAGAATAAGGGGCAAAAAAAAACCTGAGCTTTGAGGGCTCAGGTTTTTTTAATGTGTTTAATCTATTACATTAGAACTGCCATAAATCATGTTCGAAGATGAACAGATCATTTTTGATTTCATCGCTCTTCAGCAATGCACCAACTTGATCGTTTTCATATTCTTGGAACTGAGTAATGTAGTTATCAAAAACGTTTGATTCATATACAATCCAGCTATCGAACATTCTCATTTGGAAGAAATCGTCGAAGCTTAAACGCAGAGCGTCGTTGTATCTGTTAAACATTTCTGTGTTTGCTAATAATTGGCGAATCTCGTCCATTTTGATCCAACACAATGGTTGTTCAGGCGCAGTAGCACCACCATAAGATGGTCTGAAGATTGGAGCTAGTCCAATGATTCTTGGCTTGAACACAGAGTGCTTGTAATCGAAAACCCAATCTTCCATCACCCAATACTTTTTGATGTTCTCATACTTGTATGGTTCGTAGTAGGTAGAGTCGTATCCGATTGTTGGGTCATCTGGGTCAGTTGAAATGAAAACAATAATTTCTTGGCCACCACGCTTAGTGAAGTCTTCTGTAGTATAGTAAGACAACAATGAGTCGGTTTTGTAGGCTGTGATATTACCTTTAGACATTTCCTCATATAACAACCTGTTTAAAGGTTGACGAGGCCATTCTAATTGTTTGTTCATCTTTTGACGTACGTCAATACATCTGATGACACGTCTTGAAAACTTAACGTCTGCTTCTCTAAGGTATGGATAAGCCACAACTGGTCTTTGACGCACAGCAACTTTTACGTAGCTGGTATGCTCACCACTAGTGATAAAATCACCGTAGTTAACTTGCGCTTTAGCACCAATAGCTAAACAGAAGATTAAGATGACGAGAATTCTTTTCATATTATTTAAATGTATATGTGATCGGGTTTAATGGTTTTTCGCCACCAGGACCAACTGCTCTGATACCGTCGATAACGATAAGGTCGCCAGTTTTTGCTTTGTTAGCGAAATTTTTGATAGCAGCAGCGCTGTTACCTGATACAGCAGCTTCTTCCATATAACCTTTTTTAGGCATGAAGATTACTCTGTATTTTGTTACTGTGAATTTAACACCTTCGAATACGAAGTTTTCCAAGTATGCATACAAAGTACTTTGTAATGCAATCTCACCTTTTTGGTAAGTACCAGAAGTTAGTGAACCTAACTGTGCTACTGGTTTTGGAACTGACTTGATTCTGAATGTCATTGGCTCTCCCATTCTTTTGGTTTGACCGTCAGCCATTTTAGCACTTACAGTGATGGTTCCAGTTTTAGAACCTGCTGTAACAGTTGCAACATATTTACCTTCACCTTTTTTGGTTAAAGTAATACCTGAACCTGTTACGATGGTATTTGCTGGAGTTACACCTGGAACTGAAATTGACATTGGGTTTTCTAAACCAATATAAAGAACATTCATCGCATCAGCAGAAATAGTAGCACCAGCAACGAATGAAGTCCATTCAACTGGAGTAGCTGCTACGAATGTTGGTAAGCCTGTATTTGGGTCGATTGTTTCAACTTTTGCTTCAATTTTGTGAGAACCTACACCACTTGCAGTAGCTGTGTACTCACCAATACCGTCAACAACTGGAACTTTAGCACCGTTTACTAATATGTTAGTAGCAGCAGTAGAGTTGTAAGCCATTAACGCAACTTTAGCTTTGAACTGAGAACCAGACATAACGTTGGTAGACTCAGCAATGATTAAAGCAGCAGTTTTATCAAATTTAGCAACAGTAGCATCGATGTTCTCAGACAATTTAGTCAAGATATCTGTTTCTAATGATTTACAGTCACCTTGTACTTTAGTCAACATGGCCATAACACCTGCAACTGGAGAGTGACCTAACACGTCTCTTTCCCAAGTTTTTTGAGCACCGTTGTCGTCTTTGAAATCTTCTACTCTGAAAGCTGTATTTTTATCGAATTGAGCGATGGTTTTAGTGTCATCTTTAACACCTTTCAATACGTTCAACATTTTAACACGTGTATCGTCGATTAATTTTCTTAAATCGTCACCTTTACCGTGTTTAGCGTCGTCTGTACCTAAGTAGTGTTTGTGACCTTCCATGTCATCACCTTTACTCATTTCAAGCACTTTACCTTTATCTGCTGGAGATTCAGGTTCTTTTCTTCCTCCAGCTGCTTTTTCGATATCTGATTTATAAGTATCGATTTTTTTGCAGAATTCAGCAGAGATAGCTTGAACTTCTTTTGCTTTTTCAGCCCATTTTTTTGCTCTCGCAGCTTTAGCAGGATCATCTGCAGCAGCTTGGAAGGCATCCATCAAGGCTTTGTTTTTTGCAGTTAAAGCGTCGTTTGCTTTATTGAAAGATACCTCCATAAGGTGGAATGCTTTCAAAATCTCGTTAGAGATGTTCAACGCTAGTAATGCGATTAACACGAGATACATCATGTTAATCATTTTCTGTCTAGGGGATAATTTACCACTTGCCATTTCTTATTCTCCTTTCTTAAATTATTGAATAAAATTAAGCACGTGCTCCACCCATTGCACTTAGCATGTTACCATAAACTGAGTTTAAGGTACCTAAGTTTTTATTTAATTTATTGATGTTATCTTTGAATTCAGCGCTATCGTTAGCTGTTGCTGACAAGTTGTTTACCATAGTAGATAAACCACCAGCAAAACTGCTCATAGAAGTACTGATTTCTGTAGAAGCAGCACCAATTGATTCGATTGCTTTAGAAGCTTTAGATATGTTAGTGGTGTACTCTGTAGTTGCTAAAGTAGCATTGCTCAAAGTTGCCATGTCTTTTACGTTGTCGCTTAAAGATTTCAAGCCATTACCTAGGCTACCAATTAATTCTGGACCAACTTTAGCTTCAGCTAACATTTTATCCAATTGTTGAGAAATTGTACCTTGGTTATTTTTTGATTTCTTTTCAGTTGGCTCGATACCTGCTAATTCAGGATATACTAATGTCCAATCGTACTCAGCGTGTTGAGATTCGAAAACTGATACGAAGAAAATAAGTGCTTCAGTACCTAAACCAGCAATCAGCATGGCGTTAGCACCTGGCCAGTGCATAATTTTAAAAAGTGCTCCTATGATAACGATTGATGCTCCCCATCCGTAGATGTAAGCCATTACTTTTTTAAATCCTTTACTCTCGAAAATGCTGTTACTGCTCATAATTGTTAAAAATTTGTTTTTTTAAGGTTAATTGTTAATTGTTTATTTAAGTTTAATAATTGATTTCTGCGCGATTATTTTCTGTCCTTGTTTGAACGTCCAATGTAGTTTTGGATCAAACGGAAACCTACGTAGCTCTTAGCTGTATCTTGGTATTCGTAGGTTCTGCTACCATTTTGGATAAAGTATGCAACATCTTTCCAGCTACCACCTTTGATCACTTTACGTTTCAAAGTCATAGGTGAATTTTCTGGTCCTGTTCTGTTACCTTTTCCGTCATTAGCATACTCATTGATATCGATTTGATAGTTAGGATTCAAATCATGAGTGAAAATATGTGATTGCTCGCTCCAAGCATTGCTAGTCCATTCTGCAACGTTACCAGCCATGTTGTATAAACCGAAGTCGTTAGGGAAGTAAGAATCTACTCTTACTGGGTACATACCACCATCAGCACCGTAGTTACCTCTTAATGGTTTGAAGTTAGCCAACATACAACCTTTACTGTTTCTGGTGTACGGACCACCCCAAGGGTATGGGTTACCTACACGACCACCACCTGCGGCATATTCCCATTCGTACTCAGTTGGTAATCTGAAATCTTCTGTGATAGGATCACCTAAAGCTTCCCAATAAGTGTTTTTGTAAATGGTTCTCCATGCTGCAAATGCATTGGCTTGGTGCCAGTTAACTCCCACTACTGGATAATCATCGTATTTCACGTGGTTGTAGTAGTGACGAGCCATTGGATCGTTGTAAGCGTATGTGAAATCTCTTACCCAACAAAGTGTGTCAGGATAGATAAGAGTTTTGTTTGTTTTGATGTATTTTCTACGGTTTTTAACTCTACCTTCTTGGTATTTGTCGCGGTTGTCCACGTCATTAGCAGCGTAGTTGTAATCAAACCACTGATATTCGTAAGTTAATTTGTTTACGTCGATTTGCTTTTTACCTCTAAAACGCTCATCAGCACCGTAATACAAGTCTTCTAACTCATCTTTGTAGTTTTCTTCAACCAATTCTTCTTCGTAGTTGATGAAACCCATTCCATTGTTTACATCTTGGTTACCAGTGTAATCATCTGGGAAAGCGTAGAACAATTTCTCATCACCAGTCATTACTCTTTTGATTGAGTCGATAACGAAGTTCACGAATTGACGGTACTCGTTATTGGTGATTTCGGTTTCGTCCATCCAGAAAGCAACGATACTTACTTGCTTGTTAGGAGCTACGAATGATTGGAACACGTCCTGATCTCTTTGTCCAGAGTGGTAAGTTCCTGATGGGATATAAACAGTTCCGTAAGGTAGTGGGTGAAACCAAAGGCCTCTTCCTTGAACACCTAGTAAGTCGCCGGTGTTTGTCGGTCCACATCCTACAAAAGTGAACAAGCCTAGAATTAGCGCCAATCTAGTTACATTGAACGCTTTACTCATCTTGCCTCTTTTTGTGTTTGTCACATTTGAAAACTGTTTGACAACAAAATCCATTTGTTTCTTCATGGTCATTTTGAAATATTTGTTTATGTGTGTGTTAATCTGTTTGGTCAATTATGCAAAGATAATAAGTTTTGCACAAATTTCAATAACTTTATCATAGGGGTAACGCAAAAAGTTGTTCAAATATTGTACAGTCGTTGAAAAAATGTTAAAAAAGTTTGTATTAGTCTGAATCTCTGTGCATAAAAGGTGGAGTCACGATGTTAATTCTCACTGGAGGTGGGATCTTAATTTCGAAGCAATAGTTCAATTGCAACTCGTGTGTACCACTAGATACGGTTAATATTTTAGTCATGGTTAAGTCGTATGAGTAACCTACTCTTAAACCATTTAAAGTGCCTTTGAATCCTGAATACCCTAACATTACTGATAATGCATCAGCGGTTGTTCTATATGCTATTCCACCCCAAAGTCTCTTTTGATACTCAACCAATGCGGTTAAATCCAATTGAACTACTGAGTTGTATTTGATCATTGCAGAAGGATGGAAAATCAAGTCTGGATTGTTTAAGAAGTTCTCCATATCCACACCTCCCATTAAGTATATGTGTTTCTCAGGGGTAGAGAAAGTTACAGTCTGATTTGAGTTATTTAAATATGTATAAGTTGGGCTATTAAGCGCAAGTACTGAAGCACCAAACCACATGTTTTTAAGTGTTACTGAGTTTTCCATAGGGTTGTTGTAATACACACCTGCCCCGAATACTGGATGAGATTGTGAAACATTACCTGTAGGAATTGAAGGGTCGTTTGGAGCCAATGGTTTCAATCTACTTCCATCAAGTCCTTTTTGAAGGAAATTTACTTCGAAACCAGCAGAAATACTACCACCATTAGCCATTGGATAACGACCAGCAGCATCTAATTTAATGTGGGTGCTGTTTTCATAACCCAATTTGTCATTGATAAAACCAATGCCCAATCCACCGTATTTAGTTACTGGTGCAGAAAATGTAAACACCTGAGTTTTTGGTCCTACAGATTTTACTGCAGAGGGTGCAGGGTTATTGGCATCTGGCCAAAATTCTGGCGTTCTATCTTCATAACCAAGGTATTGGTAGTGAGACAAAACAGAGACACAAAACTTATTGTTCGCACCTACAGCAGCTGGGTTATACATTGTTCTGTTAAATGCATAATGTGTGTTGTAAGGATCTTGTTGAGCAGATAGTTTTGATATCCCTGCTACAGATAAGATTGCGACAAACAGATGTTTAGTTGGTAAAAATCTTTTCATTGGTTGATTTTAGTACGTACGATTTACAAAGATGAAGGTTTCTTATAAATTAAACAAATTTTTTTCTGATTTATTGTGTCAATTGCAAATAAAGGCTATTAGACAGTTTATCAAAGGTATATGATGAATATTGGGTTCTAAATTTTGACCATAAAAAAAGGTGAAACAGTTTGTTGTTCCACCTTTTTTAAATAATTTACAACAGATACTAGTAAGTGTTAATGCGAATTCGCTTATTTAACTCTTCTACATCGTGTCTGAATTTCTTATCTGTATCGATCAAATCGTTAACAGTTTGACAAGCATGAATCACTGTACTATGGTCTCTGTTTCCGAAATGTGTTCCTATATTTTTCAAAGAAGCTTTTGTCAAATCTTTAGCAAAGTACATTGCAATTTGTCTAGCTTGTACAATTTCTCTTTTACGTGTTTTTGATTTAACAGAATCAACTGAGACATTGTAGAAATCACAAACCAATTTTTGGATGTAATCGATGCTGATTTCTCTAGTTGCATTCTTAACGAAATTTTTCATCATTTGCTTAGCTAAGTCAAGATCAATTTCTTTTCTATTAAGCGAGCTTTGAGCAAGTAATGAAATCAATGCACCTTCAATTTCTCTGATGTTATTGTCAACGTTATGAGCGATATACTCAACAACTTCTCTATGCAAAGACAAACCACTTTCGTAAGCTTTATTTTCTAAGATAGCGATTCTTGTTTCAAAGTCTGGAACTGATAAATCAGCTGACAAACCCCATTTGAATCTTGACAACAATCTTTCGTCAACATCTTTGATATCTTTAGGAGCTTTATCACTTGTTAAAATGATTTGTTTACCTGATTGATGTAATTGATTGAATATGGTAAAGAAAATTTCTTGGGTTCTTGTTTTTTGTGATAATTGATGTATATCATCAACGATTAAAACATCTAAACTTTGGTAGAAGTTTACAAAATCGTTTTGATTGTTTGCTTTCACTGATTCAACATACTGATTAACAAAACGCTCAGCAGAAACATAGATAACTGTTTTGTTTTTGTTAACTTGTTTGATCAAATTACCAATTGCATGTACTAAGTGTGTTTTACCTAAACCAACTCCACCAAACACCATTAACGGATTATATGCAGTACCTCCAGGGTTGTGAGCAACAGCCCATCCAGCACCTCTTGCTAATCTATTACATTCACCTTCAATAAAATTATCAAATGTGTATTTTGGATTCAACTGAGAATCGATTGGAATTTTTCTTAAACCAGGAATGATGAAAGGATTCTTGATGTTGTTAGTAACATTCAATGGAAGATTCACTTCATTCGTTACAGGTTTTTTACTACTACCTGTTGGAACATTGATTGTATATGGTCCATTCGTTGGTGTACTGTTTTCAACAATAATGTTGTATTCTAACTTAGCACCAACACCTAAAACTTGCTTAAGAGTTTTTTGTAGTAATGTTACGTAATGCTCTTCAAGCCATTCATAAAAAAACTGACTTGGTACTTGAATGGTTAAAACTTTGTTTTCTAATTTAACAGATCGGATGGGTTCGAACCAAGTTTTAAAACTTTGGGGGTTTAGATTGTCTTTGATGATTTTTAGGCAATTCGCCCAAACAGATTCTGCGTTAAATTGTTGTCCACTCATGCTCATTGTAATTCTTTGATTTTCAATATTTTATTTAAAGGTGTATACTTTTGAATTCAATTCTGAAATTACGTTTAAAAAAAGTTATTAAAAAAATTTTTTTGTCTTGATTGTTAATTTTTTTTGGATAAGATTAGGGCGTTTTCTTTACGTCAATTTACGATTAAACAAACACGACTTTCACACTAAAAACAAATTGAGTGATTTAAAAATTTTTTAAAAAAAATTTAAATATTAATTAACCTTTATATTCACCATAAACATTTCTCAACACATCAGCAATTTCGCCGAGTGTTGCGTATGATTCAACACACTCTATTATATAAGGCATTAAATTATCATTACCTGCAGCAGCGTTTGAAAGTTTAGTTAAATTAGATGCTACCAATTCATTGTTTCTTTCTTTCTTTAATGCATCTAACTTATTCATTTGTATTTTTCTGATGCTATCATCAATTTTAAATACGGGTTGTGAATTGGTTTCTTCTTGAGTAAACTTATTAACACCAACAATTATTTTCTCACCTGTTTCGATTTGCTTTTGATATTCATATGCACTCTTCGCAATTTCATTTTGCATATACCCTTGTTCGATAGCAGCTACACTACCTCCCATTGCATCAATTGTATCAATGTATTGTTGTGCTAATTTTTCTATTTCATCTGTTAGTGCTTCAACATAGTAACTTCCTCCTAAAGGATCTACCGTTTGTGTTGCTCCACTTTCGTATCCAATTATTTGTTGAGTACGCAATGCAATTTTTGCAGCACTTTCTGTTGGTAAACTCAAAGCTTCATCAAATCCATTTGTATGTAAACTTTGTGTTCCACCCATTACAGCAGACAATGCTTGAATGGTTACTCTTATGATGTTGTTTTCTGGTTGTTGAGCTGTTAATGTTGAACCACCGGTTTGGGTATGGAATCTCAACATTTGTGCTTGTGGATCTGTTGCTCCAAGCGACTTAGTGATATTCGCCCACATTCTTCTTGCAGCTCTAAATTTTGCAACTTCTTCAAATATATTGTTGTGTGCATTGAAGAAAAACGACAAACGTTTTGCAAAAACATTAATGTCCAATCCTTTATCTAAAGCAGCCTGAACATAGGCTTTACCATTGGCTAAAGTAAAGGCCAATTCTTGAGCTGCAGTACTACCAGCTTCTCTGATGTGGTAACCTGAAATTGAAATGGTATTCCATTTTGGAACTTCTTTACTACAGTATTCAAAAATATCTGTTATCAAACGCATACTAGCTTTTGGAGGATAGATATAAGTTCCTCTTGCTGCATACTCTTTTAATATATCGTTTTGAATGGTTCCAGAAATTTTCTTGATATCAGCACCTTGTTTTTTTGCTAATGCAATGTACATAGCCAACAAAGTAGATGCAGTTGCATTGATGGTCATACTAGTCGTTATATCTTCTAGTTTGATACCATCAAACAATGTTTCAAAATCTTTGAGTGAATCGATGGCAACACCTACTTTACCAACTTCGCCTTCTGCAAAATCATGTGAGCTATCGTATCCAATTTGAGTAGGCAAGTCGAATGCGACTGACAAACCCATAGTACCTTGACTCAATAAATAGTGATAGCGTTTATTAGATTCTTCTGCGGTAGAGAAACCAGCATACTGTCTCATAGTCCAGAGTCTGCCTCTGTACATATCTTCTCTAATACCTCTTGTGAATGGAAACTTACCTGGTGCTTCTGAAGCATCCTGACCATAAGTTTGGCGAATAATAATACCGCTGTCGTTTTTTATTTCTTTGTTTTCCAAAATATATCGGGTTAAATAAGAACTGAATTATTCAGCGATAAAGCTAATGACTTTTTTTAGAAATACAGATTGATTTCTGCTTTTAAAAAGTCGATAGCTTTAAGAGTTGGGATAGAATTATCAGCTATCATTCTATCAATAATTGCTTTTGATAAATCTACACCAGAAGCTTCAGGATTGGTACTTTCATAAGTTTCGTGAATCAGTTGAATAACTTCTTCTTTTACAACTTTAATGATGTTCCAAGCTTGATTGCTAATGTAAATCTGTTGAGAAAGATTGTGCATGTACTCTTGATTTACCGCAGATTCCATTAAATGCTTTAAACCTCTTGATGTGTTTGTCCCATCGTTGTAGTTGTTGATTAGCATTTGTGGAGAGATACGTTCTAAGAACAAAATCATTCTCTCGTAAGCTTGCAATTTTAATGGGGTTAATAAACTTGCATTTTGTTTTCTTAGCTCCAATTGCAATCTACTTTGATGGTCTTCCATCACCTTATTTATAATAACATAGCATACGGCTAATACTACCAGTGAAGGGATAATGAATTTTAATATTTCTAGAACATCATGTAATAGCGGGTCCATCTTCTGACTTTTTAAATAAGGAATGCAAAGTTAATAAACTTTATTGTGAATGCGCAAAAATAAAAAAATATTTGACGACTAATTTGCAATACTCCAAAAACAATAATTCATCCCTCTAATTTTGCATTTTATAGAACTATTCAAAAATAACACTGCTAATTAGCTTTAATTTGTATCACCAAACAAACCATTGAATACTTTTCAAAATATCAGAATTGCTCTAGATTCAATTCGCGATAACATACTTCGTACTGTTATTACCTGCCTTATCATAGCCATTGGTATTGCAGCTTTAGTAGGCATGCTTACTGCAGTTGATGGTTTTGAAAACGGTTTATCTAAGTCGTTTCAAAAAATGGGTAGCAATACCTTTAATATACGGAACCGTGATGGTAAAATTAGAATTGGCGGTGGACACGGTGAGAAAAGAATTGAGTATGTGCCTATCACCTATTCTCAGGCCAATCAATTTAAAAAAGAGTTCACGTTACCTAGTACCATATCTCTTAGCACCAACATCAATTTTAGCTCGACACTTAGAAGTGGAAGCAAGAAAACCAATCCAAATATTAGAGTCATTTCTATTGATGAAAACTACTTAAGTGTGAGTGGAACTGAATTGGCCTTTGGTAGAAACTTTACACCAAACGAAGCAAACAGTGGCAGTAAAAGCATCATCATAGGTAAAGACATTGCCTTATTATTGTTTAATAAAGAAGATGCAGTAGGCAAAATCCTTAGCATGGGTAATTCACAATACAATGTTATTGGTGTATTAAAAAGTAAAGGTAGTAGTATGGGTATGGGTGGAGAAGATAGAATGGCCTATATCACCAATACAGAAGCTAAGGGTCAGTATCTTAATGCCGAAAGTTCTTTCAACATATCTGTAGCAGTAACCAATATCAAACAACTTGACTTAGCGGTTAGTGAAGCTGAGGGATTGATGAAAAACATCAGGCGTTTAAGAATTGGAGATGAGTTTAATTTCAGTGTTGTAAAGAGTGTATCAGTTGCAGAAAAACTGAAAGACAATCTTGCCTCTGTAAAAATATTTGCAACATTTGTTGCCATCATTACACTAATTGGTGCCGCAATCGGATTGATGAACATTATGTTGGTGAGTGTTACCGAAAGAACCAAAGAAATTGGCACTCGAAAAGCATTAGGAGCAACGCCAAAAACCATCAAATACCAATTCCTCACAGAAGCCGCTGTTATTTGTCAAATCGGTGGATTAGGTGGTATCATACTTGGATTGATGATAGGGAATATCGTATCACTCTTAATGGATTCTGGCTTTATTATTCCATGGCCTTGGATCATTTTAGCTGTTGTAGTTTGCTTTGTTGTTGGCATTATTGCTGGTATTTATCCTGCATCAAAAGCTGCAAAGCTAGACCCGATTGAAGCGTTGAGATACGAATAGTTCAATCATTCAAACACCTTACTACCAACTCTTACAATGGTACTTCCACACTTTACAGCGATCTTATAATCACTGCTCATACCCATTGAAAGTTGATTGAATTCAGGTAGTTCGTATGTGTTCTTTATGGTTTCAAACAATTGTTTAAGTGTCATAAATTCACGTTCAATTTGAACTTCATCACTTGTATTTGTTGCCATTCCCATTAATCCTCGTATCCTAATATTTTGCAATGATTTAAAGTTATCATCGTTTAAAAGACTGATACATTCGTTTGCATCCAATCCGAACTTTGTATCTTCATTGGCAATGTATATTTGCAGCAAACAGTCAATTACTCGCTTATTTTTTGCAGCATATTTGTTTATTTCTTGTAATAGATGCAAAGAATCTACGCTTTGAATACACTGAATAAATGGCGCAATGTATTTGACTTTGTTGGTTTGAAGGTGACCAATTAAATGCCATTCTATATCTTTGGGCAAAGCATCATATCGCTCTAACAATGCTTGTACACGGTTTTCTGCAAAGACGCGCTGACCGGCATTGTAAGCTTCCATAATTTCTTGTGTTGTGCGGTATTTTGATACTACAACCAATTGAACATTTTGGCCTATTTCTTGTTTTAATCCCGATATGTTTTCTGCAAGCATTATATTTGCAAAAGTAATGAAACCACAATTAATATTTTTAGCCCTTTTCTTTGGCTTAAGTGCTTGTTCTGATTCGAACAAGGAAGTAAGCAATAAACCAGATTGGGTGATACAAGAAGATAAAATGGTTGACATTATTGTTGATTTAAGAATTGCTGATGCAGCGGTGTACATCAATTCTAACTCGGCGCCACGAGATAAAGTAAAAGATTGGAATTTCATCATGAAGAAGCACCATACAAGTGATTCTATCTTTTTAAAAAGCCATGATTACTATGCAGAACATCCAGAAGTTGCCGAATCAATTTACGAATCAGTAGAAGACAAATTGAATGAAATGTTAGCCAATAACACTTTCGAGAATTAATGCCCCACCTTTGAAAACAAACAATTACCCCCAGAACATAGAAGAGAAGTTAGGATTCGACAAAATCAAACAGTACATCATGTCTGAATGTCGAACCGAAGCAGGAAGACGCAGTGTTAATCTCCTCCAATTTTCAAAAGACATCAAATCCATTAGATTGTCTTTACAACAAATTAGTGAGACGACACAGGTGGTGTCTGAAGGACATATTTTTGAATTCCCTGAAGATCCAGAACTAATTGCTGATATCATTCAAGCTATAGATAAAGAAGGTGTATGGTTATTAGAAGACGACTTATTTGAAATATTTCTTGCTTTAAAAGCTTTTCAAAACAACATTAAAATTGTTCGTCAAGACATCTTTAAATACCCTGCTTTAACACAAGTTCAAGAAAACTTAATAGAGTTATCTTCTGCAATCGGTATCCTTCAAAGTATATTGGATAAAGAAGGCAAATTGAGGCCAGATGCCAGTCCTGAGCTTTGGCAAATCAATAAAAAAATTGATCGCAAAGAAAAAGATGTCAGACGTTTGTTGCAATCAAAGTTCGAACTTGCAAAGAAAAACGGATGGGCGGGGGATACAGAAATCACCATTAGAAATGAGCGATTGGTCATTCCAATCATTGCAGAGCATAAAAAGAAAATGCCTGGATTTGTCCATGATGACAGTCAGAGTGGTAGATTTTTATACATCGAACCTATAGAGTGTTTTGAGGAAAACAACGAATTAAAAGAGTTGTTTTTTGAGCGTAAAAAAGAAATTGAAGCCATTTTAAAACACGTTACTGCTCAACTATCTCCATACAAACAAGCCATTTTTAAACACATCCAATTCTGTATCTTTTTAGATGCTTGTTTGGCTAAAAGTATCTTTAGTTCTAAAATAAGAGCCACTGAACCACAAGCTGTGCAAGCCCATGATGACACCAATCTCATTCAGGCTAGACATCCCCTACTCTACTTGCATCTTGTAAAAGACAACAAAGCATTGGTGCCTTTGGATTTTAAATTCAAAAAAGGCAGTAAAATGGTTTTAATAAGCGGACCGAATGCAGGGGGAAAGAGTATTGCCTTAAAGACCATTGGATTGTTGCAATACATGTATCAGTGTGGATTGCCTGTGCCTCTTCATCCAGACAGTACCATGTCTGTTTACAGTACTATTTTTATTGATATTGGAGACAATCAATCTTTGGAAAACAATTTGAGTTCTTATAGCAGTCACTTAATGAACATGAAGTTCTTTATGGAGAATGCCAACAAACACACTTTGTTTTTAATTGATGAGTTGGGTAATGGCACCGACCCTGCGATAGGAAGTTCAATTGCACAATCTATACTTGAACATTTGCTATCGCTTGATGCCTATGGTATTGTTACAACACACTTCGGCAATTTGAAAGCTTGGGCTGGTCAAACCGAACAAGTGCAAAATGCTAGAATGTTGTATGATCTCCAAAAACTTGAACCACAATTTAAGTTAGAGTTAGATAAACCAGGTAGTTCATTTGCTATTGAAGTGGCTTCGAAAGTAGGTATTTCAGAAAAAATCATTCAAAGAGTGAGAAAAATCAATCAATGGAAACAACATATTGATTTGGATGAATTGCTTGCTGAGAATGAAAAAAACAAACTTGAGTTAGCGGATATGAAGAAACGTGTTGAGGAGAGAGAAAAGGTTCTAGACAAACTGATTCTTGATTACGAAGCGCTTAAACTTTCATTATCAGAAAACAAACAGAACATCATCAACGACGCTAAAGTTAAAGCCAGCAACATCCTAAATACTGCCAATCAAAAAATAGAACAAACCATTAAAGGTATTCAAGAAAATAAGGCTGAAAAACAAAAAACCAAAGCATTAAGAAAAGATTTAGAAGAGTTTAAATCGCATTTGGTTGTTAAAGAAAAAAAGCATGAAACAAAACAACAAGTTGCTCCAAAAGATACACGTCCTCTTAAAGTTGGAAGTATTGTAAGACACGAACAACACAAAGTAAGTGGCGAGATTTTGAAGATCAAAAAAGATGAAGCACAAGTCTTGTTTGGTCAAGTAACGATGTGGTTTCCGTTAGCTGAATTATACAACAGTGTTGCCGACAAAAAACATGTTCCAAAAACTGCAACGTTTAATGTTCAATTGTTTGAAAAGCAAAGCAATTTTAGAGCTGAGCTCGACTTAAGAGGCATAAGAGGTGAAGAGGCTATAAACAAATTGGATGAGTGGTTAAACGATGCCCATATGTTGGGTATGTTCACTTTAAGAATTGTTCATGGTCGTGGGCATGGCATACTACGCAAATTGATAGTGGACCATTTAAAGTCATTAAAATTCGTTAAATCATACGAGCACGAATCAGAACAACTGGGCGGAGATGGTGTTACACTTGTAAGAATTGAGTAAGAGACAACTTAATAATTGCCTATTAACTGACCGCTTAATGCCAACAATCTAGTCTCTGCCAATTTTAACAAGAATTGGTTGTTGATGTATCTAAAATTAACTTCGTTATACATATCCATGGCGTCGCGCATCTCAAGCAATGTTGTTTGATTTTGACCAAACTTTTGCTTCATCAATTCTAAATAATTATTAGCCGTTGATACCGCAATCGAATCTGAATCTATTTGCAATTTTGTTGTGCTATAATCTGTCCAAGCTTGATTGAGTTCTGATTGCAATTGTTGTTGGGTAAACTGTTGCATCAACTCAGCATTTCTAACATTTAGCTTTGCATTTTCAATGTTACTTTTATTAACCGACCCTGTGTACAATGGGACAGAAAGTGTTAGTCCGACTTGTGGTCCCATACCCTGATTGTACAACGAGAAACCAGCTTGAGATTGTGAAAAATTATAATTGTAAGCACCACTTAATCTAATCACAGGAAGTGTTGCAGAGTTAACTTCTCTTTGCACTTGACGAGAAACTTCTAAAGTATTTTGAGACAACTTCCAGTTAGGATTTTTCCTCAATAAAGAATCCAATTCTGATTTCACAAAAGTGGTATTTGCAACTGAAAGCTTACTTAAAACTATTGTTGATTCTGGTTTTAAATTCAATAGCACTTTAAATGCAGAATGAGCATTTGCAATAAGCGCATTCTGAGTTTCTATAGCTTGCTCTCTAGATTGTAAATCCAATTGCGCCATATACAAATCAGCTTTGTTGGCATATCCAACTTTTAGTCTTTGTTCAACCAATGTTAATCGCTCTTGAGATGATTGTTTCAATTGATTGAGCACATCAAGATAAGATTCATTTTTAAGGATATTGCAATACGCCACAGTAACATTTGTAATGGTAGTTTGCATTTGTGACTTCAATCTAATTTTTGCAGCTTCATCCAACAATTCAAGACGTTCTTTGATGGCAAACATTCTCATTCCATCAAACAAGGTGTATGTAGCTATGACATTGGCATTAACTGCATTGCTTAACACATTGTTTCTTTCTATAACGGTACCATTGGTAAACTTTTGATTGATATTTGTCATAGCTGGATTTGCGCCAGCATTTAAACTAACATTAGGCAACATACCTGCATTGCCAGACGTATTGCTATTATGAGCTATTTCTGCATTGTTTTCTGCTATTTTCAATTCCAAATTTTCACTTAGAGCGGTCTGTATAGCATACTTCAAATTAAAATTTTGAGCTTGGGTGTTTAAAACTAAAAACAACCCTATTATAAGTGCGCTAGTTTTCATGTTTAACATATTTTTTATCTCTTGAAAAGAACATATAAATGGCAGGAATAATAAACAAGGTCAACACAAGTGAGAACATGATTCCTCCAACTACAACCATCCCTAGAGGAATTCTCGATGTTGCAGCTGCGCCTAATGACAAAGCTATTGGCAAAGCACCTAGAGCTGTGGCTAAACTGGTCATTAATATTGGACGCATCCTTTGAACTGCCGCTTCTATAATGGCTTGCAATTTTGGTATACCAGCCTCTCGTTTTTTATTCGCAAACTCTACAATTAAGATTCCATTTTTGGTTACCAACCCGACCAGCATAATCATACCAATTTGTGAAAATATATTGATGGTATTTCCTGTTATCCAAAGCGAAAGTAAAGCACCTGTTAAAGCCAATGGAACAGTAATCATAATGGTTAATGGGTCGATGAAACTTTCGAACTGAGCAGACAACACCAAATATATCAATACCAATGCTAATAGAAATGCAAATGAGGTGTTAGATGAACTTTCGGCAAAGTCTCTTGAAGGACCGGTTAATGATGTTTGAAAACTTTCATCCAATAATTTATCACTTATCTTTTCCATAGCTTTTAAACCATCGCCTATGGTTTTACCTGGAGCTAATGAGGCTGATACTGTTGCAGATTTGAATCTGTTGTAATGATACAATTGCGGAGGATTGCTATTCTCAACCAATTGAACAACACTACTCAACTGTATCATTTCACCTCTGTTGTTTCTAACATAGTAATTGCTCAAATCAGAAGGTTCGTCGCGGTCATTTCTGGTCATCTGTCCAATGATTTGATACTGTTTTCCATTCATTAGGAAATACCCCATTCTACCACCGCTTAGTGCTGATTGTAAAGTATAAGCTACATCTTGCACATTCAATCCTAAGTCTTTGGCTTTGATTCTATCTATGTTGACCTCCAATTCGGGTTTGTTGAATTTCAAATTGGCATCTACTACCTGAAATGTTTTGTCTTTCCTTGCTTCAGCGAGAAACTTAGGCAATATGTCTTTTAATTTTTCGAAGTTTTGTGTCTGCAGAACAAACTGAACTGGTAGTGAACCTCTAGACCCAAATCCAACTGAAATGGTTTGCTCTTGAACTAAGAACACACGACTATCGTTAAACCTACTCAATTGGGTATTGGTTTGATTGACTATTTCTTCCTGACTGCGTTTTCTCTCATCTGGAGGTATTAATACAATTCTTCCAAACGCATTGTTAACTGAGCCATTTGAAAATGAATTATTGGTAGAAGCAAACACAAAAGCTCTTTCAGGAATACTGTCATAGAAGTATGCCCCTAATTCTTGTGTAAACTTATCCATATAATCAAAAGAGGTTCCTTCTGCTGCTGTTGCATTGAATCTAAACTGACTCTTATCTTCCATAGGTGCCAATTCTGATTGCAAAGTATTAAACAAAAACACAATAGATACTAAACATATAGTTAGGATAGGCCAAGCCATCCATTTCAATGCCATGAATTTTGAAAGTAGAGACTGATACCCATTTTCTAATCCTTCAAAAAATGGTTCTGTTTTGGTGTAGAACCAAGAAGGTTTAGAGTTCTTTCGATTCAGCATAACGTTTAATACCGGTGTTAAAGTCAAAGACACAAATGCAGATATCAATACCGCACCTGCTATCACTATACCGAATTCTCTGAAAAGTGAGCCTACAAAACCTTGAATAAATATGATTGGTAAAAACACCACCGCCAGGGTGATTGATGTACTGATAACTGCAAAAATAATTTCTTTTGAACCTTCCCTAGCAGCAGTTTTAATGTCCATGCCCTCTTCAAGCTTTCTGAATATATTTTCGGTAACAACAATACCATCGTCCACAACCAAACCTGTGGCGAGTACTATTGCTAGCAATGTCAGAACATTGATGCTGAAGCCAGCCATGTACATGATAAAAAATGCACCTACCAATGAAACTGGAATATCAATTAAAGGTCTGAATGCAATGCTCCAATTTCTAAAGAATACATACACCACCAATACCACAAGAATCAATGCCACTATCAAAGTTTCTTCAACTTCTTTGATGGCGCGTTTGACATTTTGTGTGTTGTCTAATACAACTGTGAACTCAATATCTTCAAAACCTTTTTGCTTTTTAACTTCATCAAGTCGCTTATAAAACTCTTCTGATATTTTTATAAAGTTTGCTCCCGGTTGAGGCGCAATACCACAGGCAACATTGGGAATGCCATTCAATCTAAAACCTACTTCATCTGTTTCTGGTCCGAGGCGCACATCTGCTAAATCACCTAATCGCACGATACCATCAACCGACTCTTTTACTATCAACTGTCTAAACTCCGCTTCAGTAGTTAACCTACCATTCGTTTTTACAACCAATTCGGTATTATCGCCATAAATTTTACCACCAGGTAGTTCTATGTTTTCTTTGTCTAATGCTGTTCGAATATCTGTTAATGTAACACCATATGCATTCAATCTTTCTGGCTTATAATCCAATCGCATTGCATACCTTCTCAAACCAAAAATATTGACCCCTGAAACATCTGGAATGGTTTGAAATTTTTCTTGTAAAACATTTTCTGCAAAGTCGCTTAACTCAAGAATGTTCTTTTCACGACTCTGGATGGCCAATATTATCACCACATCTCCACTTGCATCTGCTTTTGAGATAACAGGAGGTGCATCTATATCAGCTGGTAATTGTCTAAGAGCTTGACCAACTTTGTCTCTGACATCACTGGCGGCATCGTCCAAATCAACATCTAAATTAAACTCAACAGTAATGACACTGCTTCCTTGATTGCTAGATGATGTAATGGTTCGAATACCTTGAATACCATTGATGGCTTTTTCTAAAGGTTCGGTTATCTGACTTTCTATGATATCAGAATTTGCACCAGTGTAATTGGTTCTTACAGTAATGTTTGGTGGATCAATGGCTGGGTATTCTCTTAAACTTAAGAATTTATAAGCAACAGCACCAAATACAATAATGATGATACTGCAGACAATTGCGAATACCGGTCGTTTTAAACTTAATTCCGAAAGTGTCATTGCAGTATTATTTTACGTTTCTAATTTGAATGTCTGTGCCTGGTTTCAAAAACAAAATACCATTGATAGCAAAAGTATCCCCAACATTGATTCCATTGATGATTTCTACTTTATCTCCTGTCCTAACACCAGTTTCGACTTTCACCATATCGATCTTGTTTTGTTTGACAACCGCAAGCTTTTTAAATCTTGTTTCAGGTATAATGCTATTAGATGGAACGAATATTCTTTGTTTGGCTTCTCCTTCATCAAAAATGACTCTAACAAAAGCACCTGGACTTAAATTCTTTATATCTTGATTGAATACTGCTCGTATTTTTAAATTTCTTGTTGCAGTATTCACTTGTGGTTCTATACCGGTTATAACTGCTTGATAGGATTTACCAGCGTCACTAATGATTTCAACTTTCTTACCAGTCTTAACAGATTCTGCATACGTTTCTGGAAGCACAAAATCTACTTTCAAACTTTGAGTTTGTTGTATGGTTGCCAGCATGGTTGAGGCATTTACTATCGCGCCAATACTAACATTTCTAAGACCAATAACACCATTGAAAGGTGCTTTTATTTCAGTTTTATTGATCATGGCTTTGTTATATTCGATATCCGCTTCTAAGTCGCTTACTTTTTGAACTGCCACATCATAATCTGCTTGATTAACACCCTCTGCTTCCCATAACACCTTTAATCTAGACTCGTTGAGTTTAGCCAATTTCAATTGAGCATTGAGCTTTTTTAATTGAGCTACTAAATCTTCATCGTTTAATTTGACCAATAAAGTACCTTGTTTTACAAATGCCCCTTCGTTGATGTTGAGATAGGTGATACGACCTTGAACTTCAGGTTTTAATTCTACATACTCGGAAGCCAAAATAGTTCCATTGGCTTCTATTGGATTTGCAAATTCAATTGACTTAGCTATTGAGACATCGATGGCTACTGGGCCAGTATTTTTATCCTTACTTTTTGTTTGAGTTTTAGAACCGCATGCGGCTAGTAATATGCTTGAAAAAATAATTAGATGTGTTGTCTTTAGTTGGAGTTTATAGTTACATTTAAACATGACTTTTGAATATTGAGTCTTAATATGACTTCAAAAGTACATTTTCTTCACCAATTATGGTGTATTTTAAAAGTAAATAAACTTATAGATTTAAATGATGTGAAAGCTTAATTTTTAAAGCTTTAGCAAAACAATTGTTACCACAAATTACAAACTCCAATATTCCATTGAATTGAAGCTTCCTCTGTACAAACCTTTAAGGTCTAATACAAAAGATTTATCGTTACAAATAGATTTGAAATATGCTTCATTCAGGCCTTTGTATTCGAGGTGACTAACGGCAACGATGATACCATCGTAATTTTTCCCAATTTCTTTTGCTAAGTGAAAACCGTATTCTTCGAATACTTCTTCAGCGTCTGCTCTAGGGTCTACAACCTCTACATTAACGCTATAACTTTGAAGTTCTTTAACGATGTCTACAATTTTAGAGTTTCTGATGTCGGCAACATCTTCTTTAAAAGTTGCGCCTAGAATTAAGATTTTAGAGTCCTTAATTTTTTTATCGTTGTTGATTAATTTTTTGATGGCAACTTTTGCAATGTGAGCCCCCATCATGTCATTAGTAAAACGACCTGCTGCTATAACACGAGGATGTAAACCAAGTTCAGTTGCTTTATACGTTAAGTAGTATGGATCTACACCGATACAGTGACCACCAACAAGTCCTGGGCTAAACTTCAAGAAATTCCATTTAGTTCCAGCAGCCTCGATAACATCATAAGTATTGATGTTCATTTTATCGAAAATCAAACTCAACTCATTCATCAGAGAGATGTTTAAATCTCTTTGAGTATTTTCTATGATTTTAGCCGCTTCAGCAACTTTTAAAGTTGGCGCTTTATGGATACCTGCTTTGATGATAGAACCATATAATGCTGCAATTTCTTCTAAACTTTCAGCATCACTTCCAGACACTATCTTTAAGATTTTGGTTAAAGTATTGACTTTATCACCAGGATTGATGCGCTCTGGAGAATACCCAACTTTAAAGTCGGCATTGAATTTCAAACCACTTTCTTTCTCAATCACTGGAATACAATCTTCCTCTGTACATCCAGGATAAACAGTAGACTCGAACACCACATAATCACCTTTCTTAATTACTTTTCCGACAGTTCTCGAAGCACCAATTAAAGGTTTTAAATCTGGATTTTTTCCCTCATCAATTGGGGTTGGCACAGCCACTATGTAAAAATTGCAAGATTTGATATCATCAAGATTGTGGCTGAATGTAATGTTACATCCTTCAAATTCATGAGCTTCTACTTCTTTGCTAGGATCCTCATTTCTTCTTAGCATCTCAACTCTTTTAGGGTTGATATCAAATCCAACTACTTTATACTTTCTTGAAAACTCAAGCGCTAAAGGTAATCCTACGTATCCAAGACCGATGACTGCAATTGATTTGTTGCCCTGTTCGATGTCGTTAAATATTCCCATGAATGACTGTTTAAAATTTGGTTCTTAAAGTGGGCAAAAATACGGTTTATTGAATTAAAAACAAACCCTACAGAAATAGAGAAATACACACTCTACATATTGCTAGACTCTAGATAAATCAAGGGTACTAGAGCTTTCCGAAAAATATGTTTACAATGTTCCTTTGGTTTTCCAAGTTTTAGATGATTTATCGAAATAGGCATTTCCATCCGGAAACATGATGTATTCTTCTCTGCCTTCGCCTGGATAATACTTGTTTAAATCTTCGTTGTTAATGACTTTTCGAAAAAGCTTGGCTGACTTAGGATATAAATCGTTCATTAACATTTTCCATGTCCAAAACAATTCTTCATATGTAGATGTATCAACTGTTCCAGAGCTATTTAACTTATATTTTATACAAACAGAAGCATACTTATCGTTCTTAATGCTTGGCTCTAATCTGCTAACCATTAAGACATGCGAAGAATCCTTTGCAATACCACTGTAAAGAATCTTGTATTGTCGTTCAGATTTCTGAGCTTCATAATAAACCTTGTAAGCAACATCAAATCTTTTCGCATTTGGGATTGAATCGTGCTTTTTTGCGATAAAAGGCATCAATGCATCTAACACAATTTCTTGACTTGGTTTTGGTCCGTATAACTTAACCATTTCCATCGAATCCGTTTTCCAATCTGCAGTTTTAGAATTGGTATTTGATTGGTTACAAGATGCTGCAATAATTGTTATTACAAGAACAGAAATAAACACTTTCATATAGGTGCAAAATTACAAGCACTTACATTAGAAGATGTAGTCGAAATGTTTTTTTTAGGTTAATTTTAAGTTAGGAAAAAATACCAATGAGGTATAAATATCAATAAAAAAAGAGTCCAAAAAAACAGAAAATAGTCCATTAGATTGATGACATTTCAACATATCAATTGAAGTCAGCTCAGAATCCTTCAATAAAATAACCATTCACATTTTGCTGTTTTTCAATTATTAACAAAAAAAACAGTACAAATCCCCACAAAGTTAAGACATTGATTATCAAAGGTTATAAGATTGTTAATTCGTAGAAAAAAAATTGACTAATTCAATACTTCAATTATCTTTGCCAATGTGCTTTGGTATCAAACAATTCCTAGGTGGCTCAAAACTTTGTTTCCGTCATTAACTTGGCAATTACCAGAAGTTGACAAAGTTGTTTATCTAACGTTTGATGATGGGCCACATCCAGAAATCACGAAATGGGTTGTAGAACTGCTAGAGCAAAATGATATGAAAGCCAGTTTTTTTGTTGTAGGAGACAATGCACGCAAATATCCTGATACTCTGACATTTACCCAATCAAAAGGCCATTCTATAGGAAACCATACCATGCATCACATAAAAGGCTGGAAATCATCAACATATAATTACATATCTGATATTGAAGCCTGTGAAGAATATTTCACAACTAACTTATTTAGACCACCTTATGGTCAAATAAAATGGAAACAAATACAAAAACTCAAACACAAGTATAAAATTATTATGTGGAGTATTCTGTCTTGCGATTTTGACCAAAAACTAGATAAAGAAAAAGCATTACTTGGACTAAAAGAAAACACTAAAGAGGGTTCGATTGTTGTATTTCATGATTCAGTGAAAGCTGAAAGCAACTTGAAATATATTTTACCTAGATACCTAGAGTTTTTAAAAATTAATGGTTATACATGCAAGGCTTTATAAATTTATTGGTTAACATTTCTTTGATTATTTGCAGCTTGTACATGCTAATACAAGTCATGTATTTATTTGTCATTTCGAGAATGAAATCGAATGATGAAAAAACATTAGACAATGATCAATTACCTACTGTATCAATATTGGTAGCAGCTAGAAATGAAGCTGATAATATTGTAGATTGTCTTAAATCTCTTAACAACTTAAAATACCCTGAAGGTAAAATAGAAATTATCATTGGCAATGATATGAGTACTGATTACACTCAGATGCTGATTGAGAGTTTCATTAAAGACAAACCTAAATTCAAACTCATCAATTTACAAGGCAGTGAATATCCCATTACCAAAGGTAAAGCAAGGGTTCTAGCCGTACTCGCTAATGCCGCTAAAGGAGATTACTTTTTAATAACAGATGCAGATATTGAAGTGGGACCGAATTGGGCCATTACTATGGTCAGCACCATGGTCAATAACAATGCAGACATGACAGGAGGCACAACCAATATAAAGGCAACTAAATTACTTGAACAGTATCAGCAAGTAGATTGGCTCTATTTTATGGGCATCATCCACAGCTTTGCCTCTATTGGACGAAACTTAACTGTAGTTGGAAACAATATGGGCGTATCTGCGAAAGCTTACAAGGCAACTGGCGGATATGAAAAAATACCATTTTCAATTACTGAAGATTACGCCCTTTATAAATCTGTAAAAACTTTAGGATTTAAAACCATCCAAAAACTCAATATGGATTCTATGGTCTATTCAAAACCATTGACAACCATTAAAGCCATATTGAAACAACGCAAACGCTGGTTAGTAGGTGGTTGGGATTTACCATTTTACTACCACATCATGATTTTTATTTTTGGTGCTTGGTATTTCGCTTTGCCAATACTATTCTTCACGCAATTTAAAATTGCATTGATTTTGTTCTTAATCAAAGACTTTATTCAATTGTTCCAATTTTTACAAATTCACAGACATCTAACGCTCAAAATAGAACATCCGATAGCAGTGCTGACCTATGAACTGTATTTGTTTTATATGATTCCTAGAACTGCCTTGCACTTTTTCTGGCCAACAGGAAACACATGGAAAGGCAGAAAATACTAAGTAATTTTTCTTTCGATTAAGCCAAGAGATATTTGTATTTTCGCACACTGTTGCGCTTAAGTCTTTTTATAGCTAACCGACTTGCTTTAGGCAAGTTCAAATCGTTTGCCTCTCTTATTATTAGATTGGCATGGATTGGCGCAGGACTTAGTGTTGCGGTTATGATTGTAGCCATCGCTATCGTAGTTGGGTACAAAGAACAAATCACAGAGAAAGTCATCGGCTTCAATGGACAAATAGAAATCCACTCTACTGGCACAAGTGGTAATTTTGATTACATACAATTCAACGATTCTTTACCGCTCAAACAATCATTGCTAAAATACGAAGACATCAATGATGTTGCTTCCGTTTTATCTCGTCCAGGCATCATCAAAGCCAATGAAGAACTTGAAGGCATCGTTTTTAAAGGCGTTGACGGTGATTACAATTTTTCTTATTTAAAAAAGCAATTGATTCGTGGTTCTTTACCCTCGGTTGGTGATAGCTTGAGAAAGCGAGAAATCCTTATCTCAAAAATCATTTCTGATAAATTGAAGTTGGATACTGGTGACATCGCTAGGATTTATTTCATTAACGAGCCTGTGCGCGTAATTCCTTGTACCGTTACTGGCATCTATGAAACTGGCTTAGAAGAAAACGACCAACTGTATATTGTTGGCAGCTTGCGCGAGATGCAAAGAATTTTTGCCAACAATCGCAAAGAAATTACCCATTACGAAGTACAGACCAAAGATTTTAATCAACTTAAAAGCATCACTAAGAAAGTCAATAAACAATTGCCACATAGTTTAAATGCCGAAAGCTTGGTGCAATTGAACCCTCAAATTTTTGAATGGTTGGGTTATCTCGATCAAAACATTACCATTATTCTAACTTTAATGATCATTGTTGCTTGTATCAATATGATGACTGCTCTTTTGATTCTAATCATCGAAAGAACCAATATGGTTGGAGTGTTAAAAGCATTAGGCAGTAGAAACAGTTTAATCAAACGCATTTTCTTAAACCATGCAGCTTACATTCTATTCTTAGGTTTGCTCTTTGGCAACATCTTAGGTATAGGCTTGTGTTTGATTCAAGAACACTATAAAATCATATCACTTAGTCAGGAAACATACTATTTGACTTCAGTTCCAATCAGTTTGAATATTGTTCATTTGCTTTTAGTAAATGTTGGCACTATTGTGGTATGTTTATTATCACTTTTGTTACCAGTTAGATTAATTAATAAAATAGACCCAGTTAAAGCCATCAAATTCAACTAATGAATTACCCTTTCATATTAAAATTTTCTAGTATCACTAATCTTTCAGATGCACGCTATGCCGCTGGTATGTGGGCAGATTTTATAGGATTCAATTTCGATCCAAATAATGCATTGTACATCGACCCTAATCAAGCTAAGTCGATTATTGGCTGGATTAACGGTCCAACCGTTGTTGGCGAATTTGGATTACAGCCTGTTGAGTGGATTTCGGATTTCGCCAAACAATTACAGTTTAATGTGATTCAGATTCCGTCAAATTACAGTGAAATGAGCATCTTTGACAAAGGATTTAAAACGATAGTTCATGTTAGCTCTTTAGAAGATGTGAACTGTATATCAAAAGCAGACCTTTTGCTAACTAATGACATCGCTGTATACGATGAGTTAAAAGCTAGGTATCAGCAACCATGTATTCTGCAAATAACATCGTTTGAAGAAGATGCAAATGTACTAGATGGCATTTCAATTGTTGGAGAGACAGAATTGGTTCCTGGCACGCGCAATCAAAGTGTTTGGACCGATTATTTAGAGCAATTCGAGAACAATTAAACAAACACAAATCGAATGTACTTGATGATGATGCCTTTTTCGCGCCACATCTTTTCGTAATACGTTTGAATTTTAAGTTCATCCTGAAGGTCGTCCTTCTCGTCGATATTCAACAACAATTCTTTGATTTGAACGGGAATAGGTTCTAAAGTTTTAAGAGTGTAAGCAAACAAGAAATCGCTATCTGTTTTTAAGTTGATGGCTTTGTTTTTACCCAATAAAGTGAAGTATTTTCCAATAAACTTAGGTGAAGTCAATCGTTGTTTTTCTCTTGGTTTCTGAGGTTGAGGGTCGGGAAAGGTAATCCAAATTTCGTCAACTTCACCATCTGCAAAATAATCGTTTAAGAAATCGATTTGGATGCGAATAAAAGCCACATTAGGCAAGTTATTTTCTAGGGCAAACTTGGCACCTTGCCACATTCTAGAGGCTTTAACATCGATACCAACAAAGTTGCGGTCGGGGTACATTTTTGCCAAACCAACAGTATACTCTCCTCTACCACAAGCAAGTTCAAGTGTAATTGGATGATTGTTTTTAAATACTTCAGAATGCCACTTGCCTTTTAGTTGGTTGCGAGCATCAAAAGTGTTTGAAAACGACTCATATTCTCCAAATTTCTTGAGTTTGTTTTTTGCCATAAGGGCCGCAAAGGTATTACAAGAAATTTACATTAGCAGAAAACCCTTAAAATTATTCCCATCTACAAGAGTTTAAAAAGAGCATTGTTTGTTTTTGTAATTGGGGTTAAAAGACTATTTTTGCCGTTCATTAGACGATTTTTACAATGAGAGAAATTCAATTTCGTGAAGCCCTAAGAGAAGCCATGAGTGAAGAAATGCGCAGAAATGAACGCATTTTTTTAATGGGTGAAGAAGTAGCCGAATACAATGGTGCATACAAAGTAAGTCAAGGCATGTTAGCTGAATTTGGTGCTAAACGTGTGATAGATACTCCAATTGCTGAATTGGGTTTTGCAGGTATTGCAGTAGGTGCAGCTATGAATGGCTTGATTCCTATCGTAGAGTTTATGACCTTCAATTTCTCATTGGTAGCCATCGATCAGGTAATTAACAGTGCTGCTAAAATGAACAGCATGAGCGCTGGTCAATACAAATGCCACATGGTATTTAGAGGACCAACAGGTAGTGCCGGTCAGTTAGGCGCTCAACACTCACAGAACTTCGAAAATTGGTACGCCAATACCCCAGGATTGAAAGTTGTAGTACCTTCAAATCCATATGATGCAAAAGGTTTGTTGAAAGCATCCATCAGAGATGGTAACCCTATCATCTTTATGGAAAGTGAACAAATGTATGGTCACAAAGGTGAAGTGCCAGAAGAAGAATACGTTTTGGAATTGGGCAAAGCACATGTTGTAAAAGAAGGTACAGATGTAACAATAGTGTCTTTCGGAAAAATGATGTTGCGCGTTAACGAGGCAGTTCAAGCTTTACAAGAACAAGGCATCAATGCTGAAGTAATAGATTTGAGAACTGTTAGACCATTAGACCACGAAACCATCATCAATTCGGTTAAAAAAACCAATAGAATTGTTATAGTTGAGGAGGCATGGCCATTGGCATCTATCAGCTCTGAAATCACCTACCAAGTGCAAAAACATGCATTCGATTATTTAGATGCTCCTATTAGAAGAGTAACTTCTTTAGACGTTCCACTTCCTTATGCATCAACACTTGTTGAAGCATACTTGCCAAGTGTCGCTAAGATTGTTGAAGCAGCGAAGGCTGTTGCGTATAAATAATTTAAAGTTTGTAACGTATTCCAAATTCGTGTGTTCCAGAAGATACTGTTAGTATTTTTGTAGGAGTTAATCTATAACTATACATTAGTTGTAATCCTTTTATTTTATATTGAAAATTAAAGCCTAACAATTGGTCATTTGAATTGTTGGTGCTATAATTTAACCCTAAGCCTATGCTTTTGTAAGAGCAAATGGATTGCACTTGCACAATAGTGTTAAACGAAGGCAGTTCTTCGTCAATACCTTTACCAATTCTACCAATTCTAATATCCGAATTTAATTTAAATTGTCTATTCAAACTTTTTTCAAATCTTAAATTTGCAATCAATGTTCTTCTGTTATCTACTGTAATATAAGTAAATGTCATTGGATTAAATGGTCCATTTTTAGTGGCTTGAGGTAACGAACTATAGTTTGATTTAAAAAGGTTGTTAATGGCAATTCCAAAATCTAATTTTTGATTGTTTGACTTATAATTTAGTCCAAGTGAATGGTTAATGTAGTTTCTATCAATGCCATAAACGCCATACACTTCACCGTAATTATCTTTTAAATTTATATCATCACTCCTATCCAAATTTACTTGTAGTGAATATCCAATTCCGAGGTTACCTCTGCCAAGTTTAAATTGGTAGGCATTACTTAACCCCAATATGTTTCGCCTCATATACAAATCGGTTCTTTCTCTTTCATAAGACAACATTATTCCTGATTTAATAGACTTTGGCAAATTGAAACATTTTGCAAACAAACCCTGTTCGATATTTATACTAGATGAATTCTGTAGTGCAATAATAGCATTAGGTTCGTTACCAAATGAGTAAATGATGGTTTGACCAAAATTTTGTTGACTTTGATAAGCGTATATTTTATTAATCGAAACGTCAATATTTGAATCGCCAGCAACATAGGCTGGATTGAGTAATTTTATAGATTGATTGGCTGTAAAATACTTGAAATACTGGGCTGATAAGTGGTTAGTTGCAGATAAAAACAACAACGTAACAATTAAATATTTTTTCATAGAATAATTTTCTTTTAAACGAATATACAATTATTATTTAAAAAATTACAAATTAGTTTAGGTTTGTAGTTTAAAAATCTAATATGTCGATTCAAGATTATAAACACACCGCGGCCGAGCGATTTATGCGCTATGTGCAAATAGACACTGAAGCAGACCCAAACTCAGATACCCAACCTTCTTCTATGAAACAAAAGGATTTGAGCAGAGTTCTAGTCGAAGAATTAAAAGCCATTGGTATTGCAGATGCTGAGTTAGACGAACATGGCTACGTTTACGCTACAATTCCAGCTACAATAGATAAAGATGTGCCTGTGATTTGTTTTTGTTCGCACGTAGACACTGCTCCAGATGTTACTGGGGCAAATGTAAAACCAAGATTGATTGCCAAATACGATGGCTCTCCTATTGCATATCCTGATGCAGCCGATTTGTTTTTAACCACTGAAGACCATCCATACTTAAAAGAAAGAATTGGAGATGATATCATTACAGCATCAGGTAAAACATTGTTGGGTGCTGACGACAAAGCGGGTGTGGCTATCATCATGGATTTTGCTCATTATATGATGCAACATCCAGAAATTCCTCATGGTAAAATCAGAATATTATTCACCCCAGATGAAGAGATAGGTCGTGGTGTTAACAAAGTAGATATGGCTAAACTAGGCGCACAATTTGGATATACGCTTGATGGCGGTCCGCGCGGTGTTTTAGAAGGTGAATCATTCTCAGCAGATGGTGCTATTATTACTTTTGAAGGCATTAGTGCGCATCCAGGTTATGCTAAAGGTAAAATGGTATCAGCCATTAAAGTGGCATCTCATTTTATGAATGCTTTGCCTAAAGATACTTGGTGCCCTGAGTCAACTTCAGGCATGGAAGGATTTGTGCATGCAGTTCATTTCGAAGCTGCTGTTGAAAAAGCGACCATTCAATTTATAGTAAGAGATTTTGTAACAGCTAAACTTGCTGAACATGAAGCAAGATTAGAACAATATGCTAAAGCCGCATGTGAGGCATTCCCTGGCGCCACCTATACTGCAGTATTCAAAGAACAATACAGAAACATGAAAGAGATGTTGGATCAATATCCTTTTGTTATGTCGAATGCTGAAGAAGCATATAGAAGAGCCGGATTAAACCCTGTAATAGAAAGTATTCGCGGCGGCACTGATGGCTCAAGATTATCGTTTATGGGTATGCCATGTCCAAACATATTTACAGGCGAAATGGCGATTCATTCGCGTCGCGAGTATGTAAGTGTTCAAGACATGGAGAAAGCTGTAGAGACATTGAACCATTTGGTGCAGGTGTGGGCTGAATAATTTCAACCTCTTCCATTCAACCTTACATGGTTGAAAAAAAAGACCGGTTTAAAACCAGTCTTTTACTTTATCGAAAAATCCTTTTTCTTTTTTTGCATTCTTGGATGAGAAGTTCTCTGAATCGCGAAGCTTCTTAAGCAATTCGGTTTCTTCTGAACTAATTTTCTTTGGTATCCAAACGTGTACAATGATCAATTGGTCTCCTGTATGATACCCATTCACTTCTGGAAATCCTTTACCTCTAAGTCGCAACATTTTGCCACTTTGAGTTCCTGGTTCTATCGTGATTTTAGCTTTGCCATCTATGGTAGGTACTTCAACACTGCAACCTAACACTGCATCAATTACTGAAATAGCAAGGTTGTAAACAACGTGTGCATCTTGACGTTCTAATTCAGGATGTTTTTCTTCTTCAATCAGAATCAACAAATCGCCATCGATTCCTCCACCCGGAGCAGCGTTACCTTTGCCACTGATGGACAATTGCATTCCTTCTTGAACACCAGCTGGTATCTTTAAAGTTGTTTCAATCTCTTCGTATACCAATCCTTGTTCGTTCGCTCCAGCAGGACGAGAACCAACAATTTTACCGCTTCCGCCGCAAGTTGGACATGCACTAACTGTTTGCATATGGCCAAGGAAAGTTTGAGTAACTCTATTTACCTGTCCAGCACCTTTACAAGTTGTACATTCTTTGAAAGTAGTACCTTTTGCTACAACTAATTTTCTGTATTTGATTTTCTTTTCGACACCATTTCTGATATCGGCATAAGACATCTTTAATTTGATTCTAATGTTGCTACCAACATTGGCTCTGGTTCTTCCGTTTCTTCCAGATGAACCACCGAAGAAATCTCCAAATCCTCCACCACCAAAGATATCCCCGAACTGACTAAAGATGTCGTCCATGTTCATACCTCCACCGTTGAAACCTCCGCCACCATTGCCCATACCGGCATGACCATATTGGTCGTAGCGCTGTTTCTTTTGAGGATCGCTCAACACTTCATAAGCTTCTGCTGCTTCTTTGAATTTCTCTTCAGCTGCTTTATCTCCTGGGTTTTTATCAGGATGGTATTTGATGGCCATTTTTCTATAGGCCTTCTTTATTTCATCAGCAGAAGCACTCTTGCTTACTTCTAATATATCGTAAAAATCTCTTTTAGCCACTTTAATTTAGTATTATTCTCCAACAATCACTTTCGCAAAGCGAATGACGTGACCATTTAATGTATATCCTTTTTCTGTTTCGTCGATTACTTTGCCTTTCATATCTTCTGTTGGAGCAGGGATATTGGTGATGGCTTCATGTAAATCAACATTAAAATCATTTCCAATGCTTTCAACAGCTTTTAATCCTCTTGCCTGAAGAATAGAGTTGAATTTGTGATGAATGAGTTGAATGCCTTCTTTGTAAGCATTTAAATCTTCCACTGTTTCAGAGGCCTTTTGAGCTCTCTCAAAGTCATCTATTACTGGCAATAATGCCAACATGACATCTTTACCGGCAGTTTGCAGAATTTCTGACTTTTCTTTCATGGTTCTGCGTTTGTAATTATCGAACTCGGCATAAAGACGTAAAAATTTATCATTGGCTTCAGACAACTGCGCTTTTAATGCATCTATTTCTGATACTTCTTCTTGAACAGTTTTATCTGCACTTTCGACATTTTCAACTGTCTCTTTATTGTCCAATGTTTCTTCAGAATCTTGTACTTTGTTTTGTTCGTCGGTCATACACGCTTTCTTTGTCAAAAACGTTGCCAATCAACAAAATATGACAAGTTGGCGGACTACTGTTTCATCAAGCTATCTAAGGTAGCTTCAATGTCGCTCATTTTTGAGGCCGTTACATGTACTTTACCTGTTTTGTCAATCAGAATTAATTTAGGTAAAGTGGTAACACCATATTGAATGGCGATTGGAGATGCGTATTTCTTAAAATCACACACGTGATCGGCCCACACCATTTCATCTTCATCGATGGCTGTTTTCCAGCTTTTCTCATCGATATCCAATGAAACACTTGCGAATGCCAGTTTAGAATTTTGTCTGTATTTCTGATAAACACGGACAATGTTTTTATTTTCAGTTCGACTTATCTTTGACCAAGAAGCCCAAAAATTCAATACCACTATTTTACCCTTGAATTTGCTTAAATCCAAGGTGTCGGCAAATACTTTTGTAGGCGTTATTTTTGATTCTGCAGCTGGTTTAAATGCCGCTAGTGCTAACAAAACTAAAGCACTTAAACACCCTATGAAAATTCTTGACTTGGTCATTTGATTAGTCTTTTAATCTAATCTTACAATTTCCGCACCAATATTATTCAATCTGGTATCGATGAATTGATATCCTCTATCTATCTGTTCAATATTCTTAATTGTGCTTACTCCATTAGCACTCATGGCAGCAATCAACATTGCAACACCGGCTCTAATATCAGGAGAACTCATGGTAATGCCTTTTAAAGGTATTTTTTTATCCAAACCCATGATGTTTGCTCTATGAGGATCGCATAAAATAATTTTAGCACCCATATCAATTAGATTGTCTACAAAAAACAATCTGCTTTCAAACATTTTTTGATGAATCAAAACATTGCCTCTAGCTTGAGTTGCAGTTACCAAAACGATGCTTATCAAATCTGGCGTAAAACCAGGCCAAGGCGCATCGGCAATTGTAAGAATACTTCCATCAATAAACGATTCTATCTCATAGTGTTTTTGAGATGGAATATGGATGTCATCTCCTCTATACTCCATTTGGATTCCAAGTCTTTTGAAGGTATCTGGAATGATCCCCAATTCAGGAATTTGACAGTTTTTAATGGTGATTTCACTTTCAGTCATAGCTGCTAAGCCAATGAAACTGCCAATTTCTATCATATCTGGCAGCATGGTATGTTCTGTTCCGCCAAGAGATTCAACACCTTCAATAGTGAGCAAATTACTACCTATTCCTGTAATTTTAGCGCCCATTCTGTTGAGCATTTTACACAATTGTTGCAAGTATGGTTCGCATGCTGCATTGTAGATGGTAGTTGTACCTTCTGCTAAAGCAGCTGCCATTAAGATATTTGCTGTACCTGTAACAGACGCTTCATCCAACAACATATAGGTGCCTTTCAATCTGCCGCTTTCAGTACTAACTTTGTAGAACTGATCGTTAGGAAGATATTCGAACTTAGCACCTAGTTTCATAAAACCGATAAAGTGGGTATCCAAACGACGTCTTCCAATTTTATCACCACCCGGACTAGGGATGTAACCTTTTCCGAATCTGGCGAGCAGCGGACCAATAATCATGATAGAGCCTCTTAAAGATGCTCCTTTAGATTTGAATTCATTAGAATTGAGGTAATCTAGATTGATATTATCGGCCTTGAATGTATAAACGCCTTGACTCACTTTAGTGACTTTAACACCTAATTCGCCAAGTAATTCTATTAGTTTCATCACATCCCTTATTTCTGGAATGTTTTTGACTGTTACTTCTTGATCTGTAAGCAATACTGCTGAGAGTATTTGTAAAGCTTCATTTTTGGCGCCCTGAGGTACAATCTCCCCACTAAGCTTCTTGCCTCCTGTAACTCTAAATGTTCCCATTGTTAGAACGTTTTATTTCTTATGGTTGTTGAATTTTTTCTTGTTGTGGAACTTGCCATTGTTGTTATTGTTGTTGTTATTGTGCTTATAGAATTTCTTCTTGCGCTGCTCCAACGTAATTTCAAGTTCTTCTGGATTCACTTTCAGCTTATTTTGAGATAGAGCTTCTAAGTGTTCTGCCAATTGTTGGTTACTGAGGTTTTCGTTGTTCCAATTTCTTGAAGAATTTGTCATAAACGAAGCCAACAGGTTTAAGAATTCCGCTTTCAATTCAGGGTTTTCAATAGAGGTTGCTTTATTGACCATGAATTGCAAATTTCTACCATAAAAACGGAACTTAATTGGCAATGTAGGGTATTCAACCTTTTCAGGTTTTTGATGAATTTTGGTTTGTTCAGGTGCAGGATAAGGACCGTCAACATCCAACTTAAATTCAGAAATGATGTAAAGGTGGTCCCATAACTTTTGTTTGTAATCTGACTGTTCTTTAACACTAGGGTTTAATATCTCCATCACAGAGATTAGAGCTTCTGCCATTTTCAGTCTTTTGTCTCTATCTGCAATAGATAAGACATGCTCAACCATATTTTGAAAAGAGCGACCGTATTCAGAAATAATAAGTTTTTTGGATTGGGTATTGTATTGGAATAAATCAGACATATTTCCTTGTTCAAAGGTATTGAAAAAAATGACAAAAAAAAATCCCGAAACTGGTTCGGGACTTTTAAATATTATTGATCGTTATTACTTAATGATTTCTTTGTTAAGAGGCTCTAAAGTTAAAGTATGAGATTTACCGTTTAAATCGTATTTTAACTTAAGGTTTTTGTTCTTTAACATCACAACATCTGCTGTGAATAATTTTTGACCATCAGCTACTGACAAGTCACCCATTGGGTTAGAGAACTGAACTTTTCTGAACTTATCGATGAAAGACCATTTACCACCATTGCTGATTTGTTGGTACAACACGTTATTTTCAGTTAAATCGCCCATGATGTCGATGTAATGCTTGGTTGTGAAGTTGGCTTTTTGATTGTACAAAGCATTGTTGTTCTTTTCAGAATACTCTTTAGTGTACTGCATGTTCATGCCGTATGAGTTGTTTCTGGTAATGTTGAATACAAGCGTTAAAGAATCACCAACATAGAAAGATTTCTTTAAAGAATCGTTATCAGTACCATCTACTGTGTAACCAGTGCAAATCCACTCGTTAGCCAATCTGTCTCTCTTAGTGTTAAAAGAAATTTTAGGACCTTCTTTGTAACATGAACTTAATGCAATGATAACTCCGGCAACGATGATCCAAAGATTTTTAAGTTTTTTCATTTTATGTATAGATAATTTTTGTGCAAATATAAGCAAAATATGTCAATCTCAAAGGTTTTTTGATATTAAAAATAAAAGAGCATTTTCAAAATACCATTGTAATTGTCCGTATCTAGTGAGAAATTGGTGTTTCTTGGTGACAATGATTTGGTATCCTCTTTTGTCGCAGATGCAGTAAAATCATACTGTTCGGTGGTACTCTCAGATACACTTCTGAACCCAATTGTCGGTCCGTAACCCAACTCTGCTCCAATTGAAAATTTTGGGGCTATAAAGTATTCCACACCCACAAAACCCCTCAAACCTATTGAAAATAAGGAAGATGCCTTTACTTTTTTAACTCTTATAACGCCAGTGTCCAAATTTTCCAATCCATTTCCATACTCGTATTTCATGTTATTGCCTGAATTATAGCTAATTACAGCTTCAGCGCCATAAATACCCTGAATTCTGCCCATGCCTTTTCTTTTCTCAATTCCCAAGCCAATACCAAAAAACGAACTTGAGACTTTTTGCTGATCTACAACTGTAGCGTTAACATCTGCACCAGGCTTCATGTCTTTTACATTTTGTGATGTTATATCGCTGTTGACAGCAAATCGGAAACTCGCTCTGTATGCTTTGTCATTTGTTTTCATGAATTTACCAAACAACATTTTGTTGGGTAAAACGAATGATGGTGAGGGCGATGCGTTGCCATTAGAACCGTTGAACATGTTACCGAAATAGTTCAAAAATGGATTGGCACCAAAACCGATACAATATTCACCTTGTTGAGGTAAAATCGGCATGCCTCTTCTGTTTTTTAGCACTGGATTCAATTGTGCTTGTGCGTTTACACTGATTAAAATAATTAAAACACTGATGTATTTTCTCATGCTGCAAAGGTATTATTTTTTACGAATGAATCATTAATTTGGCGAATTTGAGTACTAAGGTCTTTTGACCAACATCCGAAAAATTGATTAAGGCCTTTTTGTTATCGCCACTGTCCTCAAGTTTTATTACTGTTCCCATGCCAAATCTTTGATGCTCTACGGTTTGACCTTCTGCAATCAAACTAGAATCACTTGGTGCGAAATTTTCAGATACTTTGATTTGTGGTAAAGGTTTAACAACCGATTTACCTACATTCATGCCATATCCTGTTCCAAACGATTTCTCTTTAGGTTTGAACATCTGTTCTTGCTGCATTCTTGTATTTGGAACAGCTGACATATCTAAATACTTAGCATCTATTTCGTCTAAGAATCTACTCGGTTCGCATGGTATCAAATTGCCATATTTAAATCGAGAAGTTGCATATGATAATGTCAATTTTTCTTCAGCTCTCGTTATAGCTACATAAAACAATCTTCTCTCCTCTTCTAGTTCTTGGCGACTGCTTAAACTTAGCTGGCTAGGAAATAAATTTTCTTCTAAACCCACCACATACACGTGTTTAAATTCCAGTCCTTTACTACTATGAATCGTCATCATTGTCACCTTGTCTTCACCATCATCGTCCTTATCGGCATCTGTATACAAAGCCACATCCACTAAAAAGGCTGATAGTGTCTTTTCACTTTCGTTGGTATCATCTTCTGTAAATTCTTTGATACCATTTAACAATTCAACAATGTTCTCGTATTTAGAAACACCTTCTACAGTTTTATCTTCGTACAAGGTCTTTAGTAGTGTCGATTGTTTGGCGACGTACTCTGCTATTTCATAGGCATTTTTTGATTTCAACATGGTTTGAAAACTTTGTATCATGATGTTGAAATCTCTGATGTGTGGAACTGCACTTCCCAATATCGGGAACATGTGTGCATTTTTTACAATCTCCATTACTGGCACATCGTTTTCTGCTGCCAATACAACCAATTTATCAATGGTGGTTGCGCCAATTTTTCTTGCAGGATAATTGATGATTCTCTTTAATGCTTCTTCATCGTTTGGATTCACTACCAAACGCAAATAGGCAATCAAATCTTTTACTTCTTTTCTTTGGTAAAAGCTAATGCCTCCATACACTTTATACTTGATGTTGTTTTTGCGCAACGATTCTTCGAATGCTCTACTCTGAGCATTGGTTCTGTATAAAATTGCAAAATCAGAATTGTTTAATCGTCTTTGATTTTTCTCTTCGAAAATACTCTGAGCTACCGCTTTTCCTTCTTCGTTATCGCTAGGCAATCTCAAAACGCTGATTTTATCACCATCCGGATTATCGGTATAAATTTTCTTTTCTAGTTTTTCTTTGTTATTGGCAATGATAGACGTACTGGCATTGACAATATTTGCTGTACTTCTATAATTGTGCTCCAACTTAAACACCTTTAAATCTGGATAGTCTTTTTCAAAATTCAAAATGTTCTGGATGTTAGCTCCTCTAAAACTATAAATACTTTGAGAATCGTCACCTACTACACAAATATTTTCGTACATATTGGCCAAACTTTTTACTATCATGTACTGGCACAAATTGGTATCTTGATACTCATCTACCATGATGTATTTGAACTTGTGTTGATACTTATACAACACATCAGCATGCTCTTTAAACAGGCGGTGTGTGTTGAGTAAAAGGTCGTCAAAATCCATAGCACCAGCTTTGTAACATCTGGCTTGGTATATCTCAAATATTTTCGAAATCAACGGTCTACCAGTTGAAGCGTCTGCTTCCATTAAATCTGGAATTTTGATGTATTCTTTGTGTGTTATTAAGTTGTTTTTAGAGTTGGATATTCTGTTGTACACTAAACCAGGTTTGTACAATTTCTCATCGAGGTTCATTTCTTTGAGAATGGTTTTAATCAAACTTTTGGCATCATCTGTATCGTAAATTGTGAAATCACGTGGATAGCCAATTTTTTCAGCTTCAATTCTTAAAATTTTTGCAAACACACTGTGAAAGGTGCCCATCCAAATGTTTCTTGCGTCGCCGCCTACAACCTTTTCGATACGCTCTTTCATTTCCCTTGCCGCTTTATTGGTGAAGGTAAGCGCCAGAATATTAAACGCATCATTACCTTGTTTGATGATGTGAGCAATACGGTAAGTTAGTACCCTAGTTTTTCCAGAGCCGGCACCAGCAATGATCATGACTGGTCCATTAATATTCATAGCAGCTTCGCGTTGAACATCGTTCAACTTATCCAAGTACGGTGGGTGATTCATTTACACAATGTCTTATTAAAAATAAATCTGCAGATGATGCAAATTCTAAACTGCAAAGAAAAAACACTTTTTGGATTTGTTATGAACATATTGAAAAGTCAAAAGTTAAAAGTTAAAAGTCAAAAAAAGGGGATAGGAATTAGGATTTAGGATTTAGGGGGCTAACGCGAGACAAAAAAGTCAAAAGTCAAAAGTTAAATGGGAGCGAAGCGGACATCCCGCGCCGTTGT